>NZ_FMZB01000024.1 GCF_900101385.1 Terribacillus halophilus
GGGACTGACCCCTGTTATTGAGACAGGGATCAAAACACCTTCAAACAGCCAATTGCCGATATTGTATCGGTGATTGGTTGTTTAGTTTCGTTTGAATACGAATATTGTTATAATAATGAATGTATTCTTCGACAGTACGCTCTACGATTGCCGTCGTAGTTCGATCGATACTGTTGAGATAGAACGTTTCAGACTTTAGTGAGGAATGAAACGATTCGATGGAGGCATTATCAGCGGGCGTCCCTTTCCTGGACATGCTCATGGTAATGCCTTTTGCTTTTACAGCTTTCTGATACTCATATGATGTATACACCGATCCTTGATCACTATGTAATATGCAGTTCTCAGGCAATGTTGGTAGCTGAGCTAGCGTATCCAATACGAAAGCTGTATCTTGTTTATCTCCAATTGAGGAAGCAACCACTTCACCATTGTATAAATCCAATATACTGGAAAGATACAATTGTTTCTGTCCATAAGGCAAGTAAGTAACATCAGTTACCAGTTTCTCAAGTGGACGATCGGACTGAAAATTCCGATCCAACAGGTTATCTGCGACGGCATATGGCTGCCCAGTATTCTTGCGTTTTTTCACCTTTACTCGGCATTGCCATTGATTTTTCTGCATGATACGCTGCACAGCCTTGTGATTGATGCAGTATTCCTGTCTCAGTAAGGCAGTAATCTTACGGTATCCGTACCGGTACTTATGTTTTCGGCACAATTTGCCGATTTGTCTTTCTAATTGTTCTTTAAACTCCTCTTTCTCTTTGTTCTTCCAACGATAATAAGACGCTCTCGAGATACCTAAATGCAGACAGATATCCTGTACTGTCATTGTTTTATGCAATTTTTCTACAAGTTCGACTGCCGTTTCTCTATCAACTTCCTTTCCAATTCCTTGTACTTTTTTAAAACTTCATTTTGTTGTCTCAAAAAACGGTTTTCTGCTTGTAGCTTCTCCAATTCCGAAGTATAGGAGGGTCCTTTCCCATAGGTATATTGTTTTCCAACTGGCTGTTCAAAACGATGAATTTCTCCGGCTTTGTACCATCTGACCCATGTATCTACCTGTGTCTTATTCTTGATATTCAGCTCGTTCATAATCTCTTTTGTAGGCACACCTGCCATTTTCATTTCGATTGCCTTCTGTTTAATTTCCACTGGATAGCTCACTCTTGTCCCCATAGAAAAAACACCTCCAAGTATTATTTCGGATAACAATCATCCGTTTTCAACCTTGAAGGTGTTTTTTATTTGTCTCAGCCTATGGGGTCAGTCCC
>NZ_FMZB01000023.1 GCF_900101385.1 Terribacillus halophilus
TAGACTAACCTAGTCAAATGGGACATAAAAAAACACCCTTCAAGTGGTACACTTAAACTAAGTGTCAATTTGGAGGGTATTTTTTATGCAGAAAAACAGATATTCAGCTGAGACGAAATGGGCTGTTGTAAAAGATAAATTAAGCGGTAAATTTACCAATCAACAAATTATGGAGAAATATAATATAAAGAATGTGTCTCAAATTAAAACATGGATGAAGTGGTATCGAGAAAATCAGTTACATCGGTTTGATCAGCCAATCGGCAAACAATACAGCTTTGGTCATGGACCTGAATACGCGTCCAAAGAAGAAAAGGCAAACAGGCAGATCGAACACCTGAAAATGGAAAATGAAATTCTAAAAAAGTATTTGGAAATCAAAGAGGAGTTGAAAAGGAAGTAGTACTGTATTTAGTGGAAAAACTGAAAATGAAATATACAGTAACATCTATCCTGAGCAGTTTACAGATTGCCAGGTCAACATATTATCGGTGGATTTCTGAAGGCATCCAGCCAAAATCAGCAGTGGAAGAAGCAATCATCTCTCTTTGTACTGAAACGTCGTTTCGGTACGGCCATCGAAAGATCCGAAAGCTGCTTCAGCGTCAATATGGTATCAAACGAAATCGAAATACTGTACAGCGTATTATGCAGAAACATCATCTTCAATGCCGTGTGAAGCGCAAAAGAAAGTGGAAATCACAGGGGGAATCCGTCATCATTGCCCCAAACCTATTGAATCGTGATTTCGTCGCAGTACATCCGAATACAAAATGGGTAACGGATATCACTTATATACAGTACGGACCCAGGACACTTTATTTATCAACCATTATGGACTTGTACAATAATGAAGTTGTCGCCTATACCCTTGATGATCATCAACAGACAGCCTTGGTTTTAGATACGCTCAGAACAGCTTTAAAGAACAGAAATCACCCCGGAGGTGTGATTGTGCATTCTGACCAAGGAAGTGTGTACAGTTCGTATGCATATCAAAAGGAACTAGAGTCAAAAAAACTTACTAGCAGTATGTCCAGACGAGGTAACTGTTGGGATAATGCAGTAATTGAATCATTTCATTCCAGCTTAAAGTCAGAGGAGTTCATGTATACAAGATTTAACTCATTATCAGAAACAGAAGTTAGACAGCGGATTGACCGTTACATGAAATATTATAATGAAGAACGTATCCAAGAAAAATTAGGCTACCACACACCAAAAGAGTTTGGTGGCATGGCAGCCTAATAAGGGTGTTTTATTTGTGTCTCACATCGCTATGTCAGTCTA
>NZ_FMZB01000010.1 GCF_900101385.1 Terribacillus halophilus
TTTTCTGCATAAAAAATACCCTCCAAATTGACACTTAGTTTAAGTGTACCACTTGAAGGGTGTTTTTTTATGTCCCATTTGACTAGGTTAGTCTACAATCGCGTACAGCTTTTTTTACATGGTCAGCTCGATCTTATCATGAGGAGATAATACATCATGGAAGGATGCTGGTGAACCGTTCTTGTATAGTTGGAAATTCCCGCTAACTTTTGTCAAATCAATATCAACGAAACGGAAAATATCCTGAATGATGAACTGATCAGTTGTAACGCGCATGTGTAGTCTGGTGCCGCTCGGGATCGGCTCATCAAGCTCCACTGGTTTTTCCTTGTTATATAGCTGTGCTGCAGGTGGTGTCACTTTAATGGTACTTCCGTTAAATTCAACGGTTAAAGTTGTTGGGGTGTCTGTCTGCAAATGAGAAAGCAATTCAGCTGCAGTCGGGACTTTTCGTTCTTGTATTCGGATACTATCGCCATCGGTCACTTGATCCCGCAGTCGTGCCGGAACATCATTGATAGTAAATACCTGACCGAAAGTTTCAATCGATACTGGCTTATCATTGATGAAGACCTCATATTCCTTTGTCTCGGGCAATGCTGGCAGCGGCAGCTTTTGTTCGTGTAAAAAGCGTTCTGCGGTAGTCACTCTCTGCAACAGGACCTCATCCCTATCTTCCAGGCGGTGTGAAGTTTGAACCGGTTGTCCGTTTACGAGCACTTGTTGTTTCACTTGGTACGATTCGCCATTATAGAAGACAGTCATCGGTTCCAAATCGCCAGTTATATCATGTACAGTCACTTGTGCCGGTAAACCATCCTCTCCCGCTTCCACTTCCAGCTTGTCTCCATCGTATATCGGCGAATCAAGACCGGCAAGCTGTTGATTGCATCTTATTTTCGGCGCTTTTCCGATTGTGCCTGGCAGGGTGAGTGGTTTTCCTTGGAATGTAATCATGCAGGCAGCACCGGGTTTACCATAGAGTCGTGCTATTTGAATACCTGCAGCGAGCAATGCATCGCCGACTGTCAGCTTCTTCATATCGAAAAGACGAATGACTCGTCCGTTTACTTCGATGCTGACATAATGGACTGGGTTCTGTTTAGCAGCCAGCGCAATACCTATAGGAGTAATAAACGCCGGTCCTACTGGTACATTATCCGTTTTTGCAAGCGGCTGAATTGCTTCTGTCCCGCGGATGGCTACTCTATTTTCGGGCAGCTCGAGCATACTTGCCAAGCGTCCAGCCAGACCAGGCGTCTGACTTCCGCCGCCAACGAGCATGACAGCTTTCGGAGCGACAGCATTCAGCTGGATGATGCCAGCTGCGATTGCTTCTGCCAGCTGATCGACCGCATGGCCAATATCCTGCTCAACCTGATCACCATTCAGCTGCTGTTCGAAACCGAGGATATCCATCGTTGTGATTGCATCTTTTTCGGCCCAGTCCCGTTTGGCTGCTTCCGCTACGTGAAAATCGAGCAAATAATGATCACTCAATGCTTCCGTGATTTCATCCCCTGCTTTTGGCACCATGCCATATGCCGTGATTGTCCCTTCATTGGTTATAGCGATATCGCTGGTTCCGGCACCGATATCGACCAACGCTACGTTCAAACGGCGCATGGAGGGTGGGATGAGGACACTGATTGCGGCAATGGGCTCTAATGTCAAAGCATCCATCTCCAAATTGCTTCGCTTCAATGCGGATAGCAACGATTCAATTACAACCTTCGGCAGGAAAGTAGTAATGATCTCCGCACTTGCTTCATTACCTTGCTGATCTATAAGGGATCCAATGTCTTGCTCGTCGAGCTGATAATGTAAGACGGAGTAGCCGACACAATAATAATCCGAACTCTTATCTTTCGATTGCGCAATTTCATATTGAGCCTGCTGGACAGCACTTAGCTCCAAGTGCTGTACTTGCTCTTTGTCCAATACTCCTCGTTCGGAGATGGAATGGCGAATCCGGACACGTTTTGTCTGCAGCGAACGTCCGGCGGCTGCGACACATACTTTATACAACGGACCGTGTTTTTCTTCTAATTTGTGCTTCACTTCCGAAATGACTTGTGCAACGGCCACAACATCGTGAATCTGACCGTCAAGCATCGAGCGCTCATCATGCTCCACCATCTCGTGATCTATCAATGTATAGACGCCGGCATCTGCTTCCAACAGCATACCGACAACAGATCTTGTTCCGATATCCAAGGCAAAAATTCTTTCTTTCAAGACGATATTCCTTTCCGCAGTGAACTATTAGTTTTACTGAATAATGAAATCTTATGAAACTCCTAGATTCATTCTACACTATTTAAGGATGACAGCGCGTAAACTTTTAGCTATAATGATTGCTAATTACCTGAGCTGGATATAATAGAAATAGAGTGGGAGAGAGCGATGAATATGGATGAATTAGCGATTTTGCGAAAAAAATTGGATGAAGTGAACTTGGAGCTGCTTGCCATGATCAATAAACGGGGAAAGCTGGTCCAGGAAATCGGTGAAGTGAAGAAAAAGCAAGGAACAAAACGCTTCGACCCAGTCCGTGAAAGAGACATGCTGAATGTTATAGCGGATAACAATAAAGGGCCATTCCAAGATGCTACACTTCAGCATATATTCAAAGAGATCTTCAAGGCAGGTTTGGAGCTTCAGGAAGACGACATGCACAAAGCATTGCTTGTCTCGCGACGTCGGAAGCCTGAAAACACGGTCATCAACATCAAGGGGACAAAAATTGGTGATGGTACGCCACAGTTCATTTTTGGACCATGCTCTGTGGAGAGCTATCAGCAAACAGCCAAAGTTGCCGGCTCCCTTCAGGACAAAGGTCTCAAGCTCCTACGCGGCGGGGCTTTCAAGCCGCGTACATCTCCTTATGATTTCCAAGGGCTGGGTGAAGAGGGGCTTCGCATCTTGAAAAAGATTGCCGATACGTATGATTTGGCTGTCATCAGCGAAATCGTCGCACCCGAAGATATCGAAAAGGCGGCAGAATATTTGGATGTGATCCAAATCGGCGCCCGCAATATGCAAAATTTCGAATTGCTTAAAGCAGCAGGGGATATAAACAAGCCAATCCTATTAAAACGAGGTATGGCATCCACCATTTCTGAATTCATCCATGCAGCGGAATACATCAGCTCCCGCGGAAATAATGACATCATCCTTTGTGAACGGGGAATACGTACGTACGAGACTGCAACAAGGAATACGCTGGATATCACTGCTGTACCGATTTTGAAGCAAGAGACGCATCTTCCGGTAATGGTCGATGTCACCCATTCCACTGGACGACGGGATCTGCTGCTTCCAGCGGCGAAAGCGGCTCTGGCAATCGGGGCTGATGGTATTATGGCGGAAGTCCATCCGGATCCGGCTGTTGCTCTTTCCGATGCAGCGCAGCAAATGGATTTACCTCGTTTCGATGCGTTCTATCAGGATCTTATTGCGCACAGCAGTTATGCAAGCCGTATCCCATCCGGTGATTGACTGCTGGGAACATAGCTATCCTTTTGTATCAAGCGTTTTTTGCATCTCGTTCTACTGAAATGTTCAAAACTCTGGTATAATGGGTAAAGAATATGTGAATAAACATACAAATTGATATTATCATCTTTAGATGATTGGAATCGTGTAAGGAATATAGGAGGAAATGACACAATGAATGTAACCATATACGATGTTGCCCGCGAAGCGAACGTATCGATGGCAACCGTATCCCGTGTGGTAAACGGCAACCCGAACGTAAAACCTGCAACCCGGAAGAAAGTACTTAGTACAATCGAAGCGCTTGGGTATCGTCCAAATGCAGTAGCCAGGGGGCTGGCGAGTAAAAGAACGACAACAGTCGGGGCAATCATACCGGATATCTCCAGTATCTTCTTCTCCGAGCTTGCCCGCGGGATTGAGGATATTGCAACGATGTATAAATACAATATGATCCTGAGCAATTCCGATCAGAATCCAGATAAAGAACTTACATTGTTCAACAGCATGCTGGAGAAACAAGTGGACGGTATTGTCTTCATGGGCGGCAAAATCAGCGAGGAGCTATTGCAGCAGTTCGAGAAATCCCCTGTACCGATCGTCATTGCAGCCAATGTACAAGGAACAGGAGATACGCCATCTGTCGCAATCGATTATGAACAAGCTGCGTATGAAGCGACGAAATTGCTGATCGATCATGATCATGAACATCCGGCATTTGTTGCAGGAACGGCAGAAGCTGAAACGAATAACCAGAAATACAAAGGTTATCTTCGCGCCGTGATGGAAAACAATGCCGAAGTGAAACAGGAGTACATCGTAAAAGCTAACAATACGTACAATTCCGGTTTGGAAGCGGCAAAGCAGCTGGTAGATTTGACAAATCGTCCTTCTGCAGTATTCGTTTCTTCTGATGAAATGGCACTTGGTGTCATCCATGGTTTCCAAGACAATGGTTTGCGTGTACCGGAAGATATTGAAGTGGTCGGATATGATAATACGAGACTGGCGACGATGGTCCGCCCAACTCTTTCCACTGTCGTACAGCCTACTTACGACATCGGTGCTGTAGCCATGCGTCTACTGACAAAACTGATGAATAAAGAGGAAGTATCAGAGAAGAATGTCATCCTTCCGCACCGCATCATCGAACGGAATTCGACCAAATAAAAAACTAGCGTATCCAATTGGATACGCTAGTTTTTTTATAATGTAATGGTTTCTGATTCCTTGTCATTTGCGCCGACAGCTTTGATTTGATAGGTGGAATCATTGTCTGGAAGATTGAAGGAGGATTGATCGCTGAATCCGATTTGCTTGAAACTGTCTCCTTGCTTCTGCAGGATGCGATACCCTTTCACATCTCCTGTTTTTGATTGTGTCCACGTCAATTTCTTATCCGCTTTTTGTACATTCGTCGGCGGCAGCGGAGCACCGGAACTTGTCTTTACGGTTTTAGTATCATCCGATTTCGATGATGCACTGCTGCTTGCTGCTTTCCCAATCAGCTTTTGGACTTTTTCGTTGTTAGGGAAGAGCTGTTCGATGCTGACGCCCTGCAAGCCATTTTCCTTAACATAATCTGGGTTGAGCACAATTTTACCGTTCTGTTTGATCAGGCTGTCATCCGCTTTCGTTGGTACATGATCTATATCAAACAAATCGGTTTTGACCATTCCAGCTTGTTTACAAAGGTCCGTTGGTTTGCCGCCGCCAATTGCGCAATAGGACGCCTTTGTCAATCCGTCAGGCTGCTTGAATGACTCGCTTGGAGCCATCAGCTTGGGATCGATTTTTGTGGCACTATTGACTAATTGTGTCCATAGCAATTGGTTTCGCTGACTATAGCTCATTCCGGAGGTCTGGATGGAAGCTTGTTTATCATACCCCATCCACACGCCGACTGTTACATTCGGGTTGGTGGCAACGAACCAGGAATCATGGTAATTCTGTGATGTACCAGTTTTACCGGCCCAATCCACATTCTTATTGGACAGCTGGGATTTCGCATACGTAGCCGTACCGTTGTTCAGGACACCTCGCATCATATCAAGCATTAAATAATTTGTCTGCGGGCTGAACACTTTGTTCGATTTGGATTCGTGTTTATAAATCTCTTTGCCATCTTTTGTAGTGATCGATTCGATCATATAAGCGTCCGTGAATTCGCCATTATTACCGAAAGTTGCATAGGCATTGACGTTTTCTTCAACAGTGGTACCGTAGTCCAAACCGCCCAGGGAAGCTGCTAGCTGGGAGTGGTCTCCTTCAGTCAAAGTCGTTATCCCCATGCTTTCCAAGTATTTGCTGGCGGGATCAAGGTTGACTATTTCCTTATAGGCTTTCGCGGCTGGTACGTTATAGGATTCTTCCAACGCTTTTCGTGCAGTTACAAGTCCATGGTATACTCCACCGTAGTTTCCAGGATTCCAAGTTTTTGATGATCCAGGGACAGTGAATTTCTTGCTTAAGTCACCGATTACACTTCCCGGCTGCAACGTGCCTTCTTCCATCGCTGGGGCGTACACAAGCAGCGGCTTCATCGTACTGCCATTGGAACGCTTCGTGTCAGTGGCATGGTTCACTTGGTTTTCCTCATAATCCCGTCCACCGACAAAGCTAAGTATTTTACCAGTGCTATTCTCGATCATGATGGATCCGGCTTCGATCGGCTCGGAAACAGTCTCCGTTTCTCCGTCACTATTCGTCCGTTCCACCCAATGATCCGGCTGATAATAAGCGTATTCTTTTGCGATTTTCTGTTGGGCAACATACATATCTTTATTGATCGTTGTATGGATTTGGTAGCCTTTTTGACGAATATCGCGTTCTGCTTTTTCCAGGTAATCGTTCTTCAAATCATTATCTTTGTTCAAATCCTTCTCGGAATGGCCATCCTGTTCAGCGAGCTGTATGGCGATGATATCCGCTGCTCGCTGCTCGACCTCGGTAGTCAGATAGCCATAGTCGTCGGCAGCCACCGGTTTTGCTTCTGCAAAATCCTTGGTAATGTCATAGCCGATAGCGTCATCGTACTCCTGCTGTTCGATATAACCCTCATCGAGCATCCGGTTGAGTACTTGCTTCATCCTATTCAAACCGGGTTGAATGGCCGTCTCTTCTTTCAATTCACCGCTGTTGGTGAACGGTGAATACGCCGTCGGACTCTGAGGCAATCCGGCTAGGAAAGCCGCTTGCGGCAGGGTAAGATCCTTGGCATCCACACCGAAGATGCCTTGGGCAGCTGTCTGGACGCCGGCGATATTGTCACCGGAAGCATTCCTCCCAAATGGGACGATATTCATATATGCTTCCAGAATTTCGTCTTTCTTCAGCACTTTTTCCAAGCGCATGGCGAGTATGATTTCCTTGGCTTTTCTTTCAAAGGATACCTCATTGGTCAATATTTGGTTTTTGACGAGCTGCTGGGTGAGCGTACTGCCGCCCGTCTTCATGTCAGAGTTCGTTGCTTCCTGCATGAGCGCCCTGAGAATCGATTTAGGGACTACTCCGTCATGAGTTTCGAAATTATCATCCTCTGTTGCAATAATGCCATTAATGACATATGGTGAAATGTCATCGAGTTTCACATCTTCGCGATAGAGGTCGGTCTTAATATTGCCTAAGAAAATATTATCCGCAAAATAAATGGAGGAAGTCTCTTCATAATTGTAGATTTCTTCTTTCATAGAGTCATAGGATCGGACGGGCTCATTCTTTACAAGTGATGCAAAATATCCAGCACCAGCTCCCGCAGCAAAGAAGATCCCGACGCCAGCTATAAGTAGGAAAAAGAGAAATAAGTTCCAGATGACGTCATATGTGATACGAGAATTCCGCTGAATTCGCCCAGCCTTCCAAGCTTCGGCAATTCGTTTGCTTATTCTCGTCCATATTGCTTTGATTTGCATATTTCACCCCCGAATTGGTTTGTCTATTATACCATAATAGTCAATTTCCGTAGTGAGTCCAAAATCCTTGTTGCATTATTCACTTCTATGTGGTAATAATGAAGGAACAGTCATTATAAAATATTGCGTTGAAGGTTATAGTAGCGGAACAATTCCCTGTTGCAGAGAGCTGACGGCCGGTGCGAGTCAGTATACAGTTGTTTTGCCAAGTACAGGCTGGAGCTTCTCCTGTTCAAGCAGGAGACGGATGTATATCCGTTAGCAAACCGAGTGGCAGTTCATACTGCAACAAGGGTGGTACCGCGAGTTATTTCCTCGTCCCTTTTTTGGGGACGGGGTTTTTTTATTTTCAAATGGAAGCAGGGAGTGTGATCGAATGTCAATTTTACAGGATTTAAAAGACAGGGGTTTAATTCAGCAAACAAGTGATGATGCAGGGTTGGAGAAGCATCTGTCCAGCCAGCAAGTAAGTCTGTACTGCGGATTCGACCCTACAGCTGACAGCTTGCACATCGGGCATTTGGTGCCGATGTTGATGCTGAAGCGGTTCCAGCAAGCAGGTCACCGTCCGATTGCACTTATCGGCGGAGGCACAGGAATGATAGGGGATCCCAGTGGTCGTTCTGATGAGCGTAATTTGAACGATGCAGCTACAGTTGAGCGTTTCAGCCAAGGTATACAGAAGCAGCTGGCCAAAATTCTGAACTTCGATGAAGGTGAGAATGCTGCCAAAGCGGTAAACAATAAAGATTGGCTTGGTTCCATGAGCATCATCGATTTCCTTCGCGACATAGGGAAGCATTTTGGAGTCAATTACATGCTGGCAAAGGATTCTGTTGAGTCAAGGCTGGCGAATGGAATTTCTTTCACGGAGTTCACATACATGATTTTGCAATCTTTGGATTACCTGCGTTTGCACGAAAAGGAAAATGTGACATTGCAAATTGGTGGTAGTGATCAATGGGGCAATATCACAGCTGGCATGGAATTGATTCGCCGGACATATGCAGGGAACGATGAAGAAGCTCCAGACAAAGCATTCGCTTTGACAGTTCCGCTTATCACGAAAGCAGACGGAACGAAATTCGGTAAAACAGCTGGTGGAGCAGTGTGGCTAAGTCCGGAACGCACGACTCCTTATGAGTTTTACCAATTCTGGTTCAATACAGATGATCGGGATGTCATCAAGTTCATGAAATACTTTACTTTCATGTCCCTTGAAGAAATCGCAACTTACGAAGAGAGCGTTGAGAAAGAGCCGGAAAAACGCCTGGCGCAGACAAAGCTTGCCGAAGAGATGACTACGCTTGTACATGGTAACGAAGCACTGGAACAAGCGATAAAAATTTCTGAAGCACTTTTCAGTGGCGATATTGCGTCCTTGAATGGTGCAGAAATTGAACAAGGCTTCAAAGATGTTCCGTCCCACACGGCTGTCGACGAAGATAAGCCGCTTGTCGATATGCTGGTGGAAGCGGGGATTTCCCCTTCCAAACGTCAGGCAAGGGAAGACATCACAAATGGTGCAATCCGCATCAACGGTGAAAAAGAAGGAGATGTATCCCGCGTTCTTACAAAAACAGATCGAATCGATGGGAGATTCATCATCATCCGTCGCGGTAAGAAAAAATATACGTTGGTAAAATTCGCGTAATGAAAAGCACTGTCCCAACAGGACGGTGCTTTTCATGTTTGATGAACAGGGCAAGGGGAATGTAAAAACCATGAAGCGCTTCCGCATTTACAGAAAGTAAATAATAGGAGGTAAAAATCATGGCTAACACAACTACAATCGAATTATTCCTGAATGAAAGTGATGCAAAAGTGAAAGTGAACGAACTGATTTCCTCTGGCGTACCGGAACAAGATATCATGATCATCGTTGATAAAAAACCTGCGGACAGCATCCTTGGTGACAAGAGAGATGTCCATTACAGGGAAGCAAATGGTTCCTTCGGTGCAAAACTTGCCTCTTTTTTCTCCAGTGAAGATCCAGAAGAGAAGGTCCTCAAAAACTTAGGTCTGTCAGAAGCTGAAAAAGAGAGCTATGCAGATGAGCTAAAAGCAGGAAAAGTATTGCTGTATGCAAAAAATGCTCCGGCAACCCGAACTCACCCCCGGCCAGCAGCTGCAAAGGATCGTACGGAGCAGGCAACGGAAGCTGAGAAGGGTATGACTGCAGATGGCCTTTATGCAGCCGATAAACCGAATGATGGACTTCATGCAGAACCGAATACGAAAGATCAGAAGGCCAATGAATGGAATAAGACAAGTAGATAAGTCGATATCAAAAAGCTCCGACAGCATGTCCTGTCGGAGCTTTTTTTGTGTTCAAAGACATGTATTGGGTTCCGTCCCATGCTGTACATCCATTCTTCAATCGATGGTACTGAAAGCGCATACAAAATTCATAACCCGGTGTTAAGATGAATGTAACGAAAGGAGGATTTGATGAATCTCAATGAACGCAGCTCTGCTATATTGGATGCTTTATTAAGCAATCCAAGCATATCCAGTGCTTTAATGGAGAAGAAATTCGACCTTTCAAAAAGGCAGCTTGGTTATTCCATCCATAAGATCAATAGCTGGCTTGAACATATTGGATTGCCATTGATCGAGCGAACATCTCAGGGGCATTTTCTTATCGATGAAAAAGTATTTACGGCACTGAACCATGTGAAAGAAACAGCGGAACAGAAACATTCTTCCATTTTGACCGTTCGGCAAAGGACGCATCTCCTTCTTTGTATGCTAATAAGCAAGGATTACCTGTCATTGGATCATTTCTCGATTGCATTGCGTATCAGCAGAAACACCATATTGCGGGATTTGAAGAATTTGGAGAAGCAGCTTGAACCTTTTCATCTGCATATACGATACAGCCGAAAACATGGTTACTACATGGAAGGAAATGAATTTCAACTACGAAAAGCTTTAATGTCTGCATTAATGGAATTACTGGAAACGGACGATGGACTTCCTGAATTAATGGATGTATTAGAACTGGAAAAAGATTGTGTGGATGCCTTTCGCAACAGAATTGAGATGGTAGAAAAAAAACTATCGATCAAATTCACTGACGAGAAAATGAAGACGATGCCGATAACTTTATTCCTCATTCTAGAGCGGATCAGAAAGGGAGAGTGCTTGGCTGACTCTCCGATACGTTATAAGGAATTGGCTGGAACAAAAGAATACCAAGCCGCAGAGGAATTGTTATTCGATCAGCAAGGATTGCCGGAAGCAGAAAAGCTTTTTATCACCCTCCATTTATTGTCGGCCAATGTGATAACGGCAAACCTGGAATCGGAGGATACAATCCCCAATTTATTCCCTGCAGTCGATAGTATGCTCAGTCTTTTTGAGAAGGTTTCCTGTATCCGTGTCCAGGAACGGAAGCAGCTGCTTGATAAACTGATGCAGCATATCAAGCCGGCTTATTACCGGATTAAATACAACCTTACGGACACTACACCAGTTCCAGGTGTGTTAAGCGGGGAATTCCGCTCATTGCATCAGTTGGTCAAACGCTCCCTTGATCCACTGAAAAGCTTCATACAAAGTGAAATTCCGGAAAACGAACAGGTATACATCACCTTGCTTATCGGTGGTTGGATCAGGCAGCAGGGTGAAAGCATCAGGGAGAAAGTTAAAGCGATTGTGGTGTGTCCGCAAGGTGTTTCAGTTTCCAAGCTGATGTTCCATGAGTTAAGCGGTCTTTTCCCGGAATTCGTATTTCTGGATAGCATGTCCGTTCGCGAATTCATCACATACGACTTGGATTACGATATTGTATTTTCACCAGTCTTATTGGAGACATCAAAAAAGCTGTTCCTAACGAAGACGATGTTGGATACCCACGAAAAAAGGCTCCTCAGAAAACAGGTTCTAACCTATATTCATGGGTTTGTTTCCAAGGAAGTAAGGACAAGCGATATCATGCAAATCATCCGTAATCATGCAACAGTCAAAAATAAGCAGGCGCTGGAACAGGAACTCCAGGCATATCTCAGTGAAGTGGATCAGCATGTGGTTCGTACAACTTTGGAAGAGGCACAGCCGCTAGAGCTATCGGATTTTTTGATGAACCAGCATGTAAAGATGACATATCAAACCGAATCATGGGAAGAGGCTGTACGATCCTGTGCTGGTATCTTGCTCGATAAAGGGATCATCGAAGACAGATACATTGACGCCATGATCAAAAGCAGTGAGAAAGATCCATATATCGTGATAGGAAACGGTATAGCTATCCCGCATGCCTCACCTGAAGATGGCGTTGTCCGAACCGGAATGAGTCTGCTCAAGATAAAAAATGGTGTGCAGTATTTTGGACATCGCATTCATATTTTAGTAGTCATCGCGGCGAAGGACAAGAAGGAGCACATACATGCACTCATGCAGCTCATGAAACTCTCCAAGTGTGAAGAGGATGTGAAAAACATGATAAATGCTGCAGGTATACCAGAGATGAGAAGGATCATCCATCAATATTCCAATGACGCTGTAAAGGAGAAGGAGTTGTATTATGGCTGAATTTTATCTAGGTGAAAATCTTGTATTTCTGCATATGACAGGGACATGTGAGGATATATTGCGTGAAATGGCGGAGAATCTTGTAAAAGAAGATTTAGTCGAAACAAGCTTTGTATCCGGTATCATGGAGCGGGAGAAAGATTATCCGACAGGTTTGCCGACGAATTCGTCTATATCTGTCGCCATCCCGCACACGGATATCGAGCATGTCAAAAAGAATGCAATCAGTGTTGCGGTATTGAAGGAGCCAGCTGCTTTCCGAGTGATGGGAGAAGCTTCGATGGAGACACCGGTAAGTATTATTTTTATGCTGGCGATGAAGGAGTCACATGCACAGCTATCGTTATTAAAAGATCTTATGACCTTTTTGCAAGATGAAGGGACGCTGCGAGATTTATATGATTCCAAGACAAAAGAGGAAGTTGTCCAACTAATTGATAGAAAGCTAAGCTTGACTGCAAGTAAAGGAGGTGACAGATAATGGCCAAAAAACAAGTATTGGTCGCCTGTGGCGCTGGTATTGCCACTTCCACTGTCGTAAACAGTGCAATTGAAGAGATGGCGAAGGAAAATAAAATCGATGTCAATCTGATTCAAATCAAAATAGCAGAAGTGCAGTCCTATGTCGATACAGCTGATCTGCTGGTGACGACAGCTATGGTGAAAACATCCTATCCTTTTCCCGTGATCAATGCACGCTCGTTCCTGACAGGAATCGGTTTGGAAGAAACAAAGGAACAAATCTTGACTGAATTGAAAAAATAAAAATTGGGAGTCGGTTCCGGGTTTTGTGGAATCGACCTCAATTTCTAAAAAAGTGGGGGCTGTGTGATGGAATCATTTGTCGGGTTCTTACAAAGTTTTCTGGACTTGGGAGCAACGGTGATATTGCCGGTGGCAATCTTCCTTCTTGGACTTTTGTTCGGTCAAAAGCCTGGGAAGGCGTTCAGGTCAGGTTTAACCATCGGGGTGGCTTTCGTCGGAATTTTCCTGGTGGTTGACTTGCTGACACTGAATTTAGGACCGGCTGCACAGCAGATGGTTGACCGTTTGGGCGTGGATCTCAATGTCATTGATGTCGGGTGGCCGGCTACGTCATCGATTGCTTGGGCATCTGTAGTGGCTGCATTTATCATCCCGCTTGGTCTAGTTGTCAATGTTGTCATGCTGGTGACCAAGACGACGAAAACAATGAACGTGGATATTTGGAATTATTGGCACTATACATTTATGGCTGCTGTGGTATATACGGTTTCAGGAAGTGTCGTACAAGGACTGATTGCGGCTATCCTATTCCAGATTGTCTGCTTGAAAGTAGCCGATTGGACACAGCCGATGGTAGAGGACTTTTATGAAATGCCGGGTGTCACAGTGGCGACCGGAAGCACGATTTCCTATGCACCAGGTATCTTGATCGTAAAGCTGATTGAGAAGGTTCCGGGTTTGAACAAGATACATGCCGATCCAGAAACGATTCAAAAGAGATTTGGGATATTCGGAGACTCGATGGTAATCGGATTGCTATTAGGTGCAGCCATTGGTGCGCTGGCTGGATACGGAGTTGGGGACATCATCGAAATCGGTATGGCGATGGCGGCTGTCATGGTCTTGATGCCGCGTATGGTGAAAATCTTGATGGAGGGGCTGATGCCGGTATCGGAGTCTGCAAGGAACTGGCTCAGCAAGCGATTTGGAAACAGCGAAATCAATATCGGGCTGGATGCAGCTGTGCTATTGGGTCACCCTGCTGTCATCTCCACGGCTTTGATCCTGACGCCGATCACCGTACTATTGGCAGTCATCCTGCCAGGTAATGCTGTCCTGCCATTTGCGGATTTAGCTACGATACCTTTCATTGTTGCTTTCATCGTAGGAGCAGCCAAAGGGAACATCATCCATTCTGTCATTACCGGGACGATCATGATTGCCTTGTCTTTATATATGGCTACAGACATAGCCCCTATTTTCACGGAAATGACAACAAGCGCCGATATCGAGATGCCGGAAGGGTCCGCCATGGTTTCGAGTATCGACCAGGGGGGCAACTTAGTCAACTGGATCATTTGGAAGTTCTTCGCATTATTCAATTGATGGATTAGGAGGATCACTTCATGCAAGCATTGGTGAAAAAGCAGTTGGGGTATGGAAATCTCGTAGTAGAAGACAAACCAGAACCATTCCCAAAAGAGGATCAAGTGAAAATCAAGGTGACGTACGCAGGCATTTGCGGATCAGATATCCATACGTATGAAGGAAGCTATCGGGTAGCGGCTCCGGTTACGCTTGGGCATGAATTTGCCGGTGTCGTTGAAGAAGTGGGCGCAAATGTCACCGGTTTCAAGCCGGGAGACCGGGTGACATCCGAGACGACTTTTTATATATGCGGTGAGTGCGCGTATTGTCAGCAGAAGGATTATAACTTGTGCAACTATCGTAAAGGGCTTGGAACGCAGCAAGATGGAGGGTTTGCGAATTACGTTATTGCAAGAGCCGCAAGCATCCACAAAATCCCTGACAATGTCGATGACCAGTCAGCAGCGATGACAGAGGCACTTGCCTGCACACATCATGCAGCAGCCAAAACGACAATTCAACAAGGTGATATCGTCGTAGTGATCGGACCGGGTCCGATTGGCCTATTGACTGCGCAAGTAGCCAAAAGTAAAGGGGCGGCTGTCATCATTACCGGTCTATCTTCTGATAAAGTCCGCCTGGAGAAAGCAAAAGAGTTAAGTATCGATTATGTGGTCAATATCCAGGAAGAGTCACTGGAGGAACTTATTTCAAGATTGACAGGCGGTTATGGGGCCGATGTCGTCTTCGAATGTTCCGGAGCAGTCCCTGCGGCGCGTCAAGGATTGAAACTCCTGCGTAAGAAGGGGCAGTACGCGCAAGTAGGTTTGTTTGCGGAAGCTTCGGTACCATTTGATATGGAACAGGTCATCCAAAAGGAATTAAGGATCGTTGGGAGCAGAAGCCAAAAGCCTGCCGATTGGGAACCTTCCTTGAGCCTGATGGCAAGCGGTGCCGTCGATGCAGCCGCATTGGTCACCCACGTATTCAATATCACGGAATGGGAGCAGGCCTATCAGTCGATCAAATCTGGTGAAGCAATCAAAGTCCTTTTGACGCCAGTGAAAGAAGGGTGAGAAGCCGATGGAAAAAGAAAAATTAATCGAGGTAATCGATTATACGATGCTTGCTCCCACCGTATGCCTTTACGATTCTTTCGCCGCATAACATAAAAATCGGAGCGCCGATCGGTTTTTCGCTGGGTGGAGCCATGACGAGGGTCAAAGTAGAAGAAACGAAGGCAGCAATCGAGGACGGTGCATCCGAAATTGACATGCTGATCAACTTGGGAGCATTGAAGTCACGCGCATACGATGCTGTCTATCAGGATATTGATGCCGTAGTGAAAGCTGCCAATGGATTGACGACAAAAGTGATCATTGAAACAGCTCTCTTGGATGATACGGAAAAACGGAAAGCGACAGAAATTGTGATGGCTGCCGGAGCCAACTTCGTGAAGACTGCCACCGGCTTTAACGGTGGAGGTGCGACAGTGGAAGATATCGAACTTCTATCATCAATCGTACAAGGGAAAATCGGGATAAAAGCTGCTGGAGGCATTCGGACATATGACGATGCTGTCAAGATGATGCAAGCTGGAGCAACACGGATTGGTGCAAGTGGTGCTGTTGCCATCATCCATAACGAAAAATCGGATACGGATTACTAGTCTGGAGGGATAACATGGTAGAAATGATGCTTGACTTCATGCTTGGTTCCTTGAGGGGAGTGAGCGCTTTCTATTTTGAGCACCAGCTGATCTTTAATGGAATCATCATCGGCGTTGTATTATGGAGGCTGTTTACAGGCAAGAAATCGAAACAGACGTAAAGAGGTGTAGCATCGTGAAGACGCTGAATCTGTATGGAATAGAGGATATAAGATATGAAGAATCGCCTAAGCCAGTGGTTGAAACAGATCACGATGTCATTATAAAGGTGGAAGCTGCCGGCATATGCGGTTCTGATCTATCACGTTATAAAAAGCTTGGCCCCTATCGTCCAGGAATGACGTTCGGGCACGAATTTGCTGGCACTGTCGCAGAAGTCGGCGGCGGTGTCAGCAACGTCCAAGTTGGTGACAGAGTAGCTGCCTGCCCCACATATGCATGCGGAAAATGTGTACACTGCAAAAGTGGATCCCCGTCAAGATGTAAGGAACTGATGGTCATCGGATCAAAGATGCCGGGTGCATTCGCGGAGTATGTAAAGCTCCCTTCTGCCCATGTCATACCGCTTCCTCCTGAGGTGGATGTTGCGACGGCGGCTTTGATCGAACCTGCAGCGGTCGTGGCACATGGTTTTTATCTGACACAGATCAGGCCCGGCGCGACAGTTGCCGTAATGGGGGCAGGGAGTATCGGAATGTTTGCCATCCAATGGGCTAAAATATTCGGCGCCAAAACAGTCATTGCGATCGACATCGATAAGAAGAAATTGGATATTGCCTTAGAAGTAGGCGCTGATCATGTGATTGATGCAAGTTCCATACCGGCCCATGATGGGGTATTAGCATATTCGGATGGTGCAGGTGTCGACTTGGCTGTTGAATCGGCGGGATCACCAATAACTTCCGCGCAAGTATTGGCACTCCCGAAAAAGGGAGGGGAGGTTGTTTATCTTGGGATTCCATACGCTGATATAAATATTGAAAGAAATTATTTCGAAAAAATTGTCAGGAACGAACTGACGATTCATGGATCCTGGAATGCATTATCCGCTCCTTTTCCTGGCAAGGAATGGTTCAATACTATCCATTATATGAAAACTGGTCAAATAAACGGACGGAAAATGATCAGTCACCACATACCATTAAGTGAAGGTCCAGCAATGTTCAAACAGCTTACAGACCGAAGTATCGATGCGGTGAAAGTACTATTCCAGCCGTAAGAATTACAAGAAGATGCAGGTAGCTGTATCTTCTTTTTGTTGGCAAAACAGAGATATGTTTATTTATTTTCATGCCGGGAACATAAAAAACATGCAACACTTCAACAAGATATAGGAGGTATGACAACATGCTAGCACACAAAATTGAAACCTTCCAAAACGAGAATGATGTGGTTGTAAGGGTAAATGAATTGAAATCAAAAGGAATTCAAGAAAACAACGTAACGGTGATCACCGATAAGAAACCTGAATCGTCCATTTTGGCTGACCGGCTGCGTGTGAATTACAAAGAAGCGAAGGGTTCCTTCGGCGATAAAGTATCTGCTTTGTTTTCCGGAGATGATCCAGAAGAGAAAACATTACAGAAATTGAATTTGAATCAAACAGAAACAGATCGATATGTAGATGAATTGAAAAACGGAAAAATTCTATTATTTGTAGACCCTTCCGCCAGAGAAAAATTGCAGTCAGAAGCTAACGCAAATAATAAGGCCCTCTCACCAGCAGAAAAGAATCGCCCGGTGACTGGAGCAGGTAACGCGCAACCTGGCACTACAGCTTCTGCTGATCAGAATCTGTACTCATCAAAAGACGATACACGAAGAGCGGGTGGAGATCGCCAAGCAATCGAAGCACGCAATACACAGCCTGGCAACAAGGACAATCCAAAAACTTCTCAGACAGAACAAATGGAATTACATGAAGAGGTAGTGGATGTGGATACTAATTCGGTGAAATCCGGCGCAGTAGATGTAGAAAAACGCACGGTGACTGATCAGGAGGAATTTGACGTTCCAGTTACGAATCAGGAAGTAAATATCGAGCGTCGTCCAGTGAATAAAGTGAGTGAACCTGATAAAAATACAGGAGCATATGCGGAAAAAGACGGCATCCATGTCCCGGTTTATGAAGAAAAAGTGGATGTTAATAAGAAGGATATCGTCAAAGAAGAAATCGTCGTCAATAAGAAAGATGTAAATGATAATGTTCATGTAAACGAGAAAGTAAGACGAGAAGAAGCAGAGATCAAAGACAGTACAAAAAATAATAAAGATTTGAAGTAAGGAAAACCTCACCGTTGATTTGCGGTGAGGTTTCTGTTTGTTATCGATTCAAATCGCTTAATCCGCTGCTATGCTCGTTCGGCAGATCCGGTAATTCCGGTACAGGGAAACCTGCTGGCGGCTGGGAAACACTAAATTCGCCGCCATTTCGACTAGGAACCGTGCCTTGGATAATTTCAGCGATGCGGGTCTGGTCAAGACGGAAATTGAATTGGGTATTATGAAAGCCCATGTCGACGAATTTTTTGCATTCCGGATATTTATTGATATCGTAATTTGGAATCGGGAAGGTTTTGCCCCAATCGACTCCCAGTGTTTCCAATGCTTTGGCAAAAGCATTTTGATGGGCGTTGTCACGGACGATGAGGAAACCTAGCGTTTCCCGGAATGTGGCATTGGAGCTCATCTCATAAATACGTGTCTTTTGCAGCACTCCTGTTGATTCGAGAACGACGTTATTTAACAAGTCGGCGATAAGATTTCCATGGTTGTAGACCCAGGAGCCATTCCACGGATTGCCTGATGCATCGAATGGGATGGAAGACTGGGCACCGATTATATAGTGGTGAGGATTCACGTTTGGTGTATCCTCGATCGGACCGGAAAGTGGGGCTCCATTAGGCGCAGTATTTCCCGCTCCGCCTTCACCGGACTCATCGAGCAAGGCATTGATGGTATTCTGTACCAACTCTACATGCGCAATCTCTTCCAGGAAGATTCCGCGCAAAAGATCGCGGAACTGTTTCTCTTTCCCCCGGAAATTGGAGCTTTGAAAGAAGAATTGCATCATAGTGCGCATTTCCCCATAATGACCGCCTAGGATTTCTTGCAGTACTTTCGCAGCAGCAGGATCCGGCTTATCTGGTTTAATGATATTGATTAATTCCTCTTTATAATAATACATCTAATTGCACCCCATTTTTTTGATTTACCTCTAGTGTTTGTCGCCAAGAATTTACTTATTCATCTACACTTAGGAAAATGGTATTATTTTTTTTCTCTTTCGCTTGTTCATTGTGGATAAGCCCAATAAAAGACGCTATAGTAAAAAGTGTCTATTTAGTAAAAAAAGAAATAAGGAGCAGAGAAATGCTATATCAACAGGAATTACATCAGCATTTTTTAAAAAATATAGATGAAATCGTAGAGAAGTGGTATGCAGCTGCTGACAAGACAAGCGGTGTGTATGCTGTTGGTGACCCGGAAGTGATAGCAAGATTGAAAGATCAGAATAGAGGGTTTCATAGACAATTTTGTGAAGTGTTAAATCAAGATTCGAACGCGTCTTGTGAAGCATTCGAGGATTGGATTGCATCCATTGCCAAGGATGACCGTCATCTTGATACTCCGATCGATGCAATCATTAATGAATTTTACCGTAATCAGGCTTTGTATCTGGAGCTGCTGCGTGACTTCTGTAAAGAAAAGAATGTGGATGCGCAAACGGCACTTGATTATTACGAGAAAATAACCGATTCCTTTAACCAAGTGATTGTGTGGTTCATTCGTGAAAACGCCAAACAATCTGAATTTAAATTGCAGGCACAGCAGGAAATGATCTTGGAGCTGAGTACGCCGGTCATTTCCTTGACTCCAAATGTGGCGCTGCTGCCGCTTGTAGGTGAAATCGATACGAATCGGGCCCAGTTCATGATGGATAATGTTCTCCATAGCTGTGCTACGCTTGAGGTCGATCATCTGTTCATCGATATGTCTGGTGTTGTCGTCATCGATACATTGGTAGCCCAGCGAATTTTTTCCATCATCGAAGCCTTGAAGCTGCTTGGTGTCGAAACGATCCTCTCGGGCATGCGACCTGAAATCGCACAAACGTCCACTCAGCTAGGTATACCACTTCATAAGCTAAAGACAACGAGTTCCTTGAAAAATGCGGTAGAGAAAATCATGCTGGCAAGATAGATGACACGGAAGGAAGAGCTTAGGAGGTCTTCTTTTCTTTTTCGACAGGATTCGACTTAATTCATATTTTTTGCCCAAGGTAGTACAATAGGATGTGTGTAGTAAAAACTATCAACTATCGGAGGGGTTACATATGAGTAAAGTAGCAATCATCACAGGGGCAGGCAGCGGTTTGGGACAGCGACAGCCATCCGACTTGCTGAAGAAGGCGTAAATATCGCAGTAGTTGACGTTAGTGAAAAAGGAGCTGGCGAGACGGTCGAATTGGTAAAAAAAGCTGGAGCAGAAGCAATTTTCATTCAAGCTGATGTGTCCAAAGAGGCTGACGTCAAAAATTATGTGAATAAAACACTGGAGCAATTCGGCGCTATTGATTATTTCTTCAATAATGCTGGTATCTCAGGCAGCGGAAAATATTTCTTGGAATCCGATGTTGCGGAAATCGAACGCATCGTTGGCATCAATTTGTTGGGTGCGCTTTATGGTGTCCGCTATGTTGCAGAAGTAATGGTGAAAAACGGAGGAGGCTCCATCGTTAATACTTCCTCCAGCGCAGGTGTGATCGGTCAGGACTCTGTTGTCACTTATGCAGCGACAAAACATGCGATTGTCGGAATGACGAAAAGCCTGGTTGCTGAATATGCAAAAGATGGTCTTCGTGTAAATGCAATTGCGCCAGGACCTACTGAAACAAAGATGGTAGCTGAGTTTTATGCTGCCAATCCAAAAATGAAAGAAAATGCAACTGGCGGTATTCCGCAGAAACGTCTTGGAACGCCGGAAGAAGTAGCGGAGCTTGTTACCTTTTTGCTAACTTCAAAAGCGCAATACATCAATGGGGAAGTAATCCGCATCGATGGCGGATTCACGAATACGAAATAAACATGAAAGAAGCCGCCTTCCTTAAAGCGAGGCGGCTTCTTTGTATAACAAAAACGCCGGATATGCCTTGCGGCAATCCGGCGTTTTTCAAGCAATTAACGGGAGTAGAACTCAACGATAAGTGCTTCGTTGATTTCAGCTGGAAGCTCAGAACGCTCTGGGTAACGAGAGTAAGTTCCTTGCAAGCTGTTTGCATCGAAAGTCACGTAATCTGGAACGAAGTTATTCGCTTCAACAGATGTAGTGATGATGTCAAGTTTAAGGGATTTTTCACGAACACCGATAACTTGACCAGGTTTTACGCGGTAAGATGGGATATCTACGCGTTTACCGTCTACAGTGATGTGGCCGTGGCCAACGATCTGACGAGCTTGTCTGCGAGTGCGAGCCAAGCCTAGACGGTATACAAGGTTATCAAGACGAGATTCAAGAAGGATCATGAAGTTCTCACCATGGATACCTTTCATTTTACCAGCTTCCTCGAATGCACGACGGAATTGGCGCTCGTTCATGTTGTACATGTAACGAAGTTTTTGTTTCTCAGCTTGCTGCAAACCGTATTCGGATTGCTTTCTGCGTTGGTTTGGACCGTGTTGTCCTGGTGGGTAAGGGCGTTTGTCAAGCTCTTTACCTGTTCCGCTTAGGGAGATACCAAGACGACGGGATTTTTTCCATAATGGACCTGTATAACGTGCCATGGATAAATTCCACCTTTATTATTTTATTTGCATAAAATAAAAACAGAGTGCTCTCGAGTCATTTGCCGATTATGTTTTCATGTACCATCGCTCCGACAGCAGAGAGTTACACGATACACCTTCTGAAACAAGGAGAAACGGGTATGCGTTTCTTTATATCGCCTTGCCAAGAAAGGAACAAAATCAGACAAATGGGAGTTCACATAGGCCGCCATTTATTTTACACAAAGAGTATTATAAGCTTTTTGATTGCTGGAAGTCAAGCTAAATCGGAAAAGGAGATCATGAGTATCTCGAAGTAAGTAAATAGAACTAGGATAATCATTGAGAATTGAGTCTATTATCTTATATAATAGAATAAAAATACCAAAATGTAAGGTGAGATGCACATGGAGCGGCTAATTCACAGCAATCTTAAACAAGCAAAGCTATATTTCTACCAGCTCCTTGTATCGGGAGAAAACTATAGTTACAGGGAGATACTTGCACTTATGACGGATAAGATGAAGAATCTCCTGAAGGCAGACAGTGTTGCGCTGTTCGTCTATGATGAGTGGCAGCAGCGTTTGGAGCGCATTAGTTATGCCGGTCCCAGGCAGAGTGGTTTTCATTTGTCTGTCAGCTATGATCCCAAGCATCGTTGTATGCCAGCCTTGTTAAGGGATGTTCCGCGGGCACTGGACAGGATATTGCCATTGCAGAAGGCGGATGAGCATGTCATCGGGTTCCTTTATATTGGGGGCGGCGGGAGAATGATCCCTGATTGCAGAGAGCTGGCTTTTGAAATCGGTAATTTCATTACTCACCTCATTCGATTGCAGCAGACGAAAGAAAACGAGCAGCATGCCATCCAATTATATGAAGCAACAACGAATCTGCATGCTTCCATCGATATGCATGATGTACTGACTGTTCTGATCAAGACACTGCAGCAAACTTATCCCCAATTCACGTATGCGCTTTTGCTCGCCCAAGATTACCATGGAGACACGGATTTGCCGATTAAGAATCTCGTATATGATTACTCTGTCCATGAGGCCAGTACGAAAGCTTATATGACAGGTGAAGTGCAAGTGGAAGTTGGTGCAGAGGGAAAAGTAATCAATCGTTATGTACCGCTGAATGGTAAACAAGGAATCTATGGTGTATTGCATGTATCACTTCCTTTTGGGTTGCAATATACAAAAGCAGATCAAAGCTTCATCACGAAGTTGGCTGATTCGGCGGGTAACGCACTTGAAAACGCACGGCTGTATCAGCATTCCAAGAAGCTGATCAGCGATCTGCAGCTCCTTAATGAAACATCAAAGAAAATGAATGCCAACTTGCGTCTGTCGGATACCATCACGTTGATGCATCAGCAGATCAGGGATACTTTCGGCGGGGAAGAAATAGGTTTCATCTTATATAAAGGGAATCAAGATGTCGGTACCACTCTGGCAGGCAGCACGGAATTCTTCTTTGATGAAAAATCCAAGCCTTTCCTGGAATTCGTCGGGCGTCATTACCGGGATAAATACGGGGAAGCGATGTTTATCAGCAATTTTCAGGAACGATATCCGGAGATACGGCTGTCTTATCGATCCTTGTTAGTATTTCCTATGGTCAGGTCGGAGCAGCTGCGCGGTGTCGTGGTTGTCCTGCATCGAAATCCCAGCTTCTTCACCTTCGAATCTTTTCGGCTTATCGAATCGCTTGTGCAGCATTCGTCCTTATCAATTGTCAATTCCATGCTGCAAGAGAGACTGGAAAAATTAGTGATAACGGATTATCTAACCAATCTTTATTCCAGAAGTTATTTGGATGAACGGATGCGTGAACATATCCTCGGAGATACCAAAGGAGGCTTCATTCTGATTGATATTGATGATTTCAAAAAAGTGAATGATACATATGGCCATAATACTGGTGATTATTTACTGATCCAAGTATCCAATCTTGTCAAAGATATGATCGGTCCCGCTGATATAGCAGCAAGATGGGGCGGAGAAGAACTGGCAATTTATTTGCCGCATGCTTCTTTTGAGGAGACCATCGAAAAGGCAGAGCAAATCGTAAAAAGCATCGGCGGATCGACACGTCCTGCAGTGACGGTTTCTTGCGGGGTATCCACATGGACAGAAGCGGATCGTCCATCCGTTCAACATCTATTCTCCAGGGCGGACCGCAAGTTATACGATGCCAAACGACTTGGAAAAAATAGATTCTGTATATAGAAAAGAAAAGACAGCTTCCGATCGGAAGCTGTCTTCTTATTTAGTCAAATGTTTGACGAGGATTCCAACGAATTGTTCCAGATATTTCTGATCAGTTTCGTCGAATCGATTTTTGGAAGGGCTATCGATATCAAGCACTCCGTAGGATTTGCCATTTACGACGATCGGAACAACGATCTCGGATTGGCTTGCTGCGTCACATGCAATGTGACCAGGGAACTGATGGACATCGGCCACAAGCTGTGTTTTATTTTCTGCGACAGCTGTACCGCATACGCCTTTTCCGATTTTGATGCGCACGCAGGCAGGGAGGCCTTGGAATGGTCCGAGAATCAGTTCCTCTCCTTTATGAAGATAAAAACCAACCCAGTTCACATCATCCAGGAATTGGTTCAAGAGAGCGGAAGCATTAGCCAAATGAGCGATTTCATCCTCTTCTCCTGTAAGCAATGCATCAAGCTGTTTCACGAGCAATTCATAATCTTTTTCACGGGAACCGCTATAAGCCGTTGTTTCGAACATTTTCATTTCCCCCATATAATGATTTTCTGTAATTCGACAGAAGGCGCGATATTTGGCGAGCGAAAGATGCAGGATAGCAGCAGTCGCCGTCGTATACAACAAGTAAAGGAGCTGAGAAGATTGAAAAAAAATGACACGAAACAGAAAGTGATGGACGCCGCTTGTCAATTGTTCTACACAAAAGGCTACCATGGGACATCAGTCCGCGATATTGCGGGAAAAGCTTCGGTCAATGTCTCCTTGATCAACTATTATTATAAAAGCAAGCAAGGACTTCTGGAAGCATCCGTTGTGCTGTATTACGAAGAATATCTTGCTGTACTGGAAAAAACGGCCCAAAATCGCGGGCAAGAGTCTTCCGGTATCTATCTGAAGCAATTAATTGAAGCAATTATACATTATAAACTCTCGCAGAATCAATTCACGGCTTTCATACAACGGGAGCTTATGCTCGATTCCGTATTCGTCCGGGAAATGGCAGTGACGTATTTGGCTAAAGAGAGCCATACGCTGAAGCAGGCCTTCAGGGATTACTTGGATACAATCGGGATACGGGAACGCGAAGGCGTCTATCTATATATGCAATTGTCAGGCATGTTGTCTGCCCCATTCACGATGAGCAAGGAAATGAAAGGAATGCTGCTGACAGAAGAGTCGCGGCACTATTTCTGCAGCATGTATACGTCAAGCATCCACCATTGGATCGATACGCTTGCCACAGTTTCCCCGGCCGCATTAAGGGCGGTATCAGCCAATTGACACATAACAGAGGGAAAAACATGGAAAATACCTGAGAAATTTGAAAAAATTTAGCCATATTTGCGGTTTACATGGTATCATATTAGTATTAAAAATAGATAACGATTATTAGGGTATTACTCCTTTTTCCCGAGTATTGGTTAGGAGGCTGGACATTGCTGTACATCGTCGGAGGAATTATTCTAATCATCGCCTTGATCATCTTGGGCCTGATTATGAGAAAGCGAGTTTATGATGAAGTTGACCGGCTTGAAAGCTGGAAAATGGATATAGCGAACCGCAATGTATCGGAAGAATTAGCGAAAGTGAAAGCGTTGAACCTGTCTGGAGAAACACAGGAAAAATTCGAATCATGGAAGGAACGCTGGGATCATATCGTGACGAAAGAGCTTCCGGATACAGAAGAGGCTCTTTTTGATGCGGAGGAGGGTGCCGACCGCTATCGTTTCAAGAAAGCGAAGCAGCATCTGCAGCAAGTGGAAGTCACGCTTTCCAGGATAGAGGATAAGATTGAAGGTATGTTCCGCGAACTGGACGAACTGCTTGCTTCCGAAGAAGAAGCTCGCGAACAAGCTGAAGCTTTGCAGCCTGCTTTGCAGGCACTCAAGCGCACCATATCACAGCATCGTCATCAATACGGAAAAGCAGATGTCCGCTTTGAAACGGCAATCGCCGAGCAGAGCACACAGCTTGCTGCCTATCATTCACTCATCGAATCCGGCAACTATTTCGAAGCTAACCAGCTCATCACGGATGTGAAGGCGAAGACGGAATCGCTGGAAGCAGAGATTGAGGCTTTCCCTCAAGCATATAAGCAGGTTAAGCAAGATCTGCCAGCACAGGTGACGGATTTATTGGGCGGCATCCGCGAGATGAAGCAGGACGGTTACCGTATCCATCACCTTGGCTTCGAAGATGAGCTGAAAGCAGAGAAGGAAAGATTGCATCAGCTTATCAAACAGCTGGAAGCTGGGGATGCAGAAGAGATAACATTATACATTCCTACCTTGGAGAACCGTATGAAGGAAATGTATCAGCTGCTAGAAAATGAAGCCATTGCCAAGAATTATGTCGATTCCAAATTCGAGCAATATGTCCAAGCTGTCGAAAAGAAGACAGAGGCATATATCAAGACAAAAGAGGAGATCGATTTGCTTCGGGAATCATATTTCTTCACGGATAACGATGTGGAATTCCATTTGAAGCTTGAGTCGAAGATTTCCAGGCTTGTCAAACAGCTCGAAGCGCTGCAGCAGGAGGTCGATGATGATCGTGTGTCCCATGCGAAACTCAAGGAAGAACTGGAAGCTGGATTCCGTGAATTGAGCGCCATTGAGGAAGAGCATGAAGTAATCCGCGAAAAGATCAAGACATTGCGAAAAGATGAACTGGAAGCGAAAGAGAAAATTGCTGATATGCGGCAGAAGCTCTACGATGTAAATCGAAAGCTGCAAAAGAGCAATATTCCAGGTGTACCACAGGAACTGTGGAAGATGGTGGAAGATAGTCAGGAGAAAACTTCCCTTACAATGGAGGTGCTTGAAGCACATCCGCTCGATATGGCTGAGGTTCGGACGCATCTGCAGCAGGCAGAGGAAATCAGCAATGGCGCTATCGAGCAAATCGAACATTTGCTCGAGCAGGCTTATCTGGCGGAAGTTGTGATTCAGTACTCCAATCGATATCGCCGTCAATATCCGATTCTTGCAGCGGAAATGGCAGAAGCGGAGAAGTTATTCCGTGAATATCAATATGAACAAGCTTTGGAGCGGGCCGCACGCGCTTTGCAGGATATAGAACCAAAGGCGCTGGAACGCTTGGAAAAACATATTAAGATTCCTAGCTGATACATAAAGCAATCCCTTGCCACTTGCGAGGGATTGCTTTATTTTAGTAAAAGACAGTTTGAACAGAGGGAGACGGACAAATGATCTACTTTGACAATAGTGCAACAACGAAACCGCACCCTGATGTACTTGCCAGTTACACAGAAGCAGCACAAACGTATTTCGCCAACCCTTCCTCCCTGCATCGCTTGGGTGGAAGTGCCGAACAGCTGCTCACCGCATGCCGTAAACAGGCTGCCCAGCTGCTTCATGTCGGGGAGGATGAGATTCTCTTCACTTCCGGGGGCACAGAAGGGAATAACCTTGCAATCAAAGGAACGGCCTATCGGAAAAAGCGGTTAGGGAATCATATCATCACGACAGCAGTAGAGCATCCTTCTGTCCTGGAAACATGTGCAGAATTGGAAAGCCAAGGGTTTAAGGTGACATATGTGGATGTGGATATGTACGGCTATGTGGCACCTGAAAAAATAAAAGCAGCCATAACAGATGAAACTATCCTTGTCAGTGTGATGCATGTAAATAATGAGCTTGGTACCATCCAGCCGATCAAGACAATCGGTCAGATGCTGACAGCACATCCTAAAATCACTTATCATGTAGATGGTGTACAAGGAGCTGGAAAAGTGGCGCTCGATATCAAGGAGAGTCATATTCACCTTTATACGCTATCGGCTCATAAATTCCATGGCGTGAAAGGGAGCGGCATCCTGTATAAGGATGAGAATACACATATCGCAGCCCAGTTATCTGGAGGAGGTCAGGAACAGGCACTGCGTTCCGGAACCGAAAATGTACCCGGTATTACAGCTATGGTAAAAGCCCTGCGATTGGCAATGGAAGAACTGCGAAATCATCCTGCCAAGCTTTTCGAACTAAAGGAAAAGCTTTTGGGTGGATTGGAGAAAATGGATGGCGTCATTGTGCATTCCCCGCCTGCAGGAGCTCCGCATATCGTGAATTTCTCGGTCCCGGGGCTAAAACCTGAAGTGCTCGTCCATGCACTTGGCGAAAAAGATATCTACGTATCGACCAAATCCGCTTGTTCTTCAAAGAATAGTGATGCAAGCGCCGTCCTGCTCGCTTGCGGAGTGCCGGATGCTCAAGCAGAATCTGCTATCCGGGTGAGCTTTTCTTACGAAAACACACAGGCAGAAGTGGACTATTTCCTGCAGATTCTAAAAGAAACATTAACCCATTTAAAGAAAGTGATGAGATAAACTTATGCAGTATGATCATATATTGATTCGTTACGGAGAAATGGCGCTTAAGGGCAAGAATCGGAAGCATTTCACCAAACAGCTTGAATTTAACGTCAAAGATCAAATTAGACCTTACCGAAAAGCCAAAGTGGAACGTACGCGCGACCGGATGTACATCCATCTTCACGGGGAAGATCATGAACCAATAGTGGAAGCATGCCGTCATATATTCGGCATTCACAGCTTCAGCCTGGCAATCCGTACTGAAAATGAGGAGCTGGCAATCAAACAAGCAGCTTTGCAGCTATTGCTTGATAATCCGATAGGCACCAGTTTTAAAATATCTTGCCGCCGGACAAATAAACAGTTTCCGATCGACTCGCAGGAGATGAACCAGCGTATCGGTGCGTATGTGCTGCAAAACAGTGAAGGTTATCCTGTCGATGTCCGGAATCCGGGTGTCGACATCATGGTGGAAATTAGAGAACGTGCAACATATGTAACCGGCCAGAAAATAAAGGGTCCGGGCGGCTTGCCGGCCGGCAGCTCAGGAAAGACACTTTTGATGCTTTCGGGCGGGATTGACAGCCCTGTCGCTGGCTATTTGGCAATGAAGCGCGGGGTGGAGATAGAAGCGATCCATTTCCATTCCCCGCCTTACACAAATGAGCGCGCAAAACAGAAAGTGATTGACTTGGCACATACTTTGTCCAAGTTCGGTGCCAAAGTGAAGATCCATGTGGTGCCATTCACGGAATTGCAAGTGAAGGTGCATCAGGAAATTCCTTTCGGCTACAGCATGACGGTCATGCGTCGGATGATGATGCGGATAAGTGAACGAATTGCCAAAAGACAAGGCATCTTATCGCTGACTACAGGCGAAAGCCTTGGTCAGGTGGCAAGTCAAACAATGGAAAGCATGCACACAATCAATGAAGTGACAAACTATCCGGTGCTGCGTCCGCTGATCACAATGGACAAGTCGGATATCATCGAAATTTCAAAACAAATCGATACGTATGATATTTCGACGCGTCCATACGATGACTGCTGCACGGTATTCGTTCCGGAAGCGCCTAAAACAAGGCCGCGGCGTGAAAAAGTCCACTTGTATGAAGGGACAATCGATTTCTCTGCCGAGTTCGAACGGGCAATCGAAGGAACAGAGATCATCACAGCATCTCCCGCTGCTGAAAACGCGGCTCCATTCGCTGATTTATTGTAAGAACTTCCCATGAGATTTTTTTGTATGGTAACCTCCTTGTCGGCACATGCTACATGTACAAGGAGGTGACATACAATGGCTAACAACAACTCAAGCAACCAGCTAGTTGTACCTCAAGCGCAACAAGCTCTAGATCAAATGAAATTCGAAATCGCACAAGAATTCGGTGTACAGCTTGGCGGAAACGAAACTTCTCGTGCCAACGGTTCTGTTGGAGGAGAAATCACAAAACGTCTTGTTCGTACAGCACAAGAGCAATTAAGCAGATAATTTCATAAGTATGGCATGAAGGGGCAGCATAGGCTGCTCCTTTTCTGTGTAAAAACGAAAGAAAAAGCTTATCCTATCGTAGAAGGAGGCGTAGAAGAAATGTGGATAGCCATCAGCATCGCGATAGTTGTGCTGCTATTATTTTTAGTGGTATTGACTGCTAAAGTAACGTTTCAAATTCATTATGCTACTCCTGAATGGAACATCCAAATTCGGGTTTTCGGCATCCTTATACGTAAATGGCAAATGAAGCAGAATTCTTCCATAGAGCCTTCTTCTTCCAAGGATTTGAAGCAGCAGCTTGTCGATATATTTGCTGATTTACAAAAAATCAGTCATTCCTTTCCATACCTGCTTAGAATCACCAGGAATGCCGAGCTTCAGCAATTACGTTGGCATACAATGATCGGCATGTCTGATGCAGCTTCTGCCGGTGCGCTCGTCGGCTTTGTTTGGACAATCAAGGGGATTGCCAATCAGGTCATCCGATCGAATTTCCGGACAGCGGAGCCTTTTGATATCCAAGTACAGCCGATATTCAATACTTTCCTTTTCAATACCAGCTTTCAGTGCATAGTGTCCATTCGTACAGGGAAAGCTATGCAGGCTATTATATCCAATGCCAGAGAAAGATAGGAGGAGCGAACAGTATGGCAGATCACCCGATTCAAGGTTTGATGAAGACTGCGATGGAAAACCTTAAGGAAATGATTGATGTCAATACGATAGTCGGCGACCCGGTAGAAACACCGGATGGGAGTATCATTTTGACTGTGTCGCGCGTCGGATTTGGTTTTGCTGCTGGAGGGAGCGAGTTTGATGCGGCTGCACAAGGTAAAGGTGAACAGACAGAGCTGCCTTTTGGAGGGGGAAGCGGAGGCGGCGTGTCCATCACCCCGATTGCCTTTCTCATTGTCGGTCATAAAGGCGTCAAGATGATCCATCTGGATGAACAAACCCATCTGTATGAAAAGCTGATAGAAGCAGCGCCGGCAGCAGTGGAAAAAATTCAAGAAATGCTCAAACAGAATCCGAAACAAAAAAAGCAGCAAAAATCGCAGCGATTCGATGATGAAACGATCTATTGACTAAAAGGCCGCCTATTGGTGGTTTTTTTAGTTTATAATCGGACTTTAATCCGCTATAATTTAGAGATAATGAGCTTGAACCGTCGAAAGCGAAAAGAGAGAAGGTTATATTTGAAACAGAAGATAAAGCTGCGGACGCAGATGACAGCATTGGTATTCATTGTCGTTATTCTGGCGGTCACGACGACATTCGTCATGATCGGAATCGAGACGAGTAATAATATCAAATCCCAGGAACGGGATCGAGTGCTGCAAACTGCTAAGCTGATAGCAGTCGATCCGGTCGTTGTAGCGGCAACAGACGAGCAGGATTCAGACACACTTCAGCAATTTACCAACCAGGCAATGGGGATCACGGATGCAGACTTTGTAGTGGTGATGAATATGGATAGCATCCGACTGAGCCACCCCGATCCGGATGAAATCGGAAAAGAATTTGCTGGAGGGGATGAAACTCCGGCGATACAGGGAAAAGAATTCGTATCGAAGGCAAAAGGGACGTTGGGATTAAGTTTGCGGGCATTTGCTCCTGTTTATAATGCTCAAGGAGAGCAAGTTGGGGTTGTTGCTGTCGGCATCACGATGAATGAGCTGAATGAGATCATTCGCAGCAACCGCATTCCATTGTATTTAGCCACTGTACTTAGTTTGCTTATCGGACTGATCGGTGCTGTTCTGCTTGCAAGGAAGATCAAACAAATCATGCATGGGATGGAGCCAGATGAAATTGCTGCGCTATTGAGTGAGCGGATCGCCATGCTTGAATCAATCAAAGATGGGATGTTGGCTGTTGATACCAAAGGAAAGATCCAGATGGTCAACAAAGAAGGGAAGAGACTGCTGGAAGAGATGGGGATCAAAGGCGAGCTGAAGAACCGCCATGTGGATGATGTGCTCCCAGTTACCAAGCTTCATCAAGTGATTGCTTGGAATAAACCGCTGATTGGCCGCCAAGTGGAGCATAATGGGTTGACACTGGTCATGAATGAAATTCCAATCCAAATCAAAGGAAAGACCGAAGGCGCAATCGCTACATTCCTTGACCGGACGGAATACAATCATCTCAACGAGAAGCTTACCGATACGATGCTGTATGCAGATGCTCTCCGGGCGCAGACACATGATTTCATGAACAAACTTCATGTAATCCTAGGTTTGCTGGAATTGGAGGATTATGATCAGTTGGAGCGCTATGTGAAAAATGTGGCCGGTAAGGAAAGATCAGCCACACTTGCAATGATCCATCAGCTGAAAAACCCTATCCTTGCTGGCTTCCTGCTTGGTAAGAAGAGCTATATGGCTGAAAACGGCGTCCAGCTCGAAGTAAGCTGTCGGGAAACAATACCGAATACATCGGAAAAAACGAATCAAATGCTGATTACCATTCTCGGCAATCTTATGAACAATGCTGTGGATGCTGTCGATCAGCAGCCTGAAAAGCGTGTCCAGCTTTCTATGAAATACACAGATGGGCTGCTCTATTTGGAGCTGACTGATACAGGAAAAGGAATCAGTGAAGAACGGCAAGAAAAAATTTTCAAGCAAGGCTATTCCACAAAAGGAAACGACCGAGGCTTCGGCCTGTACCAAGTGGAGGACTATGTGCAGAAGCTGGGTGGCTATCTCGTCTTGACAAGTGAGCCTGGTGAAGGAACCACCTTCAGCGTCCAGTTGCCGTATGATACACAGGAGGATGTAATGAATGATTAAAGTACTGATCGTGGAAGACGATCCGATGGTTAGCGAGTTAAACAAACGCTATGTCAAACAAATGAGTGGTTTCACTGCAGTCGGTGCGGCGCAGAATTATAAGGAAGCTCTTGAATTCATCCAGCAGAATGAAGTGGATCTTCTTCTTTTGGATGTATATATGAAAGGAAAGAATGGAATCGAATTGCTGAAGGAGATTCGGAAACGTGATCAACAAGTGGACGCTATCATCATTTCTGCTGCAAGTGAAAAACCGATGATCCGAGAAGCGCTGCAATACGGAGCGGTCGATTATTTGATCAAGCCGTTCGAATTCGATCGATTCCAGCACGCTTTAAGCGGTTATCGGAAGCGACAGCTCATTTTCAGCAACAAGGAAGAGATGACCCAGCAGGAATTGGATAGCCAACTGCTGCAGCTGCCGGAACAGGAACAGATGGTACAGCTCCCGAAAGGTCTTACAAGAAGCACCTTGAAAGTTGTGTGGAACAGCATCCTCACCTTCCGTTATAATTTCTTCACAACAGAGGATATAGCGAAGGAAACAGAAATGTCGCAAGTATCCGTCCGGAAATATCTGAAGTTCCTGGAAGATGTGCAGCTGCTCGAAGTGGAGATGCATTATGGCAGTATCGGGCGTCCGGTTTTCAAATACCGCGTCAATGCCAATACTTCCCACCACATCAGCCAGTACATTTAAAAAGAAGCCAATTAGGCTTCTTTTTTTGTTGGGGAGAAATAGCGCTTTACCTAAAAAATATAATATTTTTTAAATGATGGACACATGATGAATGAAAATGACGATAGATAAAAATCCTTATTTCCAACTGTCAGCGAAAGGCTTTAAACGGGCGTAATCGGGCATGTTACATTGCTCTGGAGCTAATGATATTAACACAAAATCACCGTCGTTTTTTTAATTACAAAAGTTACAATTCGTTTAGTTTAGTTAAAAAATAACACAATTAATTTTGGTTAAATTAGAATAGTCGTATCTACTTAGGGGGTGCATTATTCATGGAAATGAAATCGCATACAAGCGAAAATCTATCCAATAACCAAGAGCCAAAAGGCTTTAACAAAATCATGGAATGGAAAGTTGGTGTCATGCCGCTTCCGGTGTATATCGTATTAGCAATCATTGTTCTTATTGCTGCATATACCAACCAACTTCCTACCGACATGATCGGCGGCTTTGCTGTCATCATGGTACTGGGTGTGCTGCTAGGGGACATCGGTCAGCGCATTCCTTACTTCAACAGCATCGGGGGGCCGGCAATCCTGTCGTTATTCATTCCTTCCATGCTTGTGTTCTTTAACACATTGAGTTCGTCAACTTTGGAAGCTGTCGATCAGCTGATGACTTCAGACGGATCCAACTTCCTTTACTTCTACATCGCGTGTCTAGTTGTAGGTAGTATCCTTGGTATGAACCGGACAGTCCTTATCCAAGGATTCATCCGTATGTTCATTCCATTGGTCACTGGTACGATTGCTGCAGTTACTGTTGGTACTTTAGTCGGTATGCTGTTTGGCTATAGTGCCCATCATGCTTTCTTCTATATTGTTGTTCCAATCATCGCAGGCGGTATCGGGGAAGGTATCCTGCCGTTGTCTGCGGGTTATGCAGGAGTCTTGGGAGGAGGAGCTGGAGAGTATGTTTCCCAGCTTGTACCGGCCGCCATCATTGGTAACGTTTGTGCCATCATCATCGCTGGCTTGATGAAGAAACTTGGGGAAAAACGCCCGGATCTTGCGGGTCATGACAAACTGGTACGTTCAAACAAAGACGATAAAGTATTGGCAGCTGCCAAAGAAAATACGAACAAGGCAATTGACTTCAGCTTGATGGGAGCAGGTCTCCTTGTTGCGATGAGTTTGTTCGTTTTGGGACGAGTTGTTGAGCACTGGATTCAAGTCTTCGCTGGCTTTACATTGTCTGGTGCCATTATCATGATCATAGCTGCAACAATTATCAAATCCGGTAATTTGCTGCCTGAAAAGCTTCAAACTGGTGCACAGCAGCTGTACAAATTCGTTTCCACTGCTTTCACTTGGCCATTGATGGTCGGTCTTGGTGTCGTATTCATCCCGCTTGAGGATGTTGCGAGCGTCTTCACGATCGGCTTTGCCGTTACATGTATGTCTGTCGTGATTGCGATGGCAGCGACTGGCTACTTTGTAGGTAAATTGATGAAAATGTATCCTGTTGAAGCTTGTATCGTTACAGCATGTCACAGCGGACTTGGCGGAACAGGGGACGTTGCGATTCTATCTGCATCCGGCCGTATGGCGTTGATGCCTTTCGCGCAGATTTCCACTCGCCTTGGCGGTGCTGCCACTGTTATTGGTGCAACAGCATTGATGCACTTCTTTGGATGATCAGAAAGCTCAGCTTTGGCTGGGCTTTTTACATGCAGCAGTGCCTGTTCTCGCTTCTGTCCGCTGCATTTGATACAATAAGGCAGATGAGAGAAATGGGAGGAAAAGATACGTGGAACAAAAGAATGTCGAGAAGGTGTACCAAGCGCTTGACCAGATGGCCGAAGCATTGGAAACACGTGAAAACATACCATATCTTGATGCACTTGGTGCAGCAATGGAATATATATTGGATCGTGACATAGACGTCATCACGGAACAGCCATTATTGAAGCAGCAGCTGGAGAAACATGCGGCTGTATTTGATAAGCAGACATACAAAAAAGAAGAGATACGCAAAGGAATCCAGCTAGCTATCCTGAAAGGCATGAAAGGGGCAACGCAGCAGCAGCATATGCTGACACCCGATACTGTTGCCATGCTGATCGGTTATTTGACGAACAAGTTAGTCGGAAACAATGAAAATTTCCGCCTGTTCGATCCAGCGGTGGGGACGGGAAACTTGCTGACAGCGGTCCTAAACCAAGTGGAGCGGGAAGTCGAGGCTTATGGAAGTGATGTGGATCCGACTTTGATCCAGCTCGCTGTCATGAATGCCAATATGCAGGAAAGACAAATAGAGTTCTTCCATCAAGACAGCTTGCGCCCTTTCCTTCTGGAACCGGTCGATCTTGTCGTGAGTGACCTCCCGGTTGGTTATTATCCGGATGATATCCAAGCTGCGCAATTCGAATTGAAGGCTGATGAAGGTCATTCCTATTCACATCATTTGTTCATGGAACAAAGCCTGCATTATACGAAGGAAGGCGGTTATCTATTATTCGTCGTGCCGAACTTCCTGTTTGAAAGCGATCAATCCCGTTCGCTGCATACATTCTTGCAGGAGCATGCCCATATCGTCGGCATGCTGCAGCTGCCCCAGAGTATGTTCAAAAATGAAACGCAGGCGAAAAGTGTTTTGATCCTTCAGAAAAAGGGGACGCTAACTACGGCACCGAAGCAGGCGTTGCTAGTGCAGCTCCCTTCATTCAAAAATCCAAATGCGATGGCAAATGTCCTGAAACAAATCAATGAATGGTTCGAAAACGAGTTGTCTGATTTAAAAAACTAAAAAAATTAATGAAAACCAGAACAAGTCCTCGACATATCTTGCAATGAGCTTGTCGACACAGGTAAAATAGGGAAGTACGTAAAAGTTTACAAGGGGCTGAACATGTTGAGTAATATTTTAGCAATCAATGCTGGTAGTTCTTCATTGAAATTCCAGCTAATCCGCATGCCTGAAGAAGAGGTAAAGGCAGTGGGTCTCGTAGAACGCATCGGACTGAAGGATTCCATCTTCACTATCAAATTCAATGGTGAAAAAGATGAAACAACTAAAGATATTGAAAACCATGAAGAAGCAGTAAAAATGTTGCTTGAAAAGCTGACTTCCACAGGTGTCATTTCTTCTTTGGAAGAAATCGATGGCGTGGGTCACCGTGTCGTACACGGCGGAGAAAAATTCAGTGATTCTGTCCTTATCACGGATCAAGTGTTGGAAGAAATCGCGGAAGTATCCGAGCTTGCACCATTACACAACCCGGCAAACTTGACAGGAATCCGTGCATTCAAAGAAATTCTTCCAAATATTCCGTCTGTTGCGGTATTCGATACAGCTTTCCATCAAACGATGCCTCCGGAATCATATCTATACAGCTTGCCATATGAGTATTATGAAAAGTATGGTATTCGTAAATACGGTTTCCATGGCACAAGCCATAAATACGTATCCCAACGTGCTGCGGAATTGCTTGATCGTCCAGTCGAGCAGCTGCGTCTGATCTCCTGCCACCTTGGTAACGGAGCCAGCATCGCTGCAATCGAAGGCGGAAAATCCGTCGATACATCCATGGGCTTCACACCACTTGCTGGTGTAACGATGGGTACGCGTTCCGGTAATATCGACCCTGCACTGATTCCATTCATCATGCGTAAAACAGGCAAGACTGCGGATGAAGTATTGCATGTCTTGAACAAAGAAAGCGGAATGCTTGCGCTGTCTGGTTTCTCCAGTGACTTGCGTGATATTCAGGACAAAGCAGATGCGGGTGATGATCGTGCAGAACTTGCACTAGATGTATTCGCTGAGCGTATTCACAAATACCTTGGTTCTTATGCAGCGCGCATGAGCGGTGTAGATGCGATCATCTTCACAGCAGGCGTTGGTGAGAACAGCATCGCCGTACGTGAGCGAGTGCTTAAAGGGTTGGAATTCATGGGTGTATATTATGATCCATCCTTGAACAATGTACGCGGCAAAGAACAATTCTTGACTTATCCTCATTCTCCAGTGAAGGTAATTGTTATCCCGACAAATGAAGAAGTCATGATTGCAAGAGACACTGTTCGTTTATCTGAAGCGGTAACGAAATAATTTAGCAAATAAGCTGGTCCCGAGTTCGATGGGACTGGCTTTTTTTGCATTTTTCGCAGTTCGATCAGTGGTATACTGGGGACGAAAGTTAGTCCTGTTACTTATGAAATGGAGGAAAGCAGAATGAAGATTGGTGTACCGAAGGAAATCAAGAATAATGAAAACCGTGTTGCCATGGCACCGTCTGGCGTGACGCTCTTACATGAAGCGGGGCATGATGTATTCATCGAAACCGGGGCGGGTCTTGGCTCCGGATTTACGGATGAACAATACGAACAAGCAGGTGCAATAATTGTACAGACTGCCGCAGATGCATGGAGTAAGGAGATGGTCATGAAAGTTAAGGAGCCGCTTCCGGAGGAATATGATTATTTCTATGAAGGTCTCATCCTGTTCACATATCTGCACCTCGCGGCGGAGGGTTCCTTGACAAATGCATTGATTGAGAAGAAAGTTGTGGGGATCGCTTATGAAACCGTTCAGCTTGAAGATCGATCCTTGCCTCTTCTTACGCCGATGAGTGAGGTTGCCGGCCGTATGGCATCACAGATCGGTGCTCAATTCCTGGAGAAGCCGTACGGCGGAAGCGGAATCTTGATATCCGGTATACCGGGCGTTAAGCGGGGAAAGGTCACGATCATTGGCGGGGGTGTGGTCGGAACGAATGCAGCAAAAATAGCGGTTGGTCTCGGCGCGGATGTCACGATAGTCGACTTGAGTCCGCAGCGTCTGCGCGAGCTCGATGATTTATTCGGCAGCTCGATCAATACGGTTGTTTCCAATCCGCTGAATATTGCCGAAGCGGTCAAAGAATCGGATCTTGTCATCGGGGCTGTCCTCATACCGGGTGCCAAAGCGCCGAAGCTCGTTACCGAAGAGATGATTGCCAGTATGAAGCCGGGTTCTGTAGTTGTTGATGTCGCGATTGATCAGGGGGGGATATTTGCAACTACCGATAAAATCACGACCCATGATAACCCGACTTATATCAAGCATGAAGTGCTGCATTACGCTGTTGCCAACATGCCGGGTGCTGTTCCGCGCACCTCCACAATCGGTCTGACAAATGTGACAGTGCCTTATGCATTGCAGCTTGCGAATAAGGGATATAAGACAGCTTGTCTGGAAAATCCATCACTTTCAAAAGGGATCAATACGTTAGAGGGTTTTGTGACTTATGAAGCTGTAGCTGAAGCGCATAATCTGGCATATAAAGCAGCTGAAGAGCTGCTTCGAAGATGAAAAAATAGAGCATCTGCTTTTTTGCAGATGCTCGCTTTTGTACTACTCGATAATTTGTAATTCGCGCGGATAAGCCGTTAGCACATCCGGACCATTTTTCGTTAGGAAGATATCATCCTCGATCCGTACTCCGCCGACACCAGGTAAATAAATACCAGGTTCAATGGTATAGCACATACCTTCTTGCAACGGTTGGGCATTGTTGCTGGATAGGGAAGGGAATTCATGTACACCGATTCCCAAGCCATGTCCGACACGATGGGTGAAATATTCCCCGTAGCCCGCTTGTTCAATGTGACCACGAGCAGCTTTGTCGATCTCGGCGATGGCTGTTCCGGCTTGTGATGCTGCTGTAGCTTTCTCCAAGGCAATGCGCACCGTATCGTGGATATGCTGCTGATCGGCAGTTGCCTGCTTATAAGCGACAGTCCGGGTAATATCAGAGCAATAGCCTTCGAATACTACTCCCAAATCGAATAAAACAAGGTCTCCGGGCGCAATCTGTTTACTGTCTGGAGTTCCGTGCGGGGAAGCTGTTTTTGCCCCGGAAAGGACGGTGGTCGCAAATGACATGCTCGTCACGCCTTCTTGCTTCAATGCATATTCCAACTCCGCCACGATCTGCAGTTCGCTTTTTCCGGCAGCAATTGCCTCGATTCCTGTCTTCACACCAAAGTCTGCCAGGACAGCTGCTTGCTTCAGCAGATTATATTCCTTTTTGTCTTTGATGTTCCGCAATTTCTGCAAAAGTTCCGTTCCATTCGAAAACGTCGTATCGGGCAATATTTGCTGCAGCATTTCCAATCGGGTCACCGACATATGATCTTTTTCGATTCCCATGGATGCAGGGGTTCTGCCACGTTCTTTCAGATAAGCCTTAAATAGCTGCCAAACATCCTCATGATCGTGATATGTAAGCATTTCTTCTTTCCAACCTGCTTGAATGGCGTCTTCTTTCTCCATTGCCGGCAGGATGAGCAGCGGTGCATCCTTTTGATCTGCAAAGACGGCTACAAGTCGCTCATGAGGATCCGTATAATAGTTGCTCACATAATACACGTTTTCCATGGAGGTGATGAACACGCTGTCTGTTTGGTCGCCCTTTAACTGTTGCAATAATGTATCGATTCTGTGTTGCATGAATAAAACCTCCTTGTCTCCATTATAGCAAAAAACGTATTGCGTTTCTTCCGAATGCAACTGTGGTACACTAAATGCGAAAAAACGAAAAAGGGGCTGGGGACTTGAAAATCTCATTCCACGGACAGGCTGTCGTACAGATTGTTACCGAAAAGCATACGATATTGATCGATCCATTCATTACCGGAAATGGTACATGTGATTTGAATGCAGATGAAGTTGATCCAGACGTCATTCTCCTGACCCATGGTCATAACGATCATGTTGGAGACACCGTTTCGATTGCAAAACGGACTGGTGCACTGGTTGTGGCGCCGAACGAATTGGCAGTTTATCTTGGGAACCAGGGATTGAAAACCCACCCGATGGGTATCGGCGGTGCACATGCATTTGAATTCGGACGCGTGAAACTGACACAGGCGTTCCACAGCAGTGCTATAACGGACGAAAACGGCAACACACACTATATGGGGATGCCGACCGGAATCCTGTTTACTGCAGAGGGCAAAACGATCTACCATGCGGGTGACACAGGCTTATTCTCTGATATGAAACTGATCGGGGATACGAACTCTATCGATGTGGCATTGCTCCCGATAGGGGATAATTTCACAATGGGACCAGAAGATGCGCTGATTGCCGCTGAGTGGGTCAAGGCAAAGAAAGTCATTCCGATCCATTACAATACGTTCCCGCTGATTGAGCAGGATGGTGCGGCATTTGCCGAAAATGTAAAACCTGGCCAAGGTATTCATTTGGAACCTGGCCAATCCATTACAATCTAAAGAAAACAGCACCCAATGAAAAGGGTGCTGTTTTCTTATCTGTTATAGTAAGTGGATGGAATCTATCGCCCCAAATTTGCTAGACGAGCAGCTATTTTTCTTCTGAAATTGAAACCTGCACTTAAAAACTGTACAATAACAATAGAAAATTAAAGACTAGTACAGATGAGAGCATGGTGAAGGAATGTCGACAAAACATGACCAGATAATTAAATATATTGAGAACCTTCCTGTTGGCGGGAAGATATCCGTACGAGCAATCGCCAAGGAATTGAATGTTAGTGAAGGAACGGCATACCGCGCCATCAAGGAAGCGGAGAATAAAGGACTTGTCAGTACGATTGAACGTGTCGGGACAGTAAGAATCGAGACAAAGATCAAAGATAATTTTGACCGGCTTTCTTTCGCTGAAATCATCGGTATCGTAGACGGACAAGTGCTTGGAGGCAGGGATGGCCTGCATAAGACGCTGAATAAATTCGTTATCGGTGCGATGGAGCTTGACGCCATGATGCGCTATACCCAAAAAGATGCACTGCTGATCGTGGGAAACCGGATTGAAGCACATGAACTGGCCATCAAAGAAGGTGCGGCTGTGCTTATTACCGGCGGATTTGACACAGATGACCGGATCAAGCGGCTGGCAGATGAAAAGGAATTGCCTGTCATATCGACGAGCTATGATACATTTACGGTAGCGGAACTGATCAACCGGGCCATTTACGATCAGATGATCAAGAAAGAAATCATCGTTGTGGAAGATATATACACGCCATTGCAGCATACATATTATTTGCAGGAAACCGATACGCTTGAAAAATGGTATCAATTCAACGAAGAAACGACACATACTCGTTACCCAGTGACCAATAGCATGGATAGAGTGACGGGGATGGTCACATCGAAGGATATCATCAACAAGGACAGACAGCTTTCGGTTGTGAAAGCGATGACCAAGAATCCGCTCACGGTCCAAAAACATACTACACTTGCTTATGCGGCACACATGATGGTTTGGGAAGGCATCGAGATCATTCCTGTCGTGGATCAGCAGCATAAACTGCATGGCTTGATTTCGAGACAGGATGTCTTAAAAGCGCTTCAGCAAATCCAGCTTCAGCCGCAAATAGGCGAAACGATCGAGGATTTGGTGATTAGGGAAATTGATCAACTGGATGATGAGGCGTCGGACATCATGTTCCAAGGAAAAGTGACACCACAGATGACGAACCAGCTGGGCAGTCTATCCACCGGGGTCCTGACAACGTTCGTCACCGAAGCGAGCCGGCGGTTTGTCCGGAAGATGAAAAAGGGGGATATGGTAGTGGATAACATATCCGTCTATTTTCTGCGACCTATTCAGCTGGATAGTACAATATTGATCAAGCCTCGCATTCTGGAGGTGGGGCGGAAGCTGGCAAAAATGGATGTGGAAGTGTATAGTAACAAGAAAACACTAGTTGCAAAGGCGCTGCTCATGGCACAGCTATTGGATCGCTGAGCATGTATGGAGGGGATATGATGCACGATAGAATCCTGGAAAGAATCAAGGCTTATGACACAATCATCATTCAGCGGCACGTCCGGCCGGATCCAGATGCATACGGATCCCAAGTAGGCTTGAGTGAAATCATCAAAGCATCTTTTCCTGATAAGCAGGTGTGGGTTGTGGGGGATGAGGATCCTTCTTTGACTTTTTTGGCGGAAATGGATACGGTCTCCGATTACGTGTTTGAAGAAGCGCTGGTCATTATCTGTGATGCCGCCAATCAGCCTCGTATATCGGATCAGAGATATAAAATTGCCAAAGAAATCATCAAAATCGATCATCATCCGGAAGTGGACCGCTATGGGGATATCCAGTGGGTTGTCCCGACAGCCAGTTCCACAAGTGAAATGATATATGAGCTATATGCTTCCCATCCAGAACTGGAGCTGACAACCCGGGGTGCGATGCTTTTGTATGCGGGTATTGTCGGTGACACGGGACGCTTTTTATTCCCTTCGACAAGTGAGAAGACATTTCATTATGCAGGCGAATTGATCAAGTATCCATTCGACCGAACGGTATTATATGAAAAGCTATATGCATCCCGGCAAGATGTTGCCAGGCTGCAAGGTTATATTTTGCAGAACTTTACTTTGCACGAAACCGGTGTCTGTGCAATCCGGCTCACAAAAGATATCCTAACAACCTATCGGGTGACTTCTTTGGAGACGAGTCAGCTTGTCGGAACGATTGCCAATATTGAAGGTGTCAAAGCCTGGCTCTTTTTCGTGGAAGAAGAAGAACAAATACGGGTGCGTGTCCGCTCGAAAGGACCTGTGATCAATGGTTTGGCCGGTAAATATAATGGCGGGGGCCATGTGTTTGCTTCCGGTGCTACCGTTTACAGCTGGGATGAAGCTGCCAGGCTTGAACGGGATTTACAGGAAATCTGCCGCCATTTTGAAGCGAATTAAGTATCCGTCTCCACTGTCACTGTCAAGTAGAGGATCTCTGATATGATCAGCTGCTTGACAGCGACCTTATACCGGAAATTATCCAACTCATAAACTTTATTCTCAATTGCACCGAGCAGTAATGGGGTGCTTTGCACGGCGCCGTTTACACTGCGGCCAATCATATGCCGTGCCTCTTCCTTGATCGCTTCCTTCAGTTCATGCTCGATCAATTTGTCCAGCTCCAGGCTTTCATCCGTTTCGATATTGACGGTGATTTCATCGATTATCAGCCCTTCCTGCTGCAGTTCATTCATTTCTTCATTATTATCCTTCAATACTTCGATGTCACGTTCCAGGTCATGTATTGTGCCTTCCATTTCCACTTTCTCCTTCACCCATTCTTCATAAAGGGTACCGTACATGAATAAATACACAAAATAAGAAATGATACCGCCTAGGAAAAAGCCAACCAAAAACCGCTGCCAGCCACTTTGCTTATAAATCGGCGGAATTCGCATCAGGAGATATCCTCCTGGATGAACCAGCCGATGATCAATAATGCCGTTTTAACGCCTCCCATCGCAGCGACAATGATCAGGATCTGTTTGATGACGTCAAAGGTTGCCCCCTGATAAATCCCTTTCTCAAAATTGCTGATAGCATCGAATGTACCGCCGATCGCTGCGATGATTGCCCAGATTCGAATACCGTTGGAAATGCGTTTGATGGCAGTCAGCGGCGGCTCGCCAGTAGCAAAAGCGCCGATGCTGCCTATGAAACAGCCGCCGATCATAACGCCAAGTGCGATGAAATAACAATGCATCATTGAAATGATTACGCGTTCTTCCATGCGGAAACTCCTTTTTTTGTTCTTTTTCTTACCCTATGGTGTTAGCGGACAAGTTATGTTAGTCATTTCAATGTATGCCGGAATTCGTATATAATGAAGAGAGTGTAAAAAAGGACGGTAATGAAGTATGGCATTTACGCATCTGCAAATCAGAAGCAGCTACAGCTTCTATCAAAGCATAATTAAAATTCCCCAGCTAGTGAAGAAAGCCAAAGAAGCAGGCTATGACGCCCTGGCACTGACAGATGACAGTGTCATGTATGGCGTCGTACCATTTTACAAGGCTTGTTTGGATGCGGGTATAAAACCAATCATTGGCATCCACGTTCCCATCGAGGCAGAGGGGCAGGTGACGAAAACGCTCTTGCTGGCTGAAAATGATATCGGTTATCAGCATCTGATTCAATTAAGTACATATCTTCGAACAAATGATATAGTTCACTTGCCGCTTGATTCGATGGAGGCTCTAGCGGGTGGGGTCATCGCCATTGTCCCAGCCCACACAATGATTCAGCTTCAAGTAGATACATGGCGATCCATATTTGGTGAAAGGCTGTATGCCGGTATCAGTCCGGATGAAGTGCGTTACCTGGATGATCAGATGCTGGATATGTGGCAGCAGAAACACGATCTTCGATTTGCGGCCACTGGCGATGTTCGCTATTTGCAGAAGGAGGATATAGATGCCTATCATTGTCTGCTTGCAATAGAGGAAGGAGCAACGTGGGAGCCGGCGCGGACTGGTGAAGGACTGCAGCACCATTTTCGTACCCAGGAAGAAATGGAACAGCTCTCCGATAGTGCTTTATGGCAAGAGGCGTTGGTTCAGGCAGGTTCCATTGCGGAGCGTTGTACAATCCAGCTGCAGTTTGACCAACGCCACTTGCCGGCATATCCGGTTCCGCATGGAGGGCAAGCAGATGCATATTTAAGCGAAATCTGCAAGCAACGCTTAGAGGAACTATACGGGAATCGCCAGGACGCCAAAGAACGGCTGGCGTATGAGCTTGGCGTGATCAAGGAAATGGGTTTCAGTGATTATTTCCTCATTGTTTGGGATTTTGTCCGCTATGCAAAGGAGCATGGTATCCGTGTTGGTCCGGGGAGGGGATCGGCAGCAGGTTCCCTTGTTGCCTATGTGCTTGGGATAACCGCAGTGGATCCGCTGGCATATGATCTTTTGTTCGAGCGATTCTTGAATCCCGAAAGGATTACCATGCCCGATATTGACATCGACTTCTCCGATTACCGCAGGGACGAGGTCATTCGTTATGTACACAGCAAATACGGCTCAGATCATGTGGCACAAATCATTACATTCGGCACCTTTGCGGCCCGATCTCTCCTCCGTGAGTTGATCAAGACGATGGAGATACCACAAGCAGATGCTGCCTATCTGCTTAAAATGATACCGAATAATATGACATCTTTGTCTGCCGGCTTGCGTGCCTCGGAGGAACTCACTGTCTATGTCAAGGATTCAGAACAGTTAAAGCGACTATTTCGAATCGGTGTCAAGTTGGAGGGGCTGCCGCGTCATGTATCGACACATGCAGCTGGTATCGTCATCAGTGCGGATCCGCTGATAAAAACAGTGCCGCTTGCATCTGGGCATGACGATGTCGCATTGACTCAATTTGCCATGAAGGAATTGGAGCAGCTTGGTTTGTTGAAAATGGACTTTCTCGGTTTACGCAATCTGACGTTGATGGATCATGTCCTCAATGGTTTGCCGAAAAAACCGGATATGGATTCGGTACCGCTTGATGATGAAGCAACTTTCCGCTTGTTCCGGGAGGGGCGTACGAATGGTGTATTCCAATTTGAATCAAGCGGCATGAAGCAAGTGCTGCGGCAGCTGAAACCATCGGCATTCGAGGATATCGTCGCTGTCAACGCGTTGTATCGGCCTGGCCCGATGAGTTATATTCCTGTCTTTATCCGAAGGAAGCATGGAGAGGAAACAATCAGTTATCCGCATGCTAATCTGGCTCCGATCTTAGAGAAGACATACGGTGTACTCGTCTATCAAGAACAAATCATGCAAATTGCGGCTTCGATGGCGGGCTACAAGCTGGGTGAGGCAGATTTGCTCCGCCGAGCAGTGAGTAAAAAAGATGCTGATGTACTGTCAAAAGAAGAAACCCGCTTCTTATCCGGCTGTATAGATAATGGGTATAGCGCCGATACTGCCAAGGAAGTATTTTCCTGGATCGTAAAGTTCGCTAACTATGGATTTAACCGCAGCCATGCCGTTGCGTACAGCTATCTTGCCTATCAACTGGCATATTTGAAGGCGCATTTCCCGGCTAACTTTTTTGCTGAATTGATGAGCGGTGTCGCAAATCAGCCTGAGAAAATCCGGCAGTATATGCGAGAAGCTGGTGACAGCGGGATTGAGGTCTTGGCTCCTTCCATCAATAAAAGCTTCGGCAAGTACACGGTGGAGAACAAGAACATCAGGATGGGATTGCTGGCGGTCAAAGGCATTGGAGCCCAAGTCGTCCGTGAGATCATCCAGGCCCGAAAAGACGGTCCTTTCAAGCATCTTTTCGACTTTTGTATTCGAGTATCCTTAAGTAAATCGGCGCTGGAACAGCTCGTTTTAGCAGGAGCTTTCGATAGTATGCATGTCAACAGAGCTGCTGTATTGGCTACGATTGACAAAGCGATGGAGCAGGCTGAATTGTTCAAGGAACTGTACGAGCAGCCTTCGCTGTTGGGGGAAGTGGAATTTGAGGCCACTTATGCAGAACAGGAGCCTTTTTCATCGATGACAACGTTAATGCACGAAAAAGAAGTGTTGGGGTTGTATATTTCAAGTCATCCACTCGCAAGCTATCGGGGTGATCTCCGCAGCAGCGGCCGTATTGCTATACAGCAGCTCGACACACTGCCATTGAAGAAACAAGTGCGACTGGCTGCTGTTTTGCTCCAACAGCGGACAATCAGGACAAAGAAAGGACAACCGATGGCGTTTCTGACTCTTGGTGATGAAACTGGTGAAATGGAAGCTGTTGTATTCCCGGATTTGCATCGGCAAATCGGGCGTTTCCTGGAAGAGGAAGCACTGCTTGACTTGTCTGGCAGGATTGAAGAAAGAAATGGGGAAAGACAGCTCATTTTACAAGAAGGTCAACTTTTCCGGGAAGACATGCTTGAACATGGCAAGGAACGTCTTTTTATCCGCTATGATGATATAGAAGAAGAGGAAGTTCTTGCAATTGTCCGTGAATGCGCCAAACAGTATCCAGGCAATGTACCTGTCATTGTTGTACACAAGGAGACGCGTAAAAGCTATCAGCTATCCGGAGCATATCATCTTGAGCTGAATCATGGAACATTGGGTGAGCTCAGGAAGCATTTCGGCAAGGAAAACGTTGCTGTGTCGGGTCAATGATGATTCACCTTTCTTTACACTGTGGGAAGATGTCCATATAATGTATAAACGTCTGCACAGACCGTCATGTTATAAATTACACAAAGGATGATAAAATATGTCCAATCTACGAGAAGATGCATTGAAAATACACCGTGAAAATAAAGGGAAACTGACAATGAAGTCGAAGATCCCCGTTCGCAATGCGACGGATCTGAGCCTTGCTTACTCTCCTGGTGTAGCGGAACCTTGTAAAGAAATCCACCAAAACAGGGATGACGTTTACGAATACACAATGAAAGGCAATATGGTTGCCGTTGTCAGTGACGGTACTGCCGTGCTTGGCCTTGGAAATATCGGCCCGGAAGCTGCCCTTCCAGTAATGGAAGGAAAATCCGTCCTATTCCAGAGCTTCGCAGGTGTTGATAGCTTCCCGATCGTGCTCGATACAAACGATGTGGACGAAATCGTTCGCACTGTGAAGTTAATGGCTCCAACATTCGGCGGCGTGAACTTGGAGGATATCTCTGCTCCTCGCTGCTTCGAAATCGAAGAGCGTCTGAAAGCAGAAACGGATATTCCCGTATTCCACGATGATCAGCACGGTACTGCCATCGTAACAGTTGCCGGTTTGCTGAACGCATTGAAATTGGTTGGCAAAAGCTTCGATAACATCAAGGTGGTAGCTAACGGCGCTGGTGCTGCCGGTATCGCAATCATTGAATTGCTGCACAGCCTTGGCGTGAACAACGTCATCATGTGTGATTCCAAAGGTATGATCTACGAAGGTCGTCCGGAAGGCATGAACAAAATGAAAGACCGCGTTGCGAAAATCACAAACCGTGATCGCCAGGAAGGCAGCCTTTCCGATGCAATCAAGGATGCTGACGTATTCATCGGTGTATCTTTGGCAAACCTATTGTCCAAAGACGATGTTCGCACAATGGCGAAGGACCCGATCATCTTCGCAATGGCGAACCCAGATCCGGAAATCCTGCCGGATGATGCAAAAGAAGCTGGTGCCCGCGTTATCGGTACAGGACGCTCTGACTTCCCGAACCAGGTGAACAACGTCCTTGCCTTCCCTGGTATCTTCCGCGGTGCCCTGGATGTTCGCGCAACTGACATCAACGAAGAAATGAAAATCGCCGCTGCCAAAGCGATTGCCGAGCTGATCGACGAAAGCGACTTGAACGAAGATTACGTCATCCCAGCGCCATTCGATCCGCGCGTTGCTCCAGCCGTTGCCAAAGCAGTAGCCAAAGCAGCAATGGACACGGGCGTCAACCGTATCACGGTTGATCCGGAAGAAGTAGCTGAAAAGACTCGTCAGCTGACAATCATCGACGAAGACTGATATCCAACCTGCACAGGCAGGCGTTTCCATTGTTGGGAAATGTCTGCTTTTCGCAGGTTATATATGTTTACATAGTTGAATTTAACGCGCACGTACAAGGAAATGATGGTACAATAAATAGTTAGATGCGTTTGTTCAAAAGGAGGAATTACCTTGCTTAAAGATTTTTTTAGCAAGAAGAAACATGCTTCCAAGCCTAACGAAGAGGCGAAGCAGGATATTCCTGAGGGACTCATGCTCAAATGCTCGGGCTGTGGAAAGATCTACTACCGAGAAGAGATGAGAAAGCAATTGTATGTGTGTCCGAATTGTGGCCACCATCATCAATTGCCTTCTGACGAGCGAATTAACAGCTTGTTCGACGAGGGTTCGTTTACGGAATATGATACAGACTTAAATACCGGCAATCCGTTGGAATTTCCAAGTTATCTGCAAAAGTTGGAGAAGGACCAGCTGAAAACCGGGCTAAAAGAAGCCGTTGTGACTGGTGAAGGCACGATTGGTGGTTACCGTACTGCTTTTGCGGTGATGGATTCACGATTCAGAATGGCTAGTATGGGTTCTGTAGTCGGCGAAAAGATCGCACGCGCGATCGAGAGAGCACGACAAGCAGATATACCATTCATCATCTTCACTGCCTCTGGCGGAGCCAGAATGCAAGAAGGTGCACTGAGTCTGATGCAGATGGCGAAGACGTCTGCTGCTGTGCAGCGTTTCCGCGATGCAGGCGGACTGATGATTTCTGTCATGACGAATCCTACATATGGAGGAGTCTCTGCAAGTTTTGCCTCTTTAGGGGATTATAACTTTGCCGAGCCTGGTGCTTTGATCGGATTTGCCGGCAGACGTGTTGTGGAGGAAACAATCCGGGAGAAACTGCCGGAGGATTTCCAGACCGCGGAGTTTTTGCTGGAGCACGGTCAGCTTGACGCTGTCATCAATCGCCATGATATGAAAAAATATCTGACCACGATCCTCGATATCCATCAAGCAGGAGGAAACGTATCATGAAACAAGTATTGGAATTCGAGAAGCCAGTCATCGCGCTGCGGGAAAAAATAGCGGAGTTGAAGACGTTCACGAAGGAAAGCGATCTTGACTTGACGGAAGAAATCGTTAAGCTGGAAACACGGCTTGAAAAGCTGGAGAATGATATTTATACGAATCTCAAGCCTTGGGATCGTGTCCAGATGGCAAGGCATGCAGAGCGTCCGACGACGCTTGATTATGTCGAGCATCTTTTCACGGACTTCCTGGAGTTCCATGGAGACCGTTATTATGGTGATGATGCGGCGATTGTCGCAGGAATCGCCAAATATAAAGGCCGCCCGGTCACGATTGTCGGCCACCAGCGCGGCAAGACGACGAAAGAGAATATTCGCCGTAATTTTGGTATGCCTCACCCAGAAGGATTCCGCAAGGCCGCACGCCACATGCAGCAGGCTGCCAAATTCGGCCGCCCGATCATTTGCTTCATCGACACCAAGGGTGCATTCCCAGGTCGTGCAGCAGAAGAGCGGGGACAAAGTGAAGCAATTGCCCGCAACCTGATGGAGATGTCTGGCTTCGAAGTACCGATCATTTGCATCGTTATCGGAGAAGGCGGAAGCGGCGGTGCGTTGGCACTTGGCGTAGGCGACCGCCTACTTATGCTGGAGAATTCCACATTCTCTGTCATTTCACCAGAAGGCGCTGCCTCCATCCTATGGAAAGATGGCGGAAAAGCGAAGGAAGCTGCCGAAAAACTTAAGATCACGGCTCCGGACTTGAAGGAACTGGGTGTCATTGATAGCATCATCCCGGAAATTCGCGGCGGTGCACATCGGGACCTCCAAGCCCAGGCTGAACTTGTGGATCAAGTGATCACGGAGCAGCTTTTGGAACTGGAAAAACTGGACAAGCAAGTATTACTGGAACAAAGATGGGAAAAATATAGTAAAATCGGTTCGTATGCTGAATAAGCATCTGACCGATTAACTTCATCTTCCGCTTCTGTAAACGATTTACATAGGCTTTTTTGCGGAATTCTTTCTCTTACTTTTTTTAATAAGAAAATTATATGTTTTATTTGATAATAAGTTGGATAAGGATTATCTTTGAAAAGGGTATAAAAGTTCTATAATCGAAATTGTCTAGAGGTGAGCGCATGAAAAAGATAGGTGTTCTGACAAGCGGAGGGGACTCTCCAGGCATGAACGCGGCAATCCGTTCTGTCGTAAGGAAGGCTATTTATCATGACTTGGAAGTGTATGGTATATATAATGGCTACCAAGGACTGATTGATGGAAATATCAAACAGCTGGATCTTGGATCCGTCGGTGATATCATCCAGCGCGGCGGAACGATGCTGCACACGGCTCGCTGCGTGGAATTCAAGACGGATGAAGGACAAGAGAAAGGCATCGAGCAGCTGAAGCGTTTCGGTATCGAAGGGTTGGTCGTAATCGGCGGCGACGGTTCGTTCCGCGGAGCAGAGAAACTGACTCAAAAAGGATATCCTTGCATCGGCGTGCCGGGAACGATCGATAACGATATTCCAGGCACTGATTTTACGATCGGTTTTGATACAGCATTGAACACAGTCATTGAAGCTATCGATAAAATCCGTGATACTGCTACAAGCCATGAGCGCACATATGTAGTGGAAGTGATGGGCCGCCATGCAGGTGATATTGCTCTGTGGGCAGGACTTGCAGATGGTGCAGAAAGCATCCTTATTCCGGAACAGCCGACGGATTTCAATGACGTGATCGAACGTTTGAAGCGCGGCCAGGAGCGTGGTAAGAAACATAGTATCATCATCGTTGCAGAGGGAGTCGGCAGTGGTTTCGAGTTCGGCAAACGCATCGAAGAAGCAACGAATATGGATACACGCGTCACTATTCTGGGACATGTGCAAAGGGGTGGATCGCCTACAGCGAATGATCGGGTGCTTGCAAGTCGTCTCGGCGCTCAAGCGGTCGATCTTCTGCTCGAAGGTAAATCCGGACGCATGGTAGGAATCCAGAATAATAAACTTGTGGACCATGATATCCTGGAAATTTTAGACCGGAAACACGAAATCGACTTGGATATGTATAGACTATCTCAGGAATTATCGATTTAATAGTTGTTGCACTACTGAAGGAGGATTCTCAAAATGAGAAAGACAAAAATCGTATGTACAATCGGACCAGCTTCTGAGTCCGTAGAAACACTAGTTCAGCTTATCGAGGCAGGCATGAATGTTGCACGCCTTAACTTCTCCCACGGGGATTTCGAAGAGCATGGCGCTCGTATCAAGAACATTCGCGAAGCTTCAAAACGCACTGGCAAAACGGTGGCTATCCTTTTGGATACAAAAGGTCCAGAAATCCGTACCGGTGTCCTGCAGGACGGCGAAGCTAACATTGAAAAGGGCGACGAAATCTTTGTCAGCATGAACGAGATGGAAGGTTCCAAAGAGAGATTCTCTGTAACGTATCCAGGTTTGATCAATGATGTGCATGTTGGATCGAAGTTTCTATTGGATGACGGCTTGATCGAATTGGAAGTACTTGACATCGATAAAGCGAATAATGAAATCAAAACAAAAGCATTGAACTCCGGATTGCTTAAAAACAAAAAAGGCGTCAACGTACCAGGCGTGAGCGTTAACCTACCAGGTATCACAGACAAGGATGCAAGCGACATCGAGTTTGGTATCGGACAAGACATCGATTTCATTGCTGCTTCTTTCGTAAGACGTCCATCTGATGTATTGGAAATCCGTGAATTGCTTGAAAAGCATGAAGCTGGTCACATCCAAATCATTCCTAAAATCGAAAACCAAGAAGGCTTCGACAACCTCGATGCGATCCTTCAGGTGAGTGATGGTCTGATGGTTGCACGTGGTGACCTTGGTGTGGAAATCCCTGCAGAAGATGTACCATTGGCACAAAAAGAAATGATCAAACGATGCAACATCGCAGGTAAACCAGTTATCACAGCTACACAGATGCTTGATAGCATGCAGCGCAATCCGCGCCCGACACGCGCAGAAGCTTCCGACGTTGCGAATGCGATCTTCGATGGTACGGACGCAATCATGCTTTCTGGTGAAACTGCAGCTGGTAACTATCCAGTAGAAGCGGTTCGCACGATGAATAACATCGCTCGTAAGGCGGAGACTGCACTTGACCATAAAGCAATCCTTGAAGAGCGTTCCAAAGCAAGTGATATGACAATTACAGATGCGATCAGCCAGTCTGTTGGTCATACTGCCATCAACTTGAGTGTCAGCGCAATCGTTACAGCTACTTCAAGCGGCTATACTGCGAAGATGATTTCCAAGTATCGTCCGAAAGCTCCTATCGTAGCAGTAACATTCGATGAAGCGACCAATCGCAGACTTTCCCTTGTTTGGGGTGTTCAAGCGATTACTGGTGAACGCGTGGAATCTACGGATGATATGCTGGATCTTGCTGTGGATACGGGCTTGTCCACTGATTTGTTCCAGCGCGGAGACCGCATCATCATCGCTGCGGGCGTACCTGTAGGTGAAACTGGTACGACGAACTTGATGAAAGTTCATGTAATCGGCGATATCCTTGCCAAAGGCCAAGGCATTGGTAAAGGCAGTGTCTATGGTAAAGCTGTTGTTGCCAAGGATGCAGACGAAGCACAGCGTCTTGTGCAGCAAGGAGACATCCTTGTAACATACGGAACAGATAAAGACATGATGCCGGCCATCGAGAAAGCAGGCGGATTGATTGTAGAAGAAGGCGGCTTGACATCGCATGCAGCTGTTGTTGGCCTGAGCCTTGGTATTCCGGTCGTAGTAGGTGTGGCGGAAGCTTCATCGAAAATTACCGATGGTGCATTGGTGACAGTCGATGCGGCCAAAGGTGATATTTACGATGGACATGCTAGTGTCCTTTAAGATGTAAGAATGGAGGAGAGGGATGTGAACCCTCTCCTTTTTTATTTGCTATAAGGCTGTGTTAAACTAAAGCTATTCTGACTAATGGAGCGTTGTGTATGAAAAAAGCGTTGCTTTTTCTTTTTATCTTGTTTCCAGCCATTGAAATAACATTTTTCATTTGGGCTGGTTTGGAAATCGGTTTTCTTTGGCTATTCCTTCTTATCGTAGCAACCGGTCTGCTCGGGGTGGCACTTGCTCGTCGTGAGGGACTCCAGACATATAGGAGGGCCAGGGAACAGATGCAGAATGGCCAACCGCCCACGGATGAACTTTTGAATGGCACGTGCATATTGATTGGCGGTTTTCTGTTATTGCTGCCCGGCTTTTTCAGCGATTTGATCGGTCTTTTGTTTCTGCTGCCATTTACTCGTAAAAGACTACGTTATTGGGTACAGGCACTGCTCATGCGGCTCGTATCGAAAAATACTATCAGAGTTTACCGTCGCTAAGGCAGTTTGCCGTTCTTGATATATTGCCAAAGGATTTGCAGGACGCCAGTATGGTGAAGTGTGTGCAAAACTACTAGCAGCACGGGACCGGCGAGAAGTCCGATAAAGCCTAATAGCTGGAATCCAGCAAAAACGGCAATCAGTGTAGCTAACGGATGCAGCCCGATCTGGACGGACAGTAGATTAGGTTCCATAAGCTGACGCTGCAGCACGATTACGAGATACAATACAGCCAGTCCTATTGTCAAAGAGAAATTACCCGTCAGGAAACTGTAGAGGATCCAAGGAACGAAGACAATGCCTGTGCCTAAATAAGGTACGATATCGACCAGGGAAATGAAAAAGGCCGTGGCAATCGGATGCTCGATACGAAGTACGGCAAAGCCTAAGCACATGATGACGAATGTCAGGCTTAGCAGCAAAGCTTGTGCTTTCAGGAAACCTATGCAAGCCTTTACCAATCCCTTCCCTACTTGTTTGGTGCTAGTGAGCAGCAAAGCAGGGAGAAAACGATCCAGGAATGCCGTGATTTTCTCCCAGTCTTTACAAATGAAAAAAGTCCCAAGTAAGGCAAAAATGCAGACGCTTATATAAAGCGGGGCTTTGCCAAGCAGCAGGGGGACAGCCTCCAGTGCTGCTTGGATACCTTCTCCAAGTGTAACGGAAAGATGCTGGATGACAGCTTGGAGATTCTCATCCAGTGCTTCTTGCTGGCCAGGATTCAAATCCTGCTGAAAAGACATCAACCGTTCGTAATAAGGGACAATATATAATTCCACGATCTTTTGTACATAATTTACAAAATCAGTGAAATGAACTGGTACGGTCTTGGCAAGATAGGCTGCTCCTTGCGCAATTTCATTTACGGCCAATGCAAGTCCGCCTAGGCATAAGCCCAAAAAAATTAATAAGATAAGCCCGACAGCTGCCGTCCTGTTCAATGCAGTCTTTCGTTCCATCAACCGGACAGCAGGATTCATCAGGATAGCGAGGATGACAGAGATGATAAATGGATATACATAAGGAGCGGCCAGCAGAATGAGTGCAATACTGCCGGCAGTGGTTCCCAGGACTATGCATAATCGCAGCAGCTGGTGAAGGGTCGTCATTTGCATGAGCTCACATCCTTTATCGTAATGAAGAAAGTTTGGAGGAAAAATTTTGTTAAATACATCATCATTATTTTTAGTAATCATACTTATTTTAGGAATCATCGGAAAGAACCAATCCATTACAATCGCAGCATACATCCTGCTCGGCATCAAAGTCCTGCAGCTGGATGACAAGCTGTTTCCCTTCCTTGCGTCCAAAGGACTGAGTATCGGAATAACGGTGCTTACCATTGCGGTGCTTGTCCCGATAGCGAGTGGTGAAATTGGGTTCAAGGATTTATATGCGAGTGTGAAATCATATTATGCATGGGTAGCATTGGCAGCAGGTATTTTGGTGGCTGTGCTCGGCAAATACGGCGTCAACCTGATGTCTTCGGATCCGCAAGTGACAGTGGCACTTGTAATCGGAACTATCCTTGCTGTTGTGCTATTGAACGGCGTTGCAGTAGGGCCGCTGATCGGAGCGGGAATCGCCTATATGGTGTTCCAAATCATCGGGCTATTTACAAAGTGACAATAATTTGGTAATAATCAGATAATAAAGAAAACAAAAAAATTAAAACGTTTTCATTTCACAAACTCAAATATTATGTTTATAATGAAAGTGCTTCACTCAAATATCTAGCAACTTGAATTTTTTATTACACATGTTAGCGTTTTGACTTTTACTAAAGGGGAGAGATTAACATGGCAGTAGTTAAGGGGCTTGAAGGTGTTGTAGCGGCAGAATCCAAGATCAGCTCGATCATCGATGATCAGTTGACTTATGCTGGCTACAGCATCGACGATCTTGCTAGTAATTCCAGTTTCGAGGAAGTAATTTATTTGTTATGGCATGGTGAGCTGCCGACTGAGGAGCAGCTTGCACAGCTAAGAGGGGAATTGGCTGCGCAGGCGAAGCTTCCAGAACCGGTCATCGATCATCTGAAATCATGTGATTTGAAAGCGGTTCATCCAATGGCGGCACTTCGCACGGCTGTTTCCCTGCTGGGGTTGTATGATGAGGATGCAGAAGTGAATACAGCAGAAGCGAATGGCAAAAAGGCAATCCGCCTCCAAGCGCAGATTGCGACACTAGTGGCAGCGTTCTCCCGTATTCGTTCCGGTCAGGAACCGGTAGCGCCTAGGGAAGAGTATAGCTACGCTGCGAATTTCTTGTATATGTTCAATGAGAGGGAGCCAGAAGACATCGAGATTGAAGCGATGAATAAGGCGCTTGTGCTCCATGCAGACCACGAGTTGAATGCCTCCACCTTTACAGCCCGTGTCTGTGTAGGCACATTGTCTGACATGTATTCCGGTCTTACGGCTGCGATTGGTGCCTTGAAAGGTCCGCTCCATGGAGGCGCGAACGAGGCAGTAATGGAAATGCTGTTTGAAATAGGCGATATCGACAATGTGGACGCATTCCTTGAGAAAAAATTCGCAAACAAAGAAAAAATCATGGGTATGGGACATCGAGTCTACAAAAACGGTGATCCGCGTGCTAAATTCCTGAAAGAAATGTCCCGTGAACTGACGGAGATCTCCGGTCAGACAAAATGGTATGAGATGAGCGTAAAAGTAGAGGATATCGTCAAGCGCGAAAAGAATCTGCCAGCCAACGTCGATTTCTATTCCGCAACTGTTTATTACAGCTTGGGAATCGATCATGATCTTTATACACCGATATTCACGGTAAGTCGTTTCTCCGGATGGATTGCACATATCCTGGAGCAGTATGCAGACAACCGTCTGATCCGTCCGCGGGCAGAATATGTCGGGGAAACACATCGTACGTATACCCCGCTTGAAGAAAGAGTCTAATTTTTTTACAACTATAGAGGACAATTTTTGCTAAACTGATAGAGTATCAGATTTTACCTTAGGAGGAATCGAACATGGCTGAAGCAAACAAAATCACAGTAACAAACGGAGCGTTGCAAGTACCAGACCGTCCGGTCATCCCTTTCATCGAAGGAGATGGAACAGGTCCTGATATTTGGGCAGCCGCAAGCCGTGTACTCGAGGCTGCTGTAGATAAGGCTTACAAAGGCGAGAAGTCAATTGAATGGAAAGAAGTTTATGCAGGGCAGAAAGCATTCGATAAGACAGGCGAATGGCTCCCGGAAGAAACATTGGATGTAATCCGCGAATACAAGATCGCCATCAAAGGTCCATTGACGACGCCGGTTGGCGGCGGTATCCGTTCTTTGAACGTAGCGCTTAGACAAGAGCTTGATTTGTTTACTTGCTTGCGTCCGGTCCGCTACTTCAACGGTGTTCCTTCACCAGTGAAGAAACCAGAAGATACGGATATGGTGATTTTCCGTGAGAATACGGAAGATATCTATGCGGGTATCGAATGGCAGAAGGGCTCACCGGAAGTGAAAAAAGTCATCGATTTTCTTGAGAATGAAATGGGAGTACATAAAATTCGCTTCCCGGAAACATCTGGTATCGGCATCAAGCCTGTATCGGAAGAAGGTACAAAACGATTGGTGCGCGCAGCAATTGACTACGCAATCCAGGAAAACAGAAAAAGTGTGACACTGGTTCATAAAGGCAACATCATGAAATTCACCGAAGGCGCCTTTAAAAACTGGGGTTACGAACTAGCTGAAGCTGAGTACGGCGATAAAGTATTCACATGGCAGCAGTATGATAAGATTGCCGAAGACCAAGGCCGAGAAGCTGCTGACAAAGCACAGCAGGAAGCCGAAGCCGCTGGCAAGATTGTCATCAAAGATGCGATTGCAGATATCTTCCTTCAGCAGATTTTGACTCGTCCTGCAGAATTTGACGTAGTGGCGACGATGAACTTGAATGGAGATTACATTTCCGATGCACTTGCTGCACAAGTCGGCGGTATCGGTATCGCTCCAGGAGCGAATATCAACTATGAAACGGGTCACGCCATCTTTGAAGCGACTCATGGTACAGCACCGAAGTATGCTGGCTTGGATAAAGTGAACCCATCTTCTGTCATCCTTTCCGGAGTGCTTCTGCTTGAGCACCTTGGTTGGAGAGATGCGGCAGATTTGATCACGAAAGCGATGGATAAAACGATCGCTTCCAAAGTTGTCACATATGATTTCGCTCGATTGATGGACGGTGCCACGGAAGTGAAGACGTCCGAATTCGGTGATGAACTGATCAAAAATATGGACTAATGTGTCAAAGGAGGAAACATCATGGCAATCAAGCGTAGAAAAGTATCCGTAATCGGCAGTGGTTTCACAGGGGCTACAACAGCATTCCTGATCGCGCAGAAAGAGCTTGCGGATGTCGTGTTAGTCGACATTCCGGACATGGAAGATCCAACGAAAGGCAAGGCATTGGATATGCTGGAAGCATCTCCGGTGCAAGGATTCGATGCACATGTGAAGGGTACAGCAGACTATGCCGACACAGCGGATTCCGATGTGGTCGTCATCACTGCAGGTATCGCCCGCAAACCGGGTATGAGCCGGGATGACCTTGTGAATACGAACAGCAAAATCATGAAATCCGTTACCGAACAAGTCGTGAAGTATTCACCGAACAGCATTATTGTCGTACTCACTAACCCGGTTGATGCAATGACATATACGGTGTACCAAACATCCGGATTTCCGCGCAATCGCGTAATCGGTCAGTCCGGTGTTCTTGACACGGCCCGTTTCCGTACATTCGTCGCCGAAGAGCTTAACCTATCTGTCAAAGACATCACTGGCTTCGTCCTAGGAGGACATGGCGATGACATGGTGCCGCTCATACGTTACTCCTATGCAGGCGGCATTCCGCTTGAAACATTGATTCCGCAAGACCGCCTCCATGCCATTGTCGAACGCACGCGTAAAGGCGGCGGTGAAATCGTCAACTTACTTGGAAACGGAAGTGCTTATTATGCACCGGCAGCTTCGCTACTCGTCATGGTGGAAGCTATCCTGAAAGATCAGCGCCGTGTCATTCCTTCCATTGCTTACTTGGAAGGGGAGTATGGCTACAACGATCTATTTCTCGGAGTGCCGACGATCATCGGAGGCAATGGGCTGGAAGACATTATCCAGCTAGAGCTTACGGACGAGGAAAAATCGCAGCTCGATAAGTCGGTTGAATCCGTACGCAAAGTCATGACCGTTCTTCAATAACATACCGATGAGACTGGAATAAGTAATATCGGTCAAAGAAAAATCCGAACTATGTTGCAAATTCTTATATAAAGAATTTGACTAAGTTCGGATTTTTTCTGATATAAATTAAGATATGCATCCATAAAGATAATATAACAAGGGTAATACTCCGCATAGATGCCAGGCCGCATATACTACAGGTGAATTTATCTTGTTCTTTAATAGGTGAAACACCAAAGTAAACTTGCGCAAGGAGGCTCACAAGCCGGCTGCAGAAAGTGGAGTTCCATCCCTCAGACGACGGCAAATTTGCAGCGATGGTCGCGGTTTTTTTTATATTTACAAACTCTTAACAGAGAAAGCGAATTGGCAAGGTTCACTTTACAGTTGGAAAAAGGTATGATGTTGCATAGAGGGGGCTAGTATCCATGGCACAAAAAGTACTTATTGTTGATGATGAAGAATCCATCGTAACTTTACTGCAATTCAATATAGAGAGAGCTGGGTTTGAAACGGAAACAGCCTTCGACGGCCTGACTGGATTGCAGAAGGCATTGCAGAATACATACGATATGATCGTCCTTGATCTGATGCTGCCGGAATTGGATGGGACAGAAGTTTGCAAGCAGCTGCGGCAGAAACAGATTGACACACCGATCCTCATGCTTACAGCGCGTGATGAGGAATTGGACAAGGTGTTAGGACTCGAACTTGGTGCGGATGACTATCTCACGAAGCCATTCAGCCCGAAAGAAGTCGTTGCGCGGATCAAGGCTATCTTGCGCCGTACCAATAAGAGCGATAATTATATGGAAAGCGGCGAAATCAAGATTTCGGGATTATCCATCTTCCCGGATCAATATGAAGCGTCCATTAATGGAGAATCCTTGAGTTTTACTCGCAAGGAGTTTGAACTTTTGCTGTATCTGGCGAAAAACAAGGGGCGTGTCATGTCACGGGATCAGCTGCTGAGCTCCGTGTGGAATTATGACTTCGTCGGGGATACACGAATCGTGGATGTACATATCAGTCATCTGCGTGAAAAAATCGAACCTGACTCCAAACATCCTGTATATATCAAGACCATTCGCGGTTTGGGCTATAAGATGGAGGAGCCGCAGTAATGCGTCGCAGCTCTTATGGGATTGCCGTCTATGGATCGCTCATCCTGCTGATCTTTGCGGCAATCGGTTTTATCCTTATGCAAATCACCGATGAGTGGTTTATTCTCTGGGGTGTCCTGCTCATTGGTGCTGCACTCATCATTTCCGTATTATACCGGATTCAGGAACGCTATATCAAACCTGTGTCCATGACTGCCGAAGTGGCAGAGGAGCTTGTGAAGGGGAACTATAAGGCTAGGAATTATGAGAATTTTTACGGAGATGCCGGCAGGCTGATCCGCTCGGTGAATCAAATCGCGCGCAATTTGCATGAGCTGGAGCTCCTGGAGAAGATGCAGGAAGATCAGCTGGAGACAGTGATCGACAACATGGAAAGTGGTTTAATGCTCGTTGATGAACGCGGATATGTGCATTTGGTCAATCGGAAGTTCTTATCTGTTTTCGGTGGGAAGGACAAGGATTATATCGGCCATGTATACCATGACACGATTTCCCAGAGCAATATCCATCATGTCGTTTCAGAGGCCTTTCTTTACGAAGAGAAGGTACGGGATGCTTTCACGCTTCAGCGAGAAAAAGAAAAGCGTTTCTTCGACATCGTTGCAGCACCAATTTTTAATGACTCCTATGATTTGAAGGGTGCTGTACTTGTATTTTATGAGATCACGGATTTGAAACGGGTCGAAGAGATGCGTAAGGATTTTGTAGCCAATGTTTCGCATGAACTGAAAACACCACTCACATCGATACGCGGCTTTTCTGAAACATTGCTGGAAGAAGGTGCTTTGGATGATAAAGACCTTACCGAGCACTTTATTACGATCATCAATAATGAAAGTCAGCGCCTGCAGGCTTTGGTGAAGGATTTGCTCGAGCTCTCGCGTCTGGAAAAAGATGAACTTCAAGTGAAGGTGGAAAGACTCGATTTCAGTACAATGGTTGATACGACCATGCCGATGATTGAGCAGCATGCTGCAAGCAAGCAGATTGATGTGGAATTGGAGCTTCCCGACAGTGTCATTATGCGCGGTGATGAGGACCGGCTGAAGCAGCTTGTGATCAACTTGATGAATAACGCTGTCAACTATACACCGCCAAATGGCAAGGTCAAGCTGAAGGTGACACAATCGAATGATGCAGTGTTTGCCGAGATTTCGGATACGGGGATCGGGATTCCAGAGAGTTCAATCGATCGGATTTTCGAGCGTTTTTATCGTGTCGACAAGGCACGCAGTCGTAATACCGGAGGAACCGGACTGGGACTTGCCATCGTTAAACATGTGGTCGAGGCACATGATGGAATGATTACGGTAAGCAGTGAAGTGAATAAAGGTACCACCTTTTCCATCCGGCTGCCAAAGGCACTCGGCTAAGATCGTCCAGCTGGACGATCTTTTTTGTTTCAGCGGGGAAACATGGTAAACTAGTGAAAAGAACTGGAACGATGATAAAGGAGTTTGATGTATGACGAATAAATTGGTTTTGATTGATGGTAACAGCATTGCTTATCGGGCATTTTTTGCCTTGCCATTATTAAATAATGACAAAGGCATCCATACAAATGCCATTTACGGATTCACGACGATGCTGCTCCGAATATTGGAAAATGAAAAGCCGACACATATGCTGGTCGCTTTCGATGCCGGAAAGACGACTTTTCGTCATGAAACATATAAAGAATACAAAGGCGGCCGTCAGAAAACACCACCTGAGTTATCGGAACAATTCCCGCTGCTGCGTGAATTACTGGATGCTTTCTCCATCAAACATTATCAACTGAACCAATACGAAGCCGATGATATCATTGGAACTTTGGCAAAGCAGGCAGAAGCGGATGACTTCGAAATCAAAGTCATTTCCGGAGATAAGGATTTGCTGCAGCTTGTTAGTGAGAAGACGACGATACAGCTTACGCGAAAAGGCATAAGCGAAATCGATTCCTATACGCCGGAATTCCTGCTTGAGAACATGGAAGTAACGCCTGAACAGATTGTCGACATGAAAGCCCTCATGGGTGACAGCTCCGATAATATACCTGGTGTTCCTGGCGTCGGGCAAAAAACAGCAGTTAAACTGCTGAAACAGTTCCAAACACTTGATAGCCTTTATGAGCAGCTGGATGATGTATCAGGGAAGAGCATCAAGCAAAAGCTTACAGACAACAAAGAATCGGCGTTCATGAGTCGGGAGCTGGCAACAATAGAAACAAAGGCACCAATCGAGGTGAACCTTGGCGAAATCAACTACGATGGCTATCAAAGTGCATCTGTCAGTGCGATTTTCAAAGATTTGGGCTTCCAGTCGCTGCTGGGCAGGATTGGTGAGGAAGGCGTACCGGAGGAAGTATCAGAAGAGCTGTCACCGCTTGATGTGACGATTGTGGAAGAGGTTACGGAGGATCTATTCACAGGTGAGGATGCGCTTGTCGTCGAAATGCTGACGGATAACTATCATACTGCGAAAATCGAAGGCTTCGGTCTTGCCAATGCGAACGGTGCCTATTTCATTCCTTCGGATGTCGCGTATGAATCCGATGTATTTAAAGCTTGGGCGCAGGATGGCACCAAAGCGAAATGGGTTTTTGATGTGAAGCGATCAGTTGTGGCATTGCTGCATCACGGCATAACACTGGCGAATGCCAATTTTGATTTACTCCTGGCGTCTTACTTGATCAATCCATCCGAAAATCATCATGATATCCCGGCAATCGGACATCGTCTCGGCGAAAATGATGTTTTATATGATGAAGAAGTATACGGAAAAGGTGCGAAGATGAAGGTGCCGGATCTGAATGCTTTCAGTGAGCATCTTGGCAGGAAAGCGATGGTCATCTACAAACTCAAGCCGGAGGCAGAGGAAAAGCTTTCAGGTTACGAACAGCTTGACCTGTTCCGTAACCTGGAGATGCCGCTTGCTGCCATTCTTGGCGAAATGGAATATCTCGGGGTACAGGTGGATGTGGATCGTATCAAGGAGATGAAAGAAGAGCTGGGCGGCAGACTCGCTGAGATCGAACAAAAGGTATATGAACTGGCTGGTGAGGAATTCAATTTGAATTCACCGAAGCAGCTTGGACCGATCCTGTTTGAGAAGCTCGGGTTGCCGGTCATCAAAAAGACGAAAACAGGATACTCTACATCAGCAGATGTATTGGAACAGCTTGCTGATCAGCATGAGATCATTCAGCAGCTGCTGTTGTACCGTCAACTAGGCAAGCTTCAATCCACTTATATCGAAGGGCTGCTTAAGGTTGTGGATCAGGAAACAAATAAAATCCATACCCGCTTCAATCAAGCATTGACACAAACTGGACGATTGAGCTCGACGGAGCCGAATTTGCAGAATATCCCGATCAGACTGGAAGAAGGGCGGAAAATCAGACAAGCTTTTGTTCCATCAAAGGAGAAGTCTGTCATTTTTGCCGCCGATTATTCCCAGATCGAACTGCGCGTGCTGGCACATATTGCGAAAGATGAAAAATTGATTGAGGCATTCAATGCCGATATGGATATTCATAGCCGGACAGCGATGGATGTTTTCCACGTCGAAGAGAAGGATATCACGAGCAATATGCGTCGCCAGGCCAAGGCAGTCAATTTTGGAATCGTATATGGTATCAGCGATTATGGATTATCCCAAAGTCTAGGTATCACGCGCAAGGAAGCCCAGCAGTTCATCGATCGTTATCTCCAGAGCTTCCCAGGTGTGAAAACGTATATGGAAGATATCGTGCAGGATGCCAAACAAAAAGGATTTGTTACAACCATCATGAACCGCAGACGCTATTTGCCGGATCTGACCAGCCGGAATTTCAATGTGCGCAGCTTTGCCGAGCGTACAGCAATGAATACACCGATCCAGGGCAGTGCGGCAGACATCATCAAGAAAGCGATGATTGATTTGGCAGCACGTTTGGAGAAAGAAAAGCTGGAAGCGAAACTTCTCCTGCAAGTGCATGATGAATTGATTTTGGAAGCTCCGGAATCGGAAATCGAGAAACTGAAGCAAATCGTGCCGGATGTCATGGAACATGCAGTGGAGCTGGATGTGCCGCTTAAAGTGGAATATGCATACGGCAAAACATGGTACGACGCGAAATAAGCACGGAAAGAAGGACAAGGAATGCCAGAATTACCAGAGGTAGAAACAGCCAGGAGGACACTGGAACAGCTTGTCGTCGATAAGACGATTGAAGATATCACTGTACACTGGCCTAAAATCATAAAATTCGATGAAGGCGTAGACAGCTTCATCGAGCGGCTGAAAGGGCAGACTTTCCGCTCGATCGGCCGCAAAGGAAAGTTCCTCATGTTCTATTTGGATGGGGATGTACTTGTTTCCCACTTACGGATGGAAGGGAAGTTCTCCGTCAAATCGGAAACGGAGCCGGATGACAAGCATACCCATGTCATCTTCCACCTGACGAATGGGGAACAGCTTCGATATAACGATGTCCGTAAATTCGGTACGATGCACTTGTTCAAGGAAGGACAGGAGTATGGCGTACCCCCGCTGACCTTGGTGGGACCAGAGCCTTTCGACGAATCTTTTACTTTGGATTATTTCAAGGCAAAGGTGCAGCGAAGCAGCCGGATGATCAAAAATATTTTGCTTGATCAGTCGGTGGTGGCTGGCTTGGGTAATATTTATGTAGATGAGACGCTTTTCAAAGCGGGTGTACATCCGGAACGCCGCGGTTCGTCGATTGAGGATATCGAATTAGTCCGCATCCAGCAAGCTGCTGCTGAGACACTGCTGGATGCAGTCGAAAAGGGCGGCAGTACGATTCGGAGTTATGTGAACAGTCAAGGAAAAATCGGTACGTTCCAAAAACAATTGCTCGTGTACAGCCAGCAAGGAACGCCATGTCCGAACTGCGGCAGGGAAATCATCAAAATCAAAGTCGGCGGGAGAGGCACACATCTCTGCACAGCCTGTCAGCAATAAAGGAGGATCCAGCCATGGGCATTGTAATCGGACTGACCGGAGGCATTGCATCTGGAAAAAGTACAGTAAGCGCGTTGTTCAAGGAATACGATATTCCGGTCGTCGATGCGGATGTTGTCGCCCGGGAAGTCGTCGAGCCTGGCGAGCCTGCGTTGGCTGCCATAGTCGATGCGTTTGGAGCGGAAATCCTGCTTCCTGATGGGACGCTGGACCGGCCGAAGCTGGGCAGCATCATTTTTCGAGATTCAGGTAAGCGGGAGGCCTTGAACGGTATTGTACATCCTGTCGTCAGGGAAAAGATGACTGCTGCGCGTGATCGGCTCAAACCCGGACATCCAGCAGTTGTTCTTGATATCCCGCTGTTGTTTGAAGGTGATCAATTGCATCTAGTCGATAAAGTTGTCGTGGTTTCCGTCGATTTTGATGTCCAGTTGGAGCGGCTGATGCATCGTAATAACTTGACGGAACAAGCAGCATTGGACCGGATCGCAAGCCAGATGCCATTGGCTGACAAAGCCGCCAAGGCTGATGCAGTCATTGATAATAATGGAAGCATAGACGATACGAAAGAGCAGTTGAAGCAGCTTTTGACATCATGGAACATTATAGAAGGAGCCCATTAAAAAGGGCTCCTTTAGTGTTCGCATTTTCCTTCCAATATGTTATACTATTTTTAGAAATCTTCAATATAGTGTAACACATTTAAGGAGGCAATATGAATGACAACACGTATCGCGATTAATGGATTTGGCAGAATTGGACGATTGGTTTGCAGACGAGCGATGGAAATGCCTGATTTGGAAATTGTGGCAGTGAATGCTTCCTACCCGGCAGAGACGCTGGCCCACCTTTTGCGTTACGACAGTGTACACGGTAATTTGAAGAATGAGATTTCCGCAGAAGCAGGTGCAATTGTTTATGAAGGAAAAAAAATCCGCGTCGTAGGGGAGCGCGATCCTAATGAGCTGCCTTGGGCAGAGCTTGGGGTGGACGTCGTTATCGAAGCAACCGGGAAATTCTGTTCCCAGGAAGCTGCCTCTGCGCATTTGGATGCAGGCGCAAAGAAGGTTGTCATAACAGCCCCGGGAAAAAACGTGGACGCAACGATTGTAATCGGTGTTAATGACCGTATCTACGAAAGCGAAGGGCATCACGTTGTTTCCAATGCATCTTGTACGACGAATTGCCTTGCACCTGTTGTCAAAGTACTGGATGAGCGATTCACGATCAAGAATGGCCTGATGACGACGGTCCATTCTTTCACAAATGACCAGAAGAATATTGATAATCCCCATAAAGATCTCCGTAGGGCCAGAGGCTGTACACAATCGATCATTCCGACGACGACCGGAGCTGCCAAAGCACTTGCAGAAGTATTGCCGCATCTAAAGGGCAAGCTGCATGGGATGGCGTTGCGTGTTCCGACTCCGAATGTATCGCTTGTTGACTTGGTGGTGGATGTGGAAGAGGCTGTTACAGCAGAACAAGTCAATGATGCATTCCGTACGGCAGCAGAAACGGATATGCGAGGTATCCTATCCTATAGTGAAGAACCGCTTGTTTCCATCGATTACACGACGACGCCGCAATCAGCGACAATCGATAGCCTATCGACGATCGTGATGGAAGGGAAAAAAATAAAAGTAATTGCCTGGTATGATAATGAATGGGGATATTCTTGCCGAGTGGTCGATTTGGCTAAGCTAGTCGGCAGCGGTCTTGTCAAAGCAGAGCGAGCGGAAGTCATCTAAGTCAATTTCCCCTCTTTGTTTATTTTGAACGTATGCTTGCCAAACGGGTACAAACACTATATACTACTTTTTGCATGCATTCATTGTTGCATACAAGCATATTTTCAAAAATGTTTTCCTGAAGGATTTATGCATTAAGTGACTGCTTAAAGGGTTAGGACCTCTTAGGACTAACTTTCCCCCGTGGCAATTCACGCATCTATTTTTTGGGTAAATATTCAAAAGGGGGAAGTACATTGGATACAATGGGAAGACATGTCATCGCGGAATTATGGGATTGTAACACGGAGAAACTGAACGATATGCAGCTGATCGAGCAAATTTTCGTTGATGCAGCATTGAAGTCAGGAGCTGAAGTACGGGAGGTTGCTTTCCACAAATTTGCGCCGCATGGTGTGAGCGGGGTGGTCATCATCTCCGAATCGCATTTGACAATCCATAGTTTTCCGGAACATGGCTACGCCAGCATTGATGTTTACACTTGTGGCAACATCATTGACCCGAACGTAGCAACTGATTTTATAATTGACGCACTTGAAGCCAAGACATGTGAGAAAGCCGAGCTTCCGCGGGGCATGGGTCCTGTGGCAGTACAGCCGAAATCACATTGATATGAGTACAATCAACCCTGCTCTCTTTTGAGGCAGGGTTTTCTAATGTAATCAAACGTAGGCAGTATCTGGATTGGGAAAGGTGGGAAACATACATAAGGATTGAATAGCTTAAGGTCGCTTTTTATTTTGACTTCCGATATAATAGCAGGTACTAATAGTTACTGCTAGAAAGAAGGTATGTTTTTGAATAGACGTGTTGTAGTTACTGGATACGGAGCGGTCACACCGCTTGGAGCGGATGTGGAGACTTTTTGGGATAATATCAAGGCCGGTAAGTCTGGTATCAAGAAACTTGATCCGGAAAAGTTTGCTGGTATAGCTTCGCAGATAGGCGGGATCGCCAGTGGGTTTGATCCGGAGCAATATCTTGATAAAAAGGAAATTGAACGGTATGACCTTTACAGTCAATTTGCTTATGGTGCAGCTGTCCAAGCAATGGAACAAGCGGAGCTGTCAGCCGAAACAGTGAACCCCGAGCGGGTCGGCATATATATCGGTTCCGGTATTGGCGGAGTGAATACAATTTTAGATAACCATCAGACGATGATTGAAAAAGGACCTCGGCGTGTTTCCCCGTTCATGGTGCCGATGATGATCAGCAACATGGCGGCAGGGATCGTCTCCATAAAAACGGGATTCAGTGGACCTAGCTTTGCCCCGGTATCTGCTTGTGCGACAGGTAACCATGCTATCGGGGAAGCTTTCCTTAATATCAAGCATGGTTATGCAGACGCTATTCTTGCTGGCGGAGCGGAAGCATCGATTACGCCATTCGCTTATGCCGGTTTTACAAAAATGCGGGCAATGAGCACGCAAAATGATACACCTGAGACTGCAAGTTCCCCATTCGATGCCAATCGTGATGGATTCGTCATGTCGGAAGGAGCGGGCATTCTTGTGTTGGAAGAGCTTGAGCATGCGCAAAAACGAGGTGCAACCATCCTTGGCGAAATAGTGGGGTATGGCTCTACGACAGACGCGCATCATATTACTGCACCTAACTATCTTGGTCCTGCACGTGCGATGAAACTGGCGATGCAAATGGCTGACATAGAGCTTGGGGATGTGGATTATATCAATGCCCACGCTACAAGTACACCAGAAGGTGATAAAGTAGAAACAAAAGCAATCAAGGAAGTATTCGGGGATAAAGCAAGCGAATTGCTTATAAGCTCGACGAAATCGATGACAGGTCATTTGTTCGGTGCAGCTGGAGCTGTTGAGGCGATCATCACATTGAAAGCACTGCGTGATGGCATCGTACCGCCAACGATCAATTATCGGGATGCTGATCCGGACTGTGATTTGTCTTGTGTACCGAATGAAGCAGTGGAGCAGGAATTGTCCGTTGCGCTGTCGAACGGTTTTGGTTTCGGTGGACATAATGCAGTGTTGGCACTACGTAAATGGAAAGGGTAGCCCTTGGCTACCTTTTTTTGTTGGGGTGAAGAACGCTTCGATTTTTCACTTGAATCGTGGTAGAATAGGAAAAAGACGATACAGAAGTGTCGCAAATGCGCGAAGCCTGTCGAGGCTTGCGGAAGTAATGGGGTGGATCGGCATGAGATGTCCAAACTGCCAATATAAAAGCACAAAAGTATTAGACTCCCGTCCCATCGAGGAAGGGCGTTCCATCCGGCGACGCAGGGAATGTGAAGACTGCGGCTTTCGCTTCACCACGTTTGAACGTATTGAAGCAACACCGCTGATAGTCGTGAAAAAGGAAGGGACGCGCGAAGAATTCAGCAAAGAAAAGCTCATGCGGGGCTTGATCAAAGCTTGTGAAAAACGCCCGGTTGCATTGGAGCAGATTGAATATATCGTAGCGGATGTCGAGAAGGAACTGCGTAACAGCGGTACATCCGAAGTACAGAGCAAGGAGATCGGCGAAATGGTCATGGCACATTTGTCGGAAGTGGATGAAGTGGCTTATGTACGTTTTGCATCTGTTTACCGCCAGTTCAAAGATATCAGCGTCTTCCTGGAAGAGTTGAAGGACTTGATCAAAACAGATAAGAAAGAGTAATAGTTTGCAAGAAGGAAAGGACAGATTGTATGAACAGTCAGCATATCGGGAAGCTACTGCCGGCTGATGGTTATATGATCCGGATGAAGTCGGCACTCCCGGAAGTCTACTCGGTGTCATTGACTCATTTGTATCAGCCGCTGCTCGGAATACGGGCAGTGTCTTTGTATCAGACGCTTGTCAATGAATATGTCGTTCATCATGGCACTTGTGAACCGAAAACACATCATATGCTGATGACACTGCTGGAAATACCGATGGACCAATTATATGAAGCAAGATTGCAGCTGGAGGCAATCGGTCTTATTCGAACGTTTCAAAAGCAAGGCGAAGAAAACGTGTATACATACGATTTGTATGCACCGTTTTCACCGGATGCCTTTTTCCAGGATGACATGCTGTCCCAGCTTTTGTATCACCAATTAGGGGAAAGCAGATTCAAGCAAATGCGTAGTCTCTTTATCAAAGAGGAAGAACTGCCGGAAGAAGCCGAAGAGATCACTGCATCGTTCGAGGCTGTCTTTTCGGCAGGACAGCTGACGAAACGGACTGTTCAGCCGCTGGTGACAGCATCAAGTGCTTCGGATCAAAAGCGGGGACCTTCCATCGAAACGGATGTAGTGGATTTCGACTGGCTGAGTCAATCACTGAAACAGCGGATGCTCGATCCGGAAGTGATTCTTACACCCAGAAATCGAAAACTGCTTGAATCAATGGCAGTCCTGTATAGCCTGACTTCCCCGGAACTGGACAAGGCTTTGCTTTGGGCTGTTTCGGATAAGCATGAGTTAATTCCTGCAGAGTTCAAAGTGGCTTGTCATGACCTGTTTTTGGCCCGGCCCAAGACGGCTGAAAAAAAAGTTATGGAGCTCCCGCCAAAAGATGCCAAGCAGGAACTGCATGCTTCAACCAAACAAGAACAGCTTATCCAGCTGCTGGAGACGATATCTCCAAAGCAGCTGTTGGAGGATATATCCGGTAACGGAACAGCAGCTGCTGCCGACTTGAAGATCATTCGTGATGTGATGGCCGAGCAAGGTATGGCGCCGGGCATCATGAATGTGCTCGTTTATTATGTGCTCTTGAAGTCTGATATGAAGCTATCGAAAGCGTATATGGAGAAAATCGCGGCACACTGGGCTCGTAAAAAAGTTAGTACTGTCCGGGAAGCAATGGAGCTTGCCAAGAGCAGCAACCAGCCGTGGAACACAGCGAGCAGTACGAACCAACCCGCAGCAAGAAGGAAGACGGCAGGACGTGCGGAAGTTGTCCCGGAATGGTTCGACAAAAAAGACAAGGCAGAAGCACCGGCCAGTACAGCTGTGCCAGATGCTGATGTAGCAGAAATGCTCAAGCAGTTCAATGCAAATAAGCATCGAGTCTAAAGAAATAGCAGGAAGGGAGTGCACGCATGGAACCCATTCAAGCATCCTTGCGGAAGTGGATGCAGAAAAACAGCAATTTCAAAGAGAATTTTGAGCGCATACAGCAGCAAGTAAGGCAGGATCCTGAGGTCAAAGCGGTGCTGGAAGCAAATCCGCAGCTGACCGAACAGGATATCCAGCGGAATCTGATGCGCCTTTACGAATATACGACACAATCAAAGCAATGCCAGGACTGTCCGTCGCTTGGGGAATGCCGGAACATCCTGAATGGCTATACGCCGACGCTCGAAGTGGAGGGGAATGCCATTCGTCTTGCCTACGACAAATGCCACTCCCGCCTGCAGCACGAAGAGCGGCAGAAACAGCAAGAGCGCATCAATAGTCTGTACATGCCGAAAGATATACTGAAGGCAACGACAGAAATGCTTGATCATGGTGATCCGGAACGGCAGCAGGCCATTCTGAAGACGTTGCAATTCCTTCAGCAGACAGATGATGCCATCCCTGAGAAGGGTCTGTATTTTTATGGACCATTCGGTGTGGGTAAAACCTATTTCCTTGGAGCCATCGCTAATTATCTGGCCGAACGGAACATCTCCAGCATGCTCATTTATATGCCGGAGTTTGTCCGTGAAATGAAAGCATCCCTTAAAGACGACTCTGTCAATGAGAAAGTCGAGTTGTTCAAAAAGACACCAGTACTGATGCTGGATGATATCGGTGCTGAATCGCAGTCGGCTTGGTTCCGGGATGAGATACTTGGATCCATCCTTCATTATCGTATGATGGAGCGGCTGCCGGTCTTCTTCACATCCAATTATTCCATAGCGCAGCTGGAGCAGCAGATTGCCACGACCAATCGTGGTGATGTGGAACGTGTGAAAGCTGGCAGGATCATGGAGAGGATCAAACGAGTCGCAACCGAGGTGCCGTTATTCGGAAAAAATAGAAGAAACGATTGATTTTAAGACAAGCCAAAACCGGCTTGTCTTTTTTTAGGCTCATATTTCCATTCTGCGCCCATATAATGTAACAGTTGATAGTGGCGAGGGTGGTTGATATTGCGTAAAGTGTTTATCAAATCAAAAAAAGAGATGGATACATTCTGTTCATGCCTGGCTATGCTGGATGGGACAAAGCAGGTTTATGTGGATGAAGATGCCCGCTGGGGTTATGTGGCGACAGTTCATGATGGCTATCACAGGCGGATTGCGATGGCCTTGGTGGAAACATTCCTGCATCATCGGGAGACGGAATGGATCAAGCAAATTGCCAAGGAAGTCTATTATTATAAGGATGAAGAAGCGATAAAACGTATAGCTGAATTGACACATACGATAATCGTGGGAGATATGTACGAAGAAACAGCAAAAGAGCCAAGCATGTCCCGTCAGCAGATCACCCAGGCTTTTCAGGAGATCGCTGCCAAGCATATCAGGGTGTTTTTTGATGCAGTCATTCAATTTCGCAGCAATGGATACAGAGAGGCGTTGATTGAAATAGTCGGTGATGCGATAGAAGAATACAAGCGGGAAGAAGAGTATCAGATGTATGTGGAGTCGCTGAGGGAATATATCGGGAAAAAGCCAATTAACTCCTCATCCGTGATACATGTCATACAAGGTCGTGATTTTTCCTTTTATAAAGACGACGGTACTCCTTTTTCCGACGAGGAAATTGCTGCGTTAGCGGAGGAAGAGCCGCTTTTCCTTGCTGGACTAGGAAAACAAGAAAAAAACATAACACCGCTGATTGCCATGTCTCCACAGAAGATCTATTTATATGGTGATCATCCTTCTGAACCAAAAACACTCACGATCATTAATATTTTTCAGGAAAGAGCCGCGTATCTTCCCTTACATCAATTTCCTTTCTCCATGTATTAGCATGTCCTTGCATTTTAACGCTTTAGCGCTTATACTTACTTTATATCAAGAAGCGACAATAAAGGACATGATAGCAATACCGTTTGCGCTCATAGAGAGGGAAGCCTGGGCTGAAAGCTTCCTGCACAAGCTTTGCTGTTACCGCCTTTTACAGCTCTGCCGGGGGACGAAAGGAAACCGGCGGCGTCTGATCTGCGTTACAGATCCTTGAGCCGGTGACCATCACCGGGAATTAGGGTGGAACCACGAGACGAACGCTCGTCCCTTTGTACACATTTACTGTGCAAAGGGACGGGCTTTTTATATTTAGGAGGAAAGAACAATGGCAGAAGTATTAGAATTCATTTTCCCAGATGGAGCAAAAAAAGAGTTTCCGGCTGGAACGACTGGCGAAGATATCGCAGGCTCCATTTCATCAGGTTTGAAGAAACAGGCAATCGCAGTCAATGTCGACGGCATTGCATTTGATTTGCGCACGCCGCTGCCAAACGGTGGAGCAATCGAAATCGTCACGCTTAAACAGGAACAAGGCGTGGAAATCATGCGCCACTCTGCTGCGCATTTGCTTGCACAGGCAGTGAAACGTATTTACGGAAACGTACAATTCGGTGTTGGACCAGTAATCGAGAATGGTTTCTATTACGATATGGATCTGGAAGATTCCATCACACCGGAAGATCTTCCGAAAATTGAGAAAGAAATGCAGCGGATCGTCGATGCTAACCTTCCGATCGTCCGCAAGGTTGTCAGCCGTGACGAAGCAAAAGCGATGTTCCGAGAAATCGGCGATGAGTTGAAACTGGAATTGATCGACGCCATTCCGGAAGATCAAGATGTAACTATCTACGAGCAAGGCGAATTCTTCGACCTATGCCGCGGTATCCACGTTCCATCTACAGGCAAAATCAAAGTGTTCAAGCTGCTAAGCATCTCTGGTGCCTACTGGAGAGGAAACAGCGACAACCAAATGCTGCAGCGAATCTACGGTACTGCTTTTGAGAAGAAGAGTGAATTGGATCACCACTTGAAAATGCTGGAGGAAGCGAAAGAACGCGACCATCGCAAACTAGGAAAAGAACTGGAATTGTTCACTGTCAATCAGAAAGTCGGTCAAGGTTTGCCGCTATGGCTGCCAAAAGGTGCAACAATCCGCCGTACAATCGAGCGCTATATCGTCGATTTGGAAGAAAAACTTGGCTATGATCACGTCTATACACCAGTACTGGGCAGTGTAGATCTTTATAAAACAAGCGGACACTGGGATCATTACAAAGATGACATGTTCCCGCCAATGGAAATGGACAATGAAGACCTGGTACTTCGTCCGATGAACTGCCCGCACCATATGATGGTGTACAAAAATGAATTGCACAGCTACCGCAGTCTGCCGATTCGTATCGCAGAGCTAGGAACAATGCACCGTCATGAAATGTCCGGAGCCCTTGCCGGCTTGCAGCGCGTTCGTGCGATGACATTGAATGATGCGCATATCTTCGCACGCCCGGATCAATTGAAAGACGAGTTCATCCGTGTAGTCAACCTCGTACAAGCCGTGTACAAAGACTTCGGTATCGAGGATTATCACTTCCGTCTTTCTTACCGTGATCCAGAAGATAAAGAGAAGTATGTAGACAATGATGCAATGTGGGATAAAGCGCAAGCCATGCTGAAAGAAACAATGGAAGATCTTGAGCTTGATTATGTTGAAGCAGAAGGCGAAGCGGCATTCTATGGTCCGAAGCTTGACGTACAGGTGAAGACTGCCCTTGGTAAAGATGAGACACTGTCCACTGTTCAATTGGACTTCCACTTGCCAGAACGTTTCGACCTTACTTACATTGGTGAAGACGGTAAAGAACATCGTCCGGTTGTTATTCACCGCGGTGTCGTATCGACTATGGAACGTTTCGTTGCCTTCTTGATCGAAGAATACAAAGGTGCCTTCCCGACATGGCTTGCACCAGTACAAGCAAAAATCATCCCGGTTTCCCCTGACGCCCATTTGGCATATGCGCGCCAAGTGGAGGATGCCCTCCGTATGGAAGGAATCCGTGTGCAAGTGGATGAGCGCGAAGAGAAAATCGGCTATAAGATCCGCGAAGCACAAGTACAGAAGATTCCATTCCAGATCGTCGTCGGCGACCAAGAAGTAAGCGACCAAGCGGTAAACATCCGCCGTTATGGAGAAAAGCAGTCTGAAACGAAAGATCTCAAGGCTTTCGTTGCGGAAATTAAAGACGAAGTAGCTAATCGTGTTTTGCGTAAGTAATAGAGAGGAATCCTTTCACCACTGCTGCAGTGGTGGGAGGTTTTTTTGTTTGATAGTGGTGAAGAGCTAAAAGTATCAGGTTTATAAAAATGAAAATATCACTTGATTTTACGCTGCTTTATCATCCCTTCCACAATAGGGTAAAAGACAGCTAGCAATATGACGATCATTGTCCACCCATTTCCATCATCTACCCAGCCTAAAGCGATCATACTGAATTCCACATCAATGAAACAAAAGACCAGTACACAAATATTCTTCAGCTTATTGACCATTTTCTGGCTCAGCTGATAAAATGCAGCTGCGTTTTCGTCATTCAGTCGTTTCGGGTAATTGTGTATATGGGGATACTTCCCCAATAGGTGCATGATTGTGAACATAGGTATACTGATAGCCGGGAGGAGAAGCATACTTTCTTTTGCCGCCCAGTCATCGACGTGTCCGCTCAGCCCCATATGGAGAGGTACTTGGTCGGGGAGCTGCTGCCAAATCACGATCAAGAAGGTAATCGTAGCTAGATAGCCGCCAATCCCGAAGAAGTCCCAAACTTTTTCCGCACGGGTTTTCGGTATATGAAGCTTTTTTTGCATCTTTTCATCACCTCTTAGTTTACTTACGGCACAGATGGGGAATAGGTTCCAGCTATAATAATTTAAAACGAGAGGTTGCCAGTATCAAAAGAATGTGTTACATTAGTTGAGCAGGATTAATGGGCTCCAATATGATTGACAGCATACATCAGCTATGATAAGATTGTAAAAGTGAAATAAATATGTGATCTGAGACAAGCAGAAGTACCCACTTCTCACCTGATTGACGCCGCTTGGCAGTTGGCAGGTTTTGATAAACAGTGTTTTAGGACAAGTGTGGGTGCCGTATGCGTACCGGCATTTTTTTTATGCTTTTTTTACAACCATGTTTAACTGATAAGCGGCGGATATCTTGTCCCCGATCATAAGTTTCCCAAAATATCCTGGAGGTGGATGATTATTAGCAAAGATACGAATATCAATGAGAAAATTCGCGCACGTGAGGTTCGACTCATTGATTCAAACGGTGACCAGCTTGGCGTAAAATCCCGTCAAGAAGCATTAGAAATCGCACAAACAAGAAATCTTGATTTGGTGCTTGTGGCTGCAAACGCAAAACCACCCGTGTGCCGGATTATGGATTATGGTAAATACCGCTTTGAACAACAGAAAAAAGAAAAAGAAGCGCGTAAGAACCAGAAAATAATCAACGTGAAAGAAGTTCGCTTGAGCCCTGGTATCGAGGATCACGACTTCAATACAAAACTTCGCAATGCGCGTAAGTTTCTTGAAAAAGGCGATAAAGTAAAGGCTTCTGTTCGTTTCCGCGGACGTGCCATTACGCATAAAGAATTAGGCCAACAAGTTCTCGAGAAGCTGGCGGAAGAGTGCAAAGACGTTGCAACGGTCGAAATGAAAGCAAAAATGGAAGGCCGCAGCATGTTCATGATGCTTGCCCCGACAGTAGAGAAGCAGTAAGCCGAAGGATATAAGGAGGAAATACGATGCCAAAAATGAAAACCCACAGCGGGTCTGCTAAACGTTTCAAAAAAACAGGTTCTGGAAAAGTAAGCCGTAACCACGGTTACACTAGCCACTTGGCTGCCAATAAATCCACTAAACAGAAACGCAAGCTTCGCAAAGATGCACTTGTTTCTGCTGGTGATCTTAAACGCATCAAACAAATGCTACCTAAATAATAAATTTCAAGACTTATTTGTCCTATAGGAGGGAATACTATGCCACGTGTAAAAGGTGGAACAGTAACGCGTCAGCGTCGTAAACGCGTTCTTAAGTTAGCTAAAGGTTATTACGGTGCGAAACACGCACTATTCAAAACTGCAAAACAACAAGTAATCAAATCCGGTCAGTATGCATACCGTGACCGCAGACAGAAAAAACGTGACTTCCGTAAACTATGGATCGCACGTATCAACGCTGCTGCACGTATGAACGATCTTTCTTACAGCCGTTTGATGCACGGTCTTAAACTTGCTGGTATCGAAGTGAACCGCAAAATGCTTTCTGAGCTTGCAATCTCTGACGAAAAAGCATTCGCACAACTTGCTTCCAAAGCAAAAGACGCATTGAAATAAGTTGAAAAGCCGCTATCCATGGATAGCGGCTTTTTATATAGAGAGGGATCTATATGTTGCCAATGTTTAGTCTGTATCTGCTGGTTGTCAATATCCTGCTGTTCAGCTGGATGGGAATCGATAAACGAAGAGCGAGGATGCATGAATGGCGTATCAGTGAACGGAGGCTCTGGATCACCGCTGTCATCGGCGGGGCACTTGGAGGCTGGGCCGGGATGCAAGTATTCCGACATAAAACGAAGCATACCGCGTTTGTTATCGGCTTTCCATGTCTTGTCGCCGTGCATGTTCTCCTGATTCTCTACTTCTTGTAAGATAAATGCCATGTGCTTGTCATAAAGGCTCGTCTCCTGTCATATATATTAAGGACATCTTAGAGGGAGTGAGCAGCAATGGATCAGGTTGGCTCAGTAATGTTGACGGTCGTCGCAACTGGCGGGTTGTTTGCCCCGCTTTTGTTCATTTTCCTGTATCTGCTGCGACCTGCTTTATTTCTGCCTGTTGTTTTTCTATGTATTTCAGGAGGGATACTGTTCGGTGCTGTAGCCGGTACCATCCTGTCCGTCATTGGTATTACGGCATCCAGTCTGCTGTTTTATGCTATTGCTCAGCGGTTTCCGCGATCGGCAAACCGGATTCTCATGCTGAAACAGAAGCTTATCGGCAGACATACGAGCTTTACAACATCTCAGGTCGCCCTGATGCGGCTAGTTCCTTTCATCCACTTTCACATTTTGAGCGTATGCTTGATGGAGACAAACCGCAACTGGAGGTCTTATGGGAAAGCTTCTTTTTTATCAAGCATCCCGCTTGCTGCTGCTTATTCTTTTGCGGGCACTTGGCTGCGCTACCTGCCGCCAGCAGCAATCGGTGGCGTCATGATCATCCTCCTGATCTGTATTTACCTGATGCGCAAGAAGGAATTTACGATCAAATGGGAAGAGTTTTTCAAGGAAAGTGCATAAAACACTGGTGCTTGCACAAGCTCCAGTGTTTTTTATATTTCTGTCAGGACGAGCTCTTTTACCGGTTGCTTCCATTCAATGGACGCATAAGGAAAATGGCTCAGGATACATTCTTCCATTTTATATAGATCGTTTCGGGAAAAGCCGGATAGCTGGTCTGGATGGACTGCGTTCATCACAACCTTGGTCACTTCGATGCTATCTTCCCTGGGGTGTAAATATTTCTTTCCGATCATGCGATAGCCGCGGTAACTGAGTGTAAAATGATGATCGTATTGTTCACGGTACTCTACTTCTTCGGTATCCAAACGGGACGGATCACTGACTGGGTCCTTCCTTGCTTTCATGACGGTGTAAAACAAAAGAATTGCTGCACCTGCCAGCAACAGGAGAAAAATAATCTTCACAGCGAGCAGGCCTCCTTTACTTTTTGTATAGATACGATTACGCTAAAGAAGAAGTTTCATCTGTTTTACTATACCCTCCCTACATAGGAATAACGCAAGAAGGAGACTTAACTATGGATTACGAATACCTTTTCAGAAAACAGCGCGAGCTGGATGCCTACATCGAAGACAAGCTGGAATCAGCGGATCGCGGGGATATATTCCGCAAGAAAATACTAGCCCTTCAGGTTGAAATCGGAGAATTAGCCAACGAAACTCGCTGTTTCAAATTTTGGAGCAAAAAAGGTCCAAGTGAGCAAAGTGTCATTTTGGAGGAATATGTGGATGGGCTGCATTTCATCCTGTCACTCGGGCTGGATAGAGGTCATGTTTATACATCTGCACCGCTATCTGATAAAAGAGTCGATCAGACAGATGCATTCCTGGAGCTGTACCGTGCAATCGGTGCTTTTCATGCCGAACCAGTACAAAAAACATACGAAGCGCTTTTCCAAAGCTTCCTCCTGCTTGGGCAGCTGCTCGGCTTTAGTGAAGCCTCGATTCTAGAGGCTTATAAGCAGAAAAATGAAGTGAATCATACAAGACAAGATCAAGGCTATTGAACCAGGGGAGGTCTGCACAATGAATGATAAATTGAAGATGCTGAAAAGCTTGACCGATGCACCAGGTGTTCCGGGTGATGAAGCAGGTATCCGCAAGGTGATGCGTGCATACATCTCTCCATTTTCCGATGAGGTAACGACCGATAATCTGGGAAGCTTGATTGCGACACAAAAAGGCAGCAGAGCAGACGGACCGAAAGTAATGGTTGCCGGTCATCTCGATGAGATCGGCTTCACGGTCACGCGCATCGATAACAATGGCTTTTTATACTTCCAGACGCTTGGCGGGTGGTGGAGTCAGGTGATGCTTGCACAGCGTGTGACCGTCCATACGAAAAATGGTGAGCTGGTCGGCATCATCGGCTCCAAGCCGCCACACCTATTGTCGCTTGAAAAACGAAAAAAACCTGCTTCCGTAGAGGAGATGTTCATCGATATCGGAGCCAGCAGCAAGGAAGAAGCAGAAGCATTCGGTGTTCGCCCTGGGGATTCGGTTGTGCCTTATTTCGAATTCACGAAGATGAAGAACGAGAAATTGCTTTTGGCAAAAGCTTGGGATAATCGTATTGGCTGTGCAGTTGCAATCGATGTCCTTAAAGATTTGCATAACACAGACAAAGAAGCGACTGTTTATGGTGTCGGTACTGTCCAAGAAGAAGTGAGGAGACGCGGCGCCACGACTTCTGCCAATAAGATAGGTCCGGACATTGCTTTTGCTGTTGATACAGGTATTGCCGGGGATACTCCTGGCATCAGTGACAGGGAAGCGACAGGCAAGCTCGGTGCAGGCCCGCAGATCGTCTTGTACGATGCTGCACATATTGCCCATAAGGGTTTGCGTGATTTGGTCATCCAGACAGCAGAAGAACTTGAAATCCCGTATCAATACGACACCATCAAAGGCGGAGCGACAGATGCAGGCAGCATCCATCTGACAGGTGTTGGAGTCCCGAGTATAACGATCGGTATCCCGACGCGCTATATTCACACCCACGCGGCCATGCTGCATGAAGATGATTATGATAACACGGTGAAACTGTTGACTGCTGTCATCCGCAAACTGGATAAAGATACAGTCGAACATATCACTTATAACTAAAGAAAAAACCAGCTTCCGAATGGAAGCTGGTTTTTATGCTAGATAACTGCCCATGATTTTGCTGACATATTTCGTCGTTTCGGTAAATGGCGGGATGCCATTATATTTATCGACGTTGCCTGGTCCTGCATTATATGCAGCCAAGGCAAGGCTTGTATTGCCATCATAGCGGTCAAGCATCTGTTTCAGGTATTTTGTACCCGCCATCACGTTCTGTTCTGGATCGAAGCTGTTCGTCACACCGAGTCCAGCTGCTGTGGCGGGCATCAGCTGCATCAAGCCCTGTGCACCTGCACCGCTTTTAGCCAGTGGATTGAAATTAGATTCCGCTTGGATGACGGAGCGGATGAGCTTTTCATCGACTCCGTATCTTTCGGCTGCCTCGGATATGATAGCATCAATTTTCTTATTGCCGGAACTGTCGGCAGTGCTCTCCGTAACGGATGGTGAAGCTGGTACGCTTTGCGTCATTGTGCTCATTGTTACATAGGGGTTCAATCGAACCGGAGAACTAGTATTCATCGACTGCATAAGCAGGTCGCTGAAGGATTGGCTTGAATTTACGGACGATGAAAAGGCTCCTCTTTGTTGGTAAGTGGCGAGCATCGTTGGACTAAGTGTGGAAAGCAGATAAGATGTATCCAAAAAACATATCTCCTGTCACATATTGTTAATCCAATTGTAGCTCAAACGTACCTGGGAGACAAGACCTATTTCATGCGCTTTACGCCTGGGCTTGGACACCCTTGGCTAGTACATCGACCATTTCCTGCTTTTCCTGGTCACTGGCGTTTTTCCAAATCAGCTCGAATAGTACGCCTAGACCGGGAAGAAGCACTTCTCTTCCGTCAATGGAATCCGCAATCGTAGCTTCCAGCTGTTCTTCATTATTGTTCTTGATATTGGCATAGATGGCACTGCGAATATTTATATCCATGCATGAGCACCTCCTCAATTTTTTTATAGTTTGACCGCTGCTTGTAAAACTATGTATGATAGAGGATATGTCAAGATAGAGGAAGTGAACGTGCGTTGATCACATCAACCCAAAATGCCCAGGTAAAACAATGGCAGAAATTGAAACGAAAAAAAGAGCGGACAAAAACGAATACCTTCATCATAGAAGGCTTCCATCTAGTGGAGGAAGCGATCGAATCTGGCTGGACGATCGACCAGATCATTTTGCGGGAAGAGACCGAGCTGCCGGAATGGGCGGAGCATCTGGAACCTATCCGTGTATCGGATCATGTCTTTAAATCGATCACGGAGACAGAGACACCGCAAGGAATTGCGGCCGTCGTACAGATGCAGGATAAGAAATTAAAACGGCATAATCGTATCTTGCTGCTTGATGCAGTTCAGGATCCTGGTAATTTAGGGACGATCATCCGCACGGCGGATGCGGCCGGTTATGATGCTGTCTATGTGGGGGAAGGCTCTGCTGATCGATATAATGACAAGGTGATCCGTGCCACACAAGGATCGATCTTCCATTTGCCTGTATTGACTGCCGATTTGGCCTTATTATTACCGGAGCTGCAAGAAAACGGCTATACAGTGTGGGCTGCTGCTTTGGAAGGGGCAGTCGATTACCGCGATTTGACGGCGCCGGAAAAAACAGCCTTGCTTGTCGGAAATGAAGGTGCCGGCATCGACAAACGATTGATTGCCCAAAGCGATATGGCAGTAAAGATTCCGATTTTCGGGAAGGCGGAATCCTTGAATGTGAGTATTGCGACAGGTATCCTGCTGTATCATACGGTTAATAGGTAAAAGCAGGTTGCAAGTTGTCCCGGGATTTTCTATAATGAAACAAGATTCATATTGAGATGCGTGGAAAGAGTCAGTAATCCCTGCGGATCGCGAGCAACAGGAAGGTGTGCCTTGACTGAGAGCATGCCGCTGGCGGCAGCGGATGAACCTTCACTCTGGAGCAGGCACCGGGACCTTGTCTTGTGGCAAGTAAAGGTGTTTCCGGATTGCTAGATCCGTTATCAAGCTTCAAGTTGGGTATACATGTATGCCAACAAGGGTGGTACCGCGAATGAAAGCTCGTCCCTTTTTAGAGGGAGGGGCTTTTTTTATGCTCAAAAATCATAGGAGGCAAAAGCATGAGAGAAAAGCTCGAAGCATTGCAGGCAGAAGCCATCGAAAAAGTACAGCAAGCAGATAATCTGCAGAGTTTGCAGGATGTGCGTGTCGCGTACCTAGGAAAAAAAGGCCCGATCACCGAAGTACTCCGCGGAATGGGGAAACTTTCTCCGGAAGAACGTCCGGTAATCGGTGAATTGGCGAATAAAGTCCGGGAAGCAATTGCAACAGCATTGGATAACAAAAAGAGTTTATTGGAAGAAGCAGCACTGAATGAACAGCTGCAAAAAGAGGCAATCGATGTCACATTGCCAGGACGTCCTGTCAAAACAGGCGGGCCTCATCTATTGACTAGCATCATCGAAGAAGTGGAAGATCTTTTCCTTGGCATGGGATTTGAAATCAAAGAAGGCCCAGAAGTAGAAACGGATTATTTCAACTTTGAAGCTTTGAACTTGCCGCAGGATCACCCTGCACGTGATATGCAGGACAGCTTCTATGTTACAGATCACTTGCTTTTGCGCACGCAGACTTCTCCGGTGCAAGCTCGTACAATGCGCGAATACGACGGCAATAAAGCAATCAAAATGATTTGCCCAGGTATCGTGTACCGCCGTGATACAGACGATGCGACACATTCCCATCAGTTCACCCAAATCGAAGGTCTGCTGGTCGATAAGCATGTCCGCATGAGTGACTTGAAAGGTGTCCTGCTGGAATTCTCCCGCAAACTATTTGGATCCGACCGGGAAATTCGTCTTCGTCCAAGCTTCTTCCCGTTCACAGAGCCATCTGTTGAGGTCGACGTGACATGTAAGGTTTGTGACGGAAAAGGATGTAATGTATGTAAGCATACTGGCTGGATCGAAATCTTAGGTGCCGGCATGGTGCATTCCAACGTCCTTCGTATGAGCGGCTATGATCCGGAAGAATATTCCGGCTTCGCATTCGGTATGGGTGTTGAGCGTATCGCGATGCTCAAGTACGGCGTCGATGATATCCGTCACTTCTATACGAATGATGTACGATTCCTATCGCAATACCATAAGGCATAACGGGAGGCAAAAATATGTATGTATCTTTGAATTGGTTAAAGCAATATGTAGACATAGATAATATTTCACCGGAGGATTTGGCTGAAAAAATCACGCGCTCCGGCATTGAAGTAGAAAGTATCGAGCGTGTAGCACCAGAAAGCACGAATGTTTTCGTGGGCTACGTGGAGAGCTGTGAACAGCATCCGAATGCAGACAAATTGAATCTTTGCCAAATCAATGTTGGCACAGAGACTTATCAAATCATTTGCGGGGCGCCGAATATCGCCCAAGGGCAAAAAATTGCAGCCGCACTGCCGGGAGCTCGTCTTCCTGGCGGCGTGAAAATCAAGAAAGCAAAGCTGCGTGGAGTGGAATCACATGGCATGGTTTGCTCACTGCAAGAGCTTGGCATCGATGAGAAATTCGTACCGAAGGATGTTGCAGATGGCATTTTCGTTTTCCCGGAGGATACGGAAGTCGGTACCCCAGTAGCGGAATTGCTTAACTTGGATGATGTCATCCTTGAGCTTGGTTTGACACCAAACCGAGCCGATGCGATGAGCATGCTTGGTGTTGCCTATGAAGTGGCAGCGATCCTTGACAAGGAAGTCAAACAGCCTGAGGAAAGTTATCAGACAAGCGACAGCAAAGCGGCTGATCTTGTATCAGTGAAAGTGGAAGACGGCGAGCTTAACCCGTATTACGGCGCGTTCGTCATCGAAGACGTTACAATTGGTGCATCACCACTTTGGATGCGCAATTACTTGATGGCAGCGGGTATTCGCCCGATCAATAACGTTGTTGATATCACGAACTATGCACTGCTTGTTTACGGACAGCCATTGCATGCGTTCGATTATGACAAAGTGGCAACGAAGGAAATCGTTGTGCGTACTGCTAAGCAAGGCGAGAGAATCCAAACACTAGACGATCAGGAGCGCACGTTGAAAGGTGATGAAATTGTCATCACGAATGGAACGGAGCCGATTGCTCTTGCTGGTGTGATGGGCGGAGCTAATTCTGAGGTTTCCGATGATACGAAGACGATATTGCTAGAAGCAGCATACTTCGATGCCCGTGCCATCCGCCGCTCCAGCAAGCATCATAATTTGCGAAGTGAAGCGAGTGCACGATATGAAAAAGGCATCGATCCGAATCGCGTGAAACGAGCTGGAGCCTATGCAGCACGTCTTCTTGCCGAATATGCCGACGGTAAAATTGCACAAGGAGTAGTGGAATTCGACGAACTTGATCGTAAGGAAAAGCAAGTCAAGATCGATACTGCTAGTGTCAATAACCGTTTGGGTACAACAATCTCCGATGAGGAAATTGCATCCATCCTTACCAGACTACAATTCGGCTTTGAACAGGATAACAGCGAGTTCATTGTTTCTGTACCAACTAGACGCGGTGACATCAGCTTGTTCGAAGACATGCTGGAGGAAATCGCTCGTATTTACGGTTACGATAATATCCCATACACATTGCCACAAGGGGAAGCCTTCGCAGGTAAGCTGACGACGAAGCAATATTTGAAGCGCCAACTGAAGCAGTACTTGCAAGGTGCTGGTCTGATGGAAACAATCACATACTCATTGACGAGCAAAGCCCGTACCGAAATGCTTGTGAGTCCTGATGTGAAGGAGCAGGCAGTTTATCCGGTTGCATTGAAAATGCCGATGAGTGAAGAACATAGTCACTTGCGTCTTAGCATCATTCCTGAGCTTGTGGATACACTGTCCTACAACGTTGCTCGTAAACAAGAGAACTTGGGCTACTTCGAATTTGGTCGCGTATTTCTGTCCAAAGAAGAACAGATTACAGAGCAGCCGAACGAAACAGCTCGCCTTGCTGGTGCTTTGACTGGTACTTGGATGGAACAGCCGTGGCAGCAAGAGAAAAAGCCCGTTGATTTCTATGTGGCAAAAGGAATCGTAGAAGGCATTTTTGCACAACTGGATCTTGAGCCGGTATTCCAGCAAGCACAAGTTGATGGCTACCATCCAGGACGTACGGCAACCGTTTCTCATAACGATCGCGTAGTTGGCGTCGTAGGTCAGCTGCATCCGACAGTTCAAAAAGCTTTTGATCTGAAAGAAACGTATGTGTTCGATTTGGACATTGCTTATTTGATCGATCAATACGAGGAAGTACCAAGCTTCCGTACGATTCCGCGACATCCATCTGTAACAAGGGATATCGCGCTTGTAGTGAGTGAAGCGGTACACGCTGGTGACATCCAGCGAACGATCCGTGAATCTGGCGGAAACCTTGTCCAACAGGTGCAGATTTTCGATGTCTATCAAGGGGAGCACATGGAAGCAGGCAAAAAGTCAATCGCCTTTACAGTGCTTTACCAGGATCCGACACGCACCCTGACAGATGAAGAAGTGGAAGCATCTTATAACAGCATCATCGAAAACGTGAAAACGAAGCATGATGCAGAATTAAGAAGTTAATAGAAAAGGATGACAGGGTCTTTAGGACTCTGTCATCCTTTTTTAATACACGCGAAATCACGCTTCATCTGCGTCCACTTTGGGAAACAATATGATAGGGGAATAAGGGGCCTTTGGATCTTCTTTCAAATTCACAAAATAGATATTGTTGTTCTTCTCCCCGAACTGTTCTGTATAAGGCATTTCCAGCGATTGAAACAATTCCTCATTTTCAACCAACCCTACATATAGGGAATAGCCTTCGTCATCGGAAGGAAAGAAACCACCGACCGATGTGTTGTTCGCTAACGCCAAATCGATAAGATCCCGAAGTTCAACCAACCCTTCCCTGTTTCCTACAATAAAAGATTCGTGATGATGGGAATGCTGCGCATAAACATGTAAATACCTGTGATAGTTCCACGACTTCAAAGATAGGGACACCTGCGTTCTAAGTTCCTCATACTGTGTCAAACTCGTATCAGAAAAGGCATCTTCGCGGCTGGAAGGAAGATCTTCATAAATCAGCGTTTCTTCAAATTGCGATGCGGTAAAATCGAATCTGTTCCCCTTTATCATGTTGTAGAAATGCCATCCGTCCGGTGCGGCAGTTTTGACAATTTCTCCGCCGAACAAATCATGTATCACGAGTGCAGTGACACTGCATTGGCCTTTTGCCGGGTTTGTTTGTGTCCACTTGGAGCTTGTCTTTATCGACCAAGCATGTAATAAAATTGATTCAATATGAGCAATGTCCATCGTTGTCCCTCCTTTTGTTATTCTCAGTTCTCCACAGTAAAACGAGCTAGATGCTTTCTCAAACGTATGTATGCTTAAGCAGTTTGCCGACATTCCCTGCTGTTCACGGGTTGAATTTATACAGATTGGGAGACAACGATAACTTCTTAACTTCTGTGTTTCAGTGATCTGATTAGGTTGTTGATTCCTTCCGGTGTCCAAGTAATTCCACAATCCCCATCTAGAACAGGCACTCAGATATAAATTGTCTTTCCTGTGGAATTCCAAGCCTGGCACAATACACGTTAGCATGGTTCTGCTTTTTTGAAGACCCAAAGGGCAAACATGGTCCTGAGACAAGGGAACGACATCTAGGATTCAGTTCATCTTCTGATGCGTTTTTGCCCGATAATTTAATTGAAAACTTTGTAAGTGAAGGATAACCGTAGTTAACTGTGTGTACAAGCAAGACTTCCTCTCTGGCAATATGATGGTTTGTTCACTATAGACGTTATAGGAAGTTTCTTCTTTTTTCAATGTCAAGCCAACTCTAAGGAAATCCATAAAATAACTTATTAGTAATGCATTGCATGCAGGGGTGCTATTCTAGTAGCAGTGTAAAAGGGAAGCAACTGGAATGAGGCCACTGAAAAACTAGCTATTTCAAAGAAGTTAAGTCAAAAATGTCCGATGTAAGCATTACCTAAAGGGTTATTCCAGTTGTCCCTTTGTAGGACTGAAGACTGAGGGAATTCCAATCTAAGGAACGATGTAAAAGCAATCTGAAATGCTTACAATGAACTTGAATCTAATATAAAAAGAGAGAGGGGTTACTTCATGAATCAAGAAACAGGAATCCGTGACTTCGAACGATATAGCGATGAAATTTTGAAAAAATATAAAGTACCTGGTTTTGCAATTGGATTAGCCGAAGATGGTCAATTGTGTTATGGGAAAGGGTTTGGATATCGTGACAGTGAGGCAAAGTCACCGTTATCAGCAGATACCGTTTTTGGTGTAGGTTCCATAACAAAAGCTATTACAGCTACTGCCATACTTCAGTTACAAGAGAAAAAAATGCTGACGGTAAACGATTGTGTCAACAAATATTTGCCGGAATTTAAGACACCGAATGAAGAGCAAGCAAAGCAAATGACGATTCATCATTTTTTGACGCATACATCAGGTTTGCCGCCATTAGCCACTTTGATAGGCGCAATTAAGAGAAGTATGGAAAAGGACCCAAAACTCGGGGGAGATCAACAGCAAGAGAATCCATTGGATGCGATTCAAGCGATCGATACATATGCTGAAGTAATGGATTTCATCGCTAAGGCAGAATTTACGCTGCTTGGGGAACCGGGAACTGAATTCAGTTATTCTAATGACGCGTACGCCCTTTTGGGTGCAATAATCGAACGAGTCAGCGGTAAGCCGTATGAACAATATGTGCAAGAAAATATCTTAGAGCCTGCCGGTATGCATAACAGTGGTTTTCAATACAAGACTCTGAATGGGTATGAAGATATTGCCATTTTATATGACATGCGAGAGCAGGATGGTGAAGAGATTATATTCAGGTCCAATAATCCTTGGGACGCTCCAGCAATGCGTGCAGCAGGATTTTTAAAATCGACAGTGAATGACATGCTCAAGTTTACGGAAATTATTCGGAATGCCGGAAAAGTTGGTCGTACACGAATCCTGTCCCCTGAAAGTGTAGAGTTAATGACAACACCGCATATTAAATGTTCACATGGGAGTTATTACGGTTACGGTCTAGTGATCATTCCAGATTTCTTTGGATATAAGCTTATTCATCATGGAGGAGATATTAAAGGGGTAACGGCCCAGATGAATATCTTGCCTGAACTTAATCTAACGGGAATATCCCTTGCAAACCTAGCAGGAGCCCCATCTTCAAAACTGCTGTTTAGCGCATTTTCCAGTCTTCATTTGAACAAAACCATCGATGCATCACACTTAAACGTGGAAGTTGTCGACTTAGATCTTGAGAGTTTAAAAGAATTTGAGGGTACCTTCATATCAGGTGACGGTATGATAAATAAATTTTATGTGGAGAACGGCAGACTGCATGTAGCAATCGCTGGTATGCCTGATATAGAACTTAACCCAATTGGGAATGATCAGTTTTTACTTACCATAAGAGAAATGGATTCTACGATTCGTTTTTTAAGAAATAAGGATAAGAAAATACATCGAGTTGAGTTTGTATTACGACAAATTCCAAAGGTAGATGAAGGGAAGTAAAGGAATCCACCGCCATTTGCAAGGTGCACAACATTTCAACTGCCGGCTTTTCACAGATATTTCTTAATGCGCTTCCATCATCGGGGTAGCACTAGTTAGTATGATGTTAAACGAGGAAAAAACCAGTTCTCGAGGCGAAAAACTATTGGAAATCAGTTATTCGTGGAGGCACTGAATCCTGTCAAGTAGATAGTTGAAAAAAGAGTGAATGCGGCTTTTTCCGATATTTTATCGGGGTGAGGTCGTTTTGTTAAAAGGCAGCATTCCTGTCTATACTGGTAAAAAGCAGGAGGAAAGAGATGGCGAGACAACAGCAAACAGGCAGATGCGAACTCTGTGGCAACAGAGCATCTTCTAATCCCGAAGGAAATGGGCGGCACTTTTTTGGATACAGCTATGATATGTATACCATGCCATTAGCAAATCCATGCTTTGTACACGAATGAAGAGCTTGCAGCTTGGCCTGGGTCGATCGAAATGCTTCGGATGGATGAAATACTATCCAAACACATCAAATGGATCCGCAAACAGCCTGCGAGCAGGCTTGTGCGAACCAAGAAAGCCAATAGCCGCCGTGGTTAAACATATTTCTCCGCTTTGGCGCTATTGGCGAAATGCATCTTCGTGAACACTGGCAATGCTTGGCGCCCATGTGTCCGGATGAGGCGTCCTGCTGCTTGATCGACTTTTGCACTGGCACCTTTTGGTATAGTGAATCCTGCATGTTTGGACAGTTTATCCATTTCTTTCAAAAAGCTTGCCCGGGAAATGATCGAAGCAGCCGCTACCGCAAGGGAATGGCTTTCTGCCTTTGTCATGAAGCTGACGTTCTGCTGCAGTCTTTCTCCTTCAGTTGCAAGATGCTTGATATATGTTGCGGGCAGCTGGAACTGGTCGATCAGTATTCCTTCCGGCTGTGTCGGTGCGATTTTTGCGAGCAGCTTTTGGATGGCGTGGTGGTGCAGCATCGTCTTCATCTTTCCTTGCGACCAGCCTCGCTGTTGAAGCTGATTGTATTTTTCATTGCGCATCACAAGCAGGGAATAAGGAAGTTCGACATGCATCAAGTCCTTGGCGATACGCTGGATGCTATCATCCTTCAGCAGCTTGGAATCTTTGACACCGAGCTCTTTCAAAAGGGCGAACTGGCTTTGATCGACGTATACACTCGCCACCGTAATCGGGCCAAAAAAGTCACCAGTACCAGCTTCATCCGAGCCGATATGGGAAGCGGTGAACAAACTGGGTGCTGGCGCATACTTGTGATCATTGACGCTCGGTTTCGAACTTGTATTTTTTTGGGGGGCTGCTTTAGCGCTTCCCCATTTACCAGCCTCTGTTTCCGGCGCTTTCCCTTGGAAAAGGACCTTTCCGGATTTATATGCAGTGATCGCACAGCTTGGTGTCTTCGCTGAAAAGACTGCTCCCGGAGGCGCTGCCTTCTCCGTGCTGCTGTATGTTTTTTTCATCTGCTGGATCGTATCCAGCGGCAGTTGCAATACGATTTGTCCCACGTTCATCTCTCCAATCTGACAATTAGTATAGCATGCCATCCGTCTATACAGAATAGTTTCCTAAATCGACCCCTTCATGTTACTATAAAGACTAGTATTATAAGAGAAGTGAGGGGGGAGAACGTGTCCCAATCTGATAAAACACGTGTAACGGTGGAGATACATAACCGCTCCTATACAATTGTCGGACAGGAGCCAGCCCATCGCGTGCGGATGGTGGCGAGCCTTGTCGATCAGAAGATGTCGGAGATCCATGAAGCGAATCCGAATCTTGATACTGCTAAACTGGCCGTTTTGACGGCTGTCAATACAACAAATGATTATTTGAAACTGAAAGAAGAGTATGCACAATTGCTAGGCTCTATCACAAGGAAAGAGGCAAGAAAGGATAATGATTGATTTACTTATCATCGCCATGCTCCTGTTCGGCGTACTCGTCGGCTTGAAGCGCGGATTCATCATGCAGCTGTTTCACTTAGCAAGCTTTATCGTGTCATTCATTGTTGCAGCTATTTATTATGACCAGCTTGCACCCAAGCTTGAACTATGGATTCCATATCCCGATGTCTCATCCGACAGTGCTTGGTCTGACATATTCGGTGCCGTACCGCTGGATCAGGTTTTCTACAATGCAATCGCGTTCGCTATTCTTTTCTTTGCGACCAAAATCATATTGCACATCATCGGATCGATGCTGGATTTCATAGCGGACTTGCCGATCCTGCGTTCTGTCAATAAACTGCTTGGCGGTGCACTTGGATTCATTGAAATCTATCTGCTCGCATTCGTGATTCTATATCTATCGGTATTGCTGCCCATCACACCAGTGCAGGAAGCGCTGGACAGGTCGATACTGGCGGCATGGATCGTGGAGCATACACCATATATTTCAGGTGAGATCAAGGATCTGTGGCTGAACCATGTTGCAAATAAATTACCCACTGAACTGATGGGATGACATGTTAACCCTTGCGGCATCGTGCGCAAGGGTTTTCTACCTTGTTTTGGGAGGATGAGAATAATGGCAGTCAATAAAAAAGATGTCGTAAAATTGCTTGAGACAATTGCAATTTATCTTGAGCTAAAAGGGGAAAATACATTCAAGGTATCAGCTTACCGGAAGGCTGCGGCGGCTTTGGAAGCCAATGACCAATCAATTGATGAGATAGAAAATTTCACATCGTTGAACGGAATAGGCAAGGGCACTGCAGCGGTCATCGAAGAATATATTCAAAATGAAGAATCTGATACATTGCGTCAACTGCAGGAAGATGTACCGGAAGGATTGGTACCGCTGCTTGATTTGCCTGGTCTTGGTGGGAAAAAGCTTGCTAAGTTGTATCAGGAGCTCGGTGTGGTGGATGCGACTTCTTTGAAAGAAGCAGTTGAATCAGGGAAAGTCGCATCGTTAAGCGGATTCGGAAAGAAATCGGCTGAAAAGATCCTAGATGGTCTGTCTAATGTCGGGTCCAGACCAGAACGTATCCCGATTGCGATGATGCTGCCGCTTGCAGAAAGGATCGAGACTTTCTTGGATTCACTGGAAGATATCGAACAGTATGCCCGGGCGGGCAGTCTGCGCCGGATGCAGGAAACGGTAAAGGATTTGGACTTTATCATTGCAACCAATGATCCACAAAGCGTACAGGAGCAGCTGCTTACAATCGATAACTTGAAAGAAGTAATAGCCAAAGGCGATACAAAAGTATCTGTTACATTGGAAGAAGGCTATGATATCAATGTAGATTTCCGATTGATCGAACCAGCAGCTTTCGCAACGACGCTGCACCATTTCACCGGATCTGCCGACCACAATGTTGCTTTGCGTCAGCTGGCGAAAAAACACGGCGAGCGCATCAGCGAATATGGTGTGGAGAATGTGGAAACAGGGGAATTGACAACGTTTGAATCCGAAAAGGAATTTTTCGCACACTTCGGTTTGTCTTTCATACCGCCGGAAGTAAGGGAAGCACAAGGTGAACTGGAAGGCTTCAAGCAGGAAATGCCACTTGTTCAGCTGTCGGATATCCAAGGTGATCTGCATATGCACTCAACTTGGAGTGACGGCGCCCAATCAATTGAACAGATGGCCAAACAAGCGATGGAGCTCGGTTATTCCTATATTGCCATTACGGATCACTCCAAATATTTGAAAGTGGCCAATGGATTGGATAAAAAGCGGCTGCGGAAACAACGGGAAGAAATTGAACGGGTGAATGCACTATATCCTGATTTTCATATATTCGCAGGTGTCGAGATGGATATCCTGCCGGATGCTCGTTTGGATTTTGACGATGACTTCCTCAAAGAGATGGATTATGTCATCGGTGCAATCCATTCTAGTTTCTCGCAATCATCAGATCAAATCAAAGCGCGTTTGACAGCAGCACTCGAGCACCCGAATGTCAATGTCATCGCCCATCCGACTGGTCGTTTGATCGGCAGAAGGGCCGGTTATGCAGCCGATCCGGAATGGCTTATCGAAAAAGCGGCTGAGACAGGGACAGTCATCGAACTGAATGCCAATCCGAACCGTCTGGATTTATCATGGACGTATTTGAAAAAGGCCCAGGAGCTTGGCGCGAAGATTGCTGTCAATACCGATGCCCACAGCTATGCTACCCTGTCATTCATGGAAGTAGGTGTCGCAATGGCACGCAAAGGCTGGCTGAAACCGGAGACTGTCATCAATACTTGGTCTACAAGTCAGTTGATGGAGCTTTTTCAGCGCAAATAACAGCTAAAAAAGTGGGGGGAAATCATGAATAAACGAATATTCCGTGTATTGGAATTCGATAAAATCATACAAAAGCTGAGTGAACAGGCGGCATCGTCACTCGGTAAGAAAAGAGCCATGCGAATACAGCCGGCAACGGAGCTAGAAACGGTGGAACAGCTGCAGGCCGAAACCGACGAAGCTGCTTCCATTGTCCGGCTTCGCGGCGGTATACCGCTTGGAGGCATTTATGATATCCATGCAAGTGTCAAGCGGGCCGTCATCGGCGGTATCCTGAATGCCAATGAATGCCTTGATATTGCGAGTACGATCTATGGCGGGAAGAACCTGAAGCATTTCATTGAAGAACTGGAAGAACCGGAGCTGCCGATCATCCGCAGTCTCGTGGACCAGCTTGTTTCGCTGAGTGATTTGGAGCGTCATATCAAGAATGCAATAGATGATCATGGCCGGGTCATGGATGGTGCGTCTGAACGCCTCCGCGGCATCCGCTCCCGTATCCGTACCAATGAGAGCCGGGTACGAGAAAAACTGGAGTCGTATACTCGTTCCAAAAGCAAGATGCTGTCGGATTCCATCATTACAATCCGCAATGACCGCTATGTGCTTCCGGTCAAACAGGAATACCGGGGGGCAATCGGCGGTATTGTCCATGATCAGTCTTCTTCGGGGCAAACCTTATTCATGGAGCCGCAGGCTGTCGTTGACTTGAACAACCAGCTGCAGGAAGCAAGAGCGCAGGAAAAGGCGGAAATCGAACGAATCCTGAAGGAAATCAGTATGCGAGTTGCGGAAGATGAAGCAATCCTGCTGGCTAATATCGAGATTCTTGGACAGATTGATTTCATCTCGGCACGTGCGAAACTAGGTGCAGCTATGCGCTGTTCGATGCCAAAAATGAACGACAAAGGCATCATTCATTTGAAGCAGGCAAGACATCCGCTTATTGATCCGGAACAGGTAGTGGCGAATGATATCGACCTTGGGGAGGATTACTCGACAATCGTCATCACAGGTCCGAATACAGGTGGTAAAACCGTTACGATCAAAACAATCGGCCTGTTTACACTGATGGCTCAATCTGGTCTTCAAGTTCCAGCGCTGGATGGCGGGGAAATGGCCGTTTTCACGGAAGTATTTGCCGATATCGGCGATGAACAGTCCATCGAGCAGAGTTTGAGTACCTTTAGCTCGCATATGGTAAACATCGTCGATATCCTCCAGCAAGTCGATCATCAATCGCTCGTGCTGTTTGATGAACTTGGAGCTGGGACGGATCCGCAGGAAGGTGCAGCACTCGCGATGAGTATCCTCGATGAAACGATCAAACGCGGGGCGACTATCGTTGCAACGACACATTATCCAGAGTTGAAAGCATATGGCTATAATCGAGATCGTGTCGTCAATGCCAGTGTGGAGTTCGATGTAGAAACACTCAAACCGACCTATCGCTTGCTGATCGGTGTTCCAGGCCGCAGTAATGCATTCGAGATTTCCCGCCGACTTGGCTTGAAGGAATCGATCATCGATAGCGCCAAGGAATTGATCGGAACCGATTCGAAGAGTGTCGAAAATATGATTGCTAGCTTGGAAACGTCCCGCAGACAGGCAGAGCATGACTATGAGACAGCCCGCACGCAGCTGGAAGAAGCAGAGGCTCTGAAGCGCGACTTGGAGAAGCAATGGCAGGAATTCGATGAAAAACGTGAACGCTTGTACCGAAAAGCGGAAGAAAAAGCAGCCAAAGCTGTCGAACGGGCCAGGGAAGAAGCAGAAGAAATCGTTGCTTCCCTTCGCACGATGAAAAATCAAGCGAGCGTCAAGGAACATGAAATCATCGAAGCCCGCAAACGGTTGGAGGATGCGTCACCGGAGCTTGCCAAAAAAGGGGAAAAAGCAGCTCCGCAAACGAAGGAATCCAAACAGCTCTTGCCTGGTGATGAAGTCCTTCTGCTTACATTGGGACAAAAAGGAACCGTTGTCGAAAAAGTCAGCGACAAAGAATATTTGCTCCAAATTGGAATAATGAAAATAAAAGCGAAACGAAAAGACATCGAATTCGTAAAGAGACAGGACGTATTAAAAGAAAAGCCGGTTGCAACGGTCAAAGGTTCCGCCTATCATGTAAGCACAGAGCTGGATTTACGTGGAGAACGCTATGAAGATGCACTGCGCCGCGTCGAGAAATATGTGGATGATGCGCTGCTGGCTGGATATCCGCAAGTATCGATCATCCATGGTAAAGGAACGGGTGCATTACGGACAGGTGTGCAGGAATTCGCCAAGCGCCACCGTTCTGTGAAGAACTATCGATCCGGCGGCATGAATGAAGGCGGAACAGGTGTAACCGTGCTTGAATTTCAGTAATGAGCGGGGGAATTCGGGTAATGGAGTCTTTTTGGGAAAATACGATTGTCTTGACAGCTGCGCGTTACAGCGTAGCGGTGCTGTGCATCATCGTGTTCATGGCTATTTTCGAGCTGGTAACTTCCTATAAGAATTGGGAAGAAATCCGCCGTGGCAATCTGTCTGTGGCGATGGCAACAGGTGGTAAAATGTTCGGTGTTGCAAATGTACTGCGCTTCTCTTATGAACATAATGATGGCATCCTGCAGAGTATCATGTGGAGCTCGATCGGTTTTGTGATGCTTTTGATCGGTTACTTCATCTTTGAGTTCCTGACACCGACATACAAAATCGATACAGAGATCGCCAATGATAATAGGGCTGTCGGATTTATTTCGCTTGTTATTTCGGTAGGATTATCTTATGTTATAGGAGCAAGTATTTAGTGCAATGTTTAGGAATGGACGCTTCTAAGCAAACTAGTAGCGTTCCGGACTGCAGCAGTGCTATACTCGATGAAAGCTTTAATTTAGGAGGAATGTAACATGGCAATTGTAAATGCTACGGATGCAAACTTTAATACAGAAACTAGCCAAGGACTTGTCCTTGCTGACTTTTGGGCAACTTGGTGCGGCCCATGTAAAATGATCGCACCTGTATTGGAAGAAATCGACGGCGAAATGAGCGATAAAGTTAAAATCGTAAAACTTGACGTTGATGAAAACCAAGCAACTGCCGGCAAATTCGGCGTAATGAGCATTCCGACATTGCTTCTATTCAAAGATGGCGAAGTTGTCGATCAAGTGATCGGTTACCAGCCGAAAGAAGCACTTGTAGAGCTTGTTAACAAACACGCGTAAGCGATAGACTTAAGATCCCTTGTTACATTTTTGTAGCAAGGGTTCCTTTATGTAAAGCACTAGAAAAAGGGGAAAGCGAATGAACAAGACGATCACTGATAAACTCGCTGTTCTGCCGCCGCAGCCTGGCTGTTATTTGATGAAGGATAAAAATGGGACGGTCATTTATGTTGGAAAGTCCAAGCTCCTGCGCAACCGGGTCAGGTCTTATTTCACCGGGGCACACGACCGCAAGACCCAGCGGCTCGTCGCAGAGATCGTGGATTTCGAATACATTGTCACCTCCTCCGAAATCGAAGCACTCATCCTTGAAATGAATCTAATCAAAAAATATGATCCGAAATACAACATCCTCCTGAAGGATGACAAAACATATCCCTATTTGAAAATCACAGCAGAAGAACAGCCGCGCTTGCTGGTGACACGAAAAGTAAAAAAAGATAAAGGCAAATACTTCGGACCGTATCCGAACGTCATTGCGGCACGGGAGACGAAGAAACTGCTGGACAGACTGTATCCGCTGCGTAAGTGTAATACGATGCCGGACCGTGTCTGTTTGTATTACCACATGCATCAATGCCTAGGACCTTGTGTGTATCCTGTTTCGGAGGAAACAAACCGAAACATCGTGCAGAATATTACAACTTTCCTAAACGGCGGTCACCATCAGATCAAGAAAGATCTGCAGCAGAAGATGCAGGAAGCAGCCGAAGAGCTCGATTTCGAACGGGCCAAGGAACTGCGCGATCAAATCCAGCATATCGAATCTGTCATGGAGCAGCAGAAGATGACATTGACGGATCAGACAGACCGTGATGTATTCGGATTTGCCTACGACAAAGGCTGGATGTGTGTACAAGTATTTTTCATCCGCCAAGGTAAACTCATCGAACGTGACGTGAGTATGTTCCCGTTCTTCGATGAACCGGAAGAAACATTCCTCACATTTGTCGGGCGTTTCTACCTGCATCAGAACCATTTGCTGCCAAAGCAAGTGCTGGTGCCGATCGGTACAAATGTAGAAGGCTTGCAGCAGCTTTTGGAAACGGATGTATCGATTCCATATCGCGGCCGAAAGAAAGAGCTGGTGGAGCTTGCCGGAAAGAATGCAAAAATCGCAATCAAAGAGAAGTTTTCCTTGATTGAACGTGATGAAGATCGCACGATCAAAGCGGTCGAATCGCTTGGAGAGAAGCTCAATATTGCAACGCCGCACCGCATCGAAGCGTTCGATAACTCCAACATCCAAGGTACCGATCCGGTTTCGGCGATGATCGTTTTCACAGACGGCCGTCCGGACAAGAAAGAGTATCGCAAATACAAGATACGTGATGTAAAAGGGCCTGATGACTATGATACAATGCGAGAAGTCATTCGCAGACGATATAAGCGGGTGTTGCAGGACAACCTGCCGCTGCCTGATTTGATTGTCATTGATGGGGGGAAAGGGCAGATGAGCGCTGCCATTGAAGTGCTGGAAGACGAACTCGGACTGGACATACCGGTTTGCGGTCTAGCCAAAGACGACAAGCACCGGACCAGCGAATTGCTGTACGGCACACCGCCGGAAATAGTCGATTTCGATCGAAACGCCCAGGACTTTTACCTGGTGCAGCGTATCCAGGATGAAGTCCACCGCTTTGCGATCAGCTTCCACCGCCAGCTGCGCGGAAAAAGCGCAATCAAATCAAAATTGGATGATATCCCAGGTGTGGGAGAGAAGCGCAGACGACTGCTCATGCGTCACTTCAAATCCGTGCCAGCAATCCAGGAAGCTTCTGTGGAGGAGATTGCCAAGCTTGGAATCCCGGCACCTACAGCACAAGTCATTTTGAATCATTTGAATAATCCTGCCGAAACGGAAGGAGAACAGGAAGAATAAGACTAGACCTTGGAAGCAGGGTCTAGTTTCTTTTGAATAAGGAGGACTTGATGTGGGATTTATACCTAGTACATATCATTTCTCCTCGCAAAGGTTTCACTTGTATGGGAAGAACGGAGCAGCTGTCCAGAAGCGGCCCAATCACTTGGACTAACTTAACAGCAACGTAAAAAAGGCACCTGCTAAAGTAGGTGCCTCTGTTTTAATCTTCCTTGGCGAAATAAATATTGAATTGGACATATTCTTTCTTCGGCACATTCTCATCGACGCATTCACAAGCAAGTTCCTTGATCTGTTCGATGCTTGCAGCGAGGAAACCCGCCTCCATGCGATATTCCTGACCGAGTCCGACTTTCCATCTATGTACGACTGGTGCTCCAGAGAGTTCAAATGTCATTTCATGCCGTTTCTGTTTGACAAGGTTCAGGTTCCCCCATCCCATTTGGATGAAAAAGTCCTCGATATGTTCCATCGAAGACGGGTTTACTTGCCGTGCCAATTTCTTGCCCATGACATAAAGGATGGAGGATGCATCCTCACCTAATAAGTCTGGTATACTGACAAAACGCAATATATCATGGCCGGCTCCATGGGTGATGAGCTGTTCCATATAATCCTTGTCGAATTGTTGCAATTTCTTTTGCATGCATGTCTTCCTTTCCCGCCTTGTTGCAATTACAAAGTATCTTTATTCACTTTAACACGAAAACCAGGTAAACTGCCAATGTCTTTTGGCTGAATTGACAATGTTTACGAAACTGACAAGATTCGCCGGGAATCGTGCGGATTATAATAAATAAAAAAATAGATTAGTAAATTTTTTAAAGCGTTTTCTTGACGCCTAAATTTGATAGTTATACAATAATATTGTTAATAACGTATTTAGTTTTCAATCGATTTTATTTTTAATCGGTTATGAAAACGCAATCATTCTGTTAATTCAGAGAGCTACTGAGGGGGTACGTATGAACGAGAATCGAGAGTTTTTCTACCGCAGGCTTCATTCGTTGTTGGGAGTGCTTCCAATCGGAATCTTCCTTATCCAGCACTTGGTGATCAACCACTTCGCTGCATACGGAAGCGGCAGCTTCAATACGGCTGCCAGTTTCATGCATAACCTGCCATTCCGGTTCGTGCTTGAATGGGTAGTCATCTACATACCGATCCTGTATCATGCCATTCTCGGTGTGTACATCGTACTGACAGGCAAGAACAATACAAGGAGATACGGATATTTCCGTAACCTGATGTTCCTGTTGCAGCGGATCACAGGTATCGTGACGTTGATTTTCATCGCATGGCATGTTTATCAGACGCGCGTCGCCACGATCTTCACCCAAGAAACAATTGATTTTGATTTTATGGAGGCCATTCTGACGCAGCCATTCTTCTTCTGGTTCTACTTGATCGGCGTCATTTCCACAACGTTCCATTTTGCGAACGGCTTATGGAGCTTCCTGGTTACCTGGGGCATCACCGTGTCACCTCGTTCCCAGCGAATCGCGACATATGCGACGCTGCTAGTGTTCCTTGGCGTAACGTATTTGGGGGTACGCTCATTGCTGGCATTCGGCATGGGTGTATAAGACAGCTGCTTTAAGAGAGGGGACTTAAAGATTATGAGTAAACGAAATATAGTTGTTGTCGGCGGGGGTCTTGCAGGTTTGATGGCGACCATCAAAGCAGCAGAAGCCGGCGTTCATGTAGATTTGTTATCGATTGTTCCGGTCAAACGCTCGCACTCCGTTTGTGCCCAGGGGGGCATCAATGGAGCTGTCAATACAAAGGGGGAAGGAGACTCCACTTGGGAGCATTTCGACGATACGGTTTATGGCGGGGACTTCCTTGCCAATCAAGGGCCGGTCAAAGGGATGTGTGATGCTGCACCAAGCATCATCCATATGCTCGACCGGATGGGGGTCATGTTCAACCGGACACCGGAAGGGCTGCTTGATTTCCGTCGTTTCGGAGGTACGCAATATCACCGGACAGCTTATGCTGGTGCGACAACGGGTCAGCAGCTATTGTATGCGCTTGATGAGCAGGTTCGGCGTTATGAGACAGCCGGTCTTGTGACGAAATATGAAGGCTGGGAATTTGTCCACGCCATCATCGATGAAGAAGGCGTGGGACGCGGTATCCTGACGCAGAACATCCAATCCCATGAATTGCGCGCCATCAGGGCAGATGCCGTCATCATGGCGACAGGAGGCCCTGGTATCATCTTTGGTAAGTCGACAAACTCGATCATCAACACAGGTTCTGCTGCCGGTGCTTTATATGAGCAAGGTGCAATTTATGCGAATGGGGAGTTCATCCAGATCCACCCTACAGCCATTCCTGGTGATGATAAGCTCCGCTTGATGAGTGAATCCGCTCGCGGGGAAGGCGGGCGCGTTTGGACTTATAAGGATGGGGAGCCTTGGTACTTCCTGGAAGAGAAATACCCGGCGTATGGAAACTTGGTACCGCGTGATATCGCGACGCGTGAAATCTTCGATGTGTGTGTTAACCAGAAGCTCGGTATCAATGGCGAGAACATGGTCTATCTTGATCTGTCTCACAAGGATCCAAAAGAGCTAGATGTCAAACTGGGCGGAATCATTGAGATTTATGAGAAATTCGCAGGTGACGACCCACGCAAGGTACCAATGAAAATCTTCCCGGCAGTCCATTACAGCATGGGCGGCCTTTGGATCAGCGATGATCAGATGACGAACATCCCGGGCATCTTTGCTGCCGGGGAATGTGATTACTCCCAGCACGGTGCCAATCGCCTTGGTGCGAACTCCCTTCTGTCGGCGATCTACGGCGGAATGGTAGCCGGGCCGAATGCAATCAAATATATCGACGGACTCGACAAGCATGCAGATGATCTTTCCAGCAAGCTATTCGATGATGCGCTTGCCAAAGAGCAGGCTGCTTTCGATAAGATGACGAAAATGGACGGCAAGGAAAACGCGTACAAGCTGCACCGCGAGCTAGGCGAATGGATGACGGATAATGTGACGGTTGTTCGCGAAAACAGCAGACTGCTGAAAACGGATGATAAACTCCAGGAGCTTCAAGAGCGCTGGAACAATATCAATATCCATGACACATCGCTTTGGAGCAATCAAGGCGTCATGTTCACACGCCAGCTGAAGAATATGCTGCATCTGGCCCGCGTGATGACAATCGGAGCTTATCAGCGTAATGAAAGCCGCGGCGCACATTATAAACCGGAATTCCCAGAACGGAATGACGAGGAATTCCTGAAAACGACGATGGCTAGATATGATGAATCCTCCAACTCACCAGATATCTATTACGAAGAAGTCGACACTTCCTATATCGAGCCGAGAAAACGTGACTACAGCCAGGCGAAAGCGAAGGAGGCAAAAGCATAATGGAAGCGACGAAACCGAAACAAGAGACGATTACACTGATTGTGACGCGTCAGGATGATCCGAGCAGCGCTCCTTATGAAGAAACGTTTAAGGTACCATACCGGGAGAACATGAACGTCATCTCCGCTTTGATGGAGATACGGAGAAACCCGGTGAATGCAGATGGTAAGGACACGACACCCATCTATTGGGATATGAACTGTCTGGAAGAAGTTTGCGGAGCATGCTCCATGGTCATCAATGGCACACCAAGACAATCCTGTGCAGCACTGATCGATAAATTGGAGCAGCCGATCCGGCTTGAGCCAATGTCCACGTTCCCGATCATCCGTGACTTGGCGGTCGACCGTTCCCAGATGTTCGACAGCCTCAAAAAAGTAAAAGCTTGGGTACCAATTGACGGTACGTATGATCTCGGACCTGGTCCACGTATGCCGGAGAAGAAGCGACAGTGGGCTTACGAGCTTTCCAAATGCATGACTTGCGGCGTGTGCTTGGAAGCATGCCCGAATGTGAACGATAAATCTGATTTCATCGGCCCAGCACCGATTTCCCAAGTTCGTTTGTTCAACGCCCACCCAACTGGTTCGATGAATAAAGGCGAACGCCTGGAAGCATTGATGGGTGAAGGCGGTATCGGCAGCTGCGGTAACTCACAGAACTGTGTGCAGGTTTGCCCGAAAGGTATTCCGTTGACAACATCCATCGCTGAGATGAACCGTGCAACGAATATCCAGTCGTTCAAGAACTTCTTTGGAAGCGATTCGAATTATTAAGGCAGTTAGAAGTAAAAACGGAACTCTCATACAGAGTTCCGTTTTTACTTTGAGCTGGATTATTTTTACTGTTATAATGTTGATAATAAGATACTAATAAAAGGAGATATTACGATGCAGAAAAAGCTATTCTGGTTTCCTTTGCTCGCCTCTTTATTAGCAATGGTCCTTTTATATACAATTGGCAACACATTTGATATTTCTTTGCTGAGCTGGACTTTCTATGAAGAAAATGCATCGGAAGGCGTCGTGTTTGAAGCTGGCGGCTCTCTTATTCCAGTATTTATTGGTGTTATAGCAGGGTTCGTCACAGAGCGCTTATTAAAGAATAAACAGAAGAACGATACGACGGACTTATCGAACTAGCATTTTTTCTTCAATGTTAATTTAATATTTCCATTCTCTTTTATAACCCCGTTGCGAGTGTCCCGTCAACTTGCACCTCTGCCAATGCAACTGCTCCATATACTAGCTATTATGATTGCAAACCACGTTCAAATATACCAACCACTTCTTCAAGCGATGCTTCCAAGTCAACTTCAAGCTTAAATCCTGCATGAGTATTTAAATCTACAAATCCATGCAGCATGCTTCTGAACCCGCGAATGGCATGGATCATTTTTTCATTCTCTAGCTTGTAAGCTTGGAGGGCATCCGCAACGAGTCGAACGAGGGCATTTGCATATTCTCCGTTACCGCCTGGCAGAGAAGAAGCGTATAACCCGGGGTTGGAACTTGCAAAGTTCACATATGCCTTGGCAAGTGAAAGCATTGGCTGTGAAGTTTGTTCTGTTCCCTTCAAAGTATCGTATAGCTGCTTTTGGGCAGCTTCAGCCATTGCCTGTTTGATCTCCTCCAAGTTTTTGAAATGGTTGTACAGGGATGGCGGCTTGATTGTCAGGGAACGGGCGATATTCGCCATGGTGACAGCTTCATAGCCATGCTGATCTGCTAAAGAAAGAGCGGTATCGGTAATGGCTGTTTTGGTGAGCTGCATTCTAGGCATGTTGTTCGACTCCTTTTTCAGCACGTAAAATTGCCTGGTTCATTTTCGCAGTCGGCGTGTGCAGCAGATCACCATGTCCAATCGCAAGGACATTGGGCTCTAAGTCTGCTAGCTTTCTGGCGGATTGGATGGCGCATTCCTTATTCCATGTTGCCCAGCCAGGAAACGGGAACTGCCATCTTACATCCCCCGATACTGCTATTCCACCACGAAGCTGAAAGGCATCTCCGGCAATGAGCGCACCATTCCGATGATCGAAAAATGCCAGCATACCTGGTGAGTGCCCTGGTGATGAAATCACTTCAAGTGAACCGACTCGATCTCCTTCGCTCAAAAATTCATCGGCTTTCGTCTTGATATTTTTTGGATAATCACCCTTGATAGGAAGGCCATCAGCTGTTTTCGTTTTATGTTGAAGTATATCCCACTCCATCTCTGATAGCATGACCTTTGCATCAGGTAAAGCAGCTTTTAAGCCGTCCAGAGCTCCGATATGGTCCGAATGTGCATGTGTCAACACGATTCTGGTAATCTGTTTGCCGATGGTACGGGCAGCAGAAAGAATGGATGATGCTCGGGAAGGGAGCGCTGCATCCACCAATGTCAATTCGCTTTCTTCTTCAATTAAATAACAATTCACCGGAAACAAACGTGGCATGAATGTGAGCTGGTACAGACTTTTTTGATTTCGAATACGCATATGATCCACTCCAAACTAATGGTATTAGTTACACTATAAACTAATACCATTAGTTAGGCAAGGTTTTATTTTCCATCTCATTGGATATAGGATACGGGGAAGTAAACCAGGTACCAAGGAGGGAGAGAATGTGTTGCTTTAAATTTTAAAATATGGGGAGGAGGCTCACAGGTTCTGGCCGCCTTATCGATGATATTGGGGCAGTCTTGGCGGATCCTATCTTGCTGATAACTGGTCTCGTACTTCAGGTGATTATATTAATCAAACATTTGGGGAATGGGAGCTTTGATAGGAGGAAATGAGGCGTTTTCTTTACCTTGCTGCCAGTTGTATTTATTGCATATGAAGGAGTAGAGTCCAATGATGAAAAGACAGGTTATCGCACTTGGAGGCGGAGGATTTTCAATGGAACCGGACAACTTGGCACTTGATCGATATATCCTTTCGCAAAGTGGCAAACAAGAACCTCGCATTTGTTTTATTCCAACAGCAAGTGGGATAAGCCAGATTATATCCGACGTTTTTATGAGGCTTTTCATCGGCTTTCGTGCAAACCGAGTCATCTGTCTTTGCTTGAGCCGTCATTCCAGCATTTGCATGCTTTAGTGCTGGAACAGGATATTCTTTATGTCGGAGGAGGCAGCACGCGGAATTTGCTGGCATTATGGCAGGAATGGAAGCTGGATACAATCATAGCTCTAGCCTACCAAAATGGCATTATCCTAACAGGGCTAAGCGCAGGAGCTAACTGCTGGTTTGAAGAAGGGCTTACAGATCCATTGAACGGATCGTTGTACGCGGCTAAGGGGCTTGGTATTTTATCAGGCAGTATATGTCCACATTTCAATGGTGAGATAAAGCGGAGGCCGGCTTACTTGGCGGCCATCGAGCAAGGGAGGATAATGGAAGGGTACGGGGTCGATGATAGTGCAGCTTTACACTTCGTGGATGAACAATTGATGCATGTTGTCTGTTCACGGAAGGAAGCGGCTGCGCATAAAATAAACAGGCAAGGAGCCGGCCCCATCGAAGAGCGCATTTCAGCTGCTTACCTGAATTGAATTTTGACGTTTACATTTCAATAATAAACGAGTGGATATGCGGAGCGGTTTCAACAACCAGCTGTTTTTTCAACAAATCGGCATCTGCCTTTATATCAAACCATTTACATACGGTGCTGTTAGCTTCTGTCAGGCAGCGGACACTATCTTTTTCTTCACGCATGATCACATACACCATAACAATCATTAATTCATATTTTCTAAGATGTGTTAAGTTGTATGTCGTTTTTTGTAAAAACTAAAAAGAACCCTTGCAGCGATTAACTGCAAGGGTTCTTTTAGCGGAAGAAAGGCAGGTCGGTTGCTCCGACTAGGCGAGCGTAAAGGAATAACTGTCCTTTATGATGCAGTTCATGATCATACATGGCTTGAAGGTAAAGTTCTTTTTTGCCTTGCATGCCAGGTATTTTTGCTTCATTTTGCAATGCCAGTTCTTCATCCGTGATTGTATCAAAAGCTTGGATTGTCTGCTCCGTGAAATGCTGGACCGCTTTCTTCAGATCGCCCATTGTATGTACTTCAGGGAGATCCGGAGCCGACATTGTTTCTGTTTTTACCATGTTCACAAACATGTCATTCGATCCGGCTATGTGAAGTACTAGGTCCCGCAGTGTCATCGCATCTTCCCATGGTTTAAAGTCCAGATGTTCATCTTCGATATGGTCCAGTAAGTTGATCAATACGTTGCGGTGGTGCAACCAGTTATCTTTCCAATATGCTGTTTTGCTCATATATACTCTCCTTTTAGATTATTCGAGTTCCACTATAAACGAAATAAACAGGTATGTCATCTGTGGAAAACGGAGTGAATCGGATGAGGTGCAGCTGGATCATCCGATCTATGTTCATAATAACAATGTGAATTTTGGGGTCCATACTGTTCAGTGTATGGCATTTCCAAGCTTTCAAACAGCTTTTCTTCCAATGGTTCCAGTTTCTTTATAAGGACATCATAGCCTTCCCCGTCCGAAGGGAAAACAGTAGCATGGCCACAACCTGTTTCCAGGGCAGTTTCCAGGGCACGGATTAATGCACGAAGCCCTTCTGCATTGCCGATGATAAATGCCGGATCATGATGCCGGTGCTGCGCATAAACCTGTACATGTTTCGTTCCTTCCAAGCGAAAGCTCCTTTCCTATTCACAAGCATAGTCATCCTTATCCCGGTCAAACTTGCGTTGGTAAGCTGGGTGAGAGCTTGGTACACCGTCAGGATATGTTTTTCTCAATTCGGTGCAATTGGCAAAGTTCGTAGATTCATTTGTTTGGCTCTCAGTCGGTGTGTCGACTGACGTTTCTTGGCTGGTGGCACAGCCGTTAAAGCCGCGTTCTGTTGCATATCCATCTTGCTGCCACACTGCAATACCTGCATTTTTAGCTGATGCTTCTGCTTTTTCGAAAGTATCCAGATATCTTGTATTGGGCGGATACACATAAGCTACCCGAGCCAGCCCTTCATCGAGCAATGTCTGCTGGACACTTACACCATCTGCGTAAACATAAGCAAGCAGCCGTCCGTACTTGTCCATTCTATCCCCGACATCGAACTCCAGTTCCAGTTTATCTGCATTCGTCACCAATCCTTCATTCCGTTTGGAAGCATCTTTTCCATATGGCTGGACACATTTATTGGGTGCTTTCGTCTCGGGCGTATCGACAAGTAAATAGCGAACTGTTTCTTCTTGCCCATTGTAGTTTACTTTAATCGTGTCTCCATCAACGATCCTGATTAGGGAAACTTCTACTTTGTCGGTTGTTCCGGATGTTGTCGTTGCCTGTTTGTTCGAATCTGACTGCTCATTTGCAGTACTGACTGTCCCGCATGCACTGATCAAAAACAGGAAAATAACCAGCCAAATCGTTTTATGTATCGTGTTCTTCATGTTGTGAAAAGCTCCTTCTAGCTGTAACTAACCTTATCATACGAAGGAAAATTGCAGCTTACAAGAGCAAAAAGCAGTGCATCTGGCATTTGATGCACTGCTTTTATTTCATTCAGGTATATATGGCAGATCCAGTGTCTTCGGTATATTGATGACATGGGTTTCTGCATATGAGAGAAGACCTTCTTTTCCATATTCACGGCCGATTCCGGATTGCTTCACGCCGCCGAAAGGGAAACGGACATCCAACCCTTGGATGGCAGCTGTATTGATCATCGTCGTACCCGCTTGGATATGCTTAGCCACTTCCAGAGCATGCTCTTCCTTGCCCCATACCGAGCTTGTCAGTCCATAAATGCTGTTATTGGCAAGCCGGATAGCATGTTTGTCGTCTTTGAATGGGAGAATCGGCACTGTCGGACCGAACTGCTCCTGTTCCACGATCGGATCATCATAATCTGCACCGAGCACTAGGGTAGGCTGCATAAAGTAACCCCGCTGATATAATTCTTCATCCAATACTTTTCCAAGTTTGATGACTTCAGCACCTTTTTGTTTGCTATCATCAATCAAACGCTGCACAAATTCCACTTGCTTTTTATTGTTGAGAGGACCCACCGTGACGTTTTTATCGAATGGATCTCCAACGCGGATCCATTTATCGGCAGCTTCCCGGTACTTTTCAATAAACTTATCGAAAATCTTTTCATGTACATAGACCCGTTTGGCAATCATACAAATCTGACCGGCTGTCAGGAAATTCGAAATAACAATCCGACGCATCGCCTTGTCATCATTCACATCAAAATCATCAAGCACGACGGCTGCATCATTACCGCCAAGCTCCAGTGTCATATGCTTGATCGTATCTGCTGCCGCTTTCATGATATGCTTAGCCGTTTCCGTCCCACCGGTAAAAGCGATCTTCGCGACTTTTGAATTAGAGGTGAGCTCCACGCCAACCTCGGCTTCACCATGCACCAAATTCAATACACCAGGCGGAAATTCATTGGCAATCAGCTCGGTTACCTTGCTGACGGCAAGCGGTGCAAGCGGACTTGGTTTCAGTACCATCGTATTGCCCGCAAGCAGTGCTGGAGCGATTTTGATAGTAGAGAGGGAAATAGGGTAGTTCCAAGGGGAAATGGCAGTGACGACACCAACTGCATCCCGGGCGATGATCGTTTTGCCGCCGTTATGCTCCTCGACCTCATTTTGCAGAACATCGGCAATATTATCGCAAGCAAATTCCATCCACATCATTGATACAGCAATTTCACCTTCGGCATCATATAGAGCTTTCCCATGTTCGCGGGCGAGTAGTACTGCTATTTCCGGAGTCTTCTCTTTGATTTTCTGGATAGCACGCCTCATGCGGGCGATTCGCTCATCAAAGGAGGTCTCCCGCCACATTGTAAAGGCCGCATCTGCTGCGTCGATCGCTTGGATTGTTTCTGCCCTCGTATTCAGCGGCGCATATCCGACGGTTTCATCCGGGTTGGCAGGATTCTCACGTGGCGCTTGTTTCTCTGCTTTGTGTTTTTTACCATTGATGATGGCATCGATAACGATTGGTTCGATTGGCATGAAGTATCACTCCGTTCAGATTAATTGTCATTTTTAATCTACCCAAAACAGAGTCGATAGTATCCTATTTGGAAAAATTAATGGGATGGAAAACAGATTTTTTGTTAGAAGAGACAGAGGATCGTATACCTGCGTAATCCTAGTGAAAGATGATAAAAAGAGCTGATCGAAAAACGATCAGCTCTTTTTGCTAGTCTTATTCAATTCGCCAAACCCTAAATAATCCAGCGCATTCTTTAAGGTGGATAAAGTCAAGAGTGATTTAAAATCCAAGCCGAGCGACACCATCGTCTGTGCAATCTCTGGCCGTATTCCAGTGATGATCGTTTCGATACCGCTGATTTTAAGCGATTGAACAATTTGGTATATTTGATCCGCCACCATCGTATCAATCATCACGACACCAGAAACATCCAACACAAGATGATTCAGCTCCAAAGCATTTCCTTGCGATAATGCAGTATCCATGATCAGCTGGGCACGATGTGTATCGATATCGCCAACAATGGGTATCACGGCCAGTCCTTCAAAAATTGGAACGACCGGAACAGAGAGCTCTTCCAGTGCGCTGTATGCGATATTCATCATCTTCGTGTTATGATTCTCAAACTGCTTGCCAATCTCGAAGCTGACTAACTCCAGCATCGGATCGATGATTTTCGACACATCCAGCATCGTTATAGGAGCAAAATGACGTTCCTCCAGCTCCTCCATGAAAATGTCCCATATGACACTCCGGAAACTGGATACATACTGTAAAGTGGCTGTCAAAGAAGTATTCATTTCGGTAGCAGTCTTTCCAGCCCTTGCTCCCCAGCAAAGAAAATTTTGCTTTACTTCTTCTTCATTATCTTCTGCGAAAAGAATGGCACCGATATTGAACACAAGCTCCGCATTGAATTCGGATAACTGTTCTTTCGGAAGAGATAAAATAAGAAGTTCCTGGTTCAATTTCGAATCGAGGTTTAGAAGGACAGAATCGGCTATAATGTCCTTATTCTTCTGTATCTTCTCCCCTATATATCTCAATTCGTCTTTCATTTTGATGTCCCCTTTTAATATGCTACCTTCATGATAATCCATGAGAAATCGGAATGGAAGCTAAATGCGGTATAGCAAATACTGCTTTTCTAAATTATATTAGGAATTAGCATGTGTATTTACCGTTATGTTACAAGTCTGGACAATGGAAGGGTGATTTGTCAAAGTAAACGAGTTATTTGGCGAGGGGTTGTTAAATTTTATTTTTATGGATGATCCACATCAACTGGAAAAAAGTAATTGATAAAATAAACGCATCCAAGTAATGACTTGAATACGTTTATTTTTTAAAAGAGTAGGTTTACATGAATACAGATTAAAAAGCTTTCCGTCGATAAATGAGGCTAGAGATACACCAAGAAGTTCCGTAGAAAGCTAAGCCAAGTAGTAAGGCGCTTGTATACAAGGTGGGCACAGATAGCTTTAAAATGAAATCTGTGAATGATGTAAATTTTTCACTTAAATAAGATACCATCGGAGGAACTATGCCGGATAATATCAAGAAGCTGATTAATGCAACTGGGAAATTATAACCTGGTTTTATGATATAAGACATAGGTAAGTAAAAAGATAATAGTAATAAGGCTAAACTGCTGCTTATTGCAATGTCTGTGATTGAAAAAGGTTTATTGAAAACATACAATAAAATACTTGTCACTCCAGTTGCTAAAATTATAAAAACGATTGACCCTAGGTAGCGGGAAGCAATAATTTCCGTGCGTGTATATGGCAGCGAATTCAATAGTATGTTAGTTTCTGCTTTTTCGTCATTAGCAAGCGTATTAATTGGAATTATAACGCTTGCTAGCAGAAAGATGAAAGCTGGGTGCTGTCTGTCAATTAAGACAAAGAATAATACGATAAATATTAATAACAACAGTTGCCATTTTTGCAAAATAAAGTCTCGTCTTATTAAATTAAACATGCTGCATACCGCCTTTCATATGAAACATAATATCTTCAAGTGTGGCCTGTTCAATAACAACGCTGTCTCCAAAAGTATTTTCCACCGCAGTAACATTTTCCGTTAAAGCTTCAAAACCTGTTGATAAGCGGTTTATATGCACGAAAGCCTTCTCTGTATCTCTATCCAGAAGCTCTGTTCTTCCTTTAACGAGTGCATAATTTTCCGTTATGTCATGAATGGAATTATTAAAAACTAACTTCCCGCGATTAATGAACGCTATATAATCTGCGATGCGATTCAAATCTGTTGTGATATGGGTTGAGAAGAAGATGGTGCGGCTGCCGTCCAGCATGATTTCCTGCAGGAGCCCGAGCAGCTCCCGTCTGAAAATAGGGTCCAAACCTGCAGTCGGCTCATCCATGATGATCAATTCTGCATGATGGGACAATGCAATCGCCAGGGATGCCTTCATTTGCATGCCTTTTGAGAAATTTTTGATCGCTTTATTAAGCGGAAGTTCAAACTGCTCCACATATTGAGAGAATAGTGCATTATCCCAATGTTTATAAGCTGGTGCGACAATGCGTTTTATATCCTTTAAATGAAGACCTTCATAGAATACATTGCCATCATAAACAAACCCGATTCGTTCCTTGATTGCTTTCTCATGCGTCTTGTAGTCCATGCCAAACACTTTCACTTCACCAGCATCCGGCTGTAACAGATTCATCATCATTTTTATCGTCGTCGACTTACCAGCGCCATTAGCACCGATAAAGCCATGTACAAAGCCACGCTTTACTTGAAGATCAATATTTTTAACGGAAAAATCTTTGAATTCTTTCGTCACATTAGTCAATTCGACTACGTTTTCCATTTTTGCTTCACTCCTCATATAAAATCCTTACTAATTGCTGCAGATCATCAAGGGATAAGCCGATTTCCCGGCTGTTTGTAATGACGGCATTTAGCTGCTCTTCGATCACTTTCAGTTTTTTCTCTTTGATGAACTCTAGATCTTGTTCAGCAACAAATGAGCCTTTGCCGACAATGGAGTAAATAAACCCTGCCTTTTCCAATTCTTCATAAGCCCGTTTCGTTGTGATAACGCTGATTTGTAAATCCTGTGCAAGTTTGCGCATGGAAGGAATGGCAGCACCTTCCGGCAGTTCACCCGATAAAATGGACGATTTAATTTGGTTTGTAATCTGTTCATAAATCGGCTCCTTCGAATTGTTGGAAATAATGATTTGCATGCAGATCCCTCTTATTCTATTTTTTGGAGATAAGTATTGCGATAACATCTCTGATCGCCGCAATTAGTAATGCCAGAATGTGAACAGTAATGGCCAGATTGAAATATGGATACGAATAAGGTGTAATCCATTCCGTGAATAGTCTTAAATCTAAAATACTTCTAAGTATCCTGGGGAGGAAGCTGTCGCTATCATTTATTCTCGGTTCCAGGGAAGTGCCATCGATCAGAAAGAAGATTACTTGTACAAGAAGAAAAATACCTAGTGCAATTATCCAGTACCTTGTTAGCTTAAAATTGGGGACTTTTTCTGCGCCATTCATCCTAAATTGCTCTCCTTTTTATGTTCTGTTCTATACGCAGATCATAACAGTGTATATATTCTATGTATACAATATATACGAAGGAGGAGAGGTGTGCAACCATTTTTGCTAAAATAAGGAGATGTGATGCAGGTTTATACGCTGAGCTTAATAGGGGATGGAAGTCCATTCTATGGCTGCAATGTTTAATGTTCTGTAGCATATAAATGTTTACCCAACTTTTATTCAATCAATATTTACAGTAATATTAAATATATTCAAATAATTATCACTTTGTTGATTTATTTTGTTAGAAGTAGATTACCAATAATATATTCGAGAATCAGAAAGAAGGAGAGCTATGAAATCGGTGACGGTTTATCATTATGATGCATTTAGTAAAGAACCTAATAAGGGAAATCCTGCGGGAGTAGTGTTGCATGGAGGTGCATTGACAGATGCGGAAATGCAAGAAGTCGCTTCAAAAGTCGGTTTTAATGAGACTGCTTTCCCTATTGCATCGGATGTAGCTGACCTTAGAATACGATTTTTCACCCCGGGTCATGAAATGAATTTATGCGGTCATGCAACAATGGCAACTATTTACGCTTTGAAGGATAAAGGGTTATTGGAAGATAAATCAACATTCACTATCGAAACAAATGCTGGTATTCTGCCGTTTACTATAAACGCATCTACTGACGGTGAAATATCCATGACCATGAAACAGGCTTCTCCGATATTCAAGCAATTTACAGGGTCAAAGGAAAATTTAACGAACGCAATAGGATTAAAAGAAACCGATCTTCACGCTGATTTACCCATCCTTTATGGCAGTACTGGTACTTGGACTTTGCTGATCCCGATAAAACACCTTAAAGCCTTTCAAAAAATGAGACCAAATAATAAGCTCTTTCCGGAAATTTTGATAGACATGCCTGCATCTTCTGTACATCCATTCTGTCTGGAAACCTATGATCCCAATGCCGATATGCACGCCAGACATTTCTCCTCGCCTTATTCAGGGACCATTGAAGATGCAGTGACTGGTACTGCATCAGGGGTAATGGGAGCTTATTATGCAACATACATAACTAATGATGTTATAGAACCTCTTAACCTGATAGTAGAGCAGGGGCACGAAATAGGAAAAGATGGTCGGGTTGCAGTGCTGGTTTCAAAAGACAGTGATTCGTTTGATATCGCTATAACTGGGAAGGCGGTTTACATCAAAGAAATGCAGGTAATGCTAGGTTTTTGATAGATTGTAACATCGTTCGTGAATGGAAGGGGATTTCATGCACTTTCAATTGAAGAAGTGAAGCGAACTTTTAAGACGGCATATCCTACTAAATATAGTTGGTGATATACCCATATAGCCATTGAAGGAATTGTAAAACAAGATGTTAGTTGCATCGTACCGTATGCTGCAGTCAGAAGTAAGAATCCGAGAATTATTCATTACATTTTAAAAGATTGTATTTACATTTCACCATAAATAGCACCCCAAAGTTAAAGTGTTACTATAACTTTGGGGTGTAGTTCAAATTAGTAAAATGTCTTTTTAATACTTTAAGCTAACCAACTCTCGTGTAAATACGTCGATGGAAATCCTTTGCTTTAAAAAATGTTGCGGAAACTTAAACTGGTTATTGAAGAGAAATAAAAACATACCTGAACAAATTTAAAGACATTCTAGTCATCATTGGCTTCAACGAATCACGTCCTGTCATAATATGAAAAATATTAGCCGAGTTATCGTTGAATTTATGTTGTGGACCCCTCTAATAGACTAATTGGAAGCTTTGTTTCATGCGGAAAATCTGTGAATTCTCCTTCGATCTCCCTTAGCAAAATATTAATTGCCTCCTTAGCAATCAATTCAATAGGCTGTCTTATTGTCGTAAGTTCCGGCAAAACTGTCCGTACCGTTTCTGTACCATCATACCCTACAATTTTAACATCTTCAGGGATCTTCTTGCCATGACGCTTGGCAGCGGTTATGTAGGAAGCTGCAAATATATCATTTGTTGCAAATATCCCATCTGCTTCAGGATGTTCACTAAATATGTTTTCTATGATTTCTTGCTGTTTCTGTACATTAAATACTTCTGGTATTTCATATATTATCGGTACTTTAACTTCTCTTACTAGTGTATCTATATATGCTTCTCTTCTTTTGTACGATTTTTCTAGCTCTTTCACGCCGTCAATCAGAACTATTTGTTTACAACCTTTTCTGATTAATAGTTCTGTTGCTAGCTTGCCTCCTTCGTAATTATCTGAACTTACAACAGGGATTGTTTCAGATAAGTAGCGGTCTATTGATACAACAGCTAGATTTTGCTTCTGATAATTCAATATGCCTAGGTTATGGGTGCCTACAATAATCCCATCAACTTGATTGCGCATCAGCATATCTAAGTACTTTTTTTCTTTATCTTTTTGATTAAGACTATTACAAAGCAGCACTTTATAACCTAAAGAAGCGCAGATGTTCTCCAAATGAAATGTAAGCTCACCGAAGAATGGATTGGTTGTTGTTGGCATAATGATACCTATCAAGTTGGAACGTTTCGTAAACAGTGAACGGGCAACATCATTTGGAAAGTAATTCAGTTTGGTCATTGCATCGTGCACTTTATCTCTCGTCTGATTGCTTATGTACCCACGATCATTTAATACACGAGAAACTGTTGTAGGCGATACACCGGCTAATCTAGCAACATCCTCAATTTTGGGCTTCAATTTTCCTCATCCTCTTTCTCCATGCTAAGTATAAATTATTCAGCTACGCTAAAAGGCCTTCGCAAAGGCTCAATCGTATCTCGAGATTGAATAAGATTCACCGATTCTAATAAGATATAACATTATAGTCCAGCAAATTAAAATCTTCTTCAGCCAGGTTGAAATCCTTATGGACTGCGTTACAGAAATCAGTATGTCCATGCCAATCAGTATGGATTTCAGCATTTCACTTGGATATTTTTCTCACTATGTTCATGTTATCACTATTGGTCAGCTTTTTGTATCTTCTTCATCTTTAACAAATCAGCCACTCTTGGTTTTTTACCATAAGTCACTGATACGTTTTAAGTTCCATACCAAAAAAAGGCAAACACCTAGTTTAGCTACAAGAAATTCGTAGTTAAAGACTTTCACGTCAAGCATATGTCAACCGGTTGATATATGGAAGCGCTTACTGTAATATGGAAGTGATAAATAACTGGCAACAGAACAAGTAGCAATTACCAAAAAAAGGTGGGGAGGTTTCAGAGATTAACGCCAAAACAAACTTAACTAATTGGGAAGTCCGTGGTGCAGGTACATTTGAAGAGACGAAGCAGGGATTAAAGCTTACTTCTGAAACAAACGAGAATGTAATGGCGATATCAAGTGTTCATTCGGAAGACTTTATATATGAAGCGGATATAAAGATATTGGAAAAATCAGCAGATGCTACCTTGGTATTTCGATCCGGTGAAAATGTTTGGGATTCCTATATGGTTCAGATAGTACCAGATCCAGGTCTGGTCCGGCTACGCGATGCTCGTGATGAAAATAGATTGAAAGAAGAAGTTGAAGTAAATATCAAAGAAGACAGTATTTATCATGTAAAGGTAAAAGTAGCAGCAGAAAATATTAAAGTGTATTGGGAGAAACAGTATACCCCACTAATAGATTCTACGATTTCACTTTATGATAGAGGGCAATTAGGATTACATGTATGGAATGGTTCTGCACTTTTTCATAACGTGAAAGTGAGCGAGTTCAAAACAAATTTAGGTTCAACCATAGTTGAAGAAGGTAACTGGGAACCAAGCATAAAAGGATTGAAAGGAATTGCTTTAGAGAATGAAATAGCTACGCGTTACTATGAGATCCAGTCGAGTGATTTCGTATTGGAAGGTAATATCTCCTTTGATGAAGAACAAGCGGAGGCGGGTTTTACGTTTCGCATGACTGAAAATGGAACAAGTGGTTATCACGCTTTGTTTAAAAAAAATAATGATGAAATGACAGTAGAATTAAAAAAAGCAGATGGTACAGTTCTTGGAAGATCATTACGAGGTTTCGAATCACTGATTGGTACAAAACATCACTTGGAATTAATAGTAATCCGCGAGGAAATTACAATGTTTATCGATGGCTACCTCACCCCAGCGATTGAAGTTACGGATAGTAGTTACACGGGTGGTGTAACAGGAGTGACGGTATCAAGTGGTAAAGCGTATTTTCAAGATATCTATTTAGTGCCCACAAATAGATACTATAAAGAAAAGCATAGACCGAAATATCATTATTCCCCGGCTAGGGGATCTGCGAGCGATCCAAATGGGCTTGTATATTTCGCGGGAGAGTACCATCTCTTTCACCAAGATGGTGGGAAGTGGGCGCATGCAGTTAGTGAAGACCTTATTAATTGGAAACACCTGCCTATAGCTTTGTCGTGGAATGATGCTGGGCATATATGGTCAGGATCTGCGGTGGTAGATTTGCACAATGTATCTGGGCTATTTTCAGAATCTGAAGATAAAGGATTGGTTGCATACTATACTAGTTTCAACCCAGATGCTCAGAACGGAAATCAACGAATCGGTCTTGCATTTAGTACGGATAAAGGACGGACATGGGAGTATGCAACCGAGCATCCATTCGTGATTGAAAACCCTGGAAAGGATATGGATGATCCAGGTTCTTGGGATTTTCGCGACCCAAAAGTAGTACGGGATGAAGCAAATGATCGATGGGTTATGGTTGTTTCAGGAGGAGACCATGTTCGTTTCTTCACTTCCAAAGATCTTAAACGCTGGGAGCATAAGGATAACTTTGGATATGGTAATTATATTCGTGGAGGAGTATGGGAGTGTCCTGATCTTTTTAAACTTGAAGTTGAAGGTACAGCCGAGAAAAAATGGGTTCTTATGATCAGCACAGGAGCAAATCTGAATACGGAAGGATCTGATGCAGAATATTTCATTGGTCATCTGACACCCGAAGGAAAATTCATCAATGACAACCCAATTGGAAAGGTATTAAAGACAGATAACGGGAAGGAATTTTATGCGTCTATGTCTTTTGCGAATATGCCGGATAATCGCCGGGTGACAATTGCATGGATGTCAAATTGGGATTATCCCTTTGAATTTCCAACAGAAGGATGGAAGGGTCAACTTACTATACCGAGGGAGCTACGTCTGATTCAAACCGATGAAGGAATCAGACTTGCTCAATCGCCAATCAAAGAATTACAAACAATTCGCAGGACTGTTTTTTACGTAGAAAATAAAGAAATTAATGCCAACAATGCATCTAACTTATTAAAAAAAATAAAAGAAACTTCTTTTGAAATTGAAGCGGAGATGGAGATACCCTCTAATAGCGGCGTTACAGAATTTGGTTTTCGAGTTCGGGAGGGGACAAACGATAAAACTATTGTCGGATACAATACAGCAGCAGAGCAATTATTTGTTGATCGTTCTGAGTCAGGGCAGACGGATTTTTCGAATCAATTTTCAACGTTTCACGCGGCAGAATTACAACCGGAAAATCAACGAATTAAACTAAATATCTTTGTGGATAGTTCTGTTGAGGTTTTTGCGAATGATGGGAAATGTGTATTTTCCGATGTGATTTTTCCTAATGCAACGAGTATGGGAATGAGCTTCTATACAGAAGGTGGTCCTATCCGGATTATTTCATTAACTGTCCACACATTAGATGATATTTGGAATAGGGACACTGATGAAGGGGCTAGTATTGTGTTCAATTCTAGCAAGGAAGAGATGAATATTGGAGATACAATTTCCATTGAAGCGGTACGCAAAGGGACAGGCGTTCAACCACTTAAATGGTCATCATCTGATCCCGATGTTTTAAGTATAGAAAGTGCCAACAATTGCAATGCCGTACTGAAAGGTACTGGTGCTGGGGAAGTGTTGCTCACTGTTTCAACACGAAATAATAAATTGTCTGAAAGTGTGGCAGTTTGTGTATATGGAGAGAATTTTGTCACAAATCTTAGTGGTTGGAAATCAGATACTGCTGCCGCTAAGTGGATTGCTACTGAAGAAGGAATTCGCGGATCGCATACCAGTGATGCTAATTATGTGGCAAAGGAAACTGGTGGAAACTTTATCTATGAGGTAGACATGACACTTGAAGAGGGTGGTGCTGGAGCTATCCTTTTCCGAACAAGTGAAGATGGTAAAAGTGGATATTACTTCAACTTGGATCCAAATATGAAAGCTTATCGTCTCTTTTATAAATTAAATGGCCGCTTTGAAGATAGCATGGTAATTGATAACACACCAGTATTTATTATGCCGAGAGAGACCTATCGAGTGAAAATAATGGCTGATGGTCCACATATTCAAATTGAAGTAGACGGGGAGAAAGTAATTGATACTAAAGATAGAACCTTTGCAGAAGGACATTTTGGGTTGAATGTATTTGGAGGCAAAGCTACTTATCAAAATGTGAAAATCTATAACGTCTCCAATGAGTAATATCCGAGTAGACCTCCGACGTTCGACACATCTTGTGTTGAACGTCGAATTCAACTGATATTCACGTAATAATAACATTTGTTTTGCCCTGACCAAACGATGCCGCATTGAACTTCTGTTTCGTTCAATAAGCATAAATGAAAGAGATTTTGTTATCTAGGCGAAGGAGTAGAATAATGATGGATATGTCACGATGGTATTTAAGGCTGGGTACCTGGTTGTTTAATCTATTTTTGTTAAATCTTTTATGGATTTTTTTTACGTTCGCTGGATTCATTGTGCTGGGAATATTTCCGGCTACTGCGGCTTTATTTGCTGTTCATCGCCGTTCTATCATGGAAGATAATGATATTCCCGTGCTTAAACTCTTTTTAATAAACTATAGAAAAGAATTTTTCAAGGCAAATCTTTTGGGATATTTGTTGGTGTTTATTGGAGCTGTACTATACATAGATTTTCGAGTTGTTCAACTAATTTCCGACAAACAGTTACAGAGTATTTTGGTTAACATAACAGTCGTTATCATGGTTGTCTATGGTATTACACTTTTGTATGTTTTTCCGTTGTTCGTACATTTTGATCAAAAACTTTCTCAATACCCGAAAAATGCAATAATATTAGCAGTTGGTCGACCGATGCGAACTTTGATAATGCTTCTGGGTTTATTGTTGGTTATCTATTTTTGTTTTTATATAACTGCGCTCATCCCAGTAATTGGAATCAGTTTGTCTAGTTATATTATTATGTGGACAGCTTTGAAATCTCTACCAAAGAAAACAGATTCGATGGACTGAAAGGAATTAACATCTAAAGTATGCTATATTTGCATTTTCGCCAGCAATATAATAGATGAACACGGAAGTATACTGTTACTGCTTTTATTTCATGTAGAGTGATTCATAGGAAAAGAATCCATTTTGATTAATTTTTTCAAAATGGATTTTTTTTAGTTGTGTTTTGGTGTTTGAGATTAAACTTAACGCTGCAATTTTCCCATGTTATTAGGCTATTTTGGCAAGTTCGCTAAAGCATCAACAAGTCATTTCTCATCCTCTATAATTTTCGGTCAACCGGTTGACATATGTAAGCGCTTACTGTACATTATTGGTAATAAGCAGTAACGAATCTGGATTATACGGCAATTCAAGGAGGGAGCTTTTTGGAGAATAAAGATATACCGTCAAAAAATGTAGCTAATTCCAGTTACAAAGTAAAACACAATAAGCAGCCACAACACAAACATCGCCTTAAAAAAAATATGGGCAACAATTATATCCTTTATATTTTCTTGCTGCCCGCAATTATCTTGACTATTGTATTTCATTACGTGCCTATGTATGGAACAATCATTGCTTTTAAAGATTTCAGCCCGATCAAAGGAATTTGGGGAAGTGAATGGGTAGGATTCGAGCATTTTGTGAGTTTTTTACAGTCACCTAATTTTCTGCAAATCCTAATAAATACAATCAAACTAAGTTCTTTTGATCTCTTAATTGGTTTTCCTATACCAATCGTACTGGCGTTGATGTTAAATCAGCTAAGACGGGCTAAGGCCAAGAAAAATATTCAATTAATTCTGTACGCACCACACTTTATATCGGTAGTGGTAATTTCCGGAATGCTGTTTATATTTCTTTCTCCTACAGGACCAGTGAATAGCCTGATGACAATCTTCACGGATGAGCCCTATTCATTTATGTCTGATCCAGATGCATTTCGATCTATTTATATCTGGTCCGGTGTATGGCAAGGTGCTGGCTTTGCTTCCATCATATATGTTGCAGCATTGTCAAACGTTGATCCGCAACTTCATGACGCTGCTACGATGGATGGTGCTTCATTGTTGCAACGAATCAGACATATTGACCTTCCTACACTGAAGCCTGTGATGGCTGTGCTGTTTATATTGGCTGCAGGAGGAATAATGGCCATTGGCTTTGAAAAAGCATATTTATTGCAAACAAGCATGAATTTACCTGCTTCTGAGATCATATCAACTTATGTTTATAAAAGGGGGCTGCAAGCTGGAGACTATTCGTTTGCAACAGCTGTTGGTTTGTTTAATGCAGTTATTAATGTGATATTGCTGTTTACTGTGAACTATGTGGTGAAGAAACTTAATGATGGGGAAGGTCTTGTATAGAGAGGGAGGGGAAAAATGAACAGTTTAATGAATAATTCACGGAAAGACCGGATGCTTTTGCTCATCAACAAAGTTCTCTTGATTTTTATTATTTTAATCACGCTGGTACCACTTTTGTATGTATTGTTGGGGTCTTTTTTACAACCTGATATTTTGTTAACACAAGGGTTTTCGCTAAATCCAGATCATTGGACGGTAGATGGTTACACCCGAATCTTTGCTGATGGATCGATAATGAGAGGTTTCTTTAATTCGATACTATATGCAACCTGTTTTACAATTTTATCCGTTTCTATAGCAATTCTTGCTGGTTATTCGTTATCTGTCGACAATCTAGCTTTAAAAAAGCCCATCATGTTTTTCTTCTTGTTCACCATGTTTTTTAGCGGAGGTCTGATTCCGACGTACTTGGTTGTTCGAAGTCTAGGACTTTTAGATACTATGTGGGCAGTTATTTTACCTGGTGCCCTCTCTGTGTGGAACATTATTTTGGCAAGGACCTATTTTAAAGGACTTCCCAAGGAACTGAAAGAAGCAGCTAGAATTGATGGTGCATCTGATTTTATGATTTTCTTAAAAATCATAGTTCCACTATCAAAACCAATCATATTCGTGCTGGCACTGTATGCGTTTATTGGACAGTGGAATGCATACTTTGAGGCAATGATATATTTGGAAGATCAAAGCAAATACCCACTGCAGCTTATTCTACGCTCTATATTAATTCAAAGTGAAGTAAATCCAGGAATGATATCCGATCAACTTGCTATGGCTGAAATGCAACGGGTATCAGAGATGATTAAATACTCATCCATTGTCTTGGCGAGTCTACCTTTACTGGTCATGTATCCATTTTTCCAGAAGTATTTTGAAAAGGGTGTCATGGTAGGATCCTTAAAATAAATGAGAAAAGGGGAAACAAATGAAAAACTTTAAGAAAGTATTGTATGGAGTGGTGTTAGGGTCGGTTTTGCTTTCGGGTTGCTCAGGTGAAAAGAGTGCTGCAGAGGATTACGGACTATCGGATATACGTTTCCCGGTAGAAGAGGATGTCACACTTAAGTTTATGATAGGAAGCTCACCAATGGCTCCAGAAGATCCAAACGATAAGTTGATTTCTCAGCGCTTGGAAAAAGAAACAGGAGTGCATATCGAATGGGACAGTTATTCAGGTGAAGTGTTTACGGAGAAAAGAAATTTAGCAATGTCAAGTGGTGACCTACCTGATGCGATAATGAATTCAGGCTATAGTGATTATGAATTATTAAACTTGGCAGATGATGGCGCCATAATTCCGGTTGAAGATTTAATTGAGGAACATATGCCGAATTTACAAAAAGTATTTGAACAGGCTCCTGCATATAAAGAAATGGTGACAGCTCCCGATGGACATATTTATTCCTTTCCGTGGATAGAAGAATTAGGTACCGGAAAAGAAAAAATCCAAGCAGTGGATGGAACCGGCTGGATTAACGTGAAATGGTTGGAAGATTTGGGGTTGGAAATGCCTCAAACAACGGAAGAATTAAGGGAAGTGCTCATCGCGTTCCGCGATAAAGATCCTGCCGGTGGCGGAAAAACCATTCCAATGTCTTTCATACTAAACGGGGGACAAGAAGATCCTTCTTTTCTATTCGGATCATTTGGCGTGGGGGACAATTGGGATCATACAGTCGTGACAAATGATAGAGAAGTCGTGTTCACACCAACGACTGATGGATATAAAGAAACCATGAAGTATTTACATGATCTTTATAAGGAAAATTTAATCGATGTGGAAGCGTTTGAACAGGATTGGAACAATTATGTTGCCAAAGGTGGAGAAGAGCGCTTCGGCGTATATTTTACCTGGGATAAAAATAATATTTCAGGTGAAAGTTATGAGATGCTTCCTGCCTTGGAAGGGCCGCAAGGACATAGAAATGTTGCTATGAGTAATGCGATTGGTTTTGACAGATCGCGGATGGTTATAACTAGTGCTAATCAGAATCTAGAATTAACAGCTAAATGGATCGATCAAATGTATGATCCCCTCCAATCTGTTCAAAACAATTGGGGCACTTATGGAGATAAAGAAAAGCAGAATATCTTTGCGTACGATGAAAGCGAAAATATGTTAAAGCATTTGGAATTGGAAGGGACAGCGCCTGTGGAATTGCGGGAACAGACATCATTAGGGGGGCCGTTGGCAATTTTGGACAGCTATTATGGTGAGGTTACAACAATGCCAGATGATGCAGCCTGGAGAATGGAGTTAATGCATGATGTATTGGTACCTGACATGAACGCAGATTACACGTATCCAAATGTATTTCACACACTGGATAATCTCGAAAAAATTTCTAAAATTGAGGCGGACTTGATTCCTTATGTAGAGAGAAAACGTTCTGAATGGATTGTCAATGGGAAAGTGGAAGATGAATGGGATGATCATTTGGATGAAATGAATCGCCTAGGATTAGAGGAATGGCTGGAAATAAAACAATTCGGATTCGACGAATACATGAAAGCACAGGAGGAGAATTAATTGTCTACTCATAATCTCTTAACATACAGACCAAACTTACATTTCGCGCCAAAAGAAAACTGGATGAATGATCCAAATGGAATGGTTTACTTTAAAGGTGAATATCATCTGTTTTTTCAACATAATCCAAACGACAGCATACATGGCCCTATGCATTGGGGGCATGCTGTAAGTAAAGATATGATTTCTTGGGAACAACTGGATATAGCTTTATATCCCGATGACCTTGGAACGATATTTTCGGGAAGTGCAGTAGTGGATTGGCACAATACTTCGGGGTTCTTTCCGAATGAACCTGGATTGGTTGCTATATTTACCCATCATTTGCATGAAGAAGGTAAAACGCCTGTTCAAAGACAAAGCCTCGCATTTAGTAGTGATCAAGGGAGGTCATGGATAAAATATGAGCAAAACCCGGTCCTTGTTCACGAAACAAAAGTAGATTTTAGAGATCCAAAGGTTATGTGGCATAATGATACAAATAAATGGGTGATGGCGGTGGCAACTGGCCAGACTATCTCGTTTTATTCATCCCTCAATTTAAGAGAATGGAAATTTGAAAGTGAATTCGGGGAAAGGATGGGTTCTCATGACGGCGTATGGGAGTGTCCTGATTTGTTTGAGCTGCCCATTATCGGCAAGAACGAATCGAAATGGGTACTGTTGGTGAGTATTGGTGATAACCCAAAATTGGAGAGCGGGTCACGCACGCAATATTTCGTCGGATCATTTGATGGACACCGGTTCACTCCTCATCATAAAGACATTAAGTGGTTGGACGCAGGAAAAGATAATTATGCCGGGGTCAGTTTTTCTGATATCCCCGAGATGGACGGGAGAAGAATTTACCTTGGATGGATGAGTAACTGGCGCTACGCAAATAAAGTTCCTACCTATGGTTGGCGAAGCCAAATGACGCTGCCGCGTGAGCTTCAATTACAGCAAAAACAGGATAGTTACGCAGTTATCCAAACTCCTGTAAAAGAGTTAGATTCTTATTTTTCAAAATCTGACTCTCTAGGCAATGTGGTTGTGTCAGATGATTCACCATTCCAACTAGAGTTGAATACGCCTTACTTTATGTTTGACTTTGTTATGGAAAATGTAGACGCTGCTTCTTATAGTATTACGTTACATCACACAAGTGACCAGATTACAACTTTACACATCGATACGAAAAAAAACCTATTGTTGCTGGACAGGAGTCAATCAGGAAAAGTGGACTTTTCTAGCAACTTCACTCATGTCCAAACCATTGAACTCGATTGTACAGCAACACTGAAACTTTGTGCAGTTGCCGATTCTTCTTCCATCGAAGTATTTGTCAATGATGGAGAATACGCTTTAACCAGTCTAATCTATCCAGATAAGATATGCTCAAAGCTTTCTGTATCGAGTGAGCAAGGAACGATTAACATTGTTAAAGGAATAATTTCAGTACCGAGTGAATAATCTGCAGTAGAAGTAGGACAAAGTTATATACCTAGTTTACGGCACAGCACACACAGCTCAGACAGGTAGGGCATAATATTTGGTAGGTTGTTATGTTGATTGATTATTTTTCACCTTTTTAATTTATGTTTTGTTTCTGCTTTTCGGAGTATTGTTGTTGATGGAAGGAATAAAAAAGACAGCTCACTGAAGATAGTAGAGAACCAGGGTTTCTCTACTATCTTTTTTATTCTCGTTGTGGGTGAAGTATATTTTTATGTGTTTCTCCTCTTAACCGGCAAGAGTGAAACCCGGTGGAGATGTTTTGTAAGCTGCAACTTCGCTTTATTGTTTTGGGTAATTTAGTATTTTGTCTGGAAGTAATTTGAACTAGGTATTACTTAAGATAATGTAAAAAATTACTTCTCTGTCTGCTAGCTTCCGTCTGGAGATTTGCGAAGTCATACGCTAAAACTTCCTTCTGCTAAACCTTTATGCAAAATGACCTCATTCGTGCGCTATAACTGTTCACAGTGTGTTTGAGTGGTCGTCTTCATATAAAATTACCTTGTTTCGTTTTGGTTTATTATTGCTTAACAAGAACATCGATAGAACGGTAAATGTAAACACAATGGAGCCTAACACAAAAAATGTAGTTTCAAAACTAGTCGAATCAAGCATACGTCCAATAACATTCGAAAACACGATGACACCGATTTCGCCTGATATTTTAAAGCCAATCAGATAAATCGTCGCTGACATTCGCTGGTCAAAGTTAAGTGAGATATATTTAAATACAGCAATAAGCATAATTGGGAGTTCGAAAGCGTGTAATAGTTTGATTAGTGAAATGCCAATTGGACCGTCTACAAGTGCTGAACCAATGATGCGAGAGCCCATGATAAAACCTGCTAGTATCAATGCTTGCTTTGTGCCAACTTTATTGACAATAAACGGGGCCGCAAATAACATCGCAGATTCCATAATAACTTGGAACGAATTCAAATAGCCATAGACCTGTTGCCCGGATGCTGCATCATGAAACAGTTCCGTAAAATAGACTGGAAAGAGCTGAACGTCGTAGACCGTGTAGATGCAAGTAGTCCCAAATAAGTAGAGAATAAGAAACCAAATTTTCTTTTGTTTGAAAACGGATAAAATATCTGCAATGGAAAGGTTCGTCGTTTTCTTTTCCTCTTCTTTTCCCACTTCCGTTTTAAAGAAATAGTTTAATATAAAAAATCCAACACCGCCCACAGAAGCCATCCAGAAGTTAAGATGCGGGTTAATGCTTAGAAGCAGACCGGCAGTGAATGTTGCTGCTGCATAGCCGAGGGAGCCCCACATTCTTGATTTTCCAAACTCAAACTTATACTTCCGGCTGATTTTCTCTGTAAAGGATTCCAGAAAAGCCACGCCAGCCGTAAAACCTGCTCCAAAATAAAGTCCGCCTAGAATGGCCCCTGTATAGAAAGAGGAAAGCAACAATGGTTCATAAAGATAGATTATAAATGGTCCCGTCCCCATTAAGATAACGCTCTGAAACCAGAGGAGGTGTTTTTTCGTGCCGATCTTATCCTGAACCACCCCATAAAACAACATAAAAACCAAGGATGAAAAGGAATTTACAGAAAAGATAGTCCCCGTTTCTGCTCCAGTTAAACCAAGCGTTTGATTCAGCCAAATCGAATAAAACGACCACCATACAGACCAAGTGATAAAAAATAGAAATAGAAAACCAGAAGAAAACCAATAGTTCTTGTTTGCAAAAGTATTCAATCCAAACCCCTCCCAACTATTTGAAAGCATTTTCTGAAACCGCCTTCATAATAGCTTGATTGGTGTGAATATGTCAACCGGTTGTCATAAGGGGGATCGGTTTTTGAGGGAGCAAAGTCATTTTTAAATTACGTGAATTGTAAAATTAAGCTGGACAATTAAAAAGGCCATTCGTGGTACACTCAAAATGTATTTCCGACCAAAGAAAACATTGGAGTGATCA
>NZ_FMZB01000001.1 GCF_900101385.1 Terribacillus halophilus
AGAAAAATTAGGCTACCACACACCAAAAGAGTTTGGTGGCATGGCAGCCTAATAAGGGTGTTTTATTTGTGTCTCACATCGCTATGTCAGTCTAAGTAAACAGTTTTATTTTTCACTGTCTACTTAAAGGGGAGCATATCATCTATGGAATGCCTTTTCTTTATAGTTCTACTGTCGCTTCGCCGATTCGCTTCACGCCGCGAATGCGGGAAATATCCTCTGCCAGCCGTAACGCGGCCTTATCCTTTTGTTTTGCTTCGATCATGAAATCCACGGATTGACCGATATCCTTCAAATGTTTGATTAACGGCATCAGAAATTCCACATCTACATAATCGGCGTGACTGCGAAAAGCCTTTTCTGATTTTGGTGAAGAGGTGTGGATTTTCGGCACATGTTTGCGGTTCTGCCAAGTGGCCATGAAGCGTGGAAGAACTTTCTCCAGTGGCTCCTCTCCAGTGTGGTTCGCCATGTAATGGTGGATATCGAACATCATTGGTATCCGATGCCTTTCACATACGTCCAGGGTTTCGGTTGTCGTATAGGTTTTATCGTCATTTTCCAATGTCATTTGTGCCTTGATCGGATCAGGAAGCTGCTTGATGTTTTCGTGAAAACGTTCCAGGGCCAGCTCTTTGTTTCCATATGCACCGCCGACATGGATGTTGATATATGCTTCATCTTCTAATCCCATAGCAGTCAGCATATTGTAATGGTATTGCATATCTTTCACAGCATTTGAAGTAATATGCGGTTTATCGCTTGTGAAAAGGGTAAACTGATTCGGATGAAAGCTAACACGGATGCCATATTCGCGAACCAACCGTCCTATTTCTCCGTACAAGTCGGTGAAGGGTGAAAGATAGTCCCAGCCGGCTTCTTCATGGGTGGCTAGCGGGGCGAGCGAGGAAGAAAAACGGTAAAGCTTGATTTGGTGAGCGATATTATAATGCAGGATTCGGATTGTGCGCTCCAGATTCTCTCTTGTCAGCGCATGCAGCTTTGCTTGCCTCTTTGCTTTCTCAAGCTTGGACCACCTGGCAAATGTCATCGTCTTTGCCGGTGAAGCTTCATATAAATTCAACGCAGTTGATACGTAGCCGAAACGGATGATCATACATTTTCTCCTTTGTGACAATCTATAGCTATTTTCCCCTTCTTTTGACGTTGGTAATCTTATTTTATCGCAGCAAAGTTCATGCATGTCAGGCTGTACACCTGTATAATTAAAACCGAGCAGGAAAAAAGTTTTGAAACCTTTTGTATCCCTGCGCGTATAGAAGGTACAAGATAAGAGGATGGTGAAAGGTTTTGGGTATTCTTTCCCGTATATTCAAGAAAAAAGCCCCGGAGCGTCCTGCTGTGAAGGAACGTCATGCACTTTCCATCCAAGTGGGGGACATTGTCGAATATGACTTGGTCACCTATGAAGTAGTCGGCAAAATCACATCCCGTCAAGGGAATTACGAATGGTTCGATTACCAGCTGGTGGAAGGGGATACAACATTATGGCTCTCTGCGGAAATGGATGACGAATTGGAACTGGGTATATATAAAAAAATCCCACTTTCGGTATCGAAACCGTATCCGAAGCAGTTATCCCATGAAGGCCGGACTTACTATCTTGATGAGCAAGGTGAAGCCCGGGTCGTAGGTGAAGGAAGAAGCCGTAATGTGAATGGCTCGATCGTCCATTTTGCGGATTATTATGATGAAGATGAAGAGCATTTCCTGGGCCTTGAAGGCTGGGGGAGCGAGATTGAAGTCAGCTATGGCTACGAAATCAAGCCGCGTGAAATAAAAATCATTGCGGGTTCAAACTAAATCAATTAAAGGAGCGAATTGTTATGTTTAAATTTTTTAACCGAGTAAAAACAGTCGTAAGCTCAGAATTGAATGCAATGCTGGATAAAGCAGAAGATCCGGTGAAAATGCTGGATCAGTTCATGCGCGACATGGAAGCGGATATCCGTGAAGCGGAGACAGCTGTTGCCAAGCAGATTGCCAATGAAAAGATGCTTAAACGCAAGTATGATGATGCCAAAGCTATGGCGGATAAGCGCCAGCAGCAAGCGGAGACAGCTATTGAAGCAGGCAATGATGATTTGGCTCGTCGTGCTTTGGAGGATAAGCAGACACATCAGCAGACAGCTGATACACTTTACGCCTCTTGGGAGCGTGCATCAAGTGACGCAGCATCCATCCGTCAGAAACTGGATGAAATGAAAAAAGAATATGCTGAAATGAAACTGAAAAAAGATTCCTTGAAAGCACGTGCCGAATCTGCCAAAACACGTACGAAGATGAATCGCACAATGTCAAATATCGGCAGTGATGAATCACGCAGCGGCTTCGATCGTATGGAAGAAAAGGTACTCCAGTACGAGGCGGAGGCAGAAACTAGCGAGGACCTTTCCAAATCGAATCGTTCCCTCGACGATGAATTTGCTGCTTTGGAGAAAAACGGTGTCGACGATGAGTTAGCTGCCCTTAAAAAGAAAATGGGTAAAGAGTAAGCAGCCATAGCCACCGGCAGGCTGACCCTTGCGTGAAGCAAGGGTCTTCGTCTGTCTGCTGTACATAAGAAAAATGGAGAAGGGAGGAGCTTTCATGAAATACTGGCTGGCAGGTATTTGCCTGTGTTTTGTCCTCACTCTGGCTGGCTGCGGTAATTCCGATGAACCGTCTGCTTCTGTCAGTGATATACCTGATGAGCCGGATAAGGAAACGGTCACTTCTGAATTTGAAAACAGTGTAGGGGAATCGATTGAAACGCTGATAGACAACAACTTCTATTTGCTCGATGTTGTTTCAGGAGATAGAAACGGCAGTGCGAATGTCTATGCAACACGTCTTTATACAGTGGACGAATTAGAAGAGCTGTTCAAGCAAGCCGAAGGTCCTGATGAAATCAGCGACAAGAAAAACGGACAGCAGATCATGATTTATGACGATGTCTTTATCACGTTGAAACCAAGTGAAGAAGATGAGGATGTCACCTTGATTGAAGTGGCAGATCGCACCTTTGTAAGGGAAAACTACTCACCGAACTATTTAAATACATTCTTTACATTTGCTCTTTTGAACTCCCTTTTCGGCAGCAACTGGAGCCAGTCTAGAATGGATACTTGTCAGAACGGCGGCTGTTATGGGGGCTATACGTCGACATATCGGTCGAATGATGACGGCGGCGGGTCAGGCGGCGGCACGACACGACGCGGAACGTCCAGCTATCGTGGCGGCGGACCAGATGCTGGTAAATAAAGATAAACCAATAAATAAGGAGGCATAGAATCATGAATCCATTTCTATCGACGTTTTTGTATTTTGCCATCGCGGTTGTGGTCGTCATCATCGGTCTTATCATCTTTGAGCTGATCACACATAAGTACCGGGACTGGGAGGAAATCGAGAAAGGCAATACAGCAGTGGCATTGTCGATTGGCGGTAAGGTCATCGGGATCTGTCTTGTATTGTCATTCTCCATTTATCACAGCAGCGAACTTTGGGAAACGCTTATCTGGGGTGCTTATGGTGTCGTTCTTCAGATGGTTGCCTATTTCATATTCGAAGGGGTGACGAGACGTTTCTCGGTTCAATCCAAGCTGAAAGAAAACAATATTGCTGTCGGAATTATTTCCTTGGCAGTTTCAGTCGGACTTGGATTTGTCATCGGTGCGTCCATTACGTAAGTTAATACCAGTTCGGAGATGAAATAGATGCAACAGAAAGTATCGAATAAAACGTCATTCATATATTGGGCTTCAGGTATCGTTTCGATTTGCGGTATCATTTTCGAAGTCTTATTCGGGGCTCTTGGCTCTTATATTCTCGGAGATGGTGTGAAGCAATATACACTCACCATCTCTTTGTTTTTGACTGGAATGGGGATCGGTGCCAGTGTCAGTGAACGTGTTACGAAGCGCTTGATCCTGGCATTCATTTATATCGAATTCTTCGTGGCCTTGATCGGTGGGTTTTCAAGTTTCACCATGTTCGGAATCACGGCATACACGCCCGATGGCACGGATGCATTCTATCTTTATTTCGTGACACTTATTGTCGGGGCGCTGACTGGTGTAGAGCTGCCGATCCTGATCCGTAAAGCAAATGAGATCGGGGAGACGCTCGGCCGCAGTACCGCCCGTGTCCTATTCAGTGATTATGCTGGAGGATTGATCGGCGGCCTGCTATTTGCCTTCTTGCTTCGTCCGCAGTTTGGCATCGTCAAATCGGCATTTTTAGTCGGTCTTGTCAATTTAGCAGTGGCACTCATCGTTCTCTGGCTGTTTCGTGAGGAAGTGAAGCGCGTTGCCTTGCATGCCACTGTCGGCATTGTCATTGGGATCCTTCTCATTCTTGGTGTCTTTTTCGGAGAAGAGACCGCGTTTTCCTTCGAACAGAAACTGTATCAAGATCCGATTATCCATATGGAGCAGAGTCAGTATCAGAATATCATCCTTACCAGGAATGGGGATGACCTGCGGCTGTATTTGAACGGCGGCTTGCAGTTCAGCTCATTCGATCAGCATCGATACCATGATGCGCTCGTCCATCCGGTCATGTCTCAAGCCAAGCAGCATGATCAGGTGCTGATTCTTGGGGGAGGGGATGGTTTGGCAGCGAATGAAATCCTGAAATATGAGGATGTGCAGGATATCACGTTAGTCGATCTCGACCCTGCTGTGACTGAATTGGCGAAGACAGAGCCCAAACTGCTTGATTTGAATAACCGGTCTTTGTTAAACGATAAAGTGACCATCCATAATCAGGATGCTTTTAACTATTTGAAGGAGACGAATCAAGTATATGATGTTATCATCGTTGATTTGCCCGATCCGAATGATGAGAGTCTGAACAAGCTTTATACCGAGGAATTCTACTCATTAGTACGCAATCACATGGAACCCGAAGGAGCGATGATCGTCCAAGCGACCAGTCCGGTGTTTGCGACCGAGTCTTATTGGACGATTGATGAAACCATTCGAGCAACAGGGCTGGAAACGGAAAATCTGCATCTGGATGTGCCGAGCTTCGGCAACTGGGGCTTTGTCATGGCCAGCAGGAACCCAATCGATCCAGCTAAACTCGAGGTCACGGTGCCGACAGAGTACTTGAAATCATCCATGATTCCCGGCATGACTGAATTCGGGAAGGATGAAGACAGCGAGATTACCAATTCAGACGGAGAAACCGTGACCCTCCGGCCGAATACGTTGGTGGATCCACACTTGATCGAGATTTATCAGCAGGAATGGAAGCACTACTGATTTTCTCTTGGCAGCAGTGCCCGATAGGCTACCGGGGAAGTCAGTACAGTAGATGTATTGAATGCCCCATATGGGATCAGCCGGTCGATCAATTCGCGCATGCCGTTCATATCAGGAACAGCTGCTTTCAGCAGGTAATTGATCGGACCTGTCACCCGGTGGCATTCGAGTACTGCTTCTTCTTGTGCAATCAGATTTTCAAACTCCAAATGGGATATCTTCAATTCACTGACTTGGATGAACAGCAGGATATCCAGGCCAACCTTCGCATGTGCCACTCGGGCAGTATAATGCTCGATGACTCCGCGCTCCTCCAATCTTGCCATCCGTTCCGATACGCTCGGTCTGCTCAAAGCAAGTTTCTTGGATAATTCACTGATCGTGATGCGTCCATCATGCTGCAGCAATTCGAGTAAAGTGCGGTCGATATGGTCCATAAGTTACCTTCCTTTCACATTGCAGGTCAGTGCCGCATATAATTTTCATTATGAATATCAAATCAATGTATTGCCTTCAAAAACCTATTCATTTCTTATGTTATTTATTCTAACATAGAAAGTGAATTAACAGGATGTCGTGATTTATATGTGGCCATATAAGATTTTCAGGCTGATTTTTAACTTGGAGAGGAGCAAATCGCTTGCTGCAGAAGTATTTGAAAATCGTTCTCGGCTGTTTCCTGGCCAGCCTCGGCTTGTATATGCTTAAAAGTGCAGAGCTGGTAACAGGTGGAACAGCGGGACTTTCTTTAGGGTTATCTTATCTGCTGTCCATGCCTTTCGGTGTCGTTTTCTTTATCATCAACATTCCTTTCTACATCTTTTCATTCATTAATATGGGATGGCGTTTCACTGTAACGACAATAGCATCCGTAACCATCCTGACCTTGTTTTCATTTCTTCATCCGTTTTATCCCGTCATTGAACTTCCGGGTATCGTCGCAGCGGTTGCTGGCGGCTTGATTGTCGGATTTGGCTTAATTCTTTTATTCATGAATCAAGCATCTCTTGGCGGAGCGAATATTCTCGCCTTGTTCCTGCAAAAACGATTTGGAACAAATCCAGGAACAATCAACTTTATATTTGATTTTTGTGTGGTAATGGTAAGCCTTTATTCGGTCGGTCTTATCAAAGGTATTTATTCCATACTCTCAATAGCGGTGACATCGTTTGTCATCAGTTACTTCAAAGAGAAGTTTGCCAAACCATTGCCAACACCTAAAGCAGCACCAGTTGCCCAAGCGGCAGAGTGACGAAGGAGAAATCCTTCTTTTTTTAATGGTACAATCTGGCTATGGGGAATGGAAAATGGACAGAGAAGTCTTAAAGCAAAAGCTTACGCAATTAAGGGTAAATGATCAGATCGACACGGCCGTTTCTATGGAAGAACTATTGTTCTCCATGCTGCCGCATATTGGTGATCACGATCCTTCTTTGCGGGATGAGCTGATATATGGTTCGGCTAGCAACTGGATAACAGAAGGATTGGTTTCTCCTAAGGTGATGAGTGAGTTACTGGTTGAGCTCCTGACAGATCGGTATCTATTCAACGAAGAAAAATATACTAGAAGTTTTGCAACATTGTGGATTGCAGCCATTCTTTTTCGACACAGAAACAAAGCATTTCTGTCTGAGTCTGTAATAGAGAAAGTTTATCAAGCTTTGCTTGCTTATATCCAGCAAGAGACCGTCGGAGGGGGATATGATGAAACATTTGGCTGGCTGCATACATTGGCGCATGCTGCAGATGCATTGGATGAACTGATTCTATTGACAGAGCTGACGGTCGATCATCGCCAGCAGCTTGTAAAAGCGGTGATAGATAAGATGGCTTTCCCTTACCACATCCTCTCGCATGAAGAAGATGAACGAATGACAATTGCGATCCATTCAGCCGTAAAGAATGGGCTGGATCCTGCGGTGGTCGGATTTATGGTGAAAGACAAAGCGTCGCAAGTAATTGCATGTTGGCCAGATGTAAAGGAAACGAATCTGCGTATGCGCTCAAATTTCAAGCAGTTCATCCGCAGCATGTATTTTTGCTTCGCTGACTATTCAGCCTTGCGATCCACCTTATATGAGTGCGAACAGTTATTTTCTGGTATCTATCATCAAAAGCCTTCTTGCTGATTGTTGTTGAGATACTTTTGTTATATGATAATCCCGAAAGTCTGTTTTAAAGAATCTATGATAAAGAGTGATGAAAATGGAACAACATTTGACATATATTATGCCTCCGGAATGGGAGAAGCATGAGCGTACACTGATCAGCTGGCCTGTGAAGGACTCCATGGTTTACCCGGAGGACTGGGAAGCTGTTTGTAAAGGTTATGCAGATCTGATCCTTGCAATTGCGGAATTCGAACCGATTACTGTATTGGTGAACAAAGAGGACCATGATGCAGCGGCCGCTTATGTGGGACAAGATGAGAATGTGACATTGCTCGAAGTCTCCCATGACGATGCGTGGCTGCGTGATAATGGACCGACATTCGTCCGCGATGAAGCGGGCAAACTTGCTGGTGTGAACTGGCGTTTTAATGCATGGGGAGAAAAATATTTCCCGTGGGATCTCGATGATGCTGTAGCTCCTGCGGTCTTGCGCCACCTGGGTATCAAGCAATTGGACGCCCCATTAGTGTTAGAAGGCGGATCCATTCATGTTGATGGGGAAGGGACGCTGATCACTACCGAGGAATGTCTGTTAAACCCGAACCGTAATCCGGATCTGTCTAAAGAAGACATCGAAGCTTATCTCCGTCACTATCTTGGTATTGAAAAAGTGATCTGGCTAAAACGCGGAGTCGCTGGAGATGAAACAGACGGACATGTCGATAATATCGCTTGCTTCGCAGCGCCTGGTAAGCTGTTGCTGCAGGTAACAGATGACCCTGAGGATGAAAATTTTGAGATCACACAGGAGAATCTGCGGATTCTTGATGAGACGAAGGATGCGAAAGGCCGTCAAATCGAAGTGATTGCAGTCCAGCAGCCGCCGAAAATAACTTGGAATGACACGCGTTTGACGTTGAGCTACATCAATTTCTATTTCGTAAATGGCGGCATCATCCTTCCTGTGTTCGGCAATACCGCAAAAGGAACGGATGAGCGGGCGATCAAGCTGCTGCAGGAGCAGTTCCCTGAACGCCGGATCCGTACGATTGATGGACTGGCTATCATCAAAGAGGGCGGAAATGTGCATTGTACGACACAGCAAATGCCCGCAATGGAGGAGTGAAGTAATTGAGGAAGGTAACAGTAGCAGCTACACAGATGGCTTGTTCTGGTGGGGTGGAAGAGAATATTGCTCATGCTGAGAAGCTCGTCCGCCAAGCGGCTGCCCAAGGAGCAAATATCATTTTACTCCAGGAATTATTTGAGACACCTTACTTTTGCCAAAAGGAAAAACCTGCGTACTACGCGTATGCAACAGAGCTGGATCAGAACAAAGCAGTGCAGCATTTTAAACAAGTGGCAAAAGAGCTTGGCGTGGTGCTGCCGATCAGCTTTTATGAGAAAAAGAATAATGCGAACTATAATACAGTCGCTATGATAGATGCAGATGGATCCGTGCTTGGCATCTACCGGAAAACGCACATCCCTGATGGACCTGGCTATGAAGAGAAATATTATTTCTCTCCTGGCGACACTGGATTCAAGGTGTGGAATACAAAATTCGGAAAGATCGGCGTAGGCATTTGCTGGGATCAGTGGTTCCCGGAAGCAGCGCGCAGCATGGCGCTTCAAGGGGCTGAACTCCTGCTGTATCCAACAGCAATCGGTTCAGAACCGGAGGATGCTAGCATTGATTCAAAGGATCATTGGCAAATGTGCATGCGAGGACATGCAGCATCCAATCTGATGCCTGTTTTAGCATCGAATCGGATTGGTGTGGAAACCGATGATGATTCCTCCATCACGTTCTACGGTTCTTCGTTCATTGCCGGACCGCAAGGCAATTTGCTAGCGGAGGCAGGGCGTACAGAAGAGGAAATCCTGACAGCCACCTTCGATCTGGATGAACTCGCGATGCAGCGTGTGGAATGGGGTCTCTTCCGTGACCGCCGTCCGTCGATGTACCGGAATATCCTAAGCTCCGATGGTTCTACGACAGTGTGAAGCTTGAGGCTTGTAAAATGCACCCTGCAGTGAACTCGTTAAGAGTTTGCCTGCAGGGTGCATTTGTATATGGATAGATTCTTATTACAGCCCCATCACGTAAATCAAACAGTACCCAGTTCCTGCCAAGACAATTGATCCCAGGAAGGCAGCATAGAAGACATGGAACCCCAATTTTTTGAAAACTGTCAGTTCCACATTCAATCCTAATCCCGCCATAGCCATTCCGAGAAGCAGATACGAGAATGTCACAAAATTCTCCACTATATTTACTGGTATGATTCCTGCTGTATTCACGGCACTCATGAAAAGAAAACCAAAGATGAACCAAGGTATAGGTAGCTTTTTAAAGGCGAAACTTTTCTTCTCTTCCTCCTTCTGGTCCAACCTTTGAGCAGTTATGCCGATCAGAAGTGCAACTGGAACGAGAAGTGCTACTCTTGTCAGCTTAACGACAATAGCAATGTCCTCGGATTCTGTACCTCCTGCGGAAGATGCAGCTACTGCATGAGCAATCTCATGCAGTGTACCGCCAGCAAACATGCCATATTCATAAGGGCTTAGGGGTAAGAATGGAAATAAAAATGTATAAATCAGCGTGAACAGCGTACCAAGCACAGCAATAACAGCCACACTTACTGCTGTAATACTTTCTTTTGCTTTGAGGAGCGGGGCTATTGCAACAATTGCTGCTGCTCCGCAAATTGCTGTACCGCAAGCCGTCAATAGGCTTAGCGTTTTATCTACCTTACATAATCTTGATAATGCGTAAACAAAGGTCAGTGCAATACTTAATAAGATCCCGGCAAACAAGAAAGTCCTCCATCCGGCATGATATATATCTGCCATATTCAGTCTTAACCCCAATAGGATGATCCCCACTCGTAAGAGTTTTTTACTGGAAAACTCGATTCCTATCCTATACTGTGGCTTAACCTTGCATGTATGACCCCATACGATGCCAATCAATATTGCAATAACCAGCTGCCCCACTATATCCAAATACGGCAATTTGGCCAGCAGTGCGGCTAGTATGGCAATAATGAGGGTGATGAATAGTCCTTTCGCGTAAGAATCTTGTCTTTGGCGCATGTGATCCCTCCTGTCATAAGTAAAGTATGGCACCTGGCTTTCTATTTGTGAAATTGATATATATAATCATACTTATTAATCTTATTAATAAGTGAGGTCTTGAGGATGCATATGGATGAGCTTGAAACGTTTCTAACTTTAGCACGGGAAAAGAATTTCACGAGGACAGCAGCGATAAGGGGGCTATCGCAGCCTACGGTGACAGTCCATATCAAGAATTTAGAAAATGAATTTTCTACCGCTTTCATCACACGGACGACCAAGCATGTACAGCTTACGACCGAGGGGGAACTTTTCTATGACCATGCATTACAGATGATGACTTTGTATAAGAACATCAAAGAGACATTATACGAACAGAAAAATCATGTTTCCGGTCTGCTCAGGATAGGCGCCAGCTATACAATAGGCGAGTACTTGCTGCCTAAGGTCCTTGCACATCTTCATGCAGTCTATGATCATTTAGAGTTCCAGCTGACCATCGGTAATTCAGATTCGGTAATAGAAACAGTCCGGCGTTTTGAGGTGGATATTGGTTTGGTGGAGGGAGAAATTCATTCCAGGGAAGTGCTTCAGGAATCCTTCCAGGAGGATCAGCTTGTGATTGTATCTTCCTCTGCAAAGCCGATTCGGACAGTGGAGGAACTCAGCGAGCAGGTATGGATCATTCGCGAGGAGGGTTCAGGTACAAGACAAGCATTCGACCATTTTGTATCGGAAAAAGGCCTTCGGATTAAGTCCAGATTTATTTTTTCTTCTACACAAGCAATCAAGAATGCAGTAAGCAGCGGAATGGGAATTGCTTTACTATCACAAGCTGCAATTCAAGAAGAACTTCGTTATGGGACACTGCAGGTCGTTTCAATCAATGGATTTCAAGAAAAGAGATCTTTTTCATATGTCATTGCGAAAAAGAAACAGATTACAAAAAATATGGAATTGTTTTTAGACAGTTTACTATCAGGATGATAGATTTGATTAGAGTATGGCTGCCGGGTAGTTTGTGTGTCAGTGGGGCCACGAGGTATGTTCCTTGTTTGTCCTATAGGTCATCTATCACATGATATTTTTTCCATTTCATCACATCTGAAGTCCTTTTATGGCTGTGTCACCAAAAGCATTGCGGTGTACATAGTCCAACACCAATCCAATCATACTCCTTTAACGGTGAAATGGCCAAAAAAGGAAAAGGGCAATGAACATGCAGCCACATCCCAAGAAGCCGGCAATCTCCCTGCGATCATGAAACATAGATGAAAACCGGTGAATTTGTGAAAGCGTGATATACATACAAAAAACGGCCCTGTGAGGGCCATTTTTCAATCTTTGAGTAAATCATTTTCGTCGAGGAAGTCCTTGGCTACACGTTCTACACTTTTTTGCTCAATATCTACCTGGTAGTTCAATTCACGCAAGGAATCTTCTGTCAGTGCATTTTGGAGCGGCTCCAATATTTCGGTTATTTCTGGATAATCATCCAAGGTTTCTTGATTGATGGTGGCAGCATAGTTGTAAGAAGGGAAAAATTGCTGATCATCTTCCAATATTTTCAGATCCATGGAATTAATCTGTGGATCAGTTACAAAGGCTTGGGTGACGTCGATTTCATCATTTTCCAATGCTGTATAATAAAGACCGATTTCCATTTCACGGATATTGGAAGGAGGGACATCGAATCCATAATATTCTTCTAATCCAGGCATCCCATCTCTCCGATTTCTGAATTCCGTCTCCATCCCGAATCGGAGATCCTCTGGATTTTCTTTCGCATAAGCTGCCAAATCACTTAACGTCTCAATGCCTAACGCATCTGCTTTTTCCCGTTCCATAACCAATGCGTACGTATTGTTGGCGTCAGTCAAGTTAGTCCATGCAATGCCGTTTTTCTCATCCAATTCCTGAACCTTTTGCATCGCTTCATCTTTATCGGCAATCGGCTCTTGATCCAAATAGGTGACAAGTGCTGTTCCAACATATTCCCATGACATATCAACTTGGCGGGTTTCGATTGCTTGACGCATGGCGGAGGAGCCTAAATTTTGAATTTCTTCAACATTATAACCGTTATCCTCCAATATGAAGGTCGTCATTTTGGCTATGACCAGCTGCTCAGTGAAAGTTTTTGCTCCGACAGTGATGCTCTTGCCACCAGGGGCGCATGCGCTTAGTACGATCAGCAAAGCCGTTAATAGGGCGAATAGGGTTAATCGTTTTCTCATGAATTGACGTATCCTTTCTTTACGAATTTTTTGCTTTTCTGGCAAGTCGGAGTCCTTTTGGCACTAAGGCAAACTGCAGCCATTTGAAGAGATAGTCGATCACGATGGCAAGCAGCGTGACGGGAACGGCTCCAGACATCAAGAAAGCATTATCGAAGAGACGGATACCAGTGAAAATCCATACACCCAGACCGCCGGCGCCGATTAGATAAGCAAGTGCAGCAGTTCCGATATTGATGACCAATGCTGTCCGCACTCCTGCGATAATCGAGGTGAGCGCATTCGGCAGTTCTATTTTCCAAAGGATCTGTGCATTGGTTAGTCCCATGCCTTTGGCTGCATCAATCATGTTGTCATCAACGGAATCAAGGCCAGCAATCGTATTTTGCAAAATAGGCAAAAGGGAATAGACGAATAAGGCAACGACTGCTGCGCTGATTCCAATACCCAAAAAACCCATGGCCAGTGCAAGCACAGCTAAGCTCGGGATCGTCTGCCCAAGATTCGCGATGCCTACGATCAGCCATTCCGATTTGCGGAACTTAGGCCGTGTAACGAAGATGCCTAGTGGTACTGCAAGCAGCACAGCAGCAGCTCCTGAAAGGAGTACAATCGTAATATGCTCACCGAGTAAGCGCAGGAAGGTATCCGGCTGTTCCCAGATTTTGCTGAACATATTATTGGCGAATGCCCAAACAAAGAAGGCGATGAGCAGCGCCCAGAAGATAAGCTTGATAATCAAGGCAATGGTTTTGTTTGTCCGTTCCATGATTGAAGCCTCCTCAGACGCTCTCCTTGATCTCACGGTGCAGGAACTGCTCGATCAAGTCCAAAGTAATACTTCCCTTGCGTGTACCATTGTCGTTCTCTACGATCAGCTGATCCGCTTCCTGGTTCAAGATCTTCGAAATAGCCACTCGCAGGGAAAGATTTTCGTTGATATTCTGAGAGTCTGGAGATTCAAGGACAGGTTTCAATGTCAGCGCATCGGCCAGGTCTTTCACTGTATATAGACTCATGCTTTTCAGCACACGGTCCTGGCCAACGAACTCTGCAACAAAGCTGTTGGATGGTTTGTTCAGCATCCTGGCGGGTTCGGCATATTGCATCATCTTGCCGCCTTTGAGCAGGGCGATTTTATCGGCCATCTTGACTGCTTCGTCAATGTCATGGCTCACAAAGAGAATCGTTTTCTTAAGTTCTTTCTGAATTTGCAGGAATTCCTCCTGCAAGTGCGTACGGATGATTGGGTCCAGTGCGCCGAATGGTTCATCCATCAGCATCACCGGCGGATCTGCTGCCAAGGCACGAGCTACGCCGACACGCTGCTGCTGCCCCCCAGAAAGCTCATGCGGATACCGTTTCCGGTATTCATCTGGATTCAGGCCTACTAGTTCCATCAGCATATTGAAGCGATCACGCATTTTTTTTCTGTCCCATCCGAGCAGATTGGGTACGATCATTGCATTGTCTTCGATATTCATATTGGGAAAAAGTCCATTGGATTGGATGACATACCCGATATTGCGTCGCATTTCTATTTTATTGGAATGCCGTACGCTTTTGCCGTTGAGCATGATGTCGCCGTCCGTGATGCTCTCCAGCTGATTCACCATCCGGAGCAAAGTCGTTTTTCCACAGCCGGAAGGACCGAGCATGATGACCAGTTCACCATCTTCGACTGTAAAATTCATATTTTCAATCGCTTTTACATTGCCGTTGTATACCTTTGTTACATCGTTGAAATGAATCATAATGTCACCCTTATTATTTTTTAACACCCTTGGGCGTAAATAGATTTTCGATTAAGCGCAGGAACAAATCCGCAATCAATGCCAAAATTGCAACCGAGATAGCACCTGCCAATATCATTGTGTTATTGGTACGTAATATTCCTTGATATATGATACCTCCAAGACCGCCTGCACCAATTAGCGTGGCGATGGCCCCGACACCGATATTCAAGACAGTGGCGGTACGGATTCCGGCCATGATCAACGGCATGGCATTTGGAAGCTCGACTTTGAAAAGACGCTGAAAAGTTGTCAGACCGATACCATTGGCAGCATCCCGTATATCGGGATCGACATTGCTGATTGCTGTGTACGTATTCCGGATGATTGGCAGTTGTGAATAAAGCACAAGTGCGATGACAGCCGGTAATGTACCGATTCCTTCGTTTATAAGTGAAAGAACTGGAATCATGATTCCAAATAAAGCGAGGCTTGGAATAGTCATCATGATAGAAGCAATTTGGAGGATGGTGGAGGCTGCGTATCTATTGACGGAGCAATAGATACCTAATGGGACGCCAATCAAAATGGCAATGATGATTGCTGAACCGACAAGTTTGATATGATCCCATGTGTATCCAAGTATAAATGTGAAATTAGTGGTAAAATAATCAATTAAATCTGAAATGGGAGGGCACCTCCTGAATTTGTCAGCAAAAGCTCTTGTAAGACTTTTGCTACCTATTGTTATACCCAGATAAACCAACATCCTAACATGAAAAAGTAACCATTACAAAGTTAGGATTAACTTATAATACTAAGTATATCGGAGGAAACAGGAGGAAAATTGTAGTCACAGATGCAGAGCTCAAGAAATGAACGAATTTCCTTCTAGACAGAATTCGCTAAAACGGCACTTATAAAAATTATATCAAAAAGAAAATTTGAAATTTGGATGTAGACCTTGAATTATTTTATATGAATGAATATAATTCTCCTTCTGAATTGAAAAAGATCTGCATTGTTTTAAAAAGAAAGGAATTAGCAGCTTATGAAAAATTTCACTTATCAAAATCCCACTAAATTGATCTTTGGAGAAGATCAGCTAAGTGCTCTGCCGGAAGAGCTGGAAGACTACGGGAAGAACGTCTTACTTGTCTATGGCGGCGGAAGTATTAAGAAAAGCGGGTTATACAATAGGGTATTGGACATGTTGGATGAGGCGGGAGCCAAGGTGTCTGAACTAGCGGGTGTAGAACCGAACCCTCGTTTGACAACAGTAAAAAAAGGAATTGAGATTTGCCGAAATGATGGGATAGAGTTCCTGCTTGCAGTAGGCGGCGGCAGTGTGATTGATTGTACGAAAGCGATTGCTGCTGGTGCCGAATATGCAGGTGATGTATGGGATATCATCAGTAAAAAAGTGACAGCAACTGAAGCACTTCCATTTGGTACTGTGTTGACACTTGCAGCAACTGGTTCTGAGATGAATCCTGATTCTGTCATTACAAATTGGGAAACAAACGAAAAGTATGTATGGGGAAGTACAGTTACGCATCCGAAGTTTTCGATTTTAGATCCAATAAATACATTTTCCGTCCCGCGCGACCAGACAGTATATGGAATGGTCGATATGATGAGTCACGTATTTGAACAATACTTCCATAATGTAAAAAATACAAAACTTCAAGATCGCATGTGTTATTCTGTGCTGCAAACCGTTATCGAAACCGCGCCAAAACTGCTTGAAAACCTTGAAAGCTATGAGTATCGTGAAACCATTTTGTATTCTGGAACTATGGCATTAAATGGAACCCTTCAAATGGGATACTTTGGGGATTGGGCTTCTCATACAATTGAGCATGCTGTTTCAGCTGTTTATGATATCCCGCATGCAGGCGGTTTAGCAATCTTGTTCCCAAACTGGATGAGACATACAGCTGATCAGGACATAGAGCGTATGAAACGATTAATGACAAGTATGTTCAAGATTAGTACAGAGGGAAAAAGTGATAAAGAAATCGTTTTTGAAGGAATCGATATGTTAAGTGCATTTTGGTCTAGTCTAGGCGCGCCTTCTCGATTGGCAGACTACAATATTGGATCAGATCGGTTGGAAGAGATAGCTGAAATTGCGGTTCGTGAAATGCAGTATGGTGGATTTGGCAACTATAAAAAACTTACAAAAGAAGACGTTCTTTCCATTTTACAAGCATCATTATAAAACAACGGTGGAAGAGAACGAGTGTTTTGTAGTATAAGCACCTTCACTGCTGCTTTTGAAAGAGCATTTGGAGGTGTCTTTTTTAGTGCCGGTTTCTATCAATTTTGGTTATAGGCATGGATGGACTTTCGTTAATATGTATTACTAAATTGCTGTTTCCTTGCCTAAGCAGCTGAAAGTTTAAAAATATTACAAAAAATATATTTACTTCTCCCTAAAAATGGTGTTAGTATATCTAAATACTAATATGTACTCATTAAATAAGTACTAGTGTAGAAGGAGTCACGCCCTTATACAAACAAAGAGAGAATGCAAAGCAAAATAGTCAGAATAAAATAACTATTTTGTAGAGAGGGAGCGAGAAGAATGAAGGAATACTTTATCGAGAGAATGTACAAAGCATCACAAGGAATGGCAAATGCAGTCCTCGTGACCCTCGGTATTGGTTTATTGATGGAGACCTTTGGTGAGTTCTTGAACTGGCCCACGATGGTTGCTGTCGGTACAGTCGCAAAAGCATTATTAGCACCAGCTTTAGGAGCGGGCATCGCTGTTCAGCTGGGTGGAAATACATTGGTTGTCTTCAGTGCAATGATCAGTGCTACAGTAGGCGGCGCTGCAATGACTGTCGGCGATGACGGCTTATTGACATCGATGGTATCCGGGCAGCCAATCAGTGCTGTTCTTGCAGCGGTAGTGGCTACCTTTGTCGGAAAGCGGGTAGCAGGTAAAACACCACTCGATATGATGGCCATCCCATTTGCAGCAGTATTTGTCGGGGGGATCGCTGGTGCAGGGCTTGCAGCAGTGACGACGCCGTTATTGACATGGATGAGCGGGCAGATTGCCAACTCTGTAACTGGTTCTCCGTTGCTTGCATCCATCGTCATTTCGTTAGTATGGAGCATTCTATTGATGACGCCAGCATCATCTGCAGCATTAGCAATCGCCTTGCAGCTGGATCCGGTATCCAGTGCTGCAGCATTGATCGGCTGTACCGCCCAATTTATCGGATTCACATTCATGAGTATCCGCCAAAACGATCTGGGTGGTTTCCTGGCACAGTTTGTCATTACACCGAAAGTACAGTTTCCTAACTTGATCAAGAACCCAGCACTTGTCATCCCGCCATTTGTCGCTGCAGTCGTATGTGCGCCGATAGCGACAGTTTTACTCGGATTTACGACGTCCTATGAACTGGCAGGATTGGGTCTGAATTCATTCATCGCACCACTTAATATATTGGCAAGCCAAGGCATGGAAGCCTTCTTGATCTATTTGGCAACAGGCGTAATTCTGCCGCTGATCATCTCGCTTGGGCTTTATCATGTAATCAAATCAATCGGATGGGCAAAGGTCGGCGACCTGCGCATGGAAATCCAATAATCAGAGCCGCAGCTATGAAGCTGCGGTTTTTTTCATGCAGATTTAAATAATATTGCTATACTGAAGGGAGATACAAAATAAGAAAGAAGGACAGTCTTCATGAATCATCTGAATCGTGTGCTCGCACGATATATGCCTTTTTTGACTCCGCTTAGCGTAGTGGCAGGTATTCTCTTCGCTGACTTCCTGCATCATGGAGAATCAATGGTACCTTGGATATTTGCAATCATGACATTTGCCGGAAGCTTATCCGCTAATTTCAGCAGCCTGCTGCATGCAGTTAAAAAACCTGGACCGATGCTGCTTGCCTTTGCTGTTCTTCATTTCATCATGCCTTTACTCGCTTTTGGACTCGGTCACCTTTTCTTCCCTGGAGATTTGTATACAATTACAGGTTTTGTACTGTTGACAGCCATACCAACGGGCATCACCGCATTTGTTTGGGTTGCAATGCAGGAAGGGGATATCGGACTTACTTTATCGACCATCTTGATTGGGACCTTGATTTCACCTATATTAGTACCGCTCGTTTTGCATGTCCTTGTTGGCGGTGATGTGCAGCTTGAGGTACTACCGATGATGCAGGGCTTGCTATGGATGATTGTCATTCCTTCCATCACAGGCATGCTTGTCAATCAACTTTGTAGCAATCGTCTCACAAGCACATTAAGTACAAATTTGGCCCCATTCTCAAAAATGGGCCTTATAGCTGTCGTGTCCATTAATGCCTCTGTAGTGGCTCCTCAACTGAAAGGGATGGATCTGACTGTCATGGGAATTGTGCTACTCGTTTTTTGTTTATCTGCTGGCGGTTATTTGTTGAGCTGGTTTCTTGGGAAGTTATTTCGTTATGGGAGAAGGGAAATTGTCAGCGTTACCTTCATAGGGGGAATGCGGAATATCAGTGCTGGTGTGGTGCTTGCCGTGAGCTTTTTTCCGTCTCCTGTTGCCATACCAGTCGTGATCGGAATGCTATTCCAGCAAGTGTTGGCAGCGGTTTTTTCCAACCTGCTGAAGAAATATGAACAACAGCAAGCTGCTGCTTGAAAGAAAACCGTCTGCGCGGTTTTCTTTTTTTATTTCTGGTTTCTTTATCCATGTTTACTATTTAATCTTTAAGGTAATGGCTCTACATGATAGAGAAAGGGGATGCTTATGTGGGAAGCGATTCTTTGGGGAGCCATTGCAGGTTCTGCTAGTTTGATTGGTGCTGCTTTACTTATGCTTGTCCCAGTGAAAAAACGAATTATCGGATTTATCATGGCTCTGGGTACAGGAGCGCTGATTGGTTCCACCTCTTATGAATTATTGGAGGAAGCGTATGAGCTCAGTGGGGGCTTGCAAGAAGAGGCGATAGGTTTTCTCGGAGGGGCAATGATCTTCACTATACTGGATATAGTCATTTCACGAAGCGGCGGGAAGAATCGCAAGCGAACTCGTTTGCATGAGACGCACAATAAAGAGGAGAAAGGTTCAGGTTTGGCGATTTTTGCAGGGACAGTGATGGATGCCATCCCGGAATCGGCCATGATCGGACTAAGCCTGGCAAGCGGAGGAGGTGCCAGTACAGCATTGATTGTTTCAATTTTCATCAGTAATTTTCCAGAAGGTCTTTCCAGCACATCCGGTATGCAAAGCAGCGGATATTCGCGAAAACGAATCCTGATCATGTGGTTGGCAGTAATGATAATATCAGCACTTAGCGCATTGGTTGGAGCTGTATTGCTGCAGGATACCAGCGCCAGTACGAGAGCAATCCTCAATTCATTTGCAGGAGGAGCGATCATTGCAATGGTTGCATCGACGATGGCACCAGAAGCATATGAAGAGGGAGGTCCAGTTGTAGGAATTGTGACAGCACTGGGTATGTTTATAGCCTTTTCTCTGGCGCATGTTTAAGGCGTGTTTATGAGGGGGATATAAAAGCGAAAGAATGGAGGCGTTTCAGTTGAAAAATCTTGTTCGAAAAGTGATTAAGTACGGACCTATCGTCTATCCAATCGTCAAAAAGATAATCAATAAAAGAAAAGCCAAACGTTCCGGGAGGACTTCGTATTAAAAAAACGTGAGAGCAAATGCCCTCACGTTTTTCCGTTATCTGCTTCGGCTGCCTTTTTCGAGTACGGTATCCACTTCAACTGCAGCTTTATCCAGCGCAGCTTGCGGATCTTCGCCTTGATAAAGGCTTTCCATGCCTGTTACAATTTGCTGACGTGCTTCAGGGAAGATGGAAATCAAAGCTCCTTGCGTGGCTGTGCTCGGAATCGTGTCATGAAGCTGATCCACGGTCACTTTCAGTTGCGGATACTTCTCCCATTCCTGTTTGACGATATCTTCTTCATAAGCAGCTGGATTGATAGCGAAGTAACCGGATTCAACATGCCATTTAGCCTGTACTTCCGCTGTGGATAGATATTTCATGAAGTCCCAGGCAGCTTGCTGCTGATTTTCATCAATATCCTTTGCCATCCAGAGGGAAGCACCGCCAATGATGACACCTTGCGGATCGACATCGTCAGGGTGGGGCAGATAGGCAACACCAACTTCGAAATCAGCATTATCCACAAGCCCTTTGATACCCGCAGAAGAATCAAGCATCATAGCCATCGTGCCGGTTTGGAAGGAGGCACGCATATCATCCCAGTTCTGACCGCTATTATAGTATGTTCCGGCTTCGTACATCTCGCTGATTAATTCAAAAACCTTCTGCCCTTTTTCGTCATTGAACGCCGCTTTCGTTGCGTCCCCTTCGCGTCCATTTTCATTGTTGACGTACATACCGCCTTGCGTTGCAAGCAATTCCTCGAAGAACCATCCATAGTTTAAAATGGAAAGACCATATTGCGTTGTTTTATCGCCTTCTTTGACGGTCAATTTTTCGGCAGCTTCCTTCAATTCGGTGTATGTGCGAGGCGCTTTCTCCGGATCCAGGCCTGCTTCCTTGAACGCATCTTTATTGTAAACAAGGACAGGAGTGGAGGAGTTGAAAGGCATGGAATACTGCTCGCCGTCGACTTGATAATAAGAAGAGATATTTTCTTCCCATTGGGAGGTATCATAGTTCTCTTCATCGATGAATTTCTGGACAGGCTGGATGTTCCCGCTGTCAATCATCTGTTTAGTCCCGGCTTCGAATATCTGGGTGACTGCCGGGGCATCGGCAGTACCGGCAACTGTTTTCAATTTCGTCAGTGATTCCTCATAAGAGCCTTGATAAACTGGTTCGACGGTATATTTATCCTGCGAGCTGTTGTATTCATCCACGATTTCATTGACGCTTGCTTCCAATTCACCGCCCATGGCATGCCAGAAGATGATTTCGGTCTTGCCGCCCTCCGTCGTACCGCTTGCGGAATCAGTACCAGAACAAGCAGCGAGGAATAGTACAAACAAAACAGATAAACCAGCTAATAGTCTTTTCATTATACAACCTCTTTCGTTTTTATTTGATTGCACCTTGCGTCAGACCTTTTTGCAGTTTCTTCTGTCCGGCGAATAACAGCAGGAGAGTAGGAAGGATCACGATGACAACGCCAGCCATCACTATCCCCCAATCAGACGCTATTTCCTGTGTCTGCAGCTGTTTGAGGCCGATTTGGACAGTTCTTGCTGATTCTGTATTTGTGACTAAGAGCGGCCAGAGATACATGTTCCAGTTTGTGAGAAAGCTGTAAATACCTAATGTGATCAAGCTGGACCTGCTGACCGGCAGGATGACATTCCAGAAAAAACGGAACCTGGAGATTCCGGCAACTTGGGAAGCCTCATATAGTTCCTTTGGAATTGTCTTGAAATGCTGGCGCAATAGGAAGGTTCCGAATGCCAAAGCAAAGAAAGGAACCGTCAAACCAATATAGCTGTTTGTCCAGCCAAGATTTTGTACGGTCATGAAATTCGGTACCATTGTCGCTTCCCATGGAATCATCATCGTGGAGATGAACAGGAAGAACAGAAAGTCCCTGCCTTTGAATTTCATGAAAACAAAAGCGAATGCTGCCAAGCTGCTTACGAGGAGCTGGCCAACCATGACAATGGCTGAAGTGGCAAAACTGTTGACCAGATAGGTGAGCAAGGGTACCTTTTGAAACACTTCCACGTAGTTATCCAATGATAGGCTGCTAGGGAGCAGCTGACCGCCCAATACTTCCCCGCCTTCCATAAAGGAAATGCTGAAAGCGTAGAAAATCGGAAACATCATGAAAGCCGCGCAGACGACAAGGACGGTATACAGACTGATGCGTTTTGCAAGGATCATTGATAGTGTACCTTCCTTTCGCCCAGTTTGAATTGCAGTATTGTCAGCAGCAGGACGCAGAAGAACAGGATGACTGCCTGCGCACTCGCTGCACCGACATCATTGTTGATGAATGCATCCTTATAGATTGAATAGACAACAACATTCGTTGATTCAACTGGTCCGCCCTTGGTAAGGATATCGATTTGCCCGAACGTCTGAAATGCATTGATGAGGGATACCGTCACAATGAAAAACAGCGTCGGGGATAGCATCGGCAGTGTAATTCGGCGGAGCTGATAAAAATAGCTTACACCAGCGACTTTTGCATTCTCATAGAGATGTGTATCGATGTTCTGTAAACCGCCAAGTATGATCAGATAAGCGAATCCAGTATTCATCCAGATCGTCGATAAGGACACAGCCAGCAAAGCATAATCCGGGTCCTGGAGCCACTGGATCGCGGGAAATCCAAGCAACTCGGCAACCCTGCTGAATACACCGATGGACGGGTTGTACATGAACATCCAAATGACGCTGGATGCTGCAACGCTCATTCCCATCGTCGAGGAAAAAAGTGTTCTAAAGATGCCGATACCTTTCATTTTTTCATTCGTCAGCAATGCCAAAAACAGTGCCAGCAGAATTCCGGCAGGTACGGTGTACAGGACGAAAAGGATGGTTGCCTTGACGCTGCTTTTGAAACTGTCGGAGCCAAGGATATACTGATAATTCTCAAGACCGACAAATTCAAATGGACCCATCTGGTCTGCCAGGAAGAAGCTCAAATAAATACTTCGGAACATCGGGTAGAAAACGAATACACCGAATAGGATGATGGACGGGAGCAGATAAAGCCAGCCTTCCAGGAAGGCGAAAGGGTTCCGTTTGGGACGATTTTCTTGGGAATGAACGGGCTGCAAGTCCCGCGCTGCGTTCATCTGAGCACCTCTCGTGCTGCTTGCTTTGGCTGCCCATCATTGGCTGCCCATAGGATCCGGCCATTGTCCTTTGAAAATAGATGGATAGTGTCCAAGTCAAAGCGGACAGGAATCCGGTCTCCGACAGAAAACTGCCATTGTCCATTCCACCTGGCGATCCATTGTTCTTTGGTGTTATCCAGCGTGAATGTCAAGAGTGTTTCTGTGCCGAGAACCTCGGTATTGACGATCTCTGCTACGGCATCTGCTTGTTCCGGGGCAGAAAACAGAATGTGCTCCGGTCGTATTCCAATTTGGACATTTTTGTTCGCGGTCTTTAGATTGCCTTTCATTGGATTCGACAAGATGCAGTGCGGAGACAGCTTGATCCCATTTGGTGATACATCTGCTTCCATTACATTCATGGCAGGCGAGCCGATGAATGTGGCGACGAATGTATTGGCAGGATGATTGTAGATATCGAGCGGTTTGCCGATTTGCATCGATTCCCCATCATGGAGGATCATCATCCTGTCTGCCATCGTCATCGCTTCTGTCTGATCATGTGTGACATAAATCATCGTGATCCCCAATTTTCGTTGTATTTGTCTGATTTCCGAGCGCATCCGGGTGCGCAGTTTTGCATCGAGATTGGATAAAGGCTCGTCCATCAGACAAAGAGGGGATTGGGTCACAATGGCCCTGGCTAATGCGACCCGTTGTCGCTGCCCGCCGGATAATTCGCGCGGTTTTCGTTTTAAATAATCCGACAAGCCGAGCATATCCGCCGCTTCCAGACAGCGGCGCTTTTGTTCCTCGCGTGAAATCTTCTTTGTATGTAAGCCGAAAGTGATATTTTGTTCCACATTCAAGTGTGGGTAAAGTGCATAATTCTGGAAAACCATCGATAAATCCCGTTTATTCGGAGGTGCATCATTCATCCGTTTGCCATTTACGAATAAGTCTCCGCCGCTAATCTGTTCCAAGCCGGCTATCATTCGTAAGATCGTGCTCTTCCCGCAGCCGGAAGGACCGACAAGGACGAAGAATTCTCCTTGCTGCAGCTGCAAATCGACTTGATTGATTACATTTTTTTTGCCATCGTATGACTTCTTCAATCCCGCCAGCTCTACATGTGTCATAATCTGCTCCTTTCTGGAAATTCCCCTATACTATAACGAGTGAAAATTGAGCTATTGTGAAGCAGGTATAAAAAAGCGTTTACACTAAGGCGGCAACTGAGCTTTGTTTTTACAAAGTTCATACAATCCCGCAATGAAAAAAGGACTTGCAGGTCATATGACCTGCAAGTCCTGTTATGCTCTGTTACTTTTTGCGCAGTCCGCGTAAAATGATGCTCAATACGAATACGACGATAATGGCACCGATCAGGGCAGGGATGATTGCCATACCAGCTATATCGGGACCAAGGTCGTTGAAGATCAGTCCGCCCAGCCATGAGCCGACAATCCCGGCAATGATATTTCCGATGATGCCTCCGGGAACGTCACGCCCAAGGATCAAACCAGCGAGCCAGCCGATGATACCGCCGACGATAAGATATAAGATGAAACTCATGATAACTACCTCCAAAAAGTGATGTATTAATCTGTTTTATAGTAGTAGCATTCCCGAACAATGCAGACTGCAAACGTCGTCTGTATGTTTACACGTTCTTAAGATAAGCTGCATCATTCTACACAGCAGCTCAACATCCACTTAATAAAAAGTCTTTATGCTAAAACTACAAGAAAATAAATGATGATCACTGTCCAAAGTTCGAAGATTACAATCGTACAAAGATTACAATCCAGATAACCCCAGGGAGATGATCCGAATGACGAATCAGTTTAGTCCATCGTACGAGTCCGTAACTACTAAATCGCTTGGTAGCCAGTCTGTCCACAGAAGTATCATGCCGGTTATCGCGCATCGCGGTGCTTCCGGGTTCGCGCCGGAGAACACCATTGCTGCATTCGATTTGGCTGTGCAGATGAACGCGGATTTTATCGAGTTGGATGTACAAATGACAAGGGACGGCCAGCTTGTCGTCATACATGACACGTCCGTCAACCGTACGGCAGCCAATGCCCCGGAAGAGACGGTATGTGTGAAGGACCTTACCTTTGCTTCTTTACAGGGCTATGATGTTGGCGCTGGATATGATTCTGTATATGAGGGGCAGCGTATCCCGTTGCTGGAGGATGTAATCAAACGGTATAAGGGGAAAACGAAGTTTCTCATTGAACTTAAATCGCCGGAACTTTATGACGGAGTGGAGGAAGCTTGCGCGGAATTACTGGAGCGATATGAACTGGCTAATGTACTGCATGAAGAAGTTATCCTGCAATCTTTCAATTTCGGATCGGTCGCTTATCTTTCGCAGCTTCTGCCGCACGTGCCACTTGGTGTGCTGACATCAAGAAGTGCGGACCTTACAAATCGTAAGCTTGATAAAATAGCTGCCTATGCAGATTATGTAAATACTCACTTCACCAATGTGACACTGGATGACACCTTGGTCGGCAGGATCCATTCACGCGGAATGCGTATTATGCCATGGACAGTCCGGGCGCCAGGAGAAGTCCAGCCGCTGATCCGTGCAGGTGTCGATGGTATCATCACGGATTATCCGAATTATGTGAGATGAAAAAAGGAGACCTCTTTTTTGATGTGCACCCCAAAAGTTGGAGTAACATTTAACTTTTGGGGTGCAGTTCATTTCAGGTCTCCTTTTGCGTGTCATCTATTTTGAACGAATCGAAGCAGTTCGAATGCTCTATCTCCAGCAAGTTCTGCAAGATCTTCCCAGCACTCATCTCGTTTCAGGTCGAGTTCAACAATCTGTTGGGCTAAATCAAGGGCTTCCTGATCATATGCCACGTGCATGACGCTCCTTTCTGGTCTCCTATTTCAGTGTTACGATCAGTATACATATAACTAAATTACGATGCATCAACCATGTAAGCGATGCTGACGAACTTTTTTATTGTTTGTTAGGTTTCCTAACATAAAGCTGGGATGCTCGGATAATTTCGGTATAATGTAAAGTAACAGCACATGGTGATGAGGTGAACAGATGAGTAATGAGCCTTCTTATAAGAACAGGAAAGTGATTACAATCGGCATTGTGAGCGAGCTGACTGGTCTGACCGAACGCAAAATTCGTTATTACGAGGAACGCAAGCTCATTTTTCCGGAACGTTCAGCGAAAGGGAATCGCAAGTACTCTTTTTCAGATGTAGAGCAGTTGATCGAAATCGCCAACAAAAGGGAAGAGGGTGTGCAAACCTTCGAAATTCGCCAGCAGATGCTGAGAGACAAAAGGAAGGAAGCGGAACGAGAGAGCCGTCAGCAAATGCTGCGTGGTCAAATCAATGCCCGCTTTGGTATACAAAGAGAATAGATATGGTGTACTTATGTGTTGGGAGGCCTTGTACACAGGGGAGCCGGATGTCTGTCATCCGGCTCTTTAGCATTGCTTGAATAGTGCAGTACATGATTTCGCTGCGTTTTAAGAATCCACGACAGGATCTCCCTAACCTTTACCGGTGATACATGGAAATTAATGATGATCTTTTCTAAATATAATTAGCCGTCTTATCCAGGGGAGAATTTGTCATTTTACGCAGGATTGACATAGGAAGGAAGCAGAGTTCTGTCGGTTGCTGCAGCTTGATCAATCGTTTGTTTTAACGCACTGTGATCATGTAAGTGAACCATACTGTCAGTGCAGCTAAATAAAACAGCTTCATATATATAGTTCATATCCAACTTGCCTATGTGACGACCAGAAACAATTTTTCTATAATTTTTGAAATTATATTGACAATCTTTAGATTGGAAGGTAAAGTAACAAACAGATCAACAACAAAAGTATAATGAAATTCTTATCAAGAGCGGCGGAGGAACAGGTCCTATGAAGCCCGGCAACCAGATCAGTGATCAGGTGCTAATTCCTGCAGACGGCGAGAAGCTGTACTGAGAGATAAGAGAATTAGTGCATACATATACATGCGCCTCTCTTAATCCAGAGAGGCGCTTTTTTATTGTGGTTGATAACAGCGAAGAAAAGGGGAGAACAACATGAAAAAAATCTTAAGCTTTGGACTTATCGGATTATTAGCATTATTTTTAGCGGCATGCGGCAATGATAAATCTGCTGCCCTGGCAGATGACAAAATATTGGTCGGCGTCAGCGGCGGGCCGCATGAGCAAGTCATGGAAAAAGTAAAAGAACTTGCTGCAGATGAAGGTATCGATGTCGAAATCAAGACTTTTAATGATTACAATACACCAAACAGTGCATTGGATGACGGAAGTTTGGATGCGAACAGCTATCAGACACTTCCTTTCCTCGAAGATCAAGTGAAGAATCAAGGTTATGAATTGGAAGAGGTATTCAAAACGCTAACGTTCCCGATGGGGATTTATACAGACAAAATTTCGGATATTTCCGAATTGAAAGAGGGCGACAAAATCGCTGTGCCGAATGATCCTGCCAACGAATACCGTGCGTTGAAACTCTTTGAGACAGCAGGAGTATTGAAGGTGGACCCAGACGCTGAGAACTCTGCAACAGCAAAAGATGTCATCGAGAATCCATTGAATCTTGAAATCGTTGAATTGGATGCTTCCCAGCTTCCGGCCCAGCTACCGGAAGTGGCAGCAGCGTCAATCAACACAAACTTCGCCATGGGTGCAGACTTGAATATCAATGACGATGCAATCTTTGCAGAGGAATCGGAAAACAACCCGTGGTCCAACTACTTCGTTGTCAGATCAGCGAACAAGGACGATGAGGTTGTGAAGAAGCTTCAAGAAATCTACCAGTCAGATGAAGTAAAACAGTTTGTGGAAGATGAATTCAAAGGATCCGTCGTTCCAAGCTGGTAAGGGGGAAGCAATATGATCGAACTAAAAAATGTATCTAAAACCTTTACCACCGGCAAGAAAAAAGTGGAGGCGTTGAAAGACGTCTCCTTGAAAATCAATAAAGGTGAAATCTATGGCGTGATCGGATTCAGCGGAGCAGGGAAAAGTACCCTGATCCGCTGTGCCAATTTACTGGAGCGCCCGACTGAAGGCGAAGTATGCATCGACGGTGTAGATCTTACCAAACTAAAGAAATCACAGCTTCGTAAGACAAGAGGAAAAATCGGCATGATCTTCCAGCACTTTAATCTGCTGACGACGGCAACAGTATACGAGAATGTTGCTAGACCACTGAAGCTGAGTAAAGTGCCGAAGCACGAAATCAAGGAACGTGTTGATAAATATCTGAAAATCGTTGGCCTGGAAGAAAAGAAGCATGTTTATCCGGCCCAATTGTCTGGTGGGCAGAAACAGCGGGTAGCTATCGCACGAGCTCTTGCGCAAGAACCGGAAGTGCTGTTAAGTGATGAAGCAACAAGTGCTTTGGATCCAAATACGACGTCTTCCATCCTTGAATTGCTGCTCCGAGTGAACAAGGAACTTGGCATCACCATCTTCTTGATCACCCATGAACTGGACGTCATTCAGCGTATATGCGATCGTGTCGGTGTCATGCACCATGGGGAGCTGGTGGAAGAAGGATCTGTTATTGATGTCTTCACCAAACCGGAACATCCGCAGACACGGAAATTTGTCTTCGATGAAGCGAACTTCCAAGTTCCGGACAGCGTGAAGAAAGGACTTTCTGCCACAGGACGTCTCGTTTCCCTGACGTTTATTGGAGAAGCTTCGAATGAGCCATTCCTTGCCGCTATCACAAAGAAATTCGATGTTGTGCCAAGTATACTGGCAGGCGGAATCGATCAGCTGAAAGCTAGCTCTGTCGGTAAGCTGCTGATCCACTTGCAAGGGGATGCAGCTGAAGTGGAGAGGGCGATTTCGTACTTGGAAGCTCAGCATGTAACGGTTGAGGAGGTGGCGTCATGATTGCCGAGTTCTGGACAGAATGGGGTACGGACATCACGGAGGCGTTTTGGCAGACACTGCTGATGACGGGTATATCATTGGCTATTTCAATCTTGATCGGCTTACCACTGGGAATTTTGCTGGTCATGACGAGGAAAGGCGGTCAGGCAGAGAATCGCGTATTCTATTCGATTGTGAATACAATCATCAACATCATCCGATCGATTCCTTTCATCATCCTTTTATTCCTGCTTCTGCCTCTGACCCGGGCATTAATCGGAACCACAATAGGTGTGGAAGGTGTCATCCTTCCGCTCGTCGTCTATACAGCGCCATATATCGCGCGATTGATGGAATCGGCATTATTGGAAGTGAATAAAGGTGTCATTGAGGCGTATGAATCGATGGGGATATCAACTAGTAAAATAATTTGGAGTGTCATCCTCAGGGAAGCACGTTCCACGATGATCTTAGGTTTAACGATCGCAACAATTGGTTTGATCGGTGCCACTGCAATGGCAGGTCTGGTAGGTGCTGGCGGTCTAGGAGATTTGGCATATCAATATGGTCACTTGCGTTTTGAGCCTGTAGTCATGTATGTAGTCATCATCATCCTGATCATTCTAGTACAAGCAATGCAGACGTTAGGGAATGTCTTGGCGAGACGTTTGCGTAAAGATTAAAAAACACGCTTGGTTATCCAAGCGTGTTTTTGTGTTATATCAGAAGAAAATATTCAAGATGTAATACATCAGACTACCTAGACAAGCTGTGATCGGCAAGGTAATGAACCAAGTGATGACCATGCGTTTCGCAGTACCCCAGTTTACACCTTTACGTCGGTGAGCCGCACCAACCCCCATGATGGAGGAAGAAATAACGTGTGTCGTACTGACTGGCAAGTGAATGTAAGTGGCGCCGAAAATGATAAACGCTCCAGTCAAATCAGCAGCAACGCCATTGACTGGACGGATCTTCATGATCTTACCGCCAACGGTTTTGATGATTTTCCAACCACCTATTGAAGTCCCAAGCCCCATCGCAGTCGCACAGGCTGCTTGTACCCAGAATGGGATATCAGATGTTGTGTGCAATCCTGCTGTAATCAAAGCCATCGTGATGATTCCCATTGCTTTTTGGGCATCATTCGTACCATGGGTAAAGGATTGCAGTGCTGCAGTCAAGATCTGTACGCGACGAAAATTCTTGTTCGTCTTCGGTAAGTTCTTTTCCCGAAATATCAGCTTGATGATATTATATAAAATGAAACCAACAATAAAAGCCAGAATCGGGGAAATAATCAATGCTTGCAGGATCTTAAAGAATCCATCCAAATTGAGAATGGCAAATCCGCTCGACGCAATGACTGCCCCTGCAAGAGAACCGATGATGGCGTGGGAAGAACTGCTCGGGATACCGTAGTACCATGTAATCAAGTTCCATGCAATACCAGCGATCAAGGCAGCCAGAATCACAACAGACCCATTGACGATGTCGTTCGGATTGGCGATATCACTTGTTATTGTTTTCGCTACCCCAGTAAAAGTCATGGCACCAACGAAGTTCATGACAGCCGCCAGGATGATGGCATGTCTTGGTTTCAATGCTTTCGTTGAAACAGAAGTAGCAATGGCATTGGCTGTATCATGGAATCCGTTGATGAAGTCGAATGCCAGGGCGAAGATGACGGTTAGAATGGTTAATACTAATAAAACATCCATTGTTTATGCCTCACGCATTCTTCATGATGATTGTTTCAAGAATATTTGCTACAGATTGGCAGCTGTCGGCGATTTCTTCCAGGATATAGTACAATTCTTTGTACTGAATGACCTTGATAGGATCCTTTTCGTTCTGGAAGAGTTGTTTCAAGGATTTACGGAAAATCGTGTCACAGTTTTGCTCGTGTTCTTTGATTTTGATTGCATGTTCCTGGATTTCCTTAAGTTTATTATGAGATAGCAGATCGATTGTACGCATGATTTCCTTTGCACAAGAGCGGATTTCTTCGGTAAATTGATCGATGAAGCTATCTGAAGAATAGATGCCGTATGTGTCCATCATTCCAGAGAATTCTTCTATTCCATCGAGTACATCATCCAGGCTGTTCGTCAGCTGAAGGATGTCTTCGCGTTCGATAGGTGTAATGAAGGCATGGTTCAATTCCTTGATGATCGTATGTACAAGCTGATCACCTTTTGTCTCGAATTCCTTCAATTTATTGGAGAACTCGGATAAAGTCGCTGCATCTTTAACTTTATACGTTACGAAAAACTCAGCAGTCTCATCAATATTCTTTGCTATATCGGCTAAAAGCAAAGAGAATTTGTCTTGTTTCTTCTTGAACATTACAAAACCTCCGAATGGTGTGTGAATAAGGTTGTTCCTGGGAACATATAATGATATTTTTTTGTAAACTACTCTAGAGATTGTAAACTTTTTATTAATAATTATCAACGTTTTCGCGTGAATTTTGTCGAATGAGGTGCACTTGGCTACTATTTGTTATAGTTGTATAGAAGGGGTGAAATTATGCAAATCTCCATTACAAAGCCTGCATCGAACTGGTTTGTTCAAGAAATGGATCTTGAGCCAGGCAGTGCGGTGCGTTTCTATGTCCGCTATGGCGGACTTGGAGGCATTAAAGAAGGATTCTCACTCGGCATAACTGCGGAACAGCCGAATGACCCGATTGCAAGTGAAGAGGTACAAGGAATCACGTACTTTGTCGAGCGCTCGGATGCGTGGTATTTCGAAGGGGTAGACTTAAGTGTCAAGTACTCACGCAAATGGGATGATATCCAATATGAATATCCTTCGCATGATTAAAAAATGAGCAAAAGCCGCATGCGGCTTTTGCTTATTTTTGTTCCCGTGAAGGTAGCAATGGAGCAGCATTATCTTTTATGCCAACCATTGCGAGCAAGGAAAGCAGGATTCGCTGAGGGCCGTAAAAAGCGTCAGTCGGATCGAAGAATTCCTCTAGCGTATGGTGTCCGCCGCTATTGCCGCCACCACCAAGTGTCAGGGCGGGGATGCCAAGACTGATTGGCACATTTGCATCGGTACTCAGAGGTTCTTCCCGCTCGACCTCGAGGCCAAGAACTTCAGCAGCCTGCAGGGCGATCTGACGAATCGGCGCATCTTTTGGCTGGCTGCCTGCAGGTCTGTCCCCGACAAGTTCACACGTTACAGATATGCTGCCGGGCTGCTTTCGTGCTTCGCCCTCTGTCTGTGCGGCCTCTTTGATAAGTGCTAATGCATTTTCCTCCAATTCAGCCAGCGCTTTACTGGATACAGAACGTAAATCAAGCTGGAAACCGGCGTCCTGGGCAATCGTATTGATGGATGTGCCGCCATGGATTGTGCCGACATTGTATGTCGTCTTCGGATCCTCAGGAACAGACATATCCGCCAATGCAGCGATAGCTCTCCCAGCTGCATGGATGGCACTTGTGGTGCCGAAGTCCCCAAAGCTGTGACCGCCTTTTCCTTTAAAGGTTACGTTGTAGCGCTTGCTTCCGACGCCGCAATAAATCAAGTCGCCCGGAGCACCCGGCTCCACAGAGATAAAACCATCCACATAGGCATTCTCATGGAAAAATGACTTCATCCCGCGTAAATCCCCTAAACCTTCTTCGCCAACATCCGCGAGGAAGATGATGTCACCTTCTGTTTCGATCTTGTTTTCTTCCAACGTGCGCAGCAATGTGAGCAGTACAGCTAAACCGCGGCCGTCATCCCCGATCCCGGGAGCGTACACAATACCATCGGCTATTTTTGCTTTTACATTTGTCCCGGCAGGAAAGACGGTATCCAGATGGGCTGCAATGACAACCGTAGGTCCGCTGCCGCGGCCTTTTCGTATACCATATACATTTCCTTCTGCATCGGTCTTCAAGTTTTCCAAGCCGAATGCGGCCATTTTTTCTTTGAAAAAGGCTGCGCGGTTTGCTTCATTGAATGGAGGAGCCTCCACTTCTGTCACTTCTATCTGGTCATTTGTAGTCTGCTCATTATCTTGTTTGAGAAAATAAAGTGCATTACGTACTTGCTGAAGCTCTACTAGCTGTCCGAATTCCTTTGCGAAAGTCCCGCTGGTTGCTGCCATATGTCTCCCCGCTTTCCTATGGTATAAGTGAACTGTAACACAAAATCTCAATTTACTGACTATTTTAAATGCAAGAATAGTCGAAAGGTAACGATTAGTTCTATTTTTGTATTTACAAGACATAGGATGTTATGTAAAATAAGTGAACCGGAATGAATATTTATAGATTTTATTGCAAGTTTACAATATAGATAGAAAAGGGAGAATTATTATGAAATCAGTGAAGAAGCTCATGGCAGCAGCTGGACTTATCAGTATTTTGTTATTAAGTGCATGTATATCCAATGAAGAATCAAGCGGTTCCGGCGAGGGGAAACTTACCATCGGAACGGAAGCAACATTCGCTCCTTTTGAATTGATGGAAGGGGACAAAATCGTCGGATTTGATGCAGACTTGCTGGATGCAATCATGAAAGAAGCAGGGCTGGATTATGAATATAAAAACACTGGCTGGGATCCGATGCTTGTTGGGGTAGAGGATGAAACGCTGCAAGCCGGAATGGCTGGTATTACAATTACAGATGAAAGAAAAGAATCATACGATTTTTCTGCGCCATATTTTGAAGCAACACAGGTGATTGCTGTACCGGAAGGATCAGACATCCAATCGGCCGAAGATCTTAGCGGACTCAAGGTCGGTGTACAAAACGGTACGACTGGTGATGAAGCAGCGCAGAAGTTGGTTGGAAAAAACAGCAGTGACCTTTCTAAGTATGATTCATCAGCAGCAACGATGATGGCATTGCAAAATGGTGACGTTGAAGCTGTTGTAACAGATATTGCAGTAGCACAGCATTATGTGAAAAACAACCCTGATGCCAACCTTACTTTAATTGAAGACGAAGATAATTTTGAGAAGGAATACTATGGCGTACTGCTTCCGAAAGACAGTGAGCATAAAGAAAAGATAGATGAAGCAATCCAGACGATTATGGAGAACGGAACGTATGAGGAAATCTATCAGGAATGGTTCGAAGGCACACCGGATATCGAAGCTCTGGAAAGCACACAGCCATAAGAAGAATCATATAGCGTAACGATCATAACCGTTACGCTATATTTACGTTTTGTTTTATCAGCTATACTGAGGTGAGAGAGATGGATTTTAGATGGGAAATTATTAGCGAATATTTGCCTTTCTTCATGAGAGGTTTAGGTTACACGATCCTGGCATCTTTGATTGGATTCCTCATTGGTGCTTTAATCGGCCTGGTGATCGGAATGGGGAAAAGCCTGTCCAATCCGATACTCCGGCTGCCGTTCATTTGGTATGTGAATATTTTCAGAGGCACCCCGCTGCTCGTACAGATTTTCTTGATTCATTTTGCGGTGATGCCTATTTTCATTAAGCCGCCAGAGCCGCTAATATCCTTGATTGTGGCATTGGCATTGAATTCTGCTGCGTATATTGCAGAGATTTTCCGTGCCGGCATCAACTCGATCGATAAGGGACAGCGTGAGGCCGCTTATAGTCTCGGTATGAGTCACGCGCAAGTGCTGCGGCATGTCGTCCTCCCGCAAGCATTCAAACGCATGATTCCGCCGCTTGGCAATGAATTCATCGTCTTGGTGAAAGATTCCTCGCTTGGAGCAGTCATTGCAGCGCCGGAACTGTTTTACTGGGGCAGAGTGGCAGTTGGGGCGTATTCCCGGGTTTGGGAGCCATATTTAGCTGTAGCCGTTTTGTATTTTGTCGTTTGTTTAGTATTATCATATGTACAGAGCTTTTTAGAAAGGAAGTATGCGACAGATGATCAGCGTAAAAAACCTAAAAAAAACCTTCGGCGAACTCGAGGTACTGCGGGACATTAACGTCGAAATAAAAGAAAAGGAAGTAGTCGTTGTCATCGGTCCTTCCGGTTCCGGCAAGTCCACTTTCATACGCTGCCTCAATCGGATCGAGGATATCACGGATGGTCATGTTTATATAGAAGGAACAGATATCTCAAATAAAAAAGTTAATATCAATAAAGTGCGGACAGATGTCGGTATGGTATTCCAGCAGTTCAACCTGTTCCCTCATAAAACAGTATTGGAGAATATCATGCTTTCCCCAATGGTTGTGCGCAAGTGGAAGAAGAAGGATGCGGAAGAGAAAGCACTGGCATTGCTGCGCAAGGTCGGTTTGGAGGATAAGGCAGGCGTTTATCCAGAGTCCCTTTCCGGCGGACAGAAGCAGCGGGTTGCCATTGCCCGTGCCTTGTGCATGGAGCCGAAGGTGATGCTATTCGATGAACCGACGTCTGCATTGGACCCGGAAATGGTCGGAGAGGTGCTTGAGGTCATGAAACAGCTTGCCCAGGAAGGGATGACAATGATCGTGGTCACCCATGAAATGGGCTTCGCGCGCGAAGTGGGTGATAGGGTCTTGTTCATGGATGGCGGCTATATCGTGGAAGAAGCAAAACCGGATGATATTTTCAGCAATCCGAAGGAAGAACGGACAAAGGCTTTCTTAAGTAAAGTACTATGACAAGTACAGCCAGTGCATGCATGCACTGGCTGTTTCCTTATAAAAAGGGCGTCATATTATCTTACAAGTTTGCTGTCATCCTTTATTCCCCATGCTAAAGTAAAGATAAGATTTTCGGGTAACAAACGAACTGTAACCAATAGGCAACATTCGTCATGTTCTCGGTTAATCCCTCTCATTTGCAAGCAGAATGCATTGTTCGGCTTGTCTTACAGCTTGTACAGGTGGTATGTTGCGTGGCATATCCGACTGTGCAGGCTGTTTTTTTTGTGCTTTTTGCTGAAATAAGGAAAATTGTGCTGGACATGCTATGAATTTGTAATCATTTAGCACGCTCCTGCGTATGATGGGTCTATAGAAATGACAGGAGTGGCGCAATGTATAAATTAAAAGTCGTAGATGCTAGCAAGATATTCAGACGCGACGGACAGGAAGTTGTTGCATTGCAGGAGACAACAATGCAAATACCTGCTGGACGCTTTGTCAGTATTATTGGCCCCAGTGGCTGCGGCAAGTCGACACTCTTTAATATGATTGCCGGGCTTATCAAACCGACTACTGGAAAGATCCTTTTGGATGGGCAGAATATTGTCGGTAAGAGTGGTTATGTCGGTTATATGCTTCAAAAGGATTTGCTGCTGCCGTGGCGGACGATTTTGGATAATGTGATTCTCGGTTTGGAGATCAAAGGTATATCGAAGAGGGAGGCGAGAAAAAGAGCGCAGCCATTACTGGAAAGGTATGGACTGCAAGGATTTGAGAACAATTATCCTCCGGAGTTATCCGGCGGAATGCGCCAGCGGGCGGCGTTATTAAGGACATTGCTGTATGATCAGGACGTCATTTTGCTGGATGAACCATTCGGGGCGCTGGATGCCCAGACCAGACTCCAGATGCAGGAATGGCTGCTTCGTATTTGGGAGGACTTTCAAAAAACAATTCTCTTCATCACCCATGACATAGATGAAGCCATCTTCTTGTCAGATGATATTTACGTCCTGTCTCAGCGTCCGGGGAAATTAAAGGCAAAGATCCATGTGGAACTGGAACGTCCCCGTACAGAGGAAACGCTGCTATCGGATGAATTTAGATCATTAAAGCAAACATTGCTGGATTTGCTTAGAGAGGAACCGAGAGAGAATGGCACAACCTGAAAAGAAACGCTACATCGAGGACGAGAAAAAACGCCAGCAGCGAATGAAACGGATAGTATTTGGAGGGCAGATTGGTCTGGGGGTTCTGGTGATTGTGTTGTGGGAGGTCCTGACACGATACGAAGTGATGGATCCATATTATTGGAGCAGCCCAAGTACAATCTATGAAACTGCGAAAATTGCTTTTTTGGAAGGCACGCTTTGGAATGATTTAGTCTATACATCGCTTGCTACATTGGCCGGCTTTGCATCAGGGACATTGATTGGTTCATTGGTCGGTCTGTCTTTTTGGTGGTCGGCTTATTATTCCCGGATATCTGAACCATACTTGATCGCTTTCAATGCGATTCCGAAGCTGGCGCTTGGACCGGTCATTGTCATTTTGTTCGGCATCGGGTTCTTTTCCAAGGTAATGCTGGCGTTCCTTATGACCGTCATTGTCACCGCGCTTGCAGCACATAGCGGAATTAAAGCGATAGACAAAGATCTGGAAAAGCTGCTGTATTCCTTGGGAGCCAAACGCAGACATGTGTTTACGAAAGTGGTCGTTCCGACAACGATGCCTTGGATCGTAAGCAGCCTGCGAATCAATATCGCATTGGCGCTTGCCGGGACGATCGTTGGGGAATTCATCAGTTCCCGTCAAGGAATCGGCAGAATGATCCTATATGCAGGACAAATTCTGGATATCGACCTTGTGTGGGTCGGTGTCGTCGTATTGTCGATATTGTCCTTGCTCATGTACGCAGGGACAGTCAGTTTGGAGAAGTTATTGCTGCGCGGTCAAGAACCGAAACAATAGGAGGTGTCCCATGGGAAAAGCGCGGTTGTTTGGTGTGTTCTTTTTGGCTGTCCTGCTTGGCATGCTGGCAGGCTGTTCGGGTGGCGGCAGTGGGGAAGGGAAGCTGAAGAAAATAACCATTGCTGAACCGGTGCATTTGACCGGCTATCTGCCGCTATATGCAGCAATCCATGAAGGATATTTTGAAGAAGAAGGTTTGGATGTGGAAGTAGTCACTGCAACTGGCGGAGCGCATGTAACCACTGTCGTAAGCGGGGATGCCTGGGGAAATATCGCCGGTCCGGATTCGAATGCACTAGCCAATATCGATTCGAATGATCCAATCGTCTCTGTGGTCAACGTCGTCAACCGGGCCAATGTCTACTTGATGGCTGGCGGAGATACGCCTCCGGCGGGAGCATCCGAGGAAGAATTGGCAGCATATTTGGAAGGAAAGACAATTGCAGCAGGGCGCTATGGCGGCAGCCCGAATTTACTGACACGTTACTTGATCATGGAACTAGGCATGGAGCCAGGAAAGGATGTCCTGCTTGAGGAGCCTGCCGATGCAAGTGCAGTCGTGTCATTGGTGGAGAACGGTCAGGCGGATATTGCCAATGGCGCCGAACCGCAAATATACGATGGAATTGAAAAAGGGGTCTGGAATGAACCGTTCTACGGCTTTCCTAGTCTAGGAGATTATCCATACAGTGTCATCAGTGTGAAGCAATCTACCATTGATGAAGATCCAGAAACGGTCCAGAAATTCGTAAATGCTATTACAAAAGCTTTGAAAGCAGTGGATGAGGATGAAGAATTGGCGATGGGGGTATTAAAGAAGGAATTCCCGACAACCGATGAAGCGAGTCTCCAAGCCTCACTTGATCGAGCATATGCGGATGAGCTTTGGAGCAAGGATGGCTATATTACAGAGGAAGCAACGGATAAAACAATGGATGTGGTTACGAAAACCGGGGTGTATAAGGGAGATTATCAATACGAGGAATTGGTCAATATGGAGTTCGTGGAAAGCTTGGAATAGTTCGGGCTGGCAATCCAATTGCCAGCTTTTTTTCTTGTAAACTTGGGCAAGTTACAGCCATATAGTATGGAAGGGCAAGGATCTCTGATGCTTAAAAGTTTCTACTAGGAAACTTTATTGTTATAGTGCATAATAAAAGGAAAACAGATTGTCAGCAAAACGAGGAGGGCAACGATGGACGAAAATGTATTACTAGCCTTGGGTTTGACCTTGATGGCGGGCCTTGCAACAGGTATAGGCAGTCTGATGGGATTTTTCACTTCCACAACGAATACAAAATTCCTATCACTCAGTCTTGGATTCTCTGCCGGAGTGATGATATATGTCTCGATGGTCGAAATCTTCGTCAAGGCAAAAGATGCCCTCACTGGCGCGATCGGTATCCAGGCGGGCAACTGGGCCACGGTGGGGGGATTCTTTGGCGGCATGATTCTCATCGCGCTGATTGACAAAGTGATACCGAAGCAATCCAATCCGCATGAAGGCAAAAAAGTCGAGGAGATGGATAGTCCGGTTCAGAATCAGGCTTTGCTCAAAATGGGTACTTTTACTGCATTGGCCATTGCAATTCATAATTTCCCCGAAGGGATTGCTACCTTCACTTCTGCTTTGCAGGATCCGTCACTGGGGGTAGCCATTGCCATCGCCATTGCAATCCATAATATACCGGAGGGGATTGCTGTTGCCGTCCCTGTCTACTTTGCGACAAACAATAAAAAGAAGGCTTTTGGTCTTTCTTTCTTATCTGGACTGTCGGAACCCGTAGGTGCCATTCTTGCTTATCTTGTTTTGATGCCGTTTCTGAATGATATAATGTTCGGGGTCATTTTTGCTGCCGTGGCAGGGATCATGGTCTTTATCTCACTGGATGGATTACTGCCAGCCGCCAAGAAATATGATGAAGGCCATACGTCGATCTATGGATTGATCAGCGGCATGATCGTGATGGCAGTCAGCTTGCTATTGTTCATCTGAATCAAGAACCGTTTGCTTAAGCAGACGGTTTCTTTGTGTATAATAGGAGGAAACAGGAGGGATGCCCAATGGGAAGTAAACTCGTGGAAAATAGCAAGAATGCCTTGATCAGCAGCCTGGCGCTTGGAAGAGGAGAAACATTGCTGATTGTTACGGATGACAGCAAAAAGGAGCTGGCAGAAGCTCTTTACGCAGCGGGCAGATCAATCGGGGCGGAAACATTGCTGCTAGTCATGCAGGACAGGGAGAAATCCGGTCAGGAACCGCCAAGCGGTATTGCCGAAGCGATGAAGCATTGTGATGTGGCTGTGTGTATCACGGAACATTCCCTGACCCATACACAGGCGAAAAAGGATGCGGTTGCAGCTGGTGTCCGTGTCGCAACGATGCCAGGGATTACATATGATATGTTTTTGGAAGGCGCAATCAGTGCAGACTATGATACAGTTGAAAGGTTGACATACGAAGTTACCGAGAAATTAAGCCGGGCACATCAAGTGTGTGTGGCAAAAGACAGGGAAGAATTGGTGTTTTCCATCAAAGGCCGCAGCGGTGTTCCTAGCACAGGGATTTACCGGAAAAAAGGGCAATCCGGTAATCTGCCTTCGGGTGAAGCTTTCATTGCACCATTGGAAGGTACAGCTTCTGGACGTATTTGGATCGATGGCTCGATTTCAGGTCTTGGCAAGCTGGAGGAACCGATTCTCCTCACAATCGAGGAAGGGCGTTTGACAGCAGCTACCGGCAGGCAAGGGGACATGCTGCTGCAGATGCTGGGAGATGGTCCTGGCCGCAATGTTGCCGAATTCGGTGTCGGTACGAATGACAAAGCACGAATCACCGGTAACGTTTTGGAGGACGAAAAAGTATATGGAACGATCCACGTTGCTTTTGGAAGCAACAACACATTCGGCGGTGTTGTATCAGCCGGCGTCCATATAGATTGCGTAGTGAAAACCCCGACGGTCTTTCTGGATGATGTATTGCTCTTGGAAGATGGGAATATGAAGCGCGGCTAAATCGCGCTTCTATGGCATAACGCACAATAAAAGCGCTTACATTTTGTGCAAGTGACAAATGGAATCAAAAGTCGAAAAGAGGTAAAGTAAAGATATACAAAAAGGAGGCGCTTACATGGCAAAGATAGAGTTGAAAAATATCCAAAAGGTCTACGATAAAAACGTAACGGCAGTTGAAGACTTCAACTTAGAAATAGATGACAAAGAATTCATCGTTTTCGTTGGTCCCTCCGGCTGCGGAAAATCGACTACTTTACGGATGATTGCTGGTTTGGAGGAAATCTCAGGCGGTGACTTCTATATGGACGGAGAACGAATGAATGACGTCCCGCCAAAGGATCGGGATATCGCCATGGTATTCCAGAACTATGCGCTTTATCCACATATGAATGTATACAACAATATGGCTTTTGGTTTGAAGCTCCGTAAATTCAAAAAGGATGAAATCGACAAACGTGTCCAGGAAGCCAGCCGGATCCTTGGGCTGACAGATTATCTGAACCGGAAGCCAAAAGCACTATCCGGCGGTCAGCGCCAGCGTGTAGCACTGGGGCGAGCGATTGTCCGGGATGCGAAAGTATTCTTGATGGATGAGCCGCTTTCCAACTTGGATGCAAAGCTGCGGGTGCAAATGCGGGCAGAAATCCAGAAGCTGCACCAGCGCTTGCAAACGACTACTATTTACGTAACGCATGACCAGACCGAAGCAATGACGATGGCGAGTCGGCTTGTTGTCATGAAAGACGGTATCATCCAGCAGGTGGGGGCGCCGAAGGATGTTTACGATAATCCAAATAATATGTTCGTTGGAGGCTTCATCGGCTCACCATCCATGAACTTCCTCAACGTGACCATCCAAGATGGCAAAGCGAAACTGGGAAATGTCACATTCCAGCTTCCGCCGGAGAAAAAGCAGATGCTGCAGGATGCGGGGTATGGCAGTGGGGAAGTCGTGATGGGAATCAGACCGGAACATATCCATGATGCCGATTATGAAGAAAGCCTGGCGTATGCTCATGAAGTAGAAGCGACAATCGATGTTGTCGAATTGATGGGGGCCGAAAGCTTCCTCTACGCTGATATGGCCGGACAGGAGTTCGTGGCCCGAGTGGATGCCCGTTCCGATATCAAAGGCAAGGATAAGCGCAAGCTGCTATTCGATATGAGTCAGGTGCATTTCTTCGATAAAGAAACAGAAGGTCGAATCACCGAAGCAAACGCAGCCTCTCAAGTTTCCTGATGTAAAGACTGCGCCCAGTGGGTGCGGTCTTTTTATGATAAAATGAGAGATAATGGAAGGAGGGAATTGATGGACAGAAGATATCCCATCGGTCAGTTTCATGTGGAAGTACCTATTTCGGAAGAACATACAAAACAATGGATAGAAGAGATCAGCCAGCTGCCTGAGCAGTTGTCCCTGCTCGTGAAGGGGCTGTCGGAATCTGAGCTCCTGTATACATATCGGGAAGGTGGTTGGACTATCAAGCAGCTAATACATCACCTCTCTGATAGTCACCTTAATTCTTACATCCGCTTCAAATTGGCGCTGACAGAAGAAAATCCAATCATCAAGCCTTATGAAGAATCAAAATGGGCCGAGCTTTTAGATTATGAAATGCCTCCTCAATCCGCCTTGGATTTACTCGCAGCCATCCATCGGAAATGGGTCGTGTTGCTTCGCTCACTTAGCGCTGAACAGCTTGAACGAACATTCCGGCACCCGGAATCCGGAGAAGTGAATTTGAAGGAGAACATTGGCATCTACGCTTGGCACGGCAAGCATCATTTAGCTCATATCCGCTTGGCCTTGGAAAACGACCATAAACAGTAAAAGAGTATCCTGCGAGGATACTCTTTTTTATGTTACGTGGTTTTACTTAGATAGCAGGAAGGAAATAACTATGTAGATAGATAAAGGAGTGGATGACGGGATGGATGCATCATTGGACGGAAAAGTAGCGGTTGTAACCGGGGCGGGGTCTGGTATCGGAAAGGCTGCTGCAAGAATGCTCGCTGACAACGGTGTCAGGTTGGGACTATTCGATATGGATACTAGCGCTGTTGAGCAAACCGCTTCTGAAATTGAGGAAGCGGGCGGAACGGCAATAGGCGCTGCAGTCGATGTTTCGGATAGCAGCCAGCTCAAACAGGCATACAAACAAATGCTTGATGCGTTTGGACGGTTGGATATCGTCTTTGCCAATGCAGGCATCAATGGTACGCTTTCTGCTATTGAACACTTGCCCGAGGAAGATTGGGATAAGACACTTGGAACGAATGCGAAAGGCACTTTCCTGACGGTCAAGCTCGCCATACCGCATATGAAAGAGCGGGGAGGGAGTATCATCATCACCAGCTCGATAAATGGAAACCGAACATTCTCTGGTTTCGGAATGAGTGCCTATAGTGCATCAAAAGCGGCACAGACGGCTTTTGGTAAGATGGCCGCCTTGGAGCTATCCAACTATCGCATCCGGGTGAATGTCATCTGTCCAGGAGGAATAGAGACCAATATCGACAAACGAACGAAGAAGGATGAAGAGCATTTGGCGGAAATCACCATCCCGAAAATATTCCCTAAGGGACAGCATCCATTGAAAGGAAGACCTGGAAAACCGGAAGATGTGGCATCGATTGTCTGCTTCCTGGCATCCGATGCTTCTGGACATATGTCAGGAAGTGTTCTCTACGCAGATGGCGCGGAGACATTATTATGATACTTGCAATGCGAAAGTTAGGAGGACGAGTAGGTGTTTGATGTTATCATTATCGGCGGCGGGATTGCCGGAGTTCAGGCTGCCATTCAGTTCGGCCGCTATCAGCGTGAAGTCCTCGTACTGGATAAACGAAACGATGGCAGATCCCATTGGTGTAAAAGTTACCATAATTTAATAGGCTGGCCCGATGGGGTTTCGGGCAATCATTTGCTGGAGTTGGGCCGTCAGCAAATGGAATCATACGGCTGCATCAAGGTCGAACAGCAGGAAGCGGTGGAGGTAGAAAAGTGGAAAGGTGGGTTTACAGTCAAAACAGCAGGTGGCCAAACCCATGATGCGAAACTGCTGCTATTTGCCACCGGCATAACGGATCGGATACCAATCAAAGAGCTATATCCGCTGCTTGGCACGGATGTATATGTTTGTCCTGATTGTGATGGATACGAAATCAGCGGGAAGCGGACTGTAGTTGCCGGATCAGGTGAAGCTGGGGCGCATTTGGCTGTCATGCTTTCCTACTGGTCCAATGATATTGTCTATATCAATCATGAACAGGAGCCGGTTTCGGAGGAATCATTCGAGAAATTGAAGAGTCACTCAATTGAGTATCACGAACAGCCGATTCAAGAGGTCGTGCTCAATGAAGAGGAGCAATTGGAAGGCTTCATGATAAATGATGGAGAAAAACTGTGGGCGGAGAAAGCTTTTGTCGCTTTCGGTAAAAACCGAGTGAACAGCAAGCTTGCAGAATCATTGGGTGTGGAGCTTCACAAGAACAAGCATATCGAAAATAATCCCCGAACGAAGGAAACGAATATTGAAGGCGTCTGGGCTGCCGGAGATATTACGGTGCATTCCGAACAGGTCAGCATTGCAATGGGGGACGGTATGCAGGCAGCCATCTGGATGCAAAAGCGTTTATTGAAGACAAAATGAAAAGACAGAGCAGCTTAGGCTCTGTCTTTTTGATGTTCATACTTATCGTTTGCTTTCGTCACAAGCTCGCTATCTTTAGGCTGCCCGCTGATACGGGACAAAGCAGAAACAACGCCTTCAGCCTTGATGCGTTCTTGCAATTCTTTTGCTTCCTCATCGCCTTCTGGATCGAATTCCAATGCATAAGCGATGGTGGTAAGCAGCGCATCAGCCGATTTGCCTTTATCCAGCAATGCTTGTGCTGGATAAACCAATCTATCTTTCGGGCCAAGCTTGCGGATTGGGCCGCGGCCTACACGTGTCAGCCTATCGGAAATGTATGGATTTTGATAACGCTGCAGTATTTTCGCAATGTAGTGGGCCAAATCATCTTCCTCAAAGCCCCATTTTTCCTGCAGCAGGGAACTGGTTTCTTCCAGAGCCTGTTTCGCAAGATTTAGGATTTCTTCATCCTTTATTGCTTCGATGATGGTTGCGTAGCCTTTGGCATAGCCTGCATAGGCAATGGCTGCGTGACCTGTGTTGACTGTAAGCAGTTTTCTTTCGATATATGGTTCCAAGTCATCGACAAAGGTAATAGCTTCTATAGCAGGGAGGTCGCCTTGCCAGTTCCTTTTCTCCACAACCCATTCAAAGTACGGCTCCACTTGAACAGTCAGCAAATCCTGCTGCTCCTGGATTGGTACGATTCTGTCAACGGCTGCATCGCAGAATGCGGTATAGCTTTCTACCAGCTCGACATCCTGCCCATCAACATGTGCCATGACAAACTCACGCAATTGACTCGAGCCACGGATCATATTTTCGCATGCGATCACGTGGATCGGTTTGGGCTGTTTGGCACGCTTGACAAGTCCTTTGGCGATGACTGGTGCTACATGTGGCAAAACGGATGGACCTACTGCAGTGGTGACCAAATCCGCCTCCGCGATCGCCTTGATGACAGCTTCTTCTTCTGTTGCACTGTTCAGTCCGGTAACACCAGTAATGGTCTCGGCATGTGTTTCTTCCTGTGCATAAATCACCTCATACTGCTGCTTTTCTTTTAGAGCAGAGATTATATCGCTATTCACATCCGCGAAAGTCACTTGGACGTCAGCATGAGAGAGAAGTGCGCCTATAAATCCTCTGCCGATATTGCCGGCACCAATGTGTACGCTTTTCATTACACATCCACCTCAGAGAACATGTCAATGATCTCTTGTTTGCTTGTTGCATGGACAAGCTTATCGATGTTTTCCTCCTCTGAGCAAACGATGGCAATTTGTGAAAGGATATCCAAGTGTTCGTTGTTTTTGCCGGCAATGCCGAAAACAAGTTTCACTTCATTGCCATCGAATGTAACGCCCTGGGGCGCCTGGATGATCGAGATACCGGAAGCAAGAACCTCATCTTTTGCCTCTTCTGTACCATGTGGTATTGCTACGAAGTTACCCATATAAGTGGAAGTCAATGCTTCGCGTTCAATCATTTTGTCCACATATGTTGTGTTGACGTAGCCATTATCCACAAGGATCTGTCCGGCTTTCCGGATAGCATCCTCCTGATTTTCCAAGGTTGTGTTCAATAGAATATTTGCTTCTTGTAATACTTCCATGATTACCCTCCTAAATGATCTGTGAATTGCTGGATGTGGGCAGTAAGCAGCTGTGCCAATTCCTTGCTGAGTGCCTCCTGATCTGCAGCGCGGATCAGAGGCTGGATATGTTCTTCCAAAATGAAAATGCTGATTTTGCTGAATAGCTCGTAACAGCTCAAAGGCAAATTGTCCGGTGCAGCAAGGATAAAAAGGCGGTCAGCCTCCATCACTTTATTATCCATCCCCTTTATTATGACAGGAGAGGAGAGCACCATCATCCAAAATGCAGGCTGTTCGATTTTGCTGTTGCGGCTGTGGTACAGGGCCATCCTTGTTTCAGGAATTCCCATACCTCCGAGTTCATCCCTTTGCTCAAGCAAGCAAGCGAGTATTCCTTTCTTTCCGATGATGCCAAGATTGGCAGCTTGTTGATCGATATATGAGAATAGATCCATCTTTTGCTGAAAGTTTTCATCAATTTTAAAATTATCCCAAACTGTACGTATCACAGCTGTCAATGTCTTCAGTTCCTCTAATTTTGAATCAAAAGCCGAAACGGTCGGAAGAGCTGCTGGAACCGTTTCAGCCGGTGCTGCTTGTTTTCTTTTTTTGTAAATGACCGGCAGCTCTTGCTGGATAAATGCATCCACTCGTTTGACATCGGGACCGGGCAAAAGCGGATTGACAAGTAAGTATTCCCGATGGAATTGGTCGAGGTTGATCGTCGAGATCAGCAAATCAAATCTTTCCAGTTCCAAATCACTCAATTCAAGGAAAGATGACATCGTCACTTGTGTGATTTCGGGAAATTCATTTTGCAGTCTGCTGGCCAGCATTTTGGAAGTGCCGATTCCACTCGCGCATACGACTAAGGCGTGCAATCGCTGTCTGCTTTTTTGCCTTTCCCTTGCTGAAGCGAAGTGCAAAGCCAGAAAAGCCACCTCGCCCTGTCCGAATCGATAAGTGGGGAACACTGTTTCGAGAGCTTGGCGGACAGCTGTCACGATTTCCTGATAATCTTGTTCAATCTTCTCCGTAAGCGGATTGTATGTTTGGATACCTTCCCTTGCACGGCTGATCGCTGGTTCGATATGGGCGAGCAGTCCATTGGTGAACGTTTCGTCCTTGTCCAGCTGGGGCAGCTGAATCTCGGCTGCAACCGTCTGGATGAAGGCTTGCACTTGCAGCTCGAATAGCGGGTCGGAACGATGTGTCGTTTCATTCCGCTTGGCTCCTTGAATCTGTACTGCGATATAACAGATCTCCGAAGCCGAAAATGTAATGGAGAAGGTAGTTTCCAATTCCCTGCTTAACGCTGCGGCAATCGCATATTCTTCCGTTTTTTGTAAAGATTCAAGTAAAGGATGTGATAAGGTTACCAATTTATCCTGCCGTATTCTTTGAATCGTAATACTGATATACGTGATAAGCGCAACATATGCGTTATCCGCAATGGAATACGGTAGTTTGGTCAAATGATCCATTACATATTTCTCCACCGTTGTCATGCTCTGTACTTTGATGATGTTTTGAAGGAACTGATGCAATGTTTGTTCTTCATAATCCTTCGTGAAAGAATAGATGGAAGCTTGATCCAGCTGCTCCATCATGAGCTGGACAAGTACTTTCCTCTTTTCATTCTCTTCGCCTTCCAGCTCAACTCCAACACCGCGTCTCCTTACAATGGATAGCGAATAATCAGCTAGTCTTGATTCCAATGCATCCAAGTAAACAGATATAGCTGTTTTTGATAATTGTACTTCATTTGCCAAATAGGCAACCTTAACCGGTTCGGCAGCTTCCACGAGCAAGTAAAGCAAATGGAGCAGCCGCTCTTCTTGTGTCGTATCCACTTCGATCGCATCGCGCAGCTGCTCTTGCAACGCTTCCATCTGAGCATTGTCTCCTTCGATCCGGATACCTGATCCGGTGACACGAAGCAATGATAGCTTATTCTCAGCAAGTGTCCGTTCCACTTGCTTCAATTCCCGGTGAATAGTTCGAGAGCTGACATTCAAATGCTCTGCCAGCTCTCGGATGGAGATGAATTGGTGTCTGGAACGCAGCAATTGCAGGATTATTCTTCTTTCTCTGCTGCTAACCATTTCCAAATCAATCACTCCTTACTTATGCTTGATGCTTTTTGAGGTTCTCGATCAGCTCTGCATATTTCGGACTGTTCAAGAAGTTTTCCACTGAGATATGCTCAGCATCCGGACGTTTATTGCGAGCGCGGTCTGTCAGGTTTTTCTGGGTGATGACGATATCGGCGTCATCCTGGATATTGGAGATGGCTGCATTGTCGACTTTTATATCAGTCAAGCCAGCATCTTTCATCTTCTTGCGCAGTAGGGAAGCACCCATCGCACTCGAGCCCATCCCGGCATCACAGGCGAATGTGATCTTGTTTACATTGCTGTAATCGAAAGTTCCACTGCTTTGATCTTCATGCTGTGCCGCTGTATCCAATGTTTCAGCAGCTTCATCCAAAGCACCGCCGATTTGGTTGATACCGACTGCTGCAGCAGGTTTTGTACCCTTCATTTCTTTAGACTTTGCAGTTGCTTCTTCGATATCCGTTTCGGAAGCTTTACTGCTTTTCATGATGACAGCAGAGATGGCGAATGATACCGCAGCTGCACCCAGAATACCAAGCGACAAGCCGAGGTAATCACTTGGGTTGCCCATCAAGAAGATGGCGATGATACTGCCTGGTGATGCCGCGGCACGAAGACCGACATCCATCAGGGAGAATATAAGCGTTCCGGCTACACCGCCGCCAATTGCTGCAACAATCAAAAATGGTTTCATCAGGATATATGGGAAGTATATCTCATGAATTCCACCGAAGAAATGGATGATTGCTGCACCTGGTGCAGATGCTCTTGCGCTGCCTTTGCCAAAGAGCATAAAGGCAAGCAGGATACCTAATCCGGGGCCAGGGTTAGCTTCCAATAGGAACAGAATGGATTTACCGACTTCAGCCGATTGCTCCAGTCCAAGCGGTGTGAAAATACTATGGTTGATTGCATTGTTTAGGAACAATACTTTCGCTGGTTCTATCAAAACGTTGACAAGCGGGAGAAGACCAAGTCCTACAAGCCAGTCAACACCAGCTGCTAATACATTCGTCAATCCTTCAAGCAGCGGGCCTACAAAGTAGATAGCGCCAATTGCTAATGCGCCGCCGATGATACCGGCAGAGAAGTTGTTGACAAGCATTTCAAAACCAGAACGGACTTTGGATCCGATATGCTGATCAAACAGCTTGATGGCATATCCGCCAAGCGGGCCCATCGCCATCGCTCCAAGGAACATCGGTGTATCCGGGGAACCGACAATCGCCCCCATGGTGACGATTGCCCCTACGACCCCTCCTCGGATATCGTGGACGAGACGACCACCAGTGAAACCAATCAGCAGCGGTAATAGATAAGTGATTGATGGACTAACGATTGCTGCAATTGTTTCGTTCGGGAAATACCCATCTGGTATGAATAAAGCAGTAATAAGACCCCATGCAATAAATGCGCCGATGTTCGGCATCACCATGCTGCTAAGGTAAGAACCGAATTTCTGAACACGAGCGCGGACACTGGCTTTTTCCTGTGCCATGCTTTTTCCTCCTTTTATATGTGAGCAAAATAAATGAAAAATGTAGTGCTTGCTTCTATCTTACGTCCTATGTATGCGATTTCACAACAGAAACAAACACCACCTTTGTCACTTGTCTTCCTGCCAACTGTGTCCATTCACTCAAGAATCCTTAAGGAAAATGGTTACGATATGCTGCGAATGTAAATAGGACATTTTTGTTACTGATTTCCTCTTCTGCTGGAAAAGAAACGTAAAGTTTATGAAAAAACATACAGATTTCATGAATGTATCCGATATTAAGGGTAATCAAAAATTTTTAGGAGAATGGAAATATGGATAAATCATCAATCATTGGTGTCATATTGGGCTTGATTGCCGTCGGTGTCGGTATGGTATTGAAAGGCGTAAGTCCAGCAGCACTTATCAACCCTGCTGCCATATTGATCATCATCGTCGGTACGGCAGCATCGGTCACATTAGCATTCCCGGGAAATGAATTGAAACGATTCCCGAAACTGCTTGGTGTAGTATTCAAAAACAAGCAGGAATTCGATACAAAAGAGCTTGTCCGCATGTTCTCGGAATGGTCGCAAATCAGCCGGAAAGAGGGGCTGCTGGCATTGGAGAATAGCGCTCGTGATGTAGAAGATGACTTTTTGCGTAACGGATTGAGCATGGCTGTTGATGGGGAATCACCAGAATATATCCGCAATGTGCTGAATGAAGAAGTCGATGCATTGGAGGAACGGCACGCAATTGGTGCAGCTATCTTTACACAGGCCGGCACCTATGCACCTTCACTAGGGGTTTTGGGAGCCGTTATCGGCCTTATTGCAGCCCTTGGCGACATTTCGGACATCGATAAACTAAGTCACGCCATTGCTGCTGCCTTCGTCGCAACGCTGATGGGGATTTTCACGGGATATGTCATCTGTCACCCGATCGCCAACAAACTGAAACGGAAGACACAGCAGGAAGTTCAGCACAAGCTTTTGATGGTGGAAGGTATTCTTTCCATATTGGAAGGAGAGACGCCGCGCATGCTGGAACAGAAGATGTTGGCTTACTTGCCGAGTAAGGAAAAAGCGGAATTTGCCGAAGCCGAAGAGGATGTGGCAGTATGAGCCGGAAGCGCAAGCGCAAAAAGCATGAAGAACATGTGGATGAATCCTGGCTGCTCCCGTATGCCGATCTTCTGACCCTGCTGCTGGCGCTTTTCATTGTCCTTTTTGCCAGCAGCTCGATTGATGCGCAGAAGTTCAACAAGATCTCTGATACTTTCAGCAATATCGTTCATGGCGGTGAAGGGCTGTTGGATTCCAATACGAGCATGACGCCAGGAAGTGAATCGGACTCTGCTGTAATTGATCAAAATAATGAGGAAGAAAAGAAAGAAGAGACAATAGCTGCCGAAGATGAAGAGAAGGATAACGAAGCTGCTTTGGAAGCAGCGGAGCAGGAAGAGCTGAAAAAAATTCAGGAGAAAATCGAGACATATATCAAGGATAAAGATCTCAGTGATAAATTCTCGACTGATTTGACAGACGAGGGCTTGCTACTGACGATCAACGATAATGTCCTGTTTAACTCGGGAAGCAGTGAGGTCAGTGTCAAGGATGAGGAGATTGCAAAAGAGATCTCCGACTTGCTTGTCATGGATCCGCCTCGGGAAGTAATTATCAGCGGCCATACCGATAATGTACCGATCAACACATCGTCGTATAATTCCAACTGGGAACTAAGCGTGATGCGGTCGGTCAATTTCATGAAGTTGGTATTGGAGAATGATAAGCTGGATCCACGCTGGTTCAGCGCCAAAGGGTTTGGGGAGTACAAGCCGATTGCATCGAATGATACGCCAGAAGGCAGGGAGAAGAACCGCCGTGTGGAAGTTTTGATTCTGCCGCGAACTGCCGAAACAGACTAACAGTCCTCTAAGGGCTGTTTTTTTATTATGGAATGAAACTGCTTACAAAAGAATAGGGAAATAAGGTAGGATTGAGTTGGGGAAAATTGTGAAATACTAGATATAAGCAGGAAAGAACGGAGGGAAAAGCATGATTACGAAAGAAACGTTACCAAATCCGGTGGTTGATGCGTCCGATCGCAGCCGCCAACAGGAAGATGAGCGTGTTGATGTTTGTCCGGCGGTCTGTAAGGACAACCAGATACCGGTCCATTATTATTTCACGTTTATGCCAAGCAATGAGCATTTGCTTGTTGCAGAGGATGGCAGGGTACCTGCTCAGCATGAAGTGGAAGAGTTGGCTGTTCGTTATTATAGTTATATGACCTGTGTCCAGATGATACGGAGGCTGACTTCTGACAATGGAGTGAAATTGACAGATCAGCGCTATCATTCCTTTCGTCAGTTGCTGGAGGCTGTGGAGAAGAATGTCATGCATCTGGCGACCGACATCATTCAGCAAGCTTTTACCAGATTCTTTGAGCTTCTTGATACGATTCAAAAAGAGCAGCAGGCGATATTAAAGCATACAGCTGAAGCGGAAAAACTGATGGATGATACGATCAGTAAGGGAACATTCACGACGGCGGAACAGGAATTGATGGAACAGCATTTAAATAAAGTCGTACAGGCGCAATATACAATTGCTCAGAAGAAAGAGGAGACGACAGCAAGTCAAGCAGAGGTATTTGAATTCTTCAAAGAAGAGATGTGGCTTGATCTCAAACTGATGTTTTATTATGTCAGGCTGCGGGTTTTGAAGAGGGAACTATGGAGTGAAGAAAATTCATATATGCAAAATCCCGACAATCCAGCATTGGTGCCGGAAAGCCAGGATGAGCAATTCAAAGCATTCATCAAACAAAAACTGCGTAATGAAAAGAAGATCTTAGCTTAGGGATACAGCTTTTGGTTCGCGCTTATCAAACTGATATATATGGGTGAAACCGCATTGCTTTGCAATTTGTGCAGCCTCTTTTATACCGGCACCGACTGTTTCGGCCTTATGGGAATCCGAGCCAAGTGTCAGGATCTTTCCACCTAAATCATGGTAAAGCGATACGATTTGCGGTGTCGGAAGAGCTTCCCCTAGAGAACTCCGAAGACCGGATGTATTGATTTCGATGCCGATGCCGCGCTGTATCGCTTTTTCCAAAACAGCGGCAATCTGATCTTTATATTGCTCGAATACATACACTTCATGTCCTTCCTGGACAGCATACCGCTTCATCAAATCGATATGTGCGAGTACATCGATATTTGCATCAGAAACGAGCTTGTACATTTCGGCGAAATAGTCATCATAGAAGGTGTCCTGATTCGCGCGCAAATGCAGTCTCAGTTTTTGGTTGCCGATATTATGCACAGATCCCATGATGAAATCAAATGGTATGGAGCTAAGCTCTTTCTCATATACATCCATCATCAAATGCGGCTCGCATAATTCAATCCCCATCTTGATGGTCAATCGGTCACCGTAGGATGCTTGTGAATCCTTGATATCCTGCTGATATATAGCGAAATCCATATGACCGTAGGTTGGGGCATCTGGATTTACGGAATAATGCTCGGTGAAACAGATTTCTTTGATTCCCTTGGTGATTGCTTGTTCACACACCTCTTGCATGACAGCCTTGGAATCGATTGAGTTATTCGTGTGATGATGGTAATCCATATACATAATCTCTAATCTGCCTTCTTTCCGTTCGTACTTATTAGGTTATCCACATGTGGATAACGGCCACGGAATAGTATAACAAATTTATTGTATATATGCGATACCAATTATATGAAACAAAGGTCCATTATGCTTTCATCAATGAGAGAATGTAAGAGAAGAAAGCATCATGATCGACATCATACACCAATTGAATTTCCTTCCCGTTCTCATCTTCATATGTACGTCCCTGTGACGGACCGTCAGCCTCGACACTTACTTGGACAGGTTTTTTCTTCACTAATGAGCTGTTCCCGACGGAAGCTGTCGTAAGTACATCCCATAAATAATAGGTCGAATTTGTCTCAAAGTGGACAAGCGGCGGTACGGCAGCATAGCTTTGTCCGACAAAATCCACCCCTTCATGCTTGCGATTACGGGCCCATTCTTCCCGGATATCCACAGTCAAAGGCACTTGATTGGTACTTTCCAGCGCTACCATATCAATTAGTATGTCACTTTTCCAAACAATGTCCATCGCTTCTGGATCCCAGAAAGCATTCCACTCGGCAGTCCCATCATGTTCCGGCTCTTCGACATTGCCTGTTGGCAGCAAGGTGCCTCCCATCCAAACAAGCTTCTCGATATGCTGTACGATGCTAGGGTCCATTTCCAGAGCACGAGCCAAATCCGTAAGCGGTCCGATGAAGATAAGGGTTGTTTTATCTTCTTGTGCTTTCAATTTATCGATCAAATCCAGATGGGCAGGTTTTTCAGCAACCTTGGTACGCACTGGCAGATGTTCATTCAAGATTGGTAATGCGTCAACAAAGAAAGCGTGCATGCGCCAGTCTTTCGGAAACGGGTTCTTGCCCCGGGAAGTGGATGCTGCAATCTCAAGTGTCTCGCAATTGCCAAAACGGTCGCTTATTTTCCTACTCGCGGATAGAGCTGGCTCTAAATAGCAGTCTGCTGGAATGACGGAGCATCCGATCAGGCGCACATTCTCCATTTTCAGTAAAAGATAAAGCGAAATAAGATCATCGACACCGCCATCATGATTCAAATAGACGTTTTTCATTGTTATGACTCCCTTTCTTCTATGCTGTCTGACTTTCTTACTATATCATAGAAAGAGAGAGTCAATTTTGAGTATTCGCAAAAGAAGGAGAGTGCTTGGATGAAGCTAGTAGCATATAAAGTTGGCAAGGACTTTAATCCGTATCGAATCGGCAGCAGGGTGGAAGGGCGTATCATTGATCTACAGGAATCGTACCGGCAGTTTCTCCTGTCAGAGGGAGAGGTGGATTTGGCGATGACGGTTGAGAGTCTGCTTCCAGCTGATCCGAATGCTTTTTACAGCATGGGGACGCATGCGATGAAGCGCGCTTTCCGGGCGGAGTCATTTGCAATTGCAGAAGGACTGGAGAAAGTTCAGTACAGGACCGAAGAAATCACCCTCGGGCCGCCGGTTCCAAAGCCCGGCAAAATTATTTGCGTCGGTTTGAACTATAAAGATCATATTGAAGAAATGGGTCGGGAATTGCCGAATTACCCTGTTCTTTTCGGAAAGTTCTCCAATGCGGTTTGCGCGCATGATCAAGGTGTGTATCATTCGAAGCTGACCGAAAAACTGGATTATGAAGGTGAATTGGCAGTAGTGATCGGGAGGAAGGCGCAGGAAGTAACGGAAGACGAAGCGATAGACTATATAGCAGGATATACCGTTGCCAATGATGTATCGGCACGTGACTTGCAGCGCCGGACGCCGCAATTCCTTCAAGGCAAGACATTGGATCGCAGTGCGCCGATGGGTCCGCATCTTGTCACTGCGGAGGAAATAGAAGATGTATCGAACCTATCGATACGCACGTTTGTGAATGGGGAAAAACGGCAGGATTCCAATACGAAGCATCTGATATTTTCCGTTCCTTACTTGGTTTCATTCATCTCGGGTATCATGACCTTGGAACCAGGGGATATAATCATGACCGGCACGCCAAATGGAGTCGGATTTGCTATGGACCCGCCACAGTTCCTGACTGAGGGGGACGTAGTCGAAATCGAAATTGAAGGAGTCGGACAGCTGCGGAATACAATTATTCCAAAGCCAGCCCGACTTTAAATATAAGACGGCTCCGTTGTCGGGAGCCGTCTTTTTATTTATTGCTTATCTCCACAGGGAGGCCGTTGCTGAGGAATACATCCCGCATCGCCTTCTTTGCCTCCTTGGCGTCTTCGCCATATATCTCCAAGCGGAAGAAATCGGACGTTAGTACACTATTGGATAGTCCGAGCATACTTTTGGCATCTACCACCCTATTATCCATTACTAGAACAATGCTCGATTTGAATTTGTTTGCAGTCTGGTTGATATCTACTGCAGCATGGATGAGTGTTTTCTTCGATCGCATAAATCATTCTCCTTTATCTAGCATTTTGCCATACCAAATTTTACAGCAGCAGCAGAAAAGTGCAAGCAGCCTAACCTCTTTGGTAGCGCTTACAACATTACTTGGTAGCAGTATAACATATTGTACAGCGAGTGCAATGATTTTAATAAGCATATGCAAAAAAGCGCACATCAGAGTGCGCTTTTATTAGAAAAATTCGAAGTTTTTTTCGCTCTGGCGGAAACTGACTTCAAATTTCCATTTCTTCGAATTGACAAAGTAGACGTTAACATCAACTGGTTCATCTGCTGCCGTGTAAGAGGTCCTTGTCACCTTGATCAAAGGTGTGAACTTCTGATCGAGTTGAAGTATTTCCTGGAGACGATCATCGGCGATCACAGCTTCGATTTCTTCGTCAGCCCGGGCGACTTTCACTTGGAATTCATCATTGAGTATCTCAGCAATGGAGAAGAAATTATCATTCGTTTGTAATGACTCGACCGGAAAACGAGGGTGGACATAATGCTCCAAATAGATGATCGGATCTTCCTCGTAGTAACGCAGACGGGTCATTTTTGTCAGCTCTACATTTTCATCCACTTTCAACAGCGGAGCGATTGCCGGAGCTTGCACCGTCTCCACATTGATTGTGTGTGATGTGATCTTTTCCCATTCGCTCAAGTAATAGTTGGTGAAACCTGTCATTCTTGTCCATAGCTGTTTTGGCCGGTTTTCGGAGACAAAGGACCCGCGGCCTTGTAATCGGTAAATAAAACCGTCACTTTCCAGCTTGGATAAGGCTTGCCTGACTGGTGTCCTGCTAGCCTGATAGAGCAGGTCCAATTCTTTCTCGGACGGAAGCTTCTGTCCTTCTTTATAGAATCCACTCATGATCTTGCTGACTAGATCATCGTAGATGGTCTTGTATAAAGACTTCATTTTCACATCGTCTCATCCTTTAAATAGAGATATAACTGAAACTAATGATAAGGAAGATTCTCCTGGAAAGTCAATGTATAGACTGAAAAAAAACAGACCGGCCAATACTGGCAAGCCTGTTTGTCATATTATAGATTCATACTTTCTTCCTTCGTGGGAGATGCATCATGTTTTTTCGTCAGCATACTAACTGCCAGCAGAACGATGGTGGAGATTGCCAGTCCCGGAATGATTTCGTATATATACGTATCCAAGCCAAATCCTTTCCAGATTACAGTGACGACTGAACCGGTGATCATGCTCCAGAAGGCACCCCATTTGGTTGCGATATCCGAATAGAGACTGAATAGAAGGACAGGAGCAAAACTGGCGGCAAGCCCAGCCCAGGCGTACTGTACGAGGGCAAAGACGGATTCCAGATTCAATAAGGCGATACCGATGGAAAGCAACGTTAGTACGACCATGGCGGATCGGCTGATGAATAAGGTTTGTTTACTGGTGTACTGCCTCTTTGAAAAGGACTTCCATATATCGCTTGCAATTGCTTGTGTCGTTACCATCAATTGCGAAGAAAAAGTCGATTGTATCGCGGCAAAAATCGCCCCGACTATTATACCTGCTACGATCGGATGCGATACGTCCAGAGCCACAGTAGGGAATACATATTCCGGATCATCCAAATTCGGCAATAAGACACGTCCGATGAGTCCGAGCAAATTGGCACCCGTCATGGTGATGATTATCCATGCCATCGCGATGATGGAGCCCTGCTTGATTGTTTGGCCGTCTTTGGCTGACAGGAAACGCTGGGAGATATGGGGCTGGCCGGGTACGCCAAACCCGAAAGCGATATGCCCAATGATGATTCCGAGTGCTAGTGAACCGACGTTGCCGGCTGCCGGGGAGACAAGCAGCGGATCGATGCTGGCAATAGTGTTGAAGAAGACATCAGGTCCACCTAATTGGAAGAAAATCATATAGATCGGGAATCCCAGGAGCACACCGAGCATTATGAGGCCTTGGGTGACATCTGTAATCATAACAGAGCGGTAACCACCGAGTATGGAATACCCTAATACAAAAATACCGCTCAATACTAGACCGGTATTGAAATCGAAATCAATGACAGCATCCAATGTCTTTCCGGCGGCAGACAATTGGGAGCCCATATAGGCAATGAAGAAAATGACGATTATCAAACTGGAGGTAACCTTCAATAAGTGCGATTTATCATGGAAGCGTTTCTCGAAATAATCGGACATACTCAGAGCTTCCGACTTTTCGGAAAACTTACGCAGTCTCGGGGCAACGACAAACCAGTTTACAAAATAACCAATCAAAAATCCAGGCAGCATCCACATAGTCGATATACCGGCAATATAGGCCTGGCCTGCTGCTCCGATAAAGATCCATCCGCTTGAATCGGTAGCACCTGCACTAATAGCAGTCGAAAACGACCCAAAATTACGATCTCCCAGATAAAATCCTTCTTCTCCTTTTGTGATGAATTTTTCTGCTGTATAACCGATTATGAAAACGGCTACCAAATAGACAATAAATGTTGCAATCATTCGTTATCTTCTCCTTCCTCTTTCATGCGGCTTGCTTGGATGAATGCAGCAAGCATACCTAAAACGGGTACGATAACGTATAAAAACCAAATGAGTGGTGTCATGATGCTACTCGCCTCCTTTAATCGATGCTTTTAAGCTCTTAAATGATAAGGGGGGACAGTTATAGAGTCTGCTTTTTACCGTTGCACATATCTGAGATGCAGTGCCAAATTAATATACTGATTATACATAGTATTATAAGTGGGGTCAAGGTGTGAGTGAGGGGATGGTTAGCTGATATTTTTCATCATAACTATTGAATAAAAATACATAGTAAAGTATAATTACTAACTAATTCATACTTGATCACAGGGGGTTACGTTTGTGAAAGTCGCAATAATAGGCGGTACAGGTTATGGCGCGGTAGAGTTGCTTCGACTTTTACATATACATCCATATGCAGAAGTAAAAGCAATCATCTCCCATTCCAGTGCTGGAAAATCATTGACCGAATTATATCCGCACACAGATGGTTTTATGCAAGGGAATATGGAGACATTTGATGTGGCAGTTTTAAAAGAGCAAGTGGATTTTGCTTTTTTTGCAGCTCCGCCCGGGGTGAGCAGAGATTTGCTTCCGCAGCTTGTGGAGGCGGGTATCCGCTGTGTGGATCTGGCAGGGGATTTCCGCTTGAAGGATCCCGAAGTTTACCACAAATGGTATAAAGCGGACCCAGCTTCACAAGCATTATTGGAAAAAGCAGTTTACGGACTGCCTGAATGGAATAAGAGGGAGATAGCGGAAGCAGACTTTGTGGCAAATCCTGGCTGCTATCCGACTGCCGCTTTGCTTGGTCTGTTGCCGGCTGTACATAATGGCCTGGTAGATCCAGCCTCCATTATCATCGATGCCAAGTCAGGCCTTTCGGGAGCAGGTAAGTCTCCGAGTGCCGTAACACATTATAGTGAAATCAATGAAAATATGAAAGCTTATAAACTGGGATCGCATAAGCATATTCCTGAGATTGAACAGCTTTTGGCAGAAGCAGGCGGTACGCAGCAGCCCGTCAGCTTTTCTACACAGCTGGTGCCGATGACTCGAGGGATCATGGCCACGATCTATGCCAATCTGCAAGTCGGTTTGTCGGAGACTGAATTATTGGAATTATATGAAAAATATTATGAGACTCATCCGTTTGTCCGACTCAGGCCGCAAGGAGAATGGCCGGCGACGAAAGAAGTTGCAACAAGCAATTTCTGTGACATCGGATTGCATCTGGATGAACGGACAAATAGGCTTACCATCGTATCTGTCATTGACAACCTGGTAAAAGGTGCAGCAGGTCAAGGCATCCAGAATATGAATATCATGCAAGGTTGGGAGCAGACGACGGGTTTATGGATGCTGCCGGTTTATCCATGAAGGAGAGGGATCAAATGATAAAGGCAGAAGAAGCGGCATATACAATAATTGAAAATGGTAATGTTACCAGCCCAAGTGGTTTCCAGGCAGGTGGGGCAGCTATTGGTATCCGCAAACACAACAAACTTGATTTAGGATGGGTATATTCAGACATTCCAGCTGCAGCTGCTGGTGTGTATACGTTGAATTCTTTTCGGGCAGCGCCGCTGCTCGTGACTGAAGAAAGCGTCGCATTCGAGGGCAAACTACAGGGAGTTGTGGTGAATAGCGGTATTGCCAATGCCTGTACTGGAGAAGAAGGTTTGGCGAATGCTTATGCAATGCGTAAAGCTTTTGCTGACCAGCTTGGGATTCAACTCCAGCATGCAGCTGTAGCATCTACTGGATTGATTGGCGTCCAGCTGTCGATGGATAAGATAATATCGGGCATTCAAGCAATAAAGGATGAAGGCAAGGCAGATGATTTTGCAAAAGCCATCCTGACGACAGATACCTGTACAAAGCAAGTTGCAGTCAGCGTGGAAATAGACGGCGTACCGATTACCATCGGGGGGGCTGCGAAGGGATCTGGCATGATTCATCCAAATATGGCGACCATGCTCGCTTTCGTGACGACAGATGCTGTTATTCCAAATGACATGCTGGAACAGCTGCTGAAGAAGACGACGGATAATTCCTATAATATGATCACAGTTGATGGAGATACAAGTACGAACGATATGGTTCTTGTACTGGCCAACGGAAAAGCGGGGAATAAAGAGCTGAACCCGACTCATCCGGAATGGGAGAAATTTTCTGCAGCCTTCCAGTATGTGTCACAGGAATTGGCGAAGAAAATCGCTCGTGATGGAGAAGGAGCGACGAAACTTGTCGAAGTCCATGTACAGCAAGCCAAAACAGCTGCAGATGCCCGGAAAATAGGCAAGGCTATCGTGGCTTCCAGTCTTGTGAAAGCGGCAGTATATGGAGCGGATCCGAACTGGGGCCGTATCATTACGGCAGCAGGATACAGCGGCGCTTCTTTTTCCCCGGATAAGATTTCAGTTTGGCTGGGCGATAGCATGGTTGTGCAGAATGGCAACCCTACATTGTTTGATGAAGCTGAAGCCAGCGAGCATTTGAAGCAGGAAGCGGTCCTGATCACGATTGATTTGCAGGAAGGATCCGAGGAAGCGACTGCTTGGGGCTGTGATTTGTCATATGATTATGTCAAAATCAATGCCTCCTATCGGACATGAGGGGGGCGGCTAGATGAATTTCCTAGTTATCAAATGCGGTGGCAGCATCATCGACCAGCTGCCGGATAATTTCTATGATAATATTGCAGCCATTCAAAAGCAGGGCGATTGGAAGCCTATCATTGTACATGGAGGCGGCAAGCTGATCAATGACCTGCTGAAACAGACAGGAGTAAAGACGGAATTCGTCGATGGGCTACGGGTGACGACAGAAGAGGTGCTTGATGTTGTCGAGATGGCGCTGAGCGGCGCTGTAAATAAGTTTCTTGTAAGGAAGCTGATGGCCAGGACGGATGCCTATGGCGTAAGCGGACTGGACGGCAAGCTGCTGTACGCAGAACCTGTTGCGAATGCGGATAAGCTCGGTCTGGTCGGAACTGTAACAGAAGTGAACACAGCTCTGATCGAACAGATTGTCTCACAAGGTAATATTCCAGTCATTTCCCCGCTGGCTGGCGGGAAAGGAAATTCCCGCTTCAACATCAACGCCGACCTTGCAGCATCAGCCATCGCCCGTGCGCTCCATGCAGAGCTGTGCTTCATAAGCGACATTCCAGGGATTTATCGGCAGGAACAAGGGCAGAAACAGATGCTCACTAATGTAACGGACAGAGAATTGAAACAGATGATAAACGAGGGACTCATCAAGGATGGTATGATCCCGAAAGTGCGAGCAGCATTGGAAGCGTTGGAGCATGGGGCAGGAAAAGTCACCATCGTCAACGGACTTGCTGATGACAGTTTATTGCAACTAGTAGAAGGTACAGTCGCAGGAACAACCATTACATTATCGGAGGAGGCCCATCATGTCTGAAACGAATACAGCTGCATCAGCTGTCATGCCGACTTACAGTAGGTTCCCGATTTCCATAACAAAAGGGGAAGGAAGCTATGTCTGGGATGATGCAGGTAAACAATATCTTGATTACACTGCCGGAATCGCCACTTGTAACTTGGGTCATGCCCCGGCAGCCGTGAAAGAAGCGGTCAAGGAACAGCTGGATACCCTTTGGCATTGTTCCAACCTTTATCATATTCCGATTCAAGAACAGCTTGCAGAGCTTCTGACTGCCCATACATTCGCAGATCAAGTATTCTTTGGCAATAGCGGTGCAGAAGCAAATGAAGCGGCAATCAAGCTGGCGCGCAGCTATGCCCAGAAAGTAAAGGGAACAACAGGATACGAGGTTGTCACCTTCAGCCAATCCTTCCACGGACGTACGCTTGCGACACTGGCTGCAACAGGTCAGGAAAAGATCCAGAAAAACTTCGCACCGCTGGCAAAGGGCTTCCGCTATCTCCCTTATAACGATGTCGAAGCATTGGAAGAGCTGATCGGTCCTGATACATGCGGTGTATTAATGGAGCTTGTCCAAGGGGAAGGTGGCGTAATCCCTGCTGATCCTGCGTGGGTAAAGGAAGTGGAGCGTCTGTGTAAAGAACATGATGTACTGTTCATGCTGGATGAAGTGCAAACCGGCGCCGGACGTACTGGTACGCTTTATGCTTATGAGCAGTATGGTGTAGAGCCCGATGTGCTGACTACCGCAAAAGGGTTGGCTTCCGGAATTCCGATCGGTGCAATGCTTGCTTCCAGCAAGGCAGCCGCAGCTTTTGAAGCGGGCAGTCATGGCAGTACGTTCGGGGGAAATCCAGTAGCGGCTGCAGCGGGAAAAGCTACCTTGGAAGTAATTACGAATCCTGTGTTTCTGATGGAGGTACAAGAGATTGCTGATTATTTCCGGGGTGAGCTGGAAGCTATCGCTGCCAAGTCCAGTGGATTCACCGATGTGCGCGGGAAAGGGCTGCTGCTCGGCTTAGGTACGACAGGAAAAGCAATCGAGCTTGTCCACCGGGCTCGTGAGCTCGGTTTGCTTGTTTTGGTAGCAGGGGAGCATGTACTGCGTATATTACCGCCGCTCAATACGACCAAAGCGGAAGCCGATTTCTGTATCGGGACGTTGAAGCAAATCGCAAGTGCATAAAGCAACGCAGCACTCATACAATACATACGATTCCAATCAATTTGGGATCGTATTTTTTTGTCACAATTATCTGTTGTCGAAACAAGATACAATCGTTAAGATAGAAGAATATTAGGAGGTTAGTCATGTCCGCACATTATCTAGATAAAATCAAAGCTTTCCAGCAGCAGAATGAAAACAGATATCGGATCGTCATTTCCTGCCCTGATCAGCCGGGAATTGTCGCAGCAGTTTCCGAATTCCTTTATAAGCAGCAAGCAAATATCATGGAATCAAATCAATATACAACAGATCCGGATGGGGGGAGTTTCTTCCTGCGGATTGAATTCGAATGCCGACAGGACGGCGATACGCAGCAAGAGCTGGAGCAGGGATTCCGGCAGATTGCAGATCATTTCCGGATGGAGTGGCAGCTTGTGCGCGTCCGTCATTTGAAAAAATTGGCTTTATTCGTGTCGAAGGAACTGCATTGCCTGCAGGAAATTCTATGGGAATATCAAAGCGGCAATCTGATGGCCGACCTTGCGGTGATTGTCAGCAATCATGAGGACGCACGCGAATTGGCAGAAGCCTATGATATCCCATTCCATCACATTCCTGCCAACAAGGATATTCGTCAGCAAGCAGAGCGTCAGCAGCTTGAGCTATTGGAGCAATATGATATCGACACCATCATTCTCGCGAGGTACATGCAGATCTTGACACCTGTCTTCCTGGAGAATTATAAAAATAAAATCATCAATATCCACCACAGTTTCCTTCCAGCCTTCATTGGCGCCAAGCCATATGAACGCGCCTTCGAGCGAGGGGTGAAGCTGATAGGGGCAACGAGCCACTACGTGACATCCGATTTGGATGAAGGTCCGATCATCGAGCAGGATATCCATCGGGTCAATCATAAGGATAAAGCAGAAGATCTGAAACGTGTCGGCCGTCTCGTCGAACGAAGTGTACTCATGCGTGCAATCAAATGGCATGTGGATGATCGTGTGATCGTATACGGCAATAAAACGATCGTATTTTAAAGGAGGACTTGGCCATGGCGCCAAAAATAACGGTAATCGGCAGTCTGAATATGGACTTGACTGCTACTTCTGCAAAGCGTCCCGCTGCCGGTGAAACAATACTGGGTGAGCGCTTTGAGACATTCCCCGGCGGCAAGGGAGCCAATCAAGCCGTCGCTGCAGCCAGGCTTGGTGCCGATGTCACCATGATTGGTATGATCGGTCAGGATCCTTTTGGGGATGAGCTGACGCAGGTTCTCAAGCGGGAAGGTATCCGGACAGAGCATATTGGCAGAGCCGACACTTCTTCCGGTGTTGCTGTCATCCAGGTGGTAGATGGGGATAATAGCATTACTGTCATCCCGGGGGCGAATTTTCAGCTCAAGTCGGCTTATATCGAAGCGAAGCGGAAAATCATCGAAGAAAGTGATATTGTCCTCATCCAGCTGGAGATTCCGCTCGAGACAGTAGCAGCTGCGGCTGCGTGCTGTAAAGAAGCGGATATACCTTACATATTGAATCCTGCTCCGGCACAGTCGCTACCGCGTGAAATCATCGATCAGGCAGCGTACATGACGCCGAATGAATCTGAAGCTGCCATTTTATTTGACGATACAGATAAGGCACTAAGGGAATACGCCAATAAACTTGTCATCACAAAAGGGGAAGCGGGCGTCATCCACAGCGGCGGGCATGTACCAGCATTCCCGGTCCAGCCAGTTGATACAACTGGAGCTGGCGACACATTCAATGCTGCACTCGGCCTCAAGCTGGCCAGCGGCATTCCGCTGGATGAAGCTTGCCGCTACGCCAACGCGGCAGCAGCCTTGCAAATTGGGTCACACGGTGCACAAGCCGGCATGCCGACGCATGAAGAAGTCATCGCCTTCATGAGACAAAACGGACAAAATCCTTTATAATAGGAAACGCTTGTGTAAAAGTTAGCAAGGAGGAATAAAAATGGCAGGAAGAAAGCCAGAAGAAATGACAGACGTAACATTGCTTGGCAACAAAAACAATGTCTACGATTTCGATTACAAACCTGAGGTTCTCGAAACCTTTGATAATAAACACACATATCGCGATTACTTCGTGAAATTCAACTGCCCGGAGTTCACGACGCTGTGTCCAATCACGAACCAGCCGGATTTCGGTACTGTCTACATCAGCTACATTCCGGATGAAAAAATGGTGGAAAGCAAATCGCTTAAGCTATATCTGTTCAGCTTCCGCAACCATGGGGACTTCCATGAAGACTGCATGAACATCATCCTGAACGATCTAAAAGAACTGATGAACCCACGCTACATCGAAGTATGGGGCAAGTTCACACCACGCGGTGGCATCAGCATCGATCCATACGTCAACTACGGCCGTCCAGGCACGAAGTATGAGCAAATGGCAGATCATCGCATGATGAACCATGATATGTATCCGGAGAAAGTGGATAATAGATAAGCAGTGATAACCTGTATGGCCATAGAAGTTTGTAAAAAAATATGACCATTTGTGTTTATGAGGAGGCATCCCTGATAAAGGGATGTCTTTTTTGTACATACTATTACATGTAATGGCGGGAATGGATGAAGGATTGTTTTGTTCAGGTGTTATAATTCATTTATAGTAATTAGAATGCTGCTCTGCTTGAATCAAGAATTCTAGCGGAGTATCATGTGCTGTATTATCAAAGGAGGAAATTCATTTTGAAAATCGTTGTTACAAGTATATTCGTAGATGATCAAGATAAGGCATTGAATTTTTACACAGAAACGTTGGGATTTGTGAAAAAGCATGATGAACCTGCCGGAGAATTCAGGTGGATAACTCTTGTTTCTCCTGATGAGCAAAATGGTACCGAACTTTTGCTCGAACCGAATAACAATCCCGTTGCCAAAGAGTATCAGGAGAAGCTTTTTGCGCAAGACATCCCCGCAACGATGTTTGGCGTGACGGATATTGAGAAAGAGTATAAACGGTTAGTGGAACGCGGGGTGCGGTTCACTACAGAGCCGACAGAAATGGGAGAAGTCACATTAGCCGTTTTCGATGATACATGCGGCAACTATATTCAAATAGTACAGCAATAAAGTGACCGGTTCATTAGCCGTTTTTTATATAAAAATGCCTGACAGATTTACCTGTCAGGCATTTTCATTATTCCTCATCCGCTACTTTAACCAGTTGCTTACCTAGATTCTCCCCTTTGAATAATCCAAGGAAAGCATCCGGTACATGCTCAAAACCTTCTACTACATTTTCTTCAAATGTAAGCTTGTCTTGTTTGAACCATTCGGATAGCTGTTTCTTTCCTTCAGCGAAGCGGTCGCTGTAGTCGCCGACGATGAATCCTTGCATTTTCGCTTTCGATTTGACGAGGAAGCCATGAACACGCGGTCCTTGATCTTCTTTTTTGTTATAGGAAGAAATGCTGCCGCAGAGCGGGATGCGGGCGTGCGCATTAAGCAAGGGATATACGGCGTCGGATACGGGACCGCCAACATTATCAAAGTAAATATCCACGCCGTCTGGGCAGGCTTTCTCAAGGGCTTTTGCCACATCGTCCTCTTTATAGTTGACGACTTCATCCGCACCTAGCGTGTTTTTGACATAGTCAAGTTTTTTCGGAGAGCCGGCAATGCCGACGACACGGGCGTCGAGTATTTTGGCGATTTGGACTACGGTTGATCCGACTGCGCCGGCTGCACCGGAGACGACGACCGTTTCACCGGCTTTTGGTTCACCGATATCTATCAAACCGAAGTATGCAGTAAGTCCCGGCATGCCCAATACACCTAATGCAGTAGAGATTGGACCGAGATCTGGATCGACTTTTTGCAAGTTATCCGGATTGGCAGCGTTGTAACGGGCCCAAGGCAAATTGCCAAGCACAAAGTCGCCTTTTTGGAATTTATCTGATTTGGATTCGCTAACTTGACCGACGACACCGCCAGCGATTGGTGCATCCAGCTCATATGGAGGTACGTAGGATTTCGTATCATTCATCCGGCCGCGCATGTAGGGATCGACACTGATATAAATGCTTTTGATGAGCACTTGACCTTCCTTGAGCTCTGGGATTTCTGTTTCTACATAGCGAAAGGTATCTTTGGTTGGCATGCCTTCCGGGCGTTCTGCTAATTGGATTTCTTCATTATTCGCCATTTGGCTTCATCTCCTTTTTGGTAATATGGCAATTGTAAGACGGGGCGGAAGCTCATACAACTCTTTTGCTTTTTGCGTTTCGTGGATACAAGTGGGGGAATAGTTAATACATAAAAACGCAAAGGAGTTTTTAGCATGCCATGGACGATGGACGATTATCCTGCTTCACTGAAAAATTTGGACAAACCAGTCAAAAAGAAAGCAATAGAGATCGCCAATGCGTTGGTGGATGAAGGCTACGATGAAAGCAGGGCTATTCCGATTGCGACCAGTCAGGCGAAAGAGTGGCATGAAAATGCCTCGAAAAGGGAAGTGAAGGATTTTATGAAAAATGATGATCCGACAAAGCGGGATTCCGATGCGTCTCACAGTAACCCGGATTTAATCGATAACGCAGAGGAGGTCGTGCCCCATGAGGAGGGCTGGGCAGTTCAAGCCAAGGGATCGAAACGTCCTTCCCAAGTATTTGATAATAAGCAGGACGCGGTGAAGCGTGCCAAGGAGATTGCCAAAAATAAAGGAACAGAAACAATCATCCATAAGAAGGATGGCTCAGTCGAAAAACGTGCTTAAAGAAAGAGCTGCATCAATCAAGATGCAGCTCTTTTGCGTTGCTTCCTTCCGGTACAACCGGAGGCGCAGGACAAGATATGACTTTATTTATTTCCATAAAAGCTTATAATGGGGGAAGCAAGACCATTTTGAAGAAAAGGTGGATCATTTCCATGAGAAGGTTAACCAAATGCATGGCGGCATGTTTCGCAGTTGCCTTGATGTTCAGCTTTGCCTTTTCCGATGTTGTATCCGCAAGTACAGGAAAGAACACGGATAGTATCAATGAGAAATTCGGCTTGCCGATTGTCGTAGTTGGAGATTCGTTATCAGAAGCACAAAAAGAGCAGGTCAGAGAAGACCTAGGTGTTACAAATACAGATAATGTAGAGGAAATCCCGGTTACTGCCGATGATATCGTGAAATACATAAATGGCGATGCCAATTCCAGAATGTATTCTTCAGCGATGATTACAAGGGAAGATGAAGGGCATGGGCTGGATGTCCAGATTGTCACGCCTGACAATATCACCCAGGTGACAGTCGATATGTATAAAAATGCTTTGCTGACTGCTGGTATCGAGGATGCAACAGTAGATGTAGCTTCCCCGGTGAAGGTTAGCGGGCATTCCGCTTTGACAGGTATTTACAAAGCCTATGATACTGCGGACGGCAATTTGGATCCGGAACGGACTGAGGTAGCCAATGATGAGCTGGATCTGGCAACGGATTTGGCGCAGAAGGAAGGTCTGGATAACGAGAAAGTCACGCAGCTTTTGACTGATATCAAACAGGAAATTGCGGAGCAGAATCCAGCCACGCGAGAGGATGTGGAGCAGATTGTTTCCGACCAGCTGAGCAAGCTGGAAATCAGCTTAAGCGATGAAGACCGTCAGCTGCTTATCGACCTTTTCGATAAGATGCGCGAGCTGGATATCAATTTCGATGGCGTGAAATCACAGCTTGATGACATTGCTACAACGATCCAGGACAAGATCGATGAAGTGGCCGGCAACGAAGGTTTCTGGCAAAGTGTGAAGGATTTTTTCAAGTCGATTGGTGATTTCTTTAAAAATCTGTTTTCATAGGAGAGATGCGTATGCGTAATATCATTCAAACTGACAAAGCCCCACAAGCAATCGGCCCTTATTCCCAGGCGGTGGAAACAGCAGGGACCGTTTACATTTCCGGGCAAATTCCACTGGATCCGGCTACAGGAGAGATGGCTGGGACTATCGAGGAACAGACGGATCAGGTCATGAGGAACTTGTCCGCGATTTTGGAGGAAGCAGGACTGTCATTCGACCAAGTGGTCAAGACAACGATATTCCTTACATCCTTGGACGACTTTGCAGCTGTGAATGAGGTATACGGTCGTCATTTGTCCGAACCTTATCCAGCACGTGCGACAGTGGAGATTTCCAAGCTGCCTAAAGGAGCGAAGGTGGAAATCGAAGCGATAGCTGTCCGCAGCTTTAATATGTAAGAAGAAAGGATTGCCGAATATGATCGGCAATCCTTTTTAGATGGAAGAGGTCCGGGTTTGTGTCCGGGCATTCCGGATATGGGCGGTTAGCAATGTGATGCCGCAAATGATCAGCAAGGCGCTGGTCATATAGAAAACCGCAGAGAAACCGAAATAACCAGCCATCATACCGCCAAGTATCGGGCCGATGAAGTTCCCGAGGAAACGAAGGCTGTTATTATATCCGAGCACCTCACCTTGCATGCTGACTGGAGCCGCTTGCCGGATATAAGCTACTCGCAGCGGAATGATACCGCCGATTGCCATGCCCAGAAGCAGGCGGATTGCAGCGAGTTCCCAGACGGAACCGACCAAGGCACCGGGAATATAAACGATGCCTGCGGCGAATATGAGCCCGATAAGGATTTTGACATAACCAATACGGTCGCCAAGCTTTCCCCAAGTCCTTGTCATGAGCAGGTTGCCAAGTCCGGCAGCTGAAAATGCGATACCGGAGTAGAATGCTATATTCTCAGGTCCATGCAGTTCCTGCACATATAAAGATAGAATTGGCTGGACACTGAAATTGGCAATCTGGATCAATGCGCTTAAAATGAGTACAACTAATAAAATCGGGTCTCGCAGGATGTGCGCCAGCACTTCCTTGGAGGTATAGTGTGATTTTTCGCCTTTTTGAATTTTGACCGGATATTCCTTTGTTCCGAACGTAACCAGGACGGCGGAGGTGAAGACGCTTATTGATACGAGCAGGAATGTCCCGTGGAACCCGATGCTGTCAGCAAGGATCCCACCGATCATTGGACCAAAGAGCATACCAGTGATACTGCCGGTCTGTAAGGTGCCGAGCACCCGTCCGGCGATGTGACTGGGTGTCTGCGTCGAGATGAATGCTTGGGAAATCCCGATGAATCCCGTGAAGATTCCCATGAATACTCGAAGCATAAATAGCTGCCAGACATTTTCGGTGAATCCGAGCAGGAGAATGGAAACCCCCATGCCGAAGGAAGATATAATCAAAATAAGCTTCCGTCCGTATCGGTCACCGAGTTTTCCCCAAAATGGCGAACAGATGAATGCGGTAACAAAAGTCACCCCGAAAATGATGCCTGACCAGCTTTGGACTTCCCGATCGGACAGCGTTCCGAATGATGAAATATATAAGGAGAGAAATGGCATGATCATACTCAAGCTCGCCGAGATGAAAAAGTTGGCGAACCACATGATAAACAGATTGCGTTTTGCGAGCTGTTCGTCCGTCATTATGTGAAAAACACTTCTTTCGCATTAATATTTCGTTTCCCTAACTAATTATACACACGAATAGAAGGGTTATGCAAAAGGATAGCCTGGAAACGACACGATAGAGAAAAATTGCAGGGGAACAATGAACATGGTAAAATAGAGGATGTTCTGCTAACACAACATAATTTAGCAAACCAATTAAAATTATACATTACTTATAGATAAATGTCAAATGTTTTGGAGGGATGCCGGTATGACAGAAGATGAAAAGGATTTGAAGGACGAACAAGCCCGTGTAACCCGGGTCCAGGAAACAATCGAAAAGAAACGGGAAAAAACCGCAGGAATGATCCAAGGGATCCGAGAGAAAGTAATCGATTTACGCAAGAATTTCTGGGAGGATGTAACTGTCAACCTGGATGAGCCGGATGATGTGAACGAAACGCAGGCCAGCCTGAAGCAGCAAGCGGAGCTTTTAGGTGAACGGGAGCGGACGCATCAGCAAATTAATAATGAAGTGAAAACACTGGACCGGCTGCAGCGCAACCCTTATTTCGGGCGTATCGATTTCCGGGAAGAAGGTGCTGATCATGACGAAGAGATCTATGTCGGCCTTGCGAGTCTGATGGATGAAAAAGAAGAGGATTTCTTGATCTATGACTGGCGAGCGCCGATCTCCAGCATGTATTATGATTTTTCGCCTGGAGATGCTTCTTATGAAACGATCGAAGGCAATATACAAGGGGAAATGACGCTGAAACGTCAGTTTATCATCCGTAATGGGAAGCTGGTGGCTCTATTTGATACGGGTGTGACAATCGGGGACAGCCTCCTGCAGTACGTGCTTGGCGGTAATGCCAGTACAGAGATGAAAAGCATCGTTGCGACGATCCAGAAAGAGCAGAATCAAATCATCCGGAATGAATCTGCTGCTAATTTGATTGTACAAGGTGCAGCAGGCAGTGGGAAAACATCGGCTGCGCTGCAGCGGGTAGCGTACTTGCTATATCATTATCGTGATCGCATCTCAGCTGAGAATATTGTGCTTCTATCACCGAACCCGCTGTTCAACAGCTATGTATCCAATGTCTTGCCCGAGCTTGGGGAAGACAATATGAGGCAGGCGACTTTCTATGCCCATATGGACGCCCAGCTGGAAGGCAGGGAGACGATCGAGACGCCATTTGAACAGATGGAATATATGCTGCTTGCTTCCGGAGAGGAAAAAGAGCAGCGGCTGGCTGGTATTCAATATAAGGCCAGTTTGGATTTCAAGCGTTATATCGATGACAAGCTGGACGAATTCAAGCGCGCGGGCCTCATTTTTAAAGATGTCAGTTTCCGTAAGCAGCGCATCGTGAGCAAACAGGAGATCCAATCTTATTTTTACAGCCTATCCAATACATTGCCGATTTCCAACCGCGCGGAGCTGACGGCGGCTTGGATCGTCGAAAAGCTGCAGCTTTGGGGGGAATGGGAAACAAGGAAGGATTGGGTACGGGAAGAAGTCGAGCTGATGGAGAAAGAGGACTATGTCCAAGCGTTCTCCGAGCTTCAGAAGAGAGACCGTACCGAAACGGCTGACTTTGAGGAAAACAAACAGGAAGAAGAAATCCTGCGGAAATGGGTTGTCGAACGGAAGCTTCGTCCATTGATAAAGAAAGTACGCAAACATGCCTTCATCAATGTGAAAAAGTCTTACTTGCGTATGCTGGCAGCAGAAAGACGTCCGGAAATGCCTGCTTCATGGGCGCAACTATATGAAACCACAAAGCAACATCTCATGCGTAAATATATGAGCTGGGAAGATGTGACGCCATTTGTTTATTTCCGTGATAAGGTACTTGGAGATCGTTCGGACAAATCCATTCGTTATGTGCTCATCGATGAAGCGCAGGACTATTCGGCGTTCCAGTTCGCTTATTTGCAGCAGGCTTTCCCGAATGCAAGGATGACATTGCTCGGTGATATCAACCAGGCGATCCAAGCCCATGCTTTGACAGGGGAGAATGTGCTTTCCGGCAATACAGCCGACAGTCACCGAATTGAGCTGTGGCGCAGTTATCGTTCGACACGGCAAATAGTCGACTTCACAAAGGAGCTCTTGGATCACGCCAAAAATATCCAGCCGTTCAACCGTGATGGTGATTTGCCGACAGTGATAACAGCTGCTGACGATAAGGAAAGACGCCAGATGATTTTGGAGAAAATCCATTCCTTGCAAAATGCTGGTTATGAAACGATTGCGGTCATCGGAAAAACGAGTAAAGAAAGCAAAGAAGCGCATGATTGGATCAAGGAAGAGATGGATGCGGATCTGATTACAGAAACAACTTCCCAATACAAAAAAGGGTTATCGGTAATACCGGCTTACCTGGCTAAAGGCATCGAATTTGATGCTGTCATCCTGTATGACGTCTCCGATGAGGCATATGGCCATGAATCGGAACGTACCTTGCTTTACACAGCTTGTACAAGAGCAATGCATGAGTTGCATATGTATATGGTCGGGAATGTTAGTCCATTTATCGAAGCGGCAGCTGCTGAAACGTATTCATCCAAATAAAAACAGGAATCCTTCGCGGATTCCTGTTTTCTTTTACCATAGACCAATCAGTTTCCACCACAGTCCGCCAATGCCGATCCAGACGATCAAGTGGATGATGGAGATGAGGAAACCTAGCCCCCACCATTTTTGCTGGGTAACGAAGCCTGCTCCGAAGAATACTGGTGCAGGACCGCTGCCGTAGTGTGTCAAACAGCCGAACAAGTTACTGAAGAAAGCTAACAATAGGGCTGACAATAATGGCGGCGCTCCGGCTGCCACAACTACTGAAAGAAAGGCTGCATACATAGCGCTAACGTGTGCTGTGTTACTCGCAAAGAAATAATGGGAGTAGAAGTACACGATAGCTAATATAAGCAAAGCGACAGGCCAGGAAAGCGTACTTACGACATTCCCCATAATGTCACTGAACCAAGGGACAAGACCAAGTTCGTTCAAGTAATTTGCCATCATGACAAGCACAGCGAACCATACAAGTGTGTCCCAAGCACCTTGTTCCTGCTTGATATCAGACCAAGTCAAAACTTCAGTCAGCAATAGTACGACTAGTCCGATGAAAGCAGCAGTCGTAGAACCGATACCGAAGCTCTCACCAAAGATCCACAATACGAGCAGCAATAAGAATACGCCGATCATATACCATTCTGAGCGCTTCAGTTTACCCATGCTTTGTAATTTCTCTGTTGCCATTTCAGTCGCCTTCGGTGTCTCCTTGATTTCAGGAGGATACAGCTTGAAGATGACGAATGGAATAACGATCAAACTGATGATACCAGGAACGATGGAAGCAAGAATCCAGCTGCCCCAAGAGATGGATTGGCCAGTGACACTCTCTGCGGCACTTGCTGCCAATGGGTTTGCTGCCATTGCTGTAAGAAACATTGCGGAAGTGATCCCGTTCCCTTGGTAGGATGCAAAAGTCAGGAAGGAACCGATTTTGCGCTCCGTACCATCACCGCTTTTAGAACCATACGAGTTTGATAACGACTGGATGATCGGGAAAATGATACCGCCGGCACGAGCTGTATTGGATGGCATCGCCGGTGAGAGAATCAAGTCACTACCAATCAACGAGTAAGACAAGCCTAAAGTCTTCTTACCGAATAGACGTACGAACAAATAGGCAATTCTGGATCCAAGGCCGGTTTTGATGAAACCCCTGGAAATAAAGAATGCAATGACGATGAGCCAGATTGTACTGTTCTGAAAGCCGCTGAGCGCTTCTTCTAGTCCAAGTGTCTTCGTCAGAACGATAGCGGTCAGCGAAAGGATAGCGACACTGCCCATTGGCATCGGTTTAATGATCAGACCGATGATCGTAGCGACGAAGATAGCGAATAAATGCCATGCTTCTGCTTTTACACCATCTGGTGAAGGGACGAACCAAAGAATTACGCCGATCAATACAGTGATCAGGAGCGGAATCCACTTGACCTCCCGTTTTGGTTTGTTAGATGAATCAGCCATGATGAAGACCCCTTTAGAAAGTTATTAAATTAATAAAACCATAATTATCTTAGCATAAAAATATTGATATGAAAGTGTTCTGTATTATAGGAGCATTTCATCAATCGATTTAAAAAATTTAATAAATCAAGTACTTAATAATGATTATAATTTGGTGAAAATAAGCAAAAAAATTACTTCATACAAATTAAGTATCTCAGAGCTTGATACCCTGCGCCTCTTGTTAATATGCCAATGTTAATTAAATAAAATAAATGAGAATAAAAAAAGAATCCGAAAAAATTCGGATCCCATGTCTTTTTTGAGTCAATCTCTTGCCAAAAGTGCATAAACGGCAGCTACATCCTGTTTGCCATAACCATTTTTTTTCGCTAATGCATACAGTTCTTTCACACTGTTTGTCATCGGCAGAGGAGCGCCTGCTTCGTAAGCTGTTTCGGAAATCTGCTGTAAGTCCTTGTATGCATGCTCCAGAGGAAATTGCGGATCAAAGTTCTGCTGGAGAATCGTATCCCTTTTACCTGCTTGAATATCACTTGTAACAGGAAGGGCAAGCAATACATCCATCAGATGCTCTTTATCAAGGCCGACTGCTTCGCCGAAGCTGATTGCTTCAGATAGACCAGTCAAGGACTGAACAAGCAGCATATTCACTGCCAGCTTAGTCGCTGAGCCATTACCGTTTGCGCCCATATACTGGATGCTTTGTCCCATTTTCTCAAGCAGCGGAGTGACCTCTTTGACATCTTGTTCTTCTCCGCCGACAAGGAAGTGCAGTTTCCCTTGCTGTGCCGGCGCCTTGGAACCGGACACTGGTGCATCAACAAAACGGATATGATGCGCGCGAGCAGCATCTGCCATTTCTTTTGTGAATGCTGGCTTGACAGTACTGACATCCACCCACAGGCTATTTTCCTTCATGCCGCTGAAAAGCCCATCTTCGCCATAAGCAACTGCTTGGACAGCCCCTGGATCTGTCAGCATCGTAAATACGATATCAGCTTGTTCGCTGACTTCACGAGGCGAGTCAGCCCAGACAGCACCTTTGTCCATTAAAGCTTGTGCTTTCTCTTTTGTGCGGTTGAAAACGACTAATTGTTCGCCCTTTTCCAGTAGATTGAGAGCCATGTTTTCTCCCATTATTCCTAGTCCGATAAATCCGATCATATAAGCACCATCCTTTATATTGGAGTCTTTTCTAGCATACAGAAAAACGGATTGTTTTTAAAAGTCTTTCGCACAGGATATGATACAAAGAAGGAGTGAAGAAAATGAAGCTTAGTATATTGGATCAATCCCGGATCAAAGAAGATGGCGGGGCGATAGAAGCGCTACAGGAAACGGTGCGGCTTGCTGAGCTGGCGGATCGGCTTGGCTATACGCGATTTTGGGTTTCCGAGCACCATAGCGGCAGCCTGGCACATAGCAGTCCAGAGCTTCTGATGGGGAATCTGGCTGCACGGACAAGTCGCATCCGTATCGGCTCAGGCGGTGTCATGCTGCCTCATTATAGTGCGTATAAAGTAGCAGAAAATGCAAGATTGCTTGAAGCGCTCCATCCTGGAAGGATCGATCTTGGTATCGGAAGAGCGCCAGGTGGGATGCCGGCATCGAAAAGAGCATTGCAAGAGTATAAGGTGATGCCTGAGGATTGGTATGATCGGCAAATACGTGACTTGCTTCATTATCTGAATATAAGAATAGAAGAAAAACATCGCTTCGGCGACTTGATCGCGATGCCGGATATCAACACGGCTCCGTCAGTCTGGCTACTAGGCGGCAGCGCGGGCAGTGCAGGTCTAGCAGCATATCATGGAATCGGGTTCGCTTATGCCCAATTCATACGTGGAGAAAAAGATGCAGCAGTGCTGGATATGTATCGGAAATCCTACCGGAATAATGGACAGAACCCGCAAATGATGGTTAGTCTGTTTCTATTTTGTGCAGAAACGACAGAAGCTGCAGAAGCACTGGCAAAAAGCCATGAAGTAGCATCACTGCTGCAGGAGCAGGGAAGACCTGTCAAAGGAATGCTGCGGCCGGAAACAGCAGCCGATTACAAGCTGTCTCCTTATGAAAAAGAGCGCCTGGAAGATAACCGTCCGACCATGGTGATCGGAACAGCTGCTGAAGTGCTACAGCAACTGGAGGAGTTGGAAGATTATTATAGCGCGGAGGTCGAGTTCATGCTAACAAGCCCTGTCTATGAAGAGAAAGCAAGACAAGATGGATTCCGTCTGTTGATGGAGGCATATAACCGCCGCAGTTATTCTGTTTGAATCGGACACTGCTATTCTGGTATAGTAATAGTGACAATTCATAAGAAATCTTATAACGAGTGGCGGAGGGAAAGGCCCGATGAAGCCCGGCAACCCACTGCAGGAGGGCAGTCCTGCAGGAAGGTGCTACGACCTGCAGCAAAAGCTGCGTGATAAGATGACGACGGCTGCAAGCAAGAGCTTCTTCTCATCGAAGAAGCTTTTTTAGTAGATTTTATATGTCGTTCGGTAGGATTTCCTATGTGTAAAAGGAGTAATAACAATGAAATATGCATACTGGCAGCCAGTTTCAAACAGCTGGCTGCGCCATGTGGAGGATGGGGGGCCTTTGAGCCTTACATGTGTTCAGGAAACTGCGCATATGGCTGAAAACTTAGGGTTCGATGCCGTATTCCTCCCAGATACCTACTTATACCAAGGAAAAAATGTCGATCAGAAGCTGGACTTTTGGAAAACGGCTGGAGCTATAGCCGAAGCAACAAATAAATTGCATATCATGGCAGCGGTCCGGCCAAGCATCGATCAGCCTGCAGAAGCAGCCAGACAGGCGGTGAAGATAGATGAAATCAGTAATAGCCGGTTTTCCCTGGCAGTCGTTTCTTTCCTGCGTGAGGAGGAAAGAAAGCGGCAAGCAGGTGATATGGAGGGAACGGAGGAGTTCTATCTTCAAACAGAAGAATTCTTCGAGGTGCTGCGGGGAGTTTGGACCGCTGGCAGCTACACATATGATGGACTGTATTATCAAGTAGAACATGTCGATTATTTGCCGGCGGGGAGGAAAAAGGGGATTTCGCCGTTATATGCAGGCGGAGAAAGCGACTACCTGCGCCAGACGATTGCGGAGACATGCGACGCATATGTCATGAAGGGCGGCACCGTGCAGGAAGTAGCTAGCATGATTGCCGATATGCAGATCCGCCGCGAAGCAGCTGGCAAGTCCGCGTTTACGGAGTTTGGTATGACAGCATACGTCATATGCCGGGAAACAGAGGAAGAAGCTATCCAGGAATGGGAACGGATTACCAGTGCGGACTATGAAGCTTATGTAACGGAAGAGGAGCTTGCACAAAAAAGCCAGATAAGTGATGATGCTGTTGCCGCTAGGGGGCTGCGACCGAACTTGGTCGGTACACCGGTACAGATTGCACAGCGTATATTAGCGTATGAGCATGCTGGTGTCAGTCTCCTGCTGCTCCAGTTTTCACCGCATAGGCAAGAGATGGAACGTTTCGCGAACGAAATCATGCCATTGGTGGAAGAAATGCGCGAAAATTCCATTTGATTGGAAGCGAACGGTAGACAATCCTTTTGTTATCGCGTACATTAGAAAAAAAGAGTAAGTATGGGGGAAACTATGGAGTTATTGACGATTTTCGATGAGCGGCATCGGGAAATTGGCGTAAAAGAAAGACAGGCAGTCCATCGTGATGGGGACTGGCATGAGACTTTCCACTGCTGGTTCGTGGAGCACGATGGTACAGATCTATACATTTATCTACAGCAGCGATCTTTCAATAAAAGTGAATTTCCCGGGAAATACGACATTACCGCAGCTGGTCATCTGGAAAGCGGCGAAACGCCCGTGGTAGGTGGCTTACGAGAGGTGCAGGAAGAATTAGGTGTCACACTTGAAGAAAGTGACTTATTCTACAAAGGTATCATCCAGGAAGAATTATTCGCCAAGGACTTAGTCGATCGGGAGTTTTGCCATCAGTTCTTTTATTATTTAGAGGAATTGCCGGACATCTTACTGAATGAAGAAGTGGTTCAGATTGTTCGGATGCGGGTGAATGATCTGGAGAAACTAGTTGAGGGAAAAGCAAGCACAGCGGAAGCGGAAATTGTCGCTGGAGTTCCCCAGCAGCGAATCGAGATTACCCGCGAAGCGCTTTGTCCACATCAGCTCGATTATTATCGGGAAGTCATCATGATCTGCCGTACATAGAAAAGGAGCAGCTATTGCTGCTCCTTTTCTTCTATCATCAGAAAGCCCAATTTCCTTTTTCGAAAATCTTTTCGACTTTGCCATCCGCTGTTTCGCCTGTAATGGATAGTTCTCCAGAACCAACCATGAAGTCAACATGTGCCAGACTGTAGTTGAACCCAATTGCTTTTAACGCTTCTTTCGTTTTGTTGCGGGCATCTTTCACGCACATGCCGATTGCTTGTCCAAGTGCCAAATGGCAGGATGCATTTTCATCGAATAATGTATTATTGAATACGATTCCGGATTGGGAAATCGGTGATTGATGGGGTACGAGCGCAACCTCGCCCAGGAAGCGGGCGCCTTCGTCGGTTTCCAGCAGGTTTTTCAACGTGTCGTAGCCTTTTTCCGCTGTGAAATCAACAACTTTTCCTTGCTCAAAAGTGAGGGAAAAGTTCTCAAGCAAAGTGCCTGCATAATTCAGTGGCTTTGTGCTACTAACCGTTCCGTTCACCCCATTTTTCACAGGAATAGTAAATACTTCTTCTGTAGGAAGATTCGGTATATAGGTAGAGCCATCTTCTTTCATGAATTCTGCACAAGTCCAGAAGGATTCCGGATGCAGCTCAATCGTCAAATCGGTTCCAGGTCCAGTATAATGCAGCTTGCGATAGTCACGTGCATTCAAATGGTCAGCGTTTTTCTTCATTGCTTTGACATGCTGTTCCCATAGCTCGACCGTATTTTCCTGATCGGAACGGGTAGTGAAGAAGATTGCATCCCATAGTTTGTCGACTGCTGCTTGTCCCTTCGAATCAGGGAAAACAGATTCCGCCCATTCAACGGTCGGAACGGACGCAATGAGCCAGTTTATCCGGCCATTCGTTTTGTGGGCTTGATATCCTTGTCTAGCTGCGCCCATTGCTTTCGTATAACGGGCAACCCTTGCCGGATCGATTCCATCAAACAGGGATGGATTCGGTGTTTTAAGCTCCAGGAAAGCTGTATCAGCAGCTGCCAATTCTTCGTAAACACGACCGCGGAATGGTGTGAAGTAATCCAAATCTTCTACTTTTGCATGCTTTATTTTTGCTTTCGTGATGTTATCATCCTGATAATCGACAATGATATCCCGCATTCCAGCTTCGTATGCCTTCTCGGCAATAATCTTTGTAAATGGTGCAGCTGCCAATTCTGCCACAATCATCAAATCCTGATCTTGCTTCACCTTCAAGCCGATATGCAGTAAAAGCTCGGCGTATTTTGCTAACTTTTGTTCGAATTGCATGAGAATCCCCCTTTTATCATCGTATCTCCATCATTTTACCAGAAAATTATGACTAGAGCCGATACTCCAAGGAGAATTTTGCGATCGGATCAAAATGAGAGGAGTGCTTGATATGACGCGGGAAGATCCAGCGTCGGGAAATCTGTTTCACTGCATCGGTCAAATCAGTGCCTGCACCGCTCCAAAAGGCCTGCCAGACGAACTTCGTGCAATAATTCCAATCGGTATCCGCCAAGGTGCGGTTGAATCGGTATCCTTTCATTGAATGAATCGACTTCTCCGCCCATGCTGCTGCTCCTGCTGGATCCGTTTTTGGTCGAAGCAAGGTGATCGTTCCGCCATAACGATGCCGGGATAGATAAGAGGCCAACGATTCAGTGATCCCGCCAGATGGATGCGCATGAAAAATTCGATCACCATTCCCGGCAATGCCGGCATGGCTGAAGAAAAAAGTGGAGGGGCTGATCGAACTGTACAGTACATCACCAGTCTGAAGCAACGCTCGTATGTCAGTAGCGGTTTGATAGAGCTTTTCAATTTCTGCTTTGGACTTCCTCATCGGGGTCACTCCTTGTTTAAATGTCATAAAATCGCAATCGAAAGCATGTTCCTTTAACGCTGCATGTATTATGATAGAGAAAGATTCTAGATTTGTGGAGGTTTAAGCATGCACGCATTAAAGAAACAAGGATACAGCATATATGATTTACAAAAGGATCTCGCATATGACGGGATGGAAAAGGATTTAGCTGAGATACAGGCTGTTTTTGATACATTGCCTGCTGATAGTTATGCACCGGAACTGAACCGTTACCGCCGTTATTCGAGGGCAATCATCTTCGATAAGGACAATCGCCTGGAATGGCTGCCGGGAATCGAGCGGGAGAATGGGAGCATGGCGCAATATTTCCAAGGCCGCTTCAACCCGGAGTACGTCGATTCCTATCGGGAATTCCCATCACTACCGGATCATATCCTGGAAAATAAACTATTGCAGAAAATCATCATGCATGATTACCATGAAACGTTCTGGCAGAAAGAGGACTTGATCCTCCCGGTTCATGCGGGCATTCATTTCGTCAAACTTGAGGTGACAGAAGATGGACAAGAGGGTGTATCTTCTCCTAACTTGATTCATCAGGACGGTGAACCGTTCACTTTTGCACATCTTATCAAGCGTGACAATGTTGTCGGCGGACTGAATATCATCGCGACTCCTGCCTGTGCAGGTAAATTGCCGGAGGATGCAGACTCCAGTCAGTTCCACGAAAGTTTCGAAATTCACCAGCCGCTTGAATCCTACGGGGTGCATGATGAGGCTGTCAGTCACTATGTAAGCCCAATCAGAAAAGGGGAGGCAGACCGACCTGGTGTACGTGCAGTCCTCTTGATCGATTTCCAGCCAACTGTATTAGCTTAAGTCCAGAAAGGGGATAGGGATGGCAGTTACCATACGCGAGGCAAAGAGAGCTGACTGTGGAAGAATCGGTGAAATCAGTACAAAAAGCTGGCAATTAGCTTATCAAAACATATTGCCGCCTGATTATTTGGCTGCCATTCGTCAGGAAGATAGGGCGGCACGTTTCGAAAAAGTACTCGAATCCGGTTCCCTTATGTTTGTTGCGGAAGTGGATGGAATGCTTGTCGGTTTCATCAGCGGGGGAAGATCCCGGGGAGGTGTGCATCCAGATTATGACGGTGAAGTATATGCCATTTATATAGATCCCGATTACACGAAGCGGGGAATCGGTACATTACTTTTGCAGTCACTGGAGAACAGGCTTGCTGCCGAAGGAATTCAAGGAGTGTTCGCCTGGATGCTTGTTGGGAATGAGTCCAGATACTTCTATGAAGGTCTTGGCGGAAAGAAGATTGCTGAGGATCAGTTTGAGATAGATGGTGTCTCTTATCCTGAAATTGCATATGGATGGAAGATAGCGGACAGATGATGTCCGCTATTTTTTTATGCGCAGGAACTCTGCCTGTATGTAGTGTGAACCATCAAAAGTGAGTTTCCAGATAGCTGGCATCGGTAGCTCCTTCCAAAAAGCATAATCAAATCTTTTATCGTAATGACCCATAGTCAGCGCCATCAGATTTCCATGCGTCCCAATAGCGACCCTTTTACCAGGTTAAGCAGTGAGTATATCTTGACAAGCAGCCGCACCCCTTTTCCTGGCCGTCATATTCGATTCGCCACCTGGAAATTGGTACACTTCCTCTGACCATAAACGGTCCATCGCTCCCTGGAAGTCTTCGACCGGAGAGGACGCAATTTGTCTTTCGCGGAGTCTTTCATCAAAAACAGCAGCAGATGGATCAGCTACGATCGTTTCCCAAGCGCGCCGGTAGGGGCTGGAAATAAATACGTCTATATTTTCCGCTTCCAAAAACTTCTGAACAAACTTCGCATCGGCGTAACCTTGCTCGGATAATGACCGGTTCCGTTCATCCGGTGTATAGATAGTATGTGCGTGGCGAACAAAATAAAGTGTTGTGTGCATAGCGATCCTCCTCAGGTTTATTCTATCAGAATGAAGGAGGGCATTTGCAATTTCAGTTGATCTAAGTTACATTTTGTAAGTAACTAATAAATTGTACGTTTAGGGGGCGAAGCAGATGATGGAGCTTCACGGTATTCACCATGTTTCAGCCATAACAGCGAATGCGGCAAATAATTATGATTTTTATACAAAAATAATGGGAATGCGCCTTGTCAAAAAGACTGTCAATCAGGATGATACATCCATGTACCACCTATTTTATGCTGACAAGCTCGGCAGTCCGGGCACGGATCTGACTTTTTTCGAAATTCACCGGGCAGGCAGGACGTATACAGGCAATAATAGTATCTCCTTGACTTCCTTGCGTGTGGCATCAGATGAAGCAATCCATTATTGGGCAGGTCGTCTAGAAGAATATGATATCCAATCAAAAGAAGTGGAACTACAGGGACGAAAGGTTCTCTTCTTTGAGGATCCAGAAAAACAAAGGCTCATGCTGGTGTCCGATGAACAAAATGAAGGCGTAGCAGCAGGCATTCCGTGGGAAGGTACCGATGTTCCGGCTGAGTTTGCGATCATTGGACTTGGTCCAGTAAAGCTTACAGTGCCAGAGCTTGAACCGACAGAGCGGGTCTTGCTGGAATTGATGGGATTCCGAAAGAAAACAGAGGCTCAGCTTGCTGATGGTACGAATTTACACATTTACGAAGTAGGACAAGGCGGCACAGGTGCCGAGGTAATGGTGGAAGTTGAACCTGGATTGCAGCGGGAACGTCCTGGCCGCGGCAGTGTGCACCATGTTGCATTCCGGGTGAAAGATAGGAAAGAACTAGAGCGGGCAAAGAAAATCCTTTATGCAGCTCACTTGCCGAATTCCGGTCTGGTAGACCGCTATTACTTTCAGTCACTTTATTTTCGGGAGCCGAATGGCATTCTGTTCGAGCTTGCGACAGACGGACCTGGATTCGCTACGGATGAAGACCCGGATGCATTGGGTGAGACGCTTGCACTGCCGCCGTTTCTAGAAAGTGAGCGCAAGAGTATTGAAGCTAGACTGACACCGCTTGATACGAAGAAGAAATAACAAGTGGAAACCGCCTTACAGGGCGGTTTTTTCGTTTAGCAGGGTTGACGCAAGCAGCGGAAGTATGATTCTATAAATAGAAATAAATGCGTATAGAAAAGAGAGTTTCCCGAGCCTGAATTCCATGGTGCCGGGAATTTTTTACACGTTTATGGGCATAACGTATAAGGATAATAGGAGTTGAAGACAGTGGGAAAAAGAACAAAACTATATGAAGCAGCAAAACAATTGGGTGAGGTTGCATTAGGAAAGCGTCCCGCTGATTTAATTATCCGAGATGGTGTGCTAGTCAACGTATTCACAGGAGAACTGCTGGAGCATACTGATGTTGTCATATCTGGTGACCGAATTGCACTAGTCGGTAAAGCACGGAAGGAGCATGAAGGACCGAATACTAAAGTGATAGAAGCAAATGGACAGTATCTTGTACCAGGGCTGATTGATGGCCATATGCATGTGGAGAGTACGATGCTTTCCGTTACGGAATTTTCCAAGGCAGCACTTGCAAAAGGTACAACGACGGTATTCATGGATCCTCATGAGATAGCGAATGTATTCGGAATTGAAGGCGTTCGTTATATGCACGAAGAGGGGCAGCAGCTGCCGTTGAAAGTGTATACGACGTTTCCATCCTGTGTCCCTGCTACAGATGATTTGGAAGACGCCGGAGCCAGCCTGACTGTGGCAGATATTCAGGAAGGTCTAACCTGGGAGAATGTTCAAGGACTGGGAGAAGTGATGAACTTCCCTGGTGTCGTTCATGGAGACAGCAAAATGCATGGGGAAATAGCGGAGACAATTAAAGCGGATAAGACGGTAACCGGCCACTTCCCTTCAGAAGACCCGTACGCGCTGCAAGCATATATCGCAGCAGGTGTTACATCCGATCATGAAACAATTGCCAAGGAAGATGCATTGGCTAAACTTCGTGCAGGCCTTCATGTGCAGATTCGTGAAGGTTCAGCATGGCGGGACGTGAAGGAAGTGATCAAGGTGATCACAGAATATAACGTGGACACACGCAATATTTCCTTGGTTACGGATGATGTTTATCCGGAGACATTGATTACGAAAGGACATATGAACCATGTTGTCCGCCGGGCGATCGAGGAAGGGCTCGACCCTGTGACAGCAATTCAGCTGGCTACAATCAACTCTGCTCGGTATTTCCATATGGAAAATGATATCGGCAGTATCAGTGCGGGTAAATTCGCAGATTTGCTTCTTATAGAGGATTTGCAGCAGATGGAAGCATCTACTGTCATAGCAGATGGAAGCATCCAATTTGAAAAAGGAGAGCTGCAGCAAGTATTTCCAGTGTACACATATCCAGATGCTGTGCGAAGCTCCGTGCATCTAGCCCGTGAAATGAAGGCCGATGATTTCCTTCACCGCACAAATCGTCCGGATGGTGAAGTGAAGGTGAATGTCGTTAAAGCAATTGAAGGAAGTGCGCGGACAGAAAAGATGACTGCTTCCCTGCAAGTCAAAGATGGAGCGGTGCACATAGATAAGAAACAGGATATCATCCATTTAACTTGTATTGAACGGCATAAAGGAACTGGGCAAATATCCAATGTCTTTGTGCATGGATTCCAGTTCCAGCATGGAGCAGTCGCTTCGACCGTGGCACATGATAGTCATAATCTGCTCGTCATGGGTGTGGATCGTGAAGATATGGCTATTGCTGCGAACCGTCTGGCAGAAATCGGCGGCGGACTTGTTGCTGTACGGAATGGCGAAGTTCTAGCAGAATTACCGATGCCGATTGCCGGACTGATGTCTGATCAGCCGCTTGAAACAGTGGTGGAACAAGTAAGTAATCTCGTGAAAGCCTGGGAAAACCTAGGGTGCAGCATAACTGATCCGATTATGACATTCTCCCTGATTGCCTTGGCGGTAATTCCAGAGATTCGGGTAACGAACCGCGGCCTTGCAGATGTCACCACATTTGAATTGATTGATGTTGTTATATCGGAATAAGGTGGGAGAAACCAGCAGAAATGCTGGTTTTTCTTCTTGTATATTGAATATTCCGATTACTTCTGATTTCATTGACAAAAAGTTAGATTATCTGTTATCTTACTTTAATACTTTACCATAATAAAGTGATGGAGGAATTAGAAGTGAATGCAGTTGTGATCGGCGTTATATTAGTACTTATACTAAGTTTATTACGAGTCAATGTAGTATTTTCCCTTATTTGCGGTGCGCTTGCTGGCGGTCTGGTCGGCGGTCTCGGGATGGATGGAACATTAGCTGCATTTACAGACGGAGTTGGAGGAGGAGCTGAGGTAGCCCTTAGTTATGCGATGCTCGGCGGGTTTGCTGTTGCAATAGCGAGTACTGGTTTGCCAGAGGCGATGGTTCGAGGGATCATCTCGATCAGCGGAAAGAAAGACACGGCTTATTCTAAGAAGCGTTCACGTGCGCTGATCCTGATTTTGATTTTGATCATGGCTTGTCTGTCCCAGAATGCTATTCCAGTTCATATTGCATTCATCCCATTGCTCATACCGCCTTTGTTATCAATTTTGAATGACTTGCAGATCGACAGGCGGCTGACAGCGACTATTCTTACCTTCGGCTTGGTGACACCGTATATGGCACTTCCAGTAGGTTATGGAGAGATATTTCAAGGTCTCGTCGCGAGCAATATAACTTCGAATGGTCTGGAAGTAACATCAAATCAAGTTACCAAGGCGATGATACTGCCTGCGCTTGGCATGGTGGTGGGTTTACTGATTGCACTCATAACTTATCGTAAACCGCGTGTTTATGAAAACAAGGAGCTTCCTGTTCCAGAAGGAGTACGTGAGGAAAATTCACGACTCGATTTAAAAACGTTGATCTTTTCTATTTTGTCCATCCTGGCAGCGTTGTCTGTTCAAATCTGGACAGACTCGATGATTTTTGGCGCACTTGCAGGTATTGTTGTTCTGTATGCAACAGGTACTGTCAAATGGAAGGAGGCCGATAACATACTGACAAACGGTATGCGGCTCATGGCATTCATCGGATTTGTTATGATTGCTGCATCGGGATTTGCAAATGTCATTGGTGAGACCGGCGATGTTGAAGGTCTGGTTGAAAGTGCCGCAAGCGCGATCAACGGCAGCCAAGCATTAGGGGCTTTTCTGATGCTGGTAGTCGGCCTGCTTGTAACGATGGGTATTGGATCTTCTTTTTCAACGGTACCTGTCATTGCTACTATTTTTGTGCCATTAGCAGTTGAATTAGGCTTCAGTCCGCTTGCGATCATAGCATTGGTTGGTACTGCGGGAGCTCTTGGCGATGCTGGATCACCAGCATCCGATTCAACGCTTGGTCCAACATCAGGCTTAAATGCGGACGGACAGCATAATCACATATGGGACAGCGTTGTTCCTACTTTCCTGCATTACAACTTGCCTGTTATCGCACTCGGCTGGATTGCTGCGATGATCCTCTGACGGTTGAACGCGGGACTTGCTAGCGTTATGATACGTGTAGAGGATAAAAAGGGGCGATGACAGTGGAAGGCAAAACAGTACGCGAATTAGTGACAGCTATTCAAAACAAGGAAATCTCTCCTGTTGAGGTGGCTTCCTATTATTTGGATCAAACAGAGCGTAAAAACGGCGAGATCAATGCGTTCGTTACCATGAATGATAAGCTGCTTGAAGAAGCGAAAGAGGCAGAGCAGGCAGTCATGCGCGGGGAGAAGACAGGCCTGCTGCATGGAATTCCTGTCGGTATCAAAGATCTTACACCTGTAAAAGGTATGCGTACCACTTTTGGCTCACCGGCCTATAAGGATCACATCGCCGATCGGGACGCTACGATCGTCAAGCGTCTGCGACAAGCAGGTGCTTTGATCATGGGTAAGACGAACACACCTGAATTCGGTCATAAGGGCACGACGGATAATATGGTATTCGGTGCTACCGTGAATCCATGGGATCATTCCAAGACAGCAGGCGGATCAAGCGGTGGTTCTGCTGCTGCAGTAGCAGCAGGAATGGTGCCGCTGGCGGAGGGAAGTGATGGAGGAGGCTCCATCCGCATACCGGCGAGTCTTTGTGGGATATTTGGCTTCAAACCGACATATGGCCGAATTCCGATGGATAATAATTTGGGTAATGTTTTCGGTTCCAGCTCACCATTCGTCAACCATGGACCGCTTTCGAATAATCCCGATGATAGCGCGCTGTTCCTGGAAGCTGTACAGGGTCCGTCCACAACGGATCCATTCAGTCTCCCGCTTTTGGACAGCCAAATCGGCACATCCTATTTGGAAGAACAAGCGCAAGGTCTTCGTATCGCTTATACACCGGATTTCGGCATGTATGCTATCGATCCGGAAGTACGCCAAGTTGTCGAAGCAACATTCGATAATTGGCGCGCGCTCGGCATGTCTGTTGAGACAGTGAATCTTGATTTTGATATGGATCGTCGTCAGTTCAATGGATTCTTCACAAGCATGTGGTATGCATCTTCAGCAGCAGGAAGTGCAAAATTGCTTGAAAGCAATCCGGAATGGGTGTCCGACTCCTATCGTGAGATGATTGAAAAGGGCAAACCGCTGATGGCTTCTGATTATCGTGCGTACGAACGGAATCGCACGACAGTCTGGAACAGACTGCAGACGGTGCTTCAGGATTATGATCTAGTCCTCTCACCGACACTGGCTGTTCCTGCTTTTGACTATCATTTGTTGGGGCCATCTGTCATTGATGGACAGCAGGTGAAGGAAGATGCAGACTGGATGATGACGCACGCTTATAATGTGACTGGTCTACCAGCAGCGTCACTTCCAGCAGGACTTTCACAAGGAGGCTTGCCGATCGGTATGCAGCTGGCCGCCAACCGTTTCCAGGATGCCCGTGTCCTACGAGCAGCCAAAGCCTATATGGATGCCTATCCACTTCGTTAAAATAGCAGCTTCGGCTGCTTTTTTCATTTGTCCCAAATATCCCGGTTGTTTTACAGAAAATTAACCAGAATCATGTCTATCCTCCTATATCGGGATAGTTTGATACCAGCTAGTATGGTAGATGACGGAGTTCGTCGGTATTTGCCGAACTTACTATTATTTTGGGGGAATCATGTTAATGGGTAAAAAAGTAGTATCTGTTTTTGCAATAGTCGCACTTATTTATTCAGGAATTTTGCCGAGCTTCTCTTCCAGGGCACAGGCAGCGGAGCGAATTGCGGCGCCGATACTATCGGAGTACGTAGAAGGAAGCTCATATAATAAAGCGATCGAGCTTTATAATCCGACCGATGAGCCGATCGATCTCGGTCAATTCGAATTGGCAGGATATTTCAATGGTAAAACGGAAGCAACTGCTTCTGTTACCTTATCGGGTACATTGGAATCGGGTGATACATATGTCATTGCCAATCCGCGTGCGAGTGAAACCCTGCTTGCAGCAGCAGATCAGACGAACGGGAGTGTCATCAATTTCAATGGGAATGATGCTGTCGCTCTCCAGCACGATGGAACCGTTCTTGATGTCGTTGGTGAAATCGGGAATGATCAGGACATAGCCAAGGATATCGGCCTTATCCGATCTGCTGACGTGACCGAAGGCAGCACAGTCTTCGTTCCAGAGCAGTGGGAAGAGACAGCAAAAGATACATTCGACTCAATTGGATCTCATGGAGAGGAAGAACCCGGCGAAGAACCCGAAGCAGGAACGGTCCAGCCGATTGCCGATATAAAGGGGAAAACCGGTGAAACGGTGACCGTAGAAGGAATTGCTACCGCAGATAATGCAAGCATCAGCGGTGGGAAACTATCTGTATTCATCCAGGATGAAACGGCTGGACTGAATATCTATCATACGGATGAAGCAGCCTTTCCGGAGATAAAAGAAGGTGACCTTATCCGCGTGACCGGAGAGATTACCAGTTATCGTGGGTTGACAGAGATAGCCCCCTCTGTGGACGGTGTGACTGTCATTTCCTCTGACAATGAAATCCCTTCACCGGAGGTAATGACAATCAGCCAGCTTCAGTCTGAAGCGACAGCTGAACCAGCAGAAGGGGAACTTATCCGGGTGACAGGATACATCAAAGATATCCCGTCAAGCTCAGCTGGCGGTGGATACAATATTCAATTCATCAATGAAAACTATGAATCTATCACATTGCGTATCATGGAATCTGCCTTGGACATTTCGACTGTGGAAGAAGGCAAGTGGTATACCGTTACTGGTATCCTGAGTCAATACGACAGCTATCAAATCCTCCCGCGTAAACAAGCGGATATGCAGATAGCGGCAGAGCAGCCTGAAGCGCCGAAAACAGAAGGTAGCTATAAAGCAGTTGTGGAATCTGTCACGGATGGAGATACGATTCGCTTAAAAGACCCTGTTTTAGGATCGGATCGCGTCCGCTTTGTGAATGCGGATACGCCGGAAACATTTCATGCAATCAAAAATGAAATGGACCAGAATCAGATGGACCACGGCAAGGCAGCCTCTGATTATCTAAAATCCAAGCTGTCTGCAGGTGATGAGATTACACTTGAAGTGGGGGAAGAGCCAACAGATAATTATGGCCGACTCCTGGCGCAGGTCATCACCGCCGATGGGGAGAATATGAACCTTGAATTGGTGAAAGAAGGTTTGGCTGTTACTTACTTTATCGCACCAATTGGTGATGAGCGTGAATATGCAACCTATCAGCGAGCAGTAGCAGAAGCCAAAATGCAGGAAAAAGGAATTTGGAATCCAGAATCTCTTTTGGAGGAGCTGCCGTTTGAATTCCGTGCCCGTTATGATGGCGGTGGACTGGATAAGTACGTTGGGAATTCGGATGCAAAGCAATACGTCGCTCCTGACCAGTGGGAGTCCATTCCAGTTGATAAGCGCATCTTCTTCTGGACAGAACAGGATGCGCTTGACGCGGGATATGAAGCAGCTGGTGATGCAGAGCCACCTGTGGAGGAAGATAACCTGGCTGTGCAGCTGCTTGGTATGAACGATCTTCATGGCAAAATTGATCAGCAGTATGAACTGGATACGGACGGAGATGGCACAATGGATGGCACTTTCGGACGTATGGATTATACAGCAGCAGCTATCAAACAGCGGGAAGCAGACAATCCGAATAGCTTGCTCGTCCATGCTGGGGATATGATCGGCGGCAGCTCTCCTGTATCGGCACTGCTGCAGGATGAGCCGACAATCGAGATCATGGAAGCGATGGGCTTCGATGTAGGTACGATCGGCAATCATGAACTGGATGAAGGTACAGAAGAGTTATTGCGTATCGTGGAAGGCGGGGAGCATCCGAGTGGAACTCCTGGCTATGATGGAACGGACTTTCCGACACTTTGTGCCAACTGTGTCTACAAAGACAGTGGTGAAACGATCCTGCCTCCTTACAGCATTCAGGAAGTCGATGGGGAGAAAATCGGCTTCATCGGAGTAAATACAACGGCATCACTTGGTATGGTCATGCCAGAAGGGATTCAGGATATTACCATCACCGATGAAGTAGCAGCAGTCAATCAAGCAACAGCCGAATTGAAAGAACAAGGCGTCAAGGCAATTGTCGTCCTGTCCCATATGCCAGCTGAGCAAAGTGGGGACAGTGCGATAGGCGATGCAGCTGATATGGCTAATGCGGTGGATGATGAAGTTGACATCATTTTCGCAGCGCATAACCATGCTGTCGTCAATGCAACGGTTGATAATAAACTGATCGTTCAGGCGTCTGAATATGGAAAGGCTTTTTCAGATGTGGATGTGGAGATTGATCGAAAAACAGGCGATATTGTTTCCAAAGAAGCTGAAATCGTATGGGTAGATCAGGGAGTTTACACACCTGATCCGACAGTCGGAACCATCTTGGATAAATATGCCGAAGAAGTAGCGCCAATCATGGATGAAGTCGTCGGCGTGGCAGCTAATCCGATGACTGGCGGTTATGCAGTCAAGGGTGAAGTAGGTGACAATGCGCTTGGCAATTTGATCGCCGATGGCATGAGAGAGGCAATGGATAGTGACTTTGCCCTGATGAATGGCGGAGGGATCAGGGATGATTTACTCGAAGGCGACATTACTTGGGGTGAGCTTTTCAACATTCAGCCATTCAACAATACACTCATGACATTCGAGATTGACGGAGCGGATCTGGAGGCAATCTTGAATGCACAGATTACTTCATACGGTCCGGATTACAGCATAAGCGGCTTTACGTATACATGGAATGGAGAAACGAATCAGGTTGTGGATATTAAGCTTCCTGATGGTTCTCCGATTGACGAAGATAAAGTGTATACGATTACTGTGAATAACTTCATGGGAACATCTCAAGGTGATAAATACCGTCCGATCAGCGAACTTGGCCGCAATCCTGTAATGGGACCGGAAGATTTGGAGGCAACTGTTGCATTTGTAAGAAGCTTCGAGATGGAGCCGATTGCTTATGAAGCAGAAGGGCGTATTTCGGAAGTAAGCGGGGATGCACCAACTGAGCCTCCGGTAGATCCGGAAGAACCACCGACAGAACCAGAAGAGCCAGAGGAGGGCGAGAAGCCGCAGCATCCGATTATAGATTTCGTAAAAGATGTTGTTGATACAGTGTGGAATTGGGTGAAGAAACTGTTTTGGCGCTGGTAATGGAAAAGACCTTCAAGCAATTTTTACTTGAAGGTCTTTTTTTAGCTTTCAACAGCTGTTTTATCTTTGTTATACCAGATGAATTTACCGGTATAACCATAGATGATTGCAAGCCCGATAGCGACAAAGCTCAGCCACATGAATGGCAGATAGGCAAAAGTGGAAACTCCTAGAATCCCTGCCATATAAATACCGTTGTCTGACCATGGCACCATACCGGAAGTCAACGTACCGCCGACTTCTGTATTACGGGAAAGAACACGGCGGTCAAGCTGCTGCCTGTCATACGTTTTTTCCATCATTTTAGGTGTCAGGATCAAGGAAACATACATGGCGCAGCCTAGGACATTTCCAAGGAAGGCGACGATCAAGGTTGCCAATGTCGTATTGCCCGCGGATATAAGTTTCTTTTCAAAGGTGGACACGATCACTTGCAGGACACCGAGTTTTTCAAGAAGCCCGCCGAAACCAAGACCGAAAATGATAACCATCAAGGTATCGAGCATACCCATCACGCCGCCTCGGTTAAGGATGCCATCGATGAAATTCACACCTGTATCAATCGAAAATCCATTATAAGCGGTGCCAAGAGCTTCTGTGAAATGCATTCCTTGGAAAAGGGATGCCCAGATGGCACCAAGCAGAGCGCCTGTAGCGATGACTGGCAGGGATGGTTTTTTCATAGCCAATAGTACCAGTACTGCTATAGCTGGAATCAGCATCAGGATGCTGATATCAAAGTTATCCATAAGCGCGCCCTTCAATGATTCCACCCTAGCCTGATCGATATCTTTTCCTCCGTAAATGAATCCAACCCCTGTAAAAAGGATAGCCGTGATGACGAAAGCTGGAAGGGATAGGAAAAGCATAGCCCGGACATGTTCCAGAACATCTACCTTGGAAAGAGAGGATGCGAGTACGGTACTATCAGATAGAGGAGATAGCTTGTCCCCGAAATAAGATCCGGACAGCACTGCTCCGGCCACAAGCGGCAGTGGCATGCCAAGTCCTTCCCCGATCGCCATCATGGCGATGCCTGCCGTACCTGCTGTTCCCCACGATGTACCAGTAGCAATGGACATGATGGCACAGATGATCAAGGTTGCCAGCAGGAAAATACTTGGGTGGATGAATTCAAGACCATAGTATATTAATGTCGGTACGACACCCCCAGCAATCCATGTGCCGATCAAGGCCCCGACGGCCACTAGAATCAGAACGGCTTCCAGTCCATTCGAGATTCCGCTCATAATTGATTTCTGTAAATCCTGATACTGGTGCCCAAGCCGTATACCAAGGATGATGACGACAAACCATGATATGAAGAGCGCCAGCTGAATCGGCAAGTCAAGATAGACTGTGAAGGATAATACAAGCGCTAGAAAGATTCCTAGTATGATGATAATCTCCGTAACTGAGGGTAATCTTGCTTCTTTCAAATCCAGTCCTCCTAAAAATAATAGTGAACCCGCTTACATAAGGATGCGGATAAAGATGCGCTTTATATCCCGCTTTTTTAAAAAAACGGGACATATGCACATTTTTCTATTATCTATCAAAAAGCTCCTCGCCGGCAATACCCGGTTTTGTCATTTCGTAAGGATTTAAGATGATATCCAGTTCTTCTTCGGTTAGGACATCGTATTGAAGGCATAGCTCACGGATCGATTTCCCGGTAAGAATCGCTTCACGCGCGATACGCGCAGCAACTTCGTATCCTAAATGCGGATTGACTGCTGTCAGCAATCCGACACTTTTATCAACATATTCTTTCAGCATAGCCTCGTTTGCTTCGATACCGATCAGACAGTTATCGGTGAAGGAGCGGAAGCCGTTGTTCATGATACTGATGGACTGCAAGAGGTTGAACACAAGTACAGGTTCCATGACGTTCAGTTCAAGCTGTCCAGCTTCGGAAGCCAAGCAGATAGTATTATCATTACCGATTACTTGGAACGCAATCTGGTTGATCATCTCTGCCATAACCGGATTCACTTTACCTGGCATGATGGAGGAACCTGGCTGACGTGCTGGTAAGTTGATCTCGTTCAGCCCTGCTCTCGGACCGGAAGCCATCAGGCGGAGATCGTTTGCGATCTTGGACATGTTCATCATACAAACTTTCAGGCTTGCGGAAACCTCGGTATAAGCATCCGTGTTTTGTGTTGCATCGACCAAGTTTTCAGCTGTGACGAGCGGCAGACCGCTGTTGTCAGCCAAATGTTTGACGACACGCTCGATATATTTAGGATTTGCATTCAATCCTGTACCGACTGCTGTCGCTCCCATATTGACTTCATACAGATGCTGACGGGATTGTTTTATCCGTTTGATATCCCTTTCCAGCACGCGGCTGTACGCTTCGAATTCCTGTCCAAGACGAATAGGTACTGCATCCTGTAGATGCGTACGTCCCATTTTGATGACAGAATCGAACTGTTGTGCTTTTTTCTTGAATTCACCTTGCATATATTCCATTGTTTCGAGCAGTTTTTCGAGCATGTTCAATGTAGAAATATGGATTGCTGTCGGAAATACATCATTCGTCGATTGGGACATGTTCACGTGCGTATTCGGGCTTAAATGCTGATAATCGCCTTTTTCATGCCCAAGGATCTCCAGTGCGCGATTCGTGATGACTTCATTGGCATTCATATTGATGGAGGTGCCAGCACCGCCTTGGATCGGATCCACGATGAACTGGTCATGCCATTTGCCATTTATGATTTCTTCGGATGCTTGAACGATGGCATTTCCGAGCCCTTCATACAAGCGTTTTACATCCATATTGGCAAGTGCGGCTGATTTCTTCACGATGCCGAGTGCCTTGATCATTTCTTCATGGATGCGATAGCCTGTAATCGGGAAGTTTTCCGATGCTCGCAATGTCTGAATACCATAATAAGCATCTTTGATAATTTGTTTTTCTCCCAGAAAGTCTTTTTCAATCCGATGTTTCTCTTGTAAGTCTGCCATGACTTGAACCTTCCTTTTTCAATTATTTAAGAGGGCCATATAGTAATATCTTCAGCAATCGGCGTTTCCATCATGCCTTTTACTTCCTTTGGATCAGTGGATCGGCCAAGTGCCCACATGAGTTTCGGTACGATTGCTTCTGTGTTCATATTGCTGGAGCGAATCACTAACTCTTGATCGATACGACGTCCAACTTCATAGATGGACATATCTTCGCCTTCTTCCAGACATTGTGTCGTGATAACGACTACAATGCCCTTTTCCACTAATTCATTGATCTTTTGCAGAAGGTCTCGTTCTTCGAAGGGGATGCCGCCGCTGCCATAGCTCTCAATTACAACACCTTTATACATGCTTGCCAAAGCATCAAGCATTTCAGGCTTGAGTCCTGGATACAGCCTTAATAAGAGTACATCAGTACAGAGGGAAGTATCAACGGAAAACGGCAGATTTTCTCCGTGTGTTTTCTTGTTATATTCGATGGTATCATCATGGATGAAGGCAATGTATGGATAATTGATACTTTCAAATGCATCATAGCTTTTGGTCCGCAGTTTTATTGCCCTTGTCCCTTGTATGACCCGGCCGTCAAATACGACATAGACGCCGCCGACTTCTTCACAGGCAAAGCGGATGGCATCTTTGATGTTCTTTTTCGCATCTGTTTTCTGGAAGGTGATCGGGATTTGGGAACCAGTAATGACAATTGGTTTACTGGAATTTTGCAGCATATAGGACAATGCTGCTGCTGTATAAGCCATTGTATCTGTTCCGTGCGTGATGACAAAACCATCATAGGCATGATAATGATCCCGCACAGCTTCAGCCATCGTCACCCAGTCTTCCGGCTGCATATTCGTGCTATCGAGATTCATAAGCGATATTGTTTCCATTGTATATTCATTATCCAAATCGGAAACATAGCTTAGCAATTCATTCGCATCCACAGCCGGTGCCAAACCATTCTCTCCTTCGACTGATGCGATGGTGCCGCCGGTGGTAAGTAATAATAGCTTTTTCATTCCTGCACCTCTTCTATCTATCGTTACATATAATGAGTTATTCGCTAATTGCGTACTTAGACCCTAATTATAGAGAAGATAGAGGTTATTATCAAGGTTGTATTATTCGTATCGCGTACGAAAGGCATAAGTTTGTGCTATAATGTAAAGAAGGAAAAAATAGCGGGGGAAGTAAGATGAATCTGGATCGGCTAACAGAATTGAGAAAGAAGAAGAATTGGTCTTTGCAAGATACGGCAGATCGCCTCGGTATTGCCAAAAGCACGTATGCGGGCTATGAATCTGGATACCGGCGCCCTTCGTTTGAAGCGTTGATCACGCTGGCTGAGCTGTTTGGTACGAGCTGTGACGATTTACTTGGACGGCATTTCGAGAAGGATATCGAGCTGACCGATTTAAAGAAGAAGGAGCTGTCAGTCGATTACAGAAAGCTGACGGAAACGGAAACAAGCGGGGTAATCGCTTTTATCCGGGCAATGAGGGAAATAGAAGAAAAGAAATGAAAAACGCTTTGCAGTAAGCTGCAAAGCGTTTTGTTATGCCAGTGTTTTCTCCAAGACACGTTCTGGCTCAATGGGAGTAGTGTTTGCGAGCGTATTATATGGCAAACAAAGCGGCACTCCAGAGCGAGGATCGATGATGACATCTGCTTCGATATGGAAGACTTCCCGCAAGTTCTCTGCCGTTACAGTCTCAACAGGAGACCCTTCGCAAACAACCTGCCCTTTTTTAATCGCAATCATATGATCGGCGTAACGCGTAGCATGGTTGAGATCATGCACAACCATGACAATCGTCCGATTTTCCTCACGGTTCAGTTTATGCAGCAGCATAAGTACTTCCAGCTGATGTGCCATATCGAGGAATGTTGTCGGCTCATCAAGGAAGAGGGTTTCCGTTTCTTGTGCTAATGCCATCGCAATCCAAGCACGCTGGCGCTGCCCGCCGGAAAGCTGGTCGACTGCACGTTGGGCGAAGTCTGCCATACCGGTTACATCGATTGCCCATGCAATCACTTCTTTATCATAAGGAGTAAGTGTACCGAAGCCTTTCTGATGCGGATAGCGGCCATAAGCCACAAGCTCGGATACTGTCAGTCCCTCGGGTGCGACAGGGTTTTGCGGCAGGATGGCAAGCTGCTTTGCGACTGCTTTCGTCGATTGTTTATGGATGCTTTTACCGTCCAATAGCACGGTGCCGTTCTTCGGCTTCATGACACGAGCCATCGTTTTAAGTATAGTGGACTTGCCGGAACCATTAGCTCCCACCAGTGCCGTAATCTTTCCTTTAGGAATTTCTATAGTCAAATCTTTTACGATTGATTTATCTCCATAGGCTACTTCAAGTAATTCCGTCTGCAAACGTCCCATTACTGGTACCCCTTTCAGCTTCTCTGTGAGAATGAGATTCGTTATCATTTATATTGTCACAAAATAAGAGGCTATTCAAGGTTTATCCGGCAAATTTCATAAAAAAGTAAGATTTCTTCCAACTGGTAGCACATTGACTTTGTGTGGAATATTCAGATATGATAATGATAATGATTTTCAATTAAAGGACAGACCGGGAAGAGGATAGGAGTGTTGGAAATGCAATTGGAGCAGCTGATCAAGGAAAGAAGATCGATTTCGAATTATGATACAAGCAAACAAATCTCTTATGAAGAGATCCAGAATCTGCTCGATGTATCAGTATGGGTACCGAACCATAAGATGACACAGCCTTGGCGATTCATCCTGATAGATGGAGAGACGAAGGAGAAGCTGGGTGATATCAATGCCAAGCAAGGCGCAAAGGGTGTTGCAACTGCTGAAGAAAAAGAGAAAAAGGCAGAGGCGCTGAAGAAGAAGATTATCGATGTGCCGTTATGGATAGCGGTTGTGCTGGAGGAACATACGCAAATGAAATTCAGGGAAGAGGATTACGCGTCTGCCAGCATGCTGATCCAGAATTTCAGCCTGCTAGCCTGGGAAAAAGGGATCGGTACGATCTGGAAGACGAATGCTTTGCTGGAGAATCAAGAGGCGAGGGAATTGCTGCAAATCAAACCAGGGGAGCGTAATATCGGTCTGCTGCAAGTCGGTTATATAGGGAAAGAACCAAAAGTGAAGCCCCGAGTACCGGCAAGTGACCGGACAACGATACTAAACTAAAAAACAGCGATTCTGTTCAAGCAGAATCGCTGTTTTTCTAGACGATCTTTTTACGCAAATAACCTGATATCAAGTCGATCAAAGATACGAGTATAATGACACCGAGCAATATGATTCCTACCCGCGGCCAGTTACGTGATTGCAATGCGAAGATAAGCGGAGCTCCGATACCACCGGCTCCGATGATACCAAGAATGGAAGCTCCCCGCACATTCAGTTCGAACCGATACAGCGTATAGGAAATGAAGCCAGGAAGGACCTGTGGTAAGACAGAGTAAACAAGGACCTGGATCCGGTTCGCTCCGGTAGCAATCAGTGCTTCACGAGGACCATGGTCGATTGCATCCACTTCTTCAGCAAATAATTTACCAAGCATCCCGATGGAGTGGAGTCCTAAAGCCAGCACTCCGGCATAGGAACCTGGACCAACTGCTTTAATGAAGATGATAGCCAGTACAACCTCTGGAAATACCCGGATATAACTAAGGATAAATCGTCCTACTCCTGTGACGAAGAAGCCTCCTTTACTGCGGCGTCTTGCAGCCCAAAAGCCAAATGGCACGGTAAGAATCGCAGAAATGAATGTACCAAGAATCGAAATCGCCAATGTATCAATCAACCCGTAAATTAAACCTTCCTCATCATTAATGAAGTCCCAATCCGGGTGAATGATTCCTTCAAAGATAGCCTTGGAAATCTGTCCAGCTGTATCCTTGATCTTGAACTCCTCGACACCTGAGAATGCCCAAACATAAATCGCAGCCAGAATCACTAGAATTAGCACGCGGTTGAAAACCCGCTTACCGCGGCCTTTTGGTTTGTCGACGGTTTGTGTGGATAGTTGGCTCATAGTAATTTCTCCCGAAGTTTATTGCTGATAAAATCGATGATTACTACAACGATAAGTGTTGCGAAAACCAATGTGTTGACATTCGGATAGTTGAAAAAGCCAAGGTTGCTGTCAAATAAGAGACCGATACCCCCGGCGCCAACTAGACCAAGAATAGCCGCTGCTCGAATATTTACTTCAAATGTATAAAGCACATAAGATACGAAATATGCAGCCGCCTGCGGAATGATGGAGAAGGTGATCCATTGCACTTTATTCGCACCAACTGCAGTCATCGCTTCCATTGGTCCTTTGTCAATGCCTTCGATGGATTCATAAGTCAATTTGGCGATGATTCCGACAGAAAAAATGGTCAAAGCAAAGATACCAGGAATCATACCGAGTCCGAAAATAGCAACAAAAACAGCCGCAAGAAGGAGCTCTGGTACAGTACGGATCAAGTTGAGCACAAAACGTGCTGGATAAGAGATCCAAGGAATCCGGTTAACGTTATTCGCACACAGCAGGATAATAGGAACAGCTATAATCGCACCAAATGTTGTACCAATTACTGCCATACGGATCGTTTCCAGCATGGGATCGATTATTTCAAGGAAATAGCCCCAGTCTGGCGGGAACATTTCAACTATAATGGTTGCCATTTGATCACGATTGGTAAACAAATCCACGATGCTGGCTTCAGAACGCCAGTAGCTCCAAGCGAGCAAAGCGAGAACAATGATGCCTGTGAGATAATGCTTTAGTTTTGACGGTGCTTTCGGAACCATTTTTTTTGGAGTCTGGTTCATTCGGCTCCAGCTCCAACTGGTCCTCGCTGCTGTTCTTTTTCCAGCTGCTGTCCGTAGATTTCCTGGAACTTCTCATCAGTCGCTTCTTCCACTGGTCCGTCAAAAACGACTTCCCCGGCATTCAGCCCGATGATGCGTGTTGCATACTGACGGGCAATATCGATGAAGTGAAGGTTGACGACCGTCGTGATGCCGAGTTCTTGATTGATTTTTTTCAAATCGTCCATTACTTGTTTGGTAGTCAGCGGATCTAGCGATGCTACTGGCTCATCGGCTAAGATGATTTTGGCTTCCTGCGCCAGCGCCCGGGCGATGGAGACACGCTGCTGCTGACCACCAGAAAGCTGATCGGAGCGTGTGTACGCTTTGTCGACAATATTTACACGATCCAAAGCATTAAGGGCTAAATTGACATCCTCTTTCGGAAATAAGCCGAATACGGTACGTAATGTAGAGTGATAAGCAACACGCCCAGATAGAACATTGCGCAGTACAGTGGAACGTTTCACTAGATTGAAGTTCTGAAAAATCATGCCGATATCACGGCGGAACATGCGCAAGCTCTTTCCTTTTGCAGCGGTAATCGACTTGTTATCAATCAGGATTTCTCCCTCTGAGATTTCATGCAATCTATTAATCGAGCGCAGCAATGTGGACTTACCAGCACCGGAAAGTCCGACAATGACAATGAACTCGCCTTTTTCGATAGTCAAGTTGATGTTTTTCAAACCTTTGACGCCATTTGGATATGTTTTCGAAACATTGCGAAATTCTATCACTTTCTATACCAACCTTTTTATGTAGTTTAATAGTTAAGAAAAAGAACTGTTCTGAAAAGATATACATACAGACAAAAGCCCAGCCAGTCCAAGGATATCTCAGGCTGGCTGGATGGATAGGTAGATTATGAAAGGGACTTGATTATTCTAGACCGTATTTCTCAGCGTACTCACGTACAACTTCGAAGTTGCTGTCATCGGATTTCACATAACCTTCATGTGTGTAAACATCGCGGATGATTTCCAAACCTTCCGGATCTTTACCGATGTTGATGAAAGCGTCTGTGATTTTTTCTTTCCACTCGTCATTGATCTCAGGCGTGACGGCAATTGTATCGTTCGGGATTTTTTCCGTAGTGGCGATTACTTTTGTATCTTCAAATACAGTCGGATAGTCGCCGCTTACAGTATTACGTGCATCCTGGAACGTAACAGCTGCATCTGTATCACCGTTCAATACGCTGATGATACCTGCATCATGACCTTTGACGATTGTCGGAGTCAAGTCCTGCTGGATGTCCAAACCAGCTTCATCAAGTGCGCCGGCCGGCCATACATAACCTGCAGAAGAAGTTACGTCCTGTACTGCGATGCTTTTGCCCTCAAGGTCTTCAAGGGAATTGATATCGGAATCAGCTTTGACTACGAATTGTGCAAGATAGTAGTCTACTAGTTCATCTGTCGGAGAACCGTCTTCTGGATTGACACCGTAGCGCTGGGACTGAAGGATAACATCCGCAGCATCTTTTTCATGTGCCAAAACATATGCTGTAGGTGGTAGGAAACCAACGTCTACTTGACCGGAAGACATCGCTTCAACGATAGTGTTGTAGTTAGTGGATACACTAACTTCAACAGGAATATCCAGCTCTTCCTCCAGAAGTCCTTCAAGTGGTTTTGCTTTTGCTTCAAGTGTTTCAGCGTTCTGAGAAGGAACGAACTGCACACGCAATTCTTCTAGATCTCCATTGCTGCCGCTCCCGCTGCCGCCGCCCTCTGCGCTGGAATCCTCGGATCCGCACGCGCTGAGCAAGCCTGCTGCTAGAAATAGAGTCGCGCCGACGCCTGCAATTTTCTTAAACATGATATACCCCCAAAAATTGTTTAATTTGCACTGCATGAACAACTATATCACGACTTGTTCCAGTTTATGTTAACTTACTGTAATAAGAATGTAAAGATAGTTTTGGCATGTTATGATAGATAATAGCAAAAACTGTTTTAATTCAGAAAATAAGGTCGGAGGAATCGATAGAATGTCTGATAACACGACAAATATTACACTGCTAGTCACTAGTGATGTGCATGGGAATATCTTTCCAACTACATACCGGGATCACGAACCAGCTCCCCAAGGCCTGGCACGGACTGCTGCTTTGATTAAAAGAATAAGAGAAGATAAGAAGCATGTCCTGCTCCTTGATAATGGAGATATGATACAAGGAACACCTTTGACCTATCATCATGCGAAATATCATTCTGACAGAGATAACCCGATGATCCGCTGTATGAATGAGCTCAAGTACGATGCAGCGGTGATAGGCAATCACGAGTTCAACTATGGCATGCCATACTTGCAATCAGCGATACAGCTTGCGAATTTTCCTTATCTTTGCGGTAATATCCTTGATGAGACAAAAAAGGAACCTGTTTTCGGAAATCCATATGTGATCAAGCGGATTGGGGATGTCAAACTGGCCATCATCGGTGTCACGACTCACTTCATACCGAATTGGGAGGATCCGCACCACATCGAAGGGCTTGCCTTTGAGCATGTGTTGGAATCGACGAGAAGATGGGTGAAGGAAGTTCGGGAGAAGGAGCAGCCGGATGTCCTGATCGTTGCTTATCATGGTGGATTCGAACGTGATTTAGAAACCGGCGAGCCGACGGAATCACTCAGCGGGGAAAACGTGGGATATGAAATTTGCCATTCAATAGAAGGAATCGATATTTTGGTTACGGGACATCAGCATCGAATCCTTGCAGAAAAAGTGAATGATGTCACCATTGTGCAGCCGGGATCGAATGGTGCATATCTGGGTGAGGTATCGATTGCTGTCGAACGACTATATAATAGTAGGAAGCGAGTTGCATCAGAGGCGAAACTGCATGAAATAACGAATGAAATCGTTCCTGATGAAACGATTCTGAACCTAGTTTCTTCCTATGAAGACGAAACACAGAAATGGCTGGATCAGCCGATCGGAAAAATAGATGGGGATATGATCATTCACGATGCATTTGAAACGAGGGTGAAGGAGACACCTTTTATCGAGTTCATTAATAAAGTACAGATGGATGCAGCCGGCGTGGCCATCTCCAGTACAGCATTGTTCCATAATGCCTCACCAGGATTTCCACAGGATATTACGATGAGGGATATCGTTTCTAATTATATCTATCCTAATACACTGAAAGTGATGGAGATTTCCGGTGCCGATATGAAGCAGGCATTGGAACTATCTGCGACTTATTTTTCATTGAGTGAAGATGGACAGCTCGAAGTGAGCCGCGCCTTCTTGGAACCGAAGCCGCAGCATTACAATTATGACATGTGGGAAGGAATCGAATATATATTGGATGTCAGTCGTGAGGTCGGGGACCGTGTGCAAGGATTGTCCATCAAAGGCAGCCCTGTCCTGGCAGATCAAATGTATCAGGTTGTAATGAATAATTACCGAGCCGCTGGCGGAGGAGATTATATCATGTTCAAAGGAAAACAGGTGGTCCGGGAAATTACAACAGACATGACAGAACTGATTGCCGATTACATCAGCAAGCGCAATGTAATAGAAGCAACTTGCAATCATAATTGGCGGGTGAGGAAGTAGGAAACAGGTGCAGCTGCACCTGTTTTTTTATTCAATTGGTAAATAAAAGGGTGTTGTTAGTCCGTTTTTGTAACATTTAACCCAAAAAAAGCGGAAAAACGACAATTTATTGAGGAAAAAAAGCCATTAAAAACAAAGTCAACAAGAAATTTCAGTTTATCAATTTACATTATGTGGAATAAAACGAGGTCTTTTATTACAGAAAAGCCCTCTGGAGCTTGGTTATCGTTAGTTTTATTACAGAGATATTACAATGTAACAACAATATTGCTATGCGCAGAGCCTGTAATATAACCTTAAACTTCTTGTAACCCATTCCCCTCACCCCATGTGTTAGCATAAGTCTTGTTAGAAATTTAAGGAGGTAAACGACGAATGAAAAAAACAGTCGTATCTTTAGCTACAGGACTAGTAATTGCGGGGGCATTCGGTACATCAGCATCGGCTGCTGAATATAATGTTCAAAAAGGGGATTCCCTTTGGAAAATCGCAGATAAATACGAAGTTAGTGTTAATCAGCTTAAAGAACTTAACCAACTTGATTCTGACCTAATCTTTCCTAATCAAAAATTGACTATAGATAAAGAAACAAACCAAGCAGACACATACACAGTACAAAAAGGCGATTCTCTTTATAAAATCGCAGGGAAGTTCAACGTATCGGTAGGCGAGCTGAAAGCATGGAACAGCTTGAACTCCGATTTGATTGTAATAGGTCAGCAACTGGCGGTGACTGGCGGCGCGGTAGCAGAAGCAGCACCAGTGAAGCAAGAAGCACCTAAGCAAGAAGCAGTTCAGCAAGAAACAACACAAGAAGAAGCACCTAAGCAAGAAGAAAAGCAGGAAGCACCTGCACAAACAGAACAAAAAGCAGAACCTGCTAAACAAGAAGCAGCTCCTGCCAAAGAAGAAGATACAGCCACTAGTACTAGCCAAGAAGCAACGAAAGAACTCACAGTTTCCGCAACTGCATATACTGGACAATGTGAAGGTTGCTCTGGTGTGACGGCTACTGGTATCGATTTGAATGCAAATCCAAATGCAAAAGTTATCGCTGTAGACCCAAATGTAATTCCTTTAGGATCCAAAGTATGGGTAGAAGGCTATGGTGAAGCAATTGCGGGCGATACTGGCGGTGCAATCAAAGGTAATAAAATCGATGTGCACGTACCAGACCAAGGCACTGCTTTGGACTGGGGCCGTAAATCTGTAACAGTAAAAGTTCTAGACTAATACGAATAGCTTAAACAGGTGGGGCAAATGGCGGTTTGCTCTGCCTGTTTTATTTATATTACAGTTTCCCCGCCTGGGTGCAGGATAAACGGGAGTCATTTTAAATTTACAGACGATTTACTTGTCTCATTTATGTCATGGATTTTTCCTTCACTGCGAAAAAGACCGATGATGCTGAAACTGATGATCAGCAAGACAAAAATGCCGATCAGCCATTTTTGCATATAATTTCCCCCTTAATATGTGTATACTAGTATCTTACAAACATTTTAAGTGTACATCTATGGAAATTTCTCATAATAATCATGGAAAAAGTATGAAAGAGGGAACAACATGAAGCTGTTCAATGACTTGAACTTACAAAATAAACGGCTTGAATTATTACATAAATTGGGTTTGAATGAACCGACCCCGGTACAGCAGCAGGCTATCCCGGAAATCCTGACAGGGAAAGATGTGATTGCCAAAGCACAAACTGGTACAGGCAAGACGCTTGCGTTCCTGCTTCCGATACTGGAGATGCTGGAGACTGATAATACAGGTATTCAAGCACTCATTCTCAGTCCGACGAGGGAGCTGGCCATCCAGATTTATGATGAATTGGCAAAGCTGATTCATCCTGAGGAAGAAGTCGGTACGCTCGCTGTATATGGTGGACAAGATATCATCAAGCAGCTTAAAAAATTGGAAGGGCGAGTGGATATCGTTGTCGCGACACCAGGTCGGCTCCTCGATCATATGCGCCGCGGCACGGTGGATCTCTCCCATGTCCGGACATTTGTCCTCGATGAGGCAGATCAGATGCTGCATATGGGTTTCTGGCATGACGTCAAGGACGTTGCGGCTGCTCTGCCTGATGCGAAACAGACACTGTTGTTCTCTGCGACCATGCCGAAGGAAATCCGTCAGCTGGCATCTTCCCAAATGCAGAAACCCAAGGAGATCACGATTCAATCAACAAATGTGACCTTGAAGGAAATCAAGCAGATCGTACTGGAGATGCCGGATCGTGAGAAGCGGAATACATTGAAGGTACTATTGCAGATGTACCGTCCATTTGCTGCGATCATTTTCTGCAGGACGAGAAGACGTGCGTCTGAGCTGCATGGTTACTTGCGCGGTCTTGGATTTGAATCGGATGAATTGCACGGCGATCTGTCACAGGCAAAACGTGAACGGGCGATGAAGAATTTTCGAGATTACAAGACGCAGTTTCTTGTTGCGACGGATGTTGCTGCCAGAGGATTGGATGTGGAAGGTGTGACCCATGTATTCAATTATGATCTGCCGGAAGACACCGAAAGCTATATCCACCGTATTGGCCGAACAGGAAGGGCTGGCAGTACGGGCTTGACTGTAGCCTTTGTGACACCTCGCGACCGACACCAAATCAAACAGATCGAAAAAGAGACGAAGCAGCGTCTGCCGCGGAAAGAGCTCGTTTTTGGTGAAAACGGAAAACCTGATTTACGGGATGCAGAATAAATATCCCTTGACAATTGAAAACAAGGGTACTACAATGAATGCAACATAACTGATACGTGAGCGAAGACGAAGAGTAGTAGCTTATGTGGTCACTTCAGAGAGCCGATGTTTGGTGAGAATCGGTGTGACACATAGGTGAATGGACTTCCGAGCATCATGGCTGAAATGACCAGTAGGCTGTGGCGGCAACTCCCCCGATAAGAGGAGCAAAGTGAGCTAGTTCGCTAGCTAACAAAGGTGGTACCACGGGTAATCTCGTCCTTTATTGGAGAGATTGCCTTTTTTTATACACTAAATCGTGGATGAAGAGGAGTACATGCTGCTAGATTTGCACAGAGAGCCGGGTGTGGTGGGATCCCGGCCAAATCGGCAGCATGGAATGGACTTCAGAGAGATTCCCTGAACAATAGTAGGGGAATCCGGTTTCCCCCGTTACCGGGATAGGATATCAGGCTTGTGCCTCGTATCCGAATGAGCGGAAAGTGAGAACTTTCAATAGAGGTGGCACCGCGGTGAAGAACCGTCCCCTATGCATATGAAGCAATTCATGTGCGTAGGGGACGGTTTTTTATTTTAAAAAAGAGGGAGCGAGAAAGATGATGGTTACAGAAAGCATGCGATATGAAAAGAAGCAATTGAACGGAGACACATTGACGCCAGTCGTGATTTACAAACGACTGACAGGAGAGAAGAAGTTTTTATTGGAGAGTTCGGTACACCATGCAGGAAAGGGACGCTATTCCATCATCGGTGCCAACCCTTACAAAGAACTGATTGGCAAGGGACGGGAAACGCTGGTCAAGGTAGCTGATCAGAAAGAAAAAGTTGCCCAAAAGCCGTTAGAAGTTTTGAAGGAGCAGATAAGCGGCATGCAGCTTCCGATTGATTTTCCTTTTTACGGCGGTGCGGTCGGATACATGGCATACGATTCTATCCGGCAATATGAAGCAATAGGTGATGTGCCGAAGGATCCGATCGGGATGCCGGAAATTCATTTCATGTTTTATGAAGATATGATCGTATACGACCATAAGCATCAGCAAATCACGCTGCTGGCAGTTGATAGCACAGGCAGCAGATCGGAAGAAATGCTTCGGTCAAGACTGGATGAGATGGAAAAAGAGATAACGACCTTCAAGGATATACCGGATGCCATGTTGGCGCCAGTACGATTCCAGCCTGAAACGGATCAAGCGACTTTCATGCAAATGGTGGAAGATGCCAAAGCATATATCAAAGCAGGAGATGTATTCCAAATTGTGTTGTCACAGCGACTGACTGCTGATTTCACAGGAGATGCTTTCAGTTTTTACCGGAAGCTGCGGGCGAGCAATCCTTCCCCGTATATGTTCTTCCTCGATTTCGACGATTATACGGTCCTTGGAGCTTCGCCTGAAAGCTTAATCAAAACAAGCGGCAATACAGTGACAGCTAATCCAATTGCAGGATCGAGACCACGTGGCAAGACGAGGACACAGGATGAACGGCTGACAGATGAGCTATTGGCAGATGAAAAGGAACTGGCAGAGCATCGGATGCTTGTCGACTTAAGCCGCAATGATCTGGGTCGGGTGTGTAAGGTGGGCACCGTTGAGCTGACGAAATATATGGCGGTGGAAAAGTACCAGCACATCATGCATATCGTTTCCGAAGTACAAGGAGAGCTGGCAGATGGCATGACTGGATTGGACGCACTGATAGCTGCTCTTCCAGCGGGCACAGTATCCGGCGCCCCGAAAATACGTGCAATGGAACTTATCAATCAATTTGAAAAGAAAAAACGCGGTCTCTACGCAGGGGCAGTGGGCTATATCAATATGAATGGCGATCTTGATCTGGCGCTTGCAATCCGGACGATGATCGTAAAGGACAAAAAAGCATATGTACAGACCGGAGCCGGGCTTGTATACGACTCCGATCCCGAAACGGAATATCACGAAACGCTGCACAAAGCGAAATCGTTAACGGAGGTTGGTTTACATGATTCTACTGATCGATAATTATGATTCTTTCACATATAACCTGTTTCAATATACAGCGGAACTTGGCGAAGAGGTTAAAGTGGTCCGCAATGATGCACTAACTATCAAGGATATCGAAGCGCTGGATCCAGAAGCGATCATCATCTCACCAGGACCTGGCAGACCCGAGGATTCAGGGATCTGTGTCAAGGCAATCCGACATTTTACTGGCAAGATTCCAATACTCGGCATCTGTCTTGGACACCAGGCAATCGGCACAGCCTTCGGAGCAGACATCATCCGGGCCGGGCAAATCATGCACGGCAAGACATCGACACTTCGTTATGAAGGAGCAACGAGCATCGAGCAGGTCATCGGGGACTTACCGATCATGAGATATCATTCTCTCGTCATTGATAGACATACTGTCCCGGATCAATTGGCAGTCACCGCTTATTCAGAGGGTGACGAGGAAATCATGGCTGTGGAGCATATTCATTATCCGGTATATGGTTTGCAGTTTCATCCGGAGTCGATCGGTACCGAAGCTGGTAAAGAAATCGTGAAGCATTTTATCCAACTCATGAAAGAAGGGGAAAGTAATGGAACCGTTATTGGCTAAGCTGACAAACACAAAGGTTTTGACGTATGCAGAAGCATTGCAAGCATCACGTGAATTGCTGGACGGCACCATGCCGGATGCTGTCGCAGGAGCCTTCCTTTCCATGCTGCAAACACGTGGGGAAACAGCCGATGAAGTAGCCGGCATGGTGGAGGCAATCCGGGAAAAAGCACAAATCATCCCTCTTCAAGCTGCCAATGTGATGGATAACTGTGGTACAGGGGGCGATGGATCGCAAAGCTTCAATATCAGTACGACAGCTGCCTTTGTCATTGCTGGAGCTGGCGTTACCATTGCCAAGCACGGCAATCGCAGTGTTTCCAGCAGAACCGGCAGTGCAGATGTACTGGAGAAGCTGGGTATCCCATTGTATTTGCCAGCTGAAGAGATGACACATCTGCTTGAAGAGAATGGCATTGCCTTTCTTTTCGCACCTCATGTACATCCAGGTTTGAAGCAGGTGATGCAGCTTCGCAAAGTGCTGCGCATACCGACGATTTTCAATTTGATCGGACCTTTGACCAACCCAGTGCAACTTGATTCACAGCTGCTCGGTATTTACCGTCGCGACATGCTGGTGATGATGGCAGAAGCTCTTCATAAGCTTGGGCGCAAGCGGGCAATCGTCATCAACGGCGCAGGCTACATGGATGAAGCATCACTGGCTGGAGAGAATCATCTCGTTTTGCTTGAGGATGGCAAGCAGACAGCCTTCACACTCCACCCGGAAGAAGTCGGTTTGCCGGTATATCCGCTGGAAGCAATCAAGGGCGGTGATGCGGCTGAGAATGCAGACATTTTGCTGCGTGTATTGAACGGGGAGCCTGGTGTCCATAGGGATACTGTCATATTGAATGCTGGTCTTGGCATATTTGCCAATGGCAAAGCACCCTCCATCCAGGAAGGAATCCAGCTTGCCAAGGAAAGTATCGATAGTGGTGCGGCGAGACAGAAGCTACAATATCTGATGGATTATAAAAAGGAAGTGACTCCATGACATTCTTGGCAAGGATACTCGAAGAAAAACGGACAGAAATCAAAACATTAAAGCAAACGTATCGTTCGACAGCAGTACAGCGGAAGCCAATTTCCTTATATGGACGATTCCAGGAGCAGAAGCAGCTTCAGATCATTGCAGAAATCAAACGGGCTTCGCCCTCAAAAGGTATGATCAATCCGGATGTGATACCGGCGGAACAGGCAGAAATCTATGAAACAGCAGGTGCCGGGGCCATTTCCGTCTTGACTGATACACCGTTCTTCAAAGGTACGATGGATGACTTGGCAGCTGTCCGGGAAGCCGTCGAGCTCCCGATTTTGAATAAGGATTTTATCCTTGATGAAATTCAGATAGACAGGGCAGCGGATTATGGAGCCGATGTGATCCTGCTCATCGTCGCAGCTCTGGAAAAGGAACGGCTGCAAGCTCTTTATCAGTATGCGAAATCGAAAGAGCTGGATGTGCTGGTAGAGGTGCATGATGAAGAAGAACTGGCACAAGCACAAGAACTTGGGGCAAATATTATCGGCATCAATAACCGGAACTTGAAAACCTTCGAAGTTGACTTAGGTGTGACAGAGCGATTGATAGAAAAAATCGATACCTCAGCTACACTTGTCATCAGCGAAAGCGGCATGGCTGTTCCAGAAGATGCTGCCCGTGTTGCAAAAGCAGGTGCAAAGGGCATCCTTGTCGGGGAAACGCTCATGCGTGCTTCTGAAGTATCCTCCGTATTGAAATCACTCCAAGTTCCTGTAGGAGCAAAGCCATTATGATCGTAAAAATATGCGGGATCCAGTCAGTTGAGGCTGGGAAAGAGGCAGTGGAAGCAGGGGCTGACATGATCGGCTTCGTCTTTGCCGACAGCAGACGGAGAGTGTCACCTGAGCTAGCTGCCAGCATCAGCCGGGAGCTGCCGGCAAAAGTAAAAACAGTAGGGGTGTTCGTCAACGAACCAATCGAAAGTTTGCGGGATATTGCCGAAACTGCGGGGCTGGATTATATCCAGCTGCATGGAGATGAAACACCAGCTTACGTCAAATCCATCAGTAAGCCGGTCATAAAGGCCTTTTCGATTGCGTCAGAGGGGGATTTGAAGCAGCTGGAGGCATATTCTTGTGATTATTATTTGCTGGATAGTCCGGCAGAAGCATATCGCGGAGGTAACGGCACGACATTCGACTGGTCGCTGGCAAGCTCCAATTCAGTACCGAGGGAAAAACTTTTCCTTGCAGGTGGTTTGCATGCCGGTAATGTGCAGCGGGCCATTCAGGAAGTGCGCCCTGGGGGAGTCGACGTCAGCAGCGGCGTGGAAACAGACAGACAAAAGGATCCGGTTAAAATCCAGCAATTTATTACAGCGACTAAGAAAGGGAAGTGAAAAATATGGCTTTATATCCAACAGAAACGGGGCTTTATGGCAGCTTTGGCGGCCGTTTTGTACCTGAAACATTGATGCCAGCCATCTTGGAGCTAGAGCAGGCTTTCAAAGAAGCAAAAGAAGATCCAGCCTTCCAGGAAGAGATGGCATATTATTTGAAGCAATATATCGGACGAGAGACACCGCTTTATCATGCAGAACGATTATCGGCAACTCTGGGCGGACCGAAGATCTATTTGAAACGGGAAGACCTCAACCATACGGGTGCCCATAAAATCAACAATACAATCGGCCAGGCACTGCTGACACAGCGGATGGGCAAGAAAAAGGTCGTTGCGGAAACAGGTGCCGGACAGCATGGTGTGGCCACCGCGACAGTCAGTGCTTTGCTTGGATTGGAATGCATCATCTTCATGGGGAAGGAAGACGTCAGACGGCAGGCTTTGAATGTTTACCGAATGGAACTGCTTGGAGCACAGGTCGTATCCGTCGATCAAGGTAACGGTACACTGAAAGATGCTGTAAATGAAGCGATGCGTTACTGGACAGCGAACGTCGAAGATACCCATTATATCTTCGGCACGGCAGCTGGTCCGCACCCATTTCCTCAAATCGTCCGGGACTTTCAGCGCGTCATCGGGGATGAAACGCGCAAGCAAATCATCGAAACCGAAGGAAAGCTTCCGGAAGCGATTGTTGCCTGCGTCGGCGGCGGAAGTAATGCAATCGGCATGTTCTATCCATTCGTGGAAGATCAAGAAGTGAAAATGTATGGTGTGGAAGCCGGCGGGAAAGGGTTACCGACAGGAGAGCATGCGGCTTCCCTTACCGAAGGAAAAGCAGGCATCTTGCATGGTTCATTATCCTATCTGCTGCAAAATGGCGACGGCCAAGTGCAGGAGGCCCATTCGATTTCTGCCGGGTTGGATTATCCAGGTGTCGGACCGGAGCACAGTTATTTGAAAGATGCTGGGCGCGTCACATATGATGCAGTCACCGACGAAGAAGCTTTGGAGGCAGTACGGCTTCTTTCCAGGACAGAAGGCATCATCCCAGCATTAGAAAGCGCGCATGCCGTGGCATACTGCAAAAAACTTGCACCGATGATGGGAACAGAAGATGTGCTGGTTGTCTGCTTGTCCGGACGCGGTGATAAAGATATGAATACAATCAGGGAAGCACATGAAACTGGAGGAGATTTCAATGACTAAAGCGAAGCTGGATACCGCATTTCAAACGGTGGCAGATGCTGGAGAAAAAGCGTTCGTACCTTATATCATGGCTGGTGATGGCGGCTTGTCCGGCCTGAATGAACGCATTCGTTTCCTCGCTGACTGCGGCGCAACAGCAATCGAACTGGGACTGCCGTTTTCGGATCCAGTCGCTGATGGCCCGACGATCCAGGCAGCAGGCATCCGTGCACTGGAAGCTGGTACAACTGTCCAAACCGTTTTGGATGAGGTGGCAAAGGAAAAAGCCAGCCGTACCGTGCCGCTTGTTATCATGACTTACTTGAATCCTGTTTTTGCTTATGGGGTGGAAGCTTTTGCATCCGCTTGTGCTGAAGCAGGCATATCCGGTCTCATCCTGCCTGACTTGCCGCTCGAGGAAGAAGGAATGGTAACAGAGGCACTGAAGAAGCAGGACATCGCATTGATTCGTTTGGTTGCATTGACGAGCACTCCTGCAAGGATCCAGGCACTTGCAGAGCGCGCGGAAGGATTCCTTTACGCAGTAACAGTGGCAGGAACGACAGGAGAAAGAGCAAGCTTCGTCGATCAGCTAGGCACACACCTGAAGGCATTGACAGAAGTCAGCAAGGCGCCTGTACTGGCCGGCTTTGGCGTCTCCACGCCAGAACATGTAAGAGAACTGAGCCAGTACTGTGACGGAGTGGTAGTAGGAAGCAAGATCGTCGATGCCTTGCATCAAGGAAACAGACAGCAAGTGAAAGATTTGATTGCTTCCAGGAAATAAGCGAGGTGACTGGAATCAGGGAGTGGAGAAAAGGATGTTTTCTCTGCTCTTTTTTATTTTGGAAGGGTTGGTTTGATTCAGTGAAACATTTTCCAGCATCCATCCGTATATGTATTGAATAAGAAAGGAAGGATGGTGCGGATGCTTGAATTGAAAGATGTGACCAAAAGGTTCGGCAGCCATACTGCTGTAGATCAGCTGACATTATCGATACCAGAGGGAGAAATATTTGGATTCCTAGGAGCTAATGGTGCCGGGAAAACAACTACTTTCCGTATGATTCTTAATCTACTGGAGAATACGGAAGGAGAAATATTCTGGCAAGGTAAAAAGATTACATATGATCAAAGCAATGAAATAGGCTATCTCCCAGAAGAACGCGGACTTTATCCAAAGCTAACCGTGAAGGATCAGCTCGTATACCTGGCCAAACTTAGGGGCATGGCAAAGGCAGACAGTGTCAAGGCGCTTAAAAGATGGCTGGAGCGGTTCAACATCACAGAATATGAAAACAAAAAAGTGGAAGAGCTGTCCAAAGGGAATCAGCAGAAAATACAATTCATATCCGCTGTATTACACAATCCCCGTCTGCTGATACTGGATGAACCGTTCTCGGGATTGGACCCAGTTAATGTGGAAATGCTGAAGCAAGCAGTCATCGAGTTAAAACAAGCGGGAACCTCAATCATATTTTCTTCTCACCGTATGGAGCACGTAGAAGAGCTATGCCGTTTCCTTTGCATCATGAAACATGGAAGCCCCGTTGTGGAAGGTGATTTGGTAGAAATAAAGCGTTCTTTCCGCAAAAAGAACATTATCATCGCAGCGGATTATGACTTAACCTTCTTAAAAGAAACTGCCGGCGTTGTAAAGTATCAGGAAACACAGCAGGGCTGCAAACTTCAAATTGCTTCTTCGGAAGATGCAGAGACCGTTTGGCGCCAGCTGACCGAGAAGGGATTTGTCCGTAAATTCGAAGTAGAAGAACCTACTTTGAACGATATTTTCATCGAAAAGGCAGGTGAGTCTTATGCGTAAGTTTTGGATTGTATTTTTGCATACGTACCTTTCCCGTGTAAAAACAAAAGGCTATATCATATCAAGCGCAATCTTTTTACTTATCATTTGTGGAATTTTCTACGTGCCCGATATTATCGAGCGCTTTTCCGGTGACAGCGAAGATCCGGTGGTGGCGGTGATTGATGAGACTGAAAATCAGCAGCTTTACGAAGCATTGAGCACCAGTGCCGATGGATATCAACCGATGCTGTTTGACGGCAATGAAGAAGAAGCAAAGCAGGCGGTCGAAAATGAAGAATATGAGGGTTTGCTCGTCTTGAGCCAGTCGGAGCAAAACCTGCCGCAGGCCGTCTTTTACGGTATGCAGCTGATGAATAGTACCAGCGATGATATTGAAGCACAGCTGCAGCAAATCAAAGTTGCCCAGGCTGCCACGCAGGCTGGAGTGGATGAAGCCACCATACAGGAAATTTATACGCCGGTTTCTTTCGAGCGGGAAGCGCTTGATAAGGAAGCAAAAACAGAAGAAGAACTGGCAGGATCATACGGCCTTGTCTATATTTTAGTCTTTGCGCTTTATATGAGTGTCATTGTTTACGGTATGATGATCGCAACGGATATCACCAATGAAAAATCATCTAGAGTGATGGAGATTTTAATTTCCAGTTCCTCTCCGGTCGGTCAAATGTTCGCTAAAATTCTTGCAATTGGAATGATGGGACTTACGCAAGTTGCGTTAATTACAGTTGCAGTGTATACCATGATTCAAATCCGCGGTGAAGAACTGGGTGGAGGCTTCATCGATTTCATTGGAATAGCCAATGCTTCACCAGTCACGTTGACTTTTGCGCTGATCTTCTTTATTTTAGGCTACTTCCTATACGCAACCATATGTGCTGGGCTTGGTTCGGTGGTAAGCAGGATGGAAGATGTCCAGCAGCTTGTCAGTCCGGTTATCTTCTTGGTGATGGGGGCTTTCTTCCTTTCCATATACGGACTTAGTTCACCCGATTCGCCTATCATTGTCGTTGCATCGTACATTCCATTCTTTACACCGATGATCATGTTCCTGCGAATCGGAATGCTGGGAGTGCCGGCTTGGGAAATAGCTCTGTCGATTGCAATCCTTGTAGCAGCAATCTTGCTCATTGCCTGGGTTGCAGCCAAGGTTTATCGCGGCGGTGTCCTGATGTATGGAAAAGGCGGTTCATTCAAACAGCTGAAGGAAGCGTTGAAATTATCGGGTAATATAAAAAAATAAAAGGTGATCACGATATTAAAAAGGCTGTCGAGACTTTCTCGACAGCCTTTTTGGTTCATTCTCCGTGATTTTTCAACCATTGGGGAAACTTGCCATGAAACACCGAAAATATAATTTTATTTGACCATATAAGATAGGTCACACATTTCCGGTAAATCGTTGGAAACAGTGATCCCTGCTAGTTCACCTCATTCCGTGATTTTGTAATCTGCTGTTCATTGTCTGTTCATATAAAACTTATAGACTATAAAGGTAATCAATGAACTGGAGGAATGATCATGAATCTAGCCTGGAAGGAAATGAAAAAGAGTAAGCTGCGATTTTCTATTCTAGCATCCATTGTGTTTTTGATCAGTTTGCTTACTTTTATCATAGCGGGACTGGCAAACGGGTTAGCTGACGATAATGCATCCCTTATTAAAAAACTGCCAGACGGTACATTCTATTTAGCGGATGATGCAGACCAAACGTATAATCTATCTGCTATAGACAAACGGAAGGAGAACGATATACTTGCGGAAACAGGCGATGCGGCCGCCTTTTCCGTCCAAATGGGCTTTGTTTTTGACAAGGATGAGAAACAGCAAAGTGTGGCATTTGTCACGTCTACGAATTCCGATTACTTTGAACAGGTAGACCCAGGAGAAGTGGTACTTGACGTTTCTTTAAAAGAAGAGGGAGTCGAAATCGGTGATGAACTGACGAATCAATTCAATGAGAAGCTGACCGTGGCCGGATTTGCAGACCATCAAAAATTCAGTCATGCTCCAGTGGCTTTCCTGAATAAAGCGGACTACCAGGCAATCTATGGTACGGACAAACAGCAGATGATTTTGGTGCCGGATGAAGATGCTAAAGATATTGCCGGTTTGGATGCTGTATCCAAAGATGAATTGCTTCAAAGTCTTGCCAGCTACAAGGCCGAGCAGATGACATTGGATATGATCGTATGGTTTCTCATCATCATAAGCGGGATGCTGTTTGCCATCTTCTTTTATATGATGAATGTCCAGAAAATCGGGATGTATGGCATTTTAAAAGCAATGGGACTAAAAACAGCAGTCTTGCTGCGGATGATTTGGACCGAAATGCTGCTGCTCTCTGGATCGGCGATCATTTTGGCGGCAGCGTGCGCCATGATATTCGGAACGGCTGCACCTGATGGAATGCCATTTGCATTAGATTCTATCATGCTCATATGGCTTGCCCTCATTTTTCTAGTGGTTGGTTTTATCGGTTCAACTGTATCTGCTATACAGATTAAAAAGGTGGAGCCTCTGCAAGCCATTCAACAAGGAGACGTTTAATATGGAACTATTGGAAACGATAAACCTACAGAAAACAGTCCAAAATGGAGATACACAGGAAAACATCCTAAAAGGGATCCAGCTATCATTTCAGAAGGGAAAAATCACTGCTTTAATAGGAGCATCAGGTTCGGGAAAGAGTACCTTCCTCACCATCCTTGCAGGATTGCAGTCCGTCAGCAGCGGCGAGGTGCTGTTGGAAGGGAACTCGCTGGTTGCTATGAGTGCAGAACAGCTTCGCAAGCTAAGAGCCAAGGAATTTGGGTATGTGTTTCAGTATGCGCATCTGGTGCCATTTCTGACAGTGGAAGAACAGCTGCATCTCATGCTGGATATTGCAGCATCTCCATTATCGAAGCAGGAAAGGAAACAAGAAGTGCATGATGTCTTGGGGATGATAGATATGTTGCATCGCCAGCATGCATATCCTTCAATATTGTCGGGAGGGGAAAAACAACGTGTTGCGATTGCGAGGGCTGTCATCCATAAGCCGAAACTTTTGTTTGCCGATGAGCCTACAGCAAGCTTGGATTCCAAGCGTTCCATGGATATAATGGAATTGATCTTGAAATTGACGAAAAAAAATGACATAACCACATTGATGGTCACGCACGATGAGGATATGCTAAGATATGCGGATCGTGTGATCAAAATGAATGATGGAAAGATCACAGAGGATCGGACGGTATAACTTCCCGGCGACTTAGTGCAATTGCTTTTAGCAGAAGTTTACGAAACAAACAGGAGCTTGCTATATGATAAAAATCTTAGTCGTAGATGATGACCTGTTAACCCGGCAGTTCATTCAACTGCTGCTGACAGAAGAAGGGTACGCTGTTTCTGTCGCGGAGGACGGTATGGCTGCGTGGCGGGTGCTGCAGCAGGATATTTTTAATCTGGTTGTAGTGGATGTCATGATGCCTTTTTTGGATGGATTCACATTGACTGCAAAAATCAAACAGGAAATGGATATCCCTGTCATCGTCTTGACTGCCAAGGGGCAAATGGAAGACAAAGAGCAAGGTTTTCTAGCTGGAACGGATGATTACCTAGTCAAGCCATTTGAGGGCAAGGAATTGATTTTCCGTATCAAAGCCCTTCTCCGTCGCTATTTCAGGTCGACAGAAGAGGAGAGTATCCAGGTCGGCAGCACTATTGTGAACAAGAAAAGCTATGAAGTACGGGTGGGAAGACGCACATTCCTATTGCCTTTGAAGGAATTCGAGCTGCTGTATTTCCTGCTCTCCCATCCAGAGCAGGCCTTTACACGTCAGCAATTGATCGATAGTGTCTGGGGGATGGAATTCCAAGGGGATGACCGGACAGTCGATGTCCATATCAAACGTCTTCGGGACCGTTTTGCCGAACTGTCAAAAGACTTTTCGATAAAGACGATACGCGGTGTTGGCTATGCGGCGGAGATGAGGTGATGACAATGAAGTCCCTTTATGTAAAATTTGTTGTCGTTACGATAGGAATCATGCTATTCAGCAGTGTGTTAGCCTTTGCCCTTTCCAATGTTTATTACCAGCATAGTTTAAAACCGAAAAATGATGCCAAAATTACAAGTATCGCAGAAAACATCAGCTCTTTTGCAGCGTCACACCCCGAAATTGCATTAGATGATTATTTGGAACAAACCTCTGCCACGGGGTATCAAATTTTCCTTCTGGATGAAGAAGGAAAGGAAACCTTCTTCGGGTCAGCGTATCGGGAAACTGACCTTTCCGATACGGTCAAAGACAGTGTCATAGGAGGAAAGACGTATCATGGAATACGCCATTTCCCGAGCAAGCTATTCGTTACCGGCTTCTTTGCAAATGAACTGACCAATACCATTGGAGTGCCATTCGAGCATAATGGCGAAAGATATGCGATGTTCATCCGTCCAGATATTAAACTGCTTTTCAATGAAATGCATTTTTTGTTTGCATGGATGCTGGCTTTGACGATTATCTTTAGTATGGTACTTGTTATATTCAGTACGAAACATCTCATCGATCCAATCAGGAAACTGAAAGAGGCGACAACGGTAGTGGCGCAAGGAGATTATGAGGTAAGGCTAGATACGTCCCGAAATGACGAACTAGGTGACTTGGCAAAGAGTTTTTCGGAGATGGCGTTTCGTTTATCCCGTACAGATGAGCAGCGAAAGGAATTCATTGCTAATGTCTCACATGATATTCAATCTCCGCTTGCCAATATAAAAGGTTATAGCAACCTGCTGGCGAACCCATCCCTGTCCACGGAAGAGAGACAGCAGCATAGTGCGGTGATCAGTCAGGAGATCAGCAGGCTGTCAACTTTGACGAAACAACTATTGCTGCTGACGGCTTTGGACCAGGGTAAAAGTGTACTCAATAAAAAAACATTTGCTTTGGAAGAGCAGATTAAACAAGTGATCCGAAGCGCACAATGGGCCATTCAGGAAAAGAGAATTATGCTTAGCTACGACCTGGAGAATGTGCAGATTCACGCAGATCCATCATTCCTATATAACATCTGGGATAATTTGCTCTCCAATGCGATTAAATATAACCGTATGGATGGAAGTATCGAATTTGAGTTGAGGCAAATAAGGGAATATGCCCAGGTACGTATAAAAGATTCTGGTATAGGAATGACAGAAGGAGAGGCGGGGCGTATTTTCGATAGATTTTACCGGGCAGACTCTTCCAGGTCGCGGACAATTGCCGGAACAGGACTTGGAATGTCGATTGTGGCTAGTACAGCTGCCTTGCATGAAGGGAAGGTTTGGGTGGAACAAACCTCGGTGAACGGAACTTCCATCGTTGTGGAACTGCCAATATATAAATAGAAAAGACACTGCCATGCTGCATGACAGTGTCTTTTCCCGTATCCTTTTTATTCGTCTTGAGTTAAGGTGGATACTTGCCAAGTGACGCCAAATTTGTCTTGCACTTGTCCATACAGCGGACTCCAGAAAGTCTGCTGAAGTTCCATTGTGACAAGTCCGTCGATGGATAGCTTCCCAAACACATCTTTTGTTTTTTCAGGAGTGCTGATCATGACAGCGATTCCTACTTGGTCACCGAGTTTCAGCGAGCTGCCAGGAAAGGTGTCCGATAACATCAATTCGTTTTCTCCCACTCTCAGATGCGCATGCAAAACGCGATCTTTTGCTTCTGGCGGAGTTGGATGCTCTGGATTTTCCGGCATATCACCGAATGTTTGTAAACTTAGCACTTGTGCATCCAGTGCATCCTCATAGAACTTGACTGCATCTTGTCCATTACCATCCGTTACAATGTACGCAATGATTCCTTTAACCATGCATCGTCATCCTCATCCATGTTTTTATTTTGGGACCTGTATTGTTTTCGCTGCAAACCGCAATTTTCCTTTATGAAAAGCGGGAACGCTGATCATCTTCCGAAATTTGTGAACGCCCCGCCAATGTAATCTGTCACATTCTCAAGCTTCACATTTTCAATTTCTTCTCTGTAATCCTCGGGGTTATCCTCCGGGGCATAACCGATTTTTGCAGCATCGCGGTTGTCAAAATAATCGTTATGCAAGGAAGAGACACCATAAAACACACTGGTACCAATTCGATCCGCTTCCAGACAGCGGACGATGAGCTGATTCATATCACGGATACTGATCCATGTATTCAGGTTCCGATGCTCGGCTGGTTTTTCGAGATAGCTGCCGATACGGAGGCAGGCGGTTTCAATACCGTGTTTTTTGTGATACATGTTTGCCAGGTTTTCACCGAAAGCCTTACTGGCACCATAGAAAGTATCCGGCAAGTGAGGTGCATCCGGTCCAATCGATTGATTGATCGGATGAAAACCGACAGCATGATTGCTGCTGGCAAATACGATGCGTTTGATGCCGTGTTTCCTCGCAGCTTCATAAATATGGAGGGTACTATCAAAGTTCGCTTTTTGAATCTTTTCATATGTACTCTCCGTGGCGATGGCGCCAAGATGGACAATGGCATCGATGCCATCCATCAGCTGTTCGGTTTCCTGTGCATTTGCTAAATCGGCTTGGATAAAATGACCGTAGCGGTGCAATTCCTCATCTTCCTTCACATCCGTCAAAACCAAATCATACTTACGGTATATAGCTTTTGCTAGATTTTTTCCAATATGTCCTGCTGCTCCTGTGATGAGTGGTTTCAATGATGTTCGCTCCTAGCCTGTTCAAATTTAAGCAGCCACTCTTTCCGCCATGGCTCCCACGCGTAACCAGTAATTTGATTGTTCTTGCCTATCACGCGATGGCATGGGATGGCGATCGCAAAAGCATTACGCCCGATTGCATTTGCAGCTGCCCGTACAGCCTGGCTATTTCCAGCCTGGGCTGCGATTGCGCTGTATGTAGTGGTGGTGCCTATCGGTATCGTTTTGACTTGCTGCCATATGCGCTGTTGAAAAGCTGTTCCAGTCGAAGCCAAAGGAAGCTCGAATGTATGGCGCTGTCCCAGAAAAAATGCTTCCAATTGCATCCTTGCCATTTTTGTCAATTCGTTATCAAAATGAGAAGTGTCATTTGTGAAAGTGATGGAGGTGATCAAACTATCTGTAGCAGTTATTCGTATATTGCCAATCGGAGTAAGTACATTTTCGATATAAGACATGGAATATACCTCCTTGTTGTAGCTGCTGGTTCATTAAAAATATCAACATGGATAAGGAGGGAACCAATATGGTAGACCTTGATATCCAGTAAAATTATAACATGAAGGCAACCAGCCCTCCAAAGATGCACAAAATAGGTTGTTGGAAAATTCTTAAAAATAACCTTGCCAAATAGTCGAACTGCTACTAAAATGTACTTAAATGTTAACGATAACATTTTGGCAGAGGGCAGCTTTTGTCATACAAAATACGACGGGAAGGCGGAGGTGTATGAAGCAATTCATGGCGGAAGATTTTTTGCTGTCCAACAGGACGGCAGAAAGGCTATATCATAGCTATGCAAAGCAGTTGCCGATCATCGATTATCACTGTCATTTGAGCCCCAAGGATATATACGAAAATAAGCAGTTTCGCAATTTGGCTGATGTGTGGCTGGATGGAGATCATTATAAATGGCGATTGATGAGGGCGAATGGGGTGGAAGAAGCATATATCACAGGAGACAAGACAGATAAAGAAAAATTCCTAGCGTGGTCCAAAACCATTCCTATGACGATGGGAAACCCAGTTTTTCATTGGACCCACCTGGAGCTGCAGCGCTATTTTGATATTCATGAAGTGCTGCAAGAGGAAACGGCAGAGCGAATATGGCATAAAGCGAATGCGAAGCTTACAAGCGGTTCCTTCGGGGCCAGGGATATGATTGAGACCTCTAATGTGGAGGTGATTTGTACAACAGACGATCCTATTGATGATTTGGAGTATCACCGGAAAATAAAGGGATTGGATGACTTCCATACGAAGGTGTTTCCAAGCTTTCGTCCTGATAAAGCATTGGCAATCACCAGTGATGGGTTCATGGAATGGGTCCATCAATTGGCAGAGGCAAATGGTCAAGTGATCCAGGATTATGACGACTTTCTTCAGACCTTGCGTGACCGTGTCCGCTATTTCCACGAAGCTGGTGGAAGGGTAAGCGATCATGCCTTGGAACGCGTCGTGTACGAAAAAGCGACAAAAGAAGAAGCCGCCATGATTTATAAAAAAGCAACAGCGGGAGAGGGGATCACCGAAAAGGAAGAAAATCAGTTCAAGACGGTCACTTTGCTGTTCCTGAGCAAGGTCTATAAAGAATTGGGCTGGGTCATGCAATTCCATATCCATGCTTTGCGCAATAACAGCACCCTTGGCTTGGCTAAACTGGGTCCTGATACTGGATATGATGCAATGGATGATGGAGAGCTTGCCAAACCGCTCGTTAAGTTCCTTGACCATCTAGATCGAAGCGATTGCTTACCCAAGACCATCTTGTATTCATTGAATCCAAAGGACAATCCTGTGCTTGCTACAGTTATCGGCAGCTTTCAAGGCGGAGGAGAACCAGGGAAGATGCAATTAGGAACAGCTTGGTGGTTCAATGATCAGCGTGATGGTATGCTGGATCAAATGAAAACGCTATCAAATATGGGCGTGTTCGGGAGGTTCATCGGCATGCTGACAGATTCCAGAAGCTTCTTGTCCTATCCGAGGCATGAGTATTTCAGGCGGCTTGTCTGTGACTTGGTAGGCTCTTGGGTCGAACAAGGGGAAGCACCGAATGACGAGGCTTTGTTAGCGCAAATTGTCGAGAACATTTGTTATCATAATGCAAAAAATTACTTCAATTTTCCTGTCCACTCTTTGAAAAATGCGTGATTCCGCTTCTATACTGATTTCCGTGTTCCCTTTTGTGATATGCTGAAAACAGAAAAATAGAGGGCATACGTAAAGGCGGGTAGAAGAGATGAGTGTGACAATCAAAGATATTGCGAAGCTAGCCAATGTGTCTCATACGACGGTTTCCAGGGCATTGAATGATAGCCCGCTGATCAAAGAAAAAACGAAGAAACGTATTCTGCAATTGGCGGAACAATTGAATTATATACCGGATTATCATGCTAAAAATTTGGTTATGCAAAAGTCTCATACAATCGGATTGTTTTTTACAAGTATGGAAAAGGGGACTTCATCCAGCTTCCTTGTTGATGCGATCCGGGGTGTGAACAAAAGAATAGATGTGCAATACAACCTTTTTGTTCGCGGGATAGATGATTATGATGATTTCTCATACATTAACAACAAGCGGTTTGACGGAATTATCTTAATGAGCCAGAGTGATAAGGACAATGCTTTCATCTACAATATCATGCAAAAGGATATTCCAATTGTCGTACTGAACCGCCAGGTAGACGACGAAGCAGTAATGAATATCATATCTAATGATAAAGAAGGATCTTACAATGCAGGGAAGTACTTTATCGACTCCGGACACCAGAGGCTTGCCATTATCGAGGGGATACACGGCTTCAAATCGACCCAGCAGAGAAGAGATGGTTTCTTGCAGGCGTTGATAGATCATGCAGTTCCGATCCATCAGGAATATCTTGTTCAAGGAAACTATGAGATGCATAGCGGTTATGAGGCGATGAATAAGCTGCTTGATTTGCCTGAACCGCCAACAGGCGTCTTCTGTTCCAATGATGACATGGCAATCGGAGCGATGAATGCTGTGTTTGAGCGGAATCTTCAAGTTCCGGCAGATGTATCGATCATTGGATTCGATGATATGGAATCAGCGAGGTATACAAATCCTTCACTTACGACGATCAAAAGGCCGATTGAAAGAATCAGCATGGCTGGGATGGAAGCGATTCTAACCTTGATAGATGGGAAGGAAGCTTTACCGCATAAACGATCGATCGATACTGAACTTATCATTCGAAAATCAGTCAGTGAGCGCAGTGGCTAAGCCGTAATCGGTCTAGCCAACGCCGTTTTGTTAACGTGTGCATTAAAAGGGGAGGAGCAAATGCATTTGAAACGGAATCATCATCCCGTCGCACCCCAGCGGGAGACTGTCTTACAGTTTGGCGATGGTGTGTTTTTAAGAGGGTTTGCAGATTGGATCATCCATCATATGAATCAGAAAGGACTATTTCAGGGAGGTGTTGTGACTGTCAACCCTCGCCGCTCAGGCAATGCCGAAAAAATGAATGACCAAGATGGACTTTATACTGTCTCGATACAAGGTATGCATGAAGGAAAGCTTATCAAGAGGGATGAAATCGTCAGTTGTATAAAAAGGGGAATCCATCCTTATCTCAACTATCCATCTTATATAAAACTCGCGGAAAGTGATGATTTGCGATTCGTCATATCAAACACGACGGAGGCCGGAATTCGTTATCGGGAAGGAGAGAGACTGAACGACCAGCCGCAAGAGAGTTTTCCGGGTAAACTGGCAGCATTTCTCTATCGCCGATATCAATATTTTGAAGGGGATCCGGAAAAAGGACTGATTTTCCTGCCGTGTGAATTAGTTGCGAATAATGGCGGACTGCTACGTGAAATCATCTTACGGTATGCAGAGGAATGGCAGCTGGAAGCTACTTTTATCGACTGGGTTAATCAGGCCAATACGTTTTGTAATACGCTTGTTGACCGTATCGTCCCTGGCTATTCCGAGGAGGATGCTTTGCGTATCCAGCAGGAGCATGGTTATGAAGATAAGCTAGCGATTGTGGCAGAGCCTTATTATAAATGGATCATCGATGCTCCATCATTTGTACAAGAGGAATTCCCCGCTGCTGCTGCCGGTCTTCGAGTTCAGTTCGTAAGCGAACTAGGTCCATATGCATTGCTGAAAGTAAGAATCTTAAATGGATTGCATACTGCCATCATGCCGATAGCCTATCTCGCTGGGAAAGAAACGGTCAGGGAGGCAACAGAAGATCCATTGATTGGTTTATTGCTGAAATCCCTATGTTATGAAGAAATCATTCCGGTCTTGGGCGTAGGTGAGGAGGAAGCCATTGCTTTTGCAGAAGCGATATTCGAACGTTTCCGCAATCCATTCATCCGTCATGATTTATCCAGCATATCCTTGAACAGCATTTCGAAGTTCCGCACAAGAAATGTACCTACTCTGAAAGCTTATATCGAGTCTTACGGAAGAGTGCCGAGATATCTTGCCTTCTCTCTGAGCGCATTACTAGTCTTTTATCGAGGTGTAAGAGCTGGTCAGCGAGTTCCGCTGAATGATCAAGAGGATGTTCTGGAATTTTTCGGCTCAGTATGGCATGCCGAAGAGGGAAACTTGCTACATTTGACTGTTTCCAAGATTCTGGCCCAGGAAAATCTTTGGGGAGAGGATTTGACGGAGTATGGTGAATTGGCTGGGCAAGTGGTGAAACAAGTGGAGATGATGCTCACTTATGGAATGGGAGAATCACTGATACGACTGTTCCAAGTGAAGACAACTTGAAAGGAGGACAAGGATGAAGGATGTCATCAAAATTCACAATGATGATAATGTAGCGGTAGCACTACGACATTTCAAAGAGGAAGAGAAACTGACGATTGCCGATCAATCCGTCATGGTGCAAGATGGTGTGGCTCGCGGCCATAAGTTTGCTTTGATGCCAATAAAAGCAGGGGAGGCTATTCGGAAGTATGGAGCGGTGATTGGTTATGCCACAAAAGAAATCGAGGCTGGTGAATGGGTTCATACACACAATATGGAGACCAATCTTCACGATGCCATCACCTATACGTATGAGCCCAAGCAATATCAGATGCCAGTACCCGAGCAGCTTCGGACATTCATGGGGTACCGCCGAAAAAATGGAGCTGTTGGTGTACGCAATGGGCTTTGGATTGTTCCCACCGTAGGTTGTGTCAATGGAATCGGTGAACAAATCATCAAAGCATTCGAAGCCGAAATGGCCGGGCAGCATCCTTTTGATCATGTGATGGTCCTGAAACATCACTTTGGCTGTTCCCAGCTGGGCGACGATCACATCAATACACGCACAATCCTCCAGCAAATGGTCAAACATCCTAATGCAGGAGGTGTTCTCGTCCTAGGGTTGGGCTGTGAAAATAATACGTTGGACGCTTTTAGGCAGACGATGGGGTCTTTTGATGAAAGCAGAGTGAAATTCCTTGGCTCACAGGATGCAGATGATGAAATCGAGGAAGGTGTACGGCTTCTCAAGGAAATAAGCCAAGCAGCCTGCCATGACAAAAGAGAGGAAGTATCCGTGAGTGAGCTGAAAATCGGTCTGAAATGCGGGGGATCGGATGGATTATCCGGGATTACAGCTAATCCATTGCTCGGGAAATTTTCGGATTGGCTGATTGCATCGGGCGGATCGACTGTTCTCACAGAGGTGCCAGAAATGTTTGGCGCAGAGACCTTACTTATGGAAAGGGCACAAGATGAGGAGGTCTTCAACAAGATTGTACAGCTGATCAATGACTTCAAAGCATATTTTATCGAACATGGTCAGCCGATATATGAGAATCCTTCTCCTGGCAACAAGGAAGGCGGCATTACGACATTGGAAGACAAATCGCTGGGGTGTACACAAAAAGCAGGAGTTGCCCCGGTAGTTGACGTAATAAACTATGGAGAGATTCTTAAACATAAAGGTCTAAATCTGCTGAATGCACCCGGAAATGACTTGGTCGCTTCGACAGCGCTTGCAGCTGCGGGCTGTCAGATAGTATTGTTCACAACTGGCAGGGGAACACCATTCGGCACATTCGTGCCTACGATGAAGATTGCAACAAACACGGCAATCTATGATAAAAAACAGCATTGGATCGATTTTAATGCCGGTACGATCGTCGAGACTGAAAATGAGAAAGCGGTATTGGAACTTTTTATTGATAGCATCATCGAGTCGGCCAGCGGAGCAGAAGTAAAAAATGAGAGAAATGGATTCCGCGAGATTGCTATTTTTAAGACAGGAGTCACTTTATAAAGGAAGTGTTTTTTTATCACATAATGAATGCGCTTTCAACGAAGCTGAACGATGTCCTCAATTTTTGGAGCTTCCCAAGATTAACGTTAACAAAGAAAATAAAGTTTCGTTAAGACTACGACTATTAAAGGCAGTGTTTCCCAATATGAAATATATCTATTTCGTTTCACGTTAACATGAGGGTGTTCAAAAAGAGCGATGGATGAGATTGCATGCTGAACTGGAGATTAGGCAGTAATCCCCATTCCTTCCTCACCATCGCTAAAAAACCAAAAGGCTACTATCATTGAAACATAAATGACAGTCGTAGACAAACAAAAGGATAGATGTTTCTTAAGCGTAGCTGTAAAAAGGAGCAAATCTACGTGCAAAGAAAAATTGGGCTGACGCATCAAGTTGCTTATGGAAGTGCAAATTTGCTAGGAAGCGGAGCGCTCGCTATCAGCGGCGCCTGGTTGATGTATTTTTATACGACATTTTGTGGTTTGTCGATCGTACAGGCCGCTGCCATCTTTTCGATAGCAAGTGTAGTGGATGCAATAAGCAATCCGATAATGGGCTTTGTCACTGATAACTTCCATAAAACAAGACTAGGGAAGCGTTTTGGAAGAAGGAAATTCTTTATTTTGCTTGGTATTCCGATGATGGCTGTTTACCCGATGTTATGGGTGGAAGGTTTTGGTTTTTGGTATTACTTGCTCACATTCATCTTGTTCGAGCTCATTTATACAGGAGTCATGGTACCCTATGAAACGCTTGCCGCCGAGATGACGAACGACTTCAGCCTGCGCTCCAAACTGACCGGATTCAAGGCAATCTTCGGGAAAGTCGCCAATTTCCTAGCGGCTTTTATTCCGGGACGGTTTATCGCCGAATACGGCCAAGATTCGCCGCTGCCATTTTTTTATACAGGTCTCTTATATGGGGGAATCATGTTCATTGCACTGATCGGTCTGTATATCTTCTCTTGGGAAAGACCAGCTGATCAGATCAAGGAGGAGCATACAAACTCCTTATGGGAATCGATGAAAAAGCTATTTGTCGATATGCTATCCACATTCCGCATTCGTACGTTCCGTCACCATTTAGGTATGTACTTATTCGGCTTTGGGGCTGAGTGGCTATTTGCATCCGCGTTCACTTACTTTATTGTTTTTGGGCTTGGTCAAGGCTCGGAGCTTGTGTCCAATTTGCTCAGTTTCAGCTCGATCATGCAGTTGATTTCCACGACATTTTTTATCTGGTTGTGTGTACGCATGGGATTTGCCAGACCATATCGTATTGCTCTCAACATTGTCATCTTGAGTGTCATTGCATATACGACGCTTTATTTCACAGGTTCGCAGCATATGGTAATCCTGCTGTTTGCCATCACAATGTTCTTTGGTCTTGGTACAGGCGGAGTGTTCTATATCCCTTGGAATGTGTATACCTTCCTGGCGGATGTCGATGAAGCAGTTACAGGCCGCAGAAGAGAGGGATTGTATGCTGGCGTCATGACCTTTGCCGGCAAACTGACAAGGGCAGTGATCGTCTATATTCTTGGTTGGGTACTTGGCTCTTTCGGATTCGTTTCAGGAGAGACGACTCAGCCGCAATCCGCCGTGTATGCTGTAGTAGGTGTCTTTGCTGTCGGTGTCATTTGTCTGGCGATCGGGGGAGTCATCTCCGCGTATAAGATGAAGCTTGACCGTCAATCACATAGTATTCTTATTGGCGAAATCGAACGCGTAAACAATGGAGGCTCGATGAAAGAGGTGAAGGAAGAGGTCCGCAACATAATGGAAGCGCTAACAGGATTCCCTTATGACAAGTGCTTCGGCAACAATAATGTTGGGTACAAATCCAAGCAAATAGATGACAACAAACAAGGTAAATTCACTTCTTGAATAAATATAATGGAAAGGGTGTTATCATGATAAACCAAAAAACAAAGAAGCTGCATAATGATTGGGCCGAAAAGACAGCATTATCCGTCATGAGAAGAAAGCCGGAGATCAATACGAAATGGGAATATGAAGATGGGGTTGTCCTCCAAGGAATGGAACTTGTTTATCATCGGACCAATGATAGGAAGTATTTAGATTACATGGTGAAGAGCATGGATCTTTTTGTTGATGCAGATGGTAATATACCAAAGTATGCACCGACAGAGTACAACATCGATCATATCAATAATGGAAAAGTTTTATTGGCTTTATACGAACATACTGGGGAAAAACGTTATAAGAAGGCAGCAGCCTTGCTGCGTGATCAACTGCGGACGCATCCTCGTACAAGCGAAGGCGCTTTTTGGCATAAGATGATTTATCCGTATCAGATTTGGCTGGATGGACTCTATATGGGATCGGTATTTTATGCCCGTTATATTCAGGAGTTCGGGGAAGAGCATGAATTTGATGATGTGCTGAAGCAGTTCGACATATCCTATCGTCATACAAGAGATGACCAAACAGGTCTCTTGCACCATGCCTGGGATGAGAAAAAGGAGCAGCCCTGGTGTGACAAGGATACAGGGTTATCCAAGCATTTTTGGAGCAGATCGGTAGGGTGGTATGTAATGGCAATTGTGGATGTATTGGATTATCTTCCAATTCATCATGACGGACGGAAGAAACTGCTTCGGATGCTCGAGGAAACTTTGGCAGCGTTAATGCTGGTACAGGACAAGGAAAGCGGTACCTGGTACCAAATCCTTAATCAGCATGGGCGCAAGGGGAATTATTTGGAATCATCCGGAACAGTGATGATCTTATACGCGATTGCAAAAGGTATCCGAAAAGGCTATTTGCCGGAGAAGTGGTTCGATCAAGCGGAAAGGATCTATCGCGGTATATTGGATGAATTCATCTTGGAGACGAAGGAAGGCTTCGTGAACGTCAACAAAATTTGCCAAGTGGCAGGACTTGGTGGAAAAGATAAACGGGATGGCTCCTTTGCATATTATATTAGTGAACCGATTGTCGCCAATGATCATAAAGGTGTTGGTCCATTCATCTTGGCAAGCGCAGAAATGGAAATGCTGCAGGCGAAAAAATGATAGAGATGAAAAAACTGCTGCGGTCTGCAGCAGTTTTTTTCATAGATCATGCTGGGGAAGCTGGCTGTATAGCGAGCGCAGGTAAGCGATGCTTTTTTCTATATGAGGTTCTTTCGTACTCTCCAAAATGATTTGGATATACGGTTTTTTCTTGTGTATAAGGGAAAAGAGCAATTCATAATTCAACATTCCCGTGCCGACTGGTACTGTCACCAGTTTACCGTCCTGAATGGTGAAATCTTTGGCATGTATAATGGAAATATCGTCAGCGAGCAATTCGAATGCCTGCGTAATGATCTTATCTTGGTCTGTGTATGTAGCAGTTGTCAGCAGGTTGACTGGATCGAATATTACCGTGACATTGGAAGATCTGATGGTTTCCAGTAAGCGCTTTAATTTGTCGGCAGAATGAATAGGATGATTAACCCCAGCTTCTATCCCGACACACACACCGAATTTCTCTGCTTCAATAGCTAATTCCCTGACACTTTCGACGACTTGCTGAAAGGGCTCTTCGTGGAAGTTATCCTCCGTATAAACAATTTCTTCTCGTACATTGCCTGTTTCGGTGGCTACAATTCGGCAGCCAAAGTCGCTTGCCCATTTTAGGTGTTCCTTGAATGTATCCAAGCTGGTGCGTCTTTTTTTCGGATCGGGATGAATCATGTTGATATAACAACCGAGTACGGCAATGGTGATTCCATGCTGTTCGAATGTCTGGCGTAAAGTTGCACCCAGTCCTGGTGTCAGACTGCCAGCATCCGTTTGCAAATGCGGAAAGGATTTACCCAATGCAAGCTGCACTGCTGTCAGCCCTTTCTGCTTTATCTGTTCAGCAAGCGTTTCCGCCGTGACAGTTGAAAAATCATGTCCCCTGATACCTAAGTTCATTTCCATTCCTCCTTATCATAAGCAGCAACATAGGTGTGCATCCTCATGCAGTTGGAGTATCTGGTTGCTATTACCAGTATAGCATCCACCCAATAAAACTGTATAAGGATGTCTGGTAAAAAAGAAAGCACGTTAAAAAAGGCAGAAGGCAACCGGCTAAATAGCAAGTTTCCTTCTGCCTTTTGGCATTTATGATGATTAGCTGTACATCGCTGCAATTTCTTTCTGCAGCTTCTTATCCGAAACATATTCATCGTAAGTCATTTCTTTATCCACGATACCGTTAGGCGTGATCTCGATCAGACGGTTCGCGATACTGTTCACAAACTGCTGGTCATGGGAAGTGAATAGAAGCACGCCTTTGAATTTGATCAACCCTTCGTTCAAGGATTGGATGGATTCCAGATCCAAGTGGTTCGTCGGTTCATCCATTACTAGGACATTGGATTTGCTCAGCATCATCTTCGATAGCATACAGCGTACTTTTTCCCCTCCGGAAAGTACACTCGCTTCTTTCAGTGCATCTTCTCCGCTGAACAGCATACGGCCAAGGAAGCCGCGAAGGAACGTTTCTGTCTGATCCTCCGGTGAATATTGACGAAGCCATTCAACCAACGTCAGGTTCACACCATCAAAGTATTCGGAGTTGTCTTTCGGGAAGTACGATTGGGAAGTCGTGATGCCCCATTTGTACTCGCCAGCGTCAGGCTCCATTTCACCCATGATGATTTTCAGGAGTGCCGTTTTTGCGATTTCGTCGCGTCCGACTAGAGCAACCTTATCTTCACGGCCGATTGTGAAGCTCACATTATCCAGTACTTTGACACCATCGATTGTTTTCGTAATGCCTTTTACTGTCAATACATCATTACCGATTTCACGCTCTTGCTGGAACCCTACATATGGATAGCGGCGAGAAGAAGGTTTGATGTCTTCCAAAGTAATGTTATCAAGCATCTTCTTACGGGATGTCGCTTGCTTCGACTTGGAAGCATTGGCACTGAATCGCGCGATGAAGGCTTGCAATTCTTTGATTTTCTCTTCTTTTTTCTTGTTTTCATCCTGTGCCATTTGCGTAGCAAGCTGGCTGGATTCATACCAGAAATCATAGTTACCTACATAAAGCTGGATCTTACCGAAGTCGACATCCGCGATATGGGTACAAATCTTGTTTAGGAAGTGACGATCGTGGGATACGACGATGACGGTGTTCTCGAAATTGATCAAGAACTCTTCTAGCCATTGGATCGCCTGCAAATCAAGTCCGTTGGTCGGCTCATCCAGCAGCAAAACATCCGGGTTACCGAACAAAGCTTGTGCAAGGAGCACTTTCACTTTCTCCGCCCCAGTCAATTCCGCCATTTTTTTATCATGCAAATCCTCTGGGATACCAAGTCCTTTCAGAAGGACAGCGGCATCGGATTCAGCTTCCCAACCGTTCAGCTCAGCGAATTCACCTTCAAGTTCAGCAGCACGCATTCCATCTTCCTCGGAGAAGTCAGCCTTTGCATAAAGGGCATCTTTTTCTTCGATGATTTTGAATAGACGTTCATGTCCCATCATGACGGTTTGCAGAACTTCGTGCTCTTCATAACCGAAATGGTTCTGTTTCAAGAAAGCAAGACGCTCTCCGTCACCCATCGACACGTTACCAACTTGCGGCTCAACATCACCAGAAAGTACCTTCAGGAAAGTGGATTTTCCGGCACCGTTCGCACCGATGACACCGTAGCAGTTACCAGGGGTGAACTTTATATTAACTTCTTCAAATAGCTTTTTGTCGCCATATTGCAGACCTACATTATTTACCGTTATCATGTATACCTTTTCCTCCATGATCAAAAATGTCACGCATGCCTTAAGCTTACGGGATTTATAGGTGTAAGTCAATGTTCTAAATTTTGTATGATACGTGCTAGATGCACCAATGGTGAAACCTTTTCGAGTTGCAGTCCCGTGCCCGCCGCTCCCGAAAAACGCTGCCATATGCTAAACTATAGGAAGTGATTCGAGAAAGGATGTTTTCATGGGTAAAACGGTTGTACTGGCAGAGAAGCCATCTGTCGGCCGCGATATAGCGCGTGTTCTTGGATGTACGAAGAAAACGAACAGCTATATGGAAGGTAAAGACTATATTGTGACATGGGCGCTTGGTCATCTAGTGACGCTTGCGGATCCTGAAACATATGACGATAAATACAAAACTTGGAATATAGAAGATCTGCCGATGCTGCCCGACAAGCTGAAGCTTGTTGTGATCAAGCAGACAGGTAGACAATTCAGCACGGTGAAAACACAGCTGAATAGAAGCGATGTCAGTGAGATTGTCATCGCGACGGATGCCGGACGTGAAGGGGAACTTGTAGCGCGCTGGATTTTGGAGAAAGCACGTGTGAACAAGCCGGTGAAGCGTTTGTGGATCTCCTCTGTAACGGACAATGCGATCAAGGATGGTTTCAAAAACCTGAAAAGCGGCAAACAATTTGAAAATCTGTATAAAGCAGCGGTAGCCCGTTCGGAGGCTGACTGGTATGTCGGACTGAATGCGACACGAGCTTTGACAACGAAGTTCAATGCACAGCTATCCAGCGGACGTGTGCAGACACCGACACTCGCGATGATCCATCAGCGGGAAGAAGAGATCAAGAACTTCAAGCCGGAGACATTCTACGGCATCGAAGCCAAGACGCAAAAAGGCTTGCGCCTCATCTGGAAAGATCAGAAGCATAACAGTACACGCACATTCTCCAAAGACAAAGCCAAGCAGGTACTGCAGAAGCTGCATCAGGTGAAGGGTACAGTGAAGGAAGTGGAGAAGAAGCTGAAGAAAAGCTATGCTCCGCAATTGTATGACTTGACTGAATTGCAGCGCGATGCCAACCGTCTGTTTGGCTTTGGTGGTAAAGAAACACTGAATATCATGCAGCAGCTGTATGAACGTCATAAACTTTTGACATATCCGCGGACTGATTCCCGCTATCTGTCCTCAGATATCGTGCCGACGCTCAAGGATCGTGTAAAAGCTGCAGGTGTAGGCAGCTACGGCCGTTTGGCGACGAAAATCACAAATGCACCGATCAAAGCGACAAAAGCTTTTGTGGATGATAAAAAGGTATCGGATCACCACGCGATCATTCCGACAGATCAAAATGCATACGGCGCCGATCTTTCCGATAAAGAACGGAAAATCTATGACTTGGTCATCAAGCGTTTCTTTGCGGTCTTGTTCCCGCCATTTGAATATGAACAGACGACGTTGACTGTCGATGCTGCGGGGGAACTATTCACCGCCAAAGGAAAAATCGTGAAGAAACAGGGCTGGAAGGAAGTCTATGCAAACCGTTTCGATGATGAGGAAGCTGATGATGACCAAACGCTGCCGAATGTCGAAAAAGGTGAAGAGTGGACGCTTACGTATCGGATGACAACAGGCGAAACAAAACCTCCGGAAAGATTCACGGAAGGTACTTTGCTGCATGCGATGGAAAACCCAGTCCGCTTCATGGCTGGAGAGAAAAAAGATCTTATCAAAACGATCGGCCAAACTGGCGGACTTGGCACCGTTGCGACACGGGCCGATATCATCGATAAATTGTTCAATACGTTCTATATCGAGAAACAGGGCAAATATTTGAAAATCACTTCCAAAGGACGACAGCTGCTGGAGCTCGTACCGGAAGACTTGAAATCCCCTGCCCTGACAGCTGAATGGGAGATGAAGCTAGGTGCCATTGCCGAAGGAAAGCTGAACCAGAAGCAATACATCTCCGAAATGAAGCAATATGCCAAAGAAGTCGTCACGCAAATCAAGAACAGTGAACACAAATACAAGCATGATAATATTACTGGAACACAATGTCCTGATTGCGGCAAGCTGATGCTGGAGGTCAATGGTAAACGCGGTCGCATGCTCGTCTGTCAGGATCGGGAATGCGGACATAAGAAGAATATCGCCAAAACGACGAATGCCCGCTGTCCGAACTGCCATAAACGTTTGGAGCTTCGCGGAGAGGGAGAAGGCCAGATGTTCTTCTGTAAATGTGGACATCGTGAAAAACTAAGTACATTCAACGAGCGTCGTAAAAAGGAAAAATCTAATAAAGCAAGCAAACGCGATGTACAAAAGTATTTGAAGAAAAACCAGCAGGATGATGGCTTTGCCAATACTGCTTTAGCAGATGCGTTAGCGAAATTTAAGAAACAGTAAATAGGAAAACCTGCCGATTGCGTGTCGGCAGGTTTTTTTAATGCATGCGGGATGACGTTCCCTCTTGCAAGCTGAGTTTGCTTACCACATCATCCCAGACGATTTTTCCTCCGTAAACGAGGAAGACAACACCAAATATTACATCCAAGTAAGCCTGAAATCTGACGACAATCTTTCGAATACGTTTCATACCGACAAGAAGCAATGTTCCTATATACCATGCGCTATTGCCAATCAAGAAGCAAACGATCAGCAACAACGGATTGTGCAACTGATCTGTACTGGCGAATTGCGGGAAAATACTGAGGAAGAACAAGCTGACTTTCGGATTCAGGAAGTTGCTTAAAAATCCCATACGAAAAGCCTGTGTTTGCGAAATTGTCAATATTGCTTCATCCTGCTTTCGTTTCTGACCGCGACGGACAAGATGAATAATCTTCTTTATTCCGAGATAAATCAGGTAACATGCACCGAGCAGTCGGATTGCAGTGAACAGAATGACGGACTGTTGCAGGATCATCGATAGACCTAGCAAGGCAAAGCTGATATGGATTAGCAGACTGCAGCGGTTGCCAAGCAATGTGATGAAGCCGAATCTTTTGCCTTGTGACAATGTGTTCCGTGTCATAAGCAGGAAATCAGGACCCGGCGTTGCAGCCAAAGCAAATCCGAGCAGGATGATATCAAGCATGGGGAAGCCTCCTTTTTCAAAAATTCTAACATTTTCGAAAAAGAAAGAGAATGCACATAGAAAATCTTTATGGAGGCAGGAGCAGACTTTCTCTTTATGGAATGAGTATGCAGGAGGAGATAGACATGCCACCGAAACATATAGTTTCTGCAGCAGCAATCGTTCGCAATGAACAAGATGAAATCCTATTGATTAAAGGACCGAGAAGAGGCTGGGAGATGCCTGGCGGACAAGTGGAAGAAGGCGAATCACTCACTCAAGCAGCAATACGGGAAGTGAAGGAAGAAAGCGGGATAGAAATCGAAGTGACGAAGTTTTGCGGAATCTATCAAAATGCAGGGGAAAGTATTTGCAATACGTTATTCCTTGGCAAACCGACGGGTGGTGTTTGTACGCCATCAGAAGAGAGCTTGGAAGTTGGATATTTTCCACTTGAGCAAGTCAGGAGCATGGTTACTTGGGGAAATTACTTGGATCGGATCGAGAGCTGCCTCGATGAAAATCAACACCCTTTTTATGTAGCATTCTAATACATAAGAAGCACCTTGCTTAGGAAAAATAAGCAAGGTGCTTTGTCGTTTTCAAACGAGAATCGCAGGGAAATAGGAATGTAAAACAGGGAAGGGTGACGTTGTATGTCCATGCCGAAGGAAGAAGGATTAGATCATAGTCTTGCATTTTTAAAGGAAGGTTATGAGTTCATCCTGCACCGGAGGAAGAGCTTTCAGTCCAATGTGTTCGAGACAACCTTGCTAGGGAAAAAGGCGATTTGTCTTGGCGGTAAAGAAGGAGCAGAATTATTTTATGATACGGATAAGTTCATACGTGCTGGAGCAGCTCCAAATCGGCTTGTCAAAACGCTGTTCGGTGAAGGTGGCGTGCAGACGCTGGATGGGGAACAGCACCGTAAACGCAAGGCGATGTTCATGTCCATCATGACAAAGACACAACTGCAACAACTCGATCAATTGCTGGAAACGGAATGGGAGAAAGCCAGCGAGCAGTGGGAAAAAAACGATCAAATAACGCTATATAAAGAATCACAGAAAATCTTGATGAAGGCAGCATGTGACTGGGCAGGGGTACCGCTGGATGATGAAGAAAAAAGGACAGACCAAATGCGCTGCCTTTTCGAATCGCCAGCTAGCTTAGGACTTGCCCACTGGAAAGGACGCACCTCTCGTTCTGATGCAGAAGACTGGATCGCTGAACTTGTCGAGCAGGTAAGGAACGGGGATCTGCATGCGACCAAGGAGGGCGCACTCCGTGTCTTTTCCGAGCATCGGGACAGTGATGGGAAACTGCTGCCGCAGAGAATAGTTGCTGTAGAAGTGCTGAATATTCTGCGGCCGATTGTCGCCATCAGTATTTATATAGCGTTCGCTGCACTTGCATTGCATCAATTTCCGCAAGAAAGCGAACGGTTGAAAAAAGGAGATGGCAGCATCCGCCGATTCGTCCAGGAAGTCCGCCGCTTTTACCCATTCTTCCCGGCGACTGTCGCAAAAGTGAAACAGGACTTCGAATGGAAGGGATATCAGTTCAAAGAAGGTACGATGACCTTGCTTGATTTGTATGGTAACAATCATGATCCGAATCTATGGGAACAGCCGGATTTATTCCGCCCAGATCGATTCCTTGATTGGAAGGAAAGTCCGTTTGACTTCATCCCGCAGGGTGGCGGGGTCTTCGACATGGGACATCGCTGCGCAGGAGAATGGGTCACGATACAAGTGATGGAAGTTAGCATCGATTTTCTTGTAAACCGCCTGCAATATACTGTACCGAAACAGGATTATAGCTATAGCTATTCCTCCATGCCCAGCATGCCGAAAAGTCAAATAATACTGGCTGATGTTCGGAAGCAAAACAATTGATTCGTAATAATATGCGATAATGAAGGGGAGGGGAGAGATTATCTATGGAAATCCTGCTTTTCCTTATCGCAGTTACTTTACATAACGTAGAGGAGGCTTTCTTTTTGCCTGCTTGGTCCAAGACAAGCAGGTTTCAAAAGACTGTAGAACCAAATGTATTTCGCTTTGCGGTAATAGTGATTACTTTACTTGCATACTCCATTGGTGCCTTGTATCTGCTTTGGCCATCTAATATATATTTTCAATACCTTCAGGCTGGTTTGATTGGCGCTATGCTCTTGAATGTAGTCGTGCCCCATGTCGTTGCAACGATTGCAGAGAAAAGATATGCGCCCGGCATCGTCACAGGTATTGGCTTGATTTTTCCCTTTGGAGGTCTGGCAGTGTATCATATCCTTCAAGTTACAGAGATTACCATCTTGGAGATTGTTGTTACCTCTATTTGCATCGGCATTTTACTGTTAGGTTTAATACTTGCACTGTTTGCTATCGGAAAACATTTCTTTTATCGTTAGTCCTAGTCATTCCAGGTCCTTTTGACCGAATACAAGCTTTACATAAATCTCCTTAAATGGATAACACAAAAGGAAGTAATATAGTACAATTTTATAGTTATGTTTGAGAACGTTTTATTGGTAAACGGAGAAACCGGGTAAAAAGGGGATATTGGCATGGAAACAGATTGGTATAAATTAGATAGTGCTGGTAAGCTTTACGCTTCTACTGTTTCTTCCAGGGTATCCACTGTCTTTCGTCTTTCTGCAAGTATGTATAAATCTATCAATGCTTCACTACTCCAAGAAGCTTTAGAGGAAACATTAGAAGAGATGTCTTCTTTTAAAGTTATCGTAAAGAAAGGCGTATTTTGGTATTACTTCGAAAAAACAGCTACTATCCCAACTGTATCTGAAGAGCACTATTATCCTTGTTCCAATCTGTTCTTCAGAGGTCGCAACACATTTCCTTACAGAGTGCTTTACTATAATAAAAAGATTTCTTTGGAACTCTCCCATATGTTGACCGATGGTACTGGAGGGATGGAATTTTTAAAGCTGTTAGTTAGAAACTATTTGAAAAAAGAAGGAGTCAACGTTCCATGTGTAAGAAAAAAGCTTAATGGATTTAATTTCGATAATGCTTTTTTTCAGCATTACGAGAAGATGGTTCCGAACTGGCAGGACACCTTGGATAAAGCCTATAAGCTCCCTTTACGATTGGACAAAAGAGGTGTGTATCACGTTACGACTGGTAAGCTGGAGATTCGGGTATTGAAGAACATAGCAAAGCAGCATCAAACAAGTATCACAACTTATTTGCTGGCGTTATATGCTGAAATATTGATTGATATCCAAGCACAAAATTCGAAAACAAGAAGACCTATTACAATAAATGTCCCTGTTAATTTGCGTAATTTCTTTGAAACGAATACATTGAAAAATTTCTTCGTAAGTGTTCCGGTAACGATCGACCCTCGTCTCGGTACATATAGTTTCGAAGATATCATTGAAACGATCAGTATAGAGCTTAAACGATATCTAAACGATAAACAGTTAAAAACATTAATTGCCCGTGGTGTGAGGGGCGAACGGAATTTCCTGCTTCGAGCGCTTCCATTGTTTGTAAAGGACTGGATCTCCCCGATGGTACACGCCAAGTTTGGTGAAAATTTATATACAAGCTCGATTTCCAATTTGGGGATAATATCACTTGATAAAGAATTGGAAAAACATGTGGAGCGATTTGAATTTTATCCTCCGCCAAGTATCGGTAACAAGATAAAAGCAGGGGTAATAAGCTACAAGGATGATATGTATATCACATTTGGTAATTTGTCGAACGATCGGCTGGTAGAAAGAATGTTCTTTAGAAAACTAGTTAAAGAAGGCGTACGAATAAAAATCGAAACAAACAGGAGTGCATATTGATGGCTTACTGTCCTAAATGCGGGGTCAGTGTCGAAAAAGACCAAGTTCCTTGTCCGCTATGCTTTACATATATACCGAAAATAGTGAGCGATGAAGAGTTGTTGGATGCAAACGGATTTCCGACATACTATAGTTTATATGAGAACCTAGTGAGTTTTTTCATACGCGTCGTGTATCGTGTTCTTTGTGTTTTGATGATCCTGGGATTCCTCATTCCTACCCTTATCGATTTCATATTGAATAAAACGTTGACCTGGTCTTTATATAGTAACTTATCTATCATTATAAGCTGGAGTTTCCTGTACGTTGCCTTTGGCTATGTAAAAGGAACAAGAGACAAAATTATCGTCATACTCATAACGGTATGTGCTGGATTGGTAGGATTTGACGTAATCAATGGATATGCTGGATGGTCAGTCGAGATAGCATTCCCACTCCTGGCGATTACCTTGTCATTACTGATAATAAATATAACTATCTTTAAAAGGAATAGAAGCTGGTTTCGCCAAAGCGGTTATATTATTTTTTCGATTCTTATTCTCCTCATCGGAATTGAATTTATCGTAGGCAGGTATTCAGATACGGAGAATATAGTTTTTCATTCTGTGGATGAACTTCTGCCGTCTACTTTATTAGGTTCTATTTTGCTGCTGATTTCGTATCGGATGCCGAAAAAATGGGTTGAGAAGTTGAAACGGAAATTTCATATCTGAAGTGAATTATGGACGCTCGTAAATTGTTCTTGGTAATTTACGAGCGTTTTTTGTTTGCTCTTCTTTATAGGAGCAATGCGTGGCAAATGAAGCCCTGCGGAAGGGAAGGACGCCCACTCCGGGCTTTCTCGCTTCCTTCTCCGTTCCTAACCGGCTTTTTCCGCTTTTCGGTGATGTCTAGCTCCAAAAGCCAGAAACTGCGCCGGAAGCAATAAATCCCTGCGTGGGTTAAGGCGCCCACTCCGGGCTTTCTCGCTTCCTTCTCCGTTTCTAACCGGCTTTTTCCGCATTTCGGTGATGTCTAGCTGCAAAGACCAGAAACGGAGGTATAAGTGATGAATCCCTGCGTGGGTTAAGGCGCCCACTCCGGGCTTTCTCGCTTCCTTCTCCGTTTCTAACCGGCTTTTTCCGCATTTCGGTGATGTCTAGCTGCAAAGACCAGAAACGGAGGTATAAGTGATGAATCCCTGCGTGGGTTAAGGCGCCCACTCCGGGCTTTCTCGCTTCCTTCTCCGTTCCTAACCGGCTTTTTCCGCTTTTCGTGGTTGTCTAGCTGCAAAGACCAAAAACTGCGGTATAAGGGATGAATCCCTGCGTGGGAATGACACCCACTCCGGGCTCCTTCCCTTATCCCTCCGTTTCTAACCGGTCTTTTCCGCTTTTCGGCGTTGTCTAGCTCCAGAAACCAGAAACTGCGGTATAGGTGATAAATCCCTGCGTGGAAAGGACACCCACTCCGGGCTTTCTCACCTATCCCTCCGTTTCTAAGCGGTTTCTTCCGCTTTTCGTAAGACCAAAGTCTTATGCAAGTTATGGCTGGGGGTCGTTATGGGAGAGGGGGAATGAAGGTAGACTAGGGGTATAAAAGGAGTGAGGCGTGTTGAAGAAGGTGTTATTGGTCATTGGCGCTGTTATTGCTGGGGCGGTGTTGTTGGCGAATCTTGGGTCATTACTTGTACTGGCAGTCAGTGTGGCGATTGGTTATTACGGTTTGAGGAGATTCATCATGACAGATAGTGTTGGTGCCAAGATTGGCTGGGGTGCAGTGATTGGGATTGGCGTTTGCATCTCTCTTTCCAATCTGCCAGCGTTAATCGGTTTGATTGCCCTTGCGGTTCTGTACTACCTGTACAAAGCCTGGAAGAAGGAAAAAGAATCAGAGAAGTTCGATTATACTCTTTAAATTAAAGGAGGAGCATAGTGGACGATTACTTGGAGCAGCGCATCCGTGTGCTGGAGCTGGAAGTGGAGGAATTGAAAGAGCAGGCGAAACCAAGTCAGGTTAACACATGGATTTGGGCGTTTATTCCGATTTTGGCACTGTTAATCCCAGTGTTGGCTCTTGTAGGGAATATATTCTAAACAAAAAAGGAGAGATACACATGGAAAACATTTTTACTCGAATCAAACAGGCGGTTGCAGCAGATTTTCACGAAATTTTGGATAAGAAGGAAGAAAAGAATCCAACGGTGCAGCTTAGCCAGTATATCCGTCAATGTGAGCAGCAAGCGAAGAAAATTCGCGAGTTGATCGAGAAGCAGTATCAGCTGAAGCATGATTTCACGAAGGAATACCATGCAGCACAGGCGATGGCGGATAAGCGGGAGCGCCAGGCGAAGCTTGCACAAGAGCAAGGTGAAACTGAACTTGCTGAACAGGCTCAAGATGAACGCGAGCAATACCAAGAGCGTGCAGATAGGATCAAGGCGATGAAGGAAAAAGCGGATTCTGATTTGCAGGAGCTGGAGAAAAAATACGTACAGATGAAGCACAAGCTGAAGGATCTCTATGTAAAGAAAATGGAATTCTCCGAGCGGGAAAATGTCGCAAAAGCGCACCGCGGGATGAATGAGATTCTCAAGAACAAGCCGGAATTCGAATTCGCTTCCAATAAATTCAATGACCTGGAAGGATATATTGATCGGCTGGAGCGTAAGGTGGATGCAGATTATCGCAAGATGACGCTTGATGCCAAACTGGCAGATTTGGAAAGGAAATCTAGTTAAAATAAGCATGACGTGGTAATCTAGGAAGGACACAGACGGCTGTGTGCTTCCTTGTTTATACTTGCCGCATGAAAGGGGTGCCTCGGAGTGAAGCCGAACGATACGATACGCTGGCTGCTCATCGCTGCAGCAGTGGTTTTCCTGGCTGAATTAGTGCTATCGGGGACGGGCGTGCTGATTGGTATCGGGATGGGTATACTGTTCATCTACATTGGAAAAAGGCAGTTATCCGGCCGTAAAGGGACGATTTTATTTTGCCTTGGCATATTCATAGTTGGCATGAGTTTATTGCAATCATTGGCTTTTTATCTAGTTTTGACAGCTGGAATCATCTATTACTTTTCCAAAATCCACGATACAACGGATAAACCGCAAGCCTATCAGCCTTCCTTTGACCAGACCACCTCAGGGGAGCAGGTATTCGAACAAAAATCATTGTTCAAGAACAGCTGGTTTGGTGCCCAGTCCGCAGGCAGCACAGTGTACGAATGGCAAGATACTAATATTCAATCCTTTATTGGGGATACGGTCATCGACCTGAATTATACCGTACTGCCGAAAGAAGAAGCTGTCCTGATGGTACGTAAAGTACTGGGGAATGTGCGCATCATCGTTCCATATGATATTGAAGTGGATGTGCATCATTCCGTTGTTTACGGGTCGATCGCCATTTTTGAGCATCGGGAACAGAACAGCTGGAATAAAGTGATTCATATGCGGACAAAAGGTTATCAGCAATCCACCCAGCGTATCAAAATTGTCACAAGTATTGTGGCCGGCAAGCTGGAGGTGGTGCGCGTATGAGTAATATCGTAAAACGCCATGTGGGATTCGGTATGCTGTACAGCCTGCTTTTGCTTGCGGGATTGGCTGCTTTGTATCTGTTGGATTTTCCAATTGATGATTGGAAATCCATCTGGACCATGCATGAAAGCAACATGCCGTTTCTGATTGCAGCACCACTCTTCGTCTTGTTCTCTGGTGCAATTCTTGGGTTGTTTTCCGGTCTGTACTGGCGCAGGCGCTGGCATCAGGCCGCGCGGGAGTTGGAGAGCATCCGGGAGGGACAGCAGCCTTTGAAGAAGCGCAGTTTCAGTTTATCCGAGCTGCAGCATACATGGACTGAGCTGGAACGTCTGCAAGCTTATATGAATGAACAGGCAAAGCTGGCACAGAAATTGACAAATGAACGAGTGATCGACCGAGAGGAAGAAGTTCAGCGCATCGTCTCGGAAGAAAGAAATCGTTTGGCAAGGGAGCTGCATGACTCCGTCAGCCAAGAGCTGTTTGCGGCCTCCATGCTGATCTCCGCCTTGACGGAATCAGAAGAAGAGAATACGCCAATGTTTACTGCGCTGAAGCAGCTTGAGGTTATGGTCCAGCAATCGCAGCTCGAAATGCGGGCGCTGCTGTTGCATCTTAGACCTGCAGCACTGAAGGGGAAAACGCTGCAGGAAGGAATGGATTTACTTCTTGAAGATTTGCGGGCAAAGGTGCCACTTTCAATTGAGTGGGAGCTGGATACATTTCCAGTGGAGAAAGGTATCGAGGATCAGCTATTCCGCATCGTGCAGGAGTCGGTTTCGAATACGCTGCGTCATGCAAAAGCGGAAAGTCTGTCCATCAAGCTTCTCCAGCGTGACAGCTTCATCATCTTGCTCGTTGCAGATGATGGTATCGGCTTCGAAATAGGCACCGAACAGCCGGGAGCTTATGGTTTGCAAAATATGAAGGAAAGGGCAGCGGAAATCGGCGCCCATCTGCGGGTGGTAAGTGTGCCGAAGCAAGGTACACGCTTGGAGGTACGCGTTCCGATGCTTGATAGGGAGGAAGAAAAAACATGATCAAGGTACTGTTTGTGGACGATCATGAAATGGTACGGATCGGTGTTTCGGCATATTTATCGACACAAGCCGATATCGAGGTAATCGGGGAAGCGGATAATGGAGAGGAAGCAGTAACGCTTGCGCTCGAATTGAAACCAGATATCATCTTGATGGATCTTGTGATGGACCGGATGGATGGCATAGAGGCGACCAGGCAAATCGTCAAAGCCTGGCCCGAGGCAAAGGTGATTGTCGTCACAAGTTTTCTTGATGATGATAAAGTATACCCGGCCCTGGAAGCGGGTGCTGCCAGCTATCTGCTGAAAACATCCAAAGCAACGGAAATAGCGAAGGCGATAAGGTCTACATATAACGGAACAGCTGTTTTCGAGCCGGAAGTGACGAATAAAGTGATGGCCCGCATGCGAAAGCCGCAAGCGCCTGTCTTGCATGATACACTGACAGCAAGGGAGCAGGAGGTATTGCTTTTGATTGCCAAGGGAAGATCCAATCAAGAAATTGCTTCGGAGCTTTTCATCGCTTTGAAGACTGTGAAAGTGCATGTCAGCAATATATTGAGCAAGCTTGAAGTACAGGATCGCACGCAAGCAGCGATCTATGTCCATGAAAATGGGCTGCTCAATTGAAAAAGCAGGCTTCCCATCTAAAGGGATAGCCTGCTTTTTATAAACCGAATGTATCATTCGGGATATATAGTTTGAAGCTCAGATTATCATTCGGCAAATCGAATTGTTCTACTTCCACATGGAAGTTGTTTTGTAACTCCATTTGTGTGACAGCGACATAGATAGATTCATCGTCTGGATTGATCGTGACCCATTCCGGCAACTTGTAATATCTATCTATATATTTAAGAACTTTATCATTCGGCAGGGAAAGACTGCCAAGTGAGATATCGCGCTGTACGAGCAGTAGATCGCCATTTTCCTGTACTTGCGGTTCCAGTGTGATTTGCAGTGGAATCCTTACGCCGAATGCCGTGATTCCGCCACTCAATTCAACGGCATCGTCACCGAGTACAACCGAATAATTATCGGAGTCATCGTTCAGCTCCTTATCGATATAGGCATTGATCAGTTCATTGACATTCGCTTTGGTAGAGCTGATGGTGAACTCAGACGAATCCGAGCTATCGAATTGAGCTTCCTCTGGCGGTTCTGGGGCCGGACTGAAGGCCGGAAGGAAAATAAGCAAAAGCAAGAGCAGCAGGACGATGCCGTTCGCAATAGCCAGTATTTTAAAGTATTTCTTCCAGTCACGCTGTTTTGGCGGCTGTGTTTCATTCTTCCTGTTTTCCATGATTGTTCACCTGCCTATTCATCTTCTTCCTGTATAACCGGCTTGATACTTTCCAATACCCGTTCGGCAACTTTTCCATACCCGACTTCATTTGGATGGAAGTAGTCATCTGCCAGTAAAGTGGCCGTTTGGTTGTGGAATAAATCGGCTGTTTCAATATAATGCTGGTCTTTTTCTTTTGCGACCTGCTTGCCGATATCATTGTACTCATCGACGATCGTGCCAAGCTGATCCTCTATTTCAGGGAAAGATTCTTCGAAGGGATTATAAAAGCCGATCAAATAAACTTCAGCATCCGGGTTCAGCGTATCAATCTTTTCGAATATATCTTTCATTCGTTCCTCGTACGACGGCATGGCCGCACTGTAGTCATCGTAATCCAAATCAGTGAAGTGATCTTTCGTCACTTTCATGATATCATTGGCGCCGATTGTAATCAGGACAACATCGGCATTCTTGATCGAGGCTGAAATGACAGGATCGTCCAGCCTTTTCAACAGCTGATCCGTCCGATTGCCGCGTTTACCGAAATTATCGATTTTGACATGATCATCTGTTTCTTCGAACGTTTGCTTCAGAATGCCGACATAACCGCCATTCTCTGTCGCATCACCCACACCCTGGGTCAGGGAATCACCAACTGCTGTAATATGAAGATCTTCTTTGATGAAAAGTCCGAGTGTATCCTTGAGCAATCTCCGGAAGGCATCCTTGATTTCAGAGGAAGTGTCGGTTTCTTCTTCCGATAGAGCTGGATTCTCTTCTGAGTCATCGGGTGTTTCTGTTTCACTCGGTACAATCTCCGTGGGGGCATTTGTGACCGTTGCCTTTTGATCGGACCCTGCAAAAACGATCACTGCCCCGATTACGATAACGAGCAGGAACGATGCAACAAGATAGTAGATTTTTCTTTTTTGCAAGCATCATCACCCTCGGGAGAAATATAGTAACGTATTCCCGCCTATAAGTCTTTTAGACGGCGGTATACCGGAAAATGCAATTGTAAATTGGTTGTAAAATTATATCTTACTAGATTCAGGGAAAGTTGGATAGTGGGAAGAGCTGGTACACTATGCACTATGTTTCGCTAAATGCTTTGCTGGGAACACGTCTTATTAAAAGGATAAGGAGGAACGCAGTATGAAGGAGTACAGTGTAGTACCGAATAAAAACGTGTCAGGCTGGTATGTGAAAATGGAAGATATTGCACCGACAGAATACCATAGCACGCGAGATGATGCCGTTTTGGAGGCGGAAGGACTTGCTCGGGAAAATTCGCCTAGCAAACTCGTCATCTACGATGCACAGCATGAAGTGGAAGAAGAGCGGCAGTTTTAAAATTACCGGCATGAAATTGCCGGTAATTTTTAACCGTTTGGGCAGTTCTTGAATAAGCTGAACAGCAGGAGGTGCAAGTATGGAATTTTCCTTGCTGCTGTTAGCTTTTTCCGGAATCGCATTGATCTGTATCGGAGTGTTGCGGCACTTCACGAAGGATCCGTTTGTCTTATTCATCCCTGCCGCTGTAACGGCGCTGCTATTACTCGTCACCAGTATATTCTCCTTCCTGTTTCAGGAAGAGCTTATCAAAGGAACATTATATATCTTTGCTTCTATCTTATGCGGACTATTCGTCTTATTGCTATTCTTGCCACCTTTTCGTAAATGAAGGTGGCTTATTTTACAGCTTCGGCATGCTGCAGCTGCTTTGTCGTCAAGCGCTTCATGCGGATGCCCGAAATGGTATAGAGGATCAACGCACCCCAAATGCATGTGAAAGCAATCATGTGTGCATGTGTGAATGCTTCACCGAAAAAGGTGACGCCAAAGATCAGCATGAGTGTCGGTGCAATGTATTGGAGCAGACCGATCGTCGTCAAAGAAAGCCTGCGAGCACCATAGGCGAATAGCAAAAGCGGCGCGGCTGTGGCCGCTCCGGATAAAAATAGGATGATAGCTGTACCGGTTGATATGGGGCTGCTGTCTGCAGCAGGTACAAAAAGCAAATACAAAATAGCCAATGGGGTGACGAACATCGTCTCGATTGTCAGTCCGAACATCGGCGGTATCGTCACTATCTTTTTTAGCAGACCGTACACAGCGAATGTGATTGCCAGCAGGAACGACACCCAAGGGAACACGCCATAGCTGATGGTCAAATAAATGACACCGATCGCGGCAAGGATGAAGCTGAAAATCTGCAAACGCGTGCTTTTTTCCTTCAGGATGATCATGGCGAGCAGGATGCTGATGAGTGGGTTTATGTAATAACCCAGGCTTGATTGCAGGACATGACCGGAATTTACTGCCCAGATGAATACGAGCCAATTGAGACTGACCATGATGGAAGCTGCAAATAACCCCCATAATGCGCGTTTATTCAAAAACAATTCCTTTAGCTGTTTGATGAAAGGACGGATTTTTCCTAGCAAAAGGACGACCAGGATCATCGTGACAAACGACCAGACGATTCGGTGGGCAAGCAAGTGGCCGGCATCGACTTCTTCTAATAAATTCCAAAACAGCGGCAGTACGCCCCACATCATGTACGCGATTGCAGCATACACGACACCGGACTTCGATGATTGCGATTGCATGTTGGCATGCGCCTCTCTTTCTATCTCTGTATGGATTAAGTGTAAGGTTGGGAATCGGGCTTTTCAATACATTTGCTTCGTTAAAGGGTAGAGAAGTTGTCAATGGCTGTTGGAATGCTATATATTAGTATGGGTAATTGGAAATATGCTACATATGAAGGGAGACGCTCATGTGCATATAATTGCGTACTTATTAGGATTATTGACTATTATAAATATCCTCCTCGCACTGGCAATTGTCTTCCTGGAAAGGCGCGATGCCAGTGTCACATGGGCATGGCTGCTCGTACTTGTATTCATTCCGGTAGCAGGCTTCGTTATTTATTTGCTTTTTGGGCGCAAACTCTCAGGCAAGATCTTCACCTGGGATACGAAGTCACGGCTCGGTGTGAAGAAACAAGTGCAGGCTCAATTGCGTGCCATCGAGGAAGATACTTTTGTCTATAAACAAGAAGCAGTCAAGGAATATAAAGACCTTGCCTACATGCATCTTCGCAATGATGATGCCATCCTGACCCAGGGAAACGAAGTGGAACTGTTCACGGATGGTCAAAAGAAATTCCATGCACTGCTGCACGATCTTTCGCAGGCGAAGGACCATATACATCTATTATATTATATCGTGCGCAGTGACAAGCTGGGGGAACGTTTGGCGGACGTACTCATAAAGAAGGCACAAGAAGGTGTAAAGGTACGTTTTCTGTATGATGATATGGGTTCGCGCAGTATCAAAAAGAGCTATGTGCGCAAACTCGTAAAAGCCGGAGTGGAAATTGAAGCGTTCTTTCCGTCATTCATTCCGAAGATCAACCTCAAGCTCAACCACCGGAACCACCGGAAGCTGGCGATCATAGACGGAAAAGTTGGTTATATTGGCGGTTTTAACATCGGTGATGAGTATTTAGGCTATGATAAGAAATTCGGATATTGGCGTGATACGCATCTTCGGATAACCGGAGAAGCTGTAAGGGCGATGCAGACGCGTTTCATTTTAGACTGGAATCAAGCCTCGCGTCACGATATCGAGTATGAGGACCGTTATTATTTGTCGGAACCAGCTGGTAATATCGGGGTGCAGATCGTTTCAAGCGGTCCAGATTCCGAGTGGGAGCAAATCAAGCATGGCTATATCAAGATGATTCTCTCAGCCAAGAAATACGTCTATATCCAGACACCGTATTTCATCCCCGATGAGAGTCTGGCGGATGCGCTGAAGGTTGCTGTACTGTCAGGTGTGGATGTCCGCGTCATGATACCGAACAAACCGGATCATCCTTTCGTTTATTGGGCGACTTATTCCAATGCAGGTGATTTGATCAAGGCTGGGGCCAAAGTTTATATTTATCAAAATGGTTTCCTCCATGCCAAGACGATCGTGGTGGATGATAAGATATCTTCCGTCGGGACAGCGAATATCGATGTCCGCAGCTTCCGGTTGAATTTTGAAGTGAATGCATTTTTATATGACCAAAATACGGCAGGGGTATTGAAAGAAAAATTTGAAGAGGATATCCTATTATCAACGGAGCTTTCACATAAACTATATAAACAGAGATCAAACTGGATTCGTTTCAAGGAATCCATCTCACGTTTGATCTCGCCGATCTTGTAGCCTAAAGTTTGGCGGAAAGAAGGAACCCAAGTGAAATCGAAACCATGCATCGCATCTTTGACAGTGAAAACGTCCCATGTACTTCCTCCTGATACAAATACACATGGCACATTATTCGGTGGGACACTTATGTCCCATATCGATGATGTTGCCGCTATAGCGGCTTATCGGCATGCCAGACAGCTAGTCGTGACAGCTTCGACTGACAGTGTCGACTTCCTTGCACCTGTGAAGGTGGGGGATACGATCTGTGTTGAAGCATTTGTTACATGGACTAATAATACTTCCATGGAGGTATTTGTTAAAGCCGTGACAGAAGATTTGCGAACAGGAGCAAGGAAAGTATCGGCGACCGCGTTTGTGACCATGGTGGCGCTGGATGAAAATAATCAGCCGATCGAGGTCCCAGAAGTATTCCCGGAAAGCCCCGAGGAGAAATGGCTGTATGATGGTGCACCGCAGCGTGCCGCTTACCGCAAAGAACGACTGAAACGTTCAAAAGAGATGGCAGTCGCATTTGGAACAGACTATCCATGGTTCCGCAACGACGGACGTAATTTTGAAGAAGAATAAGCAAGACGAGCCTGCTCCAACGGCAGGCTCGTCTTTTTTTATGTCAGGATATTTTTTTCTGCAATAGTTTAGCGTTTTTTATAAAAAAGAGGGCTGTAAAAGTTACAGCTCCTCTTCTTCCAATGGCTGGATCAAGTTGCTGAACAAGTCATTCAACAGCCCGTAATGATGCATCAGCTCCCGCTCGTCGCCATCATGTGTAGTCAAGTATTCGATCCGTTCGTAAATGCTGTGAATCTCTTGTTTCTGCTCTGTGGTGAGTGCTTGAATGTCCAGGACAAGCGATGCGTCCATATCACTTGCTTCCAATTTTTTCAGATCCTTACCGTATTCTTTATGAGGATTTGCCATCAGCTCCTGCGCTATGTCACTGAGAAAATAGGCCATGAAAAGGTCCGCATCCTGCTTATATTCATCATGGAAGTAAAGACCGATCAATTGATCCAGATGGCGCACATTTGTTTTATTTCGGACGACTTGAATTTGCTTCCGATTGAATACGCTCACCAGGATCGGAGCTGCATCTAATACAGGAAACTGATACCAAGGTTTACGGGCGCGGATGAGATGGCGTTGATCGACCCGGTGAGCCTTTCCATCCTCCAAATATTGTGCTAAGCCGTGCTCTCGTTCTCGTTCGTCTTCTACGTATAGCAATAGCATCTGCTCGTCCTGCTGTACGAGCTGTTTGTAATCAACGTATGTAAAGAAAGGCTGCTGCAATTGGGCTGCTTTCGATATACAAGGCAGGAAATGCTGCTTGCCGATCTGCCACTGCCGTATTTTGCTGTTGTTAAAGCAGAAATACTGATTCGATCCCGTTTTTATACCGTGTTTGGCACTGGCGAATTGATTCAGGGGCCGTACATTCGTGAAGCGTTTTTGGCTTTCCTGATAAAAATGCAATTTCCATTTATCAACTGCATTCAAATCCTGACGTCGGCGGATGACGCCGAGGGGATTTATCCGGTCGGATAGGATATATGCTGCTGCTTGTTGCAGTTCCTGAACGGATTGGGTGCGGATGAACTCAATGGTGTCGTCGCTGCTTGATTTATCGAAAAGCAGCAAGGAGCTCGTCGTGGCAGCCCCTTTGAACCAGCCCATTTGGATATCAGTGTTGATGATCATTTTCAGGCTGCCGTCTAGCAGGAGATACTCTTTTATTTTCGCACCATACCTCGCATTCAGGAAGTCCGAGGGCACGATGAAGGCAGCACGTCCATGTTCGTCCAGTTGATGTAGTGCTTTCAGCATGAATAGACCGTACAAGTTTGTATATGTAGAAAGCGAGATGCCCATTTGCTCCCGGAATAGATTCAAGTAAATCTCCTTCTCCTCATCGGTCCGAAAAGTTATGTAAGGAGGATTGCAAATGATACCATCATAAACTTTCTCCCAGCCATCTGTAAGGAAATCCCCCTCATACAGGTGGAGGGAAGGGCGAGATGTGAAAAACGCTCGATTAAACTCCAAAATCTCATCATCATCTTCATATGCATCAACTTCGTACCCGGCTGGTATATCCTGGATCAGCTTCCCCAGACCGACAGCAGGATCAAGCAGCCGCCCACCATCCAGATTGTGCAGCACCCACTGTTTCATCATATCTGCGACCGTATCGGGGGTGAAATATTGTCCGTAATGCCGGCGGTGGAGCGCAGAGCTCTTATTTAAATATATTTCTTCCAAACTAGATTCTTCCAACAGGGCACACCTCCAAAGGGGAATAGGTAAAAACAACTAGAATCATTGTATTATAAATCCTACATACTTTTCCAGTAAAAGGAGGGAGATTGCCGAAAAACCTGCCGGATTGACGAATTCTTCCGATATTAACCATCCTTCTTTAAAGATATGCAGGCTGGTTGATGGACATGGAGGAAAAGGAGTATAATACAACCAGTTATAAAAATGACAGCATGTATGAAAAAGGGGTTACGGACATGAAAAAAGCATTAACAATTGCAGGCTCAGATTCCTCTGGGGGAGCAGGTATCCAAGCGGATCTGAAGACGATGCAGGAATTTGGCGTATACGGAATGTCTGCTGTGACGACAATCGTCGCAATGGATCCTTACAATAGCTGGCATCATAATGTATTTCCGGTTGATGTGAATACGGTGAAGGAACAGCTGAATACGATCGTTGTCGGTGCAGGTGTCGACGCAGTGAAGACAGGGATGCTTGGTTCTCCTGAAATCATTGAATTGGCAGCCAGCATGATCGAAGAAAATAATATTCCAAACGTAGTCATCGATCCGGTGATGGTATGTAAAGGTGCTGATGAAGAACTTCAGCCGGAAAACACAGTCAGCCTTCGGGAAAAACTTGTCCCGCTTGCAACTGTCATCACACCGAACTTATTTGAAGCTGCCAAATTGGCACAAATGCCATTGATTCATTCTGTGGAAGAAATGAAAGAAGCGGCACAGAAAATCCATGCTTTAGGTGCAAAATACGTCCTTGTCAAGGGCGGCAGCAAGCTGGAAACGGATAAAGCAATCGATGTGCTTTATGACGGGGAAAACTTCGAGATTCTTGAAAGTGAGAACGTTGATACAACGTATACACATGGTGCAGGATGCACTAGCTCTGCAGCAATATGCGCATTGCTGGCAAATGGAAGCAGTGTGAAAGAAGCGGTTTACGAAGCGAAGACATTCATCACCGAAGCCATTCGCGGAGGCTTTAAGCTAAATGAATATGTAGGCCCTGTCAATCACGGTGCCAGAAAGTCCATGCCGCAGCGATAAGCAAGGATGGATGAGGATTAGCCGCCTGCACGGGCGGCTTTTTCCTTGTCCGGGAAGGAGGAGAAAATGCGTATTTTCAGCGTGGAAAATCTTACGAAAACATATGGCGATAAACAGCTGTTCCAAACAATTGGGTTTCATATCGAAAGCCGTGAACGAATCGGGCTTGTCGGTGTCAATGGAACCGGAAAGTCGACATTGCTGAAGGTCCTGGCTGGCATCGAAAGTGCAGATAGCGGTGACATCGACCATAGCAAGACGTTCCAGCTTGCTTACTTGGCGCAGGAGCCCCAACTGACTTCCGGCAGCACAGTCCTGGAAGAGGTATTCAGCGGATCCAGTCCGATTTTACAGACAATCCGTGCTTATGAGGAAGCAATTTCGGCTTTGGAGAAGGAACCGGATAATGTCAAAAACCAAAATCGCCTGTTCACGCTTCAAGCTAAGATGGATGCCGAAGACGCATGGGATGCGAGCACCCAGGCGAAAACGATTTTGACGAAGCTAGGTGTTGATTATTATACAACTTCTGTCGATGATCTATCAGGCGGTCAGCGAAAACGTGTAGCGTTGGCGAAAGCGCTCATTCAGCCTGCTGATTTATTGCTGCTGGATGAGCCGACTAACCATCTGGATAACGAGACGATCGAATGGCTTGAAGGCTTTTTGCCTAGCTATCCGGGAGCGATTATGCTGGTGACACATGATCGTTACTTCCTGAATCGGATCACGAGCCATATCTTTGAATTGGAGATGGGCAGTCTTTATCGATATGAAGGAAATTATGAAACATACTTGACGAAAAAGGCAGAGCGGAAAGCACAGACACTCTTGGATCAGGAAAAGCATCAAAATACGCTTCGCCGGGAGCTTGCTTGGTTGCGCCGCGGCGCCAAAGCACGTACAACAAAACAAAAAGCACGTATTCAGCGTGTGGAGGAAATGAAAGAAGCGAAGTTCCAAACACAGGATAATGATTTAAGCCTCCAGGTCGGAGCTGCCCGGTTAGGCAAGAAGGTATTGGAAGCAAAAGATGTAGCGGTTAAATTCGGTGATAAAACGTTATTCAGTCACTTTGATTTTCTGTTCAAGCCAGGTGATCGTATCGGTATCATCGGTCCAAATGGAAGCGGGAAAACGTCTCTTCTGAATACACTTGCAGGCAGGATCTCACCGGCAGCCGGGGAAGTGGAAACAGGGGAGACAGTCAAACTTGGTTATTACACGCAGCTGCAGCAAGACATGGATCAACAGCTTCGCATCATCGATTACATCAAGGAAGTAGCAGAAGTCATCCATACCGCTGATGGCAATGTCATTACAGCGGAACAAATGCTTGAGCAATTCCTTTTCCCTCGGAGTCATCAATATACGTATATTCATCGTTTGTCAGGCGGGGAAAGGAAGCGGCTGTACTTGCTCCGTGTGCTAATGGAGGAGCCGAATGTCCTTTTCCTTGACGAGCCGACCAATGACCTGGATACAGAAACACTGGGGATTCTTGAGGATTATTTGGATGGCTATCCTGGCGTTGTTATAACGGTTTCCCATGATCGTTATTTCTTGGACCGTGTAGTGGAACAGCTGATTCTTTTTCAAGGTGCAGGAGTCGTATCCACATTTTATGGCAACTATAGTGAATACCGGGATAAAGTACAGGAACAGCCAAAACCGCAGCAGCAAGCAAAGTCGGAACCTGTCCAAGAGCGAAAAGAAAGGAAAAAGCAGAAGCTCTCTTACAAGGAACAGCAGGAATGGAATACGATCGAAGATGATATTGCAGAACTGGAACAGCGAATCGAGGCATGTGCGGCAGGCATAACTGAAGCCGGCAGTGATAGTGAGCTTGTCCAGAAGCTGTTTGCTGAGCAGCAAGAACTCGAACAGCAATTGGAACAGAAGATGGAACGATGGGAAACATTGTCCCTAATGGTGGAAGAAATAGAAAAGCAGAGGTGACCGTTCAGAAACGAAGGGATAGGGAGGAGAAAGCCCTATGTGGGTGTCCTTCCCGCATAGGGATTTATCACCTATACTGCAGTTTCTGGTTTCAGGAGCTGGACACCATCGAAAAGCGAAAGAAACCGGTTAGAAACGAAGGGATAGGCGAGAAAGCCCGGAGTGGGTGTCCTTCCCGCATAGGGATTTATCACCTATACTGCAGTTTCTGGTTTCAGGAGCTAGACACCACCGAAAAGTGTAAGAAACCGATTAAAAGCTAGACAAAGGCATATTTCGTGTGAAATTGCTCATAATCTACTAGAATGAAGAATAGTCTGAATTCAATGATGGGAAGGATTTGATTCCAATGCCAGATAAGGAATTATTAGAAAAATATGCAGACGTCGCGTTGCGCACAGGCGTGAATATACAAAAGGGGCAGCCTCTATACATCATGGCACCGATCGATGGAGCGGAGTTTGTCCGTCTAATCGCCAAGCGTGCCTATGAGCTAGGGGCCAGTGATGTACATATCAATTGGTCTGACGACACACTCACTTTTTTGAAATATAAACATCAATCCGAAGAAGTGCTGACAGACATTCCTGATTGGATCGTTGAACGTCGTGCTTATTATATGAAAAAGGGAGCAGCCCTCCTGCAAATTCGTTCCACAGACCCTGATCTATTGAAAGATGTCGATGGGAACAAAGTGGCACAAGCGACAAAAGCGACCGCGAAAGCCTTGCAGCATCTTCGTAAGTATACGATGAATGATATCATCCCTTGGACGATTATCACCATTCCAACAGATGCTTGGGCACAAAAGATCTTCCCGGGGAAATCAGCAGAGGAAGCGACGAAGCTTCTTTGGGATTCGATTTTTAAAATTGTCCGTGTCGACCAGGAAGATCCTGTCCAAGCCTGGAAAGAACATAATGCGAAGCTGCACCATGCCCGGGATGTCTTGAATGACAAACGCTATAAAAAGCTTCACTTCAAATCCGAAGGAACGGATCTTGTAATTGGCTTGCCGGATGGACACATTTGGAAAGGTGGTTCATCGACGACAGAAAGCGGTACGGAATTCAACCCGAATATGCCGACGGAGGAAGTGTTCACGCTTCCGCATAAATATGACGTGGAGGGAACCGTCACAAGCAAGAAACCGTTGATTTATGACGGGAATATGATCGATAACTTCACACTTACTTTCAAGGAAGGAAAAGTTGTTGATTACAAAGCAGAAGTGGGGCAGGAAACGCTCAAGCATTTACTGGAAACAGACGAAGGTGCTTTGCGGCTTGGCGAGGTGGCTTTAGTGCCGCATGAATCACCGATTTCCCAATCTGGTCTTATTTTCTACAACACCTTGTATGATGAGAATGCTTCCTGTCACGTTGCTTTAGGGAAAGCTTATCCGACAACGCTTGAAGGCGGTTCTTCCATGACGGAAGAGGAATTGGATAAACACGGTGTCAATGATAGTCTGATACACACAGATTTCATGATCGGTTCAGCGGATCTTGCAATTGCCGGGGTTTTTGCCGATGGAACATCCGAGCCTGTTTTCCGTGACGGAAGCTGGGCAATCAAATTCGATTAAAAAATAACCCGCAATACTGGAGTGCATCCAGTATTGCGGGTTATTTTATTGTTCGACTATAGCATGGTGCACGAGCACTGCACGGATGCCGTGATAGTCGCATGCTATATCCAATTGGTCCTTGATTTCCCGTAGCCTTGGCAGCTCTTCATACTGCTTCAGCACTTCGAGTACGGCATTCTCCTGCTCTTCTGTGAAAAATTGCTTCAGATCAAGCGCCTGTCCTTCTGCATAAGCTTTGAATAAATGATTGCTCACAGTCATCGGAGTCAAGTTCCGTTCCTTGGCTAGGCTTTCCATTGACATGCCTTGACTGAAAGCCTCATAGCTCATCAAATGACTCGGTGTATCCTGCTTTTCCTGGAGGAGGGACTTTTGATCGTGAGACGTAGTGGATGCTGTCTGCTCATATTGCTTCAGCACCTCTAGGAACTGCTCTCCATACTGTTCCATTCGCCTTTCTCCAATCCCCTTGATACCGAGCATTTCCTCCTGAGTATGCGGCACATATCGGCAAAGTTCTTTCAAGGTTGCATCCGAAAAGATGACATATGGAGGGAGTCCCTCTGCTTGGGCTATGTCCTTGCGCAATTCACGCAGTTCCTGGAATAACGCTTCATCATAATCCGCTTCGGCAGTTTCCGTCGCTTTGGCGATCTGCATCATTACTTTTTTTTCGCCTTTCAGTATACGGACAGCTTCATCCGTGAGTGTCAGCACAGGGTATTTATCATCGGTTGGGGCAAGGATCATTTCGGCGGAAAGATAATGGATGAACTGTGTGATATCTTTTTCGGTACGGTTTTTCATGATACCGTACGTAGAAAGCCCTTCAAGTCCGAATTGCTTGATTCGTTTGTCTTTGGAACCTTTCAATACTTTTGCAACCAAAACGGCTCCAAAGCGCTCGTCCATCCGTTTGACGCAAGAGAGTACCATTTGCGCTTCACGTGTCATATCCGTCTTTTCAAACTCATTCAAGCAATTGCTGCACCTGCCGCAATCTTCGGGAACATGCGGATCCTGGAAATAGTGAAGCATATACGTCTGCAAACAGCTTTGAGTATGGCAGTAATGAATCATTTGCTGCAGTTTCTGATACTCCGCTTGAGTGTCCGAGGCGGAGTTCTCAATCAGGAATTTCAGCAGATGCACATCCTGTCCGGAAAAGAGCAGAACACAATCACTTGGTTCTCCATCACGCCCAGCCCGACCTGCTTCCTGATAATAAGCTTCCATGTTCATCGGCAAGGCATAATGCAGCACATAGCGCACATTACTCTTATCGATTCCCATTCCGAAAGCATTCGTCGCTATCATGACACTGACTTCGTCTTGAATGAATGAAGCTTGTGCAGCCTGGCGATCTGGTTCGCTCATGCCGGCATGATATTTTGCAGTCTTGACTCCTTGACGGTCCAGAAACAGGGAAAGCTGATCGACCAGCTTTCTTGTCGGTGCATAGATGATACCTGTATCTTGTTTGCGTTTTTTGATGAAATCCAGGATATAGCGCTCTTTATCTGCCCCTTTTACGACTTGGAAGCGTAGATTTTCACGAGCGAAACCGGTACGTACTGTATAGTCTTCCTGGATATCCAGCAGCTTTTGGATATCATCTGCCACCTGTGGTGTTGCAGTCGCGGTCAAAGCCATCACTGGTGGCGTTCCTGTCAGCTTATCCAAAATGGATATGGCAGATCGGTAGCTTGGACGAAAGTCATGTCCCCATTGGGAGATACAGTGAGCCTCATCGAAAGCAATCAAGCTTATCGAAAGGTTACGGACCATTTGTAAAAAGCGAGTATTTTCCAGCCGTTCAGGAGCAACGTAAAGAAAGGAGAATGCACCTTGAGCAGCTTGCTGCAACGTCCATTCCAGTTCGGCTGCTTCCAATGTACTGTTTATATATGCGGCAGGTATATCCATTGCTGTCAGTGCATCTACCTGATCCTTCATCAAGGAGATAAGAGGGGAGATGATCAGTGCAGTCCCTTGACGCATCAAGGCTGGCACCTGGTAGCAAATCGATTTACCACCGCCTGTCGGCATGATCGCTAACGTATTTTTATTCTTCATCACATGATCAATCACTTCGGCTTGCCCTCTTCGGAAGGTATCGTAGCCATAATAATCCTTCAGTATTTGCTCCGCAGTAGCTTGCACGTTCAAAATCCTTTCCTGATTCTTGATATGTACAGCATAACATGATTCTGTACCGATCAGCATTTTAGTAGGAAAAATAAGAAACTGCCTGTATGGAGACAGGCAGTTTCTTATTTTATATTGTCGCCTCGCTTTGCGGGCGTTTCAATTCAATTTTGATTTTTTCCAGGCGATTATCTCGTACAGATTCTACGGTGAAAAGCATGTTTTCGTATTCCACGACTGTATCGGCATCTTCATCTGGAATGGAACCAATGCGGCTTAGGATAAAACCAGCAATCGTATCGAAATTCGGTACGTCGATATCTGTATCGAAGAAATCATTGAACTCATCGATTTGCAGAGAACCGCTCGCCATATACGTATTGTCATCGATACGTGTCAGCTCTCCCTCGATTTCATCGTATTCATCATCGATGTCTCCGACAATTTCTTCAATCATATCTTCCATGGTCACAATACCAGAGAAGCCGCCATATTCATCTATCAGGACGGCGAGATGATTATGAGTCTGCTGCAATTCTTTCAGCAGGTCATCAATGTACTTGGTCTCGGGCACGAAATGTGCTTCCCGCAGTATCGTTTCCAGCCGGACGCCATCGAATCCATGCTCCCGTACTGCTTTGAAATAATCTTTTATGTTTAGGATACCGACAATCGTATCGCTGTCTGTCTGGTAGACAGGAATTCTGGAATATTTCTGGTCCAGCAGGATATCCGCCAATTCTTCAGCAGGCGTATCAATGCTCAATGTAAATGTATCTGTCCGAGGTGTCATGATCTCACGTGCAATTTTATCATCCAAGTCGAAGACACCTTTGATCATGCCGAACTCATCCGCATTCAGTATGCCTTCCTCTTGGCCGGTCTGGGCGAGAAGCTTGATCTCTTCACGGGAGACTTTCTCTGCTTCCGCATCATTCCCTACACGGGTTATTTTAACGAGCATATTGGTGGAAAAGGAAAGGAACTTTACGAACGGCATCGCGATTTTACTGATAAATAGAATCGGTGTGACAGAAAATCTGGCAATCTTCTCCGCGTTTTGAAGGGCAACCCTTTTGGGGAATAACTCACCGAATACAAGTGTTACATAAGACAGCAAGACAGTGATGACGACAACGCTGATTTGTTGTGCATAAGGGATATCTCCCAGTACGCCAGCGAATCGATTTGCAAGTCCGGTAGCGGCAGAGGCACTCGAGAAGAAGCCGGCCAGCGTAATACCTACTTGAATCGTAGCGATGAACTTACTAGGATCGGCAATAAGCTTCTGCAGCATGGCAGCTTTCTTATCCCCTTCATCCGCTTGCTGTGCAATGCGGTTCTTATTCAGTGATACCAATGCGATCTCTGCTGCTGCAAAAAAAGCATTCAGTAATGTCAAAATACCAATCAATACGAGTTGGAGTAAAACTGGACTCCCAGGATCATCCGGACTATTCATGTATAAAATCTCTCCCTTAAAAAAATAAACGCAAAAAATGCGTTTTCATTATAAACATTATACGCTTTTTCTATGTGTAATCCAAATGGTGTGCACGTAATGTAGTATATCCGGGAAATTGGGAATTATTCCAAAGCCCGCAGCTGCTGACGAAGCGATTTGATCTCTTTTTCCATCTCTTCCAGCTGTCTTTCCATATGGGATGCACCAGCTCCGGTTGACGCCAATTTATCCGCATCTGCTGACACGCTTGCATACGACATTTTCAACTCAGCCAGTTTGGCTTCCAGTTCTTGCCTATTCATATCATCACCTCTACACTTAGGATAGAAAGATGAGGTCAATACGTCAAGCGGGAGGGGAAAGGATGCATTTTGTACTGGAGCATGATGTGCACCATCTGCTTGCCAAAGCTGAGTCATTGTTAGTAGCGCATGAAGCAGAGAATAACTTACTGTTAGGGCTGTTGGGCAGATTGGCAGCAGGAGAGGATATGGGGGCGTTGTTTGGATATGGAGAAGATGATAGGGGGAATCGTGCCTTTTTCTTGCATACGAAAGGAAACCGAATCATTCTTTCTCATAACATCATATGGAATGATGAAGATGCTGTTCAGCTTGCCCAGCTTGTAAACGCATGGACGCCTGATCTTCCAGGAGTCATCGGTCCAGAGAAACAGGCAACGCAGTTTGCGCGAGTATGGCACAAGCTTTACCGGAAACAAATAAGGATACATATGAATCAGTTCATTTATCGGCTTGATCGAGTGAAAGATGCCGGTGCTGCAAAAGGGGGGATGCGTGCAGCAGATAAGGATGATTTTACCTTGTTGCGGGATTGGCTCATTCGATTCGGTAAAAAAACTGGTGAAGATATGACGGAAGAACGAGCGAGTACGGTGATTGGCAGGCTGATCGCCCAAAGGCGAATGTATGTCTGGACAGTCGAAGATAAGATCGTAAGTATGGCGGGCTGCGCCAGGGAAAGCCGGAATGGTATCGTCATCAATGCGGTCTTCACACCTGAGGAACACCGGCGGAAAGGATATGCGGAAAGGTTGATGGCAGTACTATCGGCAAAGTTGCTTGATGAAGGAAAACAATTCTGCTGCTTGTTCACGAATGCAGATGATCCAGGTCCGAATAAACTGTATCAAAAGGTGGGATACCGCCGTGTTGCAAAAAGCTGCGCAATCGATTTCTATTAAAAAGGATCGTCACAGAGATGTGACGATCCTTTTGGTTGTTATATTTTGCCTTGGAAGGCAGCAAGTTCGTTGTAGAATTTGTCGAACGTTGGAATATCCATTTGCTGACCTGCATCGGACAATGCAACAGCTGGGTTCGGATGCACTTCCGCCATGACGCCATCTGCACCGACAGCCAATGCAGCTTTCGCGCATGGTAGCATGATATCTTTTCGTCCAGTGGAATGTGTCACGTCGACCATGACAGGAAGATGTGTTTCCTGTTTCAAGATCGGCACAGCTGAAATATCAAGTGTATTCCGCGTCGCTGTTTCATAAGTGCGGATACCGCGTTCGCAAAGGATGATTTGACCATTTCCTTCGGAGTGGATATACTCAGCGGCAGCGATGAATTCTGCAATTGTACCGGACAAAGCACGTTTGAGCAGGATTGGTTTATTCGTACGGCCCGCTTCTTTCAGTAATTCGAAGTTCTGGGCATTACGCGCACCGATCTGAATGACATCGACGAAATCCAGTGCTTTTTCGATATCCTGCGGAGAGACGATTTCACTGATGACGGCCAAATCGTATTCATCCGCTGCACGTTTCAGGATTTCCAGGCCTTCCACACCCAGCCCTTGGAAATCATAAGGGGATGTACGCGGCTTGAAAGCCCCTCCGCGAAGCAGCTTAAGACCTTTGTCTTTCAAAGATTCCGCTACCGCTGCCACTTGATCATAGCTTTCCACCGAACATGGTCCGAAGACAAAGCTCGCTTTGCCAGTACCGACTTTTTCACCTTTTAGGTCGATAACCGTATCTTCGTTTTTGTAAGCACGGGAGACAAGCATCGGGCGTTTGCTGGCAGCTTCTTCTTCTTTCGTCTTAGCTTGCATGACAGCTTTGAAAATAGCGTCCAAAGTGGATTCCCCCAGGACACCTGATTCATTCTGTGCCTTCAGTTCTGCCAGCAGCAATTTTTCTGACTGGCTGCGCTCACTCTCAGGAAGATCCTTCAGCTGCTGCTTAAGGCTTGCCTGTTCGTTCAACAATTTCAACAGCTCGAAATGCGTTTGTTCATACTGCTTCTTAAGCTCCAAAACATTTGTAGTCTGCATAAATAGATCCTCCTTATAAGTTTAAATGCCCCTACTAACCTTCAATAGCCCATTCAGCCGGTATCAGTTATCTTGTAAGGGAGAATTCCCGGATCCCGGGGAATCCCTTGCAAACCGCCGCCGCCCTGAGACGGGTTATGGAAGGAACACAACATCAACATCGCAATCCGAAATAAATACAATGTTGAAAATATTATCCCTATACTACATGCTTTTATAAATAAATACAAATGAAAGCTTCAAAGTATGCAGAAAAAAGGACGATAGTACCTATTTCCCCTTGATTGCTGCTTTGGTTTATTTTTGATGTAATCTTTATAAATTTTTTACATTTGCAACAGGATGCCGATCTTTTCGGCGCTTGATGACAAAATCGGTCAATGTGAACAAGAATACGAGCAAAAATAGAAAACTGGACATTTGGAACAGGGAGGAAGTCGAAACAAATTGGTGCAGGATGCCAAGGATGACAGCACTCAGACCAATGCCAAAATCGATAGATGAATAGTACATACCATTGGCAATACCACTTCTTTCAACATCCGTCTTGGATATTGTCCACGCTTGCAAAGCAGGGATCATAGAACCATAACCAATACCGAATAAAGCACCGGAGATGATGAAATACCAGTTTGCCGATGCGATGCTGAGTATCCACATAGCCAGAAAAGCAATGAGGGAACAGCCCATGATCAATAGCCAAGGTCCCTTGGCATCGAACAGGCGCCCAGTGAATGGTCGGGATATGGTGGCGCATAAGGCATTGGCTAAATAGAATAGGAATGTTCCGGTAAGATGCTGTTCCTCCCCAAAAAGGACAAGATAAGTAACGATGGAACCGTAACCGAATGATGTCAGGAACGTGATGAATACCGGATAAGAACTTTTCTTTTCGATCAATGATTGGAAAAATGAAAACTTCGGCGGTTTGGCTTGGTTTCGTGAAAGTGCTTCAGGCTCTGCATAACGCGTCAGCGACAGGAATAGGAAAGCGATGATGCCAAGCAAAATAGAAACAAATACGAGTGTCTTGAAGTTATAATTTTGATAAAGGAAAATACCGATACTTGGTGCAATGATCATACCGATTGTGATCGAAAGACCAAAATACCCCATGCCTTCTCCCACACGCCGTCTCGGTACAAGATCAACCGCAGCTGTACCGTTCGTTGTAGTGCTCCATCCCCAAGCCGCCCCATGCAGGAAGCGGAAGATGAGCAATAGTGTAACGATCTGTGTGAAAGGGTAAAGGATTGTACAGACGAGCAAAAGAAAAGAGCCGATGAGTATCGGCATTTTCCTCTTTTTCGTCAGCAGGATATGGCCGATGAACGGCCTGATCAGAATGGCTGCGATGGAGAACGACGTCGTTACCAACCCCACTTGAAGACTGCTGCCGCCGATAGAGGCAATATAAGGCGGCAGATTAGGCAGCAGCATCTGGAAGCTCATGAAAGTAAAAAGATTGCCAAGCAGCAGGAAAACAAAGGCTTTCGTCCATAATGGAGGCGTATTGTTTACCATGATGTGCCCCCTATTCTGCCTGAATTCCAGCTGCTGATTTTTTCTTCATCCTATAATCGACCCATTCCCGGTAAAAGTGGGAAATGATCACTTTGCATACTGCATAAAACGGAATGACGAACAAAAGACCGAGGAAGCCGGCAATATTCCCTGCGGCCAATATCAGTGTGATGACTGTCAACGGATGGATGCTCAACACTTTGCCCATGACATTCGGGGAAATGAGATTTCCCTCAATTTGCTGGGCAATCAGCATGATGATTGCCGCCAGGATAGCTAATTTCGGCTCTTGGAAAAAAGCGACCAGGATAGCTGGTGCAGCTGCCAAATATGGTCCGAGGAACGGAATCACATTGAAAACGAGCCCGATGACAGCGAGCGTGAAAGCATAATTCAGGTCGATAATCGCATAGCCGATGAATAGCATCGTCCCGACACACACTGATACGATGAACTGCCCTTGGATAAAGGACGCCAGCGTATGGTTGACATCTTCCATCAGTTTCTTTACACTGGCGCCTTTTTTCTTATCGAAAAATTTTGTTACGAATGGAATCAATTTATCCCCATCTTTGAGCATAAAGAATAAGAAAAAGGGAATTAAGACCAGCGAGAGCACGAAGTTGACAAGGCTGGAAATGAAACTAATGAGATAACCTGGTATGTCTGACAGGCTGGATTGCAAGTTTTTCGCATAGTCTTGGATGGATTCCTCTACTTGATCCGGCAGGGCAGAATGATTTTCTTCCCAATAATTCACGATGGACGTGATTTCATTCGTTATTCCCGGGATATTATTTACCAAGGCCCGATATTGATTCTGCACGATTGGAGCGGCGAATTGGAATACGATATAAACCAATCCAATCAAGAGCAGGAATATCGTCAGGATGGCCACCCATTTCGGAAAACGAATCTTCTCTAAGAGCCGGACGAGGGGTTTTGTAATATAGAATAGAAGACCGGCCGCAATCATCGGAAATGCAATCGCTGCTAAGTATGTGGCAAGAGGCCGGAAAATGAAGCCTGCTTTCGAAATCAACAAGATCAGGGTGAAAGTCAGGACAGCGGCCACAAGGCCTTGAAACCATTTTTTCTGAGTCAAGTTAAATCAGTACCTTTCCAGTTATTGATATAGCATAGCATAGCACAGCCGGACTGCGGAGTAACCCTTTCCCCAAGTTTTTATTAAATTTCCAGTAAGATGGGGATTCCGCGCCATTTCACGATATAATGTGGTAAAATCTCACTATACCTTATTTTTTCAGGAGGAAAGCACACATGGCATGGCAAGATACATATGAAAAATGGAATTCTTTTAAAGGACTTGATCCTAAATATAAAGAGGAACTAGCGAAAATTGCCGATGATGAAGCAGCATTGGAAGATGCTTTCTATAAAGAATTGACATTTGGCACCGGCGGTATGCGCGGTGTGCTTGGAGCAGGGACGAACCGCATGAATATCTACACCGTCCGCAAGGCAGTAGAAGGGCTAGCAGTATATATGGAGAAACACATTGCGGATTACAAGGAACGCGGCGTCGCTGTTGCTTATGATTCCCGCTACATGTCCGCCGAGTTCGCAGATGAAACTGCTCGTGTTCTCGGGGCGCATGGAATCCGCGCGCATGTATTCGAATCACTTCGCCCGACTCCATTACTATCCTTTGCGGTGCGTCATTTGAATGCCGCTGCTGGAATCATGATCACAGCAAGTCATAACCCGCCTGAATATAATGGATTCAAAGTCTATAATGAAGACGGTGGCCAGATTCCGCCTGCACAGGCAGAAGCAATCATAGCTGAAATTGCCAAAGTCGAAGATGAACTGGCAGTGGAAGTGGCGGAATTGGAGACAATCCGCGCCAATGGCCTGCTGCATTCCATTGGGGAAAACGAAGACAATGCCTACCTCAAAGAATTAAAGACAATCTCAAACATGTCCGATTCTGCAAAAGGGCAGCTGGACAAGCTCCAGATCGTATTCACTCCGCTGCATGGTACATCGCATGATCTTGTCCTGCGCGGTTTGGACCAGCTGGGCTTCCAACATGTGCATGTGGTAAAAGAGCAGGCACAGCCAGATCCGGAGTTCTCGACTGTCGAATCTCCGAATCCAGAAGAGCATCAAGCCTTTACACTTGCAATGGAGCAAGGAAAAGAAATCGGAGCAGATGTACTGATCGGGACTGATCCGGATGCAGACCGCCTGGGAGTTGCTGTACAGAACGGAAAAGGTGCTTATCAAGTACTGACAGGGAACCAGCTCGGAACCTTGATGCTTGATTATGTACTGACCAATGCTTCAGAAGATGACCTTCGCAACGGAAAACTTGTCAAGACTATCGTGACAACCGAGATGGGGCGCGCAGTGGCAGCGTCCTATGGCGTGGATACGATTGACACGCTTACCGGTTTCAAGTATATCGGTGAGAAAATCAAGCAATTCGAAACGACTGACGAGAAATTCCTCTTCGGTTATGAAGAGAGTTACGGTTATTTGATCGGTGACTTCGTACGTGATAAAGACGCTGTACAAGCTGCTATGATAGCTTGTGAAATGGCTGCTCATTGGCGCGCCCAAGGCAAGACTTTGCTTGAAGCATTGCATGTGCTTTACGAAAAGCATGGTTACTTCCTGGAGGATCTTCACTCCATCACATTGAAAGGTAAGGACGGTGCAGCGAAAATCGCATCAATGATGGATGCTGTCCGTGCCGATACACCACAAGAACTTGGCGGCCTGAAGGTAATCGCTGTGGAGGATTATGCCGCACAAACACGCCTTAATCTCGAATCTGGTTCAAAAGAGAAGCTGACACTTCCACAGGAAAATGTCATTAAGCTATTCCTTGAGAAGGATAGCTGGGTATGTCTTCGTCCATCCGGAACGGAACCGAAAATCAAAAGTTACTATGGTGTCAGCAGCGCAAGCTACGAAAGCAGTCTGGAGCTATTGGAGAAACTGAAAGCAGATCTTGGCAAGTACCTGCAATAAAATGTTGACATTGTGCTGATATTCAACTAGACTGAATGTGTGATAAGCGCAATTTGCTTTTAAAGGGGAGTAGCTACACAATAAAGTCGTCATTCCGAGAGAAATCTCCGGCTTTATTGGCAACTCAGACGTTGTTAGCGAGACCTTTACCATCTTGGTAAAGGTCTCGCTTTTTTTGGATAAAAAGTGTTACGTCTTTACTAAGAAGGGGTATGATTGCAAAGAATATCGCATACTACACTTAAAGGAGCGTAACTACATGGATGCACAATTACTTTTTGAGTATGGCTGGGTTCTCATCGTCCTTGTCGGACTGGAAGGTATTCTTGCCGCGGATAACGCATTAGTACTTGCAATCATGGTAAGGCACTTGCCTGAGGAACAACGTAAAAAAGCACTTTTCTATGGATTGATGGGGGCATTTATTCTCCGCTTCGCATCCCTATTCGTCATTTCCTTCCTTGTTGATGTATGGCAAGTACAGGCGATCGGTGCGGCTTATCTATTATTCATATCCATAAAGAACCTGTACGACAGATTCAGTTCTAAAAATAATGATGTAACAAATAAGAAACCGAAAAAAGAAAGTGGTTTCTGGATGACTGTTTTGAAAGTCGAACTTGCTGACCTTGCTTTTGCAGTCGATTCCATCCTTGCAGCGGTAGCACTTGCTGTCGCACTTCCACCGACTGGCTGGGGGGAAGTAGGAAGCTTGGATACAGGGCAGTTCGCTGTCGTCCTTGCAGGCGGTATGATCGGTATCATCATCATGCGTTTTGCAGCGAATATCTTCGTTGATCTACTCCATACGCGACCTGCTCTTGAAGTGGCAGCTTTCATCATCGTCGGATGGGTAGGGGTAAAGCTAGTCGTAAGTACACTTTCCCACGATGCACTTGGCATCCTGCCGCATGACTTCGCACATTCGACACCATGGAAGCTTATCTTCTATGGAGTGCTTGTTGCAATTGCAGTAATCGGCTGGATTGTATCCGGCAAAAACAAAGTAGAGCATAAGAAAGAGGATTCTGCTCAAGAAACTGAATAATCTCCGAAGACCTTCTGCTTATCGGCAGAAGGTCTTTTTTGAACAGACATTTTGTCTTTCCAGCTTAGAAGCGTTAAAATAGTAAATAGTACAAAGATAGCAGAAGGGAACGAGTACGATGTCAGAACATCATTTTCATTTAGCTGCAGCCTGGCCGGGAGGAAGGAACAGCTCTGGTACAATCGAAGCAGGCAATCTAAAGACAGAGATCAGCATTCCGCCGGAAATGGGTGGTCCTGGCATCGGTACGAATCCGGATGAGATGCTGCTCGGTGCGGCAGCTACTTGTTATATCATCACTTTGGCAGCTATGATTGAACGAGCTCACTTACCGCTGTCGTCCATGAAATTGGAGTCGGAAGGTATCGTTGATGAAACAAACGGTGTGATCACGTACAAGAGAATCATCCATCGTCCAACGGTATATTTGAAACATGATGCGACAGAGAAACAATTTCAGATGCTAAAGAAGCTGGCCACCAAAGCGGAAGAAAGCTGTATGATTACAAGAGCGATTAAAGGAAATGTGGCAGTCAGCTTGGAAGCTGATTTGAACATCGAGAAGAACACTTACTAATTTTGTAGGATAAAGGACGGAAAGCGTATGAATAGTGAACGGGCGATGCATATTCTAAAAGAAAACGGCTTTAAACAGACAAAGCAGCGCGAAAAACTACTGGACATTTTCCAGAAACGATCCCAGTATTCCGCGGTGACCGATCTTTGGAAAGAATTTCGAGAGGACTTTCCAAGTGCAAGTTATGATACTGTGTACAGGAATTTATATACGATGGCAGAGCTTGGCATATTAGAAATGACCACAATAGATGGAGATAAGCATTTTCGTTTCCACTGCAATATTGAAGGCCATCATCATCATTTCATCTGCAAGCAATGCGGCATTACAAAAGCGATCGATGTCTGCCCGATAGCAGACGTGCAAACAGTACTGCCGGGTGGCTATACAATAGAAAATCATAATTTTGAGGTGTATGGCATTTGTCCTGCCTGTCAATAATTGATTGATAGGCAGTATTTTTTTGTGAACGGAACGTAATGACTACTGTTTACAAATAGTAATGGTTACGATATAATCTCGGTTAGAGCTTATATGTAACGGGAGGAAATCATTTTGAAGAAATCATTATTCTTAATCAGTACAGCCCTGCTTGTCGTGCTGCTTGCAGCCTGTTCGGACAGCGGGAGTCAAAATAGCTCCGACAATGGGAAAATGAAGATCTATACGACAATATATCCAATCCAATACTTTGCAGAAAGAATTGGCGGAGACCACGTAGAGGTGGAGTCCGTACTGCCAGCTGGCAGTGACGCACATAACTTCGAACCGACATCGAATCAGATGGTTGACATCGCTAAATCAGATGCCTTCTTGTATTCGAGTGATGAGCTCGAAACGTATGCCGAGACGATTGCGGATGCTGTTGGAGACGAGGATATAAAGATTGCCCAGCTTGCAGATGGCATCAATTTACTTCCTTTTGAAGAACATGATCATAGTCACGAAGAGGCAGCAGAAGAAGAACATGATCATAGTCACGAAGAGGCAGCAGAAGAAGAACATGATCATAGTGAAGAAGCAACAGAAGAAGAACATCATCATGACCATGGCAGTATAGATCCGCACTACTGGCTTGACCCGGAACGTGCAAAACAGATGGCAGAAAATATGAAGAATACTCTTGCAGAAATGGATCCTGACAACGAAACGACTTATGAGGACAATTATAAGGCTGTCGCGGAAGAATTGGACGAGCTTGATCAGAAATTCCAGCAGGTGGTCGAAGGAAAAGAAAATAAAAAAATTATCGTGTCTCATGCTGCATATGGATACTGGGGAGACCGTTACGGTATTGAGCAAATTGCCATAACTGGCTTGTCACCAACAAATGAACCTTCTCAGAAAAAATTAGAGGAGATCATCCATACGGCAGAAGATAATAAATTGAACTATATATTGTTCGAACAGAATATTTCGCCGAAGGTGGCAACCATCGTACAGGATGAGATCGGGGCGGACGTCCTCAGAATTCACAACTTGGAGACGATTACCAAGGATGAAAACGATGCTGGTGAAGATTATTTCAGTCTGATGGACAAGAATATTGAAACGTTGGAGCAAGCTTTGACAAACGAATAAACTAGGCATGTGCAGGAAAGGCTGTTGAGAGAACTCAACAGCCTTTCCTTATCCTTTATGTTTCGTGAATATTCTAATTTTAGGATATAATGTAGAGGTACATATGTTTTTGGAGGGTAAGCAATGAAAAAATTCGAAGAACAGCTGCGTCAATTCGCCAAACTGGCTATCCAGACAGGCGTTAATTTGCAAGAGGGACAAGGACTGATGCTATTTGCGCCAATAGAAGCAGTGCGTTTCGCCCGGATGGTTTCTGAAGAGGCATATAAAGCTGGTGCTAAAGATGTACATACGGAATGGTTGGATGATGAGCTGGCTGTCCAGCGTTATATGTATGCTCCACTTGAATTTTTAGAGAATGTGCCTGCTTGGAAGTTCCATGCGCGCAACGAAATGGTCAAGGATAATTATGCAGTATTGAATATCCTGGGAGAGAATCCAGATCTTTTAGAAAGAGTGGATGGAACCAAAGTTGCTGCTTTTATGAAATCTTCCGGAAAAGGTCTGACACCTTATCGGGACTATATGATGAAAGATAAAATGCAATGGTCGATTGTTGCCTATCCGACAGTAGCTTGGTCCAAGAAGGTGTTCCCTGACAAATCGATCGAAGAAGCACAAGAAGCCCTGATGGAAGAAATCCTGCGCATCAGCCGGGTTACCGGGAATGAAGATCCAAATGCCGCTTGGAAGGCGCATAATAAACAGCTTCACTTAGCCGCTGATTATATGAATAAGCAGCAGTTTTCCAAATTGATTTATAAAGCAAAGGGCACCGATTTAACCATTGAGCTGCCGAAAGGCCATATTTGGAGCGGCGGTTCCGGTCCGACAGAAGCAGGCGTCGAATTCAACGCTAATATCCCTACTGAAGAGGTATTTACGATGCCGCATAAGGATGGGGTGAATGGCACGGTATCCAGCACCTTGCCTTACAATTTCAATGGACAGCTGATCGAGAACTTCCAGCTGACATTCAAGGATGGCGAAGTAGTGGACTACAAAGCGGAAAAAGGCGAAAAGGCGCTGAAAAATCTGCTGGAAGCTGATCCAGGTTCTAAACGGCTTGGTGAAGTGGCGTTGGTTCCGCATAAGTCGCCGGTATCACAATCAGGTTTGATTTTTTATAATACACTTTTTGATGAAAATGCATCATGCCACCTTGCATTAGGGAAGGCATATCCGACTTGTATTGCAGGCGGCAATGATATGACTGCTGCACAGCTTGAGGCAGCAGGTGTGAATGATAGCATCATGCATGAAGATTTCATGATCGGTTCTGCTGACCTTGATATCGATGGTGTAAAAGAAGACGGCACTACTGTGGCAGTCTTCCGCCAGGGAGCATGGGCATTCGAGTTCAACTGATCAAACCAAATGGAAAATAGAATCCAGCTTTTGGCTGTTCCTGGCTTCCTCATAGGAAGCAAAGGGGCAGCCTTTTTGCCGTATGCGCTCAGGTACAGTGTAAATGGTGAAGTCATCCATTGTAAGGCCTGTGTTTACTTCCTCCCAGAATAACGGAGTGCTGACAGTGCCGCTAGTGCGTATGCGCGCGGTGTAGGGAACCGGTAACGTTTTCCCCTTTCCGAACTGGACATAGTCGATATACAGGCGCTCATGACGATTCTTTTTCATCCTTTCGATTGTAAACAGGTCAGGATGCTGCTGGACAAGTAATCTTGCCAGCGCTTCGGTGAACGTGCCTGCTTGTTCATAACTGAGTTGATTGTCTGGCAAAGGAATGTACAGCTGCAGTCCTTTACTGCCGGAAGTCTTGATGAATGCAGTCAGCTGCATCTGATCTAACCAGACTTTAAGTAGATTTGCAGCCTTGATTGCCAAAGGAAGCGCATCGTCCGCCGGCGGATCAAGGTCGATGGCGATTTCCCGCGGGGAGTCACTGCCGATTTGATGAAAAGGTGCATGGAACTCAATACTCCCATGGTTGGCAAACCAGATCAGAGTCTGCAGATCCGGACATTGCAGCGCCTTCGTATCAGGAATGAAGGAGGGTGCATAATCGGGTCTGTGTTTCTGATAAAAGAAATCTGCTTCGATTCCATCGGGGCAGCGGATAATTGTCATTTCCCGGTTTATCATATGGGGCAGCATGAATGGTGCAACTGTCCGGATATAAAGCAGATAGCGCAATTTATCAATTTGTGCCTTTTGCCAGTAAAGCTTATCCAGCTTGCTTAATTCAACTGTTTCCGGAAACTGGGCCAAATCTATGACTGCTTGCTTTGTCGTACAATCATCTGCTGCTGCAGAAGGCGATAAACGATGGAATCTCGGTTCGCGCAGTTCCTCATCGGCCTGGCCAAGACAATTAATTTTGGCACAAACCGCAGGTGGGAGAATCAGGAGATTATCGGCTGATTTCCCGTTTTCTCTAAAAAAAGCAGTAAGTGTATTCCGCTCTGCCTCTTCCATCCCGTGCTTACATTTCCCGATTGGTACGAAATGACCGCTCTCATCTGCTAACTGGGCATGGAAATAATCATTTTCCTTATCGTACGCTGTCAGCACTGCTGTGATCGTCCGCCAATTCTTTATTTTGTACCAATCATGATGCTGTTTGCCAGCCTTGTAGGTACTGGATGCCCGCTTAGCGATGATACCCTCGCCTTGATGGAGGATGACAGATTCCAATAGTGCTCCTGGTTCTTCATGATAGTCCACGTATTTTATCGCTGCCGGATGCCCCTCGAATGAATGGATGAGTTCTTGCAATGCTTGTTTACGGGAAGTAAGTCGTCGTTTTTCTTGTTTTTTGCCAGCATCGATAAGCAAATCGAACGCCATCAGCACAGCAGGGCGTGCAGCTGCGGTCATTCCGATACGATCAGTCGATTTCATTCGTCCGCGAGTTTGAAGCAGACCGAAGTCACCACTTAATGCGTTTTTCGGAACAATCAACTCCCCATCGATGGAAAAAGGAATATGTGGCTCCACTACATGTTTTTGCTGTTCACAGTAAGTGATGATTTCCGGGAATTGGGTGGTTAAATCAATGCCATTCTTGCTTGTCAGCATCACACTATCTTTGGTAACGTTGAGGACAGCCCGGAAACCGTCATATTTCACTTCATATATCCATTCTTTTCCTACAGGATAGGTATCCTGATAGATCGGTTTCATCACTTGCATTGACATTCCCTCCTTTCTCTCTAGTTTGAAGCATCATGCCGGAATTAAACATCGGATAGACGTACAAACTAGACAAAAAGGAGTGAACAGTCGATGCATACGATGTGGAAGGGAACAATCAGCTTCGGACTCGTGAATATTCCCGTGAAAATGCATGCTGCCACGGAAAATAAAGATGTGAAACTGCGGCAGCTTCATAAAGAGTGCAACACACCGGTCAAATATGAAAAAGTATGTCCGCATTGTGAGAAGGAATTGCAGACAGAAGATATTGTCAAAGCTTATGAGTACACGAAGAATAAATTTGTCGTACTGGATCAGGAAGAACTGCAAGCTTTGCAGAAGGAGCAGGAAGACAAAGCGGTGGAAATCGTTGACTTTGTCAGCTTGGAGGAAATCGATCCCATTTACTTCGAACGCTGCTATTATTTGTCTCCGAATGAAGGCGGGACAAAAGCATACAGTTTATTGCGAAAAGCACTCGAGGAGACGGGGAAAATCGGTGTTGCATCGATGATCATCCGTTCCAAGCAGCAGCTCGCCGTCATCCGTGTGTACCAAAATGTGCTGGTCGTTGAGACGATCCATTACCCGGATGAGGTTCGGAGTGTAGCCGATGTGCCGAATATCCCAGCGGAGGACAGCACTAATGAAAAAGAGCTCAACACAGCTAAGCTGCTCATCGAGCAGCTGACAGCTACCTTTGATCCAGAAAAATATAATGATGAATATCGGGAAGCCTTGCTCGATCTAATACAGGCAAAACGCGATCATGAAGACGTCCATATCCCGACAGCGAAGAAACAGCCGAGCAATGTTACCAATTTGATGGATGCTTTGCAGGCATCGCTGGATAAAGCGAAAAAAGATAAGCCGGCAGCGAAGAAGACGACCAAGAGAAAAACTTCGACACGGGCTAAAAAGAAGCCGGAAGCTGGATAATCCTGCCCGTCATTTTACACATGTATTTCGTATATGACAGTCCTTTGACAGCCTGCTAACAAGTCGATGAAGAAAAGACGTAAGCTATGGCGTTTCTGCTTTTGGCTCCTTACTATGGAGGAATACATCCTGCAGAAGGAAGCGATAGTATGAAACGCGATGCATATTTTGACAATGCAAGACTGCTTATGATTACGTTTGTCGTTTTCGGGCATTTGATACAGCCATACCAGGACATGTTGTTCCTGCAAGTGAGCTATACTTGGATATATACCTTTCATATGCCTGTTTTCATCTTCCTGGCTGGCTTTTTTGCCAAGGGAGCCTGTAAGAGAGCTGCCATTGAAAAACTGGCGAAAAAGCTGCTTTTACCATTTGTATTTTTCCAAGTCATTTACACGATTTACTACTATACCATCGGAAAAGAGGATTGGTTGGCGTCCATCCTTGTACCGCAATGGGCACTATGGTTTTTGCTGAGCTTGTTCTGCTGGCATATGCTGCTTATTCCATTCAAGAAAATCAAGCCTGCACTGGGTATTCCACTTGCTGTTTTTGTCGGTTTACTAGCTGGGTATTGTAATGAGATCGGAGCAGTATTAAGCCTTTCCCGGACATTCGTGTTCTTTCCATTTTTCCTGATTGGCTATTGGGTGACAAAAGAACAGTTGAGTGTGCTGCGACGTCTGCCGATTCGGATAGTGGGGGGAGTATTAATCCTGACAGTGATCTTCTTGCTATGTATGTATCCTGATATTCCGGCAGATTGGCTGTTTGGATCGAAATCCTATACTATGCTCGGCGCTGGCGAGAGTGGCGGCATGATCCGTTTGCTTGTTTATCTCTTCTCCGGGCTCATGATGCTAAGTATATTGGCACTAGTGCCAAGCAAAGAGATGCCTTTTACAAAGTATGGGCAGCGGACATTGTATGTTTATCTATTGCACGGATTTTTCATCCAGTGGATTCGAGTGGATGATTTATTCGAGGTAAGCAATAGTCTCGATATAGCAGGACTAATGATAGTCACTTTTGGCATTGTACTAATCCTCTCCCAGCGCTGGATGCTGCGATTATGGAAACCATTAATTGAGTTGAAAAGCCCATAAAAAAACCGCACAGGTTATATCCTGTGCGGCTCTTTTAACTTGGGCGTGCGTCGCGGAATTGTTTCGGCGTCATCGACGTATAGAATTTGAATTGAGCGGTAAAGTAACTTTGGTTGCAGAAATTGAATTTCTTGGCCAAGTCAGCAATGGACTGATTTGTATGAAGCAGGAAATACTTGGATTCCTCGATCTTTTTCTGGTTGATGAACTGAACGGTGGACACGCCGACTTCTTTTTTGAATAGATGGGAAAGGTAGCTCGGGTTCACGTTGCAATGGGAACTGATTGCCTGTAAGCTCAGATCCTCCAGGATGTGTGATTGGATGTATGCAATTGCTTCATTGATGATATTGGAGTATTGTGTAGCCCGGCTTTTGTTCAGTCCTTCGATGAAACGGACAAGCATATCATATTCCAAGTCGGTAAGCTCCTGCTCTGTCTGACAATTCTCGATTTCCAGCATGTACGTCATATTCAGACTGGAAGCTACTTCCTGGGAAGCGCCGCCCCTAAGGATGGCACGTGTGTATAACGTACAGATGCTGATCAATTGGTTTTTGGCGGATCGTAGCGGTTGAAAGGCATACTTCGGGCGTTCAGAAGTGGAAAGGCTTTCAATTATCGATATTGCCCCATTCAGATCTCCATCCTGTACAGCATCCATCAGCTGGTTCTCAAGCAGGTAGGAAGGGTACAAAAACTGTTTGTTTGACTTCATATCTTCACTGGAACGTTTCTCAGGCAGAACAGCATTTTTAGATATGGTAGACATACTATACCTCCGTTAAGGAATATTGGTTTTATCATCAGTCTTATATATCAATATTGTAAGCGTTTTCCGAGAAAAAATAAACTGTTTTAATAAAAAATATTTATAAAACATTTATTTTAACGTTTTTCGACACGTTGGCAGGTTAATAGACAAGCAGGAGAAAGACTAGCTATAATGGGAATAGCAAGAAAGAAGGCAATTGTCTGAAAAAAAGAGGTGTGCGCATGCGTGTCAGATCCACCCGGCGTATTCTGGCTATTGTTTGGATGGTCATCCGGTTCATGGTGCAGATATATTGGTTTTATTTGCTGCATAGCCGTGTATGGGATGAACAGGATAAACAGGAATGGGAAGCACTGCTTACGAAGCAGGCAAGGGAGTATCGAAAGACTGCTGAAAAGAAGGGCGGATTACTGGTCAAGTTAGGGCAGTTTCTCAGCTCTCGTGCAGATTTACTGCCAAAGGTATTCATCCGGGAAATGGAAGGTCTTGTGGATAAGGTAAAGCCGACGCCGTTTACATATTCGGAGGCGATTTTACGAGAGGAACTTGGCAGCTATTATGAGACAGAGATTAAGGATCTGAACCCTCAGCCGATTGCTTCTGCCTCTATTGGCGATGTGTATGAGGCACGGCTGAAGAACGGAAAGAAAATAGCGGTGAAAGTCCAGCGTCATAATGTCAGGCAAATTTTTCACATGGATTTCAAAGCGCTGCGGATCATCTTTTTCCTGCTCCGCAAGCTCACCAGTATCGGCAAAAAATCGGATATGAAGGCATTGTATGCCGAAGTGGTGACGATCATCAGCAGGGAATTGGACTTTCGCAAAGAACTGGAGCATGCGGATTATTTCAGGAAACGCTACAAAGGGAACCCGGATATCAAAATGCCGGATTATTATCCAGAGCTCTGTACCGGGAGAGTGCTGGTAATGGATTGGGTGGATGGCAGGAAGGTGACGGACACGGATTATCTCGATGCACAGAAGATTCCTCGTGAGCAAGTGGCCAGAGCACTTTTTCAGTTCTTCTCCGATCAGTTTCTCAACAGCGGAATGTTTCATGCCGATCCCCACGCGGGGAATATCATGGTACAGCCAGATGGAAAGATAGTATTGCTCGATTTCGGGATGGTGGGTGAGATCAAAGCAACAGACACTGACTATTTAAGGGAGGCTATCCAAGGGATTGTTCTGGATGACTATGAAGCAGTTATCCAGGCACTCTACAAAATGGAATTCCTGCTCCCATCCGCAGATTCAGAGAAGGTGAAACGAATCATCCGGAAGACGGTGGATTTATATAAAGGCGGACAGCTTGATGTGGGAGACACGGACTCATTCCTTCAATTGATGGAAGAGCTGCAGGTGATCGTGAAAGAGCAGCCGATCCAGCTGCCGGCTGATTTCGCTTTCCTAGGTCGGGCAGTATCCTTGGCGATTGGTTTGGTTGCGATCATTTATCCGCAGGCTGATTTGGTCGAATGGGGCAAGCCTGTCATCCTCCGCTGGATGAGGGGATCGAAAAAACATAGTTCCATCTATACTGGTATTCTCACAAACTCCCTCCGGCCTTTCTTATCTATGCCCAGGGCAGTCGTTGATTGGCTCACGGATGGAGAGAAGCAGCGGAGCTGGGAGCGGGATAGGCAAAAGAACCAGCTGCTGCATCAATTTTATTTCTTTTATACGGTGCTGCTGCTCATGCTGACAGCAGGATCTGCATACACTGGCATCCATGGAATCATCCAGCATACATTATGGTTGATCCTCGTCGGATTCATCCTGATGTTCCTATTTTTGGGATTGGGCTTAATTCTATTCATCAAGCATGTTCTGATGCTAAGATCCATAAATAAGACTAGGAGGTTATGAAAAATGGCGGATTTATTACGTAAAGGATTTCTTTTAGGTGTTGGTGCTGCTTTGGCCGGGAAAGAGAAATTGGATGCAAAACTGAAAGAACTCGTGGCAAAGGGAGAGATTACGCCGCAGCAAGCGAAGGATTTGGTTCAGCGTTTTGTGGAAAAAGGAGAAGCGAAATCCAATGAGTGGAGCGAGAAAAATCAGGGGAACATGCAAAAAAAAGCGAGTGATCTGGGACTTGCGACAAAAGCAGATGTTGATGCCCTGAAGCAGCGAATCAGTCATTTGGAGCTTCGGCTGCAAAATAAGGAAGATTAATGGATTATGTATTAAATGATTAATTTGTCGTGAATATTTTGAAAATTTGTTGTCAAGCTATCCATTCTCCTTTAGAATGATGGAAGAGGCTATAATCAGAGGAGGTAATTAGCAATGATCAGCTTTTTATCTTTTGTCGACCAAGTGGAACAAGATTTGAAACGCCCTTCCACAGCCACGGAATATGATTTTTTGCAATGGATGCATGAACAATATGTCGCCGAACAATCGGATATACTGAAACAAGCGCAGTAACAGAACCAAGTCCCGCCAGAATTGGCGGGCTTTTTTATTTTTGCGCTAGGGAGGAAGAGCTTGGACATTGTTGTGGATTAATCTTTTTCCTCCATATCTGATATAATGCAGGTAGTTGCAAAACGATGGAGGTGTTCGGCTTGTTAAGTGAAGAAGCAGTGCTGCGGCATATGAAAGAGGAACTGGAGCGGGCATTGGGCATGGATGATGTCCAGAAGCAGCGGGAGCATGTTCGGGCGGTCCGTTCGATGTGTGACCTGTTTTTGCAAAGTGAGCAACCAGTCAAGATACAGACGCCCAAACAGACAGCGTCACAAACTGGACCGTCAGCGGCGGAATGGGCAGCGATGACAGGGGAATGGCCAGCCCAGCAGCAGCCCAAGAAGGCATTTGAGGACGATGATGACGAATCGAACGGCAAATCCTTGTTCGATTTTTGATATAAAGGAGCAGAAAAATGAAAGCATTACTTATAATTGCAGCTATCAGTGGTTTCCTTACTGTAGGTCTTGGAGCATTCGGGGCGCACGGACTGGAAGGAAGGTTGACGGAGAAGGCAATCGCCACTTGGGAAAAAGCGGTCCTATACCAGATGTTCCATACACTGGCGCTAATCGGGATAGCATTGCTTTTGCAAAAAATCCAAGCGGGAAGTTTGATGACTGCCGGCGGTTTCTTCATCGCAGGTATCTTGTTATTTTCTGGAACGCTTTATATATACGCTGTCAGTGGTATTACGGTTTTTGCCTTGATCACTCCAGTAGGCGGTGTCGCATTCTTGATTGGCTGGGCGCTGCTCGGTTATTCCGCAATCAAATATCTATAAAGGAAAAACCTCTGCCGCAGCAGAGGTTTTTTCATCGTGGAGGGTATGTGGCCAAGCCGCCCGGATTTCCGATAGGGTAATTATAATTGAGCGGTTCATCGAATGTGACATAATCAAGATAGACCATCAACAATAAGTAGCGGCGGTTATTCTCCGGATCACGCAGGATAAGGTGATCACGTCCGGCAGCTTCGACCGTGCCTTTGAAGATCTTTGCGTTCCAGCGGTCATTGTTTTCGAATGTCATATAGACAGTGGCCAGCTTGCCGCGGTTCAGGCGCAGGATGTTCTCGATGTATGACTGCTCGGTCGGAAGCCCAGGACCTGCACCACCGCCTGGAAATCCACCACCTTGAACTTGTGACGGAACCTGCTGTTGTTGCTGAGGGTAAAACGGCTGATTTTGCTGGCGGTTTGGATAGCTGTAATTCGGGACTTGCGGATAAGCATATGGCTGGCCCTGTTCTTGGTACTGCGGGGTACTCGGAGTCGGATTCTGGTTCTCTTGATTCGGGTTCTTACTCATTTTCATTCCCCTTTCCTGTACATTCACTTAGAAGACACTTGGCAGGCTGGCTGCAGGGGTGAAGAAAATCTTTGTAATTGCTTGTGCTCTTTATCAGCCCGAACTGAACTGATTCTTCTCCTGACAAATGCCATTGCCTAACCTTATGTCAAAGGAACTCATGCCTGTTCTTTGACATGATATGTGACCGGAAAGTAGGGTAGAACAAAAGATATAAAAAAGCTGGACCGACCGGGTCCAGCTTGCATCAAATATGGAAGTAGTCGGAGGCTGCTTCTATTGTCAGGATATTTCCGAAATAGAAGTCGCCGAATTCACCATAGCGTGCGCTTACTTCATCGAAACGCATTTCATAAACCAGCTTCTTGATTGGCAGCGGATCGTGGGCAAACAGCGTGACGCCCCACTCCCAATCGTCGAATCCGAACGAACCTGTGATGATCTGTTTGATTTGACCAGCATATTTACGGCCGGTTTTGCTGTGCTCGTACATCAGTTTTGAACGAGCATCTTTTTCAAGTGAATACCAGTTGTCTTCATTCATCCGGCGCTTATCCATCGGGTAAAAGCACATATAATCCCAGCGCGGCAAGATTGGTTTCAGGCGTGCCTGAACTTCTGGCTTCTGTTCGATATCGACGCCGGGCTTGCTCATATATTTGGAAAGCTCGACGACTGATAGGTAAGAAAAGCTCTTTGTCATGTAGGAAGCTAATTTCGTTTTGTCGAAAGTCGTTTCGATCTCTTGTAGTTCATCCATTGTCGGTCGCATGATCATGAACATCACATCTGCTTTGTGACCGATAATCTTGTAGGCAAGCTGACTGCCTTTATTTGCTTCTTCCACTTGTTCCATATTCGAAAGCCAGTTCTGGAATTCCTCGATTGCCGCTTGGCGCTCATCAACGGATGCCAGTTTCCAGCTTGTCCAATCCATTACTCGAAAATCATGCAGGCAATACCAGCCGTCCATGGTTTCTACTGCTTCTGCCATGCCTAAACACTCCTTTTTCGTTCACATTTTGTATAGTGTAACACAAACGACATCATACCATGCCTGTCGTTGCTTGCTAATCGCATCTCTATTATAACAACTATCCAGCACACTTAACGTGTATACTTTGACAGAAATGGGAACATCTAAAGGGTTGATTATTTTAATTTAAAAAATCAGTGAAAGCTTATATGACTTTAAAAGTAAAACAAAAAGATTTACTATAGAAATGCAGACATATTCTAGGAGGGTTTTAGGATGAGTGATTTATTTCAAACATTGCGGGAAAAAGTGACAGGTCAGAATAAACGTATCGTCTTGCCGGAAGGATTGGACGAGCGCATTTTGGAAGCAGCTGGAAAGCTTGCACAAGAGGGAATTATTGCGCCAGTTTTAATTGGCAACAAAGAGCAAGTGGAGCAAAAAGCAAAAGAACTGTCCATCAATCTACATGGTGCAACCATTGTCGACCCCGATACTTACGAAAAATTCGATGAGCTTGTCGCTGCGTTCGTGGAACGCCGCAAAGGCAAAGCAACAGAAGAAGATGCAAAGAAATTACTAAAAGACGAAAACTACTTCGGTACGATGCTTGTTTACACAGGCGAAGCAGACGGTCTTGTCAGCGGTGCAGCACACTCCACTGCTGATACAGTACGCCCAGCATTGCAAATCATCAAAACGAAGCCAGGATACAAGAAAACTTCCGGTGCATTCGTGATGGTGAGGGATGATGAGCGTTATGTATTTGGAGATTGTGCTATCAACATCGCACCTGACAGCCAGGACCTTGCAGAGATTGCCGTAGCAAGCGCAGAGACAGCGGCTATGTTCGGTATCGATCCGAAGGTTGCCTTGCTTAGCTTCTCTACAAAAGGTTCTGCCAAATCTCCAGAGACAGAAAAAGTAGCAGATGCGTTGACGATTGCAAAAGAGAAAAACCCTAATCTAGTCGTTGATGGTGAATTCCAATTCGATGCTGCTTTCGTACCGTCCGTAGCTGCGAAAAAAGCACCAGACGCTGTGTTGAAAGGTGATGCGAATGTTTTCGTATTCCCTAGCCTTGAAGCTGGTAACATCGGTTATAAGATTGCGCAGCGCCTAGGCAACTTCGATGCTGTCGGTCCGATCCTGCAAGGTCTGAACGCACCAGTGAATGACCTATCCCGTGGCTGTGATGCAGATGATGTGTACAAGCTTACATTGATTACAGCTGCCCAGTCCGTAGAATAAGTGAAATTTTTAAAGGCGCCTTTACTTGGAAAAAAAGGCGTCTTTTTGTTTGTTTTGTCTTTATTTTCGGATTATAGTAGAATAGCTTTGTTTACATGCAAAAGGAGTGAGTATTGTTGGGCAAGGATATCCGCTATTCATCCGAAGTAACAGATCAGTTTGTGAAGCATGCCATCGATTACGTAGGGGCAGGAGTGGTAATCACAGACCCCTCACTTCCTGATAATCCGATTATTTATACAAACAAAGGTTTTGAAAAACTTACTGGATATCCCACAGAAGAAATCCTTGGTCTTAATTGCCGATTTCTTCAGGGTGAAGATACAGATAGGGACGATGTCTCCATCGTCCGTAATGCGATTAGAAATGAAGAAGCTGTCGTGGTGGAGCTGAAGAATTACCGGAAGAACGGCGAAATGTTCTGGAATGAGCTCGAGCTTTATCCGATTTATCTGGAAAGTGAGCAGAAGACATTTTTCGTCGGCGTCCAAAAAGATGTGACAGAGCGAAAGCAGAATGAAGAGCTGGTGTCGCATTATCTGGAGGAAGTATCCCGCTTATCCACACCGATTGTTCCCATCACGGATACGACCTCCATTTTGCCGCTGATTGGTGATGTGGATGATCGCAGACTGAATCAAATACTGGAACGAGTCGGGGAGCATGTCCAGAAGACGGGAGAGCGGAATTTCCTTCTTGATCTGCAGGGTATCAGCCGTTTTCATAGCGGGGTTCATCATGGCGTACTCCGGCTATATCAACTGCTAGATATGATGGGAACCCGCCTGATCGTTACCGGCTTTCATCCGAAGATGGCTATGGAAAGTGTACAACAAGCCGATTTCAGTGACCAAAACATCAAGTTTTATTCGACAGTGAAACAGGCATTATCCTTTTTGGAGAAAGAAAACCGCTGAACCGATACCCGGTCAGCGGTTTTTGTTTAGGAAATTTTCATTGCGTGAGCGCATCAGTTTCATTCGTTCCTGCTGCAGCTCGGCTTCCCGTACCGTCATTTCGCCAGTTGGAATGATGTGCGTGATGGAAGCTAGTCCGTCGACGATTCGCTTACAAACCTGCTCGCTAGAAAGCGGGACATGGAGCAATTCCTCCAATGATGCCATCGTTTCCGGCACTACTTCGGGAAATGTAAAGCGAGTTTCTGCATCCTTTTTGGCCCTTTCATAAAAGCCCCGGACGATTTCGGCACGTGCAGCGCCACTGCCATCCACACATAGATAAATTTGTACAGCAGAACCGTCTTTGACACGACGCTGGGAAATACCAGCGAATTTCCGGCCGTCTATACTCAGATCATAGGTGCCGGGACAATAGGAACCTTCTACCTCGAACGCTTCGATTTTATCAGTAAGGTCACGGAATATATATTGGATGAAGGCAACCATCGCTTGGTAGCCGTCATGGATCCCGATGTGTTTGGCATCAGGAAAGATGAAGGACAGATTGACAACACCTTTATCCAGCAAAACAGCAAGACCGCCAGAGTTCCGGACGACGGCTTTATAGCCTTTATCCCGCAGATATGCGACTCCTTCATCGATGTAAGGCAATCGCGAATCCGGGATGCCGAGCATGATTGTACGATCATGGATCCACAATCTTGCAGTCGGCGGAACAAGAGTTTCGCCAACAGAAATAGCCAGTGCGTCATCAATCGCGAAGGAAGCCATTGCCTGTTCCGGTCCATCTTCACCGGAATGATCGATAATGCGGAATTCAGGTGCATTGAGTAATGTATGTAACACGTAGTACGCGCTCCTTTTCAACGGAATGGCGTAAAATCGCCAATACATAGTATAGCAAAAAATAGGGTAGACAAGAAACGAGTAAAAGTTACGTTTGGTTATTTACTGGGACCCCGATATTTTATAAACTAGTTCTATTGGACAAAAAATAACGAGATAGAATGACATAAAGTGAGGCAGAGGAAATGGCGTATCGAGATGAAAAGCTAGAAGAAGAAAAAGTTTTCAAAGATCCTGTGCATCGCTATGTACATGTTCGTGATCGCGTCATCTGGGATCTGATAGCGACGCCTGAATTCCAGCGGCTTCGGCGAATTAAGCAGCTCGGAACTTCCAATATGACGTTTCATGGTGCCGAACACAGCCGTTTCAATCATTCTTTGGGTGTGTATGAGATTGTCAGGCGGATCGTCGGTAATTTCGAGAATCGGAAGAACTGGAGAAAAGAACAGCGGCTGCTGCTGCTCTGTGCTGCCTTGCTTCACGATCTCGGCCATGGCCCATATTCCCATTCGTTCGAAAAGGTTTTCGGATTGGATCACGAAGAATTCACCCGCAAGATCATACTCGGTGATACCGGTGTCAACCATGTGCTCCGGAAAGTGAGCGCAAGCTTCCCGAAAAAGGTAGCTGAAGTGATCAATAAGACATACGGCGATAAATTGATTGTCAGTATCATCTCCAGTCAAATCGATGCAGACAGGATGGATTATCTGCAGCGGGACGCATACTTCACTGGCGTCAGTTACGGTCATTTCGACATGGAGCGTATACTCCGGGTGATGCGGCCTCGTGAAGACCAGGTTGTCATAAAAGAGTCCGGTATGCATGCGGTGGAGGACTATATCATGAGCCGCTACCAAATGTACTGGCAAGTATATTTCCATCCGGTGACACGCAGTGCGGAAGTGATTTTGACGAAGATCCTGCACCGGGCCAAAGCTCTCTATCAGAGTGATTATACCTTCAAGCTGCGCCCGCAGCATTTCATCTCTTTATTTGACGGAAATGTCACACTGGGGGATTACATACGTCTCGATGAAAATGTGACTTCCTTCTATTTCCAGGCTTGGCTGGAGGAAGAAGATGATATACTGAGGGACTTATGTGAAAGATTCCTGAACCGCAGGCTCTTCAAATACATTGAGTTCAATCCGCTCCTTCATGTAAAGGAGATGGTCGAGCTGTCCAAGCTTTTCAGCGAAGTCGGCATCGATCCTGAATATTATCTGATCGATGATTCGTCATCGGATTTGCCATACGACTTTTATCGTCCGGGAGAAGAAGAGGAGAGGCTGCCGATCCACCTGCAGCTGCCGAACGGAAAACTCAAGGAACTGTCCCGCCAATCGGATATAGTAGAAGCGATTTCGGGTAAGAAACGAACAGACCATAAATTGTATTTCCCACAAGATATTTTAGAAGCTTTGCCGGATGACAGCAGACAGAAACAGCGTATTTACGAGATTTTATTTCAATAAGGAGGAGCAGCTATGCTAGCTAACCACGCAAATCTCCTGCAATTCTTTTCCTCTGTGGAAGAAGTGGTAGGAAGAAAAAAACTGCAGAAGATGATTTACATACTGAAGAAAAATGGAATTCCGTTCGGTGAAAAATATGAATTTCATTTATTCGGTCCCTATTCGGAGGAATTATCCCTGCGTGTGGATGAACTGAGCAACCTCGGTCTGATCAACGAGATGAAAGAGGATAAAAGCAGCTATACTCAATACCGTTACACGATAACGGAAGAGGGGCAGCAGTTCCTCACACATTATGAAAACCAATTCCCCGACTATCAGGAGGCTGTGCGTCTGTTGAAGGATAGAAGCTCCCGGTTCCTTGAACTTGTATCTACCATGCTGTATTTCGAGGAACTTCCGCAGGAGGAAGTGGAAGAAAAGGTACGGACAGTGAAAAAGAAACAAAATTATACAGATGAAGAGATGAAGGATGCTTGGGAATTCATTGGTTCATTGAAAAAGTTGCAAGCATAAGAGAAGCGAAGGATCTAATGGGTCCTTCGCTTTTTCAGTTAATAATCCCAAAAGCAACTTCATCTAGGACACCTTTTATTCAATTTCCACCTAGTTTCATTTAAGTACAAATTTTAGATGGTCATAACTTAGATAGTTTTAGAAGGTCTCGTCATTCGCTCACCCATTATAGCTGTTAATCTACGAGTGATAAATCGACTTGATTGAGCCAGCCAATAATTTTTGTGGCTCTTTGATGGAAAGACTGCGACAGCATTAATGGTTAGACCTGGATATATCCAAATAGTGGAGTATTCCAGTGCTTTCAGATTCCATGATAAAACAATAGAATTGAAGTGATATTCCAGCACATGCTACTATAGAGACAAAAGTCGAGGGAGCGGTTCACGTGGAAAAGAAAAAGAATAATGCTTTCACGATCATGAAAGATGATTCAACAGATGGTCATGGCGGCTATGGTGTAGGTTCCATCAGTTTGGAAAATATGAGTCCGATCATCGTCGATCCGAATGAGAAAACAGCATATGTCGATATGGCAGCAATGCATGCCCGCAGCCAGGTGGAGCGACGTGTTCGTTTCCAGAATGAGAAAGAAAAGGTGCTGAATGGAAAGCTGTACTGGATTGTCTGGGTGACAGTGCAAAATGGCGGGGATGGTCCATATTATTATGGGGCCGCAGCCAGTGAGATTCTCGTCGACCGTCCGAATCGGATTGCCTACAAGTCGATGCCCGAGCACGTAAAGCATATGGAGCAATCCTTGAAAGGTAAGTATGTGCTGGACCATATGGACGATTTATCGAAGGGATTGCTGAGTGATTTCCTCAAGGAATATAAGCCGGAATTCTGGGATCGCACACCTGAAGAATTAAGAGAGCAATTGCAATGAAGCAAAAGCCGCTGCCCTGGTAAAAGGACAGCGGCTTTTTCCATTTTAAAACAACCAATCAAACCAGTGTTTTCGCCTACTCGGCGGTGCTTCCTGCTTGGGCGATAGCGGATTTTCATCCAAATCGGGATGGCAGTATAGCTTTGGTTCCGTACCCCTTACAAAATAGGTGAACCGGCGTTTTTCGCAATAGGAAGTGGAGAGAAGTCCCGAATCAGGGTCGACGAACACACCTCGTACGCCAGCTGGCGGCCGGAACGCTTTGATCGGTTCACCTGCATGAGCTTTTTCCATGAAGCCGGCCCAAATTTCTTTGCTGTAGGCCAATTCCTTTACTTTTTCCATGGAGCGGTTGTCGTCATAGCCTGTCCAGACAGCAGTCACCAAGTCGGGGCTGAATCCGACCATCCAGCTATCAGTAGTCGTCGTTCCTGATTTTCCTGCATAAGGGCGGCTCAGCTGGTCCTTGATCGTCGCGCCAGTGACACGCATATAACTGCTGAGTGAATCGTCGAACATGCCTGTCATCAAGTCTGTAAGCACAAACAGTCTCTTTTTATCCAATTTACTTTTGCGCTTCGGCTGTTGATGGGAATAGATGGTTTTCCCATTGCGGTCGACAATTTTCTCGATCGTATAACTTTTTATCGGCTTGCCGCCATTGGCAATCCGGCTGTAAGCCACGCCCATCTCTTCGACCGTTACAGGTGAAGTCCCAAGAGCGAGAGAAGGGACTGCTTGTAAATCACTTGTGATGCCAAGCTTTTTGGCATCGGCTGCTACTTTTTCTGCACCGACCATCAAATTCGTCTTCACTGCATAGATGTTATCCGACATGGCGATTGCTTCGGCCATCGTGATATCTTCATTGGCATAATAGCCATGATAATTGCCTGGGGCATATTCTCTGTCGTTCGGCAGCTTGAAAGTTGTTTCTTCACTTTTTAATTGTGTCATTGGAGTAAAACCGTTTTTCAGCGCTGTGTAATAGACAAAAGGTTTGAAAGCCGATCCAGGCATCCGTTTGGATGTAGTGGCCCGGTTATAGGTGCTGGCTTTATAATCGGTACCGCCGACCATGGCCGTGATAGCGCCTGAATCCGGGTCCATGGCAATCGCCCCTGTCTGCAGCTCCGTGTCTGTCGGGATGGTGTCAGCTATTTGCATTTCCAGCTGCAGCTGCTGTTTTGGATCCATCGTTGTATGGACGTGGTATCCAGCAGTGGCAGCTTCTTCTTTATCCATTCCCAGTACCTCGGCTAATTCAGCTGTAATATAATCTTGAAAATAACCAGCACGTTTCAGGCTTTCCCGTTCCTGCTCTGTCGAAAGCGACACGGCCGGAAGCGTTTCGGGTTCTGAGATATACCCTGCTTCCTGCAGCAACCCGTAAATATATTCCTGCCGTTCGTCAGCAAGTTCTTCATTTTGAAAAGGGGAGTAATAAGATGGCCCTTTCGGTATGCCAGCAAGCAGGGCAGCCTCAGCAGCTGTTAAGCTGCCTGGATCTTTATCCATATAATAATCGCTTGCAGCCTGGATGCCATACATCCCATGACCGTAATAAATCGTATTCAAGTAACCTTCCAATATCTCATCCTTTGAATAAAACATTTCCAGCCGAATGCTGTATATGGCTTCCTTGAATTTTCGTGTCCATGTCTTATCATTGGTCAGGTAGAGATTTTTGGCATATTGCTGGGTAATGGTACTGGCCCCTTCCACTTTGGCGCCAGCCTTGATGTCTTGCAGGGCGGCAGCGAATATGCGTTTCCAGGCAAAGCCGTGATGTTTGTAAAAGTTCTTGTCTTCTGCCAGGATGGTTGCATGAATCAAATGAGGAGAGACTTCTTCCAATGATACCCAGCGCTTCGTCGTGTTGCCGTACTGTTCGCCGAGAATCGTATCGTCATTTGCGTAGAATGTCGTACTCCATTTATTCGTCATCGGCGGGGGGCCCAACAAGTAACAGATGAGGAGCAATCCGCCAATGGCAGTCAACATGCCTCCGAGAGTAAATGCCGCCAGTCTTTTCGGTTGGAGCCACTTCTGCCAACGGGCTGTCGGAATCCGAATCAAGTCTATCGCCTGCTTCCTTCATGGTGTCAAAAACAGTATCGGCTAACAGTAGGATAATAAACGTCATAAAGGGTTGCTTTTTTTCGGATTTTCTCTATAATTTGATTGTTTAAAGCTATAAAAATGACCAACACTAGTTGCGAGATGATATAGGATTCTACACATAAGGAGTAATGACATCCAATGGAACTTTGGTATACGGAAAAACAGACAGACAGCTTTGGTATCACGGCAAAAGTGAAGCGTTCCTTGCATAGTGAACAAACTGATTTTCAAAGATTGGACATGCTGGAAACAGATGAATGGGGAAACATGCTGACTTTGGATGGTATGGTAATGACGACAGAACGCGATGAGTTCGTCTATCACGAGATGGTAGCGCATGTACCTTTGTTCACGCACCCGAATCCTGAGAACGTGCTGATCGTAGGCGGAGGAGACGGCGGTGTTATCCGTGAAGTACTCAAGCATGACAAAGTGAAGAAAGCGACACTTGTTGATATTGACGGCAAAGTCATCGAGTATTCCAAAAAGTTCTTGCCTTCCATTGCTGGCAAGATGGATGATCCGCGTGCGGACGTGCGCGTCGGTGATGGTTTCATGCATATTGCCGAGAGTGAGAATGCGTATGATGTCATTATGGTCGATTCGACAGAACCGGTGGGACCGGCGGTGAATCTATTCACTAAAGGCTTCTACGCTGGGATTGCAAAAGCGCTGAAAGAAGATGGTTTGTTCGTTGCCCAGACAGACAACCCATGGTTTAAGGCAGATTTGATTTCCCAGGTATATAAAGATGTAAAGGAAATCTTCCCGGTTACCAAGCTGTACACAGCCAATATCCCTACGTATCCGAGTGGTCTGTGGACGTTCACGATGGGAAGTAAAGTGCATCATCCAAGACAAGTGGAGACAGAACGTCTCCAGTCCATCGAGACGAAGTACTATACGCCTGAATTGCATCACGCTGCTTTTGTACTGCCGAAATTCGTGCAGGATCTATTGAAATAAAACAAGAGAGACGCTTCCAAGTGAAGCGTTTTTCTTGCTGAAAGGGAGGAAAGCTGCATGCATCAAACGAAGATTCCGGTATGGATAGAGATGAATACGGCAATAACGGAGGAAGATGAAACGGAACATACAACGTTGCGGGCAGCTGGTACCTATTCTGCAAAAGGTGGATTGACGGTCGTCAGTTTTACGGAGGAGTCAGAGGAAGTTGCTGATACGAAGACGATGATCACCATTTCAGCGGATAAAGTGAGCATCAAACGTTCAGGCGGCTTTGATATGAAGCAAGTTTTCGTAAAGAATCAGCCGACAGAGAACGTATACCGCCATCCTTATGGTACAATGCATATGGAAACAAGCACGCACGCGATGACGTTCTCGCCGCTGGCGGCTGATAGCCCGGCAGAACTTACGATAAGCTATACAGTAACGCTCAATCAGGTGCAGTCCAGGAAGCATGCACTGACGTTGCGTGTGCAGGAGGAGAGTAACGGATGAATATCGTACAACAGACAGAACAAAAATTGAAAGCGGCGATCCAGGATGCCGTAGTGAAGGCTGGCTTGGCTGATGAACAGACCATTCCGGCTATCATTCTTGAACAGCCGAAGGATAAAGCGCATGGTGACTATGCGACGAATATAGCGATGCAGCTTGCCCGTGTTGCGAAGAAAGCACCTCGCGCGATTGCCGAGGAACTACAGCAGAACTTCAATTATGAACAGGCCCCTGTAGAGAAGATCGAAATAGCTGGACCAGGATTCATTAACTTCTTTATGCGGAACGATTATCTTGGTGAACTTGTCTCGACTATTTTGGAAGCAGGCGATAACTTTGGCCGTACCGATGCAGGTAAAGGGGAGAAAGTCCAAGTTGAATTCGTTTCTGCGAATCCGACAGGCGACTTGCACCTTGGGCATGCCCGCGGAGCGGCTGTAGGGGATTCCCTTTGCAACATCCTTGATGCAGCAGGCTATGACGTGGGACGCGAATATTATATCAATGATGCCGGCAATCAGATCGACAATCTTGCCCGCAGTGTACAGGCTCGTTATCTGCAAGCGCTTGGACAAGATGCTGAAATGCCGGAGGATGGTTATCATGGCAAAGACATCATTGGTATCGGTAAACAGCTTGCTGAGGAGCATGGAGACAGCTATGCTTCAAAACCGGAAGAGGAACGTCTTGCTTTCTTCCGTCAATATGGATTAGCTTACGAATTAAAAAAGCTGGAAAAGGATCTTGCTGATTTCCGTGTACCATTTGATGTGTGGTATTCAGAAACTTCCTTGTATCAAGATGGAAAGATCGACACGGCGTTAGCGACGCTTCGTGAAACGGACTATGTTTATGAGAAGGATGGGGCAGTCTGGTTCCGTTCAACAGATTTCGGTGATGATAAAGACCGCGTCTTGATCAAACAGGACGGCAGCTACACATATCTTACTCCCGATATCGCTTATCATAAAACAAAACTGGATCGCGGATTCTCCAAGTTGATCAATGTCTGGGGTGCCGATCACCATGGCTACATCCCGCGGATGCGTGCTGCTATCCAAGCGCTTGGCTATGACGCCGATACGCTGGAAGTCACGATCATCCAAATGGTGAATCTGTTCGAAAACGGCGAGAAAGTGAAGATGAGTAAGCGTACAGGAAAAGCAGTCACATTGCGTGAATTGATGGAAGAAGTCGGCATCGATGCCATGCGTTACTTCTTCGTCATGCGTTCCAGCGATTCCCACCTTGACTTCGACATGGATTTGGCAAAATCCCAATCCAACGAAAACCCTGTGTTTTACGTGCAGTATGCGTACGCCCGCATCAGCACGATGCTGTCGCAAGCAGTTGAAAAAGGATTCCAGACTGAAGGAGCATTCGATGCTGGGCTCTTGACAGCTGAGAAGGAATTGGATCTCTTGAAGCGTCTTGGTGAATTTCCGCAAGTAGTGGCAGATGCAGCCGAAAAACGTACACCGCATCGTATCACTCAATATGCGTTTGACCTGGCATCGGCACTTCACAGCTTCTATAATGCGGAAAAAGTGTTGAACCCGGATAACGAAGACTTGACGAAAGCGCGGATCGCGTTGATGAAAGCAGTGCGCATCACAATCAAAAATGCATTGCGTCTCATCAGTGTCGAAGCACCGGAAAAAATGTGAAAAAACGCCCGCTGGCAGCAATGCTAGTGGGCGTTTTCATAAGTAATTCCGAAGCGGTCTGAAAAGGATACCGGTTGCTTTGGCAATCCACGGGCGCTTTTGCATATCGTGCATGGAGGCATCGATGCTTGATCGTTCGTCTTTGTTCCAAAGGTCAAACAGCTGGGCGTAAAAGAGATCGTTTTGCCGGATTGTTATCGTAATTTCTTTGTTTATCAATAAACTGCGTCCATCGAGGTTGGCGGAGCCGACGGCGCACCAGGAATCATCGCATAGCACGATTTTTGCATGGTAAAAGCCGTTTTGATACAAATTGATCCGCACTCCGTGCTGCAGCAATCGCCTGGCGAAGTGAAAAGATACTTGGTTGACGACGTAATGATCGACTTTGGATGGCAGCATCAGCCTGACATCCACGCCCCTTTCTGAAGCTCGCTTGAGCGCTCTCTCCACACGTCGAGTCGGAACACAATAGGGAGTTCCGATATACAGATAATTCCTTGCATGGTGGATTTGATGTAGCAGCCAATCCTCATAGCCATCAGCTTCTGTTATGACAACTTCCACCTGGGCACCATCGAAGGATGGTGCCTGTTTCGGTAGTATGCGAAACGGAGTTCCCCAATCAGTGGCGAATAGTTGAACGAATGAATAGACAGCTTCTCCTTCGAGCTTGACGACGCAATCACGCCAGAAGCCGAAACGGGGCTCTTTGCTCAAATACTCTTTTCCGATATTGAATCCGCCAATATATACGCTTTTTTGGTCAATGATGGTCACTTTCCGGTGATTGCGAAAGTTCAAGTTATAGAGTAAATATGGAAACCTTGGTATATTGGCGAATCGGAGCATGACACCGGACTGGCGCAGGAGTTTTCGTTCTTTTTGGGGCAGTCGATAGCCGCCGATCCTGTCAAGTAAGAAACGAACTTTGATTCCTTCCTGTGCCCGTTGTTGCAAGAGATCGACCAGCTGCTGGGTTGGTTCATCCCACTTCACGAGAAAGAATTGGATATCGACAGACTGCTGTGCAGCTTTTATATCACGGATCAGCGCATCATAGAAGCTGATCCCATCATCGAATATGGAAACGAAGGCATGTTTATGGCCGATCAGACGATTGACAGCACTTCTTTTGCTGTGCTTCCTGCCCAACGTCAAGTCCACCCAAATAAGCACCACAAGGAGGAACAGGAGAGCCAGCAGGAGGAAGAAGACATACATATCCTGATCTCCTTTCCTAAAGTAATAATAGGCTTTACAAAAATAGCCAATATCATGTATGATAAATACAAAATAAGAGCGAACGGCAATAGCCGGACTCGGAGGGAAAGGGATGATGACTATGTTGACAACTGCGATGAATGAACAGCCGTCCGTCACGATGCACATCCCTTCCGCGCGTCTGGATTAGCGGAAGTATCTCCGCTTGATGACTCCTAGTGGAAGGGCTGTGCGAACAGTCCTTTTTATTATGGCCAAAAATGGCACCACTAGGAGGAAAACATGAACGAAACATGGAACTTATTAGGGTGGAATGACAAATTGCAAGCAGCGAGGCAGGCGCATGATAAGGAATGGACACCTGCGCGTATTGTATTGGAACATAAGCATATGTACAGAGTGCTGGATGAACATGGGGAGCTGCTGGCGACGCCATCAGGAAAGTTCCGGCAACATGGGAATTTTCCGGCAGTCGGTGATTGGGTGCTGGTCGACGCCCGGCATGAGGAAGGGAAAGCGACGATCCATGCTTTGCTGCCGCGAAAGAGCAAGTTCTCCCGAAACGAAGCAGGAGTTGTGACGAAGGAGCAAATCGTTGCAGCGAATGTCGATTATGTTTATGTAGTGATGGCGTTGAACCAAGATTATAATCCTCGCAGACTGGAACGCTATTTATTGGCAGCTTACGATAGCGGAGCAGTACCTGTCATCATTTTGAGCAAGGGAGATTTGTGCAGCGACGTAGAGGAGAAATTGCTTGAAGTGGAGGCAATCGCTCCCGGTGTCGACGTCCATATCACAAGTGCAGTGGACAGAAGGGGCGTCGATGCAATCAGCAATCAGCTTACAGCTGGTATCACAGCAGCTTTCCTCGGATCTTCGGGTGCTGGGAAATCCACGCTTGTGAATATGCTGTATGGGAAGGAAATACAGCTGGCTGGGGACATCCGTAAAGACGATGGCAAAGGCAGACATACGACAACGCATCGGGAACTCATTCAGCTTCCGGGCGGCGGAATGATCATTGATACACCTGGCATGCGTGAGTTGCAGCTTTGGGATCAGCGGCAATCGGGTATGTCCGCGGCTTTTTCTGACATTGAAGCATTGGGAGATGCGTGCCGTTTCCGGGATTGCACGCACAGAAATGAGCCTGACTGCCGAGTGCAGCAGGCAGTGGAGAGTGGTGAGCTTGAGGCAGAACGGCTGCATAGCTATTTCAAGCTGCAGCGGGAGCTCCAGTATCTCGACACGAAATCATCGGCAAAAGCGCAGCTGGAACAGCGAAAACAGTTCAAGCAACTTTCCAAACACGTCAAACAAGTCAAAAAACGCCGCTGACCGGAAGAAACATTGCATTTTGATAGGCCTGGCAATATAATGTAAGGTATGGTTCTAAAACGGTAGACGTGAACATAACCAACTTATTGACAAAGGGAGTGCTGTGACAGTGGGTTTGAAAGAATACAGCCAAGAAGAGCTTGCTGACTTTTCCCTCGTGGAATTGACGAATTTGATTCTTGAGGATGAAAACAAAGCAACCGATTATAAAGAATTATTCAATAAAATAGCTGATATCAAACAATTGAGCGATGTACAGCGTGAAGATTATATGCTGCAATTCTATACGGACTTGAACGTAGATGGTCGTTTCATGACCGCAGGATCCAATCTTTGGGGATTGAAAAGCTGGTATGCAGTAGATCAATTCGACGAAGACGTAACAGTCGAACCTACGAAGAAAAGGAAGAAACGCGCAACAGAAGAAGATCTGGATGATTTGGAGGAAGACTTCACACTCGATGAAGAAGGATTCGACGAAGATTTCAGCGATGAAGATGATGACTTGGAAGATGAGGATATCGCGGATGATGATTACGAAGGTGATTACCAAAGTGATGATACGGACAATGATACCCGCGAAATCGTCGGAGAGGATATGCATCTGACTGGCGACGAAGATGATGAGGATGAAGACCGCTGAGCGAATAATATTCGCTGAATGTTATTGACTTTACAGAAGAGAATCAGTAATATTTTATGTGGGCTCTTTAATTGTCCAAAGACGCGTTCCCTTAACAAAAGGGAGCGCTTTTTATTTTTTATCAAACTTTTTTAAGGACATGGGTATTCTATAAATAAATGCTAGAAATGAGGGATTACGTTGACAAAGTATATCTTTGTTACAGGAGGAGTAGTATCTTCTTTAGGTAAGGGCATCACGGCCGCATCTTTGGGCCGTTTGCTAAAAAATCGCGGATTGCAGGTGACAATCCAGAAATTCGATCCATACATCAATGTGGACCCGGGAACGATGAGTCCATATCAGCATGGAGAAGTCTTCGTTACCGAAGATGGTGCAGAAACGGATTTGGACCTTGGCCACTACGAACGTTTCATCGATATCGATTTGAATAAATATTCCAACGTGACAACAGGTAAGATTTATTCTACCGTGTTGAAAAAAGAACGCCGCGGTGATTATCTTGGCGGAACTGTCCAAGTCATTCCGCATATCACGAATGAAATCAAAGACAAAGTCTTCCGTGCCGGAAAACAGACGAATGCCGATGTTGTCATCACGGAAATCGGCGGAACAGTGGGAGACATCGAATCCTTGCCGTTCTTGGAAGCCATCCGTCAAATAAAATCCGATATCGGCCGTGACAATGTGATGTATCTGCATTGTACGCTTGTACCTTTCATCAAAGCAGCAGGTGAGCTGAAAACAAAACCAACACAGCATAGCGTAAAAGAACTTCGCTCCCTTGGCATTCAGCCGGATGCGATTGTCTTGCGTTCTGAAATGCCGATCAGCAAGGATATGAAAGAAAAAATCGCATCATCCTGTGATTTGGAAATCAATGCAGTCGTGGAATGTATCGATGCCGATACACTTTACGATGTACCGCTTGCCTTGCAGCGCCAAAATCTCGATCAATTCGTCTGTGATCATTTCGGATTGGAGTGCCCGCCGGCTGATATGACCGCATGGTCCGCAATGGCTGCGCATGTGACGAATCTTAAGAAGACTGTCCGAATCGCATTGGTCGGAAAATATGTCGAGCTGCAAGATGCATACATTTCCGTAGTGGAATCTTTGAAGCACGCAGGCTACCCGTATGATACGGACATCGAAGTGAAATGGATCAATTCAGAAGATGTGACAGCCGATAACGCTGATGAACAGCTTGGAGATGCAGATGGTATCCTTGTCCCGGGCGGATTTGGTGATCGCGGAATTCAAGGAAAGATTGAAGCGATACACTACGCGCGAACAAGAAAGATTCCATTCCTTGGTATTTGCCTTGGTATGCAGCTGGCAACTGTCGAATTTGCTCGTAATGTACTCCATCTTGAAGGTGCACATTCAAGCGAAATAGATCCATTGACGCCTCACCCGGTCATCGATTTACTTCCAGAACAAAAAGATATCTCCGATCTTGGCGGTACATTGCGTTTAGGTGTATATCCTTGCCGTCTCCAAGATGGTACGAAGACAAAAGAAGCGTATGGCAACGAAGATGTCATTTACGAGCGGCACCGCCACCGTTTCGAGTTTAACAATCAATACCGTGTACAGATGGAAGAACAAGGATTTGTCTTTTCTGGTACAAGTCCGGATGGCCGTCTGATCGAAACTGTCGAAATCAAGGATCATCCTTGGTTCGTCGCTTCTCAGTATCATCCGGAGTTCAAGAGCCGTCCGAACCGTCCGCACGCGTTATTCCATGGTTTTATCGGTGCATCTATACAGCATAAAGAAAACTGATTGATACGCTGATATGCAATTATTTTGAGTGGAGAAGCAGGAATTTGGTGCTTTTTACTAGAAAAAGGTGTAACTGAGTCAGAGCAGTGAACATTATGTCGAAGCAAGCAGCTGCTTGCTTCGTTTTCTAGGGGGATATGCGGATGAATAAGCGCGTGTTGATCGTGGATGATCAGCCAGGTATTCGGATCTTGCTGGAGGAAGTCATCCGGGAAGAAGGACATGAAGTGATTTCCGTCGGCACAGGGGCAAAAGCACTTGATCAAATGAAAAGACAGAAACCGGATCTGCTGCTGATTGATTATAAGCTGCCAGTACTGGATGGGCCTGCGGTACTGGATAAGCTCAAAGACCAAGGGCATTTCATCCCGACGATCATGATGAGCGGATTGGCTGAGGAAGCAGAAACATTCCGGCAGAATTACGACTTCCTGATTGATGTGCTTGCCAAACCTTTCGATATACTAAGTGTTCGAAAAATGGTGAATCAAGCATTGAAAGAAGGGTCGAATCAAGTATAAAAGTGCGGCAAATGTTGCACCATGGCGGGTGAGTTGGTATTCTTATGTATGGAAGCGATAAAATACACGACTTCACATACATAGTTGCCGACCGTCGTGCAAATTTGAAGGAGGATTTTTGTTATGCCTTTAGTATCAATGAAAGAAATGCTAGATGTAGCAAAAGACAATCACTATGCTGTAGGACAGTTCAACATCAACAACCTTGAATTCACACAAGCAATCCTGCAAGCAGCACAGGAAGAAAGCTCTCCTGTCATCCTCGGTGTATCCGAAGGGGCAGCGAAATATATGGGTGGCTTCAAAACAGTTGTATTGATGGTGAAAGGTCTATTGGAAGACTATAACATCACTGTACCTGTAGCGATTCATCTTGACCACGGTTCCAGTTTTGAAACATGTGCGAAAGCGATTCATGCCGGCTTCACTTCTGTAATGATCGATGGCTCCCACCATCCATTGGAAGAGAACATCGCACTTACGAAGAAAGTAGTAGAGCTTGCACACTTCCACGGTGTATCTGTTGAAGCGGAACTTGGCCGCATCGGCGGACAAGAAGACGATCTTATCGTAGAAGATGCAGATGCAGCGTATGCGATTCCTTCCGAATGTAAACAGCTTGTGGAAGAAACTGGCGTTGACTGCTTCGCACCAGCGCTAGGCTCCGTACACGGTCCTTACAAAGGCGAACCAAACCTTGGTTTCGACCGTATGGAAGAGATCTTCAACACAACAAGCCTTCCATTGGTATTGCACGGCGGTACTGGTATCCCGACAAAAGATATCCAAAAAGCAATCACGCTTGGTACTTCTAAAATCAACGTGAACACAGAGAACCAAATCTCTTCTGCTAAACGCGTTCGCGAAGTACTGGCAGAAAAACCAAATGAATACGACCCACGCAAATACCTAGGACCAGCACGTGAAGCGATTAAAGAAACAGTAATCGGCAAAATGCGCGAATTCGGCTCCTCAGGCAAAGCGTAAATAAAACCATATAAAAACATAAAGAAAACATAAAGAAAACTGACCCTAGGGCCAGTTTTCTTTGTTTTATATACAAAGAAAAGCGGAGGTGACCGGTCAGAAACGGAGGAATAAGCGGGGAGCCCGGAGAGGGTGTTCTCCCCACGCAGGGATTCATCGCTTATACCGAAGTTTCTGGTCACCGTAGCTGGACCACAAAGAAAAGCGGAAGAAACCGCTTAGGAACGGAGAAGTAAGCAAGGGAGCCCGGAGTGGGGCCTTTCCCACACAGGGATACATTGCCTACAGCGTAGTTCCTGGCTTTCGGAGCTGGACACAAGAAAAGCGGAAGAAACCGCTTAGGAACGGAGAAGGAAGAGAGAAAGCCCGTAGGGAGTCGTACTATCCTTCCGAATGGATTTATCACTTCCGGCGCAGTTCCTGGCTTTTGAAGCTGGACACAAGAAAAGCATAAGAAACCGCTTAGAAACGGAGAGGTAAGCAAGGGAGCCCGGAGTGGGGGGCTTTCCCACGCAGGGATTCATTGCTTACAGCGCAGTTTCTGGTTTCAGGAGCTGGACACCATAAAACCAAAAATCCAAAAAAGCAATTCACCACCCAAAAAACAGAAACATGTTTAAAAAAATAGGAAGAGGTAAGAAAACTGTACGGTGCTGTCTTTGGATAGAACGCAAAAACAGCATTGGAAACCGAGGGAATTTACTGTAACCCCTTTACCATTTACAGAGAGTCCTGCATAAACTACTTCGGAACTATTTAAGGAGTGGAAACGATGAAATTCTTTTTGGATACTGCAAACCTGGAGGAAATCAAGCTTGCCAATGCATTTGGCGTTTTGGCAGGAGTAACGACAGAACCGACGCCGGTGGTCAAGGAAAATGTGTCGTTTCATGATAGAATTCGGGAGATAACCGAAGAGGTGTCCGGTTCTGTCAGTGTAGCGGCAGTTTCTGAACAAGCAGATGAAATGGTGGCAGAAGGCAAAGTGCTTGCAGAAATTGCTCCTGATGTTACTGTAGGGATACCGATGACTTTAGAAGGTCTGAAGGCAGTCAAGGTCCTTTCTGCATGGAATATCAAGACAAATGTGACACTTGTCTTTAATGCGAATCAAGCGCTGCTTGCTGCTCGTGCCGGGGCTACATATGTATCGCCATTCATTGGAAGGCTCGATGATATCGGTCATAGTGGTATGGAGCTGATTGGTGTCATAAAGGAGATTTTCACTCAGCACAAAATCCAGACAGAAATCATTGCGGCTTCTATCCGGCATCCGATGCAAATAACAGAAGCTGCCCAGCAGGGAGCGCATATCGCTACCGTTTCTTTTGATGTCTTGGAGAAATTGGTGGAGCACCCGCTGACAGATGCTGGGGTCAAAAGATTTCTTGCAGACTGGAACAGTCGTATATAGTATAATTATGGTAAAATAGAGGAAACTAACGTTGCTGTTATCCTAAATGTGAGGAGTTCCTTATGCAGAAAATACTTGTAGAGGGCGGAAACCTTCTTAGAGGAAGAGTAAAAATCAGCGGAGCGAAAAACAGTGCAGTAGCATTGCTGCCTGCTGCTATACTGGCTGAATCTCCGGTATCAATAGAAGGGCTGCCCGAAATTTCAGATGTTGAGACGTTAAGTCACTTGCTTGAAGAAATCGGCGGCAAAGTATCCAATACCGATCACGTTCTTACGATCGATCCATCTGCCATGACGTCCATGCCTCTTCCGAACGGAAAAGTGAAGAAACTCCGAGCTTCCTATTATTTCATGGGTGCGATGCTCGGGCGGTTCAAGCAGGCAGTCATTGGTTTACCTGGCGGCTGCTATCTAGGCCCTCGACCTATCGATCAGCATATCAAGGGCTTTGAAGCATTAGGAGCGAAGGTGACGAATGAGCAAGGTGCCATTTACCTGCGGGCGGATGAACTGCGTGGAGCACGTATTTACTTGGATGTGGTGAGTGTTGGTGCAACAATCAATATCATGCTTGCCGCGGTGCGAGCAAAGGGTAAGACAGTGATTGAGAACGCAGCAAAGGAACCGGAGATAGTGGATGTAGCGACCCTTTTGACCAGTATGGGCGCGAAAATCAAAGGTGCCGGTACCGATGTGATTCGCATCGAGGGTGTGGATCATCTCCATGGATGCCGCCATACGATCATCCCTGATCGGATCGAGGCGGGAACTTATATCATCCTGGCTGCTTCCCAAGGGGAAGAAGTGGTCATAGATAATGTCATCCCCGAGCATTTGGAGTCTTTGCTCGCTAAACTGCGGGAGATGGGTGTAGAGATCGCAGAAGGTGAGGAACAGCTTACCGTGCGGCCTGGGGCAAAGCTGAACAGTGTGGACGTGAAGACACTTGTGTATCCTGGTTTCCCGACGGATCTGCAGCAGCCTTTTACGGCTCTTTTGACTAAGGCGCATGGAACTGGTGTCATTACGGATACCATTTATCAAGCCCGCTTCAAGCACATCGATGAACTGCGCAGGATGAATGCACAGGTCAAAGTGGAGGGAGGAGCCTCCATTGTAAGTGGTGCTGTGCAGCTGGAAGGAGCAAAAGTGAAAGCTAGCGATCTTCGAGCTGGGGCGGCACTGATCATCGCTGCATTGATGGCCGATGGTGTAACTGAAATCACTGGTGTGGAGCATATTGATCGCGGCTATGAGAATATTACGGATAAACTGCATGCACTCGGTGCCAACATCTGGCGGGAAGAAATGAGCGAACAAGAAGTCGAACACTTTCAGAATTCTTGATTACACAAAAAAACGAAAGACGTTTTAAACACAAGGACAATAAGCGGCAAATATTTTCAGATGTGATCTGCTTAAGATATCGAATTTTGTCGTCTGAACTTCATGATGTAGAGACTGGCGCAAGCCAGTCTTTTTGAATACTTCAATCAACTGAAAAATACAGTTGAATATTCAAGTACGAAAATGTATGATTAGATATGCTAAAAAACGCAGCAAGTTTAAAAAAGCTGTATTGTGGTAAAAAATGATAGTTATAATCTTCTATTCTAGTTATACACTACCATCCTTCCTTTTCTTCCAGAGCTATGCGGGGACTATAGGCAAAACCTTGCACCTCTCTCGGTCCAAGATTGAATTAGATTCCACCAGTTTTGAAGCACCAATGAAGGATCATGAATTTATACAGCCAAACAGATAAGGACAAGTCCTTAAATACAATAGGTGTGGTGATTTTGTGGCTGAACTATCCATTTCTCATCTAGAAACATTGACATTGAAAGAATTATACGCGATGGCGCGCGAATACCGTGTTTCCTATTATGCGAAACTGACGAAACGTGAATTGATTTTCGCGATCCTGAAAGCACAGGCGGAAAAGGATGGCTTTCTTTTCATGGACGGTATCCTGGAGATCATTCCATCCGAAGGTTTCGGATTCCTCCGGCCGATCAATTATGCACCGAGTGCGGAAGATATCTATATCAGCGCATCACAAATCAGACGCTTCGATTTACGTAATGGGGATAAAGTTTCCGGCAAGGTCCGTCCGCCAAAAGAGAACGAGCGTTACTACGGTCTACTGCATGTAGATGCCGTGAATAATGAAGATCCGGAAGTGGCGAAGGAGCGTGTGCATTTCCCAGCACTGACCGCTTTGTATCCGGATAAGCAGATGAAACTCGAAACCGAGACCCGCAAAGTTTCCACACGGATCATCGATTTGATGACGCCGGTTGGTTTCGGTCAGCGTGGTTTGATCGTGGCTCCGCCAAAAGCGGGGAAGACGATGCTGCTGAAACAGATCGCCAACAGCATTACAACCAATCATCCGGATGCCAAACTGATTATCCTGCTTGTGGATGAACGTCCGGAGGAAGTGACGGATATCGAGCGTTCCGTTCACCCGGATGTCGATGTGGTCAGCTCCACATTCGATGAAGTACCGGAAAACCATATCAAGGTTTCCGAACTCGTGCTGGAACGTGCGATGCGCTTGGTAGAGCATAAAAAGGATGTCATCGTGCTGATGGACAGCATTACACGCCTTGCTAGAGCGTATAACTTGGTAATTCCACCAAGCGGGCGTACGCTTTCCGGCGGTATCGATCCAGCTGCTTTCCACCGTCCGAAACGTTTCTTCGGTGCTGCGCGTAATATCGAAGAAGGCGGCAGCTTCACGATTCTCGCAACGGCTCTTGTTGACACGGGGTCCAGGATGGACGATGTCATTTATGAGGAATTCAAAGGAACAGGTAATATGGAACTGCATTTGGATCGTTCCCTTGCAGAAAGACGTATCTTCCCGGCAATCGATATGCTTCGCTCCGGCACGCGGAAAGAAGAGCTGCTCGTACCTAAAGGTCAGCTGGATAAGATGTGGGCAATCCGCAAAACCATGCAGGATTCCCAAGACTTCGCTGAGCGCTTCCTGCGTCGCCTGCGGTCATCCAAAAACAATGAGGAATTCCTAGCAAACATGGAAGACGAAATGAAGCGAAAAGGCACGAATAAGCGCGTCTGATTACATGGATTTCCTCTTGCATTGGGATAGGGAGACTGTTATAATCACGTTATGTGAGCTTTCACGACAGTTATCGGTCTCTCACAATAAACTCTGTTTCCAAGGGATTCAGGGCAAAAAGGAGTGCTAACGAATGAAAGAACAAATCCATCCGAAATATAACAAAGTTGTATTTCTAGATACTAGTTCTGACTACAAATTCTTGACTGGTTCTACTCAGAGTTCTGACGAAACAATCGAATGGGAAGATGGCAACACTTACCCATTGATTCGTGTGGAAATCAGCTCAGCTTCTCACCCGTTCTACACTGGTAAGCAAAAAGCTGACAAAGCTGGCGGCCGCGTAGATCGTTTCAAGAAGAAATACAACTTGAGCTAATAGCTTAAGATATGAAGAAGAAAACAGGCAAACACCCTTTGCCTGTTTTTTCTGCTTCTAACCCCTTTTAAAGATTACCATTACATGTACACTGATCATCCAGATATACATAAGTGGGATAGATATAGTATGGATAAAGATAGTGTATTGTGGCACTATCTTTTTTATTTGACAAGGAGAAATGACATGGCACAATTATTCTTCAAATATGGCGCAATGAACAGCGGAAAGTCGATTGAAATATTGAAAGTGGCCAATAATTACGAGGAACAAAACAAATCGGTGTTAATCTTTACTTCCGGAATCGATACAAGGGATGAAGTCGGCTATGTTTCAAGCCGGGTTGGATTACGTCGTAAAGCTATTCCGATTTTCGAAGAAACCGATATCTTGAAAATTGTAAAAGAACATGAACCGACGCCGCATTGTGTACTGATTGATGAAGTACAGTTTTTAAGCAAGGAGCATGTGCTTCAGCTGGCAGCGATCGTCGATACATTCGGCATTCCTGTCATGGGCTTCGGACTTAAGAATGATTTCCAGAATGAGTTGTTTGAAGGAAGCCGGTATATGCTCATTTATGCGGATAAAATCGAGGAAATGAAGACGATTTGCTGGTTCTGTGAACGGAAGGCAACAATGAACCTGCGGGTGGATGATCATGGCAAGCCTGTGTACACAGGAGACCAAATTCAAATCGGCGGCAATGATTCCTATTACCCTGTCTGCCGCAGATGTCATAGCAATCCGCCGCTTTGATCTTTACTCAATTGCCCAAGATCCGGTGAGAGGCTATAATAAAGCAAGGAAAGGGTGTTGTTATGCTAGATCGTTTACAAGCACTAGAAGACCGATATGAGAAACTGAACGAATTATTAAGTGATCCGGATGTGATCAGTGATACGAATAAATTACGCGAATTCTCCAAAGAACAAGCTGGGCTGACAGATGTGGTCCAGGCTTATCGCGAATACAAAGATATCAGCTCACAAGTGGAAGATGCCAAAACAATGCTTGCTGAAGAGAAGGATCCGGAAGTCCTGGAAATGGCCAAAGCGGAGATTGCGGAATTGTCACCGCGTCTGCCGGAATTAGAAGAACAGATGCGTATTTTGATGCTGCCGAAGGATCCGAATGATGATAAAAACGTCATCATGGAAATTCGCGGAGCAGCTGGCGGAGATGAAGCAGCGCTTTTCGCAGGCGATTTGTATCGTATGTACAGCAGATTTGCGGAAATGCAAGGCTGGAAGACGGAATTGATGGAAGCGACATCGACTGGAGTAGGCGGCTACAAGGAGATCATTTTTATGATCAACGGCGCAAATGCTTACTCCAACTTGAAATTTGAAAACGGGGCTCATCGAGTCCAGCGAGTGCCGGAAACGGAATCCGGCGGTCGGATCCACACTTCCACGGCGACGGTAGTGGTTATGCCGGAAGCGGAAGAAGTCGAAGTGGACATCCACGACAAAGACATCCGCGTAGATACATTCGCATCAAGCGGTCCAGGCGGACAAAGCGTAAACACGACAATGTCTGCAGTCCGTTTGACGCACATGCCGACCGGAATCGTCGTATCGATGCAGGATGAGAAATCACAAATCAAGAACAAAGAAAAAGCGATGAAAATCCTGCGAGCCCGTATATATGACAAGTTCCAGCAGGAAGCCCAGTCTGAATATGATGATGCACGCAAATCAGCTGTAGGTACGGGTGACCGTTCCGAGCGTATCCGGACATATAATTTCCCGCAAAACCGCGTTACGGATCACCGAATCGGACTTACGATTCAGAAGCTGGATCAGATCCTTGAAGGAAAGCTTCATGAAGTTATCGATGCATTGATCATGGAAGAGCAGGCGAAAAAACTTGAGCAAATCGGAGAATAAGCAGCCGACCATAATGGAAGCGATGCAGGAGGCCATGGCATATTTACAAGCTCATAAGCGTGAAGATAGGGTGGCAGAGCATTTACTCTTATTCCATCTTGGAATCGATAAGACACAGCTTTTGATGAATATGAGGGAATCCATGGATCCTGTCCTCTATGCTGCTTTCCGAAAAGATATCGAAGAACACGCTAAAACAGGCATCCCGCTGCAGCATCTGACAGGAGAGGAAGAATTCCTTGGCAGACGCTATTATGTGAATCGCGATGTGCTCATTCCCAGGCCGGAAACCGAAGAGCTGGTTCTGGGTGTGGAAGCAATGATCAAAAAGCATCTTGCCGAACGGGATTTGACCATTGCCGATATCGGGACGGGAAGCGGAATCATCGCCACTTCTTTGAAGCTTGCTTTTCCGGAAGCTACCGTCATTGCCACGGACATTTCCGAGCGTGCTTTGCTGATTGCAAAGAGCAACAGCCGTACGTTGGGCGCTGACCTTACTTTGAGGCTTGGCAGTTATCTGGAGCCGATTCTGCAGCTTGGCAAACGCGTCAATGTGGTCGTTTCCAATCCCCCTTATATCGATGAGGCGGACAAAGAGCATATGACAGACACGGTGAAAAACTTTGATCCGAGTCTTGCTTTGTTTGCAGACGACAATGGGCTTGCTGCTTACAAGGAAATCATCGCCGCTTTACCGGAAGTACTTGCTTTTCCGGCAGTTGCAGCCTTTGAAATCGGCTGGCAGCAAGGAGCACAGGTGCGCGATTTGTTACTGGCGACGTTTCCAACAGCGGAAGTGGAAGTAAGGCAGGATATCAATGGCAAGGATCGTATGGTGTTTGCTTGGATATGTGAATGAGAACTGTGCGCAGCACGGTTCTTTTTTTATGGGAAAATGTAGAGGGGCATATGTGTATTGTGATTTTTAGAACGACGTCATATAGTTTAAGATTTGTCCATTTCATTGCATATAGTTAATACCATGAGAAAAGTCCTTCGCATTGTTTTTTATAATTCACGAATTAAGAAAACATAGAGATAAAAGACTATTTTTTTGAAAAAAATGGTCTTTTTTCTTTGCTTTGATGGTAAAATTGGCATGAATTATATTTAACCATCAAGGAGAGACACGAATGAAATTTCTTAAGAAAAACTGGAAGTATGTCTTGACGGCCGCTGTTGCACTTATTATTGGATTATTGTTTGGGCCTACTCAAGGTCAGCTTGACGAAGTTAATGCTGAATCAACGAACTTGGAGAAAAAGTTAACGACCGAAACCGATACCGTAGCTAGTCTTAAAAAGGAAAACGAAGACCTGCAAGCAAAAGTAGATGAAGCAGCTCCTTGGTTCAAGTTATCTGATGAAGAGAAAAAGCAGAAAGAGGCAGAAGCTAAGGAAGCTGAAGAAAAACGTAAAGCAGAAGAGAAAGCTAAAGAAGAAGCAGAAGCTAAGAAGAAAGCCGAAGAAGAGGCTAAGGAAAAAGCGGAAGCTGAAGCGAAAGAGAAACAGGGATACGATACGGGGATTACATATGATCAACTGGCTAGAACACCGGATGATTATGTTGGTGAAAAAGTGAAATTCAGTGGTAAAGTAGTCCAGGTTATGGAAGGTGACGGAATCACTCAAATTAGATTTGCGGTTGGGGATGACTACGATACAATCCTTCTAGGAGAATTTGATGCTTCTGTTGTAGATTCAAGAGTTCTTGAAGATGATGAACTTACAATCTATGGTACATCAGGTGGTGTAATTACTTACGAGTCTACAATGGGTGGTAATATCACTATTCCAAGTATGGCTATTGATAAAATCGATCAATAAATTAGCCTGTGAAAGATACACTTTTTGAAAAGGTTAGGCAGTAGAAAGCGGAAGGTGATTCCTGTATAAAACAGGGGTCACCTTTTTTAGGTTCCAATAAGTATTGGTCACGGTTTTATCTCTGAGGGGTAACTCTTTCCCTGTTCTCCACCTTCGCCGTATGCGATCGTCTTTTTACAGGGCTGATTACCCAAGAACCAAATGAGGATGTCCCTATTGTAATAATTCCTTAATGTAGTTTAAATAAAACTAGATTCATAGGTTTAAATCTCCTCCATCTGTTCATACTGGTACCATCACACAAAAGGAATGAGGTACCAAATATGAAGAAGCTTTGTTTTTCTCTGACTGCAATCTTTCTATTATTTTTATATATATTCTATCCGGGAAATGGTACAGAGGCTCAAGTGAGCAATGATTCCCAAGCAGTGAAAGAAATACCCGATGAAGCAATCCGTCTACGGATCCTGGCTAATAGTAATTCCGATGATGATCAAGATCTGAAGCGTCTCATTCGGGATGAAGTGAATGCACAGATCAATAGCTGGGTGAAGGATATTGCAGATATCGAGGAGGCCCGTACGCTCATTGAAGAACAGCTTCCCGAAATCAGGAAGACTGTCGCCAGGGTGTTGAATGAAGAAGGAAAAGCTCAAGGGTTCCAAGTGGAATATAGTGATAAGATTTCTTTTCCGGCGAAGCTTTACGGTTCTTATCTGTATCCGGCAGGTCAATATGAAGCTGTATTGATCACGCTTGGAGAAGGTGAAGGCGAAAACTGGTGGTGTGTGCTGTTTCCGCCACTCTGCTTTTTGGATTTCTCAAGCGGTACAAGTGTAGCAGAGGCTGAGGAAAATGCCGATGCTGAGCCTGTGGAAGTAGCCTCGGAAGAGCCACCTGAAGAAGGGAAACCAAAGGTGAAGTTTTTTCTATTAGAATGGTTCAGCTAGACTCATATCGTGTTCCTTTCGTTCATATAATCTATCAACTAGAAGTAGACGGGAGGAATTTTTATGCAGTTAATACCCGCTCAAGCGTTTGAGCTTTCCGAACTGGATGCTTTTTTCGATAACAGTCTGCCACGTTGGAAGGTGGAGCAGCAGAAACTCTATGAAGAAGGCTATATCATAGAAACAGAGCAAGGATGGCGAGCTTTTTTCTGTCTGGAGCAGCAGGACAAAGCAGTCCGAATCCATTCCATGTACGTCAAGCCGCCAGCAAACGGGAGCATCATTTTGACTTGCATGGAGCTTGCCAGCATGGAAGCGAGGAGGCGCGAAGCGAGCAGTTTACGGCTGATCAGCCATCATGAAACACTGGATCAGCTGATGGCCTTATACGGTTTTGAAGCCAAGCAAGGCTGGTGGGAGAAAACGCTCTGACATTGGGGAATGGTGTTCCTTGTGGTATCATAGCTCTTAGTGATATTTAGCAGAAGGAGCATCTGATCCATATGGAAACGAAGCACTGGACTGTTTCACAGCAGTCTTTCGATACAAACGTGATGGAGGAGGCAGCGGCCCTCCTTAGAAAAGGGGAAGCTGTCGCTTTTCCGACAGAGACCGTTTATGGCCTTGGCGCTGATGCGACAAATCAACAAGCTGTCCGGAAAATATTCGAAGCCAAAGGACGTCCATCTGATAATCCGCTCATCGTCCATGTAGCGGATAAAGAACAGCTGAAGGATCTTGTCGACGACGTTCCAGAAGTTGCTTATAAGCTTTTGGAAGCGTTCAGTCCAGGTCCGATTACAATCATTTTGAAGAGTAAGGGCAGAGTGGCGCCGAATGTCAGCGCTGGATTGGATTCCATCGGTATCCGGATACCAAGTCACCCAGTCGGCTTGCGCCTTTTGCAAGAAGTGGCTTTGCCGATTGCTGCCCCAAGTGCGAATATTTCGGGCAGGCCGAGCCCGACAAAAGCGGAGCATGTGACCCATGACTTGGATGGAAGAATTGCCGGGATCATGGATGGTGGCCCGACTGGTATCGGCTTGGAATCTACCGTGATTGACTGCACGGAAGCAGTGCCGGTCATTCTCCGACCAGGCGGCGTAACAGCCGAAGCAATTCAAGACGTGATCGGGACGGTGATGGTAGATCCGGGACTAGCTAAAGGGGAGAAGGAGAAACCGAAAGCCCCCGGTATGAAATATACACATTATGCGCCCGAAGCGCCGCTATATCTGGTGGAGGAAAATATGGTGCTGCATGCAAACAAGCTTAGCGAAGCAGGTGAGAAGGTTGGCATCATTGCGACAGAGGAGCTTGCACAGACGCTACAGGACAAGCATGTTCAAGTCTGTGGATCAAGACAGGATCTTTCCACTGTGGCGGAACATCTGTATGATGCACTCCGACATTTCAAAAAATCGGATGTATCGGTAATACTTTGTGAAAGTTTCGAAAAGACAGGAGTCGGAGCAGCTATAATGAATAGACTGGAAAAGGCCGCGACAGGATGGATTTAAGCGGAAAGGAACGTACCGGATGGTATCGTTCCTTTTTTTATTCCAGCACAATGAGCGAGAGGATGTATTGAGTCTCCGGCAAATACGTGATTTGTACAGTTTGCCCTGTCATATCCTGGTCATATAAGTACTGGAAAGATTCATATTGTTCGTTGCCATCTTTAGTATCGACCCCTATTGTCTGTCCGATATTTTTATAATGTTCCCCATCGGATATATAGGTTACAGTTCCTCTTGCTGTCTCAAATGACTTATTGGCATAATGACTGATATCCATTACATCGGAGGCAGTGAAAGAAAAGCATATTCCCGCTCCAAGCGCCACCCCAGCACATATGGCTAGCGTCTTCCATTGCCGCTCAAGGCAAGTCTTTATCGATGCCCAAATGCCAAAACAGGTGATGGGCAGTAATACCAAATAAGGTATGAAGATGGTCGAGTAGAGGAAGAGATGAATATTATTCCGATATAGAAAGAAGATTGCGCTTAAAAGATAAAATAACATGATGCTTATCAACGCGGCTATTTTCCAAACCAATCATCATCACCTCCTGTAGTCTATTCTATTACGGCTTGACGGCAATAAGGTTCCATTCCCCATGTAAGAAATTCTCTCCTGTTGTATACTACTAGTAGCACCATTTTAGAAGCAAGGAGATATTTGGATGAAACTATTACTTGTTTGTACTGGCAATACGTGCAGAAGCCCGATGGCCGAAGCACTTGTACGGAAACGGCTTCCGCAGGTGGAGGTGCAGTCAGCTGGTATATTCGCACATGATGGATCACCTGCCTCTCATCAGGCAGTGACAGTCATGCAGGAGGCGGGGGTGCTGTTCAATCACCAATCCAAACCTGCTACGAAAGAACGTGTCGATTGGGCGGATTTGATCCTGACGATGACAGAACAGCATAAGCAGTTATTGCTGGAACAATATCCGCATGCTGCCGGAAAACTGTATACATTGCCCGAATATGCTTCCCAGGAGGCAGCAGCCTCCTGGAAATCGCTACAGGAAGCTTATGCAGACTTGGAAACGAAGCGAGTGCGGTTCGCCAGCAGTTATCAAGGGGATCCCGATCGTTTCCAGAGTGAATTCATGCAATCCCATCAGCGAGAGATCCAGCATATCCAGGAGCTGGAGGCAGGTATGCCGGCTGCGGATATCATGGATCCTTTCGGACGTTCTGTAGAAGTTTATCGGAACACGCTGAAGGAATTGGAATTCTATGTTGATAAATTGGCAGAAAAGATTCACAATGAGAAGTAGGTAAAAAGACTCTCATACCAAAATATCAGCATGGATGGTGGATTATGTCATGAAGAGCTTCAGTCTGCGTTTCAAACTGGCGATTTTCGCCACAGTTTTGGCATTGGTGACATATAGTGTGAGCGGAGTGTTCATCTATATCGTACACCCCTTTGTACAGCAGTATTGGGATGTTGCAGCACCAGTGCTCGTTATCGGCACATTGTTTCTCGGTGTCTTGTGGACCGGGATACTGGCCTTTTCTGCAGCGCGTTTCATCACGAAACCATTAAAGGATTTGGAGAAGGTTGCAACAAAGGCGGCGGATGGCAGCTTGGATGAAGAATGGGAGGTTATCCCTTCCAACGATGAGATTGGTGCACTGACAAGCGCATTTCAAAAAATGCTGCATAATCTGAAATCGATGATAAGTGACATCGATGCGAATGCAAAAGCAAATGATCAGTATGCCAAACAGATTCAAAACGAGACATTGACAGCTTCTGAAAAAGTAGTCGAGATCGATGAGATCATGCAGACGATGGCCGAGGGAGCTCAGACTACTTCCGGGGCGGTCGGCAGTATTGTTCAGTCTCTGGACAACGCGACGGCTTTATCCGAAGATGTACGGACAAAAGCGGATCAATCACAGGACTTATCCAATGGGATGGTCGTAAAATTACACAGCTCACAGACTGTGGTGATGGATTTGGTGCATGGTATTCAGCGTATTGCCGAGAAACAGGAGCATTCGATCGGGAATGTGAAGCAGCTGGAAAATAATGCGTCACAAATCGAGCAGATTATCCGCTTTGTCAGTGACATAGCAGAACAAACGAATTTGCTTGCGCTCAATGCATCCATCGAGGCCGCACGTGCAGGTGAGCAAGGGCGGGGCTTCGCGGTAGTGGCGGATGAAGTACGGAAACTCGCCGATGAAAGCAGGCAGGCAGCACAGGACATTTCCGTTAACATCAAGGAAATCCAGCAGAATATTGGACAGGTCGTCACGGAGATCGACGAGCAATTGGCACTTGCGCGAAGTGAAGCAGAAAAAGGCTCCGAAAGCAGTGTCGTCATGGAAGAAATGACAACAGCCATCGCGCAGGTAGTTGCATCGATTCAGGAAATCGGCAAGCTCACCCAGCAGCAACGGGAAGAGATTGCCTCAGTTACGGATCAGTCCAAAGGCGTCGCGCAACTGGCTGAGCAAGCATCGGCAGGAGCGCAGGAGGTAAGTGCATCCGTGCAGGATCAAGCCTCCGTTATGCATAACCTGGAACAATTATCAGCATCGCTTGAGGAACAGGCAGGCAAACTGAGAGATCAGATGAAACAGTTCCAGCTAACAAAACAAACATCCGTACAACATGCGGAATTCGGAAAGAAGGATGAACAAAATGAAAGTGATTCTGACATCGGACCACGGTGGAGTAAATCTTCGTAAGGAAATTGCAGATCTTCTGACAGAGTTGAATATTGAGTTTGTGGATACAGGTTGTGATTGTGAAGGCTCTGTCGACTATCCTGATTATGGAATCCCGGCAGCGGAGCGAGTTGCAAACGGTGAATTCGATCGTGGTATCCTCATTTGCGGTACAGGTATCGGTATGAGTATTTCGGCAAACAAAGTACCAGGCATCCGGGCAGCGCTCGTACACGATGTGTTTAGTGCCAAAGCAACCCGCGAACACAATGACAGCAACATGCTGGCAATGGGTGAACGAGTAATCGGGCCAGGTTTGGCACGCGAAATTGTTCAAACATGGCTTGGAACGGAATTTACGGCAGGACGTCACCAGAACCGTGTGAACAAAATCACGGAATACGAAAACAAGTAAGAGCGAGGGTGTACATGGAAGCATTCGCAGATCACATCAACATTGTTGTAAGGGAGCTTGCATCATGTGGACATTTACATGAGGGAGACTTGTTCCTGGTAGGCTGTTCGACAAGTGAGATCGCCGGGGAGCGGATCGGCAGTGCAGGGAATATGGAAATTGCAGAACTGCTTTACCAGCAGCTGGAATGGCTGAAAAAAGAAACTGGCATAAATCTCGTATTTCAGTGCTGTGAACACTTAAATCGTGCTATTGTAGTAGAGAAGCATATCAGTCGGCAATACGGTTTGACCGAAGTTTCCGCGAAACCTGTTGCAAGAGCCGGTGGCAGCATGGCCGCCTGCGCCTATGAGCGATTCGAGAACCCAGTATTGGTCGAGGCTGTTCGGGCAGATTCCGGAATTGATATCGGGGAGACGATGATCGGGATGCATCTGAAGAATGTGGCAGTTCCATTCCGTCTCAAACAGCGATATATCGGTAGCGCCCGGATCAATACAGCCTATACAAGACCTAAACTGATCGGCGGCGTAAGGGCTGTGTACCCTGACTGACATCGGCTACGACATACATCAACAATACACGAGGAGGCATGTTTCGATGAAACATATTCAAGCGAATGATCCAGAACTATTCCAAGCTATAGAAGACGAAAGAGGGCGCCAGCATGACAAAATCGAGCTGATTGCATCTGAGAACTTCGTATCACAAGCTGTCATGGAAGCGCAAGGCTCCGTACTTACGAACAAATATGCGGAGGGCTATCCAGGCCGCAGATATTATGGCGGTTGTGAATATGTTGATGTAGCAGAAAATCTCGCAATTAACCGAGCAAAGGAAATCTTCGGTGCAGAGCATGTCAATGTACAGCCGCACTCCGGTGCACAGGCTAACATGGCAGTCTATTTCGCATTTTTGGAGCCAGGCGATACAGTTCTTGGTATGAATCTTAGTCATGGCGGCCATTTGACCCACGGCAGTCCGGTGAACTTCAGCGGTAAGCTGTATAACTTCACGGAATATGGTGTGGATCAGGAAACAGAGCAGCTTGACTACGATGTTGTACGTGCAAAAGCACTTGAAGTAAAGCCAAAGCTGATTGTAGCTGGAGCAAGTGCATATCCGCGTGAAATCGATTTTGCGAAATTCCGTGAAATCGCTGATGAAGTCGGTGCGTATCTTATGGTCGATATGGCGCATATTGCTGGTCTTGTGGCAGCGGGCGTACACCAATCTCCAGTTCCTTATGCGGATGTTGTGACAACAACAACGCATAAAACATTGCGAGGACCACGCGGCGGTATGATCCTGACAAAAGAGAAGTACGCGAAACAGATCGATAAAGCTGTCTTCCCGGCAATGCAAGGCGGCCCGCTGATGCACGTCATCGCAGCGAAAGCAGTGAGTTTCAAAGAAATCCTGGATAATGATTTCAAAGCTTATGCCCAGCAGATTGTGGATAACGCACAGCGTCTTGCAGAAGGTCTGACCAAAGAAGGTGTCCGTCTTGTTTCGGGCGGTACAGACAACCACCTGCTTCTTCTTGATGTAAGCAAGCTGGGTCTTACAGGTAAAGACGCAGAGCATGCATTGGATGAAGTTGGTGTCACAACGAACAAAAACACGATTCCATTTGATAAAGAAGGTCCATTCATCACAAGCGGCGTCCGGATTGGTACAGCAGCTGTCACTACCCGTGGCTTTAAGCTGGAGGAAATGGATGAGCTTGCCGGCATCATTGCTGATACATTGAAACATCATGATGATGAAGCTAAACTCAAAGCAGTGAAAGATCGCGTCGAAGCATTGGCTGATCGTTTCCCTCTTTATAAGTAAGAGATAAAAGACAGTCGCATGAGCGGCTGTCTTTTTTGATTATGGTGATATAAGCAAATGGTCGAAACACAAATAAGTGCCCATTGGGATTGGCTTCCCATTGCTGATGATGACAGGCTTATTTATATTCTAAGCGTCTTTTTCCGTTTTTCGGTTGTGTCTAGCTCCAAAGACCAGAAACTGCGCTGTAAGCAATGAATCCCTTCGTGGCAAGGACACCACTACGGGCTTCCTTGCTTACCTCTTCGTTTCTAACCGGTCTTTTCCGCTTTTCGGTTGTGTCTAGCTCCAAAAGCCAGGAACTGCGCCGGAAGCGATAAATCCCTGCGGAAGGAAAGGACACCTACCTCCGGGCTTTCTCACTTCCTTCTCCGTTCCTAAGCGTCTTTTTCCGCTTTTCGGGTTTTTATTGCGTTCCTAATTCTCTTTCTGTATACTATTAAAGATTTGAATATTTTTAGAGGGAGTGTTCGGAATGGGTAATGTTTTTGTTTTGGATCATCCGTTAATTCAGCATAAGCTTACGTACATACGTGATAAGAATACAGGTACGAAGGAGTTCCGCGAGTTGGTGGATGAGGTTGCGGCGCTTATGGCGTTTGAGATCACACGTGATCTGCCGATGGAAGAGACAACGATTCAGACACCTGTCGTGGAAACGAAAACGAAGGTACTTGCTGGGAAGAAAATCGGACTTGTACCGATCTTGCGTGCCGGTCTTGGTATGACAGAAGGTATCCTGCGCCTTATTCCTGCTGCGCGTGTGGGACATGTCGGTATGTACCGAGATCCAGAGACAATGCAGCCAGAGGAGTACTTTATCAAACTCCCATCTGATATTGAAGAACGTGAATTGATTGTGATCGATCCGATGCTTGCAACGGGGGGATCTGCCAATGATGCTATCCACTCTTTGAAAAAGCGTGGGGCGAAACAGATTCGCTTGATGTGTCTGATTGCAGCTCCCGAAGGCGTGGAAGTGATCAAAAAGGAGCATCCGGATGTGGATATCTATCTAGCTGCAATGGATGAGAAACTTGATGATCACGGTTATATCGTACCAGGTCTTGGCGATGCAGGGGACCGTCTGTATGGCACCAAGTAAAAAGAAAGTCATGCTTGTCTTCGGGACGCGTCCGGAAGCAGTCAAGATGGCGCCGCTTGTACTTGAATTGAAAAAGCGTACGGAGCAGTTCGAGACGATTGTGGCGGTGACGGCACAGCAGCGGGAAATGCTCGATCAAGTACTGGATATATTTGATATCAAACCGGATTATGATTTGAATATCATGAAAGCACGCCAGAGCCTGGCGCATATCACAACGAAGGTGATGGAGGGGCTGGATGAGCTTTATCAAAAAGTAAAACCGGATATCGTTCTCGTCCATGGAGATACGACCACGAGTTTTGCAGCATCGCTGGCTGCTTACTATAACCAGATTCCAGTCGGGCATGTCGAAGCAGGCTTGCGTACATGGGATAAGTACTCACCGTTTCCTGAAGAGCTCAATCGGCAGCTGACCGGGGTGATTGCCGATTTGCATTTCTCCCCGACTGCTCAAGCCAGACAAAATCTGCTTGAGGAAAATAAAAACGCAGAAACTATTGCCGTTACAGGCAATACGGCGATTGATGCCTTACAGACTACCGTTGCCGCGGATTATCAGCATCCAATTCTGGAACAAGCTGGTGGCAGACGTTTAGTGCTTATCACTGCGCACCGACGGGAAAATCTTGGTGAGAATATGGAGCATATGTTCACTGCAATCAGAAGGATTGCAGATGCACATCCGGATACACTGATCGTCTATCCGGTACACTTGAATCCGGCGGTACGTGAGATAGCAAACCGGATACTTGGGAACCATGAACGGATTCAGCTGATCGAGCCGCTTGGGCTGATCGATTTCCATAACTTTGCTTCCCGGGCATATTTGCTCCTGACGGATTCAGGCGGTGTCCAGGAAGAAGCGCCATCACTTGGTGTTCCTGTGCTTGTATTGAGAGATACGACAGAACGCCCGGAAGGAATTCAAGCCGGAACGCTGAAGCTTGCCGGAACAGATGAGGAAACGATATTCAATATGGCAGATCAGCTTCTGACAGATGAACAAGCACATAAAGAAATGTCGCAAGCATCCAATCCATATGGAGATGGACGAGCTTCGATTCGTATTGCCGATTATCTACAATATTATTTCGGGCTGCAGACGGAACGACCTGCACCTTTAGAGCCAGCTGACTGAGTCAGCTGGTTTTTTGTATAGGGACTCCTTACTCGTGCATCCTAATGGCACAAGGGGGAGTGGTTGTGAAACGATGCAGCTGGTTGTTTATATTTGTATTCATCTTAATCGGTTTCCAGCCAATTCAGGCAGCTGAGCAAAGGACAGTGATTATCGAACTGGATGAGGATGTATCTTCTTATCGTGCGTATTTGGAACTGCATCACCCATTCATTGAGATCGTGGAAGAATTCGATACTTTATTTCAAGGAATGGCACTTCGCGGGACAGATGCCCAGCTGCGTGCATTATCTCAAACTGGTCATCTAGTGCATATTCATCCTGTCCAAACCTATGAAGCGACAACAAGCAAAGCGGATGTTCCATTTGTGACACAAGAGTTCCTCGGAACCAAAGCAGCAGGTGCAACTGGCAAAGGAGTGAAGGTCGGCGTCATCGATACTGGCATCGATTACACGCATCCCGATTTAAAGCAAAATTATAAAGGCGGCTTTGATGTGGTTGATTGGGACGATGATCCGATGGAGACAACACCCGAAGAAGGGGAAGCAACCATTCATGGGACGCATGTCGCTGGCATCATCGGTGCCAACGGTAAGATGAAAGGCATCGCCCCGGATGCAGAGTTATATAGCTACCGGGCATTGGGACCGGGCGGGACCGGAACATCGGTCCAAGTGATTGCCGCCATCGAAAAAGCGGTCGAAGATAAGATGGACATCATCAATTTATCCTTGGGAAGTTCTGTCAATGGCCCTGATTGGCCAACGAGCCTGGCAGTGAATAAAGCGGTGGAGATGGGGGTGAGTATCGTGACAGCCAATGGCAATGAAGGACCTGCCAATTGGACGGTAGGGTCCCCGGCAACTGCCACAAAGGCATTGTCAGTCGGTGCCATCACCACACCGCAAAAGTCAGCTGTTTTGTATGATAGCTTTCATAAGAAACTGATTCCGATTTTGCCGATGCAAGGTTCGGTACCGTGGCAGCAGCGTCGCACCTTGCCAATATTGGATGGCGGTACAGGGGAAAAAGAGCTTCCAGATGCAGCAGGGAAGATCGTCTTATTTAAAAGAGGGAAGATTCCGTTTGCGGAAAAAGCAAGGGCAGCCGAGCGTGCTCATGCTGCCGCCGTCCTTATTTATAATGATGGCAGCGGTCCTTTGGAAGCTTCCATCGAGGATGGAGGACAGCCGATATCCATTCCAGTTGCCGCTGTGACAAAAAAGGACGGTCAATGGCTCTTAAAAAATGAGCAGACTGTACAATTGGCGGCAAAGCAGATAGAGCTTCAGAATCGGATGGCTGCTTTCAGTTCAAGAGGTCCAGTCACCAGGAACTGGGCCATCAAGCCAGAGATAGCAGCACCAGGAGCACCGGTTTGGAGTACGGTGCCCGAATCGGGGTATCAGGCTTTGCAAGGTACAAGTATGGCCGCTCCTTATGTAGCCGGGGCGCTTGCATTGGTCAAAGAAGCCCATCCGGAATGGACGGACGAGCAGCAGATCGGTGCATTACTGACAACAGCCCAGCCGCTCCTGAGGCCGGATGGGAGTCACTATGATCCCATTGAGCAAGGCATGGGCAAAATGCAGCCAGCCAAAGCAATTGCAACACCGCTGATCATCGAAAATCCACTGCTGCGGTTCGGGAAGATCGATTCAAAGCAAGAAGTCGAATATATACTCGTTATCCACAATGTCAGCGATGTCCAGCAGCAGCTGCAATTCAATCAGCCAAAAGCAGACAGCGGAATCCGCTGGCAGCTGCCGCTGACCGTCAACGTGAATCCACATGAAACGAAACGATTAAAAATCAGTCTTTCTGTCAATCCTGATATACAAAAGGCAGGTTTGCACCAAGGCTATATCTCAGCCAGATTTGGTGCACAAGAGTTGCAGCTGCCTTATTTGTTTCTTGTGAAACAAGCAGACTATCCGAAGGCGATGGGACTCGAAATGGAGTGGAGACCTCTTAACCAACGAGGCGAATATCGCTATCAGATTTATTTGCCTGAAGGTGCCGCTGAACTTCGGATAGACTTGTATGATCCGGATACACTCGTTTATGACAGACGACTGTTGATCCGAAAACAAGTGGAGGCAGGGCTGCTGGAAGGAAGCATGAGTAAAAGGGAGGCAGGGAAAGCTGGTGTCTATTTAGCATTGATACAGCTTCGTACACATGATGGACAGTTCGCAAACATCGAGCTGCCATTGTATTTGTCAGACCAGATGCTCGTGAAATAGTACAGATAAGTGAATTATGTGTCACAGAATTGTCAAATATGAGCTGTTGATAATCCTATATAATAATAAACGGAGGCCTATGCGTTTGAAGACGGATAGTCCTTTGTTTATAATATATTGTGGAAGCGTATCCAACACCATTGTGGAAGGTAATTATTAACTTTGTAATTTATTTCACAATCTTGTATTGACACCATGAATAAGCCTATTGTATTCTATACAGTGCGTGTGGTGGGCATTGGACAAGCAGGCAGATGACGTGGTTAGCGCGCAGCGTTTCAGATGCCAGCTTCCCGAGCAACCGACGCGAAGCGTATGGCAACGCAGAAGAATTACTGAAAAAGTACTTTTTGTGGTTTGTTGGTTGGGATATGATTACTGCGCCGCTTTCCATACATAAGTATCTGCAATTTTAAGTACGTCTTTCACGCATGGGAGTAAAGAAGATGCAGCAAGCCAATAAGATGATTGACGCACGACAAAGAAAATGGATGTACAGCCTCCTGGTTATTTTTATACTTGGAGCAGCATTCACACCTTATCAACGCATTTTCCTCGGCCTATTACTGGGAACTGCCTTTAGTCTTTTCATGCTATGGTCACTACAGACTAAGATTACAAGATTTGTAAACGCGGCCGCGAAAAAACAGAGGAGCTCCGGAATAGGCACATTTACCCGATTAGCAGCAGCAATACTCGCTGTAGCAATCGCACTTCGTTTTGAAGAGTATTTCCATCTTATTGGAGTAGCTGTTGGTATAGCTACTTGCTACATCGTTATCTTAATAGATTCTCTAATTTTCAGGCTTAAAGACTAGCAACGAAAGAGGTGAATTAATTGAATCACGAATCACCAATGTGGAATGATGCCTTTGGCATCGAGTGGCTGGATTTCAACCTTTCCACATCCCTGATGACCATCATTTCCTCGATCATAGTCTTTATCATTTGTGTTATGGGAAGTCGTCATCTGCAACGGAGACCTGGGAAATTCCAGAATTTCATGGAGATGATAGTCGATTTCGTAAAAGGTGTAGTCGGCGGATCCATGGATTGGAAAACCGGCAAGCATTTCTTGCCTCTTGGATTGACCCTGTTCATGTATATCCTGGTAAGTAATATGCTGGGAGTCATCGTGATGGGGGTATCCAGCGACCATACGCTATGGTGGAAATCACCAACATCCGACGCCGTCACAACATTGACGCTGTCATTCATGGTCGTTTTACTTGCTCATTTCGCAGGTATCCGGATGCATGGCATGAAGCACTATCTGAAAGGATATGTTTCGCCTATACCATTCATGCTTCCTTTGAACCTTATCGAGGAAGTGGCAAACGTACTGACATTAGGTCTTCGTTTGTTCGGTAATATTTTTGCCGGTGAGATTCTTCTATCCTTGATAGGTGAGTCGCTGGCATTCACTGCACCGCCGTATACAACTGTCTTGGCAGTAATTCCTATGGTGGCATGGCAGGCGTTCAGCTTGTTCATCGGTGCAATCCAGGCATATATCTTCATCGTACTGACGATGGTTTATCTGTCACACAAGGTCTCAAAAGACCACTAATCACAAATTTGTATTCAATAACAAGGAGGAAATTATATTATGGGTTCATTAGCAGCAGCAATTGCAGTAGGTTTGGCAGCACTTGGCGCAAGTATCGGTAACGGTCTTATCATCAGTCGCACAGTAGAAGGTGCTGCAAGACAGCCAGAGCTTGTAGGAACACTTAGAAACTTGATGCTACTTGGGGTTGCATTGGTTGAGGTTATTCCGATTCTAGCAGTAGTTATCGCGTTTATCGTAATGTAATAACTCACCTTATAATTTGAATGAATGGCGAAATTCTATCTGTTGAATATTCGCCATTCTTTTTGTAAGTCATGAACAAGTAAGCACCCGGATTACATATGTAACTGTGGTCAGAAGCTTGAAAGGAGTGGAACTGTTGCAAACACTTATCATCGGTGCTGCCATTGGCGGTGCACCTGTAGGCAGTATGCTGGTACAGATAATTAGTTTTATCATCCTGCTGGCACTTTTGGGCAAATTTGCTTGGAAACCTTTACTGAAAGTCATGCAAGATCGTCAAGAGTTTATTTCAAGTGAAATAGACGCGGCGGAGCAAAGCCGTAAAGATGCAGAGGCAGCAGCAAAAACAGCCGCTGAAGAACTGAAGAAAACGCGTGCGGAAGCACATTCGATTATAGAAGAAGCAAGAAAAGCGGGTCAACAGCAGGAAGAGAACATCATTGCTGCAGCACGCCGCGAGGCTGAACGCCTGAAAGAGGCAGCGGTCGAGGATATCGCCAACGAAAAGGAAAAAGCAATGCAGGCATTGCAGGCACAAGTGGCATCCCTTTCCGTACAGATCGCAAGCAAAATCATCGAGAAGGAAATTTCCTCCGAAGATCAGGATAAGCTTATTAGTGACTATGTGAAAGAATTGGAGCGATAAGCCATGCGTGATGTGACCATTGTAAAACGATACGCAGAAGCGCTATTCGAAGTGGCAGAGAATCGCGATATCGTGGAAATCGTGAAAGCGGAATTGCACACAGCGAAGCAAGTGGCACAAAACGATGCTGCTTTCCTCCGTTACCTGTCAGAGCCAAAGATAAGCTTGGATAAAAAGAAAGCTTTGATTGAAACGAGTTTTGCAGCGGGTAGCATCGAAATTCGCAATACATTGAAACTGCTTTTGGATGCAGGACGCATCAGCAGTATTCCGCAGGTGGCGGATGTTTTCCAGACGCTGTATGACGAAAAGCAAGGTACCGCCCAAGCGACAGTTTATTCTGTCCGGGCACTATCAGAAGCAGAGAAAAAGACAGTGGCAGCGACTTTTGCGAAGAAGCTCGATAAGAAAGCTGTTTCCATCGATAATAAGATCGATCCGACACTGCTTGGCGGATTGAAAGTACGGATCGGCAATACAATCTACGATAGCTCGATTAAAAATCAGCTGACTCGTATCGAACGAAATTTAGTAAATGTGAGCAAATAAGGATAGAGGTGAGACCGCATGAGCATGAAAGCTGAAGAAATCAGCGCGTTGATCAAACAGCAAATCGAAAGTTATGACACTGAACTAGAAGTAAGTGATGTTGGTACTGTTATTCAAGTTGGTGACGGTATCGCACGTGTCCATGGCCTGGACAATGTAATGTCAGGAGAACTGATCGAGTTCGCCAACGGTGTCATGGGACTTGCACAGAACTTGGAAGAATCAAATGTCGGTGTCGTTATTCTTGGAGAATACAAAGGCATCCGTGAAGGTGACGAAGTACGTCGTACGGGACGCATCATGCAGGTTCCTGTTGGACAGGAACTAGTAGGCCGCGTAGTGAATCCACTAGGTCAGCCTATCGATGGGAAAGGTCCGATCGAAGCAAGCAAGACACGCCCGATCGAATCCCCGGCACCAGGCGTAATGGATCGTAAATCCGTACATGAACCGCTTCAGACCGGTATCAAAGCAATTGATGCCCTAGTGCCGATCGGCCGCGGTCAGCGTGAGCTGATCATCGGTGACCGTCAGACTGGTAAAACATCTGTAGCTATTGATGCAATTCTTAACCAGCATGATCAAGATATGATCTGTATCTACGTTGCAATCGGCCAGAAGGAATCCACTGTACGCGGTACAGTAGAAACACTTCGTAAACACGGTGCACTTGATTACACAATCGTAGTAGCAGCAGGTGCTTCTGATCCTGCACCATTGCTTTACCTAGCACCATATGCAGGTGTGGCTATGGGGGAAGAATTCATGTACAACGGCAAGCACGTCTTGATCGTATACGATGATCTTTCCAAACAAGCAGCAGCATACCGTGAGCTTTCCTTGCTTCTTAAACGTCCTCCAGGCCGTGAAGCATTCCCAGGGGATGTTTTCTACTTGCACTCCCGTCTATTGGAGCGTGCAGCGAAGCTAAGTGACGCAAAAGGCGGCGGTTCCATCACTGCGTTGCCTTTCGTAGAAACGCAAGCTGGCGATATTTCCGCGTATATCCCGACAAACGTCATTTCCATCACCGATGGACAGATTTTCTTACAGTCGGATCTATTCTTCTCCGGAGTGCGTCCTGCGATCAACCCAGGACTTTCCGTATCCCGTGTAGGTGGATCTGCACAGATCAAAGCGATGAAGAAGGTTGCCGGAACATTGCGTCTTGATTTGGCTGCATTTCGTGAGCTTGAATCATTCGCACAGTTCGGATCTGACTTGGATGCATCCACACAAGCTCGTCTGAACCGTGGAGCACGCACAGTGGAAGTTCTGAAGCAAGGCCTGCATCAGCCGCTATCTGTTGAAAAACAAGTAACGATCATTTATGCGCTTGTAAATGGCTACTTGGATGATATTCCGGTCGAGCAAGTCGTTCGTTTCGAGAATGAATTCCACACATGGTTCGCTGCGAATCAAGCGGACTTGCTGAAAGGCATCCGTGAGACAGGCAACCCTGCTGATTCTGAGCAGTTGAACAATGCGATCGAAGCATTCAAGAAGACATTCGTCGTAAACTAACATTTCTATAAATTTCGGAATGCTGCACGTATTCCTTAGCGAAGGGAGGCTGCATGCGCCTTGGCATCCTTAAGAGATATCCAGAGTAAAATCAACTCTACCAAAAAGACGAAACAAATTACAAAAGCGATGCAGATGGTTTCAGCGTCCAAATTGAGTCGTGCTGAGCAGAATGCAAAAGCTTTCGTACCATATAGCGAGAAAATGCAGGAGGTTGTGACGCAGATCGCCGCATCAGACGACGCTACACACCCAATGCTGCAAACACGCGCAGTCAAAAAGACAGGTTACTTTGTCATCACGGCTGATCGTGGTCTTGCTGGGGGATACAATAATAACGTCATTCGTGAAGTATATCGTACCATCCAGCATCAGCATGCTTCTGCAGATGAATATACGGTGATTGCTGCTGGTCGATTCGGCCGTGACTTCTTCAGGAAGAACAATCTGCCAGTCGCCAAAGAAATCATCGGACTGCCTGATCAGCCTGACTTTGCTGACATCAAGCAGATTGCATCCGAAGCAGTGGAAATGTTTCTGGAAGAGGAAATCGATGAATTGGTATTGTTCTATAACCATTTTAACAGTGCCATTTCCCAGGAAGTTACTTCCCAGAAGCTTCTTCCATTAACAGACCTTTCTGTGGAAAGCGGACGATCTGTACAGAGCATGTACGAATTCGAGCCGGATGCAGAAAGTATTTTAAAAGTATTGCTGCCTCAATATGCCGAGAGTTTGATTTACGGCGCGTTGCTGGATGCAAAAGCAAGTGAACACGCTGCCCGTATGACAGCGATGAGAAGTGCAACAGACAACGCGAATGAACGGATTGATGATCTGACACTTACTTATAACCGGGCACGTCAAGCAGCTATTACACAAGAAATCAGTGAGATTGTCAGCGGAGCGGCTGCGCAGCAATCTTAAGAATACAGATAGGAGGGGTCCAGATGAGCAAAGGTATCATTACACAGGTTATGGGTCCGGTTGTGGACGTACGTTTCCCGAACGGCCACCTGCCTGCCATCTATAATGCACTAGTTGTCCAAGTGAACGAAACATCTTCTTTGACATTGGAAGTAGCTCTTCACCTTGGCGACGACAGTGTTCGTACAATCGCGATGTCTTCTACGGAAGGCGTACAGCGCGGAAAAGAGGTAGTAGATACAGGAGCAGCAATCAGCGTGCCTGTAGGTGAAGCTACACTAGGACGTATTTTCAACGTATTGGGTGAGACGATCGATTTGGATGAGCCTATCCAAGGCGAAATCAAAAAAGACCCTATTCACCGAGAAGCACCAGCATTCGAAAACCTTGCAACTGAAACAGAGATCCTGGAAACAGGTATCAAAGTTGTCGACTTGCTTGCTCCATATATCAAAGGTGGTAAGATCGGTCTATTCGGTGGTGCAGGAGTAGGTAAAACTGTACTTATCCAGGAACTGATCAATAACATCGCACAAGAACACGGCGGTATTTCCGTATTCGCTGGTGTTGGGGAACGTACTCGTGAAGGTAACGACTTGTACTTCGAGATGAAGGACTCCGGCGTTATCGCGAAGACTGCAATGGTCTTCGGTCAGATGAACGAACCACCTGGAGCACGTATGCGTGTTGCCTTGACTGGTTTGACAATGGCAGAGCACTTCCGTGACCAAGAAGGTCAGGATGTACTTCTGTTCATCGATAACATTTTCCGTTTCACACAAGCAGGTTCCGAGGTATCCGCATTGCTTGGCCGTATGCCATCAGCAGTAGGTTACCAGCCGACACTTGCTACAGAGATGGGTCAGCTGCAAGAGCGGATCACATCAACAAACGTAGGTTCCGTTACTTCCATCCAAGCAGTATATGTACCAGCCGATGACTATACAGATCCGGCTCCGGCTACGACTTTCGCTCACTTGGATGCTACAACAAACCTTGACCGTAAACTATCTGAACAAGGCATCTACCCTGCGGTGGATCCACTGGCTTCCACTTCCAGAGCATTGGATCCGAATGTGGTTGGCGAAGAGCACTACAATGTAGCACGTCAAGTGCAGCAAACATTGCAGCGTTACCGTGAATTGCAGGATATCATTGCGATCCTGGGTATGGATGAGCTTAGTGATGAGGACAAACTGGTCGTTGCCCGTGCGCGCCGCGTACAGTTCTTCCTTTCACAGAACTTCCACGTTGCCGAGCAGTTCACAGGCCAAAAAGGTTCCTATGTACCTGTAAAAGAAACAGTTGCAGGATTCAAAGGAATCTTGGAAGGCAAATACGATCATATTCCGGAAGATGCCTTCCGTCTTGTTGGACGTATCGAAGAAGTGCTTGAACAAGCTGGCGTTAACCAATAAACAGCAATCATGTAATAGTAGGATAGGAGGGGCTCCTGATGAGTACCGTAACAGCAAGCATTGTTACTCCTGATGGCCCTGTTCTGGAAGAAGACTATGAAATGGTTAGCTGTACAGCGGAAAATGGGGAACTCGGCATCCTGCCAGGCCACATTCCGTTGGTAGCACCATTGAAGGTTAGCTCGGTTCGTCTACAGATCCAAGGTCGTACGGATTGGGTTGCTGTCAGCGGAGGATTCCTCGAGGTCCGTCCTGACAGAATCACAATTCTTGCTCAGTCTGCTGAAAGAGCAAGTGACATTGATGTGGACCGTGCAGAACAGGCGAAGCAACGCGCTGAGAAACGTCTGCAGGAAAAGCAGGCCAACTTAGATAAAATCCGCGCTGAACAAGCGCTTAACCGGGCAATCAATCGACTTGATGTCGCAACTAATGCCCGTTGATGAAAAACAGCATTCCATGTCGGAATGCTGTTTTTTTCTGCATGATTTCCTGGGCAATAATGATGGCGGACTATGACAAATGCCGGTATAATTTGAAAGATAAGCGTTTAATGAAACGGAATTTAGGATAACAGAGAATTACATGTCTGAGGCAGCATGTATCTGCTTATCCACAAAGGAGTGTAAGTTATGTTTGCTGTATTAGGACAGGACGCGCTGCTTGGGATAGCTTCCCATGTTGCGTTCATGGCGATTACTTGGCGTATTTTGATGGGGGTCAATGTAGATGCTTTGATAAAGAAAGGAAAGGTCTTCGAAGCACGGATGCTGACCATCTTCCTGACCATTGTGATAGGGACGAGTGTCAGTAATGCTTTCCTTCAATTGGTCAGCTGGACAAAACAGCTCCATTACCTATTCTAGTAATCTAGCAGAAATGTATAATCCTGATTCCCCGTGTTCATACTGTTTCTAAAATGAACGGACAGGGGAGAAAGAAAATGAAACATTATCTTGCATTAATCGTAGTAATCATTATGCTGGTCGGCAATGGTCTGGAATCCCAGGGGGCTGGTAGAACAGATGTATCAGATGATTTGAATCGCATGTACTCGGTACTGAACAGCGAAGGGACAGAAATGATTTCATTTGAAATCATGATGCGTGAAACAATTTCCCGGGACGATGTTGATACGTATTTATCGGAACTCGATAAAATGGGCGATAGTTCCGAACAGAAAACGGATAAAGCTTCTAAATTTGTGGTACATACCCCCCATAAACAAAAGACCATTGACGAACGTATATTGTTGGTAGTACCTACAGATAAGGAATACCAGGCTGAACTCATCTATACCATTTCCGGTACGGATTGGACGGAGAAAATACACCGTTATGTCCAAGACTTGACAACTGATGCCCAATTGCGATTTTTCACACAGGATGCGACAAAATTCGCTTGTCTCAAAGCGGGTTTCGGTGATAAAATAAGCGGTGGTGTTTTGTTTCAGAATGTCATGGAAAAATTAGATGTTCAACCACTAACGAATATGCAAGATAACGTTTACACTACAACAACAGGGCACACAACACAATTGAAAGCCAGCCGTTCCTTAGCAGACAACATGAATATCCAGCTTGCGCTGCATGATGGGAATGGGCAATCAACCGTAACTGTAGGAACGCCTATCATAACGACTGAATATTAATATAGTGAAATTGGACGCGGAGGAGAATGAAACTTGGAAAAAATCATCGTCCGTGGTGGAAGGCAGCTTAAGGGATCTGTTAAGGTCGAAGGCGCGAAGAATGCCGTACTGCCTGTCATCGCAGCAAGTATAGTTGCTAGTAAAGGAAAAAGTGTTATTCATAATGTCCCGGCTTTAGCCGATGTATTTACGATTAATGAAGTATTGCGCAGCATGGGTGCGGAGGTAGCATTCGATAATGGAGCAATCACTGTCGATGCCACTAAAGAGATGACGACGGAAGCACCTTTCGAATACGTTCGGAAGATGCGGGCATCTGTATTGGTTTTAGGCCCATTATTGGCACGTTTCGGTCATGCGAAAGTTGCACTGCCCGGCGGCTGTGCAATTGGTTCCCGACCGATCGATCAGCACCTGAAAGGTTTCGAAGCGATGGGTGCAAGTGTGCAAGTAGGCAATGGTTTTGTTGAATTACGGACTGAAGGACGCCTACAGGGCGCTAAAATATATCTGGACGTACCTAGTGTAGGTGCAACAGAGAATATCATCACAGCAGCTGCATTAGCTGAAGGTACGACTATCTTGGAGAACTGTGCGAAAGAGCCTGAGATTGTCGATTTAGCAAACTATCTGAACAAGATGGGTGCAAAAATCGTAGGTGCCGGTACGGAAACAATCCGCATCGAAGGCGTCGAAGAGTTGACGGGCGCTGAGCATACAATGATTGCCGACCGTATCGAAGCTGGTACCTTCATGGTAGCTGCAGCAATCACGCAAGGCGATGTTCTGATTGAAGGCATCGAGATTGAACATGTGCGTGCCGTTGTTTCCAAGATGGAAGAAATGGGTGTCATCATTAAAGAAGAAGCAAATGGCATTCGTGTCATCGGACCTGAGAAGCTGACTGCGATAGATGTAAAAACGCTGCCTCATCCAGGATTCCCAACAGATATGCAATCGCAGATGATGGCTTTGATGCTTTGTGCGGAAGGTACTAGTATCATCACCGAAACGGTATTCGAAAACCGTTTCATGCATGTGGAGGAATTCCGCCGCATGAATGCAAAAATTAAAATCGAAGGTCGCAGTGTGATCATGGAAGGTCCGACAGATTTGCAAGGTGCTGAAGTAGCAGCAACAGATTTGCGTGCTGGAGCAGCTCTCATTCTGGCAGGATTGATTGCGGATGGATATACTCGCGTAACGGAGTTGAAGCATCTGGATCGCGGCTATGTGAATTTCCATGGCAAACTGGAAGCACTTGGCGCAGATATCGAACGTGTGAATGATGAAGTGTTCGAAGAAGCAGCTGCCGCAATGGAAGAAACAACAACTTATTAAATGAAAACAGATAAGAGGCTGAGGCAAGAGTGTTTCAGCTAAATGAAAACCCGAACTATGACGTGAATCTTGAAACAAAAGATATGCGCAGATTCGGGTTTTTTGATGTTAATCTATTGCAGCGTAAGTGTTCTGCTGAAGCGCTGCTTAGGGAGTACTGTTCGTTTTTAAGCATGGGATTTTAGTTATGTCCCATCCCCATATTTTTTTAATCGTTTGTAAGAAGATCTCCCCTACAAAATGGTAATTCTTCTTCCTAACCGATTAGGGCTATGCTATAATTATTTTGAAAATTCACCTAATATAGAAAGTTCGGGAGAGGGGATAGGATGAAAATTTACCTATCGGTAGACATGGAAGGAATCGTCGGTTTGCCGGACCATACATATGTGGACAGTTCCAAACATAATTATGAACGGGCAAGACGGATAATGACGAGAGAAACGAATGACATCATCCAAGAAGCCATGGATGCCGGTGCAGAATACGTCCTTGTCAACGACAGCCATTCTAAGATGAATAATCTATTGGTGGAGGAGTTACATGAAGAGGCTTATTTGATATCCGGTGAAGTGAAACCGCTTTCAATGGTGCAAAGCCTGGATGCATCATTTTCGGGAGCGATGTTTTCCGGTTACCATGCACGAGCAGGTCAATTCGGGGTTATGTCACATAGTATGATCCACGGTGTCCGTAATTTCTTCTTGAATGATGAACCAATCGGAGAGCTCGGATTCAATGCGTATGTCGCTGGTCATTACGGTGTCCCGGTCTTATTGGTCGCAGGTGATGATCAAGCGTGCTTGGAAGCCGAGCAGCTCATTCCGCAAGTCGTAACAGTGCCGGTCAAACAAACATTATCCCGCTCGGCTGTCCTGACGCTGACACCAAAGAAAGCAGGGAAGCTTCTTCGGGAGAAGGTGAAAGAAGCGATGGGAAACGTGTCCGTGGCGGAACCGCTCGTCCCGCCTGAAGAAATAGTCCTGCGAATTGAATTCACCAACTATGGACAAGCGGAATGGGCCCAGCTGATGCCAGGTACTTATCTGGAGCCGGGCACGACCATTGTCGCTTTTCCCGCCAAAGACATCATCGAAGCGTATCGCGCCATGCTCGTCATGACAGAGCTAGCTATGCATACGACCTTCAGTTAGGAGTGAGGAGCTTATGGCATTATATCTGATTCGTCGTTTTTTGATCATGATTGCGACCATCCTCGTCATCGCAACCTTGACATTCATACTGATGCACAGCATCCCGGGAAATCCGTTCACGACGCAGGATCGGAGTACGAGTGAAGCTGTCCAGGAGAATTTGAATGCACATTATCATCTCGATGAGCCGATGCTCGTCCAATATGGCATATGGATCAAATCGTTGGCGACTTTCGATTTCGGTCCTTCCATCAAGCAGCCTACCGAAACCGTAAATGATCTGCTTGGCCGCGGGTTTCCGATATCGGCGGAGCTTGGTATGTGGACAATCACAATTGCACTTATTTCTGGAATTACCTTAGGTGTCCTGGCTGCATTGAAGCATAACGGCATCATCGATTATATTGCGATGACATTGGCAGTATTGGGCATTTCGATACCGAACTTCATCCTGGCAACCTTGCTGATTCAGCAGCTGGCGGTCAATCTGCAGCTGCTTCCAGCGGCGACCTGGTCTTCACCGATGCATATGATTATGCCGATCATCGCGTTAGCAACGGGACCGACGGCAATCATTGCCCGGCTGACAAGGTCCAGTATGCTCGAAGTACTGACACAGGATTATATCAAAACTGCCAGGGCAAAAGGATTATCTCCGGCTAAGATAGTTATCAAGCATGCTTTGCGAAATGCATTGATGCCGGTCGTAACCATTTTAGGAACATTGGTGGCCGCAATTTTGACAGGTACATTCGTCATCGAGCGCATATTCGCCATCCCTGGCATGGGAAAGTACTTTGTTGAGAGCATTAATAACCGGGATTACCCGGTTATCATGGGAACGACTGTATTTTACAGTGCCTTTCTCATCTTCATGCTCTTCTTGGTAGATGTGGTATACAGTATCTTGGATCCAAGAATCAAGCTGCATAAGAAAGGAGGCAGCTGATATGGAACATCCGAATAGACCGATCGAGACGGCGGCCCAGCAAATACCGGATGAATGGTTCCAGCCAATCGAGAAGGATTTGAAAAAAGCGGAAGAAGTATCCCGGCCGAGTCTGTCCTTTTACAAGGATGCCTGGCTGCGATTGCAGCAAAACCGCTTGGCGATCACAGGGCTATTCTTTTTGATCGTCCTTATCCTGGCGGCGATCTTTGCCCCGATCTTCTCACCTTATTCCATATCGGAGGGGGCGCTTGCCAACCAGAATCTGGCACCATCTGCTGCACATTGGTTCGGCACCGATAACCTGGGGCGTGATGTGTTCACCAGACTCTGGCATGGGGCACGCGTTTCGTTGTTTGTCGGAGTTGCTGCTGCCTTGATCGATTTCTTTATCGGGATTATCTATGGAGGTGTAGCCGGCTACAAAGGCGGACGTACGGACAGTATCATGATGCGTATCATCGAGATACTTTACGGGCTGCCTCATCTGCTTGTCGTCATCTTGCTGCTTGTGGTCATGGGACCTAGTCTGTTCACGATCATCGTGGCACTGACGATCACCGGCTGGATCGGAATGGCCAGGATCGTCCGCGGGCAAGTAATGCAGCTGCGCAACCATGAATATGTGCTTGCATCCAAAACATTAGGTGCAAGCACTGGTCGAATCATCCGCAAGAATTTGCTGCCCAATACGATGGGCCCGATCATCGTACAGATCACCCTGACCGTTCCAACGGCAATCTTCGCTGAAGCGTTCCTCAGCTTTTTAGGACTTGGTATACAGGCGCCGAATGCCAGCTGGGGATCGATGGCCAATGATGGTCTGCCTGCCATCCTCTCCGGGGATTGGTGGCTGTTATTCTTCCCGGCATTGTTCATCAGTTTGACGATGTTTGCTTTCAATGTATTGGGTGATGGCTTACGGGATGCATTCGATCCGAAGCTGAGGAGGTGACAGAATGGAAAAGATACTTGAAATCAAAGACCTGCACGTCCATTTCTCGACATATGGCGGAACCGTGCAGGCTGTCAGGGGTGTGAACCTGTATTTGAATAAAGGAGAGACACTGGCGATAGTGGGCGAATCAGGCAGTGGGAAAAGCGTGACGAGCAACAGTATCATGCAGCTTATCCCAACTCCATCAGGTAAGATCGTCCAAGGATCCATCCATTTCAAAGGCAGGGATCTGGTACAGACAACCAAAAAAGAGATGCGGGCCATACGTGGTGTCGATATATCAATGATTTTTCAGGATCCGATGACGGCGCTCAACCCGACACTGACGATCGGTGATCAGTTGACGGAAGGTTTGAAGCAGCACGCATCGATAAGCAAGGCAAAAGCAAAGGAAAAGGCGCTGGAAATGCTCCGCCTTGTCGGCATTCCCAACCCCGATAGCCGTCTCAAGCAGTACCCGCATCAATTCAGCGGCGGGATGCGGCAGCGGATCGTCATTGCCATGGCATTGATTTGTGAACCGGACCTGCTCATTGCCGATGAACCGACGACGGCACTTGATGTGACCATCCAAGCGCAAATCATGGAGCTGTTCAAGGAGATCCAGGAAAAGACAGGTGTATCGATCATCCTGGTCACACATGATCTTGGCGTTGTTGCCCGCGTAGCGGATCGTGTTGCTGTCATGTACGGCGGCAAGATAATCGAGACCGGTAACAAAGACGATATTTTCTATCATCCGCAGCATCCGTATACCATCGGTCTGCTGCAATCGGTGCCGCGGCTCGATATGGATGACGATATTTTGCAGCCAATCGATGGAACGCCGCCGGATCTGTTCGCACCACCGCAAGGCTGCCCGTTTACAGCGCGCTGCGCCCATGCGATGCAAGTTTGTGCGAATGTCCATCCGTTCACCAGCCATCTTTCCGATTCGCATCAAGTGGAATGCTGGCTGCAAGATGCACGTGCCAAACGGCAGCCAGTCTGATCAAATACCAAGGGGGAAAAGAGATGAAAAGAAACTGGAAATTATCTATTATCGCTTGTCTTGCTGCATTGGTGCTTTTACTTTCTGCATGTACAGCGAACAACAGTGCTGGCGGCAGCGGTGATGGAGAAGACGGGGAGGACAAAAAAATCCTGCGCCTGAATAATGGTCAGGAGCCTACATCCCTTGATCCTCCTGAAGGCTTTGATAGCGCATCGTGGGTAATGGTCAACAACTTGATGGAAGGGCTCACTCGCCTTGACGAAAGCCACCAGCCTCAAGCTGCCATGGCCGAGAGTTGGGAAGTCAGCGATGATGGGAAGGAGTATATATTCAAGCTACGTGACGATGCGAAATGGTCCAATGGCGATGACGTGACCGCCAGTGATTTCGTTTATGCATGGAAGCATATGCTTGATCCGGAGCAGGCATATCAGCCGGCATTCCTTGCATATGTGATTGAGGGTGCCGAAGCGTATAACAGCGGAGAAGGCAGTGCGGATGATGTTGGCATCGAAGCAGTCGATGAAAAGACATTCAAGGTGACACTGACAGCACCAACTGGCTACTTTTTGAATCTATTGACGAACCCGGCATTCTTCCCGGTCAATGAAAAAGTTGCCGATGAAAATCCGGAATGGTTTGCTGAAGCAGACACATATGTAAGTAACGGCCCATTCAAAATCGATAGCTGGTCGCATGATAAAGAGCTGATCATGGTCAAAAACCCCGAATATTGGGATGCTGACACTGTGAAGCTTGATCAAGTGAACTGGGCGATGGTTGCCGACCGGAATACCGAGTATCAAATGTATCAAAGCGGTGATCTGGACAGATCCTCCATCCCGGCCGATAATGCGAAAGAACTCATGGAAAGTGAAGAGCTGGTAACCGAAGTGCAGGCAGGCGATCAATTCCTCCGCTTCAATGTTCAGAAAGAACCTTTTACGAATGAAAAGATCCGTAAAGCGTTCGCGATGGCAATGAACCGCGATGATATCGTCGAATTTGTCCGTGGCATTGGCGAACAGCCAGCCCGCGGTTTCGTACCATATGGCTTCGAGACACCTGGTGGCGGGGATTTCCGTGAAGAGAATGGCGATCTTGTACAAGATGATGTAGCCGAAGCGAAAAAATTGCTCGAAGAAGGGATGGCGGAAGAAGGCTGGGATGAGCTGCCTGCTGTGACCTTGACGTATGGTACCAATACAGAGAATGAGCGATTGGCTGAAGGGGTACAGAGTATGCTGTCGGAGAACCTAGGTGTGGACGTCGAGCTGCAGACAGTTGAATCCAGTGTATTTAGTGAAGAGCAGACGAAGCTAGTCTATCAACTTTTCCGTGGCTCCTTCCTAGCGGACTATGGCGACCCTGTTAACTTCCTGGAAAGCTTTACAACGGAATCCTCATCCAATCGTACAGGCTGGTCCAACGAAGAATACGATAAACTGATTGCTGACTCGAAAACACAAACCGATGAGGCGAAGCGTTTTGAGATGCTGATGGAAGCGGAGAAAATCTTGATGGATGAAATGCCTATCGTACCGCTTCACTTCTACCAGCATGTGTATTTGCAAAAAACGAATGTGAAAAACGTCATCATGCACCCAGTCGGCTACTTGGAACTGAAATGGGCAGACATTGAATAAGGAGCGAAAAGAAGTGGCGAGAGCCACTTCTTTTCCAGCTTCCAGACCATACATATAGACCAGGAGGAGGAGATGAGTGTGAAGCCAACTGTATGGAAAAAAGGAGATACAATCGGGATTGTAGCTCCAGCAGGTCCCATCAAACGGGAAGAGCTCGAGCGAGGCATCAAGATTGTGGAATCATTGGGTGTCCGTGTGAAGCTTGGGAAGCATGTGTTTGATAAAAATGGCTACCTAGCCGGCACGGATGCCGAAAGAGCTGCCGATTTGAATGGCATGTTCAAGGATGATGAAGTAAAAGGAATCATATGTGCCAGAGGCGGATATGGTTCTGGCAGGATAGTCGAATTACTTGATTATGAAGTCATCAAACAAAAGCCGAAAGTGCTGCTTGGATATAGCGACATCACGTATTTACATACTGCGATACGACAGCGGACAGGGCTGATCACCTTCCATGGTCCCATGGTGGCTTCTGACATGGGGGAATCCGACTTTGCCAAACTGAGTTATGATCTGCTGCAGCAGTTCTTCCTGCCGCAGGATGTCGTCTATACGACCGCTATTTCCCCGCTGGAAGTGATCATCCATGGGAAGGCGGCAGGCCCTTTGGTCGGAGGCAACTTATCTTTGCTGACAAGCACGCTCGGTACACCGGATGAAATTGATACAAAGGGTAAGCTGCTGCTGTTGGAGGATATTGGAGAACAGCCGTATCGGATTGACAGTATGCTGAATCAGCTGAAGCAGGCAGGGAAGCTTGAGCAGGTTGAAGGCATCCTTATCGGGGATTTCACCGGTTGTGAAGCGGAAGATCCAGAAACGTCATTATCATTCGATCAAGTACTGGTCGATTATTTCACGGATCTGAATGTGCCGATCTTGAAGGGCTTCCGCATCGGTCACTGCAACCCGAATGTCACTGTCCCGCTTGGATCGGATGCAACGATGGATACCGAGACGAAAACATTGCGTGTAAAGGCGGGAGTGATCACATGAAGATAGGCCGGATAGATGTGTATCAATCAGCTGTGCCGTTGAAAAAAGCCTTCAAAACTGCACTCCGAACCGTGACAATGGCCGAATCGGTTGTCGTGAAAGTGACGACAGATGCCGGTTTGATCGGCTGGGGGGAAGCTCCGCCGACGCATGTCATAACCGGAGATAGCCTGGCAAGCATCCGCTATGCGGTGAAGGCGGTCATTGAACCGGCCATCCTCGGCATGTCACTGCTGGAACGGGATGTGCTGTTCGAAAAACTCCAGCAGTGCCTCATCGGCAATGCAAGTGCCAAGGCGGCAGTGGATATGGCCTTGCATGATTGTATCGCACAGCATGCTGGTTTGCCATTATACCAGTTCCTTGGCGGTGTCAGGGATACATTGGAGACAGACTATACGGTGAGCGTCAATAGTCCGGAGGAAATGGCCTCGGATGCAGCGGGATATGTAAAGACAGGTTTCCGAACCTTAAAAATAAAAGTCGGCAAGAATGATATCGAAACCGATATGAAACGGCTTCAAGCAGTCCGGGAAGCAGTTGGCCCTACAATCACGCTTCGGCTTGACGCAAACCAAGGCTGGGATGCGAAAACCGCAGTCCGCGCCATCAGCAGGATGGAGGACCTCGGTTTGGACATCGAGCTTGTGGAACAGCCTGTTGCAGCAGCTGACTTGAAGGGGATGCAGTATGTGACGGCCAACGTCCACACTCCGATCATGGCAGACGAAAGCTTATTTTCCCCACAGGATGCCCGGAATCTTCTGGAAATGCGTGCGGCAGACTTGCTCAATATCAAATTGATGAAAGCAGGCGGCATTCAGCCAGCTTTGGATATCGCCCGTATTGCCAAGATTTATGGAGTGGAGTGCATGGTCGGCTGTATGATTGAATCCCGAATCGGTATCAGTGCAGCAGCGCATTTGGCTGCCAGTCAGCACCATATTACCCGGGTCGACTTTGATGCACCGCTCATGCTGCAAGAAGATATCGTAACGGGCGGCGTCCGCTATGAAGGCTGCAGACTTTTGCTCAATGCATCGCCGGGTCTCGGTATCCTGGCCGTGGATGCCTTGGGAGAAGCTGTGATATGAAAGAGCATGTAATTGCTGTTTCCGTCGCGAATCTGTGGACTGCTCCGGATTCATCCAGACAAGTGGATATGCCGATCGTCGGTAATCCAGCTGACCCGGATCGCTGGGTGCATGAATTGTCGCACGCTGACCGTTTGGAGCTTCATGAAAATGATTTGCTTCAATCCCAAGTGCTATTTGGGACGACAGTATGGGAAGTGGGGAAAAAAGATGACTGGATCAAAGTAGTAGTTCCTTCGCAGTCCACACCAAAAGAAGTAAAAGGCTATCCAGGATGGATTCCGGCCCCGCAGCTGGCAGCTCCTCTTCCCAAGGGCGGCCGAATGGTTGAAGTACGGGCAAAGCACAGTACGCTCATTTTAGAAGAGACGGGGAAAAGTATTCCGCTCAGTTTCCTTACAAGACTTCCATTCGCAGGTGAATCAGGAACAGCCTACACCATTTTGACGCCACTAGGTCCGGGGCGGGTATCCAAGTCCGAAAGCAACCTATGGACTAATCGCCAAAAAAGTGGGGCGGAATTGATTGCCTGTGCAGAACAATTCATCGGGTTGGACTACTTATGGGGCGGCATGAGCAGCTGGGGCTATGACTGCTCCGGTTTTGCATATAATATGCATCTGGCAGGCGGGTATACCATTCCGCGGGATGCCAGTGCACAGGCTTTGAAGGGGAAATCGATTGCCTTGGATCAAGCAGAACCCGGTGACTTGCTGTTTTTCGCTTATGAAGAAGGAAAAGGACGCATCCACCATGTCGGCTTCTATTATGGAAATGGGCAAATGCTACATGCACCAAAAACGGGGAAGCAAATCGAAATACTGGATTTGGCTGATACGGTTTATGAAACAGAACTTAGTGCAGTCAGGAGATATTGGAGCTGATAGAGTGCCTCGGGCACTCTATTTTTTTTAGGGACAGATGTTCTAGCAATCCATGGAAGAAACATAGAGTAAAGAGTAGACCAGCTGATAAGGAGGTCCTCTATGCTCAAAAAGAAGCCAAGCACAAAACGACGCCTCAAGTCCCAAGTAGTCATCAGTATGCTGATTGTCTGTTTATTTGCTGTCATCGTGGCGCTCCCGACATTGATTGTAGTACCATTTATAGACCCCGGCGGAACGGAGAGGACGGCAACAGCGATGAAACAGGAAAAAGAGGTCAAGGAAACAGCTAGTGTGGCGGTGGAAGTCAGCCGTACAGCAAGCAATACAATTGAAACGGTACCGCTAGAGACATATGTGACACGTGTGGTCGCATCCGAGATGCCTGCCGAATTTGAGCTCGAGGCATTGAAAGCGCAAGCTGTCGCAGCCCGGACGTATGTGGTGCGTTATATGGAAGATCATCAAGCGGAGAACCCGGAAGCAATTGAAGTATCTGATACGACAAGTGATCAAGTATATAAGAATGAAGACGAACTCCGCCAAGCATGGGGAAAAGACTATGAGGAAAAGATGTCCAAATTGATGGAGGCTGTGGAAGGAACAAGCGGGGAGATCATTACTTATGACGGGGAGCCGATTACACCTTCTTTTTTCTCCACAAGCAATGGGTACACGGAAAATGCAGAAGACTATTGGGAAAATCCACTTCCGTATTTGAAGTCCGTCGAAAGTCCATGGGATAAGCAATCGCCGAAATTCGCCGATCAGAAAGTGATCGAAATTGCCGAAGCAGAAAAGCTCCTTGGCGTAAAAATCGATCCGAACAAATTGCCGGGTGAGCTGAAACGAAACGATAGTCAGCGTGTGGCGGAAGTGGAACTTGGCGGCCAGCAGTTCACCGGCAGAGAAATCAGGGAGAAACTCGGACTCAAATCGACAGATTTCACTCTATCCCTGAAAGATGATCATTTGATTTTCGAGACGAAGGGATATGGTCACGGAGTCGGGATGAGTCAATATGGTGCCAATGGCATGGCTGGCGAAGGGAAATCGTACAAAGATATCCTGACATACTATTATACAGATACGGAGATTGATAAACTGCCGGCAGAAGGCGCGAAGCTGGTATCAAAATGAAGTAGGAAAAATTTTCATCAAACGCATGTATAGGAATCTATCTTTGTGACCACAATGGTTGCAGAGGTGATGATCTATGAAGGAAAAAAATAGCGTTTCAAAATCCAAGTGGAAACGTCTTTTCCGTAAAAAATGGTTTTTCCCAGCATTGTATCTTGGTATTTCCGCTTTGCTTTTAACTGCGGTATTGTGGTACCAAAGCGGTACAAACGAGCCTGAGCAGGCAGAAGAAGATAAAAGTATCTTCGATTCCCTAGGTTTCAATGGAGATGAAGAGGCTACTCCTGTAGCAGAGCAAGATGAAGTTGTGAAAGCTCCTGTAGCAGAAGATGCAGAAGCGACAGTCGTAACAAAATTCTATGATCACAAAGCCGACAGCGAATCCCAAGAGAATGCACTCGTACTCTACGACAACAAATACTATCAAAGCACCGGAGTGGATTACGCTGCAGCAGATGGCGGAGCTTTCGATGTCCTGGCAGCTTTGAGCGGTACAGTGACAGAAGTGAAGGAAGATGCCCTGCATGGGAACGTTGTCCAGATGGAACATAGCAATGGGGTTACAACGTATTATGCTAGTCTGGAAGATGTGAAAGTGGAAGTCGGGCAAGAAGTGAAGCAAGGGGATGTCTTGGCAACAGCCGGACAAAGTCTATTTGCAAAAGACAAAGCAACGCATCTGCACTTTGAGGTGCGCAATGGTGACACAGCTGTGAACCCGGAAAGCTTCTTCAACCAACCGGTAAGCAAGCTTAAGGAAGCGAAAGCAGAAACAGAAGCGGTGCAGGAAGAAGCAGCGGATACAAGCAAACAGAAGGAACAAGAGGAGACAGAAGCACCGGCAGAGGATAATGCTGACGCCGGCACTGCTCCAAAAGAAGAAGCGGATGATTCGGAAGAAACACCGGATGCATCCGATGAAGAAAAATCTCCTGAACAAGATGAGCAGCCAGAGGATGAAGCAACTTCTTCTTCCTCCCAAGCACAGACTTGATCGACAAGAGGCTGGGACAAAAGTGTTTTAGCTAAATGAAAACCCGAACTATTGACGTGAATCTTGAAACAAAGATACACGTAAGTTCGGGTTTTTTGACGTTAATCTATACCAGCGTAGGCAGAATACGGAGACTCCAACGGGAACAGCACGAGCTGAAGACCCCGCAGTGGTGATCTTTCCACGAGGAGGATAAGGCCGTGCCCGTGGAAAGCGGAGTATCCTGCCGAAGCGGCACTTATGAGCAATGTTCGCTTTTAAGCAATGGTATTTTATTTATGTCCCAGCCTCTTTGTTTTTTTTAGGCATAAAGCAGTCCAACAATATGAGCAGGAAACCTAAGAATTTGTCGAACGAATCCATCCTGAAACCGCTTGAAATTATCTGAAAAGATGGAATAATGAAATGGTGCAAAGCACAAAAAGAAAGTCGAAGTCAAGTGATTCCTTGGAGGTAAGATTGGGAAATGTGAGAGGAGAAAGGAACGTTGAATTTATCAAGTTTGCGTAAGGAAGCAACTGACTTGGGCAAGCTCTCGGCTGCAACAAGCCGGATGACTGATCTTTGGTCATTCATACAACTGGTGGAGACAAGTCATGATGTGAAGCAGGTAACAGATCTAGCTGCGAGTTTCTGTGTGCAATCCGGTTCTCCGGGCGTGCTGCTTGCGGCAATGGATTTTCTCGGGATGAATTATTATGAGAAAGAGCTTCAACTGGTGATCGAAAGGAATAAGCATTCCTTGCATCAACGAAACAGATCATATGCTCGTCTATATGAACTGATCATCCAATATCAGGCGTACAAGCTGCCAGGTGATGAATTTGAAAGGCAGATCAGCCGCCATCAAGCTGATTTTCCCGAAGCAAAGGCATTGGTTTTGATCGGGAGGATCTATCAGCATTTTCACTGCCACGATTATCATGCTATCGGACATTATTTGGATGAATTGCAGGAAACGATCATCTTCATCAAAGACTATCTTCTGCGGATGATGATGACTGTCCGGATGGACAAGCTGTTGTTCCAGTATCATTGGAAGCGGAACGAATTGATCCTTGCCAGGAAACATAGCAGAAATATCCTCCATCATACATATCTACCAGGCCAGCGTGCCGTACAGCATTACAAGATGGGACTGACATTTCTTTTTGATGACAAGATAGCAAGCTTCTCCCATCTGGCAGAGGGCAGCAAGATGGCGAAACAGTATCATGTAACATTGCTTGCTCAATTGCTCGATAGGCAAGTCCTGCCGATCGTGGCTGCTCATTTCGGTATTCCACATGCGTATCTGACGGATGATCCGCATGCCCTCGCTTATATCGAATACCAGCTTGGCGAGATCGATAATGCAAAAAAGCGATATCCTAAGTGGAAACCTGAAAAACAGACCGCATTCTATAAATACTTCTATGGATTGATCCATCAAAATAAGGATTATTTAGTAGCATCCTATCACCTATTCATCCGCAGGCATAAAGACTTCTATTTTTCCCGTTTACCCATGTACGCCATTCAAAAAATTGATAACAACAGACCCTCCACTATTTAGCAGGGTCTTTTTTTATGGAATAAAACAAAGGAACAGCTAATAAGATGTTACAAACCAAAGTAAGTGTTTGAAGGGAACGAGTGTGAAGCGCTCAATGCTGCAGATGCCCAAACAGCTATGACTTGCAAAAGAAAAGTACATATCCGGATTACTTCATCGCTTCTCATCTTGTCTCATGAACATCAAGAACCGTCAACTTAAGGAGGCATGGGCTGTGCATGATTATATCAAGGAGCGCACGGTGCGCATAGGAAAGCACATTGTGGAGACGAAAAAGACAGTACGCGTCATTGCAAAGGAATTCGGTGTGTCCAAGAGTACCGTGCATAAGGATCTTACTGAAAGACTGCCGGAAATCAATCCCGATTTGGCCAATGAAGTGAAGGAAATCCTCGATTATCACAAAGCGATCCGCCATCTGAGAGGCGGGGAAGCGACCAAATTGAAGTATAAATTGGAAACAAATACCGACGCTCCGGTCTGAAACACAACTTTCATCCTGTAAAGATATGTCCATTCACTTTCCAATATTCCTACTTTTATCCTTCTTTTCTTTCACAAATTGCTACTATTCTCCATGTTTTGTGCTACACTATAAAATAAGTAGCATTATGTTCTCGAACGGATGCGACAAAGTTCTATCTTTACAGGGAGGATCTGAGGATATTGGCACGAGATATAGGAATTGACCTCGGTACGGCAAACGTACTAATACATGTAAAAGGAAAAGGAATCGTCCTGGATGAACCATCCGTTGTCGCGATGGACAGGAATACAGGGAATGTACTGGAAGTAGGGGAAGAAGCACGACGCATGGTAGGCAGAACACCTGGCAATATTGAAGCGATTCGTCCGCTGAAGGATGGCGTAATTGCTGATTTTGATGTGACAGAAGCGATGCTTCGCTATTTCATCAACAAGATCAATGTAAAAGGTTTTCTATCCAAACCGCGTATGCTGATTTGCTGCCCGACGGACATTACGAAAGTCGAACAAAAAGCAATCAAGGAAGCAGCGGAGAAATCAGGCGGTAAGAAAGTATACTTGGAGGAAGAACCGAAAATAGCTGCAATCGGAGCAGGTATGGATATCTTCCAGCCAAGCGGCAATATGGTAGTCGATATCGGCGGCGGTACGACGGATGTTGCTGTACTTTCAATGGGTGATATCGTGACTGCGCAATCCATCCGTATGGCTGGAGATAAGTTCGATGCGGAAATCTTGCAGTATATCAAACGTAAATACAAGCTGTTGATTGGGGAACGTACAGCTGAGAATATCAAGATCGAGATTGCAACTGTTTTCCATGATTCTCGTCAGGAATCCATCGATATCCGTGGGCGGGATATGGTGAGCGGTCTTCCGCGTACCATCACTGTCCATTCGGAAGAAATCGAAGAAGCATTGCAAGAATCGGTGGCCATGATTGTACAAGCGGCACGCACTGTACTTGAACAGACACCTCCAGAGCTGTCTGCAGATATCATCGATCGCGGTATCATCCTGACTGGCGGCGGTGCGCTGTTGCATGGCATCGACCAGCTGCTTGCCGAGCAGCTGAAGGTACCTGTCTTCATTGCAGAAGATCCGATGGGCTGTGTGGCAAAAGGCACTGGCATCATGCTTGAAAATATCGACAAACTAGAGAAACGTAAAGTAGTTTGAGAAATTAACCTCTTCTGTACGCAGAAGAGGTTCAATTTGTTTAGGAATCTGCCGATATAAGTAATAGAAACCAAGATTTTTGGCAATCTGACTACTTAGGAGGATCACCACATTGCTAAAAGGATTATATACAGCTGCATCCGGTATGCTCGCCCAGCAGCGCAAGCAGGAAGTACTGTCCAATAACTTAGCCAATGCAAATACGAATGGATACAAAGCAGATCAAGGCCAGCTGCGGGCATTTCCCGAAATGCTGTTGAAAGCGACGGAGAGCAAGTCGATGTCGGCCACTGAATCCCGTTATATTTCTGTTTCAAAAGAAATCGGGAGCATCAATTCCGGCGTGTATGTACAAGAGACGATTCCGAATTTCGTGCAAGGAGATTTGCGTGAAACGGGCATCAGTACGGATACGGCATTGGTGGATGGCGCTTATCCGGATGAAAATGGCTCTGTTTTCTTCAACCTCCAAACAGCCGACGGACAAGCGTACACTCGGAATGGGAACTTCACGGTTGATGCGGAAGGATTCCTGACAAATGATCAAGGCAGCTATCTTTTGGATACCGATGGGAATCCGATCCAGACAAACAATCAGACATACATGATGACAGCAGATGGCACGATGCAATTTACCGGCGGCAGAAACATCCAGCTTGGACTGACTTACGTACAGGATGCCAATCTGCTGGACAAGCAGGGCGAAAATGTATATACCGCAAGTGAAGAAGCACAGGTTGCGGATGCCCGTGCGACAGCTGGTGCCACATTCAATATCGTGCAAGGAGCAGTGGAAGGCTCGAATGTTGATATGGAGCAGACCATGACCGACATGATGCAGGCATACCGGACGTTTGAAATGAACCAGAAGGTCATGACAGCATATGATGAAAGCCTTGGAAAAGCAGTCAATGAAGTAGGGAAGCTGTAAAGGGGGAGCAAGATGAGCAGAATGATGACACAAGCTGCGGTAACGATGGGACAGCTGCAGCAGCGATTGGATTTGATCGCCAATAATATGGCGAATACGAGCACAGCAGGCTATAAGGCGCAAACCTCCAATTTTTCTTCCTTGCTTTATCAGCAGCTGAACAATCCGCCGAATGATGAGGCGAATACCGACAATCGCAGTACAAGTGATGGCATCCGAATCGGTTCCGGTGCTTATATGAGTAGTACGAACCCGCTCATGACGATGGGAACGATCCAGACGACAGATCGCAATCTCGATGCTGCACTGGTGAATGATAATCAATTTTTCACGATAACAGACGCGGACGGACTAGAGCGTTACACACGTGCCGGAAACTTTTATCTCCAGCCGCAGCAGGACGGAACAGTTGCGCTGACAACAGCTGATGGAGATTTTGTCAACGGTGCCGATGGTCCTATTGCATTACAGCCTGATTTTGATAGTATTACAATCAATGACCGTGGAGAAATTGTTGTCGGCCGTAATGGTGAAACTGCTGTGGAAGCGAACCTCGAGATCACTGCAATCGATAATCCGCGCGTACTGAATCGAACAGGCGATACGGCCTTTGAGCTGGATGATCCGGCACTTGCACAAAGATTGGCTCCGGAAGAAGTCGAACTGCAGGCAGGCAGCCTGGAAGGCTCAAATGTCGATCTTAGTGAGCAAATGACTGCAATGGTCAATACACAGCGCGCCTATCAATTCAATGCCCGTTCGATTTCCATGAGTGACCAGATGAATGGTCTCATCAATCAGATAAGATAATAGTAAGGAGCCAGAGCACCATGCCTAGTAATGCATCCAAACTCCAGACAAAAGAACAACATGAGAAGAACAAGCAGGCAGAAGGAGAAAAAGCGCCGAAGAAAAAACAGCGGAGAAGACTGTTTCCGATTTGGCTCCGCTTGCTTGTGGTGCCGCTCATCCTCGTGATCTTCCTGATGCTTGGCATGCTATTCGGGTATGGAGTACTTGGGGATGGCAATGCACTGGATGTCCTCAAACGAGATACATGGACGCATATCTATGATTTGATAAACGAGAAGTCCTGAAAAAGGCTTGCTCCCGAATACGGGGCAAGCCTTTTCCTATTTCCTGCCCCTGCTCTTCCTGATTGCATAAATGACAAACAGGATCGCAGCGATGACAAGGAAGATATGGATGATTCCTCCGAGAATATTGAAAATGACACCAATGAGCCAAAACGCGACTATGATGATGCCGATCCATAATAAAAGATTGAGCATTTGACTGACCTCCCAGCACTTTTATGGAACCATACCCCTACTTGGAAACGTGTTAAACATACAAGCTTCATTTTTGGTATAATACGTTAGGAAAGACAACCATTCAGGAGGTTCACCATATTATGTATGATGTTCAACAAATCAAAGAAATAATCCCGCATCGCTATCCATTTTTGCTAGTGGATCAAATAACCGAAATCGAGGAAGGGAAACGAGCTGTCGCCAAGAAGAATGTAACGATCAATGAACCATTCTTCCAAGGTCACTTCCCTGACTATCCGGTAATGCCAGGAGTCTTGATCATCGAAGCCCTTGCACAGACAGGCGCATTTGCCATGCTGATGAAAGAAGAGAACAAAGGAAAGATCGGCTTCCTTGCCGGCGTCGACAAATGCCGCTTCAAACGCCAAGTAAAACCAGGTGATACGTTGAAGCTGGAAGTGGAAATCATCCGTCTGAAAGGACCAGTCGGCAAAGGGAAGGCGACTGCGACTGTGGATGGCGAGCTTGCTTGCGAAGCGGAAATCACATTTGCCATCAAATAAAAGAACGAAGCATCAAGCTTCGTTCTTTTTTACTATTTTTTACATCTCCTTTACATATTGGAAATACAGTTTATAGTAATATAGTCTTGTATAAGACAATATTGGAGGGGGAAATCATGCAAATAGAAAAAAGGGAACAGTACATCATCACCCGCAACACCATTGCTGTCCTTCACCTGAATGATCCAATTTATCAAGCGCGCATCCTCGAAGCGGATAAAGAGATTATAGTGGAACAATCGCCTCTTTCCATCATCGATCATAGCTGTATGCAGTATGGTTCTTCCTATGAAGGCAGGGTGCATGCAATTGGCAGGCTGCTGCGGACAGATAAGAAGGTACCTATCCCAGTGCATCCTGCTCACGGTGTTTTTATGCTTCCGACGTCCTCGCCCACGAATTCCCATTGCGCCTGGCTGTCTTTTTATCACATCCAATCCTACAAGGAAACAAAAAGCCGCACTCGAGTCAGCTTCTATAATGGTACCGCTTTGTTCGTGGAAACATCGGAGCGCTCCTTCGACCAGCAATACAAGCGGACCGGTACTGTCATCGCACTGCTGAACAATGAGCACTTCTTCATCGGTCAATCCTTATCCTGAACTGTCAATTACTTCTTCTGCCGAAGCGGTTATGTTATCATGAAAACTATCATAACGAGCTTAAAAGTGGAGGAGGACACCTGTCTTATGCGTACTACATACACCGGAACAGACCTGCTGGGGCAGCTGCTGCTTCAGAAGGATGCGCTTCTTACATCAATCAGGCGGGAGGATATCGCCCTCGATGCATTTTTAAGGCGGGAGGCAAGGCGGCCTGATCATCATCCGGTATTCCGCTATGTATTAAGACATTACATAGGCTTGGTCAATCCGAACTTAACCGAGGAATTCGAACAGACCTTTTTCTATCTGTTTCAAGCAGCTGCACGTCAGCCGGACAAGCGCAATATTGTCGGTTTGACAGAAGCGTTATATGAAGTGAAGAATCGCCGGGGCAATCCTTCGATGCAGTTCCCTCAAGTAACCCATATGCTGCACTTATTGAATGTCCATTATCCGATATATGACCCGGCAAGAACTGCATTCCTCGGCATGCCATCAGCTAATCATCTTAGCGGATTCGACAAAAAAATGACGCGATACATCGAGCAATACAGTCAGCTTTTCGAATGCTATCAGTCCATTTTGACTGATAGCCGTTTCGAATCATTGACAGCTGCATTCGACGAATATTTCCAGGATCCCGGATATGAAGCACCAAGCCGTGCCAAGAAGCTGGATTTGCTGATGCAAGCACTAAGCCAGACAAGCTAAGCACTTACTTCCTATAGTAAGTGTTTTTTTATGGGAAAAATAAGGACTCACTGGATAGAGTTTGTAATCATATTTCACACAGTTTGTGTTGTCATTACAGTTCTGTTAAAGCTATTGCGACATGGAATGCTGCGGGTATATAAAGAAGAAAAGAGGGATATGATTTCTTAAAATAAAGAAAGCAGGTAGATGCAAATGACCAGAAACTATACCATCGACTTCTTCAAATGTCTGGCTATCTTCGGAGTTGTTTGTATCCATACGCATACATTCCGGGATACAGCCGTCCCATTCGGCAATGGGGAAATGTGGGCATTCATCATTGATACAATAGCGCGTTTCTCTGTCCCATTCTTCTTCGCTGCATCTGGCTATTTATTCGCGATGAAACTGGAACGAACAGATGACACATTCGCATATTTCAAACGCTATACAGGTAAACTGATCGGTCTGCTTGCAGCGTGGTTCGCTTTTTATTGGATATATGACTTCATCAAGATGCTAACTGCTTCTACTGGAACGATGAACGAGCAAAAAGCGGAGTTGACAACTTACTTTCAGGATACTCTGCAGTGGCGTACATTACTGGACGGGATATCATATACACAATTTCAGCTTTGGTTCATGTTCGCTTTGATTTTTTCGATCATCATCATATACACTGCCTACAGGCTGCGGATCCTCAAGCTTACATTGCTGGCAGGTCTTGTACTAAATTTGATTGGTCTCCTCGGGCAATCTTACGGACCACTGTTTCATGTGACGATGGAGGAAACGACGAGAAACGGTATTTACTTCGGATTGTTTTACACCGCTCTTGGAGCGTGCTTCGGGTTATATGAAAAGCAAATCATCGAGAAAGCACGAGCAATCCGTACAAGAACAGTCGGTATGATTATTGTTGCTGGCTTTGCGTTACAATTGTTGGAACGTTACATCTTGCATTACGGGCTGGACTTGCCGCAAGGAGAATATCTCATCAGCACGATTCCTTTAACGGTATCCCTGCTGCTGTTCACCTTGAAAGCACGACATATCGGAAAGCACCGATATGTCAGCATGGTTGCGAAGAATGTAGTCGGCATATATTTGATCCATACATTATGGCGCAGTATTTTTGATCAAGCGCTGGATCAATCGAACATCACGCAAACATTTGCTTGGGGTCTTCTATATGCACCGATTTTATATGCGGTATCCCTACTGTCCTATGTGGGATTGCAATACACGAAAGGGAAGCTCAGCGACCCGACTGTCCCAAGACAGGCGAAGACTCGCACTGCTCTGCGACCAAGCAATAGTCTCATCAAATAGATTGGCGTTTTGCCAATCTATTTTTTTATTGTAAATATATGTGCAAATTTCTATAAGTTACGGTAATCTTTTACTATATACATAGAAAAAGGATGACAAAACATGACATATCATACGAATCCTTTCCGCCTTCTGATTAAACCAAAGGAGACATTATTCAAGCTGCGGGAAGCTGAGGAGCTCCGCGGCCATTGGCGGTGGACGATTCTGATTTTGCTGGCATTTTGCCTCGTTTACACAGCACTTGGATGGATGGGTGCCGGTACAGAGACGCTGAATCAATTGAAATCAGGCTACATAGGTTCAGAATATGAATACGCCAAATTTTGGTTCATCATTGGACGGCTTTTCTCCGGGTTGTTACTTGGATTGCTCGTCATCTTCGTTGTGTCGCTCGTATTCTATCTTTTTTATGAAATTCCTTATGAAAAGCTGCTTATCATCCAGTTAAGCGTGAGTATAGTTTTCCTGCTGGAAGCTCTCTCTTGGCTGCTTTTATTGCCGGCAGCCGGTCTGGAATGGGATCGTTCGCCTTTTTCGTTTGGCGTCCTTGCTGATTTATTCACCGACAGACCTTGGGTCATCAGCCTGTTTGGTGCCGTTTCTTTGTTCCAAATGTTCATCCTGTATTTCCAGACCAGATGCTTGCTTGTACTGTTCCCGGCAAAACGCTGGCATGTATGGGCAGTTGTCGGCATGATCTATCTTTGTTATGTGCTTTTGTTGACATTGCTTGGCGGTATCGGGAATAAGATTGTTGCATTCATCTTCGCATAGGAGGGCTTTAAAGGATGATGAAAAAGATTTTACTGCCATTGGGAATCGTCCTTGTACTGGCCAATATCGCTATTTTGTTCTGGGACGATGAAGGCCGTGTAGGCAGGACGAATTTTATACATAAGTGGGAGCAGGTGACAGCGCAGGATGTAAAAGAGACATTGTCCGTCCCTGCTGTGTTGGCATCAGCAGAAGAAGTACCAGTCTATCTGGATCCAGAATCAGGTTCGATATCCGAAATGCTTGTCGGGCCAGGTGATAAAGTAGAAGAGGGGGACGACCTCTTCACTTATCAAGCAGCTGATTATGGGAAAACATATCGCGAGCTGACGTCCTCCATCACCAAGCTGGAGGCACAGGCCGAGGCAGTGGAGCAGGCCATTTCAGCAGTGGAGGAAACAGACATCGGCGTTGATGCTTCCCTCTCGGAAGCGATCGAGCAAACGGAGGATGAAGAAGCAGCAAATGCTGCAAATGAAGCGCTGCGTCAAACAACGCAAGAGCAGACCGCACAAATGCAGGAGCAATACCGTATCGGTTTGGAAAAGGAGCTTTCCGAGAAGAATGCTGAGCTGACTGCAGCAGAAGAACAGCTGGCGGATTTAGAGGAAACGGGAGAATATGTGACTGTCACGAGTCCTTCAGCAGGTACGGTTAAATCAGTCGGGCAGGCTGGCAATGAGCCGATTGTACTCCTGAAGAGCAGCGAGCTTGTCATAACCGGTGAACTGGCTGAAGCGGATCGTAAGCGGGTGCAGGCAGGAATGACGATTGAAGCGAAGCTCCCAGATGGCGGGCCTGTCCTGGAAGGGGAGATCACGGATTTGGCGGAACAGCCTGTTGCTGCATCATCAGAAAGTACTTACAAATTTGAAGCATCTTACCTTACCGAAGATGACCAAACTGATCAGCTTTTGGCAGGTTACCATTTGGATACCGGCATTTTAATTGCCCTTGCCAGTCAAGCGCCCACCGTCAACCCAAGTCAAGTGAATGAAGATCAGATCTGGAAGATGGCTAACGGCCAGTTATTTACGGCAAAGGTGGAAGTCGGGGCTCAGAATGCTGAGCAGGCTGCTGTCACCTCAGGCCTTGAAGCTGGATCATATATTCCGGTAGATCAAGGGGAGCATTATCAAAACGAACCATTCGTTACACCCTGGAAACCTCATGACATGACATGGTCGACGTGGAAGGATTCTTTTACAAGCTATGAATTCCTGCTCGGACTGCTTGACCATTGATTGTAAATTGTTTTTAAAGAAGTAGATGATATTACTGCATGTTTTGTCGAATAAGCGTACAATTTGTTTACAATCATGTACGTAAGGGGCACATTGTTATGAAAGTACATTTAATCGCAAATATGTATCCTAGCAAGCAACATCCCAATTATGGGGTTTTCGTCGAAAATACAGAGAAGATCCTTGCCCAATCGGGGGTGGCTTTCGACCGTACTGTCGTGACGAAACAGTCGAGTTCGATAGGCAAGCTGATGGCCTATGGAAGCCACTTCTTCAAAGTGATCGGCAAATCGTTATTCCGGAAATACGATGTCACCTATGTGCACTATGCGACACATAATTCCATACCTGTGCTAATTGCCAAGAAGCTGAACAAGAATATGGTCATCTACACGAATGTGCACGGCAGTGATGTGGTGCCAGAGTTTAAAAAACGGCAAAAATATCAGCCTTATGTAAAGCGGCTGTTGGAAGTGTCGGATACTGTGATCACACCGAGTGCTTATTACAAGGAGCTTGTACAGCAGAAGTACGGCTTGACGAACCGGATAGAAATCTTTCCATCCGGCGGTATCAATAAGCAAACCTTTCATGAGAAGGAAACAACGCTTGCCTGCCAGGAGCTGGAGATCAATCCGGCATACAGCTATATTGGATTCGTCGGCCGTATTGATCGAGGAAAAGGCTGGGATGTGTATTTGAAAGCCGCCGAGCTGCTCAAGGAGCAGGGGAAGCTTGGGAACTGCAAGTTATTGTTCATTGGTGATGGTCTGGAAAAAGAAGACTTCGAATCAATGGTGGACAAGTTTGGCTTGCGGGATCATCTCGTTCATTTCCCGCTTTTGTCCCAGCAAAAGCTGAACAGTGTATACAATAGCATGGCAGTGTTCTGTTTCCCGACGATGCGGGAAGGAGAAAGCCTCGGCCTTGTAGGTCTGGAAGCAATGGCCTGCGGTACGCCTGTTATTGGCAGCTGTATGGCTGGACTGCTTGACTATATGGAAGATGGCCGGAACGGCTTTTTATTCGAGCCGGGTTCTGCAGAAGCACTGGCAGACAGTATCAAGTCGTACATGGAACTGCCGGAAGAGGCGAAGCAATCCATGCGGGAAGCAGCGATGCAAACAGCTTCAGCCTATGAAGTGGAGGCAATCAAGCCCCGATTGACGAAGATATTCTCCGTGTAAAGTCCAACTGCGGTTGGGCTTTTTTTATTAAGCGATTGTAAAATAGGGTTCTGCATTGTTAAGTTTGTTCTGAGTGTCTAGTAAAATTCACCTGCTCTTTTTATAGTTTAAAAGAAGCAATACAAAATTCGACATAAGCGTTTTGTACTGCGAATCTAGTAAAGAAAGAGGGTAACAGGTGGAAAGAAGCAGAGCGACCTATCTCATTGTCTTTTTTGCTGGTCTATTTCTCACATGTTTAATATTCATCCAGCCAGCTGATGTCCAAGCAGAATCGGGCGGTCATACTTTTTCAACTGGTACTGCGACGGTGCAGCTGTCGGATGGGAAAACTGTCGAAGTGACGAATGATATAAGTGGTGTACTTCGTATCACCGGAGATGCCGGGATACTTTATGATTCCACGATTCCGGATGCCGACATAGCCTCCATTCAGGAAGCGAACATGGCTGATGATTCCTATTTGATTGTAGAGTATCGTACGCATGGTACTGCACAAGCATTGCAATTCGATGTTTTGCATGTGACAAATGAAAAATTGGAACGCATTTATCAATCGGATTTATATGAAGGAGCGAGACTCGCTATTGATGAAGAAGGGGCCCAGCTCGAAGTGAGCTACCCGAAAGTAGAACAGGATGTGCCCCTTGCCGAGCCGAAAGAAGTCTACATCGAGGCATTCACAGTAGCACCGGAGCAAGTGACAAAAGCGGATGAACGGACGGAACCGGCAACAAACAGTGCAAAAGCACGTACATTCAGTGCAAGTGCAGCCGGGTATACGAACCCAAGCTATGACACAATCAGCCGTAAGCTGACAGCAGCGGCCGTCAAATATGATGTACCGCCGGAAATCGTCAAATCGATCGCTTTCCGTGAAAGCGGCTGGAAGCAGTATACGAATGGCAGCATATCCTCCTGCAGCATTTCTGATGGGTCGAATGTAGTGATCGGCTATGACTGTATCGGTATTGGAATCATGCAGGTATCCGACTATGATCGAAGTGACAAGCAGGAAATCCAGAAGCTGATGCACGATATCGATTATAATATCGATCGCGGCATGCAAATCCTGAAAGACAAATGGAATGAAGCCAATGCCAAAGCAGAATCCGCTCTGCCGTATAATTTGATTCCGAAAGTCAATGACGGGAATCCTGATAAATTGGAAAACTGGTACTTTGCCATTTTGGCATATAACGGCCGCTTGGAGCGGAACGACCCGATTGCCAATCCACAAACGGCTTACCAGGAGCTTATTTATAAGGAGATGGGGAATCAGTCCTTGATTTCGACAACACCATTTCCGACGCATCTGTTGACACCGGGGAGAATCAGCGGCCAACTTGGTTCGTATTTCTCTTTCCAGACAAACCAAGTATCCACTCCTGGACCGTTGCATGAAAGCACACAAAATTATGGGAAAGGCAATACCGTCTATGTCACAGCTGATCGGCTCACACTGCGCAGTAGCCCGAATGGATCTTCCATCGGTACATTGCCTCGTGGCGAGAAGCTGACAATAACTGGTGGTTATACTGCCAATAATTCCAATGTGAATCATTATGTATGGTATCCTGTGCGTACAAGCAGCGGCAAGACTGGTTATGTAGCCAGCGGTTACCTGAGCACAGATCCGGTAGTCGTACACAATCTGGAAGGTGACCGCCGTAATGCTACAAGTGCAAGCATCTCAAACTATGGCTGGCATTTGGAATCTCCTGACGCAGTCGTACTTGGGCGCAGCGATCTGCCAATCGATGCTTTTACCGGGAGCGTACTGGCAGCGCAACTGGATTCTCCGCTCCTTTTGACTGACCAGGACAAGCTCGAGCAGGTGACCATTACCGAAATTGATCGTCTGGACCCTTCTACGATTTATATCGTCGGTGCAGAACCAGCGATTTCGAAAAATGTCGAGAATAACCTGCGTAAAAATTTTCCTGAAAGCAAGATTGAGCGTGTAGCTGGTTCCCATCGTTATGCGACAAGTGTAAAAGTGGCAGAAGAAGTAGCCTCTGTTTCCAGTAAGCCGTCTGAAATCTTCCTGGCCGTCGGCGATGAAAAATCACCTGATGCCCTGACAATCGGACCGCATGCAGGCAGCGAAGGAATCCCTATCTTACTGACTAGAACAGCTGAATTGCATGATGATGTAAAGACTTATATAAAACGCAATAACATCAAGAAAGTGACGATCATCGGAAGTGAGACAGTCGTTTCCAAGCGCGTATCAGATCAAATCAAGCAGCTTGGTGCATCTGTTGAGCGTGTAGAAGGACCTGATCGTTATTCGACGAATGCAGCGGTCATCACGAAGTATTATGGAACCAATCCGGATCAAGTATTCTTCGCAAATGGTCAGACAACAGTTGATAGTCTTTCAGGTGCTCCGCTTGCAGCCAAGTATGACGCACCGATCATCCTGACAAGACCGGATGCTGTCACAAAGCCGACGAGGGCATTCCTGAATAAAATCAATGATCAGCCGGAAATCTTCTACCTTGGCTCGGATGCTGCCATAACAGATCGGACACGCAAGGAGTTGGAAGGAATTCTGCAGTAGCAAAAAAGCGCGAACATTAAATTGTTTGCGCCTTTTTGCGACAATAATAATTTCAATAATTAGAAAAATATAGTATAGTGAGAATATCACAGTAAAGGAGGCGTTTTCATGAAGAGTACCGGGATTACGAGACGGGTCGATCATCTAGGCCGTGTCGTCGTGCCGAAAGAAATTAGGAGAGAGTTCGGCATCGAAGAAAAAGATCCTGTTGAAATTTTTGTCGAAGGCGACAAGATCATCTTCCGAAAATATCAGCCTGGTTTTACTTGTGCCGTAACGGGGGAAATTACACCGGAAAACAAACAATATGCAGATAATCTGTATTTAAGTCCGGAAGGTGCCCGTATCCTCTACGACAAACTTAAAGAAGAAATTGAATCCAATTAAAAAGACGAAGCGGACAGTTACCTGTCGCCCGTCTTTCTTTTTTTATATAGACGTTGTACCTTGACCGCCATCGACCCGGAAATAAGAGCCTGTGATGAAACTGGATCGATCAGAGGCAAGGAATAGCATCAATCCGGTCACCTCACCGACTTCTCCATATCGATTCATCGGCACACTTGCTTCAAAACCATGTCGGGCAGCGTTCTCATTCCCTTTGGCAGCTTTCGTCTCGATGCTTTCCATCCATTCCGTATCGAGAGATGAAGGACAAACTGCATTCACACGAATACCATACTCTGCGACTTCCAGTGCAGCCGTTTTATTCAGTCCGAGCACAGCATGCTTGGAGGCTACGTAAGTGCTCATTCCGGGACCGCCAAGTACACTGCCGCTGCATGCAGTATTGACTACCACGCCGCTTTTCTGCTCAATCATGATACGCAGTACATGTTTCAAGCCAAGGAATGCGCCGACTACATTTACCTGAAGGACTTCTTTCATACTCTTTGCTGTTTGTTCCGTTATAGGGACGAAATCACCGCTGATCCCTGCATGATTGATAAACACATCAATACGTCCAAACCGGCGAAGCGTCCGCTCGACAGCATGTACAATGTCTTCTTCTATCGTAACGTCAGCCGGAAGCAAAAGCTTCTCCGCTTCGATTTCAGCAGTGGCCGTTTCCAATGCCTCTGCTGAAAGATCAAGCAGCGCTAGCTTGGCACCTGCTTTTGCAAAAGCTCTCGCAGCCGATGATCCAATACCGCCGGCAGCACCAGTGATCAATACAACCTGTCCTTGGAATTCCTTCACTGTGAGAGCCTCCTTTACTGTTTATGTTGAAGTTGCCAACTGAAAATGTTCGAAATGCATTAACATAAGTAATCTTAGCGCATTGACAGCTAGGTAACAATGCTCAATAATTTAAGTAATGTAACCTAGTCAACAAAAATGTTAATTGAATAGAAGAAAAAGATATTTAATAAACAAAAAAGGCGGTTTTGTTGTTGAAATTAAAGACGGACCGACGCAGCAGACGAAGTGTGAAGGCGCTTAAAAAAGCCTATGTGGATTTGATTTTAGCCCAAGAAGATAAGCGGATCAGCATTCAGCAAATTGCGGATCAAGCTGATTATAATCGCGGCACCTTTTATAAACATTTCACCGATAAGGAGAGCTTGAAAGAGAGAATTCTTACCGATTTCCTGGGTGGCATAGCGGTTGCATTGCTGGAACCGTATAAAGATAGTGCCTATGTCGATTTGCAGGAGCAAGCTCCGTCAACAATGCGCATATTCACCCATATCTACGAAGAAAGATGTGTTTTGAAGGCATTGCGGATTCTTTATCCCGATGTAGCGGAAAAGATGTTGGACGTCTTCGTACGATGCTTGTCCGGTGAGTTTTATCTGGAAACGGAAAGTCCAAGGATTCCAGTGGATTATGACTTGATGATTCATTTCCAAATGGCTGCCACTGTCGGCTTCATCATGCATTGGGCAGATACGGACTTCAAATTTTCCACCTTGAATCTTTCAGAACAGTTTACCGAATTGGTACGGGTTCGCCCTTACCGATTAGTCAATACGATGATAGAAAAAGGAAACGACTCCCAAGTGTGAAGCGGGAGTCGTTTTTTATATGACAAGACAAGCAGCACCGGCGACAAGTAATCCGACACCGGCTATTTGCTTTAGTTTAATATGTTCATTCAAAAGATAAAACGACAGTAATAGCGTCCATACATAGGTGATGCTTGTCAGTGGAAAGACGACCGAGTAAGGAAGCATCGTAAGCACATAAATATTGATCAAGGCAGCAGAACCGTAACAAACCAGTCCGATCAGCAGTGTTCGATAAGTGTGTACAGACGGGTCACTGGCCCGCTTGAAGAAAAAACCTCCGCCAGCTCCCAGCATTGTACAGGAAATCAGCAAGAACCAGCTAATTTTCTCCACCCCCGATCATGATTGCCCCTACTATGATCAACGCTGTCCCCATTATATGCATGGCTGAAATGTGTTCATCGAGGAAGATGGTACCCATGATCAATGCGAATACATAACCAAGGCTCAGCATCGGATGCAGCACACTAAGCTTGCCAAAACGGAATGCAATCATCATGGTCACCGCCCCTGCTCCATAGCAGATACAGCCGATCAGCAGCGGAATATTGATTTGCCCATCTGCGATTTTCCATAATAACTGTCCGACACTTGTAAATACTGCTGACAAAAGAATCAGGGCGATACCTAGTTTCGGTTTGTCATGGCTATCACGTCCAGGTTGTACGTTCTCCATCGCTTGGCTCCTTTCCCTTTTTATACAGACAGGCAAAGAGGAGGAAGAAGATACTTACCATTGCGTTGCTGACTTGGTAGCGATAGTCCTGTGCCGGCAGCCCGACAAAGATTGTCGCAGTATTGAACAGGACGGGCAAAATAGGCAGCCATGCAATCGCTCCGAGCTTACGGGATGCAATCAAGCTAAACAGGATGATGAGGATGCTGAATACCGCCGGACGCCAGAAAAGCTCTTCTGTATGGTAGCGGGATGCTTCCAGCCCATATTCCAAAACGTCATACAACGTCTGGCTCACCGGATTTGTTTCCAATCCCATCTCATTCGGATCAACATCGATCGTGTAAGGGTTCGTATATCCATCAATCGGTTTATTGATTTGCCATACCAGGGAAGTTTGTTTGAGATAAGCTTCGATGACGATGGCAGGATTTTGCCTTACAATGTCGAACCAAATCGATAGGTACTTACCCATATCTGCGACAACCACATCGTCTTTAAAGTTGTCATGGAATTTGATCCGATCCGTCAGATAAGGATTATACGCATCCCAGTCTTCTATTGGCAGAATCGTATCCAAATAGGCGAGCTGCTCTTCTGTCAGCTCTCCATCCTGGGACACAACCGCTGCAATCTGCTGCGTCGGTATGCTCATCGATTCATTTGGGTTGGCGGATTGGATATTATAAGCCGTGAATACCGGTCCAGTGACGACAAGGTAAAGTGCAGAGACTAGCACAAGCGGGCTCAGTAGCTGCTTCCAGCTCTGTCGATAGACAATGAGCATACCAATGGCGGTCAACACGGCAATCGGCAATCCGTTGTTCCGGAAGAAGGCAATGCCGAGCAATACGACAGTGAATGTCGCTATTCCGCTCCATGTCCGTAAGTTTCTGCCTTCCTGCAATACCGTCTTCATGACAAAGATAGTCAGAAAGACGATGAAGATACTATAGACGACATCCTTCCAGAGAATGGTGGAGAAGATGCCATTTATCGGCAGTACAGCCCATAGAAGAGCCGCAACCCAGGCGATTTTCTTACCAAGCCCGTATTGACGGAAGGAATATATTCCATAAGCATATACAAACGACATGAGCAAAATCTGGAATAGGACAATGACAGCCGGGGAGTCCCAAAGCTGCGTCAGAACCAGTATCACTATCGTATACGCGAATGGATGCCAGTTATTGAACTCCATATTCTCCACTTGCCGCCAATGGTTCAGGGAGTCCGGGCTCATATTACCCGGGAAGAAGGCAAGCAAGTAGAACATCCAAACGAAGATCATCGGCAGCATATACCATAGGATCTGCCATTTGCTTACGTCTGTTCGCTTCCATTCATAGCCTCCCCTAAGCAGGAGAAAAGCAAGGTAGGAGAAGAAACAGAAGATGGTCGCTAGAGAAATGAGATCGACAATCGCCGTTTCATACCAAGGCCGATTGATGAACAGCGGCCAGTCTATCAAGCTGATCAGCGTATAGACGGAGAGTAAAGCGATGCCGACCATTATGTAGCTTTTTTCCAATACAGACTGAAAAATCTGTCTGCGATACATCCAAAACACATAAAAGAAACAAATGCTGACAATAGAAAGGACAACATACTTCAAAAGCGATGTATCCTGTCTGGCTTGCATGATGGCTAATACAGAAATAGTGGCTGCAAGACCTGCAGCCACACTGATCAAAAGGTTTAGAACGCGCGTCATTATATGGAGCCTCCAGTTCTGGTCATACCTTGGACGGGTTTCGGTTTGCTTTCTGCCTGGATCCGGTTCAATTCCAATTCATATTGCTTGCGCTGATTGGACGCCACCGTATCCAATATCGCGCCACAAGCAAAACTCAGCACCGACAGGACGACCAAACCGACGGCAAGGATTGCAGAAGGAACCCGGGTGATGAACTGGGTAGAAAAATATTCTGCAATGACCGGAATGCCGACGGCCAATCCGAGTATGAGAAAAAGAGCGGACCAGGCTGTGAAGAAGAGCATCGGTTTGTATTCCTTGAAAAGGCTGAAAATCTTATACAGCACTTTGCGGCCATCAGCCAATGTATTCAATTTTGAATAGCTTCCTTCTGGGCGGTCGCGATAGAGGATCGGCACCTCCACGATCGACAGCCGCTTATCAAGGGCATGTATGGTCATCTCTGTCTCGATCTCAAAGCCGGGACTCATGATCGGCATTGTCTTGACGAAAAGGCGATCGAAGGCACGATAGCCCGTCATGATATCACAAAGTTTCTTTTTATATAGGAAGTTGATACAATTCTTCACCATCGTATTGCCCAGGTTATGGAACTTGCGTTTATTCTCTTTCACATAAGTGCCATTGGACAGACGATCACCAATAACCATATTGGCGCGCCCTTCCTGGATCGGGGCAATCAAATCATGGACGAATTCGGCAGGATATGTATTATCCCCATCAACCATCACATAGCAGTCCGCCTCGATATTCCGGAACATCGAACGGACGACATGCCCTTTTCCTTGCTGGAATTCATGACGGACAATGGCGCCATGCCGCCGGGCAATCTCGCTCGTCTTGTCCTTCGAATTGTTGTCGAACACATAGATTTCCGCGTTCGGCAGCTGTTTTCGGAAGGCATCGATGACATCGCCGATTGTCTGCTCTTCGTTGTAGCATGGAATCAATACAGCTATTTTCACTACGTACACTCCATTCCTTTTCTAGGATATGTCGAACCAAGTCTAGCAAAGGATTATTATGCAACTGTTAACCAATGGTGAAGTAATTGTAAATAGTATGAATATACGAATATTTTGTAAAGTTATCCCCTAGCCCAGTAACTGGAAGGGATGAAGTCGTGTTACCCGCGTCAGTGTACGTTAAGTTACTGTAAATTGCCTTGAAACGGCTTTCTATTCAGTTTTATAATTTAGCCAGCAATACGCATCCCTGAAGCTACATGCTGCATGGGCAAATAGAGAGAGGTCCTTTTCATGAAGTCGAAACTTCGCATTGCAAGTCTGCTGCTGCTGTTCGTGACCCTTGTACTGAAGGTCTCAGGGTTAATCCGGGATATGCTTATAGGCTATTATTTCGGAGCCGGGAGTGAAGCGGACGCTTATTTTGCGGCCTTTGCATTACCGAACATGTTCATTCTTTTCCTGACAACAGGAATGAAGAGTGCATTCGTTCCAAGTTATATCAAATATCAGGAAAAAAACAGGGGGCTGGCGCATCTTCAGGATGTATGGAAAGGAACGCTCCTGTTCAGTTTGCTGATATCGATTGTTTTCATCTTTATTGCGCCGCTGTATATCCGGCTGCTGTATCCGAATCTGGCAGGCGACAATGCACAGATGGCAACAATCATGACAATCATTTTCCTTTCATCTCTACTATTCGTCGGCGTCAATGCCGTACTGGAGGCATACTTCGATGCGGAGAACAAGTATTACTTATCCGTACTCGCACAGGCAATCGTGCTTTTGGGAACCATCGTAAGTGCGCTGCTCTTTGCTGATGATATAGGAGCATATGCATTTGCTTTCGGTAATTTGGCGGGTGTCATCTTGAGCTTGCTATTCAAGCTTGCGCTTTTACTGCCAAAACGCACACTTTCGCTGCGGGGCAAAATCGATTGGGCGGAAAACAAGCAGTTTTACCGAATCTTCATCCCGGTAGCTCTTACTGCGATGATCGGACAGATTACCCTGCTGATTGATAATTCATTTGCCAATATGCTTGGGCGCAGTTTCGTTACATATTTGAATTATGCTAAGAACTTGACGCAATTTCCGCAGAATATCGTCGGGGTCAGCATCGGCACCATCGTATTTCCGCTGCTTGCCGCCGCATATGCCAAGCAAGACATGGATGGTTTCAAAGCAAACATTACTCGCGGGCTGCAGATTATGTATTTCGTACTGCTGCCTGTATTGACAGGCATGATGCTCTTGATGCCGGAGATTGTCTCTCTTCTATTCGAAAGAGGAAGATTCACCTCCCATGATGTCGGGGAGACGAGCATGGCAGCTTATTACTATTTTGGCACGATTCTGTTCTACAGCTTGGTCATCATCATCAACAATGGTTTTTATACGATGGAAAAAGGTCATTACATGATGCGGCTCGGATTGCTATCCATCGGCCTGAAGTTCTTGCTCAACTACTTATTCATAGAAAGCTTCGGTTTTATCGGAATACCGCTTTCTACTTCGGTAACGGGTTTGATTTATGCAACTGCCTGTTTCCTTCTGTTCCGGAAGCTCACAGGCGGGATACCTGTACGCGCTATGCTCACGGATGTCGTCAAGACAACTGCCGGGGTGCTTATCATGGGAATCGCTGTCCTTTTGATCAAGGGAACCTTGCGTGAAGCACAGCCGATCGTGACGATTCTGATCTGTTCAGCAGCCGGGGTCATCGTATTTCTCATCTGTGTATTCCTGATGAAAATCAAATCATTCAACATCTTATTGGGAAGAGGCGGCTCCGCTGCTAAGTAATTGGCAAGAGTGGCACGAAGGAGGACAATCATTTTGCAAGCCCTGACACAGAAACTTACAGACAAACATCATACATTCGAAAAACTATTCATTTTCTTCATCTTAGCTCAGCCGTTTCTCGATCTGCTGTCGTATTTCGGGATTCCAGTTTCCAATCCAGTCCGGCTGCTCGTCATACCAATCGGGATACTGTACATGCTTGGCTATCCAGATCGGCGCTGGAGCAGGAATACGGTCATCTATATGGCTGTGCTTGCTGTTTACTTTGCCATCAACTTCGGCGTCAGTCTGGTCTGGAAGGATCCCGTTTCCACAGTAGGCGAGCTGACATTCATCTTGAAGACATTTTTCTTCATCACCGCACTGCTTGTGTATGTAATGATTTTCCGGCATCTGGGTGGAAATCATGAATGGAAAGAGATTGTACCGAAATATCTATTTATCAATACAAGTGTCGTCAGTGTGGTGATGCTCCTTGCTGAAATAACCGGCACCGGGAAACGCAGTTACGATTACTTGGCTAAGCAAGGGCATTCCGGCTGGTTCTTTTCCGGTAATGAAATCAGTGCCATTTTAGGTATGGGTTTCTGCGGTGCAATGATTTACTATCTGTTCATAAAGAAAGGCAGGCTTGCACAAATTATATGTACACTCCTTGTAGCGGTCATGATTTGGGCAATGCTTACAATCGGTACGAAGGTCGCATTCGGAGCAGCCTTGCTTGTGTTGGGGCTGGCATTCCTTTTACTTCTCGTACAGGCAATCATCAAACGAAACAATTTCATTCAGGCAGGTGTCATGCTTGTCCTGCTGGCAGTCACAGTTCTCATTTCGCCTGAAATGCCGATCGGCAATAACTTGGGTTTATCAGTCGATATGGCTAACGAGAAGGCAGCTCAGCAGCAGGAAGAAGCCCAGGCTCCTCCATTACCGGAAGGAGAAGGAGAGGTTCCCCCTCCCGGAAGTGTCAGACAGTGGAGCTCCTGGCAGCTCATGGCGCTGAATGGACGGGAAGAATTTTTCGGTACGGTTCTGTATTATTTCGAGCATGCACCTGTCATTCAGAAAGTTTTCGGTATGGGGATCGGCGGGAATTATACGGGAGAGGAACCCAGGATAATCGAGATGGATATTCTGGACTGGTTCTTCGGATTTGGATACATCGGGACATTCATCTTGATCTTGCCGGTAGTGTTTGTCATCGGCAGCATCCTGGTATTCATTTTCAGGCAGCGCTTCAAAACATTGGACGCAACGGCATTGTTCAGCGGGATAGGGGCTTGTATTGGTCTTGGTGCAGCATTCATTGCCGGTCATATTCTCTCATCACCGGCTTCAGGATTTTATCTGGCATTGTTCCTAGGGTTCCTGTATGGCTTGCTCAAGCAGAAACCGGGGAAATTCTTTCAATAGCATCTCATCTCAACTGGAATGGAGCGAATCAGTGATGAAAAAGAAAAAATTGCTTCTGATCTCTTCTATCGGCGGACATTTGACACAGCTATTGCAGCTCGAGCCGCTATTCAAGGAATATGATTATCACATCGTGACAGAAAAATCCGAAATCACGGAACAAATGAAAGACAAGCATCCGATGAGCTTCCTTGTCTACGGAGCACGTAATTATCCGTTTCGCTATATATTCAAGTTCAGTTATAACATCATAAAGTCCATTTTCCTTTTCCTTAAGCATCGTCCGGATGTTGTCATCTCAACAGGAGCGCATACATCCGTGCCGATGTGCTATATCGCGAAACTGTTCAGGAAACGAGTCATCTTCATCGAGAGCTTTGCAAAATCCACCTCTCCGACCATATCAGGCAAGCTGATCTATCCAATCGCCGATTTATTCATCGTCCAATGGGAAACGATGAAACAGATTTATCCGAAAGCGGTCTATGGGGGGTCCATCTATTGATACTGGTCGTCTTGGGTACACATGAGCTTCCTTTCACCCGGCTGCTCGAGGAAGTGGAGAGGCTGAAACGGAAAGGGATCATCACAGATGAAGTCGTCGTCCAAGCAGGACATACGAAGTTTGAAAGTGACTTGCTGACAATCAAGCCGTTCGTCAATTATGAAGTGATGGATCAGCTGATGGAGGAAGCACGCCTTATCATTACGCATGCTGGCACCGGCTCGGTCATCTCCGCCTTGAAAAAGGGGAAAAAGGTCATCGCAGCAGCCAGGCTGAAAAAATACGGAGAACATAATGATGACCACCAGCTGCAATTATTGTCCATTTTCCTGGAACAGCAGCATATCCTGAGCTGGGGAGAAGGAGAGGATCTCGGCGAAGTGATTCAGCAGGCAGCAAGCTTCGAGCCAGTGCCATTTCAATCTGGGAAAGAGCGGATGTTTACGATCCTCAGCAATTTCATCAAAGAAGCATGATAATTGTAAACTAAATGTAAAGGCGCTGAAACCGTTCATCATGTAAAATTTACATTGTGTGTAATTGTGTTTTGACTACAGAGACCTTATAATGGTACAGAGCATATTAAGAATACTGTCGAAATCTAGTAGTTTATGATACTTGGATTATAAAAACAATTTTGGAACGATTTGCAAGCTATTTAGGAGGATACGAATGGTACACATAACGCCTTTAATCATAGCGTTGGCCGCATGCTTCATCCTTTCGGTTGCGCTGACGCCTATGGTGAAAAAGCTGGCATTCGCAATCGGAGCAACGGATAAACCAAACGCTAGGAAAGTACACCAGAAAATCATGCCGCGATTGGGCGGATTGGCCATTTACATCAGTTTTGTCATCGGTTATCTAATCTTTATGCCTAATGATTCGAATACGGCACCAATCCTGATCGGGGCAACAATGATCACACTGATTGGTGCATTGGACGATAAGTTCATTCTATCGGCAAAAGTGAAATTTATCGCACAGATCGCAGCAGCAACTGTCACGGTGCTTGGCGGAATCCAGATCGATTTTGTAACATTGCCATTCGCTGGGCGCATCGAATTTGGTGCTTGGGCTATCCCGATAACGATTTTGTGGATTGTCAGTATAACGAATGCCATCAACTTGATTGATGGTTTGGATGGATTGGCAGCAGGTGTTTCAGCTATCGCATTATTCACGATTGCCATGATTGCAATCAGCATGGGCAACCCGCTATCAGCAATGATGGGCGTGCTCCTTTTGGGCAGCACACTTGGCTTCCTTGTGTTCAACTTCCATCCAGCTAAGATATTCATGGGGGATACGGGAGCATTATTCCTCGGCTATATGATTGCCGTATTATCCGTAAGCGGTCTGTTCAAGAACGTTGCATTGTTCTCTTTGATCGTGCCGATCATCATTCTCGGCGTACCGATCTTGGATACTACGTTTGCCATCATTCGCCGGATCGTGCAGAAGAAGCCTTTGTCAGCACCAGATAAGCTGCATTTGCACCACTGTCTCTTGAATCTAGGATTCTCTCATCGCCAGACTGTTATTGTCATTTATGCAATCAGTGGAATCTTCAGCATAACAGGAGTCCTTTACACAGAAGCCACCATGTGGGGCTCGACTATCCTGATTATTGCCTTGGCGATACTAATTGAGTTGATCGTTGAGATTACTGGATTGATCAGCGACCGCTATCGTCCATTACTCAATATGGTTGGCTTTCCGAAAGTGACAGAAGAAGAACGGCGCAAACAGCATCAGCAATAAATGAAGAAGAGGCTGGGACAAAAATGTTTTAGCTAAAAGAAAACCCGAACTATTGACGTGAATCTTGAAACAAAGATACGCGTAAGTTCGGGTTTTTTGACGTTAATCTATACCAGCGGAGTATTCTGCCGAAGCGGCACTTATGAGCAACGTTCGCTTTTAAGCACTGGTATTTTAGTTATGTCCCAGCTCTTCTTTTTTGATTAAAAAAACACGCTGATAACACATCAGCGTGTAGTTTGTGTGGACGGCTTGGTTGTGGCTGCCACGGCCGGGTTGGACGTATACATAGCATGTATCAGCTGTTCACTCGCATGTCCGTTCGAATATTGGTTCCATTGTTTCGAGAAAGCTTGCACCTTCTCCAATTGGAAGGCGTTCTTTTTGATCACTTTAATGATCGATTTCGTATCCCTGACCATAGGTCCTGGCAACGATTCAAGATATTCATCTGATACACCGCGTTTTTTCTGATAATCCTCCAAATCATATGTGAAGAAGATGATTGGACGATTGAGCAGTGCATACTCGAATGGTATCGAGGAATAATCGGTGATCAAGATATCCGTCACTAGAAGAAGTGGATTGATATTCTTATAGTGTGTAACATCGATTACAAAGTTTGGATAGTAGTTTGCTAGATCCCAAGTAACAGCAGGGTGAAGGCGCAGGAACAATACATATTCCTGTCCCAGCTCCCGGTAAAGACGCTCGATATCAAGTTCGATTTTAGGCTTGGCCAGTTCATCATCCCGGTAAGTGGGAGCATATAGGATGACTTTGCGTTTCTTGATAATCGGGTACTGCTCGGCAATTTCTTTTTCGATTTTCACAATCTGACTGTCATCGAAGAAGAAATCCGTACGTGGCATACCAGTTCGCAGTATATGGGCATTGGTCAGGCCAAAGCTTTCCTGGAAAATGGATGCCATTTTTTCGGATCCAACCGTTACATACGAGAAACGGCTGTATACTTGTTTGAATCTTTCTTGAGCTTTCGTGCTCCTTGTCTGGACAGAAGGGTCCATCAAGCCGAATTTCTTCATTGCTCCAGCAGCATGCCATAGCTGAATGCATGTAACATTCGGTTTGAAGTCCGTTACGGCAAGAAAACCGAAATAATTGTCTACCATCACGACGCGCGAAGTGGCCAGATGGTAAATGCCTTTGATAAAGCCGCTTATATTCGTCATGGAAAAAGGTATGATCTCCGCATCCAGATCAGTGAAATCTTCCCGGCAGGAAGGAGTCTTCAATATGACTATTTCTCCCGTATTCCATTTTTCAAGCGATTTAGCCGTATACAAAATATTATCCCCAAAAGAGGAAACCAAGGTGGTTTTGTTCTTTTGGGGAAACAGCTTGAAAAATATGAATAGCGTTTTGAAGAACGCTAGATAGAGAGAAATAGCAAATTCTCTAACCATTATTCACTTCTAGAAGATCGTCTTTGATCTTAGAAGTGGAGATACCGACTGTACGTGGCAGGTAAACGACTTCACAATGTTCTTTCAAGAAGTCGAATTTGCCTTCCCAGTCACTGCCCATGACGAATACATCAATATTATGGTCCACGACGTCGCGGACTTTTTGATCCCAGCTTTCTTCTGCGATGACTTCATCCACATAACGAATCGCTTCAAGGATCATTTTGCGGTTTTCAAAGCTGTGGTAAGACTTCTTGTCTTTTAGCTTATTGAACTCATCGGAAGAGATTGCCACGATAAGATAATCGCCCATTTCCTTCGCGCGGCGAAGTAAGTTCACATGGCCCCAGTGCAACAAATCAAATGTACCGTACGTAATTACTTTCTTCATTGTTGTGCCTCATTTCCTTTTAGTTTTGGTTTTTCATATATAAAAGTTGTCTGCATCTTCATTGTCACAGTGTAATTATAGTTCATAACATTTACACCTGATTAACATTATATTTACATTTTAATTAAATTTCAAGTCTGCTATGATAATAGAATGCAAATATATGCTAGTTTTGTCGAAAACGCATACATTTTCACTTGGATTTCCTGTATTTGGCTGAAAATGAATAAATGGCTAAGGATGAAACATGCTAATGAAGAGCAAAAAAATCCATTTAAAATACGAAGTATGTGTAAAGAACTTTACAAATGCATTGTTGAATTACCTACATATGAAATTTATAATAAGGAATGGATTTGTAAGTTGAGAGGAGAAGTACTGCATGGAAAACATCAGCCTTCGAAATAGGAGAGCCATATCGGTTCGGATTGATGCGGGGATTTTCTATATGGAGATTCCGATCAAAGCCTCCTATATCGCTGATTATGAGACATATCGATTCTTATTGATGAATCGTTATACAAATGAAGAAATTTACCTGACTTTTGAAGAAGACCATAGTGTGGATGAATATACGATTTGTAAAGTGACACTGGATCCGTCTGAACATACACAAATGCTGACAGATGGAGTCATGTGGGATTTGTATGTGGCACGGGAAAATGAAGGGGAGACCAAGCGGGCACGAATCTCCAACCCGCCGGAGCATCTGCAGTATCATTCCTATTTCATACCAGGAACGGACAAGGTATTTTACCCGTACCGTACCGGGAAAGGGAATGTATCTTTCCGGGTGAATGATTATGTGTTCTTTGCCAATCTGGAAGAAGTACATTTGAAGAAACAAGGTTTACTTCATTTTTCAGGTTCCATTAACTATGCTCCGCTTTATCAAAATGATCGATACAAACTGGAAGAATTAAAATTGATTGTGACAAATAACCTGGATGAAGAAGAAGAGCAGGTCTTTCCGCTTCAATTCAAAGAACGCGAAGATTTAGCAGATAAATATGAAGGCAATGAGCTGCTTCGTCAATCTGGATTTGAAGGGGAACTCGATATAATCCCGCACATTGATATGGATGAGAAGAAGTTTCTCAAGTTTTATGTGGAACTTACTTATTCAATAGATGGAAAGAGACAGACAATCCGCAGTATCCGGATGCGTCATCTGAAGAGGGATCCAGCACTTCCTACATCTGTGAAAACGACTATAAACGGCAAGAAATTCAAGATGACGGCAAGACTGACGAAGAAATCGAAATATCTGTCCATCCAGACGTCGGAGTATTTCTTTATTCGGGATAGCGTATCACGTGTAAAGCGGAAATGGGTAAACATCCGCCGGGGGAAATTCCTCAAAAACAGCTACAAGCAAGTATTCAAGCTATTCGGGGCTATCCTGCCTGTCGATAAGAAACTGATGGTCTTCGAAAGTTTTCTCGGCAAGCAGTATAGTGATAACCCAAGGGCGATTTATGAATACATGCGGGAACATCATCCGGAGTACAAGATGTACTGGAGCTCCGACCGCCGTGCAGTGCCTTACTTTGAAACAAAAGATGTGCCATACGTGCGCAGGTTCTCGATCCGTTGGTTATTCCTGATGACAAGGGCTCGTTATTGGGTATCCAATAGCCGGCTGCCGCTATGGATTCCAAAACCAAATCATACGATTTACTTGCAAACATGGCATGGCACGCCGCTGAAACGACTTGCTGCGGATATGGACGAGGTGCATATGCCGGGAACAAATACGGAGGCATATAAGCGAAACTTCTTATTCGAAGCATCTAAATGGGATTATCTTGTTTCACCGAATGCCTATTCCAGTGAAATTTTCGCCCGAGCTTTCGGCTTTGACAAGGACATGCTTGAAACAGGATACCCGCGAAACGATTTTCTTTATACACATAATAAGCCAGAGAACATCGATGCGCTGAAAAAGAGCTGTGGGCTGTCAGAGGAGAAGAAGATCATTCTGTACGCGCCGACATGGCGGGATAATCAGTTCTATCAAAAAGGAAAGTACAAATTCGATTTGGAGCTGGATTTGGATCGTATGCGTCAGGAATTGGGGGACGAATATATTGTCGTCCTGCGACTGCATTATCTTGTGGCTGAGAATCTGGATCTTTCCAGTTATGAAGGATTTGCATATGACTTCTCCAAACATGAAGATATCCGGGAGCTTTACTTAATGGCGGATATGCTGATTACAGATTATTCTTCCGTATTCTTCGACTATGCCAACCTGCGTCGTCCGATGATGTTCTTCGTGTACGATTTGGATGATTATCGAGATAACCTCCGCGGTTTCTACTTTGATTTCGAACAGACAGCGCCAGGGCCTTTGTTCAAACGAACAGAGCAGATCATCCAGGAAGTGAAACGGATTGATCAAGAAGGCTACCAGCCAGATGAGCGGTTTGAAGCGTTTTATAACCGATTCTGTTACTTGGAGGATGGAAGAGCTTCCGAGCGCGTTGTGAAACAAGTGATTAAATAAGATGAACCACCGTCAAATATGGCGGTGGTTTTTTGATATTTTATTTAGGGTTACCTTCTTTTTCAATAAAATGGTAAAAGTTGAATCAATAGAACTATTTTTAATGTAAATAAAGCATTAATTTAATATTAGATTGTAAAGTTTTGTTTAGTTTTGTAGAATTATAGATAAATAGGTAAATAGTTGCCTATTACATACCATTGTTACCTATTCCTAGTCAAAACGAAGGAGTGGTATATGAGGTAATTGTTACATAAACCACAATGCAATGGCGTTGAACATTGAAAACTGAATATTTAGGAGGGTGAAATGAAAAAATTCACGTATGTACTCATCTTTTTGCTTCTATTCAGCTTAGTATCTCCAGTAAGGTATGTTTCTGCGGAAGAGACGATAAAGTCAGATCAGCAGACAGAAGCTGCCCAGCAAACGAATGAGACACAGACAGAATTGCCGGAAACCGTTGCACCAGAAGAAGAAACAGGAACTGTCGATGAGACAGAGGGTACAGGAACTGCTCCTGTTGAAGATTCTCAAGCTACCGATGAAAGCGTTACAGCTGACAACGAGAATCAGGTGACAGAGGATGATGCAGATACTGAAAAGCAGGATGAAGCAAAAGCAGATGCTCAAGAAGAAGCCAAAGCCCAAGAGGAAGAGGTGGATTCTCAAAGCGAAGAGCAGACAATGCGCGCTGCAGCAGTCCAACAAGCTGCCCCTGTGGAAAGTTCGGCTGATTTGATGGGTCATTTGCGCTCCAATGCGGTGATTTATCCGGAACTTACCGATACGAGTAAGTCTACAGGAGCTGTCGCTGGCGGCTATACTGATACTGTATACTACATCAAGAAACAAGCAAAGTGGAATGATGAAACATATTATCTCATCAGTAAACAGGCAAGCAGCACATCAGGTGTTGTTGGTTGGGTAAAAGCTTCTGAAATGAGCACCCATACACATGAGACTGTGAACAGCAACCAGCAAACATTTGTGATCAGCGGAAATGGGAACGCCTATAGCAAGCCTTGGGGTGGATCGAAGGATCTTATCTATACGCTTAGCGAGTACAAAGGGCAGAAGTTCCAAGTGACCGCCGAAGAAAAAGTCGGCAGCAACACTTGGTATAAAGGTACCCTCGCTGGTAAAACTGTCTATATTCATTCCGCATATGTGGATGAATATGAGCCGGTTAAGATCGAAGAAGAGCAAAAAACGAGCCTGCTTGGTCATTTGAAAAGCAGAGCGGTCATCTATCCTGATATCAATGACCCTTCTTCCGCCATCGAAGCTGTAGCTGGTGGTTACACAAGTGCCGTCTACTACATCAAGAAGCAGGCGAAGATAAATGGAGAGCTGCACTACTTGATCAGCAAGGAACCAAGTGCAACCAACGGCGTTGTCGGTTGGGTGAAGTCGTCTGATATGTCTACTCACACGCATACGACAATTGATAAGAGCAAGAAGACTTTCACTATCAAAGGAACAGGTCAAGCCTTCACAAAGGCTTGGGGCGGATCAAAGGATCTGGTTTATAACCTGAGCAGCATGGAAGGTAAGACTTTCTATGTGAATTTGACAGAGACTGTCGGCAGCAATACGTGGTACCGCGGTATGCTGGATGGTAAGCAAGTGTTCATTCACTCTGCTTATGTGACAGCTTATGAGCCGAAAATAACGGAGCAGAGCACAAGCAAATTGGGTCATCTGCATGGTGATGCGGTGATTTACCCTGATTTGAAAAACCCTGCCTCCACCCTTTCAGCAGTAAATGACGGTTACACAGATGCTGTTTATTACATCAAGAAGCAAGCGACCCTTTCAGGTGAGCTTTATTATTTGATCAGCAAGGAACCGAGCGCAACGAACGGTGTAGTCGGCTGGGTGAAAGCATCTCAGTTGTCTACGCATGATCATAAGACGATCAGCAAAGAAAAGAAAACATTCCTTGTAAAAGGTTCTGGTCAGGCTTTTGCCAAAGCTTGGGGAGGATCGAAGGATCTAGTTTATAATCTATCAGACTATAAGGATCAAGTTTTTCAAGTGGATCTGACAGAGACAGTCGGTAACAATACGTGGTACCGCGGTATGCTGAATGGCAAGAAAGTATTCATCCACAGTGCATATGTCCAGCAAGTGAATGAGACGAAAATAAGCCGTCTCGGCCACTTGAAAGCAGATGCCATAGTATATGACAGCTGGGCGGATGCATCTGGCAGAAACGCCACGGATGCAGGCTTGACGGATGCTGTCTACTACATCAAAGCACAAGTGCAAGTGCATGGTGTGACGTATTACAAGATAAGCAAAGAACCGAGCAGCACAAGCGGTGTCGTCGGCTGGGTGAAATCCACGGAGATGTCGTCGCATGAACATACCACAATCGATAAGACTGCCAAGACATTCTATGCGAATGGGAACGGCAGCTCCTATGCAAAAGCATGGGGCGGATCGAAAGATTTGGTTGAAAGTGACATGTCCAAATATGAAGGAAGCCAATTCCGTGTCAACCTGACGGAAAAAGTCGGCAATAACATCTGGTACCGCGGTGTATTGGATGGAAAGACAATGTGGCTGCATGAAGCATATGTAGTCGAAAGCTATGACAAGGAAACACAATACGATCTGACGCTGGAGGAAGCTGTAGCGATTCAAAGAACTACAAATCCTGCTCCGCAAACAGACAGCGAATACAAGACATATGTATCCGCCGAGTACATCAATAGTAATAACCAAGTGACAGCAGACCTTCTGAATGTCCGCGGAGGTCCTAGCACCAGCTATTGGGTTGTCGGAACTTTGTCCAAAGGGGCGAAAGTCACCATTCTTGGTCAAACAGGCAAATGGTACCAAATCGAATTCACGAATTCCCGTCAATGGGTGAATGCAAGCCCATCTGACATTCAATACTACTTGGATCCGAACAACTTCATCAATGATGAAAAGCAGCGTTTCCAATTCCTTGATCTGACGAGAGCAAGTGATGCGGATGCAGCGACATTGAATAAGTACCTGAAAGGCAAAGGTACGCTTGAAGGGCAAGGCCAAGCATTCATCGATGCTGCCAAGTTATACGGTATCAATGACGTATACCTGGTGTCCCATGCCACGCTTGAGACAGGCAATGGTACTTCTACGCTGGCTCAAGGAGTAAAGTATAACGGTACGACTGTTTATAACATGTATGGCGTCGGCGCTTATGACTCCTGTCCGATTGATTGCGGAGCAAAGCGTGCATATGATGAAGGATGGACAACTCCGTATCTTGCGATTGTCGGAGGAGCGCAGTATATCGGAGATGGCTACATCAATTCAGGTCAAAACACATTGTACAAAATGCGTTGGAATCCGGAAGCGATGGATAAAACCGGTACATTCGGCAAGCAATATGCTACCGACATCGGCTGGGCCTCCAAACAAGTTTCTACTATGTACAATTTGTATCAAAATCTAGGTATTTATACCTTGTATCTTGATATCCCAAATTATCGTTAAAACAAAAAAGCACATTATCCAAGATGGATAATGTGCTTTTTTTGTTAATTTGATTTCAAATTGTAAATTTTTTGTCGATATATTATAGGGAAAAGGTTTTAGCAATAATTTTACATCATTTACTTCCTAATCCAAAATGGCCATAAAGGAGGCAGGCAGAGGACTGGCCGCTATTACCATTTTCAAATACGGGAACAGAGGGCAGACATGAAGAGAATATTAAGTGTAATAGTTGTTTTTGCATTATGCTTTAGCATTACGCCAGCTGGCATTTTTGCAAAAGAGCATAATGTTCAGAATACAGAAGATGTTAGTAGTGAACCGAATAGTACTAGCATTCCAGTGGAAGAAAATTCCGAGGATGCGGTGATGGAAGAACAGACTGAAACAGATGTTTCAGAAGCAGAAGCTGAGACACAGGACGAAGCAGCAGCTGAAGAGGAAAAGTCGGATCAGTCAGCAACTGATGGAACAGAAGTGAAAGACGAGTCAGCAGAACCGACAGATAAACAAACCGAAACTCCCGTGGCAGAACAGGATGAAACAAAAGAGCAGGAACCTGCCGCAAAGGAAGAAGAACCGAAGTACAACGAACTTGGAATCAAGGAAGGTACGATGGTTTATGGAATGGATATCAGTAAGCTATCCGAGGAGCAGCTGCAATACATTCCAATCGACTGGCGCGATGGTGTCGATGAAACAGAAGTGGAACCACCTTCAGAACCAAAGCTCTCCAAACGAGCAAGCTATCCGAATGTAAACGACTGGATCAAGAAGAACGCACCTTCCACCTCTTCGATCAAATATGAACATAAGAGTCAGTTTGCCAAGTTCAATTATCGCAACGGAAGAGGGGCGGTTGAAGGTGTGGTAGCACATGAAACTGCCAACCCGAATTCTTCTATCCGATCAGAGATAAATTATATGGTAAAGAACCACAATAATGCATTTGTACATGCGTTCGTCGATCATGGCAATATCATTGAGATCCATCCGACAGACTTAGGTGCATGGGGAGCTGGTTATTATGCAAACCAACGCTTCGTCCATGTTGAACTGGTCCGGGAAGATAGCTTTGAAGACTTTGCAAAATCTATTAACAATTATGCAGATTACATTGCTAATGTCTTGGCAAAATACGATCTTGGTGTGACAAGTGCGGAATCAAATGGAAGAGGTACGTTGTGGTCGCACAACGCGGTCAGCAAGTTCCTTGGCGGTACAACCCATGTCGATCCGCATGGATACTTTGCGCAGTACGGATACAACTGGAATGACTTCGTCAAGCTTGTTACCGAGAGATATAATCAAAAAGCAATCAAGTACAGTAAAACTAGCAAACTGGGACATATCCGGTCTACAAGTGCGAGGATATATCCAAATCTATCAAATCTGTCCAGCAGCAGCCAAGCAGGAAGCAGCAAGACAGATCAAGTTTATTACATCAAGAAGCAAGCCAATGTCAGCGGAACTACTTATTATTTGATGAGTACGAAGCCAAGCGCGACGTCCGGAACGATTGGATGGATGAAAGCCAAAGATGTAAAGGTACATGATCACAAAGGTGTCAATCGTGATAAATCCATGTACACGATCAAAGGAGTAGGAGAAGCCTTTGACAAAGCATGGGGCGGTTCCAAGAATAAAATATATGACCTGGCATCGATGAAGGGGCAGGTCTTCACTTCCAATCTCACCGAGACAGTCGGAAACAATACTTGGATCCGCGGTACACTCAAAGGTAAGGAAGTCTGGGTGCATTCCAGCTTTGTAACGGATAAAAGGAAAGAAAGCAATACCAGCAAGCTAGGTCATCTGCGCGGCGGTGCCAGAATTTACGATGAAGCCAAGACTTCGGCTAAATACCGTAGTGCCGGAAGCAAGGATTATGATCAGGTTTATTACATCAAGAAGCAAATAGAAAGAGATGGGCAGCTTTTCTATTTGATCAGTTACGCTCCAAGCAGAACAAAAGATGTAGTTGGCTGGGTAAAAGCGGAACAGATTTCGGTTCATGCCCATACAGGTGTCAGCAAGAAAGCACAGACGCTTTATGTGACAGGTTCTGGAAAGTCTTATGACAAAGCATGGGGCGGCAGCAAGAACCTTGTGAGCAGCAACTTGTCTTCTGCCAGCGGCAAGCCTTTTTATGTGAACCTAACCGAAAAAGTCGGCAATAATACGTGGTATCGCGGAAAGCTTGATGGGAAGCAAATGTGGCTTCACAGTGCGTATGTAACTACGAAACAAGAAAGTAAAACAAGCCGACTTGGCCATTTGCGCGGTGGAGCTGTGATTCTTCAAACACCTGGTGTGACGACTGGTGCAAAGAAGGCAGCTGATGGCTTTACAGATAAGGTGTACTATATCAAAAAACAAGCGGTGTACAATAAGAAAACATATTATTTGATCAGCAATAAGCCCAGCAGCACAAGCGGTACGATTGGCTGGGTGGAAGCAGGTCAGATGAAGACATATTCTCATGTTACCGTTGATAAGGAAAGAAAAACACTGCATGTCAAAGGGACCGGCAGTGCATATATGAAAGCATGGGGCGGATCAAAAGACTTTGTCTATGATCTCAAGCATTATGCCGGCAAGGAGTTCAAGGTGAACCTGACCGAGAAAGTCGGCAATAATACATGGTATAGAGGTATGTTGAATGGAAAAGAAGTGTGGATCCATTCAGCTTATCTGAAGTAAGAGAATCACATCACATCCAATCTGGCTGTGATGTGATTTTTTGTTACATAATGCAGAATTTAGTTGTAAAATAAAGTTAGTGTAAAATTGATGTAAATATCGGAGGACAAAATGAAGTTAAAGTATACAATCGCAATTCCCGTTTATAATGACGAAAGTACAATCAGACAATGCCTGGACAGCATCATCAACCAGACTATCGATAATGACAAATTGGAAATCATTTGTGTGAATGACGGATCTACCGATCAAAGCCCAGCTATCCTCGAAGAGTATAGCAATACATACAGTTTTGTACGTGTGGTGCATCAAGAAAACAGTGGTTCTCCGAGTGGCCCGCGAAATAAAGCAATTGAACTTGCAACAGGCGATTACATTTTCTTCGTAGATGGTGATGACTATCTTGGGGAAGAAGCATTGGAGCGGATGGAAGAGAAAATCCTTCAATACGATAGCGATATCGTTGTTGGAAAATATGTCGGCATCAACAGGGGTGTTCCACAAGCCATTTTCCGGAACCCCGATAATTTCAGCTTTTATGGCTCCAATGCGATGTACACGGTAAGTGTACAGAAGCTTTTCCGTGTAAGCCTGCTTCGAGAGCATAATATCCGATTCCCAGAGCATTATTCATTGGGTGAGGATCAGCCGTTCATCATCCAAGCTTATGCCTATTCGAATTCCATATCCGTAGTAAAAGATTATCCGTGCTATTATTTGACGAATAACCTTACGGTAGGCAGGGAGCAGCTAACGAAAAAACCGATTACCGGCCGTATATACATGCACCAGTTCGAAGAGACACTGGCAGCAGTCGCTGGCTTGAATCTTCCGAAAGAGAAAAAGCTGCGCACTTACTATCAGTATTTGACCCGGGTGTTGAACATCGAACTCCGGACAACGATTACACGATCTTTTCAGATGGAAGATAAGCAATTCATCTTCGATTCCTTGAAAGCATTGATCAAGAAGCATGAGTTCCTGGATATTTATGCGAATTTCAATACAAGGGAGAAGCTGCTTTTGCGTATCATCGAGCAAGGGAAGCTTGAAGATCTCATCAATTTCTGGTATGCAGAGCGTCATCCAGGTAATATGCAAGTATTCCATGGTCTGATTTATCCGAAGGCGGAGAAAGCTTACGAATTAGCTAAGGCTGAAACATTGTCCTTCCATCGTTCCAATAAGCTGGCAGCTGCAGTGACGCGTATACAGAAAAAAGCAGAAGGTTTGCTGGTAGAAGGTTACAGTTATCATTCCCTTGTCGATGCTTCAGAAGAACAGCTCTTCTTGAAACTTAGTGACAGAGATAGTGAACGTGTGACGTCGCTTGCAGTCCAAAAAGGTGCCTATGACACGGACAGCCCGATTCCTGTGAACCCTGAGGTGATGCAGGAACAGATAATATCCATGTTCCATGTCGTCATCCCTGCATCAGCATTGGAACGGCTGGATGCGGAGAATGATATCGTTGATTTGCATCTTGTCAGCAGGATCGAGAACTACACAGCTATCGCACGAATCATTGGGGAAACGCCGCAGCATTCGACTGCCAAGCTGACATCCTCGAAGCAGAAAAATCATTTGCTCAATGTGACAACCTATAATACGAAGCACGGGAACTTATCTTTCAAACTGAAGGATACGACAAAAAAGAAACCGAAACAGCTAAGCAAAAAACAGCGTGCCGTCAATAAAGTCAAGCGGATGCTAAGGGCTTGATTTGTGTTATCGTTTTAAAAAACAGCCATGTTATGCTATCTTAGATGAACACTAATTCCGCTTAGGAGGACACAGTATGAAAACACCAATCTTCGTGTTTAACTCATTGAATGTTAAACGCGGCGGGTTAACAAAAGCGGTATTAAAACGTGCCAACCTCTTGGCAGACCATAATTCCGAGGTTGTCTTCTTTACACTTGCTTATCAACAGGACCATAAAAACATCATTGAAAAACTATATGAATCCGGACAGATGGACAGGCGCATTAAAGTGAGGAATTTCTACGCTGAACTACTCGATACGGAGCTTGTGACAGAGCCTGTGCAGATGCCGGTGGAGCTTCCTGGATACAGCCATATCGTCGATAAGAAGAGTAAATTACCTGCTTATCGTTATTATAATAATGGCTTGTATGAGCAATACCGCCGATTTGAGAAAGATGGTTCCCTGAAACTGATTGATTATATGGATGAGAGCCGGACAAGACAGCGGAGGGAGGAATACCTGCGCAATAACCGGCTTATCAGGACAAGCCACATGGATATCACCAACAATAAACCGAAGCTGCATCGGTATTTCCATGCAGATGGTACTTGCAAGATCGCCGTTTGGCTTGACGAGTCAGGTGAGGAAGTCAAAACGATTCTGTTCGACCAAAACAAGGAATTTGCAAAAGTCCAGCATGCTTATGCCTATTGGATTGAAGAAGCTGTGAAGAGTTATGAGTCACCAGTCTTATTATCAGACTCCAGAAAAACAGATGAGACTGTACTGCGCGTGCAGGGGGATGTCGAGAAGGTCGGAGTGGCGCATAGTTCCCATATCGCTTCACCATACAAAGACGATTCCGACACGAAAATCACATGGCATACTTTCTTTGAAGGAATCGATGATTATGACAAAGTGGTTGTCTTGACGGAACACCAGAAACAGGATATTATTTCCAGATACCGAGTGAATCCAGATAAACTGCATGTCATTCCACATGCTGCTCCGTCAACAGCACCTGCTACAGGAGAAAGCATGGATCCGCATCTAGCGGTAGCACTATCAAGGTACTCGGAAGAGAAGGCTGTCGATGAGGGGATCCGTGCCTTCCGCCATGTCGTCGATAAGCTGCCGGATGCCCGTTATCACATTTATGGCTTTGGTCCATTGGAATCACAGCTTCAAAAACTGATCGATGAACTAAGACTGCAGGATAATGTGAAGCTGATGGGCTTCACCACTGATCCGGCAGCTGCCTATCAATCCGCAGCCTGCTCGATCCTGACTTCCAATTATGAGGGGTTCGGCATGGTACTGACGGAGAGTATGGCGGCGGGAACGCCAGCCATTTCCTATGATATGAAGTATGGACCGCGGGAGATCATCCGCGATGGAGTGGATGGATTCATCGTGGAAGCAGGCGATCAGAAGCTGCTCGCTGACCGGATTCTTTCGATTATGGAGGATTCGGAACTGCGTCGTGAGATGGCCGGGAAAGCCATCGAAATCACAGAGCGTTTCAGTGAGAAAGATTATGATCAGTCTTGGATAGAGCTATTTTCTTCCCAATCCAAGCCAGAAAATAAAAAGAAAAAATCATTATTCGGTTTTATGAAAAAGTAATCAAATGTTAACAAATGAATGTTTGGTACTGCGCTTTCATGGCATACCAGTAGGAGGACAAAATGATGAAGACCCCTATATTCGTGTTCAATTCACTGAATGTGGAGCGAGGCGGCCTGACGAAAGCAGTGATGAAAAGGGCGAATATTCTCGCAAACCATTACGGGAAAGTTGTTTTCTTCACGCTGGCTTTTCAGCAGGACCATAAGAATATTATCGAAAAATTGTATAAATCTGGACAGTTGGATAGAAGAGTGGAAGTAAGGAACTATTATACGGATCTCTTGTACATCAGTAAAGTCGATAAACCGAAGGAAGCATCAGTGGAAGCAGGGAAGATGCATAAGATCCAAGATAAAAAGAGCAAGCAGCTTGCTTACCGATATTATGAAGATGGCGTCTATAAGGAATACCGCCGTTTCAATGCGGATGGATCACTGAAGCTGGTCGATTATATGGACGAAAGCCGGAATCGTTTACGCCGGGCAGAATATTTGCGTGATGGTCGTCTTGTGCGGACGAGTCATATGGATCAGTTAACGAATAAGCCTAAATTGCACCGTTATCTTCTGGAAGATGGCACTTGCCGACTCACTGTTTGGGTGAATCCATCCGGCAGCGAAGGCAGGACGATTCTTTTCGGTGAAGAAGACATCGAATACGATTCCATCAACCATGCATACGCTGCTTGGATCGATACAGCGGTACTGGATTACGAGGAACCGGTGCTCATGTCTGATTCCAGAAAGACAGACGAAACAGTCCTGCTCGCTAACACAGATGTGGAGAAAATTGCGGTTGCGCATAACAACCACTTTGAGTCACCTTATGACGAGAGTGCGAAAACGAAGAGATCTTGGAATCATTTCGTGCAAGGCATCAATTCCTTTGATCACGTCGTCTTTTTGACACATGAGCAAGAAAAGGACATTACTGCTCGCTATGATGTAACGACAAAGCTGCACGTCATTCCGCATGCCGCCCCTGAAACACCAGCTGCGCAGCAAGCGCATCAGCCAAAAGTGGCCGTCACACTGGCCCGTTTTGAAGGTCAAAAGCGGCTGGATGAAGGAATTGCAGCATTCAAGCATGTTGTGGATAAGATTCCTGATGCTGAATATCATATCTATGGTTTTGGACCATTGGAAGAAGAATTGAAGGCCCAAATCAAACGCCTTGGTTTAGAGAAGAATGTGAAGCTGATGGGCTTCTCCTCTAATCCGGCAGCATCCTATCAGTCAGCTGCCTGCACCATTTTGACATCTGATTTCGAAGGTTTCGGTATGGTCCTGACAGAGACACTCGCTGCTGGAACACCAGCAGTAGCTTATGATATTAAATACGGACCAAAAGATATCGTAAGGGATGACATCGATGGTTATCTGGTCAAAAAAGGCGATCAAAAAGCACTGGCTGAAAAAGTGGTAGCCATCATGAAAGACAGCAGCCTTCGGGACAGACTTTCCGCAAGGGCGACAGAAGTCACCGAGCGATTCAGTGAAGAGAGCTTCAAGAAGGATTGGGTCGAGATGTTCGGACAAACTTATACTGCATTGGAAGACGACAAGCCAAAAGAAAAGAAACGATCTTTCTTCGGATTTGGACGTAAATGATCAAAACAGCCGGTTTATTACCGGCTGTTTTCTATTTGTGTAAATTCTATGTGAATAATTGTAAAGTTTCTGTTTTCGTGGCATAATGGGTAGGTCTATCATACGAAGATTCCTACCAGATGGTTTGATCTTGAAAGGTTGTTACAAGTGTGTCAAATCAAGAAATCGTAGAAATAATGGATATTCCTTTCAATAAATTAACGCAAAAAGAGCTATTGCAGCAGCATCTCTATCCGCGAATCAATTCCGGTGAACGTACGTACATCGTAACGGCCAATCCGGAGATCGTCATGCAGGCAAGGGAAGATGCTACGTACAAACAGAGTGTAAAAAGTGCTGATTATATTATTCCCGACGGAGCTGGCGTCGTTATTGCATCCAAAATTCTCGGGAATCCAATCGAAGAGCGTGTCACTGGATTCGATTTGATGTTCAAGCTGCTGAGCTACGCCGAAAAGCATAATCTCAGCTGTTATTTTCTTGGAGCCAAACAAGAAGTGAATGATCGGGCAGTAAACCGGGTGCGCTCCCAGTATCCTGGTATCCGCATTGCAGGAAGCCACCATGGCTACTTCAACAAGGACAAAGACGCAAGTGTGGCAGAGGAAGCTGCTGCTTCAAAACCAGATCTCATTTTTGTCGCAATGGGGTTCCCAAGACAAGAGAATTTCATCGCAGCGAATCAGCATCTGTTCGAAAAAGGTGTATTCATGGGCGTCGGCGGCGTATTCGATATATTGGCCGGGGAAATGAAACGTGCACCACGGGCGTGGATAAAACTTAATTTGGAGTGGCTGTATCGTCTCATCAAGCAGCCTTTCCGCTGGAAACGGATCTTGAAAGCATTCGAATTCATGTTTCGCGTATTGATTCGTAAATAAAAGACCGACAGGCAATTAATTGCCCGTCGGTCTTTTTAGTTAGTTGGAGGTGCCTGCAATGGCACGTTCGCGGTATGCTTCTTTTTCTTCTTTGGACATCTTTTTATATTCATTGAGAAATTGATCGTATCTCGGGATGACTTCATCAATCGAGCCATATTCCCGTACTTGTCCGAATTCCAGCCAGAGGATTTTATCGCAGAATTGTTTCATCTGCCCGAGTGAGTGGCTAACGAAAATCATCGTCTTGCCTCTGTCTTTGAATTCATGCATTTTGGCAAGGCTTTTCTCGGCAAAGGCTTTATCTCCTACGGACAACGCTTCATCGATGATCAGGATGTCTGGGTCGATGTTAACGGAGATGGAGAAACCAAGTCGTGATTTCATACCGCTGGAATAATTTTTCACCGGCTGATCGATGAATTTCTCCAGTTCGGCAAATTCGATGATTTTTGGTTCAAGTTCTGCAATTTCTTTCTTGTTCAAGCCAAGCATCAAGCACTTGAGCTCGATGTTCTGTCTGCCGGTAAGATCACCTTTTAAACCAGCAGAAACAGCTATCAAGGCTGCTTCCCCATTCAAAGTGACAGAACCGGTCGTCTCCGGCACAATACCAGCAATGATATTGGACAGAGTTGACTTACCAGAACCGTTAATACCGATGAACCCGACAACATCTCCTTTTTCAGCTGCGAAGCTGACATTGCGCAAGGCATAGAAGTCTTCACCATATTCCTTCGGGAAAATGATGTCTTTGATTCGATCGGAGCTTTTACTGTATAACTTATATTTTTTGCTTACATTTTCAACAATAATTGATTTATCCATAAAAATCCCTTTCTAATTAGAGAAAGTCGATAAAATGTCTTCTGAAACGGATATGCAAGGCAGAACCGATCATGAATAGAATGGCAGTTACTACCCAGAAATAGATAGTGTATTCCCATGAGTTAATGAAGTACCAGCCATTCTGACCCATCAATGATGCACGGTAACCTTCGACTAGGTAATAAAGCGGATTAAGCTTCATCACGATAACCAAAGGATCAGGCAGTTTATGCGAAACCCAAAGGATAGGTGTTAGATATAGTACCATTCGTAGAGTAGCTTGTAAAAGCAGCTGAATATCCCGGATAAGGGTTGTCAGAGTTGTCATAAGCAGCACGAATGCATAAGTGAATGCAAAGGTCGCCATCATGAAATATGGTAACTGTAGCATATAAACGCTGATCGGATAACCGGTAATTTGCATTAGAATTATTGTCAAAACTACGAGTATCAAATGTGGATAGAATTTAGAGAAAATCGTGATATTTGGAATCACACTCATTGGGAAATTCATCTTTGATAACAATCGCAGTCTGCTATAGATTGATTTAGCGCCCTGGGTTGCTGCTGGTTGGAAAAACATCCAGATGATCAAACCCGAAACGAGCCAAGGGAAGAAGTCAAAATAGCCGCCTGAAGGGTTTGGAATCTTACGTCCTTCTCCACCGCTGATCAAATAACCGAACACAAGCCAGTAGATGGCGATTTGAATGACAGGGCTGATTACTTCCCATGCCAATCCAAGATAGTTGGCATTATTGTTATTCCTAAGTTCATAAAGCGAAATACGTCGAATGAGATTAAAATGCTTGAATTGTTCCTTTAGAACAGTGATTGCTGATTTCATGTAAAAGTCCTTCCTGCTAGGATGTTCTTTTGTTCAGACGTCTTAAATTATACTAGCAACAACCTTAGAAAACAATTTTAATTTACATTGTCTTTACAATATTGCGCAAGGCGGCAAAAGGAACTGCCACCCGGTAAGGAGGGTGGCAGTCTTGTTTTATTTATGGCGTTGTCGCAGAGTCGACTGAGGAACTGTCATTTGTGCCAGTTCCTGTCGTCTCTTCATATGTTGTACCGGTGGAGCTGTCGGAAGTACTGTCTGTGGCAGAGCTGTCTGTATCATAGCTAGTGGTGCCGCTTGATTCTGTGCTGCTATCTGTTGCAGAACCAGTGCCTTCACTCGTTCCGGTATCGGTACCGCTGTTTGTCGTGCCAGTGCTGTAATCGGTTGTACCGCCGCTTCCTGTCGTACTGTCAGTCGTAGAATCGGTACCGCTGCTTGATGTGCCTGCGGAATCGGTTGTTCCTGCACTGTCAGTGGAAGGGCCCGTTGAACCATCCGTTGTTCCGGTACTATCGTAAACGCCGCTGCCATCTGTTTCCACGCTATCGGTGTCCACTTGTTCAGATAAGTTGAGATGTTCGCGAAGCTGTTTCTGGACATCAGCCAAGGAAGTTGGATCGACTTGGTAGTACCAGATGCCGTCGGATAGTTTGCCGCCGGTACCGTCAAGATTCAATGTGTTGATTTTCAGGTCATTGCTTGTACCATAAGAGATGAAGCTCTTGATCTGATTGAATGTCAGGCTTGTGCTTAGGTTGTCCCCTACATCCTGGATCAAATCGTCATATTTGAATACAGAGCCGGCGGATGCTGCTTTTGTAATCATTGCTTTGATGATCTCCTGCTGGCGTTTTCCGCGTTCGATGTCGTTATCGTAATGACGGGTGCGTGCAAGTGCCAGTGCTTCTTCTCCATCAAGTTCCTGCAAACCTTCCTCCAAGTGGATGGCGTCTTTCTGGTCCTTCGAGTTCTGTTCATACAGCTCGTATGGCACCTCGACTTCGATACCGCCCAGTGTATCTATGATATCCATGAAGGCGTTGAAGTTGATTTCAGCATAATAGTCGACTGGGACATTAAGGAAATTCTCCACGGTTTCCACGCTTGCCTGAGCACCGCCATATGCATGTGCATGGGTGATTTTCGTCTTGCGATCGACTTCTGGTACATAGACGTATGAGTCGCGCGGAATGCTTAAGAGATCGACGCTGTGATCTTCCTTATTGAAAGTAGCGAGGATCATGGCATCCGATCGGGAGTTTGCTTCGTCCCGCGTATCGCTGTCATCCACTCCCATGAATAGAATCGAAACATTATCCTCTACAGGATCGACTGCTTCTTCGCGCAATGCCGATTTATCCCGTGTATCTTCGACATGAGCCTTCTCGATCGCATTGGCTGCAGAGGTCCATAGATGAGCAGCATATGCAGCTCCCCCAGCTCCAAGAATCAGAATTGGGATAAGGAACAACATCAAAATTCGTTTTTTATTTACTTTTTTCTTCACTATTCGCCTGGGAGGCTTCGGTTGGTTAGGTGACTTTCTTGACATGATTAAACTCCTTTTTTTACTGATGTATCTGTATGTTTATTCATTGAATTCGTTGGTAAAGTCTACCTGTTAGTAGAACATGCTAATCTTAATTGTACAATGAAAAAGTTGCAACGTAAAATTACTATTATATTACAAGCGAATCCCGCGTGTGGCTGGGATGTTGCAGGCTGCTTGATCATTTTTCTAAACTTTTTCCACACTTTTTCGGGACAAGATCCGATTATAGCTGTGAAAGGAGGGGAGGAACATGGCAGTTATCGCAACCCATGATAAAACACGCCTCAGCATCGTTTTGTTTGACGGCGTCGATCCGGACACAGGCAAAGAGAAATACAAAACAAAGAGTTTTAACAACATCAGGCTTGATGCGACACCGGATGAGCTGCATGCATTCGCGGATGTATTGGTGCCGTTGCAGCAGCGTGATTTTTACGCAGTGGAAAAGAACGACCACTCCATTCTGCGTCAAGACTAATTCGACAAAAAAGGAGGAATGATGCATGAAGAAGCTGGATCTGCAGTTTTTGAATGAGGCAGGCAAGACAGTGACCATCAGCTTGGAGCAGCCGGTCGAACCAATCGATGAGGCAGCAATCGATCAGGCGATGGACACAGTCATTGCGCAGAATGTCATCTCATCGAGCGGCGGAGCGCTTGTCTCTAAAAAAGCAGCACGCATCGTCGATCGTACCGTACAGGAAATATTCTGATCCCCGAAGGAGTGCATGCTTGCGAGCTGCACTCCTTTTTTCATAAGAAAGGAGGCGTTCCATATGGAACCGTGGCTTGCGATCATAAAGGAGTTTGGATTTCCGGCAGCTGTCACCTTTTATTTGATGCACCGGATCGAAACCAAACTGAATACGCTGATTGCTTCCATCCATACGCTGCCGGAGAAGCTGAAATGAAAAAAGACCAGCATCCGAGATGCACCCCAAGCTTTCAGGGGGCATCTCTTTCCTTGATTTCAGGGGGGCTGGTCTTTTCATTTTCATCTATCAGGGGGATGCTGATTTGTATCGTAGTCCCCAGTCCTTCTTCACTGCATAGTATCAAGCCGCAGCGATTCCATTTTTGCAGGCGGACATGGGTATTGATCAGACCGATACTATCTTTGTGCCCATCCGATGTATTCAGTAATCGCTGTTTAGCTGGTGGGATGCCAACGCCATCATCTTTGATATGGATGATCGCATTACTTCCCTTTTTAAATAGATGGATGAGGATCGTGCCACCCTCTTCCTTTGGCTGCAAACCATGAAGGACTGCATTCTCCACTAAAGGCTGCAGTGTCAGGGGAGGTATGCTGAATTGTAATTCACGGTCTATTTGCCAGTTCACGCGCAGTCTTTCGCCAAATCGTTCCTTTTGGATATACAGATAGGAATGTACTAATTCCAGTTCTTTTTCGATAGGGACGGTGCTGGATAGATTCTTCCCATTGAAACTTTCTTGCAAGTAGTTGCCGAACTCCTGAAGCAAGCGCATCATCCGGTCATTATCAATCGAACTTAGTGCGGCGATTGTGTTCAATGTATTAAAGAGGAAATGCGGATGAATCTGGGCTTGCAGCCAGGCTGCTTCGATACGCAGCCGATCCTCGATCGACCCTTTCAGTTCAAGCAGTGATCTGATCCGTGTTTTCATCTCGAGCATATCCACCGGTTTTGTGACATATTCATTGGCACCCGCTTGGAAGCCGGCGTGGATGTCTTCAGGCTGGGAGCGGGCGGTTAGCAGTAATACAGGTAATTCGGTGAGGCTGTAACGGTTCCGGATGATTTCCGTTAATTGAAAACCTGAAATCTCCGGCATCATGACATCAATGATCAGCAAATCCCATCTAGCATTTTCTAATTGCTGAAAGAACTCAGCTGATGATGCAACGGTACGGATGTGATAGCCATCGTTTTCCAGAGCTTGTCTAAGGACCATCAGATTTACGGGATCATCGTCTATCGCAAGAATTCGATAACCTGAGACAGCAACAGGCACGAAAGAATCGTGCATCTGTTTTGAAGCGGCAATCTCGGTGAAAGAGCTGTTTTCTACAATGGTTTCATCCGCTCCAGCCGCACCAATCGGCAAGCTGAGTGTGAAGACGGAACCTTTGCCAAGTTCTGATTCTGCCGTCAAGGAACCACCATGCATCTCGGCAAGCTGTCTGCTAATACCAAGACCAAGACCGATTCCCTCACTTTCAGAAATCGAATTTTCCCCTTTTTCATAAGGAAGGAAAATTCTGGCCTGTGTCTTTGCATCCATACCAATACCGGTATCTGTCACCTTGACTCGGAGATTGGATTCATCTGCTGACACATCGACGGTAATGTTTCCTTCTGGTGTAAACTTCAACGCGTTATGAAGCATATTTGTCACAATCTGCGTCAGGCGGTGTTCATCCGCATATATGGACGGAAGGTTATCCGGCATTCGCAGATAAATATTTACATGCTTCTCGTCTGTCATGAAACGCAGCATATCCACTGTCCCGATCAAAATCGGCGCAATGGAAATAGAAGCAGGTTTTAGACGGACTCGATTGGATGTCATCTGGGTAACATCAATCAGATCGTTGATAAGATAGGACATCTTCCGACTGATTGTATGAATCAGTTCGAGCTGATAGCGGCTGCGTTCCTTCAGTTTATTTTCCTGCTGCAATACACTTTGAACCATATTCATCATCCCGTGCAAAGGTGTACGCAGCTCATGGGATGTGTTTGCCAAGAATTGATCTTTCCGCTTCTGTTCCATCTCCAATTGTTCGATATACTGCTTGTTCTCGGTTTCTGTCTGGAAAAAGCGCAGGAACCAAAAGCTGCAGAAGCATACCAATGCCATGGTGATATCGAAAGGATAGAAGCTTGCTTTGATGGCAGCTCGCAAGGTATCTTCCAAGATTGGGATATTGCTCACAAAAACAGACCAAGCAACATGTGTGGCAACAGCAGCACCAGCTAGGAATAATGGCAACGCTCTCTCTCCGCTGAGATAAACAGTACGGAATAAAATCCAGAATATGATGGAGAAGGCTACCACCAGGGAAATAGCAATTCCAATCACATACCGGACGAATTCTATCGGTGCTGCAAGGATATAGATCAAGTACGAAATAAACAGGAAATATAAAATCTTGAATGGCCATTTGAAAGCAGCTTCCGTGAAGGTGAAGACGACAAAAAGCAAAAAGAAAAAGCTCAAGCTGATATAACTCAAATAAGCGGTCCTTACATACCATTCATGACGAAGCGGCATCACGTAGCCCAACGTATTGTAATCGGAAGTCACGACAGCCAGGCTTGCCGCCATTGCCGCAATCGAAAAGAATAAGGTACCAATTTTCTTTGGTTTCATCAAATAAAGCACAAACGCATATAACGCATGAATGAATATGATGGCTCCAACGAAGAATTGAAGCAATCCGGCCTGGTATGTTTCCTTTTGTATCTGCTGGGAGGAGCCGAATCCCACGTTGATCAAGGATCGTGCCCGCTCATTGCCGTGAAATTCATCGAAACGGAGTTTTACGTTAATCTGTCCGTTCTGATCTGCCCGTAAATCGGTAATGGAAACTGGGGTAGGCGGCCCCTTTTCAAAGTCGACTGTTTGGTAAACAAGCTGGTCATTGGCATAAACCGTGAAATCGGAATAAAGGGCGCGGATGGAAAGGGCATAGCGGCTCTGTTGGTCATCCACCTGTATATTCATTTCATAAGTCCCTGCAGCTTCCGGTTTCATATACGTCGGAAGCGGTTGATACACAGGATCATCTGCTTTGCTTGTCAGCTTCCATTCGCCCTCATCCAGGGTAATAGAGTGGCTGTTTGAAAAATCGATTTGGCGTACATCCAGCTGCCCGCCGACTGCCGCAGGCTGTACATCAGGTGTCTGTGTGTGATACCAAACGATTCTTCCTAACGTCAAGGCAGCTGCAAAAGCTAAAATGATGATCAGTTTCATACTTCGTTTCATAATGTTCCTCCTGCTTTTTAGCCCTGCATATGCTGAACCCTCCACGACTCATACCAGTCGACTACCTCTGACTCCGGAGCAATATCGAATTCATCTTTCAGCATCATTTTTAAACGTTTAAAGTGACTCACCACTTCACCTGTTTCACCCAAGGCACCATAGACATGCATGAGGCGTATATAACTGTGTGCAATATACGGATAATCCGATTGCATGCGCAAGTAAAGGGAAACGGCATCCTCCAACATGTTGCGCTCCTCCAAAAAGGCTGTGACCTGTGTGGCGGTCTTATACCAAATTTCTTTCAGCTGCCACTGCCCCGATTCGGCCCATGCATACCCTTCCGCGGCAAAATAATCACCTTTATAATCCCGCAGCAATTCTTGATAGCTTGTCAAAGAATGATCACGCAATACCGGCAATCGGTTTACACGATCCTGCCATCGGGCAGCATCCACTTCTGCATTTCCCAGATGAAGCTGATAGCACTGATTGTAGTTGCTCAATGACAAGGCAGGAAGTGAAGCAGCCAAGGTCTTCCGGATGACATAGATGGTGGAATATAACTGCGTATAGGCTTTCTCAGGCGCTTTTTCCTCCCAGAACCTCTCGATCAGGACATCTTTGCGTACAGGCTTGCCAGCATGGTGCAGCAAGTAGCAGAAAATCTCCTTCGCCTTTGATGTTCGCCATTGAACAGGCAGTGCCTTGCCATTTTGGATGAATTGCAATGTCAGCATACAGTTGATTTGTAAGGGAGCATCGGAGCCGTTTTTCTGCTCATCCATCTTCAAGCGTTGGATCGTCTTCCTCAACCTGTCCTTTTGAATCGGCTTCACCAGATAATCCAGTGCATTCAGCTCGAATGCCTGAACGGCATATTCGTGGAAGCCGGTCACAAATACGATTGGCAATTCAGGGTGTGCTTCTTGTATGGCAGCTGCCAGCTCTATACCATTTACAGCACCGATTTTTATATCGAGAAAAAGCAAGTCAGGCTTCTTGTCCTTGATTCTTTCCGTCAACCCCCGGGATGTTTGATACGCACCGACAATCTTGAAATCGCCGATGCTATGTAACTGTGATTCAAGAAACTGCAGCGCTAATGGTTCATCATCCACGAGCATCACTTTCATACGGTAGCCTCCTGCACAAAGTCTTCTAGCTTGAATACTGGAGATAACAGCGCAGATTGGAAAGAATCTTCAGGATAGTGAAGAACAAGAGACGAACTTGGTATTTGTCGTTGAAAAACAAGAGCAAGTCATTCCACTCTATTTGAATCCTGCAGCTGATACAGAACAGCTTCCTGAGGAAGGAACAACAGAGCAAGGACAAGAATAAACAGCAGAGCAAGAAGGACAAACGCCAGCGGAAGGAAATCAGCCAGCTGAATCGGAAGAAGAAGCAGGAGAACCTGCAGCTGACAGTGCAGAGGAACAAGCGGAATCTGCTGCAGAAGAGACGGATGAAGCAGAACAAGCGCAAACAAAAGAAAATGCTGATGAAAAAGAAGCAAACGAAGAACCAGCAGCACAAGAGCGCCTGCAAGGTGAGATAGAAGAAAATATCATCTCGAACATTGTTCTGAAAGACAAGGACGGGAATGTTATTGATGCAGATGAGAATCCGGATAATCATCCAGCCTTGGGTGATGAAGTTACGATTGATATGGACTGGGCTTTGGAAAATGGTCATCCATATGGGGAGGGATCAACTTTTACCTTCTCGCTGCCGGACTACTTCGCGATTTACAACGATGTGGACGGACAATTGGAATTCGGAGATGAAAGTGTCGGAACTTATAAACTAAGTATGGATGGCACAGTTGTCATGACTTTCAACGACAATATCGCCAAGCTGTCCAATGTCAAAGGGACATTGCATTTCTGGACGGAATTCCATGAAAAGATCGAGGGAAGTATCGAACAGGAAATCATCTTTACCATCAAGGAAGAAGATATAGCTGTCATTCCAGTGAAATTCCAGCCAAAGCCCGGAAATGCAATCGATAAATCCGGTAAAACAGATCGAGGCTATAATGCAAAGGAAATCACTTGGACAGTCGATTTCAACAAACAGCTGAAGACAATCGAGGATGCTGTATTGAAAGACCCGCTGGAAGCAAATCAAAAGCTGCAGCCTGGTTCGATCAACGTTTATAAGCTGGATGTCCTGCTTGACGGTACTGTGAGACAGGGGGATTTAGTTGATCCATCCGCTTACACCGTTCAAGCGGAACCTTTTGAAATCGATTTTGGTAAGCTGACGGATGCTTATCGCGTGGAATTCAAAACGGACATTACGGATGCTGATGGTACGGCTTATAAAAACACAGCTACATTGACTGGTTCGAATATCGAGGATCTGCCAGCGACAGCTTCCGTCAGCGTCAGCCGAGGGAAACCACTCGCCAAACGCAGTGCTGCTTATGATGCAGCCAAGCAGACAATCACCTGGGAAATCCAATACAACTACAATGAAAAAACAATCCAGCAGCAGGACGCTGTGCTGACGGATTTGTTCGATGACAAGCATATGCTGATCACAGACTCCATAAAGGTCGAAAAAATCACGATCGGTGAGAATGGGCAGCAAACGGGTGCTGAACCTTATACGAATTACCAAGTCGATGAACAGCCAGCTGCCGATGGAAAGCGCGGATTCCAGCTGCAATTCAAGGAAGACATCCAGAACGCTTATAAAATCACTTATCAGACAAAAGCAGATGGCCGTGTCATGGATGATGGCCGTATCAACAATAGCGTCACAGTAGGCGATAATATAATTGATACTGGTCAAGGAATCAATCAGCAAGTTCTTTCCAAAGGCTACTCCAATGTAAACTATAAAGATAAAACAGCTAACTGGACCATTGATTTCAACAAAGATTCCCATAAGATGACGAATGTCTTCATCACGGATACGTATCCGAATAAGGGACTCACGATGAAAGAGGATACGTTTAAGATCGTCGATCGTGCCACTGGCGAGACAGTATCCGAAAACGATTATGAACTTGTCGTGACAGCTGACGGGTTCACGGTCAAGTTCCAGAATGAGATCAAGACACCATATCGCATCACCTATACAACCGATTTTGATTACGACAGCTTAGGTGAGCAAAAACAATTCCGGAACCACGTAGTGCTTGATTGGACGGATGAATCGGGGAAAGATCAGACCAAGGAAGCAGCAGCGGGATTCAATCCGGATGACTATACAGTGAACAATGGTTTCAAGAATGGTTCCTACAATGCTGTAACGAAAGAGATCACCTGGAATATCGGGGTCAACTATGATTTGAAGGACTTGAAGAACGCCACTGTAACCGACTATATCCAAGGTAAGCAGAATCTAGTGGAAGGCTCGTTGAAAGTTTACGAGATGAATCTATTGAGTTGGTGGAATGGTGCTGATAAGGGGAATCTCTTAAAAGAAGGCACAGATTATGTTGTAGAGAAAGTACCTAACAATACAGAAGGCGAGCCAGGCTTCAGGGTGAAGCTTACAGACAGCAGCAAGCCATATTGGATCGAGTACAAAACCAGCCTGGCTGGGGAGTTGATTGTCAATCGATACGACAACACGGCGACCTTATCAAGTGATGGTTTGGATTCTATCAATCTTGATGCGCAGGTATCCGTCCAAAACGGCGGCAGCTACAACGTAAAAGATGGGTCCCAGAATGGCAATGTGATCAATTGGAAAATCGACATCAATAAAGGCCAATCACATGTATCCAAAGCGAAAGTGACGGATGAACAGCAGGCAAACCAGATCCTCCTGGAAGACAGCTTCAAGTTATTTGCAACAAATGTTTCTGAGAATGGCAGTCTCTCCAAAGGCGAGGAAGTGCCGAAAGACGCATATGAACTAGAGATACAGACAGCTGAAGATGGCAGCCAAACATTCGAGTTGTCCTTCCTGGAAGATATCGATCGAGCGTATATCCTTGAATATCAATCGTATATCAATGCAGCCAATGGAGAAGCCATCAGCAATAAGGCAGTCTTCTCCGGTGAAAACATCACAACCGAAACAGTCGAATCCGGTAAGACGATCATCGTCCGTAAAAGCGGAGGCAGCGGTACCGGGTCCGGTGAGTATGGCAGCCTGGAAGTGTCAAAAGTGGACGCGGCTACTGATGAGGCATTGGCTGGAGCGACATTCACGTTATATGACAGCGAAGGAAAGATTGCCATCCGCAGTGTGACAACTGGTGAAGATGGCAAGGCAGTATTCAAAAACTTGCTTTATGACGACTATTTGCTGAAAGAAGACAAAGCACCGGAAGGTTATGTAGTCGGCATCCAGGATACCCAGAAGGTAACCGTGGATGGCGAATCGAAAACAATCATTAAAAACAAAGAAATCACACGGGATGTTCTACTGACGAAAATCGATAGCGAAACAAAAAAAGCACTGCAAGGGGCGGTTTTCACTTTAGAACAACAAGTAGACGGCGAGTGGAAACAAGTCCGGGAAAACCTGACAACGGCTGAAGATGGTACGATTTCCGTAAAAGATCTTGATGCAGGAAACTATCGATTCATCGAGACGGCAGCACCGGAACTTTATGACCTTGATACGGATCCCGTCTATTTTGAAATCCAAGCAGATCAAACCTTTGTAACGACTGTTACAAAAGAGAATATCATCCAAAAAGGCAGTGTGAAACTGCATAAGAAAGATGAAGCAGGCAATCCATTGCAAGGTGCGATTTTCACTTTGAAAGATGCGTCCGGCACCATCATTAAAGACGGGCTGACAAGCGATGAGAATGGACTTGTGGAAGTCAAAGATCTGCGTCCAGGCAAGTATGCAATCGTGGAAACGAAAGCACCTGAATTTTACGAGCTTGATGCCACAGTGCATGAGTTTGAGATCAATCCAGCTGAGCAGGCAGAGATCAATCTAGGAAATATCCAAAACAAACTCGTCACAGGTGGTATGCAACTGACAAAAGTGGATGCTGTTCAGAGCGAGACATTGCTTGCAGGAGCAGTCTTTGAACTGCAAACAGCAGAAGGCAAGAAATTGAGAGAAGGTCTGACAACGAATGAAGCAGGTGTACTGGTTGTCGATCAGCTGGCACCTGGTGACTATCAGCTGATAGAAACCAAAGCGCCAAACGATTATCAATTGGATCCGACACCAATCACTTTCACGATTGAAAAAAGCAAGGAAGCAATAATTCAAGTGGAACGTGAAATGAGTAACAAATTGATACCAGGAGAAGTCGTCCTGACAAAAGTGGATGACAAAGATGGTTCCGCCTTAGCCGATGCAACATTTTCGCTTTATAAGGAAGATGGGAAGCTGGTTCAAGAAGGATTGAAGACAGACGCAGCAGGTCAGGTTACTGTTTCCGATTTGCAGCCAGGCAGTTATTATTTCCAGGAAACGAAAGCACCGGCGAATTACGAGCTGAACGAAGCAAAGATTCCGTTCACGATCGAGCGCAGTCAAGTCGAAGCTGTCCAAGTCAAAGCGGACAATACACTGACTCCTGGAGCTGTCTCTTTGATCAAGACAGATGAAGACAATCAGAATCTTCGTTTGGCAGGAGCAGAATTCAAGCTTCAGGATGCAGATGGCGAAATAGTCAGAGAGAATTTGGTTACGGATGAAGAAGGACGAATCATCGTCGACGACTTGGCACCAGGTACGTATCACTTTGTTGAAACAAAAGCACCAGAGCATTACCAGCTGGATGACACACCAATCGAAGTGACTGTCGAAAAAGGACAGCAAGAAGCGGCGGTTGTGACCGCGACAAATACGCTGATCCCAGGCAGTGTTGTTTTAGAGAAGTTGGATAGTGCAGATCACAGCATCACTTTGGAAGGCGCAGTATTTAAGCTCGTGAACAATAAAGGCGATGTTGTGGAAGAAAAACTTGTAACGGATAAAGATGGACGTATCACGGTGAACAATCTAAAGCCGGGCGATTACCAGTTCATCGAAATCGAAGCACCAAAAGATTATGAGCTTGATGCAGAGCCAATCGATTTCACCGTTGAGAAGAGTCAGGAAGAAGCGCTTGTGATTCAGCAGACGAACACGCTGAAGCCAGGGGAAGTCGAGTTAGTGAAAGTGAATAAAAACGATTCTGCAGAAGTATTGGCTGGTGCAGCGTACGTATTGAAAGATGCATCAGGTAATACAGTGAAAGAAAACCTCGTTACCGATCAAGATGGTAAAATCCGTGTAACCGGCTTGGTACCAGGAAAGTATCAATTCGTCGAAGTTAAAGCACCAACGGATTTTGTATTGGATAAGACGCCGATCATATTCGAAGTCGAGCGCAGCCAAGAAAAAGCAGTAACAGTGACAGCTGTCAACGAATTGATCAAAGGCGCGGTTGACATTACCAAAGTCGGCGAAGATAACTTGGAAAAAGGTCTGGAAGGAGCGGAATACGAGCTCCGTACAAAAGCTGGAGAAACTATCAAAACAGGCAAAACAGATGAAACAGGAAAGCTTCAATTCAAAGACTTGCTTCCTGGAGATTATGAGATTGTCGAAACAAAAGCGCCATTCGGCTATGACTTGGATGCTGCACCGATTCCTGTGACAATCGAGCGCAGCCAAGAAAAGGTACTCACTGTCCAGCAAATGGACCAATTGACACCAGGTTCTGTTTTATTGAAGAAAGTCGACAGCAAAGAGAATACGATCGGTCTTGCTGGAGCAGTATTCGAATTGCAGGATGAGACAGGAGAGACGTTGCAGGAAGGTTTGACAACAAACGAGGCTGGCGAACTGTCCATCGTGGATTTGAAGCCAGGTGATTACCAGCTTGTCGAGACACAAGCACCAGCCGATTATACGCTGCATGACACACCAATCATCTTTACCATTGAAAAAGGTCAGCAAGTGATTCCGACAGTGGAAGTGGAAAATACACTTACACCAGGCGTTGTCTCTTTGATCAAAATGGATAAAGATAATGAGAACGTGCCGCTTCAAGGAGCAGCATATAAGCTTGTCGATGAAACAGGCGCAATCGTGCAGGAAAACTTGGTCACCGATCAGGATGGACGCATCATTGTTTCCGATCTTGCACCGGGCAACTATCAGTTCATTGAAACCAAAGCACCGGAAAATTACGTACTGGATGCGACACCGATCGATGTCGAGGTGAAGCGGAGCCAGCAGGAAGCAGCTGTTGTTTATGCAGAAAATGAGCTGATTCCAGGAAGCGTCGTCTTGGAGAAGAAAGATAGCGTAGATGACTCTATCACACTGGCAGGCGCAGAATTCAAACTAGTGGATAGCAGCGGCAACATCATCGAAGAGAAACTGACAACGGACGAAAACGGTCGCATCGTAGTGGAGAACCTCAAACCAGGTGCTTACCAGTTCATCGAGACGAAAGCACCAGCAGATTATGTACTGGATGAAAAGCCGATAGATTTCGAGATTGCAAAGAGCCAAGACCAACCGCTTCATCTCACAGCAAAAAACACGCTCATCCCAGGTGGAGTGGAATTGATCAAAGTCAATACACATGATAATACCGAAAAACTCGCAGGGGCCGTATTCGAATTGCAAGATCAAGATGGCAATGTCATCAAAGAAAATCTGACAACAGATGAATCCGGAAAAATCAGCGTGGATGATCTGGCGCCAGGAAGCTATCAATTCGTCGAGACAAAAGCACCGGCTGACTTCCTGAAAGACGATACACCGCTGACCTTCGTCATTGAAAGAAGTCAGATAGGAAAAGTTGTGCTAACTGCGGAAAATGACCTTACAAAAGGATCTCTTGAGATTGTCAAAGTCGGCAGTGAGGATGAAAAGGTCGGACTAGAGGGGGCTTCATTCGATCTATTGACAGTAGCTGGGGAAAAAATAGCTTCCGGAAAGACAGATAAAGAAGGAAAACTGCAATTCAAAGATCTAGTTCCAGGTGACTATATCATCAAGGAAACAGAAGCACCTTTCGGTTATGACCTGCATACGACGCCGAAACACGTGACGATTGAACGCAGTCAACAAGAAGCAGCTGTCATCCAGCTGACCAATGAACTCTCAACAGGAGCGGTCAATCTGGAGAAAGTCGACAGCAAGGACAACAATGTCAGATTGGCAGGAGCTGTATTCCGTTTAGTCGATAGCAAAGGGGAGACATTGCAGGAGGGTCTGACAACGAATGGTGATGGCCAGCTGACAATCACGGATTTGAAGCCGGGCGACTATCAGCTCGTGGAGACAAGTGCCCCGGAAAATTATGTGCTGGATGAAACACCAATCACCTTTACCATTGAAAAAGGGCAGCAAACACCGCTTGCCGTAACAGCGGAAAATACACTGCAGCCAGGAATCGTTTCGCTTATCAAAGTGGATAAAGATAATCCTGATATCCATTTGGAAAATGCGGAATTCCGATTGCTTGATGACAAAGGTAATATCGTGAAAGAAAAGCTGTACACAGACAGCGAGGGCCGTATCATTGTCGAAGATCTGGCTCCAGGTTCCTATACCTTTGTCGAAACGAAGGCACCTGCCGGATATAAGCTGGATGACACTCCAATCGAAATAACAGTAGAAAAAGGCCAGAAAGAAGCAGCCGTGGTAACAGCTGTGAACGAATTGACACCAGGAACAGCTGTACTGGAAAAAGTCGATGCAGACGATGACGCTTTGAAACTGGAAGGAGCCGTGTTCAAGCTCGTAAACGATAAAGGAGATACCGTCAAAGAGGAGCTTATTACCGATGAAAACGGGCGCATCTCGGTCGATGGACTGAAACCTGGAACCTATCAGTTCATCGAAACAAAAGCACCAATCGGATATGAGCTGAATGATACACCTTTTGCTGTAACAATCGAAAAAGATCAACAAGCAGCCGCTGTTGTGACGGCAGTAAACGAATTGACGCCAGGAACAGTCATTTTGGAAAAAGTTGATGCGGGCGATACTTCCAAAGTGCTCGAAGGAGCGGTATTCGATGTGTTTGATCAGACAGGGAATCCTGTAAAAGAAGGTCTTATCACGGATAAAAACGGTCACATCACAATCGATGACCTGAAGCCGGGAGACTATCAATTCGTCGAGACAAAAGCACCAGCAGGTTACCAGCTGAATCAAACGCCGATTCCATTCACGATAGAAGCTGCCCAAACAGAATCAGTGGCAGTAACGGTGACAAACGAACTGCAGCCAGTTCCTGAGGATCCAGAAGAACCGCTTGTGCCACAGGAGCCAGGCAATGATGGAACACCAACAGACCCACCAAGTACAGAACCAGTTGATCAAGTAACGAACAAACCTGATCCAGGGAGGTCTGTAATTCCAGCAGCAGGTGGCGGAACCGATTCTAAACCAACGGCGAATAACCTGCCATCGAGCTTGCCGCAGACCGGGGAGCAGCTGCTATCACTGATGCTTATGGCAGGTATCCTTTCAGTCGGCATTGGAGGAGTATACATTTGGAATGCTCTCCGCACGCAGACAGCAAGGAAGAGGAATTAAGATGAAAAAAGGAAAGCTGATTATTGGGATCGTATTTCTTTTGTTAGGAGTGGCGTTAGTTGCCACTCCCCTTACTATAGAAAGAATGCACGCCAAAGAAGTGAATGCATTAGAAAAAGCCTTTGCAACCATTGAGGCAGGAGACCAGCCAGAAACTGGGGGATCCCAAGAGAGAAAATGGTCGGAAGAAGAACTGGCGGAGACGATGAAGCTGGAGATTCCTTCTATCGAACTAGAGCAGTATGTACTCAATCAAACGACAGCAGATAATTTAGCTATCGCATTGACTCAAATCAAGGCAGATCAAGATCCTGCCAAGGACAATTTCTCGATTGCCGGCCATCGCGGTTATCGGGGAGATCGCTTCTTCCGACAGCTGCCGGAAGTGAAGCCAGGAGCAGAAATCAAACTGCAGGATAAAGATGCTACCTATATCTATGAAGTGAACAATGTCGAGATAGTGGAACCTGATGATATCGCCATACTGGAAAATGGAGATAATCCCAAAATCACCTTGGTAACGTGTACGCTCTCTGGTAAACAGCGAGTTGCTGTAACCGGGGAATTAACGGAAATTGTGCCAAAAAGCTGAATAAGCCGTGCCTTATCAAAATAACTTTCGGAAAATCCTAAAGAGAAACCAGATCCAAACCGATAATGCTAGTAAAGAAAATTTTGCTGTACGGAAGAAAGGACGGACCAATGATCCTGAAAGAAAATGATTTTTTTGTTGGTTTATGGAATGCTTTTCTGGTTTCTGGCTTGTTCTATACAGGTTTGCTGTACACATATTTACTGTTTTTCAGATAAGATCAGAGAGATCGGACCATCTATCTTACTTGCGTGGGGACGTTGAGGGATACGGTCTGAATCGATTATGCAACTACCAGGATGCCAGTGATTTGGCATCCTTTTTTTGTCCTGCAACATTACAAGAAATTCATACATATTTAACAGGAACTTCACAGCTGTAAGCTATGATGACTATCATACATATATCTAAGTGATAGAGTTGAGGTGGCGAAGGTGATTAGATGGAAGAGGTGGACAGCCCTGTCGCTGGCGGCGGCAAGCTTGGCGATACCGGCTGTAGGACATGCACAAGAGCTTAAAGTTTACGGCCATGATCAAGGACAAGCGCTTCAAGTAGAACAGATTGGACGCTATGACAGCGGCAGCGGTATCGGGGAAGGCGGTACGGAAATCGTTGCTTATGATGGCAAAACTAAACGTGCCTTCTCGGTGAATGGGGCAGCGAGAGCTTTGGATATTTTGGATTTGAACGGATTGAAAGATGGAAACAACGAGATTCCGCTGTTAAAGCGTGTCTCACTGGAATATTTTGACGTAAGTGCTTCTGATGTTACAAGTGTCGCCATCCATCCAGAAGGCGAATTCATTGCGGTAGCCGTTCCAAGTGCGGTGAAAACCGACCCGGGTCATGTTGTTTTACTTGATATGGATGGAAACAAGCTGGCGAGTGTCGAAGTAGGAGCTCTTCCCGATATGGTCACCTTCACGCATGATGGTACGAAACTGCTCGTTGCCAATGAAGGCGAACCTTCCGACGATTACACAGTCAATCCAGAGGGTTCCGTGAGCATCATCAATGTAGCAAATGGACTGGACAACCTATCGACGAAAACTGCTGTTTTCACTGACGACATAGTGGAGCAGGATGTACGTAAAGTGAATCCCGACCCTGATAACACTTCCTATGCAGTAAACCTGGAGCCGGAATACATAACTGTCGATAAAGATAGCCGCTACGCGTATGTTGCCATCCAGGAAAGCAACGCTATTGCCAAGCTGGATTTGCAGTCGAACAGCTTCACGACGGTGAAAAGTTTAGGATATAAGGACTTCTCCAAAGAGGGTGTGGAGCTGGATCCTTCCAATAAAGATGAAGGTATCCAGATTGGCAATTGGCCGGTGCTCAGCATGTACATGCCGGATGGGATGACAGCTTTCCAATCTGGTGGGAAGACATATCTTATCACCGCAAATGAAGGGGATGCACAGGATTGGGAAGGCTTCTCGGAAGAAGTGCGGGTGGCCGATTTGGCTGCAGAAGATGCATATGCTTTACATGCCGATCTCTATGAAGGGTATTCACAGGAGCAGCTGGATCAGCTTGTCCAAAATGGATTGTTCGAAGACAGCCAATTAGGACGCCTGAAGACAACTATCGTGGCACCGAAAAATGCGGATGGCAAATATGAGGCTGTATACGGCTTTGGCGGGAGGAGTTTTTCCATTTGGGACGCAGACTCCTTACAGCAAGTGTACGATAGCGGTTCTGATTTCGAAAAAATAACGGCCCAAGCGATTCCGGAGTATTTCAATACGACGAATGATGAAGATAAGCTCGATAACCGCAGTGATGACAAAGGTCCAGAGCCGGAAACAGTCATCACCGGGGAAGTGGATGGAAAAACATATGCCTTCATCGGTCTGGAGCGGACAGGCGGTATCATGGCTTATGATGTGACCAACCCTGCCAGCCCGTCATTCTCGACATACTTTACGAGCCGAAATTTCCAGGGGGATGAAGCAGCGGTGGATAGTGCCAGCGGAAATGTCGCACCAGAAGGGCTGACATACATTCCGGCAGCCGATAGTCCGACAGGTCAGACGCTGCTGCTGGCGGCACATGAAGTATCTGGTACGATTGCGGCTTATGCTCTAGGAGAGAAACCGGCAGAGCAACCGGCTCCTGTGCCCGAAGAAGAAGAGACGGCACCACCCGCAATAGAACCGAATGAACCGGCAGAAGAAATATCCGCACCGGTAAATGAAGCAGAAAAGCCAAAGGAGCAGGAGACAGAGAAAGTGGAAGACCAAACAGAGACTGGCACGGAGGATACTGAGACAGAGACGGCATCGGAGAAGCAAGATAGCATTCCGACAGCGGCGAAATCCGATACAGATGCCGAAGATGGTCAGACACTACCGAATACAAGCACCAATGTATTCAATTGGATGCTGGGCGGAGCATTACTCGTTGCTGCTGGTATCATATTCTTTGGAATCAATAAGCTGCGCAAGCGTGCATAAGGAAAGCAGTCACCATATGGTGGCTGCTTTTTCGATTCTACCCTATAGAGTTTTGAAAATGTTAGCAGTATAATGTCTATGTATTCGCTTACAAAAGGAGGGGGCGCATGGCTGTATTATCATTGATTTTCTTGGAAGTAATTGCACCTTTATTGATTCTTCTTGCTGTGGGGGTCATCCTGCAGCGAAAATTTTCGTTACAGCTTGGTACCTTGTCCAAGCTGCTGACGTATTGCTTCCTGCCTGTGAACGGTTTTATCAATATGTATCAAAGCAGTATGCCGCTTACTGTATTCGGTCAAATCATTCTATTTTTACTGTTGTTCACAACGTTTTCCATCGGCTTTACGGAAATCACAAGCCGTCTGTTCAAGCTCGAACGAGGCGTTGCGGCAACCTATAAGAATAGTGTGGTGCTGATGAACTCAGGAAACTACGGAATCCCCGTCAGTCAGCTCGTCTTCCATTCCAACCCGCTCGGCGTATCGATCCAGCTGATCGTCATGGTCTACCAGAACCTGCTCACCTTTACATATGGACTTTATAATATGGTGAGTGTCAAAGCGCAAGGAAATGCCATCTTGAAGGAACTCATCAGGCTGCCGATGATTTATGCCATCATCCTTGGGATATTATGTGCATCGTTTCATATAGACATTCCGATCGTGCTATGGAACCCGATCCAGTCGATTGCTGATGCCTTCTTAGCTGTCGCCTTGATTACGCTTGGAGCACAAGTGGCACAGATCAAACTGCAGCGGCCGCATGTTGTGCTTTATTTGAGCACGCTTTCCCGGCTTTTGATCGGACCTGCTGCGGCCTTGGGCATCATTTATATATTGGGGCTGGACGGGACGGTAGCACAGTCGCTATTCATCGCCAGCTCATTCCCTACTTCGCGGAACAGCTCAATCTTTGCCCTGGAATATAATAATAATCCGGATTTAGCGGCTCAGACAGTATTGATGACAACAATCCTTAGCAGCATTACCGTTACTGTAGTCGTATATTTAGCAGGGGTTTTGTTCGGATAAGCATATTTTTGATAGAGCAAGATAAAATTTTTAAGTGGCAGGATGCAATAGGTTTAACAGAATTGGAAATTCTGGATTGTTCAATAGTATAACTTAGTCGATATATTTAAGTTATACTATTGAGTGTGTATGAGGCGTTTATTACGATGTAAACATAGGGTAATCTACCTGAATTTAACTAGGAAAAGCTGTCATAGAAGTATTCAGTCGGTTATGGTGAGTTTTCTTACTTAAAAAAGTAATAAAACTATTGAAATTATTTTTGGAAGCGCATACAATGTATGTAATATATTATGCAACGCTGCTTAGGATTTGGGGGAATTGTTTCAGGAGACGATGAGGGGGATTTAGCATGTTAGCTATAATGGGTTTCTTGATGGTCTTTCTATTCATGTATTTGATTATGACGAAAAAGCTATCCGCGCTAATTGCGCTGATGATCATTCCGGCGATTTTCGCTGTACTGACAGGGCATGGCCCTGAACTCGGGGAAATGTCACTGCAAGGTATCACAGACTTGGCACCAACTGGAATCATGCTATTATTCGCGATTCTTTATTTTGGAATCATGATTGATGCCGGTTTATTCGATCCAGTCGTCGGCCGCATCTTGAAAGCGGTCAAAGGGGATCCGACGAAAATCGTCATCGGGACGGCTGCGCTTGCACTTGTCGTATCTTTGGATGGTGATGGAACGACAAGTTATATGATTACGGTTTCTGCGTTCTTCCCGCTGTATCAGCGGCTGAAAATGAATCCGCTCATCTTGCCGGCAATCGCCGTCATGTGTGTAAGTTTGACGAATATGGTGCCGTGGGGCGGGCCAACAGCACGTGCTGCAGCTGCATTGAATGTAGATGTAGGGGATGTATTCGTTCCGCTTATTCCGACTATGATCGGCGGGGCAATTTGGATTTTGTTCACGGCTTACTTCATGGGACGCCGCGAAAGGAAACGTCTTGGTGTCGTGACATTTGATGACGCGGAACAGCGTACATTGCAGCAGCAGGCTGCCACAGTCGATGCTTCCCTGAAACGTCCGAAACTTCTGTGGGTCAACTTTGCACTGACAATTGTCTTAATGTTCGGTCTAATCAAAGGCATCATGCCGCTGCCGGTATTGTTCATGCTGGCATTTGCGATTGCAATCACTATCAACTACCCGAACTTGAAACAGCAGAAAGAACGTATCGCCGACCATGCCGGTAACGTACTTGCAGTCGTTTCCCTCGTATTCGCTGCTGGTATTTTCACTGGTATCTTATCTGGTACCGAGATGGTCGATGCAATGGCATCCAGCCTCATTTCCATCATCCCGGATTCATGGGGGCCGGCTTTCAGCATCATCGTAGCAGTCACAAGTATTCCATTTACGTTCTTCATGTCCAATGACGCATATTATTTCGGTGTGGTACCGATTTTGGCAGAAGCTGCTGCCAACTACGGATTCTCGGCTACAGAAATCGCTCGGGCATCCTTGCTCGGACAGCCTGTTCACTTGCTCAGCCCGCTTGTACCGGCTACTTACTTGTTGGTCGGAATGTCGAAGGTCGACTTTGGGGAGTTCCAGCGATTTACGATCCTCTGGGCGACAGGGACGGCATTTGCGGTTATTGCGGTAGCTATTGTAACTGGGATTATATTCTAAGGGCATAAAAATACCGTCCGCGAAGGACGGTATTATAGTGTAAGGATTTAGCGAGGAAGTCATTCGATTTATACCTTTATCGTATAAAATTTTAACTGAAAGCCTATTCGACGTAGTTAAAGTTTCAAGGAAGAAAGTATAAGTGCAACTAGGCCTCTGTCTGCGCCTGCGGCTGGCCACTCGGCAAGTTTTCTTTATACTTTCAAAGCATTAATTTTAAGGAAGAAAGTATAAGTGCAACTAAGCCTCTGTCTGCGCCCGCGGCTTGTCACTCGGCAAGTTTTCTTTATACTTTCAAAGCATTAACTGAAAGCAAATTCGACGTGGTTAAAGCTTTAAGGAAGAAAGTATAAGTGCAACTAGGCCTCTGTCTTCGCCTGCGGCTTGTCATCGGCAAGTTTTCTTTATACTTTCAAAGCATTAATTTTAAGGAAGAAAGTATAAGTGCAACTAAGCCTCTGACTTCGCCTGCGGCTTGTCACTCGGCAAGTTTTCTTTATACTTTCAAAGCATTAATTTTAAGGAAGAAAGTATAAGTGCAACTAAGCCTCTGACTTCGCCTGCGGCTTGTCACTCGGCAAGTTTTCTTTATACTTTCAAAGCATTAATTTTAAGGAAGAAAGTATAAGTGCAACTAAGCCTCTGACTTCGCCTGCGGCTTGTCACTCGGCTAGTTTTCTTTATACTTTCAAAGCATTAATTTTAAGGAAGAAAGTATAAGTGCAACTAAGCCTCTGACTTCGCCTGCGGCTTGTCACTCGGCAAGTTTTCTTTATACTTTCAAAGCGTTAATTTTAAGGAAGAAAGTATAAGTGCAACTAAGCCTCTGACTTCGCCTGCGGCTCGCCACTCGGCTAGTTTTCTTTATACTTTCAAAGCATTAACTGAAAGCAAACTCGACGTAGTTAAAGCTTTAAGGAAGAAAGTATAAGTGCAACTAGGCCTCTGTCTGCGCCTGCGGCTCGCCACTCGGCTAGTTTTCTTTATACTTTCCTGGCATGGAACTTTAACTGAAAGCCTATTCGACGTGGTTAAAGCTTCAAGGAAGAAAGTATAAGTGCAACTAGGCCTCTGTCTGCGCCTGCGGCTCGCCACTCGGCAAGTTTTCTTTATTTCGCTTTAAAATGAGCAACGGCACTATAATACCGCCGGCCGTTTTCATCTACGTGCATTTGATGTGCTACATGGTGCAGCTCCAGCAGGATGGCTTTATTATGCTGGATTTGTTCATTGATTTTCTTTTCCAAGACGGATAGGTCATTTGCTTCGAAGAACTCGACTTTGTCTTTTAGCATCTCCAAATCTAGCATGGCTCTCGTTCCTTTCTATCACAGCTTCCATCCTATTATATTATGCATGGGACAATTCGGGAAACTGAAATACAGCGGGAAGCAGTTCTGGTTTGTTCACAAACAAGGTGTCCCGTTCTGTATGCTTGTGGGAGATAGGCTCAAGATCCGGGAATGTCGGTGTGAAATGGAAAATGACTTCCGTGATGCCTGGTTGGGCGATATAATCGGCGATTTGCTGCCAAATGAGCCGGGATTGACTGATTACTTCATATAAATGGATTGTCTGCCCTATTTTTTTATAAAGCAGCAGGGCGGCTGGCTCCAAAAGCTCGATGATTTCGATTTCCGGATCATATAAGGTATGGAAGCCGAGAACATGCTGGGCATCCGATATATCGAGAATTTCCGACTGTGGGTGGCGTTTGCCATAGCGATCAAGCAGCACGAGCATGTCTTGCGGATTGGCTGCCGGCTGAAGCTTCCGATAATCCGGGACAGGGCGCAGCTCGGAAGACACCGGGATGGAAAACAAATGTTCTTCGACAGCGGTGAAGCCGAGCTTCTCGTAAAAGCCTTCCACACCCGGGCGGGAAAACAAGTAAATCAAATCGGTCTCTTCTTCATACTGCCGGATGACGCGCTGCAGCAGTTGTGTAGCCAGTCCTTGATTCTGATAGCTTGGATCCGTCATGACCGTCCCGATTTGGATTGCTTTCATTTTTTGCTGATGTATATGTGCTGTGAGCGCGCTTACAGAAACATTTGCGACAATTTGTGTATCGTCTGCGAAGGCATGTGTGTGATAGCGGTCGTTCCACAAGCCGCTTTTATATAATAATTCAAAATCGAAGCCAAAAGTTTTTCTGGCGAGTTTATTAAAACTTTTACGTAAATTCTGTTCATGTGCAAATGCAGTTACTGCTTGCAGAGCAGTCATCATGCATCCCCCATTCCTGACAAACTAATCTGTTTTTTAAAATTGATAATATTTCTATTTTATAATAATTCTCATATTTGTACAGTACCTGCTACTATTGACGCAGGAGGAGAAAACTTCCATAGTAGAATAATAGAAACAAATGAGGTGATATCGATGCGATATGGAGCTATTGAAGCTGGCGGTACAAAATTTGTTTGTGCTGTCGGAGATGAACATGGGAATGTGGAGGAGCGAGTGTCCTTTTCGACAACCAAACCAGAAGAAACCATCCAGCAGGTGCTCGACTTCTTCCATGATAAACAAATCGAAGCACTGGGTGTCGGTGCATTCGGTCCGGTCGATGTGAAAGAGGATAGTCCGACTTACGGAACGATTGGCAACACACCGAAGCTGCAGTGGAAAGATTACTCCCTGCTGGCTGAACTCAAAAGCAGACTAGGCGTACCGGTCAAGCTGGATACCGATGTGAATGCAGCTGCTTTAGGGGAGTATATGCACGGTGCAGCAAAACATGCTGATAGCTGTCTGTATATTACAGTCGGGACGGGCATCGGAGCTGGAGCCATCGTGAATGGCGAAACATTGCAGGGCTTTTCGCATCCGGAAATGGGACATATGCTGATACGGCGGAGCACGCGTGATGCTTATCCAGGGAAATGCCCGTATCATCGTGATTGTTTGGAAGGTCTTGCTGCTGGACCAGCAATCGAAGCCCGCTGGGGAGAGCAAGCACAGAAGCTGTATCACCAAGAGGAAGTCTGGCAGATGGAAGCCTTTTATTTAGCACAGGCAATCATGAACTACACGTTGGTGCTCAGCCCGGAGAAAATCATCATGGGCGGCGGCGTCATGAAGAAAGACGGCCTTCATGAGATGGTCCACCAGGAGTTGGAGCAGCTCATGCAGCGTTATGTCCCGCTTCCGGAGAATTATCTCGTTCCGCCTGGACTTGAGGACAATGCCGGTATCGTCGGGGCACTCATGCTAGCCAAAGATGCTCGATAAAAACGGGAGGCGTTATCATGAAGTACTTTGCAGCTTTTCTTAAAATGGAAAAACCTGAGCTGAACCAGCAATATCGCCAAGCCCATCTGGATTTTCTGGCCGACTTGGATGAAAAAGGGTACATTTTCGCCAGAGGTCCATTCACTGATGGTGCTGGCGGTCTGGTTATCTACCAAGCGGAAGACGAGACTAAAGCGAAACAAGTTGCTGAGCAGGATCCGTACTTGATCAACGGGGTGCGCAGCTTGGAGCTGCATGAATGGAAGAAGGTCTAAACTTTTCCATTTCTGCAAGTTAAAGCATGCTATAATTTAATTGATAATATAGGAGAATCGAGGGATAAGCTATGAAAGTATTAGTTACTGGCGGTGCTGGCTACATCGGCTCCCATGCAGTGGCCACACTCCTTGAAAAAGGGCATGAGGCTGTGATCATCGATAATGTGCTGACAGGTCACTTGCCAGCGGTCAACCAGGATGCGGTCTTCTATGAAGGTGATCTGCGCGATGCAGCATTTTTGGATGATGTATTTGCAAAAGAAAAGGTCGATGCAGTTGTCCATTTTGCCGCAAGCTCCCTTGTCGGGGAATCTGTCGAGGATCCGTTGAAGTACTTCGGCAATAACGTTTATGGGATGCAGGTGCTGCTGGAGACGATGCGCAAGCATGATGTCAAAAAAATCGTCTTTTCTTCCACAGCTGCTACATATGGAGATACCAATGTCGTCCCATTGACAGAGGATTTGGATACGAATCCAGAAAGTCCGTATGGCGAGTCCAAGCTGATGATGGAAAAAATGATGAAATGGTGTGACGGAGCTTACGGAATCAAGTTCGTTTCCTTACGCTACTTCAATGTCGGCGGAGCGCATCCGGATGGCCGCATCGGCGAAGATCATCGTCCGGAAACACATTTGATTCCGATCATCCTGCAAACTGCACTCGGTCAGCGGGAACATATCAGCATCTTCGGTGACGACTATCCGACAGAAGATGGAACATGCATCCGCGACTATATCCACGTTCTCGACTTGATCGATGCCCATCTGCTGGCACTCGAGTATTTGGATAATGGCGGTCAGAGTGATATCTTCAACCTCGGCTCCAGCCAAGGCTTCTCTGTCAAAGAGATGATCGACGTTGCCCGTCATGTCACCGGCAAAGAAATCCCGGCCAAAGTCGGTCCACGCCGCGCTGGTGACCCGGCAGTCCTGATCGCAAGCTCTGCGAAGGCGAAGGAAGTACTCGGTTGGAATCCAACACGCACCGATATGACAGATATCATCGGTGATGCTTGGAGATGGCATCAAAACCGCACGAATGGTTATGATGCATAAGCATACCCCTCCTAATTAGGAGGGGTATTTTCTTTTGCATAAACAAGCACCTGCTTGTTATGGCGTTCAATCGTTTTCCAGACTTGCATACCCAGCTTCTCTGCTACCTTGCAGGAGGCAGTGTTATCAGGGTATATCAGGGCTATGACCCGTTTGCTACCCAGTGTAGAAGCGATATCTTTGAACGCCGCCGCAGCCTCGGTGGCAAACCCTTTCCCCCAATGATTCGGAGCGATCCAATAGCCGATTTCCAGTTCCATCACACCGTCAACTTCCTGTGGAACCAATCCGGCATGTCCAATTGGCTTTCCTGTTTCTTTTTCGATCAGAACTTGCAGCCCAAGCGGCTGATGGGACAAGTTCCAGTTAAAAAACAAGCGTGCGCCTTCTTTGGTTCTTGGTTTTCCGTTTCCGATATAACGGACGACCCGAGGGTCACTGACCAAGCTCTCAAGGAAAGGCAAATCCTCTGTCATATAAGGTCGGATGAACAGCCGTTTTGTTTCATGCATGTTATTTGCCTCCTTTTTAGCATCAGAATGCTTAGAAGTAGTTGTTTCAGGTAATAAGTAATCCATATAGTGGTATTATTACTATAGCAGGTCATACATAGATAAAGGAGTGGGAAAAGTGGCAGAAGCGAAATTATTTCTCGATGCGAAGCAAAGCTTAGCCGAAGGTCCTTTTTGGCGGGAAGAGACGGAGGAACTGTATTGGGTGGATATCAATGGACAGTCAATCCATATATACAATACAAAAACGAACGAGAAGCGGGAAATACCAGTCGATCAAAAAGTTGGAGCGGCCATCCTGAAGAAAGATGGCGGAATGATTTTGGCATTGGAAAATGGTATTTATGAAACAGACAGCGAACTGAAAGCAAAAGTGCTGCTGCATAGTCCGGAAACCGACAGACCATCCAATCGCTTCAATGATGGCAAGGCCGATCCATACGGCAGGATCTGGGCAGGAACGATGCCAGCGAAAGGCAGCGACTATAAAGGAGCTTTTTACCGGATGGAGTTGGATCAGACACTGACACGTGTCATTGATGGAATCGGCAACTCCAATGGTCTTGCCTGGAGTCCGGATCACAAGTATTTTTATTACATCGATACACCGACGGGCGAGGTACAATGTTTCGATTACGATGGAGAAACAGGGGAAATCAGCAATCCGCGGATAGCGGTCTCATTCAAGGACGGAAAACCCGACGGCATGACAATCGACGAAGAAGGAAAACTATGGATCGCCCATTACGGCGGATCCAAGGTCTCGCGCTGGAACCCAGCAACAGGCGAGCGACTAGAGGACGTGCATCTGCCGGTCAGTCAAGTGACAAGCTGTACTTTCGGCGGTCCAGAGCGGAAGACATTGTACATCACGACAGCAAGACAGAACCTGACCGAAGAAGATTTGGAAAAACAACCTCTTGCTGGCGGGATATTCGTATATGAAACCGATGTAGTGGGAGCACCAAGCTACAGATTCGGAAAATAGCAAAAAACCGGCGGATGCCGGTTTTTCGCTTTTTAATATTAGAAGTCCGAATGCACTGGTGCGTTAGGCAAATGGCCTTTAATAGCTTGATCAGAGAATGAATAACCTGCTACTGAACTAACTATAGCTGCAAGTACTAGAAATGCTGCAATGCGTTTCTTTGTCATTGTTATCACCTCCTTGAATGGAACATGACAATATTGTTCTGATATCCCAAAGCTAAACGGTAATAATAATTCGCCTTTTCGAAATTCTTTTCGTTGCTGTAGTAGGTAGCGATTTCGTCAGCGTATTTCTGCAGTTCGTACATTCTGTTATGCTCTTTAAAGTAATCAATAGCATTCTTCAGCGTAGCGGTATAACTGCTAGGGTCCATATTTGCGGAATATAGGGTTTTGAAATGCCAGTAGACATCCTGGTCCCTGTCTTTCTCCAAACGTTTCATCCCTACTTCACACAACTGTTTTCCCTTTTCAAACTGCTCTTCAGCAAAGGCTATCTTAGCTAATAGATAGAGGGTAGCTGTGTAGTTTTCGAATTCTTCATACGGTAATGTCTTCTCTAAATAACGTTTCGCTGCTGAATATAGTCCTTTGTTTTCATAGAGTAAACCAAGATTATGGTAAATACTCACCTGTACCATTTCATCATGTTTTGTATTCGTATCCTGCAAAGCAGAATGCAGGTATTCTTCAGCTAAATCAAATTCTCCCATATCAATATAGTTCAAAGCGATTAGAATCTTAGCCCTCGTCAGCTTCTTCTCATAAGCCGGATACAGCTGATAGATATAAATCGCCTTCTCGGCATAAATAGCAGATCGATTCGTGTAATCTAGATAATAAAGCGCGGAAGCAAACAAATCGAAGAATTCCGCTTTTTCGATGTCATCATGGATATAGCCGAGATAAGGTTCGACTTGGCCGTATTCTTCGATGGCGTTGTAATAGTCTTTTGTCGAGTAAAGGTACATGCCTTTGAACAGGTGCAGGTAATAGAGATGTTCTTCTTTGAGGTAAGGGGAAAAGCCTTCTACTTGGCTGATAAGTTTTTCAGCATCTCCATAATTCTTGCAGAGAATATGATGGCGGCTATGAATCAGAAGTGCCAGCTTGACGACGTCGTCATTCGCTTCTCCTTTAGCGAGCTGTTCGGATACTTCCGTTTTCAGCTTTTCCGCTGCTTGGACTTTTTTCAATTTGATGTTCATATACCACAAATTGAGCAGTTCCCTTAGCTCTTCTGAGTTGAATGTGACGTCAGAACGCATCAGTTACACTCCCTAGTCTGTAAGATTTTGCCTAAAACAAGCATAGCATGTTTTCTAGTGGATTTTTATTGGGAAAGTAGGTCGAATTTTGCGACATTATTTGGCGTTTAATAGGAAGAAGCCATGAAAGCAGGAAAGTTGTCTATAAAAAAACACCTCCGTAGATGGAGGTGCTCAAACAGCTATTTGCTCTTGGTTGCGCTGGATGAATCGCAGCCGCAGGAAAAAGCCGATCGCAGCACAAGTCAAGCCGAGCGTGATGCCGACCCAGAAACCAAACGGCTCCAGTGTCGTGAAGCGGGACAATAGATAGCCACTCGGCAGACCGACGATCCAGTAAGAAATGAAAGCAATGATAAACGGGATGGTAACGTCTTTATAGCCGCGCAGCACGCCTTGAAGGGAAGCTTGAGCTGCGTCGGAAAACTGATACATGATGGCAAACAGCATGAACTGCATGGCAAGCAGGACGACAGCACGATCAGATGTATAGAAGTAGCTGATCTGTTCCCGGAAGATGAACAACAGCAAGCTCAATATACCGATGATGACAAGGGCGGAACTGACCCCAAGGATGGCGTATTGTTTCGCGTGGTTCATCCTTCGAGCGCCGACTTCATAGGAGACAACGATCGTCATTCCGATCGAGATGCTGAGCGGTACCATGAACATCAATGTCGTGAAGTTCAACGCTGTCTGATGGGCAGCAATGATGGTCGTATCGAACAAAGAACCCATGAGCAGGGTGACGACACTGAAGATGCTTGCTTCAAAAAACGTACTCAGCCCCATCGGCACCCCGATTTTCAATTGTTCTTTCCAAGCCTGGAATGAAATCTTATACCAGCGGACGAACAAATAATGCGTACGCATTTCTTTCAATTTAAATGTCAGGAAAACACTGGTACCGAATATGAACCAATACGTAAACGCTGTTGCATAGCCGGCCCCTGCTCCGCCAAGCTCCGGAAAACCGAAGTTCCCGAAGATGAGCAGGTAATTCAGCAGGGCGTTGATAGGCAGCGCCATCAGCAAAATCACCATTGATACTCTTGTGTAGCCTTGGGCATCAAAGAAATTACGCAAAACGGCACTGGCAAACAGCGGAATAATCCCGATGGCAAGTCCGTGCAGATAATTTGTTGCAACAGTATGTACATCCGTACTCAAATCCATGATGCCAAGCACTGGCTGAAGGGCAAATGCTCCGATAACCAACACAACCAACGAAATCAAAATAGCCAAATAAAAACCTTGCATGACTGTCCGTCCGACGTCGCTGCGGCGGTTGTTTCCGATCAGCTGCCCGACCATCGGCGTAATGGCCAGCATGATCCCGGTCAACCCGGTATAAACGGGCATCCAAAGGCTCGATCCAACAGCCACACCAGCCAAATCATCCGTGCCGGCACGGCCGGACATCATGGTATCCAGCACCGTCATGGCATTATAGCTGATCTGTGTCACGAGGATGGGCCATAATATGTGAAAGAATAAAGACGCTTTTTCGCGTATCGAATTGGTAGGATACATAAGTCCACCTCCAGTTGTCGAAAAAAGTAAAATCACAGCATCTAGTGTAACATACCCCCTGCTGTAAAGCACTTTTGCTCTGGTGCTAAAGTTTCAGAAGGTCTGTGGATAAGTCGTTTAGATTTTAGCTGTAAGGGTACATAACACATAACAGCATCTGCCAGACAGGAAAGGAGTGGTAAGAGATGACTTGCCCTTCATTGACGTTAAGTGTGCAGGATTTTGTCGAGCAAACCAAAAGAGGTTCGTCCATAAACGATAACTACTTTTTCGTTTTCAACCATAAGCCGATATTGGCGAAAATATATATAAAAAATCATATGATCGAAATCCCTGATCTGCACGACGTTGTGCTGGAGAAAGGGAGTGATGGCAAAAACAGTCTGTTTTTCATGCCTAAGTCATTCATTTATGAGAATCCGAAAACGAAGCGGACATTGGACGATATGCCCCGCATCATCTTGGAAGGAGAAGAACTATCCATGTCGATGGAACAAACAGATGAAGCCTACACCATGACGATCACAATTCGTTAGTGCAGGCTTTTTTTTATACCCAAATGTACTTCTATAAAGTAAAATATAATAGAAAAAAATCAACCAGGAAAAAGGTACAAGAGAATGGAAATCAAAGACAAACAAAATGTATTGGCGGGCTTCACTGCAAGACTTTTGCGCAAGCATTTCGGAAAAGGTCCCGAGGCGGTATTCGTTTCCATTGCATATGATATCATTTGTATTTATGTACGGGACTTGCTGACGCCTGTCGAGAAAGTACTGCTGGAGAATGAGCAGCATGCCATGGTTTATGCAACACGTGATAGTTTGATGGAGAAGTGCCTGCCTGAACTGAAAGAACAAATCAAGGAGGAGACTGGTCACTATTTCAAACATTTCTATTATGACTGGAATATGGAGACCAATGGCGGCGTCATCGTGGCAATCAAAGATCTGCTAAGTGATGGATCTGATTATCCAGACTTGCAGAAGGTGAATGAGCTGGTTGGAGCAGTCACGAAGAAAACAGAGAGGTTGCCGGACAAGGTAAAATCTGTTAAGCTGAATAATAGAACATTAGTAATCTACCGCGAGGGGATACTCGTCAATATCGAAAAAGAGATCGTCCGCAGCGGAGAGGAAGAAGTACTGCGAAAAGCCAAAGGGAATCTGGAAAAGCAGGAGCTGCGTGAGGCATTTGATAAAGAAAGTCAATTGCTGCAAGGCACTGCACAGGAAATCTTCGTGGATTGGTCGTTTGAAAAGGATCAAAGCGTGATTGTCGTCATCATCAATCCCAACGATAATTGAATTTACTTGGCTAGCATTGGCTGGGCATGGAACTAGCGATAAAGCCAAAGTAGGGACAGCGATAAGCGTCTTTACTTTGGCTTATTTTAATGGACTCAGGTTAAAAGAAGGGGACCTAACTATCAGTATTAGTAAGCAAGTGGCGACAGCTCCTGTTGAGGGGAAGGTGGCAGAAATGAAGATAGAAACGGAAAAAGATATTGTCACGAGCAGATCATGCGGCCGGAAGCTAGCAGCGGAACTGGGTTTCAATGCAGTCGAACAAGCACGCATCACTGCGGCCATCTCAGAGCTTGCCCGTAATATTTATAAGTATGCCGGAAGCGGTACGATCTGTATCCGCAGCGAACAAGATGGAATGAAGGTCGGTATCTACATTACCGCCAAGGACAACGGCCCCGGCATCTTAAACTTGCAGGAAGCCATGCTCGATGGCTATACGACTGGCGGCGGTCTGGGGCGAGGACTTCCTGGCGTGAAGCGGCTCATGGATAACTTTGATATTACATCCTCCAAAGAAGAAGGTACTTGTGTGCAGGTGGCCAAATACCGGATCACTCGAACAACAAGTGTATTCCTGAAATAGGGATACGCTTATTTTATTGGCCAAAATGTTAATCCATCAAAATAATATGAAACCAAATGGTCCATTCAATCGTCTATTAAGTAACAAACATAGGAGGGAACAACATGTTCCAGATTGTTTTCTATATAATAGGTGTCCTTGTAATGCTGTACCTGGTAGCCGAAATTGCCCGCCAGCTGACAGACCTTCGCCAGCTCATCTCGCCGGAAAACAAAACAAAAAAGCCTGAGACAGAAAGTTCTGTCCCAAGCTTCGGTGATCAATAGAAACGCTTGTAGCTATCGAAATGCTTCGCGTAATAAGAATTGCTTGTGCTTGTGATGCGCACGCCATCGTTATCCGCATGGATGAACTGACCGCCGCCAAGGTAGATACCCATATGGGAGATACCAGCTTTGTACGTACCTTTGAAGAAGATCAAATCACCAGGCTGCGGTGAGCTTACATAATAAGAACGGTTGAAGTAACCTTCCGCAGATGTACGGGAGATATCATAACCGGCATTCTTGAATGCATAGTAGATGAATCCGCTGCAGTCGAAACCAGCAGTCGAGGATCCGCCCCATACATAAGGTTTACCCAGCTGGGATTTCGCAACGCTGATCAGCTTGTCCACACTCTTGGAAGTACTTGCGGAGTCCACTTTCGTGTTATTCGCTGGCTTCGTGGAAGAAGAGGAACCGCTGCTTGCTTTTCCGTTGATCTTCAATGTCTGACCGACACGGATGACATCAGAAGATAGATTGTTCCAGCTCTTCAAGTTCGCAACAGAAACACCGTTGTTGTTGGCAATCTTCCAAAGTGAATCACCCGACTTCACTTTGTAAGTGGAAGAGGAGCTGCTGCTTGAGTTGGACGAGCTGCTGGAATTGGAGGAAGAGTTATTCGAAGAAGAAGAACCCCCCGCAGAAACCTTCAGCTTGTCACCAGGATAAATCAAGTATCCAGAGATATTATTCCATTTTTTCAAGTTGCTCAAAGATATGTTATGTTTCGCTGCAATACCACTCAACGTATCACCGGATTTAACAGTATATGTAGATGCACTGCTAGAAGAAGATGAAGATGTGTTCGTATTAGATTTAGACGAGCTGGATGAACCAGAAGTCTGCAATACTTGGTTAGGGAAAATCAAATCACTTTTCAAATTGTTGATTTTCTTCAATTCAGAAACGGAAGTGTCGTATTTGCTGGCAATCTTCCAGAGCGAGTCGCCCTTTTGTACTTTATAGGATGCAGCGTCAACTGTTGTGGCATATGAACTAGCGATAACTGCCGTAGCAGCAAGGGTAACAATCGTCTTTTTCATTCTAGTAACGTTCTCCTTTATTTTCATAATCCATAGAAATTAATCATACTATAGCATAATTTGGCACCTAGATTACCAGAATTTACGCAGATGTAATGTAACTGTAATATTAGACGCGTATATTGTAGGGAAATGTAGAATGGATGTTATTGAGGGTTCCGAGATAGTATGTTACTATTTTTACAGATTCAGTAAGTGGATAAGGACTTTTGTACGAGTTGTGATTTGCCGCCTTGGATAATGTTTTATCTTTTAGACAAGGGGAAGTATAATTCGTATGAAACACACTATACGCATTCTACATATAATACATAAAGAGGTGCAGAACGTATGAAAATCAAAAAGGCCATCATTCCAGCAGCAGGTCTAGGAACACGCTTCCTGCCAGCAACGAAAGCACAGCCGAAGGAAATGCTGCCAATCGTTGATAAACCAACGATTCAATACATTGTCGAAGAAGCAGTGAAATCCGGCATCGAAGACATCATCATTGTCAGCGGCCGCGGAAAACGTGCCATCGAAGACCACTTCGACAAATCCTACGAGCTGGAAGATCAGCTAATCAAAAAAGATAAAATGAAGATGCTCGAAGAAATCCAAGACATCTCCAATCTTGCTGACATCCACTACATCCGTCAAAAAGAAGCAAAAGGCCTTGGCCACGCCATCGCCACAGCCAAGAAATTCATCGGCAACGAGCCATTCGCAGTCTTGCTCGGTGATGATATCGTGAAAACAGACGGAACACCAGCATTGAAACAATTGACAGAAGCCTTTGAAAAGTATCGCGGTTCTGTCGTCGGCGTACAGCAAGTACCAGAATCCGAAGTATCCAAATACGGTGTCGTCGCACCTCAAGGATCCACAAGTGAACCTAACTTGATGCAAGTAAGCGACCTAGTCGAGAAACCGAAGAAAGAAGAAGCACCTTCCAACTACGCAATCATGGGACGCTACGTATTGACTCCAGAAATCTTTGATATCCTGGAAACTCTTCCTCCAGGTGCTGGCGGAGAGATCCAATTGACAGATGCGATTAAAGAGTTGAATAAGAAACAAGCTGTCTATGCTTGTGAGTTCAGTGGAGATCGTTATGATGTTGGGGATAAATTTGGGTTTATTAAAGCGACTATTGAGTTTGCGTTGGATCGTCCGGATTTGAAAGATCAATTAGAAGATTATCTAAAAAACTATGTGATGTTAGAAAATAAATAAAGTTAACTGCGAGAACAAGCCTTTTTTAAAGGCTTGTTTTTTTATCCAAATTTATTTGTAAATCTACTCCCTAACTGGAAAAACTATGTTATACTTCTATATGTTTGTTTTGAATAGAGTCAAAAAGGACTATATATTATACTAATTTTCCCTGATAACGCAACAATATTTGTAAGTTTTTCTACTGTTCGACAAAATAGGACATTGCAAGGTAACAAATAGAAGATATAATAGGATAGTACTATTTCACGAAAAGTTAGTATATTACACCGACAGCAAGATTAATTAACGGAGGGAAATGAATGGAAGAAACAATATCTTTAAAGGAAATATTTGCATTGTTAAAGAAGCGCATGTTAATGATTTTATCCTTAATAGTGAGCTTTGCTGCGATTGCACTTATACTTAGCTACTTTTTAATTACTCCTACATATACAGCAAAAGCTTCTGTGGTCGTCAATCAGGAGGAGAATGTCGATGTTTCAGCGTTAAATACAGCAATTCAATCCAATATAAGCTTGATCAATACATATAAGATCGTTATGACAAGCCCTGTCATTTTGGATGAAGTTGCAAAAGAGATGAACTTGTCTTTATCATCTACTGAAATTGCAGAGAAGTTAGAGGTTACGTCAGAAGCAGACACACAGATTATCACTGTTACAGCAACTGACATCAATCAAGCAAAAGCCGCAGAGCTTGCGAATACGACAGTGAATGTATTCCAAAATGAAATACCTGAATTGATGAACTTGGAAAACGTTAAACCGCTATCGTTAGCGGAAACAGAAGACAACCCGTCTCCGGCGAGTCCGAATATCCTATTGAATACAGCTATTGCTATTGTTTTAGGTGCTATGGTCGGGATTGGTCTTGCATTCTTGCTAGAGTATCTAGATAACACTGTGAAAACGGAAAATGACATCGAGAAGAGAATCGGTATTCCAGTGATCGGGTCTATCAGTCATATGAGCGAAGAGGACTTAGTAACCAATAAACAATATCAAACTACAGCGCAGAGAAGAAATGTAAGGAGAGACTATAATGGCCAAAAGAAAAAAACAGTTTAAAACCAATGTAAGATCTCTCATTACAAAGCAAAATCCAAAGTCCCCTATTTCAGAGCAATTCAGGACGATTCGGACGAATGTTGAATTTGCATCTGTCGATGAAAAAATCCAAAGCATGCTAGTTACATCCTCGGGACCATCAGAAGGTAAATCGTCTATTACTGCTAACTTGGCTATCGTGTTTGCACAACAAGGCAAAAAAGTGCTATTGATTGATGCCGACTTAAGGAAACCAACTACGCATTACACGTTCAAGATGGATAATCGTGTAGGATTAAGCACTGTACTCATTGGTGAGAAAACACTGGAAGAAGCAGCACAGGAAACAGATGTACCTAATCTTGATTTATTAACTTGTGGGCCAATTCCCCCAAATCCTTCTGAGCTCCTGGGCTCAAATGCGATGAAGCGCTTGTTGGAAATAGCGGAAGAAGTCTATGACATGGTTATCATAGACACACCACCTGTATTAGCTGTCACAGATGCGCAAATTCTTGCTAATATTTGCGATGGCTCCATTATAGTGGCACGCAGCGAACAAACAGAGTACGATTCCCTTTTAAAGGCAAAGGAACTGATTGAGCCTGCAAAAGCTAAGCTGTTGGGTGTTGTGCTGAACGACGTAGCACAGAAACATTCAAATACCTATTATTATTACGGAAACTAAACTTACAAGGGAGCAATGTTGATCAGCAACTCATAGACATTGCTCTTTTGTGAATAAATGGGGTGAAAACTATGATTGATATTCATTGTCACATATTGCCGGGGATTGATGACGGGCCGAGAACATTAAACGAAAGCCTCGAAATGGCGAAAGCAGCAGTAGCGGAAGGAATCGATACAATTGTAGCTACTCCTCATCACCGCAATAATCAGTTTAATAACCATTACGCTGATATTATGAAAGAAGTACATAATCTAAACGATGCATTAGCGGCGGCAAGCATTCCATTGACCATTCTCCCAGGACAGGAAACAAGAATTTTTGGCGAGTTGGTTGAGGGACTAGAAGAGAGAGAAATCTTGCCAATAAACCAACATACACCCTACATCTTAATTGAACTTCCGACCGCAACATTCCCAAAATTCACAAAACAATTGCTTTATGATGTGCAACGACAAGGATACAAACCAGTGATTGTGCATCCTGAACGAAATAAAGCCATTTTGGAAGATCCTAATCTCTTATATGAAATTGTAAAAGGAGGTACCTTATCCCAAGTAACAGCAGCGAGTATTTTAGGTAAGTTCGGCAAGAAGATACAGGAACTCAGTTTCAAACTGATTGACAGTAATCTTTGCCACTTTGTAGCGTCTGATGCCCACAACATAAGTACTAGGTCATTTGTCTTACGGGAAGCGTATGATCTTCTGGAGAGTGAGTATGGCTCTGCATTTGTCAATCAGATGACAGAAAACGCTGCTGATCTTATCGAAGGAAGAAACATTGTAGGTGAAATTCCAGAACGTATAAAAACAAAGAAAAAGTTATTTGGTATCTTCGGTTAAACATGTGAAAAGGTGGGTTTCCTATCAATCAATTTGATACTTTGCCTAAATCAATTAAAAAGACAATGCGCTATATCAAGCAGGATGCGCCTCTTCATAAACTCTTATTCATAAAAAAACTTGTAAATGAAGCCATAGATAAGAGAATTCAAAATGAAGAAAGTAAAAAGGGGACGATCTCTTGAGTTATTCTAAAAGACTAGCTTTGCTAGTCGGCATGGATTCACTTATTGTATTATTTTCTGTTTATGTTGGATATTATTTTTTAAACCCTTATTTCGGTATCTTTACATCTAAAATGCTATTAATCAGTTCGATAACCTTACTTATAACACATCATATTTTTTCTTTTATTTACCGTCTGTATCATAAGGTTTGGTCTTATGCGAGTATAGGTGAAGTTATTGCTATTGTTAAAGTCGTAAGTTTTTCGATTATTTCTGCAGCCATTGTGCAGTCTGTTGTATTGGGGAATATCTATGTTCGTGTATTGTTTCTAACATGGCTATTACATATCTGTCTGATAGGAGGTAGCCGTTTTTCCTGGAGGCTGTCAAGAGACAAGTTAGTTAAGTCAAGTATTGTAAAAGAAAATACATTGATAGTCGGAGCAGGTGCTGCTGGAACGATGTTAGTCCGCCATTTACTTAAAAATCACGACCATGAATTACAGCCGGTTGCATTCGTAGATGATGATTTGAATAAACATAAGCTTGATATATATGGAACACCAGTAGTTGGTTCAACAAATGATATTCCTGAAATAGTAGAAAGATATAGAATCAAGCATATCATCTTGGCTATTCCATCACTAAACAAGCACAGAATGCAAACTATCTATCAACAATGCAGCAAAACTAATGCAACAACAAAGATTGTCCCGATGTTAGAAGATATCATTACAGGAAAAGTGTCTGTTCAGCAGTTTAGGGATGTACAAGTTGAAGACTTGCTTGGACGTGATCCGGTGGAATTAGACACGCAGAGTATTTCTGAAAAACTATCAAATAAAACGGTGTTAGTCACTGGAGCTGGTGGTTCTATAGGATCAGAAATCTGCCGACAAGTGTCTAAATTTAAACCAAAGAGACTGTTACTTCTTGGTCACGGAGAGAACTCTATTTATACAATCGATATGGAATTAAGAAATACTATCGATAAAAATATTGAAATTATCCCTATCATAGCTGATGTACAGGATCGAGAGAGAATTCAGCAAGTAATGGATGATTATCAACCTGATGTTGTTTACCATGCTGCTGCACATAAGCATGTTCCATTAATGGAGTATAATCCAAAGGAAGCGGTTAAGAACAATATTATCGGTACAAAAAATGTAGCGGAAGCAGCTGATTTAGCTCAAGTTACTACTTTTGTACTTGTTTCAACAGACAAGGCAGTTAATCCGACTAATGTAATGGGGTCGACTAAACGAATTGCAGAAATGATAATTCAGGATATAGACAAGCGTAGCAATACAAAGTTTGTTGCAGTACGCTTCGGAAATGTACTTGGAAGCCGTGGTAGTGTCATACCGTTATTTAAGAAACAAATAAAAGCTGGTGGGCCATTAACAGTAACTCATCCTGAAATGACTAGATATTTTATGACCATACCAGAGGCGTCAAGGTTAGTTCTACAAGCCGGAACACTTGCCCAAGGTGGTGAAATATTTGTACTTGACATGGGTCAACCTGTTAAAATAGTTGATTTAGCAACGAACTTAATAAATTTATCAGGCTATTCTTTAGAAGAGATAGGTATAAAATATTCTGGGATGAGGCCAGGAGAAAAGATGTACGAGGAACTTCTAGATAGAGATGAGATAATAGGTGAAGCAATATTCCCTAAAATACTGGTTGGTAGATCTTTACAAATTGATTTTGCAAAGATTACTTATTTAATTGATAATTATATCTTGCTAAATGATAAAAAAATTAGAGAATATGTCTTGGAAATAGCCAATAAAAGAAGTTCAGAAACTGTATCACTCACAAATTAAAGGAGGATTCGAATTGAATTATCTTTTTTATAAAAGGGTTATTGATTTTTGTTTATCGATATTTGTGCTAGGAATAACGTGGCCTTTTTTCCTACTAATCTCTATAGTGATTAAAATTGATTCAAAGGGACCGGTATTATTTAAACAAGAAAGAATAGGTAAAAATAAAGAAAAATTTTATATATTGAAATTTAGGACAATGAAAACTTGTACACCGAACGATATGCCCACTCACTTATTAAAAGATCCTAATGCGTTTATTACAAGAAGTGGAAGATTGTTAAGAAAAACAAGCCTGGATGAATTACCACAACTAATCAACATAGTAAAAGGAGATATGAGCTTTGTTGGTCCTAGGCCTGCTCTATGGAATCAGTATGATTTGATATCGGAAAGAGATAAATATAAAGCGAATGATATTTTTCCAGGTTTAACTGGTTTGGCTCAAGTAAATGGGAGGGATGAGTTACCAATTGATGCAAAAGCTAAATTAGATGGTGAATATACTAGAAATTGTAGTTTAATTCTTGATATAAAATGTTTAATTAAAACTTTTACTAGTGTTTTAAAAGCGGAAGGTGTAGTTGAAGGTAAAATTGAGAAGAAAATTAAAGGTGAAAAAAAGACAAGTTCTTATTAATTGATTATTTAAAGGAGAAAGATATGTATAACATAGCAGTAGCAGGAACAGGATACGTTGGTCTAGTAGCAGGAGTTTGTTTTGCAGAGATGGGACATAATGTTACATGTGTAGATATAGATAAAGAAAAAATTGAATCTATGAAGAAGGGAAAATCTCCAATCTACGAAACTGGATTAGAAGAATTGATGGAGAGAAACTATCAAAAAGGTAACTTAAACTTCACAACAAATCACCAACTAGCATACGAGAAAGCAGATGCGATTTTCATCGGGGTGGGAACACCAGAACAATCAGACGGCTCAGCTAACTTATCACACATTGCAACGGTAGCCAGACAAATTGCTGAATCGGTAGTAAAAGATTGCTTAGTTGTTGTAAAGTCTACTGTACCGGTAGGTACAAATGATAAAGTAGAACAATTTATAGAAGACTTTAAGGTTAATGATGTACATATCGAGGTAGCGTCCAACCCAGAATTTCTTTCTCAAGGTTCTGCTGTTAAAGACACCCTATCAGCAGATAGAATTATAATCGGAGTAGAGAGTAAATGGGCAGAGAAAATGCTTAAAGATATTTATAAACCTTTCAAAATCCCTATTGTATCAGTTAACAGGCGATCAGCAGAAATGACAAAATATGCTTCAAATGATTTTTTGGCTTTGAAAATTTCTTATATGAATGATATAGCAAATCTTTGTGAATTAGTAGGAGCAAATATACAAGATGTCGCCAAGGGGATGAGTTATGATCCTAGGATTGGTGATAAATTTTTGAATGCTGGAATAGGATATGGTGGATCTTGTTTCCCTAAAGATACTAAAGCATTAGAATTTCTAGCAAAAGAAAATGGTTATGATCTAAAAACTGTTAAAGCTGCCATAGATGTAAATGAAGGACAAAAAGGGATACTATTCAAAAAAGCTAAAAATAGAATGATTACGTTAAGTGGATTAAAAGTAGCTGTCTTAGGTTTAACTTTTAAGCCAGGTACAGATGATTTGAGAGAAGCTCCTTCATTAGAAAATATTCCCTTGCTATTAGAACAAGGAGCAGATATTGTTGCATATGATCCAATTGGTATTAATAACTTCTCAAAGTTATATCCTACAGGATACCATGGAAATGGAAAAATATCATACACACATTCTATTGAAGAAGCACTTAATGAAGCTAATTTGTGTTTTATTTTTACTGAATGGAATGAAATCAAAGAAACAAGTATAGATACTTTTGTTACTAAAATGAAGACGCCAATCATCTTTGATGGAAGAAATATCTATAGTTTAGAAGATGTTAAAAACTCTTCAATTGAATATCACTCAGTGGGAAGAGAGATTGTTGAAAGAGAAAAAAAGAATGTACCTAGAGTGAAAGAATTAGTATGAGAGAAAAATAAGGGGAAATTATTTTGAAAAAGATACTAATAACAGGTACGAACGGCTACATTTCCACCCAATTCACTAAATATATCCGTGAAAATTTTAATGAAGATTATGAGTTAACTCCTATTAGTCTAAGAACAGGCGATTGGAAAAGTATTGATTTCGGAAGGTACGATACAATCATACATGCAGTTGGAATAGCTCATAAAAAAGAAAATGCTAAAAGTAAGAATGAATATTTTAAAATAAACAAAGATCTTACTATCAATCTAGCAGAAAAAGCTAAAAAGGAGGGGTGTAAACAATTTATTTTTTTAAGTTCAATGAGTGTTTATGGAATGAACAGTGGTTTTATCACAAAAAAAACTAAGCCAAAACCCAATACAAATTATGGCCAATCTAAATTAGAAGCTGAAAATGCAATAAAATATTTACAAGATAGTAAGTTTAGAGTAGCCATACTTCGACCGCCGATGGTTTATGGAAAAGATTGCGGAGGGAACTATCGCAAATTATCGGAAATTGCTAATAAGTTATTTGTCTTTTTGGATACAAATAACTTGAGGAGTATGATTTATATTGAGAATCTCAATATTGTAATAAAGCAATTAATTGATTTTAATAGTGCAGGTACATATTTCCCACAAAATGATGAATTTGTAAATACTAGCGAATTAGTTAAGAAGATAAGAGCAGTCAGAGGAAAGAAAACCAAAATAATACGCGTTAATGGAAATAAGATGAATTTGTTTATGAGGGTAAGTTATTTTAGAAAAATCTTTGGAAATTTAACTTACGAAAAGAGTCTTTCAGCTCAAAATATAGATAACAAGGAATTTATCAACTTTGAAGATTCAATTAAGTTGTCGGAGGATTAATAATGAAAGATATAGTGATTTTATCAAACCATCATTCATATACTTATAACTTCAGAAAGGAGATAATTGAGCGTCTAATTTCTGACGGTTATAAAATAACGCTTGTACTCCCGTATGGTGAGAAAGTCGAACTTTTAAAAGATATGGGATGTGAATATATAAATCTTCCCTTAGATAGAAGGGGAATGAATCCATTTAGGGATATAAAACTGCTTAGGGGATACTATAAGATTTTAAAAAAGATTAACCCTTTAGCTGTTCTAACCTATACAATTAAACCCAATATTTATGGAGGTTTAGTAAGTAGATTGTTAAGTATTCCGTTCTTTCCAAATGTTACTGGTTTAGGTTCAGCTGTTGAAAAAGAGACTATGCTTCAGAAATTACTAGTCTTCATGTACAGATTATCTTATAAAAAGGCAGATTGTATTTTCTTTCAAAATCATGATAATAAAAATTTTTTCATAAATAAAGATATTAAACACAAAAAGTCGATAGTCATTCCGGGATCAGGGGTTAATTTAGAAAAATTCCCCATCCTTCCTTATCCAAAAGATGATAAACTTGAATTCCTTTATATATCTAGAATTATGAAACAAAAAGGAATCGAAGAGTTTATTAGTGCTGCTAAACATATTAAAAATAAATATCCGCAAACAGAATTTCACATTGTTGGATTTTGTGAAGAAGATTATGAGTCTGAATTGAGAGAACTCCATAAAGATAGAATTGTGCAATATCATGGACAACAGAATGATATTTTACCATATCTAGAAAGAACCCACTGTACAGTACACCCTACCTTTTATCCTGAGGGAATGTCCAATGTACTGTTAGAAAGTGCTGCATCTGGAAGACCAATCATTACAACTAATAGAACAGGCTGTAAGGAAATAGTTGATGATAACCTCAATGGCTTTATTGTAAAGGAACAAGACCATAATGATTTAATAAATAAAATAGAGAATTTTATTAGCCTTAATTATCAAAAAAAGAAACAAATGGGAATTCAGGGTAGAATTAAGGTAGAGAAAGAGTTCAATCGAGATATTGTAGTTAATTCTTATTCTCATGAAATAGCTCAAGTGTTGGGTGTTAACTAATGAAAAGGAAAAGAGAAATTTTTGTTAAGTACAAAAGAATTATTGATATGATTCTAGCATTCTCAAGAATTTTACCGAAAAGCTTTTACCTACGAGTCCTTAAAGTTATCCGTGGCCACGATAATTATTTAGCAGTGTTTATAAGATATATTTGCTTGAAGAATTGCGCAAAAAAATGTGGTGAAAATGTTGCGATTTTCTCAAATGTTTATTTGCTAAATGTGGGTGAATTAACTATAGGGGATAATGTTAGCATTCATCCATTATCATATATTGATGCATCCGGAAGTATATTTATTGGAAGTAATGTTTCAATTGCTCACAATACAACAATTCTATCGGAGGAACATAAGTATACAAATTTGAATATAAATATAAAAGACCAAGGTTATATTTACAAAAAAACGTCCATTGAAGATAATGTTTGGATCGGCGCAGGCGCAAGAATTTTGGCTGGGTGTACTGTGAAAACTGGAAGCATTATTGCCGCCGGTGCGGTTGTGAAGAAAGAGGTTCGTAGTAATGCCATAGTTGGAGGTGTTCCTGCTAAGGTATTAAAGGAGAGGAATAGTTGAATGAGATTGGTTTTTGCACACGACCATATATTTTATAAACATGAAGAAAGATATTATAGTACCGGTGGTTTGTCTAGTGATGTTTTACAAAGGTATACAAACGTTTTTAAAGAAGTAGTCATACTCAGTAGACAAAAAGAAATAGATGTCTATCAAGATAATCTTACTCTTGCTTCAACTCCAGGGGTAAGGTTTGTTGAAGTTCCAAATTTTAAAAATTGGAAAAACCTTAATCAAATAATTAGTGCGAAAGAAGTTATACGTAAAGAGGTTCTAAGTGCTGATTCTTTAATAGCTAGACTTCCAAGTTCCATTGGGAACTTGGCTGTAAAAGAGGCAATAAAACAAGATGTACCATATCTCTTAGAAGTTGTTGCATGTCCATGGGACTCGCTTTGGAATCATAGTAATTTAGGAAAAGTAATTGCCCCTTTTTCGTATAGTAGGATGAAAAAAAATGTAAAAAAGGCCCCTTATGTATTATATGTTACAAGTGAGTTTTTACAGAGACGTTATCCCACAGAGGGGATTTCTACCAATTGTTCAAATGTTAATTTAAACTTAATTCATCAAGAAACACAAAAAGAGAGACTAAAAAGAATAGAAACTAGTGATGGGAAAATAGTATTGGGAACTACCGCAGCTCTCAATGTAAAGTCCAAAGGACAACAATATATAATAAAAGCCTTAAGTAAATTAAAAGAAAAAGGTATAACAAATTATGAATATCAATTGGTTGGAGCTGGAGATAATTCTTATTTGAAAACAATAGCAGAGAAATATAATGTAAGAAATCAAGTGAAGTTTATTGGACCACTGAAGCATAATAAAGTATTCGAATGGTTGCAAGATGTTGATATATACATACAGCCAAGTCGTCAAGAGGGTCTTCCAAGGGCGTTGGTTGAGGCAATGAGTATGGCACTTCCAGCCTTTGGAGCTAATACTGCTGGAATTCCGGAGTTGTTAGATAAAGAATTTATATTTAGGAACACTTCTTATAATTTTGATGAGATTTTAGACATTCTTCTAAAATTAAACGATAAAAAAGTACTAAAAGAACAATCTAAAAGAAATTTTCTAGAATCAAAGAAATATCAATTTGATGTATTAGGAAAAAGAAGGAACGACTTTTTTAAAGATTTTAAAAATTATAGTTCTATTAGGAAAAAGAAAGATGAGATAAATGATTAGGATATTACATGTAGTATCGTCGATGGATAGAGGCGGCATAGAAACATTTATTATGAATGTTTATCGAAATATAGATCGGAATGCTATACAGTTTGATTTCTTAGTACATACAGAGCGAGAATGTGCATATGATAAGGAAATCACAGAATTGGGTGGAAAAATTTATAGAGTTCCTCCGAGAAATAAAGGTATTTTTACTAATTACCAAGCCTTAAAAAAATTCTTCCACGAGCACAAGGAATACTTAATAGTACATCAGCATGTAAGCTCACTTACGTATATAACACCTTTAATTGTTTCAAAAAGATTTGGTGTACCTGTAAGAATAGTTCATGGTCATAGTACAACTCAAGGAGGAAATAAACTAAATAAATATCTTCATAAGTTAAATAGAAAATACATAAAAAGAGTTGTAACAAATCGGTTTGCTTGTTCTAAATTAAGTGCTAAATGGACATTTGGCGAAGTGGAAGAACAAATTGATATAATTAAAAATGGAATTGATACAGCAGCGTTCGCTTATGATAAAAAGGTGAGAGAATATGTCAGAAGGAAATTTGGATTAAATGGAAAATTTGTTATAGGTCATATTGGAAGATTTAATAAAGTTAAAAACCATAGTTTCTTAATTAAAATTTTTAGTGAAATAACTAAGCAAAAACCTTCTAGCGTCTTAATACTAATAGGTGAGGGGAAGGAAAAAAAAGAAATACAAAAAGAGGCAGCAGAACTGAATATCGAGGATAAGGTATTGTTCTTAAGTCCAACTAATAACGTGAAAGATTTTTATCAAGCAATGGATGTTTTTGTATTTCCTTCGCTGAATGAAGGACTAGGAATTGTATTGTTGGAAGCTCAAGCCTCAGGGTTAGTATCTTATGCATCAAAGCATAGAGTTCCTGAAGAAGTAAACGTAACTAAAAATGTGAATTTCATAGAATTAGAAAAAGGTCCATATATCTGGGCGAAAGAGATTATTAATTCTCATAAAAATAGACAAAGTTTTATTAAGCAAATTGACCAGAAGGGTTATGGAATAAAGGAAGTATCAAATTATTTACAAGAATTTTATTCTGGCAGATATAGACGTTAAAGAGGTTTTTTATTTTAGCTATATAAAACATGTGAGGGATTTCTTTGAAGAGTAGTTTAACTCAAAAGTTATTTAATAATATTTCTTGGAACTTATTGGCGGCCGTTTTGGCACAGGGATCGACCTTTATATCGACGATAATAGTTGCTAGGTGGTTAGGTTCAGATGAGTATGGGAAGTACAGCTTAATTTATAATACATTAGTGACTGTAAGTGGGGTAGCTGGAATGGGTTTAGGTATAACTGCTACAAAATATGTTTCTAAGTATAAGAATACAGATAAGAACATAGCTAGTGGTGTACTAGGTTTGTGTGCAAATGTAGCAATTGTTTCAGCATTCACTATAACAATAGTAATATTACTTTCATCAGAAATTATTGATAGATATGCTCTAAACATGGGAAACTTTTCTTACTTACTTCTTTTTGCTGTATTGCACATATTTTTCTTTATACTGAATGGTTTTCAAAATGGTACATTAATAGGTTTAGAGAAATTTAACGTTATTGGCAAGATTAACTTAGTAGTAGGTATATTAACAATAATTGCAACACCTCTACTTTTAACTTATTTTGATCTTGAAGGTGCTCTTCTCTCTTTGAGCTTATTAGCTTTTATTCGATGGCTCTTAACATCTTTTTCGTTGAGGAAATATCTTTTAGTATCAGAGTTAGAGATTAACAGAAGAGCGTGGAAGGCACATTTCCCTGTATTTGTTAAGTTTGCTTTGCCAGCAGCAATATCTTCAATGATTGGTAGCTTCGCAATATGGATTTCGAACGTCATTGTAGTCAAGGAAAATATTGGTTTCCAAGAGCTGGGCTATTTTTCTGCGGCAGCAACCTTAGGCACAATAACTCTTTTCTTACCTAAAGTAATTAATCAAGTATTTTCTCCGATGTTAAGTTCTGTTGATAGAAAAAATGAAAAGAAGATGTTTATATTTAATCTAATAACAATAATCATTAGTTCTGTTATAGTGATGACGATAATATTCATATTGACGCCAACTTACATAAATATACTTGGAAATGATTATAGAGATATCGGAGCAGTAATTCACGTTTACCAACTCTCTTGTTTGTTTCAAATATTAGCAACTACCTTTTACCAACGAGTCTTTGTGGACGGGAACATGTGGATTCAATTATTTATAAACTTTGTATGGGCAATAGTATTGATATCCTTTACTTACTTGAATGCAAATAACGGTGCTGTAGGCTTAAGCTACGCAAATCTTATATCATGGTTAGTAAGTACAGCATTATATCTCATATATTATATAAAAAACACATGGAGGAAAAATGACGTTGCTTAAAAAATATAAAATGTCTATTATTATTCCTGTCTATAATAGGGAGAGAGAAATTGAAAGATGTTTAGAAAGCTGTCTTAATCAAAATTTAGATTCAGTCGAGATAGTGATAGTAGACGACTGCTCGATAGATAAATCTGTTGATGTAGTAAAATCCTTTTTTTTGAATAAAAGGGTTAATTACAAGATTTTGGAAATTGATAAAAATAAAGGAGTGGGACATGCTAGAAACTTTGGGGTTAAATCCTCGGAAGGAGAGTGGCTACTCTTTTTGGATAGTGACGATGAATTACTAACCGGAAAGTTACACACAATTTTGACTACTATAGATCAGGTAGAGAGGCATAACCCAAATATCAAAAAGTTAGGTTTCCCTTATCTTAAGGATGAAAAGAAAATACCGGCTCATGCACCTTTTTCGGAGGTTGTTAATTTTGTGAATTATTTAAGATGGATTAATGATTTAAGAGGGACAGACTATCTACAAGTAATTCATAATGACATCTTTCAACAATTCAAGTGGAATGAGGAGAGAGTGCCAGAAAAAGAATTTCACTTAAAATTATTTGATGGTACAGATCTATTTTACAAAGATGAAATTGTAGCTAAAATTAATTCTGATGCTGAGCAACAATTAACTAGAGTTAGTATTTCTGCAATTCCTTATCAGCAGGCTGTAAATACCTACGATAGCAATATAAGAATATTGAGTAGATATTCTTTGGAATTGAAAGGATATGCACCACGTATGTTAGAAAGTATTATTAATACCCTTTTAATTTATGCTTTAAGTGCCGATAAAATAAAGGAATTAGCCATATATTTATTTAAGAATAGATTATATACTAGTCTAAATAAAAAACAATTCTTTTTTATACTTATTTCAATTTTTAATTCCAGAATAGCATATGGAATAGCTGAAAAAAGAAAGTGATTCTTCAAATATATTAATGTAGGTGATAGTTTGATTTTTCTTCGAAATAAGTGGATTATGTTTCTTATTTTGTTTCCTCATTTCAGCATATATTACTTGCAAACACTTGAATTTGAGCTAATAAATATTATTTGGTCATCTTTAGTAATTATTGTTGCAATACTCATTACATTAACAAAGTTACAAGTACATAAATTTTCGATTGTGGTAAGTATTTTGTTATTACTAGTCATAATATCATCATATTTAAATGGTACTTTGTCAGTAAGTATTACTTTTCATGCAACAATCTTAATAAGTGTTTGTATTTATCTCTTATATTGTCTTGAGGAAATTAAAGAGGCATTAAAAGGATTATATTATTTATGTGGTTTTATAGTAATCTCAAATTTGTTGACAGTAATGTTCCCTAACATAAATCCTGTCACGGGACAGGAGATATATCTTTTAGGAGGAAAAAACCAAGTAATTATAACAGTTACACTAAGTGTATGTGTATCATATCTGTATTTCTTATTTAATGGAAAAAAGAATATAATCCCCAAAATTATTATAGCTCTGGGATTGCTGTCAACATATCTTGCAGGCAGTGGAACTGGTACAGTAATAGTATTTTTGCTAATACTATATATATTGTTACATAAAAAAATAAAACCGACTTTTATCGTGCTTTTTTTAATATATATTAGTACATTCTTAACGATTGTTATTTTTAGACTTCAAGAAATTCTTTTTAAAAACTTTATAGTAAATGTACTTCATAAAAGTCTTACTTTTAGTGATCGAACCTTTATATGGGATGTAACAATAGATGCAGTTAAAAATTCTTGGCTAATCGGTTATGGTAGAGATAATAACATTATTTTAACAAAGGTAAGTTCTTTAGGAGTAGATCAAGCACATAATGGTTTGTTGGAAATTTCCTTAGAATCAGGAGTACTTGGAGTGCTTGTTTTTATATATATATTGTTACTTATTGGGAGGAGATTGGACGAATATAGATTAAGTTTTGAAGCAAGTTTAATCTCGGTTACTATTTTCTTGTACCTAATTATTGGCTTAACTGAGAGTATATTTTACAGAATAGAATTTTGGATAGTTCTAATTTTAGGATATTCTATCTTAAGAATTATTGATAAAACTAGAAGTCGTTTTAACGTCAAATTGTAAGGTGATATAAATATGTTTAGAGAAAGGTAGATATTTAAAATGGATAAGAAAGTATATCTCATAACAGGTGCGGCAGGTTTTGTAGGCTATTATCTTTCAAAAAAACTGTTAGATCAAGGGTGTAATGTTGTCGGTGTAGATAATCTTAATGATTATTATGATATTAACCTAAAATACACTCGTTTAAACAATCTATCAAATTATAATAACTTTTCTTTATACAAAGTTGATCTTTCCGATAAAGAGGGTATTATGATTTTATTTGATACTCATCGCCCAAATATAGTGGTGAACTTAGCAGCTCAAGCTGGTGTTCGTTACTCAATAGAAAATCCAGACGCTTATCTACAAAGTAATATGATTGGCTTCCACAATATTTTGGAAGCTTGCCGACATTATCCAGTTGAGCATTTAATTTATGCTTCCTCTAGTTCAGTTTATGGAGCAAATGAAAAAGTTCCGTTTGAAGAATCAGATGTGGTAGATAATCCTGTATCACTTTATGCAGCTACGAAGAAATCCAATGAATTGATGGCTCATACTTACAGTCATCTATATAATATTCCAACAACAGGTTTACGCTTCTTTACTGTTTATGGACCGATGGGTAGACCAGATATGGCTTACTTTGGTTTTACTGATAAGTTCTTTGCAAAAGAACCAATCAAGATTTTCAATAATGGAGATTTTGAGAATGATTTGTACAGAGATTTTACCTATATCGACGATATAGTGAAGGGCATCGTTGGATTACTTCATCACTATGACAAAGAGAAACTTTACAATGTATATAATATAGGTAATAACCAGCCTGTTAGATTAATGGAATTTATTCAAACCCTTGAAGAATGTTTATCCAATTCTTTAGGGGAAAAAATTGAATTTATTAAAGAGTTTGAGCCTTTCAAAAAAGGTGATGTACCTGCAACATATGCTTCTACTGACAAGCTTCATAAAGCAATAGGTTTTAAACCAGAAACATCACTAAAAGAGGGCTTACAAAAATTTGCAGATTGGTATGTTTCCTACTATATTAAAAAAGCAGAGAAAATAAATTAGCCACTATGGTTAGGGGATACGAGGTGTAATCATTGCCATCTAGAAAAGGTAAAAATAAAAAAAAGCGTATTTGGTTAAGAGTTCTATTGTCTCTTATAGTAATTTTAATCTTAGTGGTCGGTGTTTTTGCTTTCCTTACAATTAATAATGCTCGAAGTACAGTAAGTAATATTCAAAAGTCAACAAATGCTATTGATCAGAAAGAAGTACAGAAAAAAGTGGAGAACAACGAAAAGTTAAACGTTCTTCTTTTGGGTGTAGATGAACGTGAAGGCGACGCTGGGCGTTCGGATGCTTTAATGGTAATGTCTTTGGATCCCGATAATGATTCTATGAAGATTGTCAGTATTCCTCGAGATACACGTGCAGAAATTGTGGGAAATGGAACAACGGAGAAGATTAACCATGCTTACGCCCGGGGCGGGGTGGATATGTCAATCAATACTGTTGAGAACTTCTTAGATATCGATCTTGATTACTTTGTAGAGATGAATATGGAGGGGCTTTCCGATTTAGTGGATGCTGTAGGTGGTATTACAGTTAATAGTCAACTCGAATTCACACAAAATGGGTATAGCTTCACACAAGGCGAAACTTCTATGGATGGTAAAAAAGCCATGGCTTATGTTCGTATGAGAAAAGAAGATCCTAACGGTGACTTTGGTCGTAATGCACGTCAGCGCCAAGTGATTCAAGCAGTTATAGATAAAGGCGCTAGTATCAAATCAGTGAATAAGATTGATGACTTGCTAGATGTTCTAGGTAATAACGTACAGACAAACATTGATTTCAGTACTATGACAGATTTATTCCAAAACTACCGCAACGTAAGAAAGAATACTGAGAATTACCAAATGCAAGGGACGGGCACTACAATTGATGGTGTTTATTACTATGAAATTGGTCAAGAGGAAAGAGATAAAGTTCACGATATGCTAGGTGAATAAAAATAAATTAGGATGTCTCAAATGGAGGCATCCTTTTTGTTTATCTGAATATGAGACAAGCATGAGACATTTTCCTCTATGTCTCATGCTATCATTTCAGTAAGGACAGTACTGGAATGGGGGATTCCTTTTGCTTAGATGTTCACTTCCATATCTTGCATGGTCTGGATGATGGTCCGAGTACGTTGGGGGAAAGTTTGAAGATCACGGAGGAGGCTGTATTTGAGGGGATAGATACGATTGGGGATAAGATCACTTATAATTCCCCGTCAGAACATCTATGCTAGTTGAGGCGCTGCAAGAAGAAGGGATTCAGTTACAGGTTCTTCCTGGACAGGAGACTTTAGTATCCAACGAATTACTTGAGGAACGAGATTTAATGGATTTGATACTGGTAAACGTCTAGCTACATATATCATATGTGCAGAAACAGGGAACGGTTTCCGCACAGCGATTGCTATACTCTACTAAAAGTATAAGAATATATTAATAAGAATGCCAAAAATAGACAAAAACTATACAGATATTTATTGAGATATATTAACTAGATGGGTGTTCTGTTTTGAGCTGGAACGAATAGTAACAGCCCGTTTAAGGAAATGGATTATTTATACTGGATATTCCTTGCAAAAAATATAAAAACTATATTCCATCTGGGCATTTCATGCTATTATCTTTAGTAGGTATTTTTTAGAAAGGCGGATCAACGTGACTTTACAACGTCAAACGCGTAAGAAAAAGAAAGTTCGCAAATTCAGAGTGTTTATAATGGTATTCCTGATCGCTTTCTTAGCAATTGGAGGTTATGCTGCGTATGAATATATTTCTGCTTCGCTTGCTGCGAATGCAGATAACAATCTTAGTGATGATGTGGAATTCAATGGCTCGGATGAGAATGTTGATAATGTGAATGTGCTCGTCCTCGGCAGTGATTCCCGGGGGGAAGATAGCGGGCGAGCAGACACAATCATGATTGCCAACTACAGCTCGGATACGAATCAGCCAAAGCTGGTATCGATCATGCGTGACACGTATGTGAATATTCCGGGATATGGCTATAATAAAATCAATGCTGCCTATTCAATCGGCGGACCGGAACTGATGCGGAAAACAATCACCGAAAACTTCGGTATCAATATCAACTACTATGCTGAGATTGATTTTAAAGGCTTCGAGAAGCTCGTCGATGCAGTGGCACCCGATGGTATTGAAGTTACCGTAATCCCTGAAATGACAACGGATCAAAAAGCCTTAGGAGTGCAGCTGACGGAGGGTACGCAAAAACTTCACGGCAAAGAGTTGTTGGCTTATAGTCGATTCCGCCACGACGCAAATGGTGACTATGGCCGTGTTCAACGTCAGCAGGAAGTCCTTGGTAAGCTGAAAGAAGAAGTGGGCAGTGTGATGACTGTTGCAAAGCTGCCGAAAATGATTGGAATTGCGAATGGATATGTCAGCACAAATGTCCGGACCGGGTTACTATTATCAATGGGTACAGATGTCCTGCGAGGTAAGACCGAGGATATAGAAACGATGCGAATTCCGATGGATGAGACTTATCATGATGCCCGATATGATGTTGGGGCAGTATTGGAATTCAACGTAGGCGGGTTGGAACAAAATGCCCAAGAAGCACAAACTTTCTTGAATCAGTAATATAGACCTCTTCTTTTAAGGAGTTAAAAAAAGAAGAGGTTTCTTTCGTGGTATGATCTAAGTTTCAGTGGTATTCAGTAGTTATGAAAGAAATATATAAGAAGTCCTCGTTTAGCATAAAATTTGAACAGGACCACGAAGAATAAATTAACCACATACATTCTTAAGGCGGCGTGGATACAACAATTAACTAGAAGAGAAAATCGATATAACTTAGTTTTACTCTGCAGTTGGGTATATTTATTGGATTGTAATGAGTTGTGGGAAGATAAGATGTAAAAACTGCTCTTGGTAGTGGATTGGAATATAAAAAAGTACCTTTGAATACTAAGGTTGTATATACTTTTGAGAATGAACAGAGCTCCTGGCAAAACAGCCAGGAGCTCTTATTAGTTAATTTAATACATGCATATGCTTTGATTCCCCAAGTACAGCTTCCGCGATGTTCACGGCATGATCCCCGATACGCTCCAGGTTGCTGATGATGTCGATAAAGACGATACCGGACTGACCGCTGCAGGAGCCTTCCGTCAAGCGTTGGATATGCTGCTTGCGGAGTTTGCGCTCAAGCATGTCGATTTTGGTTTCCTGATCGACGACGACTTTTGCTTGGTCTTTGTCATTGTTTTGCAAAGCAAGCATGGCGTCCCTGACTGTATCAGTTGTAAGCAGGAACATGTTTGTCAGATCTTCCATGGCAGAGCTGGAGATTTTGACTTTGTTCGTTTGCTGATACTCGATGAGCTCGATGATGTTTTCGAAATGGTCTCCGATTCGTTCGATATCACTGACAGCATCGATCAACGCGCTGTGTTCTTCCGATTCCTGAGCGGAAAGTGATTCAGCTGAAATCTGGACAAGATATTCCATGATTTTACGGTCGAAGTTATTGATTGCTTCTTCGAGCTGGTAAGCAGTATCGGCATGTTTCTTTTGCTTTGTCTGCAAGTATTGGCTAGTTTCTTCCAAGCCTTGGACAGCTACTTCTCCCATGCGGACAACTTCTTGTTTGGCATTCCCCAATGCCACGGAAGGAGATTGCTGAATGATAACCGGATCCAGTGTTTTGACGTTGAAATCTGCTATTTTATCCTGCCCCGGAATCAATTTGGTTACGATCCAGGCAAGTAGAGCCACGAATGGAAGCTGAATCAATGTGTTCGTAATATTAAATGTTCCATGTGCGAATGCAATCGTCATACTTGGGTTCAAATCCCATGTTGCCTGCATCCAGCTGACTAGTGCGGTATATGGGAGAAGCAATATCAAAAAGATTACTGTACCTATCAGGTTAAATAATACATGGGTTGCGGCAGCTCGTCTCGCCGCAATGGATGCGCCGATGGAGGCAAGTACAGCTGTGATTGTCGTTCCGATATTATCCCCGAATAGGATTGGCAGAGCTGCCTGCAGATCGACAAGCCCTTCGGTATATAGACCTTGCAAAATCCCTATGGTTGCACTGGAGCTTTGAACAACGACCGTAAATAGCGTACCAGCTACGGCAGCCAGAATTGGGCTATCGCTTAGTTGCACCGTAAGATCATGGAAAGCATCCAGGCTGCGGAGCGGCTTCATCGCTCCGCTCATCAGCTCAAGTCCATAGAACAATGCACCGAAGCCAAAGAAGATTTGACCTACGTTATTGATTTTTTTGTTTTTAAAGAAGAATAGCATCAATGCCCCAACAGCTAGAATCGGCAGGGAATAGGCACCAACATCCAATCCAATGATAAAGGCAGTGACCGTCGTGCCGATATTGGCACCCATGATGACACCGATTGCTTGGCGCAGTGTCATGAATCCGGCGCTTACCAAGCTGACGGTGATGACTGTTGTACCAGAGCTGCTCTGGATCAGGACAGTGACAATTATTCCGGCAAGGACACCCATCAATGGATTTGTCGTGAATTTATCCAGGATATCACGTAATTTATCTCCGGCCGACTTTTGGAGGCCATCCCCCATCGTCTTGATACCAAATAGGAAAATACCTAATCCCCCGATAAAGGAAAAGATCAATTCCTGTATATTTATATCCAAGCTTTTCACCCCTAAGGTTTATTATCTGTCGCAAACACGACTATTATGTCTAATTGTTAAGGTTGTGTAAAGGTGAAAATGAAAGGATTTACAAAAGCTTTACAAAAGTACGACGATCAGCTTAAATATTGCTAGATAAAGGGAAAAATGATCCAAAAAAAGAGCAGTTCCTTCAAGGGAACAGCTCTTAAAATCCAAGCATATCTCTGTATCCATTAAATACAATATAAATCGTACCAACCATCATCACTGCAAGCAGCACGAGCATGGTATAGAAGAAAGTCTTTTTTCCTTTGGATGGCATGATGAAGCTCCTTTTGCGTAGTCAATAGTATCATCATACCATGCTTGCCTTACATAATTCCAACGTTCCTCCTCATACTAACATGACGAGGAGGGAACGGGTTGAAAAAGCATCCAGGTAATAAAGGGCAGGGCAAGACATCCAATACGGGTAATATGAAATGGTGGCAGCTGTCGCTAATTGGTATCGGCTGTACAATCGGAACGGGATATTTCCTTGGTTCGGTAATTGGCATCCATCTCACCGGAGGATCCATCATCATTTCTTTCGTTGCTGCTGCCATTGGCACGCTGATTGTTTTCCTATCACTGGCGAAGATGACAGCGAGTGATCCGCAGGAAGGGTCGTTTTGCTATTACGCAGGCAAAGCATTCGGCGGTTGGGCTTCTTTAAGCTGCGGATGGACATATTGGTGTTCCAATATATTGATCATGGGTAGTCAGTTGACGGCGATTTCCCTGTTGAGCCAGTTTTGGTTCGAAAAGGTGCCGTTGTGGGTGTTTGCAGCCATCTATGCAGTGCTTGCGATTATCGTGGTCCTGACGGGGGCGAAAGGGTTCAATAAAATGGAGAATGTATTTGCGGTCGTCAAGACAGCTGCGATAACGATGTTCATTGTGTTGGCTGCGCTTGTCATATTTAATGTCATTTCGACCGAATCGACTTACAAGCCCTTCGAGGAATCATTCCTTCACGATGGCTGGAAAGGCTTATGGGCTTCCCTTATTTATGCCTTTTATGCTTTTGGGGGCATTGAGGTCATCGGGTTGATGTCGATGCAGCTGAAGAAAAAAGAAGACGCTGCCAAGGCGGGGACAATCATGCTGATCGGACTTGCCATTTTTTATGTCGTTTCCTTGCTGTTGGCAATCAGCTTAGTAAAAACACACGATTTCAAAATGAATGAAAGCCCATTTGTTACAGCACTGAAGCAGACACCGCTTGATTTCTTTCCGCATGTGTTCAATGCTGCCGTCATCATCGCTGGCTTTTCCACTTTATGTGCAGCGCTGTTCGCGGTAACCAACTTGCTCGTTACGTTGGCGAAGGATAAAGATGCGCCGCAGCTCTTTGCCAAGAAGCTGAAATTCAAGGATCTGCCGTTGGCGAGTTTGCTGCTGGCAGCTATCGGACTCCTTGCCAGTATCATTACGGCACTTTTATTGCCCGGGAAAATATATGAGTACATTACGACAGCCGCAGGTCTGCTGCTATTGTATAATTGGCTGTTCATTTTGGCTTCTGCCTGGAAAAATGAAAAGTTCAAGATGGGTAATAAACTTGTCACGATTATCGGAGGTATCTTGCTGCTCGCGGGAATCAGCGGAACCGCCGTCGAAGCGGAAGTGCGTCCTGGTCTTTATGTAAGTGGCGGTTTTGCCGTGCTCATCTTGCTGATTGGTATCTGGGTGAAGCGCAAGAAATCAGAAAATACGCTGCACACCTAGATAACCAAAATAAATACCAAATCCGAGCAGTGATAATCCGGAAACAAGTGTAATGAGACGCAATAGCCGGTCATTCAGGAAACGGCGCAGGCTGCTCGATAAAAGCGCAATGATGTTATCCCATAAAAAGACACCGACAAAGATGCTTGTTGTGTAAAGGAGAAGATGATCAGCCTCGCCTTGCTCGACGATTTTGGCAAGTACCGAGCCATAGACACCGACCCAGAACATGATGCTGATCGGATTGACGAGCGCAAGAAAAAATCCGTAGCGAAGACCTTGCAGCGGTGCGACTGTCGTCATGCTGGCACGTGTCAACGTCTTCGTCTTCAGAACGCTTTCCATACCAAGATAAAGGAAGACGAAGCTGCCGAAAAAGTAAAGGAAAGACTGGACGAGAGGAATCATGATGACATGATAAAACCCAAGATACACAAGCAGCATATATAGGATATCCGCCAGCATGGCGCCGAACCCGACCGATAAACTTTGCAGGAATCCACCCCGGATTCCTTTTTCCATTTGGGCAGCATTCACTGGTCCGACTGGAGCGGATAAACTGACTCCCAATAAAATATAGTGCAGGATATTTCCCATGCTTGGCCTCCTTTTGACTGGCTTGTACAGCCTATTCAGAAGCGGGGAAGGGTAGTCCATCTTTTTATTTTACAAAATATTAATGCATCTTCGAAAACACGTATTTCTTAATGGAAAATGCGTGTTTTCTTTGTGTTTCCTATTTTTGCGACAGATTTTGCAGTTAAGCTTCTGTAAAAAAGGGGACTTTTGACTTCAAGATGTCGATTATGGTAAATACACCCTTTTCTTGCAAAACTTACGATTATAAGACAGAATGGCATGGGGTGAATAAAAAGTCCTAAAATTTGACAAGGAGGGTCGATGTTCGTAAGCTGTTCTGCCTAAAAATCAAAAGGAGTGGATAAGATTGAAAGACATTCGAAGTACCGATTTTCAGTTGATTCTTGATCAGTATAAGAACATGATTCATTACCATATCCATCGAATGCGGATTCGGGATCCGCATGACGAGTTTCTCCAGGAAGGCATTATGGCATTGTTCCTCGCCTGCAATGGGTATGATGAAACCAAGGGCGATTTTAATGCCTATGTCAGCAGAATGATCCGCTTCCGCTTGATCGACCACCTCAGAAAAATCATCCGCGAACAAGAAAAAGTTGACCTCATCATCAATGAAGCCCACACCCTTGCTGTTATCCAGGAAGAAGAAGATCTGATGGAGAAACAGGAATTTTGGGATAAAATCAAGCATATCCTGACAGATAAGCAATATAAATGGGTGTACTGGAGAATAAAACACGAATTGACGATCAAAGAGATTGCTCATATCGAAAATACGACAGAAGACGCCGTCAAGAATTGGGGACGTGAAGTGAAAAAGAAGCTAAAGGAACAGCCGTTCATTTTGGAATGCCGAAATAAGTGAAATTTCCGGAGTATCTTTCCTATAGGGAGGGGTACTTCGTTTTATGTAAAGGAAATTTATAGTTTACGAAGAAAGTCTAAAGCTTATGTAAATATGCGTTTTTATTGTTAATTCGGTGCTAGAATGCTCCTTACAAGCATACTTTATTATTCAAATAGGATGTGACTTCAATGAAGAAGAAAATCGCAGTAATCGGAACAGGTTATGTTGGACTGGTTACAGGAGTGGCGCTTTCTGATATTGGACATCAAGTATATTGTTTGGATGTCGATCCGAATAAAATAGATAAACTAAACCAAGGAATATCCCCCATTTATGAGCCAGGATTAGAAGATTTGATTCATAAAAACATGTATGCAGACAGACTTCATTTCACTACCGAACACAGCATGGCATTCAAAGATGCAGATGCCATCTATATTGCAGTGGGTACACCGGAAAGAGCGGACGGTTCTGCCAATTTGGATTTTGTGCAGCAAGTGGCGAAGGATATCGCTGCCAATGTGTCTGACCGAGGAGCCGTTGTCGTGACAAAGAGTACGGTGCCGGTCGGTACGAACAAGCTCGTGAAGCATTGGATTACTGATGCGCTTGATCGGGATGTGCAGATCGAGGTTGTTTCCAATCCCGAATTCCTGCGGGAAGGCTCGGCTGTTTACGATACATATCATGGTGACCGTATCGTGATCGGAGCGGAAACCGAAGCTGCGGCAGATTTAATCGAAGCAATCAATAAGCCGTTTGGCGTGCCGGTATTCCGCACGGATATCGAGAGTGCCGAAATGATCAAATATGCTTCCAATGCTTTCCTGGCAGCGAAAATCAGCTTCATCAACGAAATTGGTACGATTTGCGGCAAGCTTGGTGCCAATATTGAGGATGTTGCCAAGGGAATGGGAATGGACAAACGGATCGGCGACAAATTCCTGAATGCCGGTATCGGCTATGGCGGCTCTTGTTTCCCGAAAGATACAAAAGCGCTCGTTCAGATTGCCGGCGACGTGAATCATACATTCGACTTGCTGGAATCCGTCATCAATGTGAATAACAAGCAGCAGCAAATTCCGGTTGATATCGCGCAGATGGTCGTTCGCGGCGGACTGGCAGGCAAGAAGGTTGCCATGCTTGGCCTTGCGTTCAAGCCGAACACCGATGATATGCGCGAATCCGCCAGCATCGTCCTTGCACAGAAATTGACGGAACTTGGTGCGAACATCTCCGCATACGATCCAATCGCCATCGAAAATGCGAAGCGTCTGCTTCCGGAGACTGTGCATTATGCTGCGAACACAGAAGAAGCACTACAAGATGCAGACGTCGCAATCATCGTGACCGAGTGGGATGAGTTCAAAGACCTGCCATTGACTGTCTTTGAGAAACAAATGAAACAGCCAATCGTCATCGATGGCCGTAACTGCTACCCACTCAGCTATGTAGAAACAGCGAATATCGATTATCATTCTATCGGAAGGCCTTCTGTCATCCGTGCGAAGAAATCAAATCAGCCAGCTAAATAATTTGTCTGAGACCGACAGCATCTGCTGTCGGTTTTTTTATGTTTTCTCCCGGAATTGGCGAGGCGTGAGTCCGGTATGTTTTTTGAACACTTTTGTGAAGTAGCTTTGATCATGGAAGTGAAGCAACGTACCGATATGCAATAGTGATTGATCCGTCAGCCGCAGCAAGAGCTTGGCTTCCTCGATGCGCAGCTGTTGGATATAGGTTCGGATCGGCATGCCGACTTCCTGTTTGAAACGGGTGGAAAGGTAAGACGGATTCATTTTCAGCATATCCGCCAGCTGTTTTAGTGTCATGTCTTCGTATAGCTGCTGATAAATATAATGCATGCAATGGGCGATTTTGCGGGAATACGTGCCCGCTTTGATATCGCTTACTTTTTCAGCGAAGGTGCACAATGCTTCTGTTTGAAGACGAACAAGTGCTGCAGTTTGCGTCTTTTCTTCGATTTGCTGGATATACACATCACTCATCGTAAAGGCAAGTTCTGGTGCAAGTCCGGCATCAATGGCGGCACGGGTGGCTAATGTAACGGCTGTTATGGCCAGATTTTTCCGGCTGCGTAATGCGTCTTTTTTCGCCAGTGTCCCACTTAATTCATCCGGAAAGCTTTGCAGCTGTTCTTTGACAAGATCGGGCTTGCCGGCGCGGATACAGTCGAAAAGTTTTTCTTCTAAGAAAGGATGATGATGAAATAGGATATTCTGTCTGTTTTCGGCTGCTTGGATCAGGGGCTGCTCGAAGGAAGGCATGTCCATTGAAGTTGCATCCAGCTCCCGCTGGTACAGCATGTAATAGGCAACAGAGCCGATATCGATCAGATTATCCTTCGTTATCTCCGTGACAGGAGCGGGGCCTAGCTGCAAAACACCGGATTTGCCGGTATCGTCATCGTCATATGGAATCAGAAAGGAATAGCCTGCCGCTCCTTCTATTAAATATGGATCGTTTGAGAGCGCAGTTTCTGTCTGATAAGAGACAGGGATGGGGAATGTCTGACGGAGCAGACGGATGACGGTGGAACATTCGTTCGGCATAAGGAACCTCCATTACAAAAAAATGAAAAGTAACTACCAAAAAAACGAAATCAATACCAGAAATGTAATCGTTGTCATTATACCATAAGTATGCAGGTGTTTTGTAATAGGACAACTGGAGGGGGTGCAGGCTATGTATCTGGTAGTCGATATCGGTGGAACTTTGGTCAAGACCGCATTGATGGACAGGGGCGGCAAAATCATCAAGAAGGATAGCCGACCGGCTTCCCGCAAAAATATTGCTGCTTTCGATGACATATTGTTTGCCAGCATAGACGACATGTTCAGCGAGGAAGTACGAGGAATTGCTGTCAGCACGCCTGGTGCTGTCGACATAGAAACTGGCGTCATCTATAATGGTGGATCTTTTCCGTTCCAGCATGGCGTGAATTTGAAAGAAAAACTGAAAGCACGCTATGATGTAACGATTGCGGTTGAAAACGATGCTCGCTGCGCAGCGCTTGCGGAGCTGTGGCTTGGCAGTCTGAAAGACAAGCGTGATGCCATTGTCCTCGTACTTGGCAGTGGAGTTGGCGGCGGTATCATCATGGATGGCAAGCTGCGGCATGGACAGAATCTGCTGGCTGGTGAAATGAGTTATATCATGCCAGCGGTCGATACACAATCAAAGAAAGCTACCTATTTCGGATCGACTGGTTCTGCAGTCGAGATGATCAAAAAAATCAATAAAGAAAAAGAAGTTGCCGATTTGTCGGATGGGAAAAAGGCGTTTGCTTTTATCCATGCTGGTGATGAAGCAGCCAACGCAATTTTTGATGCTTTTTGTTTCGATATTGCCGCACAGATCTTGAATCTGCAGTATATCCTTGATCCAGAAGTATTTGCCATCGGCGGCGGTATCAGTGCCCAGCCGATCGTAGTGGAACGAATCCAGCAGGCAGTAGCCAAGATCAAGCTAGTAAATCCGTTTCATGCGGCAGCGCCGGCAATCGTCTGCTGCCATTATCGAAGCGATGCCAATCTATACGGAGCACTTTATCATTATTTGACGGAACATGAAAAGACAGGAGGAACAGGGACATGGCAGAAGTAAAAAAAGAGTTTCCAAACGGATTCCTATGGGGCGGTGCCGTTGCGGCGAACCAGCTGGAAGGAGCTTATCAGGAGGATGGCAAGGGTTTGTCCACAGCTGACGTGTCACCGGACGGCATTATGTATCCGCCGTCTGAGGATCCTGCTAAACTCAATCTTTATCATGATGGAATCGATTTTTATCATCGCTACAAAGAGGATCTCGCATTATTTGGGGAGCTTGGTTTCAAATGCTTCCGGACAAGTATCGCATGGACACGGATTTTTCCGAATGGTGACGATGCGGAACCAAATGAAGCAGGTTTGAAATTCTATGACGACTTATTCGATGAAATGCTAAAACACGGCATGGAACCGGTCGTGACGATTTCCCACTATGAAATGCCGCTCAACTTGGTGAAAAAATACGGAGGCTGGCGCAGCCGTGAAGTCATTGGTTATTACGAGAAATTCGCCCGAACTGTTTTGGAGCGCTATAACGGTAAAGTGAAATACTGGATGACATTCAATGAAATCAATGTCGTGCTGCATGCCCCATTCACAGGTGGCGGGCTAGAGTTTGAAGCAGGCGAAAACAAGCTGAATATTATGTATCAAGCTGCTCATCATCAATTCGTTGCCAGTGCGCTGGCGGTGAAAGCATCTCATGAAATCAATCCAAATGCGCAGATCGGCTGTATGATCGCGTCCATGACGACGTATCCGCTGACGCCGAATCCGGATGATGTCTTCGCAGCGCTGCAGCAAGATCGTAAAACACTGCAATTCTCGGATGTGCAAGTACGCGGTTACTATCCAACTTATATGAAACGGTACTTCACTGAAAATGATATCGAATTCGAGATTGCCGATGGTGATGAAGAATTGATGCGAAAGCATACGGTCGATTATATCGGTTTCAGCTATTACATGAGCTTCATCGCGACAACGGATGAAGAGAAATTGGAAGAAGCAACAAAAGGGAACTTGATGACTGGTGTAAGGAATCCATATTTGCAGGCTTCCGAATGGGGCTGGCAGATCGATCCGATAGGGTTGCGTACAACGCTGAATATCCTTTATGATCGCTACCAGAAACCGTTGTTCATCGTTGAAAACGGCTTGGGCGCTGTCGACAAAGTCGAAGAAGATGGCAGCATCCAGGATGATTACCGAATCGATTATCTGCGTGCCCATATCGAACAGATGCGGGAAGCCGTGGCCGATGGTGTCGACTTGATTGGGTATACGACATGGGGACCGATTGACCTAGTCAGTGCCTCGACTGCGGAACTGAAGAAGCGTTATGGTTTCATTTATGTAGATCGGGACAATGAAGGAAACGGCACACTGGAAAGAAAGAAGAAGAAGAGTTTTGCGTGGTATCAGCGTGTAATTGACACAAACGGTCAGGAACTATAGAGGATCAGGCACCTTGCTGCAGTGCAGCGGGTGCTTTTTTATTTGCCTGTACTGAACCCTTTATACTATTAAGATTTGTCAACGGAGTTACAAAAGTGCTAGATTTCACCACAAATTTCTACAAGTTTTGTTATAATTGAAGCAACAAAGCTGGAAAAGGTTGATGGTGATGCGGGAACAGGATAGTCTGAATGAAACGGCAATATCGGCTGTGACTGTCGGTCAAATGAGGATAAAACGGATTAAGCAGGGCAGTGTCTGGACCAAGATCGAGACATGTAAACTGACGACGGTGACGGCTCCTTCTGGCTATGGTAAGACGACGATGCTCCAGGAGTGGGCAGCCCAGACGCATTTGGATGTGGGATGGGTCAGTTTGGAAGAAGAAGATATCCAGCGCGTCGCATTCTGGAAGAAGATAATTCTGCATATGCCCGGGTTGCCGGAACAGGATCGGAAGCACTTATTGGATATCATCCAGTCCGCTTCGTATTCGCCGACGCATTTCATCGCAACGTGGTGTGCTTGCTTGCGAGAACATCAAGTGACGGGGGCCTTGGTCATCGATGATTTTCATTTGATGATAAATTCTAATGAATTGTACGAAATGACAACATTATTGGAAGAGATGCCGAACACATTCCACATCATCGTATCTGGACATGTTTTTCCTGGTCTGTCTTTTAAACGGTTATTGCGGCAGCATCAAGTGCTGCAAATAACGAAGCGTGATCTTATTTTTACAGAAGAAGAGATCGAGTCGTATATCAGGAATCATTTACATAAGGAGCCGACAGACACAGCAATCCAAAATATTATGCAGCAGACGCAAGGATGGGCTGCCGGGCTTCAGCTTATTCACATGTATGAGCAGTTCCAAGAGGATTATTCCGAGCTGCAGTTCTCGAATGTCCTGGTCGCAAGGCAGCTGATACAGGAGATTGTGTATAGTTTGCATGAAAACGAGCGGAACTATTTGCTTTCCACTTCGATTTTGAATGAGATGCATGTCCGCTTATGCGATTATATTGCTGGCACAAGGCGCGGCCGGGTGGTGATGAGAAGGTTAAGGGAGCAAGGATTGCTGATCGAGCATCAGGAGGAGCCAGGCTGGTTTACTTATAACAAGCATCTTCGGACATATTTGAAAGAAATGCTCGAGATGCAGAACATGGATGTCAATGAACTTTATAATCGGGCGAGCGTCTGGCACGAAAACGAGCAGATGCTGCTCACAGCTATCCGCTATGCCTGGAAGGCGGGGGATTACCCACGTGTCAATCAGCTCTTGATCAAGGCAGCTCCATGTCTGCTCCAAGAAGGGCGTATCGATCAGCTGCAGGAATGGATCAATAGGCTGCCGCGCAAATATATATATCAGATGGAACTGGGGATCATTTATGGTTGGGTGGAATGTCTACGTTACCAGCCGGATCTGGCCCAGCGGCATGCCCATATGATAGAGGAACAGCTGCTTCGCCGGGAGCTGCAGTTCAGCGAAGAGGAAGAAAAACGGCATTTTGCCGATTTGTACACATTGAAAAGTTTCATTTCCCTTTTGGAGGATGATGTGAAAAGTACGATGGATTATGCCAGCAAGGCTTTGGTGTACAGCAAGAATTCCAGCAGATACTTTTCTCATTCTTTCGACTATAACCGGCATGATGCCACCATTCTGCATTCCCCGCTTGGAGGAGGCGGTGATTTACGTTCCGTTCAGCGGGTTTATGAAGGTCTGGCGCACACGGTCACGAATGAATCGGTGTTCAGTGGGTATTACCATCTGAGTCTGGCAGAACTTGCATACGAATGGGGAATGGCAGCCAAGGCGAAAAGCCATCTGGAAAAGGCGCTGGCAGTTGCCGATTTGTTCGGATTGCCAGGGCTGCTCGTACCGGCATACATATTGAAAGCCCGTCATGAATTGGAGCAGCAGGGTGATGCGCAATCGGCCAAAGCGACACTGCATGGTTTGAAAGATATGCTGACAAGGAGCAATGCCTCGGCAGATTGGTTCAAAAAGGCAGAAGCAGCCAGGATTCGAATTGCCATTTATCAAGGTGATACGAAGCGGATTCATAACTGGTTGTCCCTCTTCCACATGCAGGAGCCGCCGATTGAACAAAAAACCTTGTTTGAATACATCACGCTTGTATGGGCCTATTCAGCAATCGGGGAAGTCGAAACAACACAGAAATATATCAAAAAACTGATGCCGCTTGTCAAATTCGGCAACCGGATAAATGCAGAGATCGAACTGCATATCATCCAAGCGACACTGCTGTATGCGACTGATAAGCAGCAAGCCATCCTTTCCTTGAAGGATGGCTTGCGTCTGAGCACGGAACATAAATATTTGCGCATCTATTGGAGAGGCGGCGAAAGCATGCGCGATTTGCTGCAAGAACTGCTGTCTATGGATGCTGTGGCGAAGAAACAACGGAAGTATATCGAACAGATCCTGTCTTATTGGTCAGAAGAAACAGATGATCAGAAGCTGCAAAACAGGCTGACAAGCCGGGAATTGCAGCTCGTCTATCATCTGCAGCTTGGCAAACGCAATAATGAGATAGCCCAGGAGCTGGATTTATCACTCGGTACCGTCAAAGTATATTTCCACCGAATCTATGAAAAACTTGGTGTGAAAAACCGCAAGCAAGCGAAGGAACTTGCTGCTGGTCTTGATTTCTCTGATATTTTGTAACGAAGCAATGATATTTGCGGATTTATGCTGAATGAGGGAATTTTTTGTAGTAGAATGAAGGAAATGGAAATGGCGGAAGGAGGCTGGCATTTTGCTGCAAGCTGTGCACCATATTGCAATCATTTGTTCGGATTATCCAGAATCCAAACGATTTTATACAGAGATATTAGGGTTGCGGATCATACGGGAAGTATACCGGGAAGAGCGAAATTCCTATAAATTGGATCTTGCCCTCGGAGATACATATGTCATTGAGTTATTTTCCTTCCCGAATCCTCCGGAACGGCCGAGTTATCCGGAAGCTGCAGGTCTGCGGCACCTTGCTTTCTCCGTGGATGATGTCGAAAAAGAAGTGGATCGTCTCCGGTCAATGGGTGTGAAGACCGAGCCGGTCCGGATCGATCCTTTCACGGAAAGAGCATTCACATTTTTCCAGGATCCGGATGGCTTGCCGATCGAGCTGTATGAAGAGGAGGTGTTCGCATGAAAAAGGAGACAATGCTGATTGGAACATTCATCATTTTCCTTGGAATCGCGGTCTCTGCCTTCTTCTACGTACAGAACAAGTCCGTAACGAGCAGTTCCTTGAAGGCGAATGAGCAGAAAGAGCAATCCTTTGCTGCCAAGTCGAAACTGACAGAAGAGCCGAAAGAAGTGAAAGTCGAACATATCGAGGGAGAATTTGCCCTCCAAAAAGAAATGATCACAGCTGAGGAAGACGAAGCTGCCGAACTGGAGCTTGAGGCAGAGGAAGAAGAGGTACTGACAACCGAAGAACCAGTCATCACGGAAGATGATATGGACGTTGTCGATGGCTCTGATTCGACCTATCAAGCACCTAGCGCAAGCTATAGTGCTCCAGTGAGCGGCTCATCGGGCAGCTCTTCCAGTTATAGCGGCTCAAGCTCCGGCAGCTATGGTAACTCGAGCGGTTCCAGCAGCTATAGTGGCGGATCATCATCAGGCAGCAATAGGGATTCTTCCAAAGATTCAAATAAGGGGAAATCGGAAAATACGGAGACTGCTCCTTCCAAAGGACAGGACAAACCTGCAGACAAACCTGCGACAAAACCGAAACCAACTCCAAAGCCGTCTGCTGATGAGCCGGAAAAGGAAATAGAACCCGATCCGGAACCTGCACCATCGCCTCAACCTGATTCGCCTGCTGGAGAAGATGAGGAGATACAAGCTGTTGGATGATACTATATAGTCGCACATTTGTGCGGCTTTTCTTTTCGAGAACATGTTACGTTGGCTGCTCTTTGGGTAATATGGAGAGAAAGGCTTTCGACGTGAGGGGAATCGTTATGACAACAAAGTACTATGCCATTATTGATATTGGATCCAATACAATGCGCCTTGTCGTGTACTTGCGTGACAAGAGTGGCAGAATCAAAGAAAAAGAGAATGTAAAGGTCGTCGCGCGTCTGCGCAATTATTTGACGGCAGAAGGAATCCTGGATGAAGAAGGTATCCAGACCTTGATCAAGACATTGCATAGTTTCCAGGAAGTGACGCGCTATTATGAGCTCGAGTCGACGACTTGTGTGGCAACGGCAACGGTTCGGCATGCGAAGAACCAGCAGGAAATCTTGGAGCTGGTCGAAAAAGAGACGGATTTCACCATCCGAATACTATCGGACTATGAAGAGGCGTATCTTGGTTATTTGGCCGTGACGAACAGCATGCCGTTTGAGCATGGAATCACGATCGATATCGGCGGCGGCAGTACCGAGCTAACATATTTTAAAGATCGCAAGCTGCAGTTTTATCACAGTTTCCCATTTGGGGCTCTGTCGCTCAAGCGGCAGTTTGTCGCCTGCGATAAGCCGACAGCAGAGGAGCTGGAACAGATTCATACGTATGTTTGTGAGCAGCTGCGGACGTTGGATTGGCTGCCGGACAAACAGCTGCCGATCATCGCCATCGGCGGTAGTGCACGGAATGTCGTCCAAATACATCAAGAAGAGGTTGGCTATCCGTTAGCTGGATTGCACCAATATAAGATGAAAAAACAAGATATCGAGGAAATGGAAGCAGCACTTGCTCCGCTGGACTTTGCCGAACTGCAAAAGGTCGATGGCCTCTCGAAAGATCGAGCCGATATCATCCTCCCGGCGATGCAAGTATTCCTCTGCCTCCTTGATATCGTGGATACGACAGATTTTGTCCTCAGCCGCAAAGGATTGCGGGACGGATTGCTGTATGAAGTGCTTCGTCGCCGGAATGAAATGACCCTATTCACGGATGTGCTGGAACGCAGCTTCGAGGAACTGGCGAAGGATTTCGAGATTGATCGAACACATGCACTAAAGCGGCAGCGTACGGCCCTGCAGCTGGCGGAGTTGGTGGAAACCGGGGGATATGCGGAATGGACCGATCATGATAAATTCCTTCTTAGATATGCAGCTTTTGTTTACAATGTCGGAGCTTATATCGATACGGAATCCGGCAATCAGCATACGTTTTACTTGCTGGCGAATCGGACGATCGACGGGCTGCTGCATAAAGATCGAATCATTCTGGCACTGCTTGCGTCCTTCAAGAACAAATCATTCTATAATCGGAATGCAGAAGTGTTCCAAACCTGGTTCAAGGGGGAGGAGCTTGCCCATTATCGTCTGCTTGGGGCAATCATCAAGCTGGCAAACAGCCTGCATGCGACAAAGCGGAATATCGTCGCCGACATCAAACTGCAGGAGAATGGGGGAGATTTAGTGCTGGTTGTGACATGCAACAAGGACTGGCAGGCAGAAAGATACCAAGTCGAGAAACAGAAAAAGCATCTTGAAAAGCAGCTGCGGCGAAACATCCAGCTTGTTTTCCAGGAAGATGCGCACTCCCATATCAGTTAAAACTTTACAATAACTTCATAATCTCTCTTTTTTGCTGCTGATATACTAGAAATGATGAAGAATACTGTCGAAAAGTGGTGCATGGAAATTGAGAACAGAGGAACAGCTGCGGGTGGATTTGAATAACCCGAATAATTATAATAACCGAGAGTTGAGCTGGCTTGCATTTAATGAACGAGTGCTGGAGGAAGCGCTTGATGAGCGCAACCCTTTGTTGGAAAGGCTAAAGTTCCTGTCGATTTTCAGTTCCAATCTGGATGAGTTTTTCATGGTACGTGTTGCAGGTTTGAAAGACCAGGTGAAGGCCGGCTTCAACCGTCCGGAAAACAAAGCGGGCATGACACCGAAACAGCAGCTCCAGAAGATCGGAGCAAAAGCGCATCGTCTCGTCGAGATGCAGAATAGTTTGTTCCAAGATATCATCATTCCGGAATTGAAGGAAGAGAAAGTGGAACTATTGGGGATGGAGCAGCTGTCGAGTGCGCAGCTGCTTCGTCTGGAAACATACTTTGAAGAAGAGATATTCCCTGTCCTTACGCCGATGGCAATCGATGCGTATCGTCCGTTCCCGATGCTGCTGAACAAAAGTCTGAATCTTGCGGTATCTTTACTGGACGAGCATGAAATCGACAAAGCGGTGCAGCAGAAAACGGCGATTGTGCAAGTACCGGCAGTCCTGGATCGATTCATCCAGCTGGAAGATACGGAGGAAGATGCCCTTCACTTCGTATTATTGGAAGACATCATCAGTCATTATATTTATAAGTTATTCCGCGGCTATCAGATCAAGTCAGTCACAGTCTTCCGGATTACACGGAACGCCGATATGACCATCCATGAAGAAGGCGCCCGCGATCTTTTGAAAGTGATTGAAAAGGAACTCAAAAAGCGTAAATGGGGAGCGGCTATCCGGCTGGAAATCCCGAAGCGGGAGTATGACTACAAAATGGTCACCTTCCTGACGGAAACATTGGATATCCATCGTAAAGATGTCTATGAAATCGACGGGCCGATCGATCTGACAAGCCTGATGCAGTTTTACAAGATAGTCGCTGCCAAACGGGAGCATCTTATCTATGAAACACTCATCCCCCAGCCGCCTGCTGAAATCGGGACCGATGAGAATTTGTTTGATGCAATCAATGACCGGGATATCTTCCTGCATCATCCGTATGAATCATTCGAGCCCATCGTTGATTTCATTTCGAAGGCAGCGGATGATCCCGATGTATTGGCGATCAAGCAGACGCTTTACCGTGTGAGCGGGGATTCCCCTATCATAGACGCATTAAAGCGGGCTGCTGAGAAAGGGAAGCAGGTCACCGTTTTGTTCGAACTGAAAGCGCGCTTTGACGAAGAGAACAATGTACAGTGGGCCAAGGAGCTGGAGAAGTCGGGCTGCCATGTCATTTACGGGATGACGCATCTGAAGACACATAGTAAGATCACGCTTGTGGTGCGGAAGAAGCATAATCGGATCGAGCGCTTTGTCCATCTTGGGACAGGCAACTATAATGACCAGACGGCCAAGCTGTATACCGATATGGGTCTGTTCACATCCAAGCGGAAATTCGGAATCGATGCGACGAATTTCTTCAATTATTTGAGCGGCTATACGGAGAAGCCGACATTCCACCATCTGTCGGTGGCGCCATTTGATATTCGTTCGGATATGATCAGCATGATCGATGAAGAAATACTGCTGCATAAAAAGCATGGTAATGGACGTATCATCATGAAAATGAACTCTATCACCGATAAGCCGATCATCCAGAAATTATATGAAGCTTCCATCGCCGGCATCAAAATCGATTTGATCATCCGGGGTATCTGCTGTCTGCGTCCCGGAATCAAGGGCATCAGTGAGAATATCAACGTGCGCAGCATCGTCGGACGCTACTTGGAGCATACACGAATCTATTATTTCCATCACAACGGTGAGGAAAAGATCCACCTTTCATCGGCCGATATGATGACGAGGAATATGGAGAAGCGAGTGGAGATCCTCTTTCCTATATTCAACGGACCGATCAAGCGCCGGATCCGCAGCATCCTTGCTATCATGCTGCAGGATAATTGCAAAGCAAGGGAACAAGATGAAAACGGCGTCTATCATTATGTGAAACGCGGCGATCAGGAAGAGCCGATCGATAGCCAGCTCATCTTGTTCAATGAAGCCTATCATCACGTGATGGAAGACGAAGAATGAAAATAGGACGCAATCAGCGTCCTATTTTTTGCTTTTCGACAAAAACTGCTGGGAATTATTGTTATAATAGAAACTGGCACTTTTTTCTATTACTTCTAGCAGAGGAGCGGAAAGCAGTGAAAGCATTTTTTATTACGTTATTATGTATTAGTTTACTTGCAATAGTCGGTACTGGTGCTTACATCTTCCTTTCAAAGGAAGACATTAATTCAGCAAGCGGGAAAGAGAATGTACCTCCGGTGCAATCACAGCAGCCAACCGAAGCAAAGAAAGATCATCCGGCAAAGACTGGAGAAGGAGCTTCAAAGCTGAAGGAATTGTCCGGCGATACGAAGGACTTCCTATCCACGTTCACATATGAAGGATACGGGGAAAAGATTGCGTATCAGAATGAAGAACTTGTGAAGCAGATCATCAGCGACCAGCATGCCTATTTGAATGATCTGACCGGCTGGGGACATATCGATAATGTAGACACCGCTTATCTTGCTGAATCAAAGGAATGGCAAAAACTGCAGGATGACGTGGAACGACTGCGGACAGAAGGATTCGCCCCATCAGAAGCGGTCAATGATATGTGGAACGCCGAAGCATTTATGCGAATCGCTACAGACAGCGCCGACTTAAACAGTTTGCGTTATGTGCACCGCATCTTCCATGACATGGACGCCGAAATCAATGGAGCCGAAGTAGACAAAGAATGGGGCGCAACACGCGCTTTCGGCGCGGAAACAGAAACACAAGAACTGTACGAATATATAAAAGGGTAATAAAATTCTTATAGATACGTGGAATTACTGCTGAATTGCCAAGCCGTTCCCTCTAATCCGGGGGATTGGCTTTTTTTGTTTAATGGACTTATAGGTTATTGGAGATTCATATTTGTGGTTCAATTCCGTGTTTGCAGTCCTTTATCAAGCACTTCATAATAATTCGAAAAGATAAACATTGCGTGAATTGGGTCAAATTGCTTGAAAAACAGGACAAAAAGCGTATACTTTTACCATATAATTGAAAGATGGTGTAATTATTAAGATTTTTTACAAACTCGTATGTAAAGTACGAGGGCGTCATAAGATTGATTCAAGAACAAGTGTGTGTAAATGTGGTTACGAGAGAAGTTACCGAAAAGAGCAGCACGACATGGATGATTATTATCTTAAAGCACGCTGATTTAAGCATGTAAATAAAAGGTTTGAACTTTACCCCAAATGATGGACACATTAAAAACAGTGCCCTCATTCGGGGTTTTTGGTTTTCAGCCTTGCAATAGTGAAGTTTAGAAAAGTACCATATTATATGTATAGAATCAAAACGGCAATTAAGGAAATGCCTGATCTTATTTTCACCAATTTGAGCAAGTGTCATGAGAAATCAAAGCCATTTCACTTGTATTTTTCTTCTTTAAAATCACGGATGATACCCCAAAATAGTTTCTTGAAATCATCGTAAAAGACAATAGTCAATAATCCTAATATGGTAAGGGCGTCTGCAAGGGCACCATCTTCTAAAAATATTCCCCCTATAACGAGTAATAAAATGCCCAAGTAAAACCCTGGATCTGAAAAGTGATCTTTTGATTTCTTTTGATCATCAATCGTTATTTTTTTTTGAAATAATGAATCGCCTTTAATTAATTCGTCAATCGTTATTTCGAATAAATTACTTAATTGAATTAAGTTGTCGATATCCGGATACCCCTTATTCGTTTCCCATTTATAGACAGCTTGTCTTGAAACATTCATCTTTTGAGCAAGTTCTTCCCGACTCATATTTTTCTGTTCTCTAAAATGTTTTAACTTTTCACCTAAATTCATCTTCTCACCTCTTATTTCCACCATAGTACAACAAGAGAAAGGCGTCCATAAACTATCCGTAACAAACGTAAACTAGTAGTTTACAAGATACTATAGGTCGGTTTTCATCCATTAAGATACTTATGACTCAGCTCCACTTTTTTAAAGTTGTATCCGCATCTGCCGCCTCTGTCAAAAAGCGTAAACCTGCCAAATATTTTCGCCCCATTGCATTCTCATAGGAACATTTTTGTGTATTTTACACAAAAACAACTCAATTGTTTGTCTTTTCTGCATATTGAAAGCCTTTTAAATCGATTTTACAATGTTTATATAGCACATGTGCAAGTGAATTGGGAGGTGTTACAAATGGAAGCGTTATCTCGCAATTTTTTCTTGTATTTATCAAAGAACCAGCCACTGAATAAGCTGGCTAACTTATATGGAATCCGGATGGTCAAGGGCAAGATCGTCGGGGGTATATCCTTTGACCAGGCAATTCCATTCATCAGGGAGCTCAATGCGGATGGCATGAGTGTGACGGTCGACCATCTTGGCGAATATGTGGCTGATCCGCACACAGCAGTGGAGAGGGCTGGTGAGGTTGTCGCGGCGCTTGAGCTGATCAAGGAAGCGGGCTTGGATGCACAGGTTTCCTTGAAACTGACATCACTCGGGCTTGATATCAGTGAAGAGCTTGTCCGTTTGAATTTGCGGCGGATCCTGACGGCGGCTGATCGTCTCGATGTGATGGTGACGATTGACATGGAAGATTCTGAACGCTGTCAAAAGACATTGGATTTGTTCCAGAAGCTGAAAGCAGATTATCAAAATGTGAGTACCGTCATACAGGCTTATCTTTACCGTAGCAATGATGATTTGGAAAAAATGGAGCAACTGCAGCCCTTCATCCGATTGGTCAAAGGGGCATACAAAGAACCAAAATCCGTTGCTTTCCAGGAAAAACGGGATGTGGACACCAACTACCGCAAGTTGATTGCCAGGCAGCTCGATAGCGGCAGCTATACGGCCATCGCGACGCATGATGACCGTATGGTGTCTTTTGCAAAGCATTATGCTTTTGAAAAAGGAATCGGAAAAGACAAATTTGAGTTTCAGATGCTGTACGGCATGCGGCAGCAGCTGCAGCAAGAGCTTGTCAAAGAAGGTTATAAAGTCCGGATCTACTTGCCTTATGGTGATGACTGGTACGGTTACTTCATGCGCAGGCTGGCGGAGCGCCCGGCAAATATTGCATTTGCATTCAAAGGTATGACCAAAAAATAAATCAAAGGAGCGATTGATCATGACGACGCCTTATAAACATGAACCGTTCACCGATTTCACGCAGGAGAAAGAGCAGCAGGCTTTCAGTAAAGCGCTGGAGCAGGTACAAAAGGTGATGGGAGAATCCTACCCGCTTGTGATTGACGGCGAAAAAGTGACGACCGATGAGAAAATCGTCTCTATCAATCCGGCGAATAAAGAAGAAGTCGTCGGCGAGGTATCCAAAGCATCCCAAGAGCATGCTGAACGTGCGATTCAAGCAGCAGCGACCGCTTTTGAAACATGGCGCTATACAAAACCAGAAGAACGGGCCCACATCTTGATGCGTGCCGCTGCGATTGTCCGTCGCAAAAAGCATTATTTCTCGGCACTGCTTGTCAAGGAAGCCGGCAAGCCGTGGAAGGAAGCCGATGCAGATACAGCAGAAGCGATCGATTTCATGGAATATTATGCACGCCAGATGATCGAGCTTGCCCCGGGTAAAGCAGTCAAATCGCGGGAAGGGGAAGCAAACCGTTATATGTACACACCGACAGGCGTCACTGTGGTTATTTCGCCGTGGAATTTCTTGTTTGCGATCATGGCCGGTACAACTGTTGCTCCACTAGTGACGGGGAATACGGTTGTATTGAAGCCGGCAAGTGCCACACCTGTCATCGCGGCTCAGTTTGTCGAGGTGCTGGAGGAAGCGGGTGTTCCGAAAGGTGTCATCAACTTTGTGCCGGGAAGCGGTTCTGAAGTGGGCGACTATCTGGTCGAGCATCCGAAAACAAGCATCATCACATTCACCGGCTCGCGCGATGTCGGTACACGTATTTTCGAAAAAGCTGCCAAAGTACAGCCAGGTCAGCAGCATTTGAAACGCGTGATTGCGGAAATGGGCGGGAAGGATACAGTCGTTGTCGATGAAGATGCCGATATCGAACTGGCAGCAGATGCAATCGCCGTTTCTGCCTTCGGTTTTGCCGGACAGAAATGCTCGGCCGGATCCCGAGCTGTTGTGCACGAGAAAGTATATGACGCTGTCCTGCAGCGCGTTATCGAAATCACGGAATCCCGGATTACTGCAGCGCCGGAGAGTGCAGATGTCTATATGGGACCTGTCATCGATCAAGATTCTTTCGATAAAATCACTGATTATATCGAAGTCGGCAAACAAGAGGGCAAGCTTGTAAGCGGTGGCTCCAGTGATGACAGTAAAGGCTTCTTTATCCAGCCGACCATTTTCTCCGAGCTGTCCCCGACATCCCGCTTAATGCAGGAAGAAATTTTCGGACCAGTACTTGGCTTTTCGAAAGTAGCCAGCTTCGAGGAAGCAATCGACGTTGCCAACAACACGGAGTATGGCTTGACTGGTGCAGTCATCACAAAAAACAGAGCCCACATCGAATACGCCAAAGAACGATTCCATGTCGGCAACCTGTACTTCAACCGCAACTGCACCGGCGCCATCGTCGGCTACCACCCATTCGGCGGCTTCAAAATGTCCGGCACCGACTCCAAAGCCGGAGGACCAGACTACCTACAGCTTCACATGCTGGCTAAGACAGTTAGTGAGATGTATTAAAGAAAAGCGGAAAAGACCGATTAGAAACGGAGGAATAAGTGAGGGAGCCCGGAGTGGGTGTCTTCCCCACGCAGGGATTCATCGCTTAGGCCGCAGTTTCTGGTCTTTAGAGCTAGACACCAACGAAAAGCGGAAAAGACCGATTAGAAACGAAGCGGTAAGCAAGGGAGCCCGAAGTGGGTGTATTCCCCGTAGGGATTCATTGCTTACAGCGCAGTTTCTGATTTCTGGAACTAGACAACAAAGAAAAGCGGAGGAAGCCGCTTAGGAACGGAGAAGGAAGAGAGAAAGCCCGTAGTAAGGTGAATTTTCCTTACGCAGGGATTTATCACTTCCGGCGCAGTTCCTGGCTTTCGGAGCTAGACAACACCGAAAAGCAGAAAAGACCGATTAGAAACGGAGGAATCAGCAAGGGAGCCCGAAGTGGGTGTCTTCCCCACGCAGGGATTCATCGCTTAAGCCGAAGTTTCTGGTCTTTGGAGCTAGACACCAACGAAAAGCAGAAAAGACCGATTAGAAACGGAGGAATAAGTGAGGGAGCCCGGAGTGGGTGTCTTCCCCACGCAGGGATTCATCGCTTAGGCCGCAGTTTCTGGTCTTTGGAGCTAGACAGCTCGACATCAAGAAACTGATAACCTCGTCCACAAAACGAAGAAAGCGTGCCATAAAGGCACGCTTTTTTTATGAGAGGAGATAAAAGGAGGAAGATAGAGAGAGGGGGATCAGCCGTCTGACTCCTCTTCATTCTCCGGTTCACTCAATCTTGTCAGCCAGTCTCTGAATTCAGCGTCGTCTTTGCAATGAATTACCTTTGGTGTCTCGTCTAGTTTGTTGATCATATGCAATCTCTCCTTTTCGGTGATTCAACCAGATTATACCCGATGCTGGATATATTGAAACCCATTTTACAGACTCTTCAACAATCTAACAAACACTTTGTAAACTTATCTTCCGAACAATTTTAGTGGGAGAGACTTTACAAGTGGTATGTCATCATGTATGATTTAAATCGTAACAATTACGAATTAAGTTGAGGTGTACGATATGTCTGAAGGAATGAACAAGATTCCGGTGACGATCCTGACAGGGTTTCTAGGTGCTGGGAAGACAACATTATTGAATCGGATGCTTCGTGATGTGCGAAGCAATAATACCGCAGTCATCATCAATGAATTCGGGGAAACAGGAATTGATGGTAAGTTTGTGGAGCAGACAAAGGAAGAAATCATAGAAATCAATAACGGCTGTATTTGCTGCAATGTACGCGGTGATCTGATCAAGATACTCAAAGACATGCTTGTACGTGTACACAAGGAAGGGACGGAACTGAAGCGGGTGATCATAGAGACGACAGGACTGGCCAATCCTGCTCCTGTTATCCAAACATTCCTGATGGATGATGTCATGCGCCACTGGTTCCAACTTGATTGTGTTTGCACTGTGACGGATGCTTTGCATTTGGATCGACAATTACATGAGCATGCTGTTGCAAGGGAGCAGATTGCTTTTGCCGATAAAATCATTATAAATAAGCAAGATCTTGTTTCAGAAGAAAATCTACTAGAGCTGCAGACCCGCATACAAAAAATGAATCCAGAAGCCGAGTTATTTTTCGCCCAAGACAGCAAGGTACCGCTATACAAACTATTGGATGTATTCAGTTTCTCCCTGGATCAAAAACTGAGTGTCCGTCCAGATATGCTTGAACATCATCATCACCATCATGACGATGTACAAGCATTCGTGCTGAAAGATGAGCGACCGATTGATCCGGAGCGGCTGAATATTTGGTTCTCTTATTTAGTCCAAGTGAAAGGGGAGAGCTTATTCCGTTATAAAGGTATCCTTCATGTCAATGGACAAAGCAGGCGTGTATTGTTCCAAGGTGTACATATGCTGTTTGCCAGTACTGCTGACAGAAGATGGGGGCAAGATGAAATCCGGCAGAATGAACTTGTCTTTATAGGAAGGGATTTGGATGAAGCGGAACTACGAGCCGGGTTTGCTTTTTGTCTTGGTGATAAGGATAAGTTTCTTGCAGGCGCATAAAGCTAAAAAATTTTAGATGAAATTAAATCGTAATAATTACAAATTGGGGTGAGTGAAAAATGAAAAAAGAAATACCGGTAACGGTGCTGAGTGGATACTTAGGTGCCGGCAAGACGACGTTGCTCAATCATATTTTGCATAACAGGGAAGGCTTGAAGGTTGCCGTCATCGTCAACGACATGAGTGAGATCAATATCGATGCGGGTCTGGTGGAAAACGAAGGGACTTTATCGCGTGTGGATGAGCAGCTGGTGGAAATGTCCAATGGCTGCATTTGCTGCACGCTGCGGGATGATTTGTTGGTGGAAGTGGAGAAGCTCGCCAAGAATGGCAGCTTTGATTATATCCTGATCGAATCGAGCGGTATCAGCGAACCAGTGCCTGTAGCTCAGACATTCACGTACATCGATGAGCAGTTGAACATCAATCTATCTGACTTTACAACGCTGGATACGATGGTGACAGTCGTGGATGCGAACCGTTTCTGGCATGATTTCGGTTCTGGTGAAAGTCTGCTGGATCGGCAGCAGGAAGTGGCTGCGGATGATGAAAGGGAAATTGCCGATTTGCTGCTTGATCAGATTGAGTTTTGTAACGTACTCATCCTGAACAAATGTGATTTGGTAGAAGAATCGGCTTTGCGCGAGTTAAAGCATGTGTTGCGGCTATTGCAGCCGGAAGCGAAGATAATCGAGACTACACATGGGAAGATCGATCCGAAAGAGATCCTGTTTACGAAGTCTTTCGATTTTGACAAAGTCAGTTCTTCGGCAGGATGGCTAAAGGAGCTGGAAAATGGCCCGGAAAACCATACACCGGAAACGGAGGAATATGGGATTGGATCCTTCACTTACGTCCGGCAGCATCCGTTCCATTCGGAGCGCTTCATGCAATTTGTCGAGACAATGCCGGAGAATATTGTCAGGTCCAAAGGTATCGCTTGGTGTGCAACGCGTAATCAATTTGCATTATTGCTTTCGCAAGCAGGTCCTGCCGCTAATATCGAACCAGTATCTTATTGGGTAGCTGCTTTGGATGCTGAACGGCAGAAGTTCATCCGGAGGGAAAACCCGTCCATAAATAAAGAGTGGCATCCAGAGTATGGCGATAGGAAGACACAATTAGTATTCATCGGAACGGATTTGGATCAGCAAGCCATTGTAAAAGAGCTGGACAGCTGTCTGCTGACAGAATCGGAGCTGGCAGGAGATTGGTCTCGACTGGCTGATCCATTCCGCTGGAACATCCAAACAGCTCAATGAATAAGGAGGAATAAAGAATGGCAAAAAAATCGAAAATCGCAAAAGAGAAAAAAAGACAGGAAATGGTGATGAAGTACGCAGAAATTCGAAGGGAACTGAAGGAAAAAGGAGATTACGAAGCGCTCCGCAAACTGCCGCGTGATTCTTCGCCGACAAGGCTGAAAAATCGTTGCGAAATCACCGGACGCCCCCGCGGCTATATGCGTCAGTTCGGTATGAGCCGGATCAAATTCCGCGAGTATGCGCATAAAGGACAAGTGCCTGGTGTGCGGAAAGCGAGCTGGTGAGCAGTGGACCGTAAAATTCCGGTAACCGTCTTGAGCGGTTATCTCGGAGCAGGGAAGACGACGCTTCTTAATCATCTGCTGGGGAATAAGCAAAATCTGAAAATAGGTGTGCTCGTCAATGATATGAGCGAAATCAACATCGATGCGCATTTGCTCGAACAAGGCGGGCTAAAACGCACCGATGAGAAGCTGATCCAGCTGGAAAATGGCTGCATCTGCTGTACCTTGCGTGAAGATTTGATCCTGGAAATCGATAAGCTGGCCGATTTGGATCTTGATTATATCATCGTGGAATCGACTGGCATTTCCGAACCGATTCCAGTAGCCCAAAGCTTCACTTACCAAGAAGAAGTGCTTGGAATCGATCTGTCTGCCAAATGCCGGCTGGATACGATGATCACAGTGGTGGACGCAGGGAGGTTTTGGCATGATTATCAATCAGGGGAGTCCTTGCTTGACCGGCAGCAGCAGGCAGTAGAGGATGATGAACGGGAAATTGCCGACTTGCTGCTTGATCAAATCGAATTTGCAGACGTCATCCTTTTGAATAAAACCGATCTGTTGGAAGAGCAGGCACTAGAGCAGCTATTCAGTCTGCTGCAAACGCTGAATCCAGAAGCGGACATTCATCAAACAGAATATGGGAAAATTGATCCGAGCCTTGTCTTGGATACGAAGAAATTTTCCTTTGACAAAGCTAGTCAATCTGCCGGCTGGGTGAAAGAACTGAATAATGAACATATCCCGGAAACCGAGGAGTATGGAATTGCCTCTTTCGTTTATCGAAAAAGGCGGCCATTCCATCCAGAACGATGGATGAAATGGCTGGAAGAATGGCCCGCGGAAGTTGTGCGAGCCAAAGGCTTTTTCTGGCTCGCGTCCCGCCCGGATACGAGCGGTTTGTTGTCACAAGCAGGTCAGTCGCTGGCTATCGAAGCAGCCGGTCCTTGGATCGCTGCCTATCCGCCGGATGAACAGGCATCCCTAAGGGCGGAGGATGAAGAATTGGAGGCTAGATGGCATCCTGTGTACGGCGACAGAATGACGGAATTGGTTTTCATCGGGATCGGCATGCCCAAAGAACAGTTGATGAAAGGCTTGGATGATTGTGTACTTACGGATGAAGAAATGCTGCAAGACAGTACAGTATTTTCCGATCCGCTTCCAGCCTTTGTATAGAAGAAAACCCGCTTCCCATTTGGTTAGCGGGTTTTTTGTCAATCTGCTTGTCAGGAGAGGTTTTTGGTCATGAGGGACATTTTCGTTTAATAGGCATTAGATGAAGGTTTGCCGGCGTGAATCTTCATTTAAAGGAGGATGTGTCCATGAATAAAAGAAACCTTGCATTAATCGATGCCAAAACAACTTTGGTCGGCCTGCTAGCAACGCCGATCAAGCATAGTATCACGCCTGCCATGCACAATTTGGGCTATACAATCAGCGGTTTGAATTATGCCTATTTAGCATTTGATGTCGGGACAGACAAACTGAGGGAAACTGTCGAAGGTCTAAAAGCAATGGGAGCAGCAGGATTCAATGTCTCCATGCCGAATAAAATCGACGTGCAGCAGTATGTGGATGAATTGGATGAGAGCGCTAGGCTGGCTGGTGCAAGTAACACGGTTGTCCATAAAGATGGGAAGCTGATCGGCTATAATACCGACGGTTTGGGATATGTGAAGAACTTGGAGGAACATGGTGTCCAGCTTGAAGGTATGAAGGTGACACTTGTAGGTTCAGGCGGTGTTGCAGCTTCCATCGCCATTCAGCTGGTACAGGCTGGCATAAAAGAACTCAGTATATTTGCCAGAAATGATAAGTTTTTTGCCAATGCAAAAGCCAATATGTCCTGTATTAATCAGGAGATGAAAGATTATGGTGTGAGCACAAACGTATTTCCATTGGAGGATGATGAAGCTTTTCGAAAAGAAATCGCAGGAAGTGCTATTTTGGCGCATTGTACGAGTCTGGGAATGAAGCCACTACATGAATGGAGTGTGCTGGATGGCTTGACAGATGTCTTGCGGCAGGATTTGATCGTGACAGATGTAGTCTACAATCCGCGAAAAACAAAATTACTGGCACAAGCGGAAGCTGCCGGTGCCAAAGCAATCAATGGCTTAGGCATGGTGCTGTGGCAAGGGGCGTTGTCTTACAAGCTGTTCACAGGTGAAGAGATGCCAATGAAGGAAATCAAGGCGATCATATTCGGTGAAGGATATTAAAAAGGAGAAGCACTGCTGAAAGTGCTTCTCCTGTCATCTCCTGCAATTTATGATAATTTGAATTGCTGCAATTGCTCTTGCAAGGTGCTGGCATCTTGTTCGAGCTTCTCGGCAAGTTCTTTCAATTGATCCATGGAATGCGTCTGGTCTGCTACCGATGCCGTGATTTCTTCCGTTCCGGCTGCTGTCTGCTGACTGATTGCGGCAATCTCGCCAGTATTGTTCGCCAGTGTTGCTTCCCGTTCCATCATCGCTTTCATTTCTTCCTTCGTCCGAGCCGTCAGTTCCATATTGTTAGCGATGGCTTCGTGAATTTGGATGAAGATGTCTTTTGTATTATTGACCGCCGTTTCCTGTCCGTGGACCACGTTGCTTGTTTTCGAAGCGAAGGCAGCTGTTTCAGCCGTTTCGGACTGGATTTCCTGGACAATGGACCCGATGTCGCGAAGTGCGTGTTCTGTCTGTTCTGCTAATTTGCGGACCTCATCGGCAACGACAGCGAAGCCCTTTCCGCTTTCGCCGGCCCGTGCAGCCTCAATGGCAGCATTCAGTGCCAACAGATTAGTCTGTCCGGCAATATCGGTGATCGTATCGACAATGCCGCTGATATTAGCCGATTTTTGCTGCAGGCTCATTACAGCTGATTCTATCTTTCCTGTAGCGTCAATTGCTTCTTTGGATTGGTCGATCAATTCCTGCATCTGTGAACTACCCACTTCAGCCGCTTCGGTCATTTGCAGTGCTTCTTTATATACTTGCTGATTATGTGCATTCACCAGTTTGATATTTTCAGAGAGTGCTTCCGTTGCAACAGTATTACGCTCCATGATTTCAGCCAGACTTGTCGTACCAGCGGAAATCTCCTCCATGGTCGCCGCTACTTCGGCGGAAGTTGCTGCATTCTCCTCTGCATTGGCAGCAAGCGCTTGGGAAGCAGACTGTACATTGGCCGAAATAGCCGTATTATGCTGCATCATACCGTGAATGTTGCCGATCATGTTGTTGAAGCTGCCGGATAGTTCGCCGATTTCATCAACGGAGCTGTTATGCATTTGCACGGTCAAATCGCCATCTTCGACTTGTTTCATCTTGTCTCTGAGAGCCTTGATCGGTCGTACAACCGAGTTTACCACAAAGAAGGTGATGACAAGTGCAATTGCCAGCACAATCAATACAGTGATGATCAAAGGAGGGATGATTCCTTTAGCTAAATCGCTGAACTCATGTTTTGGTACGATAGCAGCGATTGACCAGCCGGTTCGATCATTCATAGTAAAGGCAAGGACACGTTTTTCTCCATCAAGTTCATAATTGACGATGCCGCCGCGTCCGGTCGAAAGCATCTTCTCCCAGAATTCTTCTTTAGTTGCATCTGTTCCCAGCACCTTGTCATCCGGATGCGATAAGTAATGTCCTGTTTTATCATATACCGCAGCAAAGCCTGTATCACCAACTTTGACTTGTTCTGTCAGCTCCTTCAAACGCGTAAGTGTGAACTCAGCGACGACGAAGCCTTTCAGCTTGTTGTCCTTGTCGTAGATAGGCTGTACCGCATCGACTACAGATTCTTCTGAGTCTGCTGAATTGTATGGGTCTGTATAACCGGTATGTTCTTCAAGCTCTAAACCAAGCTGATACCATCGACGGGTAGTAGGATCGAAGTCATCAGGTAAATCCATTTGCGGGTAAGAAACCAATTCCCCATCGATTGGCTGATAGAAAATCGATGTTACGTTTGGGTTATCTTTTGTATAGCTTTCCATCGTTACGGCTAGTCGTTCCATATCATCATCTTGCAACGATTGGGTTTTACTGATGCCGCCCAAAGTAGATTCGATATTGTCAAGAAACAGATCATAGATAGTATTCAGCTGGACCACTGTCTGATCGTGCATCTGCTCTGTCTGGGAATTCAGCACCATATTCCGGCTGAACTGGTAACCGAAATAAGCTGTCACTACTCCTGATATAATAAACATCGCAATTATCGGATAGATGACTTTGCGCAAGATTTTTCGTGTGAAGAAGTTTCCTTTTTTCATTTCTTTCATTATTTATATCTTTCCTCTCTCTATCTTAAATATAGTTATACCTTTTTATCGGTAGGTAAATAGAATTATGTAGCGTTTTTATTAGAAATGATAAAAGCTAACGTTTTCAGAGAAAAGTTTACTATTATTTTTGTTTGTAATAGAAAAAATAGGAAGCGACTAGGCAAAATTCTTCTCCTGGAGTATGATAAAAAGAAAATGCTTAGGGGTAATGGGCTATGGAGTTATTCGATCGTATATTATCCATCAACGATTTGGATGCTGTCATCGATTTACTAAGCTTCGAGCTGGAAAGGCCAGTTATTGTTGAAGGTGCTGACTATACCTTGCTGGCGTACAATTCGCATTATATTCATCATTTTGATGAAGCCAACAAGCAGACGATTTTTACGAAAAAATGGACGCTGCCAATTTATGAAACGTTCATTGAAGCAGGAATTGTCAATAAGCTGAAGACATATGAACGACCGTTCACGGTAGGATCGATGCCGGAGATTGGCTTGAATACGAGAATGGTTGTGAGCGCAAAGCATAATGAACACGTAAGGGGTTATGTCTGGATCCAAGAAATGGAGAAGCCGCTGTCTGCGACGGAGATCGATTTCCTCTATGATGTTTCCTTTCATATCGGTCGTTTAATTTATGACATCCAAAAATCGAAACTGAAGCAGGAGGAGAAGGAAGAACAGTTTTATCAAAATATTTTTAATAATTTGTATAAACGTGCTTCCGATTTGGAGTGGGGTGCCAAGGAATTCGGTGTCAAGGTGCCGGATTATGTTGCTGTTGCTGCCGTTGAACTCGCAAAACCGGATGAGAAGCTCTTGGATAATCTGCAGCAGGTAGCACAGACGTCTTTGCAGCTGGAGGATAAATTGCATCATGTCCTTATTAAGGGAGAAACGCTGCTCATTTTGCTCGGGGGAAAGAAAGCTGATGCTCCGATTGATTCATTAGCCTTGGAAGTCATTCAAAGGATACGCGATTATGCAAAAGATAAAGGAGCAAGCATCGTGAGCGGTGTAGGAGGTTTGTATGCTGCTTCTTTGGATCTGTTGACAAGCGCAGCACAAGCAAAAGAAGTTATCCAAGCATATAAGCTGACACACCGGCCGATATCGCCTTTTTATAAGGATTTGCATGTTTGCCGCTATCTGCAGGCGATTGTGGAAAAGAATAAGGAACTTGGCTACGAGAGCGAGTATTTGCAAAGAATCAGAAAACTTGACCCGCATGATAAAAAAGAGCTGTTCAAAACACTCGAACTATACTTGCTGCATAATTGCAAGATCAAGCCGACCGCTGCCGCATTATTCGTTCACCCCAATACAGTGAATTACCGGATCAATCAAATCAATGATGAGCTGCAGCTTGATTTGACCGACGTGATGCAGAAGTTCCAGCTGCTGTTGGATTTGATGACGAGGAGCAAAGCGTATGAAGAAAACTGACTACAAAAGGAAGAATGTAATGTCATCCCCATTCGATATTGATGCTGCCATGGAATATAGACAAAATTTGCGGGCGGATTGTACAAATTGTTTCGGCTTATGCTGTACAGCACTTCATATCGTCGCATCGAGTGACTTTGCGATAGATAAACCCGCTGGTATTGCCTGTCCTAACTTAGACACTGATTTTCGCTGTCAAATCCACAGTAATCTGAGAGAGAAAGGCTTTAAAGGATGTACCGTCTTTGATTGCTGCGGTGCTGGTCAACGCGTATCCCAAGTCACTTTTGAGGGACGGGATTGGCGAGAAGAGAAAGAAACCGCCGATAACATGTTCCGTGTTTTTCCGGTGATGGAACAGCTCCATGAGATGCTGGCTTATGTCGCGGAAGCATTGTCTTATGATTTGCCGCATCACCTGTATGAGCAATTGACACTTCAGTTAAGGAATTTGGAAAGCTTAACGCTTCTTGGCGCTGAAGAATTGCTGTCATTGGATATCATGGAGCAACGTATGCCAATCAATGAGCTGCTTATCAAGACAAGCAGCTATATTCGCATGGAGGATTCATCTTCCGCATCCAAAAGACTTGATTATAAAAACGCAGATTGGATAGGGAAAAATGCAAAAGGAAAAGACCTTAGAGGTTTCAATTTTAGAGGGGCTTATCTCATCGCAGCGGATTTGAGGAATGCGGATTTAAGAGCTGCAGACTTTATTGGTGCCGATTTGCGTGATGCGAATCTGGAAGGAGCAGATCTTTCTGCGAGTCTGTACCTGACGCAAATGAAGATCAACTCAGCAAAAGGGAATAAAGAAACGAAATTGCCACCTTACTTGAATCAGCCATCACATTGGGCATCTTAAGGCACGGTATGTAACATGGAAATGTAAAAACGTGACAGTTGAATCCAATGAAGAGGCTGTGACAAAGGTGTTTTAGCTAAATGAAAAAACCCGAACTATTGACGTGAATCTTGAAACAAAGATACGCGTAAGTTCGGGTTTTTTGACGTTAATCTATACCAGCATAGGCAGAATGCGGAGACTCCAACGGGAACAGCACGAGCGGAAGACCCCGCAGTGGTGATCTTTCCACGAGGAGGCTGAGGCCGTGCCCGTGGAAAGCGGAGTATTCTGCCGAAGCGGTACTTATGAGCAATGTTTGCTTTTAAGCAATGGTATTTTAGTTATGTCCCAGCCTCTTCATTGGAAGTCATTCGACAATGCCAGTTTATGATAATAATGGAACTTCTCGATTTTCTGAGCTTCCCATAGGTATTGGGAATAGTCCTGGGAATAGTGGCGCATCAAGTAGTACAATCCATTCTCCTTGAAATACGTGATAGCGGAATCATATATATAATCCATCGTTTCCTGTTCCATATATTTTGCCCAAAGAATAGCGAATTGCCACCGATATTCCAGATTATCCCGTTCTTCGCAGACGCGCATACCCGTTCTGAAATATGCTGCTGCTTGTTCCGTTTTCCCAAGGATGTAGAGGGAACGGGTCAGGGTGAACAATGCCTGAATGTATAAAGGATGGTCGGAATGAGTAACGGCTTGCAGCAGGTATGGGACGCCTTTGTCATCCGCATTTTGTTTATGGTACATGAGGCCGATGTTGAAGCCGCAGGCAACGACCATATCTTCTTGTCCGAGTTTTTTGGCTATGGAGAGGGCTTGCAGGAGATTCGTTTCCGCCTTATCGAATTCCCGCTGATCCATTTGGTTCAACCCTTGCAGCGATTTACAATTGGCCACTTTCAATTCATACTGCGGATATTTTTTATAGAGTGCTATCGCCTTTTCCAAATGGAAACTGGATAAAGCATTGATATCCAAATAGTAAAATTGCATGGCTTTATTGTAATGTAAGCCGGCATGCTCTTCTTCATCATCGACCGCATGCATGTGTTGCTCCGCTTTTTCCAAAACCTCAATCGCCGCAAAATATTCTTTCCGGCTGTATTTTACGATTGACAGGAAACTATAGTAGAAAAAAGACTGGTAATCATTCAATTCTTCCGGATTCAATTGCTTCAGCTTTTCTTCACAAAGCTCGACATCCCCCATCAAAAAGTCGAATCGTGCATCCAGCAGCAAAAATCGATCCCATAATTCATCCGGGAATTCCCCCGCATGCAATGCATCATAGGCTTCCTTGCGCAGTTTGGCGGACTGCGCTCGATCTCGTATTTTAATTGTCTTATGCCAAGTATGCAAATGCGTGATAAAGTGTTCCATACTTTTTATAACAGTCATATACCAATACTCCTAATCAGTCAGAATGAAGAATGAACCGGACGGTTGTTTTGAGAGGCGAAAAGACTGTGAAATTAAGAAAGCTGCTTTCCTTGAAGCAGCTATACCGTCCCTATAAAGAATAAAGTTAGTTTACCATATTTGGGAGGATTAAGCCTATCAATATTCGATAAAGCGGATGAACGAAAAGTAAAAGTATAAACATTTATAATTAAATGTCTAGACAAATAGAAAATAAGTTATATAATAACAAATGAAAGCGCTTTTAATAATTTTCTAAGGAGTGTCATTTGATGAATAAAATCCTTTTAGCATGCAGTTCAGGTATGTCCACCAGTCTTTTGGTCACTAAAATGCAAGCGTTTGCAGAATCTGTAGGAGATGAAGCGAAGATTTGGGCGGTCGGTCAGGATCAGGCGAAGAAAGAAATGGCTGAAGCTGATGTCGTACTGATCGGTCCGCAAATGAGCTTCCTTAAAGGGGAACTGGCAGCTGAAGCACAGAAATATGGTATCCAGGTCGAGGTAATCGATATGATGGCCTATGGGATGGCTGATGGAGAGAAAGCATACAAACAGGCTCTGGGTCTAATCGGAGCGACATCATGAGTGAGATGAAACTGGAAGAGTTGACGGAAGAACAGGTTTGTTTTCAGATGATCCTTCATAGCGGTAATGCCAGAAGTAAGATTTTGCAGGCACTTCGGCTTTATCGTGAGGGTGAAATGGAGAAAGTGAACGAAATGCTGGCAGATGCCGAGGAAGATTTGTCACAAGTGCATAAAGTGCATTTCCAGCTGGTGCAGCAGGAAGCAGCTGGCCGGCAGCAGGAACTTTCTCTTTTGTTCCTGCACGCAGAAGACCATTTCATGTCCACAATGACAATGAAGGAAATGGTCAAAGAATTGATTCCAATTTTCCAAGGGCTGAAGGGCTAAAGGGGGACGCAGGCAATGTTCGATAAGTTAAGCAAGTTTTTGATTCCGATTGCCGGTAAGCTGAATAACAATCGTTATCTTGGTGTGCTGCGTGATGCCTTCATGCTGGCATTCCCATTGACCATTTTCGGTTCGATCATGGTTGTACTGGCCAATTTGCCATTCCTGGACAATGTGATGAGTGAATCGCTGCTTGCTGGTATCCAGGAATCACTTGGACCAGCACCAAATGCCACGATGAATATTGCATCTGTTTTCGTTGTCTTCGGTATTGGATATTATCTGGCCAAAAGCTACGGAGTGGAAGCGATTTTCGGCGGAGCAGTAGCTTTGACGGCCTTCCTCCTGCTGACACCATATGTCGTTTCGACAGAAAGCGGCGAAGTGGTGAGCAATGTCTTGGCTGTTGACCGCCTCGGTGCTAAGGGAATGTTCCTGGGAATGATCGTCGCGTTCCTTTCGGGGGAGATCTATCGATTTATCACGCAGAAGAAAATTGTCATCAAGATGCCGGCAGGTGTGCCGCCAGCTGTATCGCAATCATTCGCTGCCCTCATCCCGGCGGTCGTGACACTGACGGTATTTTTGATACTAAATATCATCGTGACGCAAGGCTTCAACACGAATCTGCATGATGTCATCTTCAATACGGTGCAGGCACCGCTCGTTGGACTGGGAGGCGGACTTCCGGCTACATTGATTGCCGTATTCTTCATCCAGATCCTATGGTTCTTCGGATTGCATGGACAGATCATCATCAATTCCGTCATGGATCCAATCTGGAATACATTGTCTTTGGAAAATTTGCAAGCGTATACAACGACAGGGGAATTACCGCATATCATCAATAAGCAGTTCATCGAGGTCTATCTTGTCGGTGCTGGAGGGACAGGGATGACACTGGCTGTCTTGGTGGCAATCCTTCTGTTCATGCGGAGCAAGCAGATGAAACAGGTCGGAAAGCTCGGAATCGGACCAGGTATCTTCAACGTAAATGAGCCTGTCATTTTCGGACTGCCGATCGTCATGAACCCGCTGATTCTCTTGCCGTGGATCATTGCGCCGATGGTCGTGACAGTCGTCAGTTATACAGCAATGGCGATCGGGCTCGTGCCGCCGCCGACTGGTGTGACGATTCCATGGACTGTGCCGATATTCATCAGCGGATTCTTGGCGACCAACTCGATTGCTGGTTCGCTGCTGCAGCTCGTGAACGTCTTGATCGTATTCGCAATTTGGTTCCCATTCCTCAAATTCATTGACAGGATGAATATCAAGCAGGAGAAGGAAGCAGCACAGAAGAATGCAGCAGCTGACATGCAAGTACCAAAGGAGAAGATTTGATATGGAAGTGACAGAACAAAAACAAAAGCAAGTAAAATATGTATTCCCGGAAGATTTCTGGTGGGGCTCTTCTGCTTCCGCCACCCAAATGGAGGGTGCTGCGGATGTGGACGGGAAAGGACAAAACATTTGGGATTATTGGTATGAGCAGGAACCGAACCGTTTCCATAACGGTATCGGTCCTGCGGATACATCCAATTTCTACTACCGTTACAAAGAAGACATTGCCCTCATGAAAGAAGTGGGCCACAATTCTTTCCGATTTTCGATTTCTTGGTCCCGTCTGATCCCGGAAGGTACAGGAGATGTCAATGAGAAAGCGGCAGCGTTTTATCAGGACGTGATCGATGAATTATTGGATAAGGATATCGAGCCATTCGTCAATCTGTTCCATTTCGATATGCCGATGCCGCTGCAGGAAAAAGGCGGCTGGGAAAGCAGGGAGGTAGTCGATGCGTATAGGGACTATGCTGCAATTTGCTTCCGGCTGTTCGGAGATAAAGTGAAGAAATGGTTTACGCATAATGAGCCGATTGTGCCAGTGGAAGGAGGTTATCTATACGATTTCCACTATCCGAATGTTGTCGATTTCCGCCGGGCGGTGCAAGTGGCTTATCATACACAGTTATCAAGTGCACTTGCGATTCAGAAGTATCGTGAGCAAGGGCAAGATGGGGAGATTGGGATCATTTTGAACCTGACGCCATCCTATCCAAGGAGCAGCAATCCTGCTGATCTGGAAGCCTCCCGGATTGCCGATGCCTTCTTCAATCGCTCCTTCCTGGATCCGTCTGTCAAAGGTGAATTTCCGCAGGAGCTGGTGGCCATACTTCGCGAGAAAGGATATCTGCCAGTCCATTCGAAGGCAGATTTGGATGTGATCCGAGAAAACACAGTCGATTTGCTCGGGGTGAACTATTATCAGCCGCGGCGAGTGAAAGCGAAGGAATATGCTGTCCACCCTGATGCGCCGTTCATGCCTGACAGATTCTTCGACTCGTATGAGATGCCAGGCCGGAAGATGAATGTGCATCGAGGCTGGGAGATCTACGAAAAGGGGATCTATGATATCTTGGTCAATCTGCGGGAAAACTATGGTAATATACCGTGTTTCATTTCAGAGAATGGTATGGGCGTGGAAGGAGAAGAGAAGTTCCGTGGCGAAGATGGAATCATCCAGGATGACTACCGAATCGATTTTATCAAGGATCACTTACGCTGGGTGCATCAGGCCTTGAGTGAAGGCACAAATGTAAAGGGTTATCATTTGTGGACGTTCATGGATAATTGGTCGTGGACGAATGCTTATAAAAATCGTTATGGTTTCGTTTCCGTCAATCTGGAGAAGGATGGGGAACGTTCCATCAAAAAAAGCGGGGAATGGATGAAACAAGTCGTGCTGCAAAACGGCTTTTGATTCGCGGCGGCCTATATGGCCGTCCTTTTCATTGGCAGATTGCCGCATTTCCAGTATTTTGTTAAGCTAGCAACAGATAAAGCGGCAGAGGAGGAGCACTATGAAATATCAAGTGATATCAGAAGAAATCAGACATCGTATCGAATCCGGATTCTACCCTCTGGACCAGCCGTTACCAGATGAACATAGCCTTGTCGAGGAGTTTTCTTGCAGCAGGATGACGATTAAACGTGCGCTTGATGTCCTTGCATCGGAAGGAATCGTTTTCCGAAAGCGCGGGCATGGCACCTTCATTGTGCAATCTTCCTTTCAATCAGACTATATTCATGTCGGAACGAATGAAACGCTCGGCTTCACCAGCTTGATGAAGGATAAGCATGTGACTTCGAAGCTGATTTTGTTCGACATGATTGCCCCTACACCTGAAGTGGCATCGTATTTGGCCATTTCGGAGGATACCCCTGTGTATCATCATATCCGCGTAAGATGTGTCGATGATAGTCCCCACGTCATTGAAGAAACCTACATGCCGACTCCGCTGATTCCAGGCATCACGCCGGCAGTCCTTAAGGCTTCGGTGTATGCTTACATGGAGAAAGAACTAGGATTGAAAGTCGGCGGATCGCGCCGCCGTATCAGAGCGGAACAGGCAACAGCTAGAGACCGGAAAGAACTGGGGTTGGCCGAGAATGAACCTGTACTGGTTATCGAGCAGGTTGCCTATTTGAATACCGGCATCGCCTTTGAATACTCTTTTGCTAGGCATCGGTTCGACAAATTCGAAATTACAACTGTGAATATCAATGGCAAGTGACCCGTCAGCTTCTGACGGGTCACATTTTTGTTGCGGCGATAGCGTTTCGTACTTTTTCCATGGAAGCTTGTGCCTTGTCTTTTTGCCGCATGATCACTGTCACATATAGTGCGTCGATGATACTCAGCTGGGCAATCCGTGACGCAAGCGCTTCGGAGCGGTAGTCGGTCTCTTCCGAACTGGTATGCAGGGCAACATCTACTTGCTGGCCGATCGGTGATTTGGGAAAACCGGTGATGGCAATCGTTTTGGCTTCTGTTTTCTTGATCATTTGAAGCAGCTGATAGGCGTCTTTACTGGCGCCGGAGTGAGAGAAGATAAACGCGACATCCTGATTGGTCAGCTGGGATGCAGACATCAGCTGCAGATGGGCATCGGGAAATGCGAATGCCGGCACACCGGATCGGACAAACTTATGATAGGCATCCATTGCGACCATATTGGATCCGCCGAAGCCATAGAATTCCGCTTTTCTTGCGCCAAGGAGCAAAGCGGCTGCTCGTTCAAGCCCGGAATCGTCGAGTACTTGCAAGGTATTTTCCAAGGTACGGATATTTGACTGAAAAATTTTTTCGGCAACGATTTTCGCTGCGTCCTGATCATTGACGTCCTCATGCAACATCTTATTTGGGGCGATGATTTCTGGTGCCAGCGCAATTTTCAGTGCTTGGTAGCCTTTGTAACCGATTCGTTTGCAAAAACGGGAAACAGTGGCATCTGCCACATCCAGCGTATCTGCCACTTGGCTGATTGTCTGATGCACAATTTTTTCCGGATGTTCCAATATGAAATCGGCAATTTTTTTCTCTTTGTCACTCAGTCTTGGATAGTGGGAGCGAATCCCCGCCAAACCTATCTTTGCCAAGAAAATCAGCTCGCTTTCCTCCTAATTGTCATAAAAAGTATAGCATAAATTAATTGAAAGCGGTTGCTATATGAAAATTATTTTCGTATTATGGTATCATAAATTGAAAATTATTTTGAAGGAGTTCATATATCATGCATATTGGATTAATCGGTCTAGGTAAAATGGGTTTCAATCTTGGTCTGAACTTATTGGATAATAACTTCGATGTCGTTGCTTTCGATGTTAGTGAGGAAGCGCGTGCCAAATTCGCGGAAACGAAAGGATCTGCTGCTGGTTCTCTGAAAGAATTGGTGGAGCAGCTGCCTAGCCCTAAAATCATTTGGTCGATGGTCCCAGCTGGTGAAATCACGGATAAGGTGCTGGAAGAGCTGAAAGGTTATCTTTCTAAAGGAGATATCTTGATGGACGGCGGTAACTCCAATTACAAGCAATCTGTCGAACGAGCAAAAGTATTTGCAGAATCAGGTGTTCATTTCTTCGACGTAGGCACAAGCGGCGGAACTGATGGTGCACGTCATGGTGTCTGCACGATGATCGGCGGCGATGCAGAAGTTTTCCAGACAATTGAACCGATTTTCCAGGCGATCAGTGTGGAAAATGGCTATCATTATGCTGGGAAAAGCGGCAGCGGTCATTTCTTGAAAATGGTCCATAACGGCATCGAGTACGGCATGATGCAGGCAATCGCAGAAGGCTTCGAAGTTTTAGAAAAAAGTGATTACGACTTTGATTACGAACAAGTCGCAAAAATGTGGAATAACGGCTCCGTTGTCCGTTCTTGGCTGATGGAACTGGTGGAATCAGCATTCAGCAAGGATCCGAAACTTGATGCTATCCGCGGTGTGATGCACTCCTCTGGTGAAGGAAAATGGACAGTCGAGACGGCGTTGGAATTGCAAGCAGCCACACCTGTCATCGCAATGTCGCTGATGATGCGCTATCGTTCTTTGGACGAAGATACTTTCTCCGGAAAAGTGGTCGCAGCATTGCGTAATGAATTCGGTGGACATGCAGTGGTGAAACGCTAACGAAAGGGAGGGGAAGGCGTTGGCAGCTTCCTATATGATCGGCGTGGACATGGGCACGACCAGTACAAAGGCCGTGCTGTTCACGACGACGGGCGAGGTGATTGCCAAGGAGGGCATCGAATATCCTTTGCATTCACCGACAGCTGAAACAGCAGAACAAGATCCGGAAGTGATTTTCCAGGCTGTTCTAGAGACAATCCGCGATACAATCCGGGTCAGCGGCGTGGATCCTGCTGCAATCCGCTGTATTTCATTCAGTTCCGCGATGCATAGCGTGATTGCCGTGGATGCGGATAATGAACCGCTGACGGCATGTATCACCTGGGCGGACAATCGAGCTACGAAATGGACGGAGAAAATCAAGGAAGAACGTGATAGCCATAGCATTTATTTGCGTACCGGCACACCGATTCATCCGATGGCTCCATTATCCAAATTGCGTTGGCTCAAGGAAGAGCATCCAGCTATTTTCGAACAAGCAGCCAAGTTCATCTCCATTAAAGAGTATGTCTTTTTCAAGCTGTTCGGCAGCTATAAAGTCGATTATTCGATTGCATCGGCCACTGGAATGTTCAACCTGGAAGAACTTGCTTGGGATAAAGAAGCGCTGGATGTTGCCGGCGTTACGGAAGAAAAATTATCCGAGCCTGTGTCGACAACCTATCAATTCGTCGGTTTGACAGAGCAAATGGCTGACAAGCTAGGGGTGCAGCAGCATACGCCGTTCATCATCGGTGCCAGTGACGGAGTCCTATCCAACCTTGGGGTCGGAGCAGTCGAAGAGGGCGTCGTAGCAGTCACTATCGGGACAAGCGGCGCCATCCGTGCGGTGACGGACCGTCCGACGACTGATCCGAAAGGTCGTATTTTCTGTTATGCATTGACGGAAAATCATTGGGTGATCGGCGGACCGGTGAATAATGGCGGTGTCGTGCTCCGCTGGGTCCGCGATGAACTCGGCGCTGCGGAGACCGAAACGGCGGCAAGACTTGGTATCGATCCATATCAAGTGCTGACCAAGATTGCCTCTCAAGTGAAACCTGGTTCAGACGGGTTGTTATTCCATCCTTACTTGGCTGGGGAGCGGGCACCGCTTTGGGATGCGAATGCCCGCGGTTCTTTCTTCGGTCTGGGTTTGCATCATAAAAAAGAGCATATGATCCGAGCTGTATTGGAAGGCGTGCTTTTGAATTTGTATTCCGTCCTGCTTGCTTTGACGGAACTGACAGGCAAGCCTAAACGGATCCAGGCAACTGGCGGATTTGCCCGCTCGGCATTATGGAGACAGATGATGGCTGATATATTCGATCAGGAGGTCCATATTCCCCAAAGCTATGAAAGTTCCTGTCTCGGAGCGGCTGTCCTGGGATTATACAGTTTAGGAGATATCGATTCCTTTGATGTGGTAAACGATATGATCGGCAGGACGCATCATCATACTCCGGATCCGGAATGTGTCGAAGTGTATCAGGAACTGATGAGCATTTATATCCAGCTATCCAGAAGCTTCGAAAATGAATATGAACGAATCGCTGATTTCCAGCGGAGGATGCTGCACTAAAGCAGCTTTCCTCACCTAAAGGTTTGAAAGCGCTTAAAGTAGAGAAAAGGGGAGAAATCGAGAGTGGAAATCTATCTTTTACTCATGACACTGTTATCGATCGTGATCGTCGTCATCGGTGTGACAGTATTCAAATGGCACGCTTTCATCAGCTTGACGGTTGCTAGTCTTTTCCTGGCCATCACAGCAGGTTTGTCATTTGATGAAATTGTCGGAGCTTATGAAACTGGGGTCGGCGGTGTGCTCGGCCATCTTGTCGGTATCCTGGCACTTGGAACCATCCTTGGAAAGATGATGGCGGATTCCGGTGCCGGTAATCAAGTGGCAGACTTCTTCGTAGAAAAGTTCGGACCGAAAAGATTGCCATGGGCCATGTTCATATCTGGTTTCATCATCGGAATCCCAGTCTTTTTCGAAGTAGGTATTCTGATTGTGCTTCCGCTTGTCATAAGTATTTATAAGACAACGAAGCAGAACATCTTGCTGATTGCACTGCCGGTCATCGCTGGTCTTTCCATCGTGCACGGTCTTGTGCCGCCGCATCCCGGTGCACTTGCGGCAATCAGCATCTTCGGAGCAGATCTAGGTATGGTTTTATTGTACTCTCTTATCATTGCCATCCCAGCAGGTATTCTAGGCGGACCGGTATTTGCCAAGTGGGTGCACAAGCGTGTGGTGCCTCAAGGAGAACCCAATCTGATCAAAATCTCCGAGCCTGAAAGCAAGCCGGGTACCGGCGTCAGCTTCTTTGTCATCCTGCTGCCTGTTTTATTGATGATATTGTCAGCGATTGGCCCGTACTTGCCGCTTCCTAGCCTGGCGGAAAAGCTGCTGGTGTTCATCGGCAGTCCATTGGTGGCCCTATTGATTGCCGTTTTTGCAGCATATTACTTCCTTGGTTTCCGGGAAGGAATGGATCGTGATCGCTTGAAAAAAATGACGGAGGAATGTATCCTGCCTGTCGGTTCCATCATCTTGATCATCGGTGCAGGTGGCGGATTCAAGCAGGTGCTCATCGATAGTGGAGTCGGTGACACAATCGCACAAATGTCTGAGCATTTATCCCTTTCTCCGATCGTACTCGCATTCCTTGTCGCCGGTCTGATCCGAATTGCGACAGGCTCCGCAACCGTTGCGTTGACTACTGCTGCTGGGATCGTTTCTCCTATCATCGAGCATGTGTCAGGTGTGAATTTGGAATTGCTTGTGATCGCAACCGGAGCAGGCTCGCTCATGTTCTCCCACGTCAATGATGCTGGCTTCTGGATGGTCAAGGAATATCTTGGTCTGTCAGTCAAAGAAACCTTCCGTACGTGGACGGTGCTGGAGACTATACTTTCGTTTGTCGCATTCGCAGGTGTATTGGTCATGGATATGTTTGTTTGATCCAACTATTCAGCTAAACAGAGAAAATTGAAAGTTGATTTTCTCTGTTTTTTTGTTTCCTGAAAAAGATAGGTTGAGAAGAATTTTTTTGCTAATTGTCGAAAGAAAGCATATGATAACTTCATGAACTTTTTGGTTCTATTTATTCTGGAAGGTGATCACAACATGAAGCGTTTATATTTTCTTACCATCCTGCCTTTTATCGGGATGTTAGGATTTCTTCCTTTCGTAAACAGAGTGGAGCCATTTGTACTTTCCATGCCATTTGTCATGTTTTGGATTGTATTATGGGCCGTACTTAGTTCTGTTATTCTAGCTGTCATGTACAAGCTGGATCCACGAAATAAAGAGGATGAGGAAAAATGAATATTGCACTTATTATCATATTAGGATTTTTGCTTTTAGCCGTTTTTTTAGGTATTCGAGCTACAAAAGGGAAAGAAATGGATTTGGAGCAGTGGACTGTTGGGGGGAGAGGCTTCAGTAGCATCTTCGTCTTTTTATTGATGGCAGGTGAAATCTATACAACATTCTCCTTCCTTGGCGGCAGCGGCTGGGCGTATGGTAAAGGCGCTCCTGCACTATATGTCCTTATGTATATCTGTTTATCTTATGTGACGTCTTACTGGCTTCTGCCAGCTATTTGGCGGTATGCAAAAGAACATAGACTTGTCTCCCAATCGGATTTTTTCGTGAAAAAATACAATAGCCCATACTTGGGGGTGCTTGTTGCCTTGGTAGGGGTAATCGGCATGATACCGGTTATTGTCGTACAGCTGAAAGGATTGGGGATAATCGTTTCTCAAGCTTCATATGGTGCTGTTTCCATGCAGGCGGCTGTATGGATGGGGGCAATTGCGTTAACGATTTACGTCATGCTGTCAGGTGTACACGGATCTGCGTGGACAGCGTTTATCAAGGATATTGTAATGGTAGTCGTCATCTGTTTCCTGGGAATTTATCTGCCCTTGCATTATTATGGCGGTTTTCAGCCAATGTTCGAAGCAGTTCATGCAGCGAATCCTGGTTTGTTGAAATTCCCGGATGAAGGCAACAGTGTGACTTGGGTCATCTCCACTGTACTGCTGCTTGTGTTGGGATTCTACATGTGGCCGCAAGTTTTCAGTTCCACTTATACAGCTAAGAATGAGCGGGTATTCCGTAAGAATGCCATCATCAGTCCGCTTTATACCCTTATGTTGGTATTTGTCGTTTTCGTTGGAACGGCAGCCATTTTGACAGTGCCGGGGCTGGAAGGAGAAGATGTCGATCTTGCCTTATTACGCCTTTCCTTGGATACTTTTGATCCTTGGGTGGTTGGCGTGATCGGGGGAGCGGGATTGCTGACGGCTTTGGTTCCTGGATCTTTGCTGATGATGAGTACATCTACATTATTAGCTAAGAACATTTTTCATGTGTTTGCACCTAAGTCGTCTGAACAGACAGTCGGGAAACTAGCGAGGCTGCTTGTTCCCTTTGTTGCCTTGGTGGCAGTTTATTTCACACTGCATGGGGGAACGACCTTATCAAATATTATCTTGATGGGCTATAGTCTGATGACCCAGCTTGCTCCATCATTGCTATTCAGCCTATGGAAAGGGAATTTCATCAATAAATATGGCGCAGGGGCAGGTATCATTGCGGGGTTAGCTACTGTGGCTTATATTACAACAAGTCATATGACACTTGCCGACCTATTCACCTTCCTGCCAGCGACCTGGAATGATGTGAATACAGGCATCATCGCGTTGGTCATAAACTGTATTGTTATGATCGCTGTGAGCTTGGCGACGAGGAAAAGTCAGCGAGCAGCTGCTGCATAGATGACCTCATCAAGTGTTTTAGTATGAATTAAAGATTCAGACTAGGAATGTACTGCACCCCAATCGCAGGCGATTGGAGGTGCAGTTTTTTTTGGGCGAGCATAGAAGGCTTCTAATTCGAGGACTGTACTTGGGAATTACTTATTTGCACATTTTGAACGGTCATTTCTAGGAACTTCCAGAAATAAATATGAACAAAGCTGCTGTGTTGATTTTAAATTGTTGAACTTTTGATTCATTGCTAATATATAATTGAAAGCCCTTACATTTGTGGTGAAATCCAGAAGGAGGCAACAATGAAAAATTTGCTGCGCGTATCGCTGCAAGTGAAAATTTTAGGTTTGGTTATTTTTCTTTTGCTTCTCGTTTTAAGCCTAGTCACTATAATGATTGCTTATATGGAATCAAATAAAGATGTGGAAAATGCTGAAAACATGGCATTACAAACAGCTAAAACTGTTTCATATATGCCGGTAATCCAAGAAGCATTCATCCAAACCAGTCACCCGGAGGAAATAAATTATGTTTCTGAACAGATACGAGAAGAAGTTGGTGCCTCCACCATCAAAATAGTGGCCCGATCCGGAGAAGCAGTCGGTATATCAGGGGTTGGATCACCGATAAGATCAGCGGATTTTTATCGGGCTGTCGTGTTTGGCAGCAATTATATCCTCCACACTGGAGAGGGCGACGATGAAATACTCAAAGGCATTGCACCTATCATAGTAGACTATGGCGAATATAAAAGATTGGAAGGTGCAGTGATAGCGGAATTTCAAATGAAGGACATACATAATGAAGTCGCAGCAGATATAAAGAAAATCATCATGGCGTCCAGCGCTGTATTTGTCTTGGGTATTGCAGGCAGTTTCATACTGTCCCGGAGCATACGTAAGGACACATTCGGACTTGAGCCGTATGAGATTTCAATCTTGTATCAAGAAAGGGACGCTGTTCTCCAATCCGTCAAAGAAGGGATTGTTGCCATTGACCGGAAAGGGATTATAACGACAATCAATGTTTCCGCCCAAGAGTTATTGGACCTCCCGGATCATTCGGAAGGACGACCTGTATATGACATCATACCTTCTCCGTCCTTCCTTGAAATAATCGATTCCAGAGAAAAGATTATAAATGAAGAATTGCAATTTGGAGACAGGAATCTGATTGTCAACACGAGGCCGATACGTAAGAAAGATGACGTGATCGGGACAGTTATTAGTTTCAGGGATAAAACCGAGATAAAGAAGATGATAGAAGCTCTCTCAGAAGTAAGACAGTATACGGAAGATCTTAGAGCGCAAGCGCATGAATTCACGAGCAAATTATATGTCATTTTAGGCATGATCCAATTAGGGAAACTGCAGGAAGCGATTGCGATGATTCAGGAGGAAACACAAGTACAGCAGCAAGTAACGGAAATGTTTTTCAGAAATATACGTGACGAGAAAGTACAAGCCATCATATTGGGTAAATTGGCTAAAGCCTCGGAAAAGAAAGTTGATTTTAAGATGGAAGAAGGCAGCTCCCTTGACCCGTTGCCTGATCATATCCGCCTGACGCCTCTTATTATCATTTTGGGAAACCTGATAAATAATGCATTTGATGCCGTTATGGACAATAAAGAAAAGCAAGTCTCCTTTTTCGTCACCGACTTGGGAAGGGATATTGTTTTCGAAATAGCAGATAACGGCAGGGGGCTTAAGAAAGGGACTGAACAGCATATCTTTCAAAAAGGCTTCTCTCTTAAAGGGGATAATCGAGGGTACGGATTAGCCAATGTCAGGGATGAAGTAGAATTGCTGCATGGGACGATCGAGATTGATAGTCATGAGCATGAAGGTACGATTTTTACCGTTATTCTGCCAAAGAAAATAGAATGAAAAATTGGAGGGAATCGATAATGTGTCAAGTGATCATTGCAGAGGATGACTTTCGGGTAGCACAAATTCATGAAGAGTTTTTGAACTCAATGAAGGGCCTCAAGTTGATAGGAAAGGCAGGGAATGCGAAAGAGACTTTACAGCTGCTAGAGAAACATGATGTGGATTTATTACTGCTGGATGTTTATATGCCTGACCAGCTTGGCACAGAACTATTGCCCGTAATCAGACAATTACATCCTCGCGTGGACATCATCCTGATTACTGCTGCAACGGATAAAACCTTCTTGGAAAGAGCATTGAGCTATGGAGTACGAGACTATTTAATCAAACCGGCCACCATGGAACAATTTAAAGACTCTTTATCCCGCTATCTTAAAAAAAGGGAAATGCTTCAATCCACTTCTGAAATCAATAAGGAAATCATCGAGCAAGTTTTCGGAGCACATCATCCTGAGCAAAGCGTCGTCCCTCTTCCCACTGGAATCGACTTCCGGACATTGGAGAAGATCAAGAAGCTCTTAGAGCAAGAGCATGACGGAATCACATCTGAAAAAGCAGGGAAAAAAATAGGCGTTTCAAGGACAACTGCCCGCAGATATCTGGAATATTTGGTCGGCACTGAGGAAGTGAAAGTCGAACAAGTATACGGGATCGTGGGTCGGCCGGAAAGGCGGTATTGCTTGGATGATCAGTCAGACATGAGATAAATCTGACATTCATAAACCGTGAATTTAATGAACAAAATGTTCTTTATAGACTTAAAACATTTAATTTTGAAAACGTTTACATCAATTATTTGAACAGCTAAGATAAATGCACGCAACTATTACATTCTTGTCATGGAGATGGGATGACGACAATTTATTAAGGGGTGTTTAAATGAAAAAGTTTGGCATGATAGCTATTTTGTTACTTCTTCTTATAATGACGGCTTGTTCGAGCGGCGCTTCCTCCGGTGATGAATATCCTTCTAAAAATCTAGAAATTGTAGCGCCAGCTTCACCGGGCGGCGGCTGGGATTTAACAGCCCGTTCGGTTGAAAATGTCTTATCGGGACAAAAGCTGGTTGAAGAGAATATCAATGTCGTAAATAAACCAGGCGGAGGCGGAGAAGTAGGATGGAAGTACTTGGAATCCAAAGACTCTCATTCCCTGGCAATCAATTCAAGCTTGGTGCTGACAAATAATCTTCTAGGCCAAAGTGAAATGACTTATGAGGGTTTCACACCAATCGCAACGTTGGCGACTGAATGGCAGTCCCTTGCCGTTCCTCCCGATTCTGAATATGAATCCGCTAAAGAATTGCTGGAAGCGATCAAAGAAGATCCTGCTTCCATCAAGATCGGTGTTGGCCCGGGACTGGGGAATGATGACCATTTATCGCTGGTGCAAGCAGCGAGTGAATTTGGCATTGACCCTTCACAGATGAACTTCCTGGTGTATGAAGGCGGCGGTGATGTCGTAACTGCGCTGCTTGGCGGTCACGTTGATGCAGTCACTACATCGTTATCCGAAGTGAAGGATCAGTATCTTGCTGACAAACTTAATATTCTGGCAGTATCCTCTGATAAACCGGTGGAAGGAATTGAAGACGTTCCAACTTGGACAGATCAAGGGATAGATCTTGTTTTCCCACACTGGAGAGGAATCATGGGACCGCCGGATATGACGGAAGAAGAAATTGCCTATTGGGATGAAAAGCTAAGCGAAATGGTTGAAACCGAAGAATGGCAAAAAGTCTTGGAAAACAATGATTGGGAAGGGTTTTATAAAAATAGTGAAGAGACGAAAGCTTTCATGGATGAGCAGCATAACTTGTATAAGTCGCTGATAGAAGATTCTGGATTAGTTAAATAGGGACAAAAGAGGTGATTTTCAAATGAAAGCAATCAAATTAAGTGTTCCTATCTTCTTTATTCTTTTTAGCAGTGTATTCTTAATTGCTTCCTTTAATTTACCAAAGGCAAGCCTGGGAAATCCCGATGCACCTATATACTTTCCGGCAGGATTAAGCATCATCATGCTGATCTTCAGTATCATCTATCTGTTCCAGGAGCTTAAGAAACTTGATAAAGAAAACAAGTATATCAAACAGATGCTTTCTGGAAGAACACCGAAGTTAATAGGCTTTACGATTTTGCTGGGAGTCATTTACGCCTTTGTGTTCGATCGCATCGGTTTCCTATATTCCACGATCCTTTATTTAGGAGGTCTTCTGTTTTATATTAACGGCATCAAAAAATGGCTTGTGAACATCATTGTGACAATTGCCTTTTCCTTTTTATCATGGTATGCATTCAGCGTTTTACTTGGAGTCAGTTTACCTTAGGAGGTGATGATATGGACGGAAGCAGCTTTATGGAAGGACTCTTTATTTCCTTGGAACCAATGAACATTTTGTGGATTATCATAGGCGGTTTCTTAGGCACTATTGTCGGGATGCTGCCGGGTCTTGGTCCGGCGACTGCTGTAGCCGTATTGATTCCTGTTACATTCGGAATGGAACCGGTTAGTGCGATCATATTGATGGCTGCTATTTATTATGGCGCGATGTATGGGGGATCACGAAGTTCGATCCTTATAAATACGCCGGGGGATGGTTCCGCAATTGCTGCAACATTCGATGGCTACCCAATGGCTCAAAAGGGGCAAGCTGGGGAAGCCCTGGCCATATCAGCGGTTGCCTCGTTCATAGGCGGTCTTATTGCTGTTGTCGGTTTCATCTTTCTGGCTGAACCCTTGGCCAACTTCGCCTTGGAGTTTGGCCCGGCGGAATATTTCTTATTAATGCTGCTGACACTGTCAGCTATCGTTGCGTTATCCATTGGCAAAATGGTCAAAGGTTTCCTAGCCATGATGCTGGGCCTTACTTTGAGTACTATTGGGATTGATACACAAACAGGTGTTTATCGATTCACCATGGGTATTCCTCATCTAAGTGAAGGTATTGATTTCTTGATAGTCATTATAGGGGTTTATGCCATTGGTGAAGTGCTTTATAACTTGCTGACTATCGATCAAGAGAAAAAAGAAAAGAAAAAGGTCGGTAAGGTTTGGTTTACAAAGGAGCAATGGAAGAGGTCGAAATGGCCGATTCTGAGGAGCGGTCCCATAGGCTTCCTGATTGGCGTCCTTCCTGGTGCCGGTGGATCGATTGCATCCATGATCAGTTATACGACCGAAAAGCAGATCTCGAAGAAACCGGAAGAATTCGGAGAAGGCGCACCTGAGGGTTTGGCTGCACCAGAATCGGCTAATAATGCAGCGTCCGTCGGGGCCATGATTCCCCTCCTGACCATGGGCATCCCGGGATCCGGAACGACCGCTGTTATGCTCGGGGCTCTGATCATGCTTGGCTTGAGACCTGGCCCGCTGTTATTTGAGCAGCAGCCGGAAACAGCATGGGCTTTGGTCAATAGTATGTTTATCGGGAATATTGCGCTGATCATCATCAATATCCTTTTGGTAGGCTTACTTGTGAAGATTCTTGATACCCCGGCAAAAGTACTTTACCCAATCATTGTACTTCTGGCATTCATCGGGACCTATACATTGAGTTATTCTACGATAGACTTTTTCTTATTGCTTATTTTTGGCTTCTTTGGATTATTCCTGAAAGTCATGGATTTCCCACTGGCTCCGCTTGTACTTGCTTTGATTGTCGGAGGGGAAATGGAGCAAAACTTCCGGAAGGCCCTATTATCTTCAGATGGCAGCTTGGACATTTTCTTTTCTTCGGGAGTCAGTATTGTCTTAGTCATACTCACTGTTGTGTCTTTACTGTACCCACTGATCTTTAAATTTTTCAAAAGAAGAAATCTAGCTAATAAAACTGATAAAATCTCCAAATCATCTTAATGAAATGAATCAGGGAGGAAATCATTATGTCAAATCAATCAAGCTATGATGTAGTTGTTGTCGGTGCTGGTAATGCTGCTTTATGTGCTGCCCTCGCAGCACGTGAAGCAGGAAGGACGGTACTCGTTCTTGAGAAAGGAACCGAACGGAAGCGGGGCGGAAATTCATACTTCACGGATGGAGCAATCCGTTTTGCTTACAACGATATCAACGACATAAGACAACTCATCCCGCAATTATCGGATGAAGAAGCTGACAAGATCGTGATGCCGGAATACAGCACGAATGATTATTATGATGACATCATGCGCGTGACTGGCGGGAAAAGCATGCCAGCATTAGCGAACCATCTGGTGAACGAATCTTATCAGACCATATCTTGGATGAAGGGACATGGTGTGGAGTTCGAATTGAACTACAGTAATCAGTCATTTGAAAAAGAAGGACAATTTCATTTCTGGGGAGGACTCCCTGTTAAGACACATAACATTGGCATGGGCCTGATAAAGGCGTTGTTCGCAAGGGCTGAAGAACTGGGTGTGGATATTTGGTACAGCTCGAAGGCGATTGAATTAAAAACGGAGAACGGTAAGATTTCTTCTGTTATAGTGGATCAAAGCAATCAAACGATTGAGATATCTGCCTCTAGTGTTATATTGGCATGCGGGAGCTTTGAGGCCAATAAACAAATGCGCTCTGAACACATAGGCAAAGATTGGGAAGCAGCGATTGTACGCGGCACGGAATATAATACCGGTGACGGATTGACGATGGCATTAGCCTTGGGCGCTCAAAAGTACGGAGAATGGTCTGGGTGCCATTCCATCGGGACAGACTATAATGCCCCGAAAGTAGGGGATTTCACCAAGCCTGGTGATATCTTCAAAAAACATTCCTATCCATTAAGCATCATGCTTAATAAAGAAGGAGAACGATTTGTCGACGAAGGTGCTGACTTCAGAAATTATACGTACGCTAAATACGGACGCGAAATATTGAAACAGCCTGATCACGTCGCTTATCAAATTTATGACCAGCAAGTCCGTCCGATGCTGCGAAAAGAATATAACTTGGATGAAGCCACATACTACCAAGCTGATTCACTTGAACAATTAGTCGAAAAGCTTCCGGTCAATAAGGAATCATTCTTAAACACGATAGCTGCCTATAACGATGCAGTCGAAGAAGGCTACTATAATCCAACTGTTAAAGATGGTAAATCCACGAAAGGAATTACGCCGCCGAAAACGAACTGGGCATTACCAATTGAACAAGGACCTTTCTATGCCTTCCCAGTAACATGCGGAATAACCTTCTCGTTCGGAGGAGTGCTCGTAAACACAAGCAGTGAAGTATTAAATGAGAACAGTGAACCGATTGCAGGTCTGTTTGCTGCAGGCGAAATGGTAGGCGGCATCTTCTATGAAAACTATCCTGGCGGTTCAGGTTTGATGTCAGGAGCGGTATTTGGTAAAACTGCTGGAACATCAGCTGCCCGTTACGTGGAACGTAAAAATACAAATATACCTTCTTGAATTGATTGAAGCTACCAGCCTTATGGTGGCTTTTTTGCTTTTCATTATTTAGTTGAATACCCGTCTGTTCATGCTCCTCCAACACGCAATAATGTACTATAGCAAAGCTGCTGTTTCGTTTATATTCATGTAAGACTAGGCTTCGGCTTGATGACATATGTAATGAACTGGATATTTCGAAATACAAATTCATTCGATTATTCAAATTGCATACAGGTACTTCGCCATATCAATACTTTTTGAACAGCAAGGTGGAACGTGCGAAGGAAATCATAGAAAGAAGCCGAGATATTTATACAGCAGTTGCTGCCTATGGTTTTGTTGATCTTGCCCATTTGAACAGGCATTTTAAAAGTGTGTATGGGATTACCGCGTATGAATATATGCTGAGTTTCAAATAGCGAATCTATTATATTAAAGTGATAGACGTTCCTGCACGGTCCTTATCATTTCTTCTTGTATGAATGTTTCTCTTAAGGTAAGGACCAATTGATCACTCGTGGCAGGTCTTCCTAAAATGATATTTTCATAAAGAAAATGAATGGTGAGCTCTTCCTTATCCGATAATAGGAAAAGGGTATACAATGAATGGAGATGATCTTGATCAGCAAAACGTTCGACGGCCATTTTTCCTGCCATGCTGCCCCACCAGGAATAAAAAGTGTCCAAGCAGCTTTCGAAACTTTTTTCATCTTTGAAAATAGGTCGGAAGTTTTCTTTTTGGAGATCGATAGGCAGGGAAGGATAGGTGGATGAAGTTAAGGATGCATTCCATAACTGCCGCAGTAATGGCTTCAGCACTGCTTGTTCTTGCAATTTCCATGGATTACTTGGCAGGTAAGGATACATGTGTTTTTCCGATTGGGCATAATTATGTACATATAAAAGGAAATTCAGAGAATCCGATGCTTCCGTTATCAGTACTCGATCTTTTTTAATCGTCATGTCGTTGCCTCCTTAATAGTAGGAAAAGCCTGCAGTGTTGCACTGCAGGCTTTTTAAGTGTTTATTTATCCTTGGCTGCTTTTTTTGCCTGTTTTCTTTCCTTGCGGCGCTGGCGTTCTGCTTTATGATGGTCTTGCAGACTGAAGCGTGTCGTTGCTTCGTACACGATTGGTACAATAACAAGTGTCAGCAAGGTAGAACTGATGAGACCGCCGATGACGGTGATTCCGAGTCCTTTGGAAATAAGGAGGGATCCGCCGCCTTCAAAGCCGAAGGCAAGTGGTGCAAGGGCACCAATCGTAGCGATAGCTGTCATCAGGATCGGACGAAGTCGGGTTACGCCGGCTTCAAGAATCGCTTCCCGAGTCGGGATGCCTTCTTTTTCCTTATGGATGATTCGGTCTACTAGAACGATAGCGTTCGTTACAACGATACCGATCAGCATCAGCACCCCGATCAAGGAAGAAACGCTGATAGTCTCGCCGCCGATGAGCAATCCTACCAATGCACCGATGACTGTGAATGGCAAGGAGAAGAGGATGGCAAATGGTGCCAATGCTCCGCCGAAAGTCAAAACAAGTACAAAGTAGACAATCGCGATCGCTGCCAGGATAGCAAGACCGAGCTGGCTGAACGATTCATTGATCTGTTCGGAAACCCCGCCTTGATCGATGCTGACACCGTCAGGCAGATCAAGTTTATCGATTTCTTTCTGCAAACCGGTAGTGGCAGTTGCGATATCATCACTTGTGATATCAGCAGATACAGAACCATATAGCTTCTCATCACGGCGCTGCAATGTATTTGGTGACTGACCGTCTTCAATTTCGGCAATCTCATTTAATGCAACTTCTGTTCCAAGTGATGTCTGGATTGTCGTGTTTTCCAGATCTTCTTTATCCTCGAAAGATTCGTTCGCTACTTGTACATAGACATCCAAGGCTTCGCCATCTTCATTCTGGATGGTCGCAATGGATGGCTGAGTGCCGATGTTGGAAAGCTGAGCTGTCACTTGTGCTGCTGTCAGACCAAGTGATGCCAGTTCTTCCTGGTTGGCTACGATGGTATATTTGTCATATTGCTCGGAAGCATCGGAATCGACGTTCGTGAAGTTATCATCGTTTTCGATCACATCCATGACCTGCTGGGACGCAGTTTGGATATCTTCGACGCTATCGCCGTAGATGTAGTACTGCGTTGTATTGCTGCTTGCACCTGTCATGTCGATGGATCCCCACTCGCCTTGATCTGTCAAAGCTTGCAAGTCTTCGACGACTGCTTCTGTCTCTGTTTGGATATCCTCATAATCATCGGCATAGCCCAAGTAGAAGAGGGCTGAATCACCGGTTGAACCGGAGAGTGGATTACCACCGCTGCTGATGGTGTATTGCAATGTTTCTACGCCGCTGCGGTCAAGCAGCATATTCTCTGCATCCTCGGCTATATTCTGAATGTCCTCGCGTGTCTGGCCCGGTTCAGGTGAATAAGAAGCAACGACCATATTCTCGCCGGTGCTAGGAATGAAGCTGACACCAATCGAAGGAACAAGGAACAAGCTTCCGATGAGTAAAACAATCGCGATGACGAAAGTGATGATTTTATGCGACAAGCTCCAATTTAGGATGCGCTTGTAGAAATTCGCCAATTTGCTCGGTTTTTCTTCTTTGTGTACATAAGTTTTAGCTTCTTCTTCGCTTGTGCCGCGATCCAATCGTTTGCGGAATAGCGTGTGTGCCACCATCGGTACAATGGTCACCGCAACCAGCAAGGATGCCAGCAAAGCGAATACGACAGCCAATGCGAATGGCAGGAATAATTCTCCGATTTGTCCCTCTACCAATCCGAGCGGCAGGAATACTGCCACTGTTACAACAGTGGAAGATAAAATCGGGATGAACATCTCGCGCGTTGCGTCGATGATCAATTCTTTTCCGCGCAGTTTCTCATCTGCCAATGACATACGGCGGTAAATATTTTCCACGACGACTATCGAGTCATCTATTACCCGGCCGATGGCCACGGTGATGGCTCCCAATGTCATGATATTCAAACTGATATCCATTTCGTAAAGCAAGATCAACCCAATCAGAATCGATAATGGAATCGAAATGATGGAAATGATAGTGGAACGGATATTACGCAAGAACAAAAGGATGATGATCACGGCGAAAATGGCACCGAATAGTGCTTTGTTCACCATCGTATGGACAGAATCCTCAATCGGCTGACCTTGGTCCATTGTTGAAGTGATGGTCATACCATCATGATCATCTTCAAACTGCTTAATTTCATCTTTGACTGCATTGACGACTTCCACGGTATTGGCGTTTGGATCCTTCGTAATGTCAATCCCGATGGAATCCTCGCCATTTGTACGGGAAATCGACTCTACTTCTCCGACGACTTCCACCTCAGCAACATCCTGCAGCTGGATGGTCGGAAGTTCAGTCGGTGCTTGTGCTGCCTGTGCCGCAGCAGCGTCTTGGCCGCCTGCAGCCTGAGTGCTTTCTGCTGCACCGCCAGTAAGCGGGATTTCCAAGTTGCGTAAATCATCAATAGTCACAATGTTGCCATCTACAGCGACGTTTTTCTCGCTGTTACCGAATTGGTACAAGCCAAGCGGATAAGAGTCGCTGCTATTTTGAATGATTTGACCGACTGTATCCTGTGTCAGACCATTCTCCGCCAGTGCATCTTCATCATAGGTGATCTGTACTTCCTGCAGCTGCTGCCCGGAAATACCGACATTCGCGACGCCATCAATGCCTTCCAGTGCTGGCTGGAGGTCATCTTCAACTGTCTGCGTCAATCCCTCGATCGACTGGTTGCTGTCGGAAGCACTCAAAGTGATGACAGGGAAAGAATTCAAATTGATCTGTGATGCTTTTGGTTCTTCAGCATCATCAGGAAGCTGTACATTCTCGAGTGCTTCCTTCACTTCTGTTTCTGCCTCATCCAAATCTTTGGAATAGGCGTACTCCAACTGAATTGTCGAAGCATTTTGCATGGATGTCGAGCTTACATTATCTACACCATCCAAACTTTGTACTGCCTTTTCAAGCGGTTCTGTCACATTTTCCATTACTTCTTCTGGGGGTGCGCCCGGATATGTAGTCGTTACGGTGAGGACCGGTACGGTGATATCTGGAAGTGTTTCCATTTTCATATTCGACCCAGCATAAATCCCAGTTACGACAACCATAATGGTCAGCAACCATACGGCAACCTTATTTTTTAATGAAAAGTTGATAAACTTTCTCACAATCCAGCTCCTTTATTCTCCATTTGACCGACTGGTCATTATTCCTCTATACTATAGGGAAGCACATCACATTGCAACAATTATATCAAGGATATAAGGAAGTTTAATAGCTTAAATACAGCTTTTATCAAAGAATTCATAAATTATTTACGGTCTCTTAACACATTTATGACCGACCGGTCAGTCGAAAGGAAAGGCAATATGCAGGAGAAAAAAATCACAATTATAGAACGAGCAACCGAGATTATTGCCAAAAAAGGTTATCATGCAGCCAGCATCCAGGAAATTGCAGAGGCAAGCAAACTCTCCAAAGGAGCATTTTACCTTTATTTCAAATCCAAGGATGAGTTATTTGCGGAATTACTCCGCTATCATATTCGTTTGATAACGGAAGCAATCGAACAAGTCGATCAGCGTGTATTGGATAGCCGGGAGAAAACGAAGCTGCGTCTGGCAGTGATGATGCGGGAACTCATCAAGCGGGGGAATTTCATCATCATGCAGCGTCATGATATTGACACGGATATCGGGAAGGAAATGGAGTTGTTCTTCCTGGAGGAGATGGAGAAGGGAAGGCGTAAAACCGAACTTGATTTATTGGAGGTTTATGGAGAGGAAAGTGAGCCTTATTTAAAGGATCTGCGTATTTTACAGGAAGGGATCCTTTCTCAGATCATCGCTGATATGCTTCTTCATGGACTGATCCTCGATCTGGACAAAACCGCTGCTTATATTCTCGAACGAATGGATGATATGGTGGAAGGTCTCTTGAAGCGAAAGGCCGAACCGCTTGTGACAGAAACTACACCGGTTTCGGCTTCCATTTTCGAGAAGGAAATGAAGGAGCGGGAAGCGAAACAAATCCTGGAGCGGATGCAAGTTGTCATCCTCACTTTTGATCCTCAAGAAAAAGATGTGGAAGAGTTGCAAGGGATCGTTGAATTGATTCTGGAAGAAGTACAGAAAAAGGATCCTAAAAAGCTGCTCATCCAAGGGTTGGCTGCCAATCTGAAAGGCATCAAAGAGCTGGATGACTTGCGCTTGGAATTGGCAAGCCTTCTGGAAATAAAGGTATTGTAGATGAAAGCCGGGTGCAGGAATGCATGCCGGCTTTTACTTAAACAAGTTTCCGTTAGGATACGGCAAAAGAGTAGCAGGAGATGTAAACGCTTTCATAGTATATTGAAAGTAAGAACCGAAGGGGGTAGAAAAATGAATATTTTACTTGTGTGTGCTGCTGGAATGTCCACTAGTCTGCTTGTTTCCAAGATGGAAAAGACAGCAAAGGCAGAATCGAAAGACTATCATATTCAAGCCGTATCAGCCGATCAGGCGAAAAAACATATCGAACAAGCTGACGTTCTCTTGCTTGGTCCGCAAGTGCGCTACATGTTGTCGCAAATGAAAAAACTTGGTGAGGAAAGAGGTATTCCGGTTGATGTGATCAACAGTGTTGATTATGGAACTGGAAATGGAAAGAATGTACTTCATTACGCTGAATCGCTATTTGCGAAGAAGGGGTGAAGTGAATGAGCCGATTCAATGATTTTCTTGAAATGAAGGTGATGCCGTTTGCGGGCAAGATTGCAGCGCAGCGGCATCTGGTAGCACTGCGGGATGGTATTATCCTGACCATGCCTTTGATCATTGTTGGATCACTTTTCCTCATTCTTGGAAATCTGCCTATTCCGGGCTACGCTGATTTCATGGCAGGTATTTTCGGGGAATCATGGAGTACGAAGCTGCAGTATCCAGTAAATGTGACATTCGATGTCATGGCGATATTCGCTTGTTTCGGTATCGCGTATCGATTGGCGCAAGCTTATGAAGCAGATGGTGTCGATCCGTTGTCTTCGGGGGCAATTGCACTATCGGCATTCTTGCTTGCAACGCCATTCAGTCCTTTTGAAGTCGACGGAGCAGCTGCCAATTTCGTACCGGTTTCCTTGCTTGGAAGCGGTGGATTGTTCGTAGGGATGCTGGTGGCGATGTTTGCCACAGAAGTGTATCGCTTCATTGTCAAACGCAATATCGTGATCCGGATGCCTGATGGTGTACCACCTGCGGTATCGCGGTCGTTCATTGCACTTATTCCAGGTTTTGCTGTCATCATCCTTGTATGGCTGATCCGTATGCTGGTAGAAGCGACACCTTTTGGCGATATTCATAATCTGATTGCAACGATCATCGGTTCACCACTTACGCTTGTTGGTTCCTCTTTTATTGGCAGCTTTGTTGCAGAATTGATGATTGTGCTGCTATGGGTGTGTGGTCTGCATGGGGCCAATATCGTAGGGGGTATCATGTCCCCGATTTGGCTGAAAGCGACAGCCGAAAATGCAACCGCATTTGCTGCCGGTACGGAGTTGCCACATATTTTCACACAGCAATTTTTTGATGTATTCATCCATGTTGGAGGTTCAGGTGCAACTTTGGGATTGGTTTTAATCATGATTTGGCGGGCAAAGCTTAAACAAAATAAACAGCTGAGCAGACTTGCAACCGGTCCGGCATTCTTCAATATCAATGAACCAATCGTTTTTGGTCTTCCGATTGTCCTCAACCCGCTCATGATCATACCTTTCATTACGATTCCTCTCGTAATGGTCGCTACCACTTATATCGGCATGAGTACAGGTCTAGTGGCGAAACCAGCTGGAATCGTTGTGCCGTGGACGATGCCTCCGTTGATTTCGGGATATCTGGCAACAGGAGGAAAAATCTCAGGTGCTGTCATACAGCTGATAAACTTAGTGATTTCGATGGCCATCTATTATCCATTCTTCCGTGCGCTGGAGAAAAACCAACTGAAGGAAGAAGAAGCGAGACAGCGTGAGTTGGCAGCGTCTGAAGATGGAGCAGATCCAATCAGCAACTGATGAGGAGGAACGTGATGAATGTAGAAGAAAAAGCATTTCAGTTGATACTGCACGGTGGTGATGGCCGCAGTTACGCTATGGAAGCGATGGCGCTTGCCAGACAGCAGGCGTTCGAGGAAGCTAAATTGAAAATCGAGGCTAGCAAAGAAGCAATCAATCAGGCTCATCACATCCAGACGGAACTTATCACAGCCGAGGCAGGCGGCGCACAATCGACGGTGACTTTGTTGATGGTGCATGCGCAGGATCATTTGATGAATGCGATGACAGTGCGGGAATTAGCAGAGGAAATCATCTATTTGCAGGAGGAGCTGGCGAAACAATCGGCAACTCGGGGGTAAGCTTTAAAAGGAGGCGGTCACTTGATCGCCTTTTTGGCATAGGTATGGTGGATAAGGGGTGAATCTGTATGCTGCAACCGAGACTCTTGGAATTATTGACTTTCCTATCATCCGAATCGCGTACGATGACTGCGGATGAGCTGGCAAAGAAGCTGGCTGTATCGGAGCGGACGATTCGTTCAGATATGAAGCTGCTGCACCAGGAATTACCGGCGGACCATGCAAGAATCGAGTCGATCAGAGGGCGGGGGTATCGGCTGATTGTCATTGATGAGAAGCTTTTTCAGGCCTATTTGCAGGAAGCAATCCGTAAGAAGCAAGAACGTCTGTATACACGGGTAGAGACTCCGGCGGAAAGAGTGAATCATCTATTGCAGCTGCTTCTCCTATCTGATGGATTTTATAAAATGGAAGATTTGGCGCAAGCTTGTTTTGTCAGCTTTCCGACTGTGCAAAGTGATCTGAAACAAGTGAGGCAGCTTCTCCGGGAATCGGGGCTGGAGCTTGAGAAAAAACCGAAGTATGGTATTCGGATTGTGGGAACGGAGACGGAAAAGCGATATTTTCTGTCATCATTCTTTTCTATGCGAACAGGTTGGCAAAAGGCGTACGGGTTACCGGATGCAATCATATCAGAAACCGACATACATCATGTGCATGACATTGTGCATAAATATGTGACGGATAACCAGATGATGCTGTCAGATGTGGCAGTACAGAATTTGGTTACACATATTGCGATTGCTTGCAAACGAATCAGGGATGAACAGTATGTCGAGCTCGCCCCTGATGCGATGCAGGATATCATCCAGCAGCCAGCCTTCCGGGAGGCAGCACAGCTTACCGCGATGCTGGAAGCAGAGCTTCATATCTTTTTCCCTCAAGTGGAAGTGGCGTATATGACCATTCATCTGATGGGGACAGAGTATGCTGCAAAAGGAATTCTGGAAGATAAGCTTGGAATGCCGGAATTGGCGGCAGCAATCATTGCTAGGATTTACGATAAGACAGGGCTGGATTTGCGTCAGGACGAGGAATTGCTGAAAGGATTGAGCATCCATCTCAAGCCGGCAGTCCATCGTCATATGTACGGCATGAATGTGCGGAACCCGCTGCTTGAGGATATCAAACGGCATTATCCGCTTGCATTTGAAGCTGCTGTCATCGGGGCCTGTGCAGTCGAGAAGGTCATCGGCATCCAGCTTGCTGAAGAGGAGATCGGTTATCTGGCACTGCATATCGGAGCAGCCTTGGAAAGAAACACCCAAAAAGGAAGGAAGATCAGATGTCTGCTAGTCTGTGCTTCAGGGATAGGCAGTGCCCAATTGCTGCGCTATAAGCTGCACTCCCTTTTTCCGGACAAGTTGGACATCATCGATACAATTGAATATTATCGTTTGATACGGAAAAAGGAATGGGAAGCGGATTTGATCATCAGCACAATCCCGATAGAAGCGGAAACCACATCGCTTCCAGTCATACACGTCCCGGTCATCTTGGATAAGGAAGCAATAGCGAAGCTTGAAGCTTTCATGCATTTTGGTAAGGAGATTCGCTATATCAAACCAGCATATGTGTTCCTGCAGCAGGAATTGGAGAGTAAAGAAGAAGTGCTGACCTTTTTGAATGACGTACTGAAATCAGACGGGAAGGTGGGGGAAAAGTTCCTCACGGCGGTTTACGAAAGAGAGTCCATGGCACCGACTTGTTTCGGTAATTCAGTAGCTGTGCCGCATCCGCTGGAAGCGAGCGTGGATGAAACGCTGTGGGTCATCTGTACTTTGAAAAAACCGATAGATTGGTCTGGTAAGCAAGTAAGATTCGTTTGCTTATTATGTATCGAAAAAGAAAGTGATGAGGATTTTACCGACATGTATCAGCAGCTTGTCCGCATCATCGAGCAGCCGACGCATGTCCAAAGATTATTAGAAGCTCACTCCTATGAGGAATTCCATGAGGTGTTAATCTCGATATGAAAAACAGCTGCCTCTGCTGGGCAGCTGTTTTAATTGGTGGAAGGCTCGATTTGTCCACTCTGACGGGCAAGCTTCATATTCGCGCGTTTAGCCATTTTATAAGCATCGTAAATAGTATAGATCCAAAAAATGAAATACGTGAACAGACCGACTACGAACCACATCAGAAACAAATTGATCAGGTTGATGAGGACAAAGAGCGTCCCCTTCAAATTCTGTTGATTATAGTACTGACCTAAGCCGGCAAATAGAAAGCTCAATAGCGCCGCAACCAGCGGAGTTCTCTTGAATTCCAATTTTGTCACCTCATCTTTTACATACTGTATCAGTTTTCCCCATCGTATACAAATCCGAGTAGTGAATCTTTTTTTGTTGTATAATGAAACCCTTTTCATAGAATGAACGTAAGGATATAATTAAAAGAAAAGCGAGGCGAGTCGAGATGGATGAACAGCTGCAAGTGAAGGAGACAATCCTGCAATTGGAGAAATCATTGCTCGAAGATGAGACGAGAACGTCGATAGCCGCTGTCAGCAGTTTACTGACAGATGACTTCCTGGAGCATGGATCCTCGGGTCGATCATTCGGCAAAGCAGATATTGTGACGAATGGATTGGATGCAGTCGAGTTGGATATCAGGGACTTCGATGTACGAATTCTGTCAGAAGATACGGTTCTGGCTACATTTCGAACATGTGACAAAGCATCAGGCCAAGAACAGCTGCGAAGCTCCATCTGGCGCTATCAGCCCGGCGGCTGGCGCATGCTTTTCCATCAAGGCACTCCGGCAGAAACATAAAAAGGCGGCTGCATAAAGCAGACCGCCTTTTATCATACAGCTGAAGAGGGGGAAAAGGTGACAGGCTTGTTCACCTTCCCTCCTGCAAAAACGTCCTGCACGAAATCTGCAGGTATGGGAAGGTCAAACTCATGTTTTTATCTCCCCCCGAAAGAGCTACCCGCATAGATTCATCCCCTATCTCTTCTTTGGGTGACAGCCGTCCTCTTGCTGGATATCCGGATTAATCATATTTCCTTCTTCAGTTATTCCTCCCTTCCTTTCTGGTACCATCCATGATGGTTATTCAAATCTCCCGAAATCAGACCAGGCGACATGACGCCAAGTAGGAAATGTGTCTGTTTGAGTGGGGCTTCGCAAATGCTTGAAAAGAGTCCCGTAATAGTGCAGAGACGAATCCATTGTCCATATTGACATAAACAGTAGGTAGACTTGTTGGTGGCTGCTGGTATTTCCATCATCATATGGCGGAATGAGAATAGACGCCTAAAACACTAAGAAAAGGGTATGACTAGGAACAGTACCGTTCCACTATCGGACATGCCCTAATGGGAATAAATTCTTTAGGGTCCGAGTACCTATATTTGGGATGGATATGGATGGATTCGCGTGCTGCCCATATTTCCCGATGATAGTGTCTTGAATTCAGAGAAAGAAAATGTTTGACTGTTTTTAGTTTAGGGTATAAACTATGTTGGTATAGGGGGTAAACTATATTGAGTAAATTGAAAGAGGCAATCGATCTTTTTAATGAGGTGTCCTTCATGGCAACCGAAATATTCCATAAAAAGGGCGCTGCATATGAAGTGTTCAATCAGATTTCGCCCCAGCAAGTCAGTTTGATCAAAATATTGAGCTTGTCGGGCGCTTCCTCACCTGGTCATCTGGCGATGGTACAGCAAGTACATAAGAGTGCGATTTCCAACCGTTTGAAAAAGCTGCTGGAAAAGGGCTGGGTGGAATGGGTCGACTCTGATGGGGATAAGCGAACGAAGCTTGTGCAAATTACAGAAGACGGGGAAAAAATTCTGAGGAAAGCCGAGGAGAGCATTTATGATCGCTTCTGCGGGCTTTTCGAGCATATCAAGGATGAAGATGTAGAGACGTTCATCCGGATATTCACGGATGTAAAAAATCAGCTAAAAAAAGGGGAGAAGGAAAATTGAGGACAATCATTCGTTTCAAATGGGTCATTGCGCTTGCGGTTATATTGATCGCGGTTGGATTGACGGTCTTTTCACCGAATCTGACCCAGTTGGCATCCGATAAAGGGCAGACACAGCTGCCGGAAGATGCCATATCCATCCGCGCGAGCGAGATTTTGGAGGATGCCGGGGAAAATAGCAATAGCATCAGCGTCGTTTTCGAACTCGATGAAGCGCTGAATCAGGACAGTGAAGACATGATTCAGGGTGTCATCGATAAAGTGGAAAAAATCGATGGTGTGAATGAAATCACGACGCCGCTGACGGATAATCAAGACATCCAGGATCAGATGACGTCTGAAGACAAAAAGACAGTCATGATGCCTGTGACAGTCGATGGCTCGGATGCAGAAGTGGAAAGGATTGCAGATGAAATCTATGATGCAGTACCTGAAGATACAACTGCATATGTGACAGGTGCATCTTTGATCAACCAAGATTTCGCCAATACATCGGAAGAAGGTTTGAAAAAGACAGAGTTGATCACGGTATTTATTATCGTAGCATTGCTTTTGATCGTCTTCCGTTCCATCGTGACACCATTCGTTCCTTTGATCACAGTAGGGATTACATACTTGATCAGTCAGGGGATACTAGCCATTTTGGTGGATACAATGGACTTTCCGATTTCGACGTTCACCCAGACATTCCTGGTGGCGATTCTGTTCGGCATAGGTACGGACTATTGTATCCTGCTGCTCAGTCGCTTCCGGGAGGAGCTGGCTAATGGTCATGACAAAGTGGAAGCCACGGTTACCGCATACCGGACAGCGGGACGTACATTATTTATCAGTGCGATTGCTGTTTTTGTCGGCTTTGCTTCGATTTTCTTTGCGAAGTTCGCCATCTTCCAATCGGCAGTTGGGGTGGCTGTCGGTGTTGCGGTACTGTTGGTCGTCCTTGTGACGGTTTTGCCGCTGTTCATGGTGACACTGGGGGAGAAACTGTTCTGGCCATCCAAACAGGCCGCTTCGCATGGTGACAATAAACTATGGCATTTCCTTGGCCGCCATTCCGTAGCAAGACCAGTGCTGTTCCTGGCGATAACTGCCGTCATTACCGTACCATTCGTACTTACGTATGATGAACAAGTTTCCTTCAACTCCACGGAGGAAATCAGCAGTGATTATGACAGCATCAAAGGGTTGAATGCTATCGGGGATGCGATCGGAAAAGGGGAAGCAATGCCGATACAGATCGTCATCAATGATGATGAAAACCTGACAACGGCAAACACGCTACCATATCTCGATAATTTGAGTGATGCAATCACCAAGATTGACGGAGTGGAAAAAGTCCGGACAGCAACACAGCCTACAGGGGAAAAAATCGATGATCTATATGTGGATACGCAAACCGGTCAAATTGCCGATGGTATCCATGATGCAGTCGATGGAATCAGTGATGTGCAGGACGGTCTGACGCAAGTGCAGGATGGACTGAATCAGATTTCCGGTCAGGCTGGAAATACAGGCTCATCAAGCGGTGGTGGACTATCTGATGCAACAGAAGGTCTAGGACAAGTCAATACAGCATTACAGCAAGTGACTGGTCAGTTGCAGCAAACCGGCAATGTCCAGCAGGCATCAGCCCAACTGGCGGGTATCAGCGAGCAGCTGACGCAGATTCAATCAGGTCTGGAACAAGCTGATACACAATTGCAAGGGCAGCAAGAGCAAGTTGGTACACTGACTCAAACGCTGCAGCAGCTTGCCGATGGTGTCGGATCGGCAAACGAAGGACTGACGCAAGTTTCTGACGGATTGCAGACAGCATCGGATACATTGCGTGACATCAGCGATAGCGAGACTGTCCGTGATACTGGTATGTATATTCCAGAAGATGCCTTGGAGGGTGATTTCCAGGAGAGCATCGATACGTATGCGTTCCGCGATGGGGAAGGTGTCACAATTGATGTCGTATTGGATTCCGATCCATATTCCGAGGAAGCGATTCAAACACTGCAAACCATTAAAGACCGTGTGGATGCGGAAGTGAAGGATACACCATATGAAAATGCTGAAATCGTCTATGGCGGCGTAACAAGTACCAACGCTGACTTGGAAGATCTATCCACAACCGATCTTTCCCGCACGATGGTCATCATGATGATCGGATTATTCATCATCCTGACAGTGCTATTTCGTTCCATGGTCATTCCGGCGTATATGATCGGGTCCTTGCTGCTTACCTACTATACTGCGATTTCTATCACCGAGTTGATTTTCGTCAATGGTTTGGATTACGCAGGAGTGAGTTGGGCTGTGCCATTCTTCAGCTTCGTGATCCTGATTTCGCTTGGTGTGGACTATTCGATCTTCCTGCTTGATCGTTTTACCGAAGAAGCGCGTGATGATTTGCAGGCAGGCATGGTTCATTCGATGAAGAAAATGGGCGGTGTCATCATCACTGCGGCGATCATCCTGGCGGGTACGTTTGCTGCTATGATGCCATCTGGCGTCCTGACGCTGCTGGAGGTCGCGACTGTCATCATCATCGGCCTGCTATTGTATGGTCTGGTGATTCTGCCGCTGCTCATACCGGCAATCGCTACTACTCTTGGTGAGCTGAACTGGTGGCCGTTCAAACGGAAAAGAAGAGAAGAAGAATAAATCAAGGGAGTGCGCCTTTGGCGTGCTCCTTTTTTCTATGGACAAGTTTTCCATCCGAACTGCATATAGTAGCAAGGAATGGAGGTTTGCTGATGAAACGAAACCTTGGATTGCGACTCGTCCTGGCTGGGACGATGGTGATAGCTGGTCTGCTCTTTTTTTTCACCGATCGGTCCACCCATCCTATTCCGTACAATGAAGTCCATGAAGAAATGATCCGTCATGCATTGGAAGAAGTGAACGCTACAGCTGTCGAGGAACTGGCTGTTTATGATACGTATGAAGTAATGGGTGTAGGGTTTCAGCCTGAAGGCACTATTCGTTTGCACATCCGGAATGAGGAGGCTGAAGTCGATCATCGGATGCAACCCGTCTGGGAAGAAGTGAAAGGCGAGGCGGCTGATGTTCTGGAAGCGCATGACTTGGAAGATGACATCAATCGGGAGATCGAACTGGAGATCAGTCTGATCGGACCGGAGGGAACGGTTTTGCACACGCACTGAGCATGCTTTTCTCTTTTGCTTAAAGTACGTACCTAGCGGGTATATAAAAGCAAGACCAATTGGAAGGAGTGAGGCGTATGAAGGTAGCAGGCTATTTCGGATTCTTTATCCTGGCGCTTGTCCTCCTGCTGATCTATGTGTTCACTACCAATACCCTATTTCTTCTGCTCACTATTTTATCTGGTGTGGCAGGGGCATTTTTCTTATTCCGTGAATTGCGAACGAGAGAAAAGAAAGAACCAAGAGAAAGGGACTATAATCGAAAGAGGAGATCATGATGGGACATGTAATCCAAACAGAATCAGGATATAACGTATTTGCAGAGGACATCGGTACTGGTATTCCCGTCGTCTTCCTGCATGGGTGGCCGGTCAGCCATAAGATGTTCGAGTACCAGATGAATGAGCTGCCAAAACACGGCTTTCGCTTCATCGGCATCGATCTGCTTGGTTTTGGGAAATCAGACAAACCATGGAACAGCTACACATATGATATGCAGGCAGAAGCTGTACATCATGTCGTTGCGTTTTTGGGACTGGAACATTTCGTTTTGGCTGGTTTTTCCATGGGCGGACCGATCGCCATCCGGTATATGAATAAATACGGTCTTGCCAAAGTGGACAAACTACTTCTGATGGCTGCAGCGGCACCTGTTTTCACGCAGCGTGATGCTTATCCTTTCGGTATGAAAAAAGAAGAAGCGGATGATATGATCAAGCAAATCCAAGCAGATCGTCCGAATGCACTGCAGGATTTCGGTGATATGTTCTTCGCCCAAGAACACTCCAACCCCTTCAAGCAATGGTTCTTCCATCTCGGACTGGAAGCAAGCGGCCATGGAACGATCCAGGCGATGGAAGCGCTCCGTGATGAGGATCTTCGCGATGAGCTGGCACAGATCAGTACCCTGACCTATATTTTCCATGGACAAAAAGATGAAATTTGTCCATTCGATTTCGCTAAAGAAATTACCGGTGGCATCGTCAATTCGACTGTGATTCCTTTCGCGGACAGCGGACACGGTCTTATGTTCGATGAAAAAGAAAAATTCAATCAGGAACTACTGCGTGTATTGCAAAGTTAATGGGAACAAATAGAGTTGACGGTTTGTCAGCTCTATTTGTCATGAGCAGGAGGAAATCAAATGAATGATATTGTTACGTTTACTGGGATAGCGGTTGTCCTTATCCTCGTTGGGATTGCTGTTTTTTATAACACAGGCGCACGTAAACGTCCAATGCAGAATCCCGATCGTCATCGGGAGCAGCTAAAACTGCAATGGGATACGCTGAAAGTCAGACCGACGGCATTGGTGGATGAAGAACATATCGAAAGACTGAAAAAGGCATTGGACTTGGAGTATTTGGTAAAGGTCAACGATGCGTTCCGCCAGGAGCATTATGATTGGAGCCAAAAAAAAATCAACACGCATTTCCGCGGGTTATTCCGCTTCTTCATGCTAGCCTCCATCTTCCGCAGCAAGGAATTATTCGATAAGGATATTCACCGTTTATGGGAAGTGATGCGTCAATTCGAGGAAGAATACAAGGCATTTTGTATGCGATTTTTCGATGGGGAAATCACAGAGGATAGTTCAGAACGAGGAGAACGCCATGCTGAGGAAAGAGAACGGTTTGAGATCAAGTATCTGCTGCTGTTTCAGTTGGGGGAGCGTACACCGATGAACTGGGGTGAATTTTTCCAGTATGGTGACGGAAGGCAGTTCATTGATTACATCCAGATGCACGATATGGAGGAAGTGAAACGGGAATATATGGCGGATAATATCACTCCTGATGCAGAGAGGACATTCGAGAATCTGTATCACCATATCAAGTGGGGGATGGAAGCTGACCCTGAAGAGCTTCGTAATTACCAACCTGGTCCGGAGGGAAGTAAAGAGGATAAAGAGATGGATATGAGTATTCTTTACTTCCTCTATATCAGGGACGAGGCAACGGATGAGGAAAAACAAACATTGTCCTTGTACACTGGTAAAGGCAGCGGGTTTTATGCTACCAATGAATCCTTTGGTAAAATGCAAAAGAATTAGAAAACCCGAACTGGGACGTGAATCTTGAAACAAAGATACGCGTAAGGTCGGAATTATTGACGTTCATCTATACTAGCGAATTGTTCTGTCGAAACGCTGCGCAGAAAATATGGTTCGTTTTTAAGCACAGCATGTTAGTTATGTCCAACCCCCTTTCTGTATTTTCATACTACCTTCAGCAGGCTGTGAATAAGCTAGTCCTGAAGGGAGGATCGGCTTATGCGCCATCGAATGAAAATCAAGCCAAAGCATTTGGCAGTCCTATGTTTTCTTGTCATGCTGCTCCTTTGCCTATTTGCCCTCTTTCTGAAGAATGCTTCTCCCAACCAGGCCAAACGAGCTGTGGAACACTTTTATACCTTTGAGCAAAAAGGTGAATTTGCCTCTTCTTGGGGTTTGCTGCATAAGGATCTGCAGGCCCGCTTTCCTCGTAAAGATTATGTAACCGATCGTTCCCATGTGTTCATGAGTCATTTTGGGGCAGATACGTTCCAATTTAAAATCGAAGAGGGAGACAAAAAGCATAAATGGCGTGCAACACCAGATGGACCAACATACAAGGATGTTTACTCCTACACAGTCAAACAGAATTATGACGGGAAGTATGGCCGCTTCACCTTCGTGCAGTATGTCTATGTCACGAAGGTGGAGGGAGAATGGCGGATTCTCTGGGATTATCAAAATCAGAATGGACTCCCAGCCAGTTCTTTCCGCAGCAGCAAGTTGAATAGCTGAGGGTGCTCCAATGGGAAGCCATGTCTGCTATTTGCAATCAGGAGACTTTTACAAAAGGGATGACAGTCGGCAAGTTTGGCTGCCGATCGTTTCATGATCGATTTCTCCTTTTCACCGACCGTAACAAGGACATTCGTTTTCGTATTTGGGAATTCGCTGGGGATGGAAAATTGCATATTTTCTTCAAGCATCTTGGTGAGTGCCAAATAGGATATTTGCAAACTTTGTTGGTAATATGTTTCGAAATCTTCCGCTGGTATAGCGAGCGCACGGGCTTGCAAGGCTGAAAAGCTTCTGTTCTTGATCAGGGGATGCGTGCAACGGACTGCGTTCCGAATGATGCTTTTCGGTAAGGTACTGGGAATTGTAAGAGGACTGTTCAGCATGCTAAAACAAAAAAGCTCTGGTCGTTTGCTTACCATTCGCAAAGCAATTTGGGCGCCGATGGAAAATCCGATCAGTGCGACCTTTCCTTGGCCTGTATTCAGTTCTACCCAATGCAGCAATTGGTTAGCCAGTCGTTCGATCGAAGCGTCCGCTGTGCCAAATTCCAACTCGGCAACCGCGCATTTGTAATCAGAAAAATGTGCTAGCTGTTTTTTCCACATCCAGCCGCCGACTCCGCCTCCATGCAGAAAAAGCAGGGTATGCGGCTGCTGTTCGTTATAAATAGATACTTTCATTTCCTCACCTCCATTTCTAAGTATACTGCAGTACTGACAATCTTTCTCCAAAGGCGTATGATGGAGGAAAAGAGAAATGGAGCGTTAAGATGAAAGCAATTCTTTTTGATTTGGATGGTACGATTCACGACAGGCATACTACTTTACAGCGGTTCCTTGCCGACCAATTCCAGCGATTCCAGTCCGAGCTGCATGGTGTCGAGGCAGATGGGTTTGCGAAGGCATTCCTGGAGTTTGATCAAAATGGATATGTCGAGAAGCCGATTGTATATAGAGAACTATTAAGCCGGTTTTCCTTGGACACAAGCTTGGAGCCTGCATTGACTGCAGATTATTTCGAAAAGGTCGCACAATTCGCGGTAGCATATCCGGATGCGCTTGAGACGCTGCAGGAATTGAGTATGTCTTATACATTGGGAATTGTCACGAATGGACCTGCGTTGCTCCAGCAGCAAGTGATCGAACAGCTTGGCTTGTATTGGCATTGTCAAAGCATGATCATCTCCGAAGTGGTCGGTTTGCGAAAACCGGATCCTGCTATATTCAAGATGGCGCTGACAGAGGTGGAGGCTGATGCATCTGATGCAATCTTTGTCGGCGATCATGTGGACAATGATGTGGTTGGAAGCAGAAATGCTGGTTTGCAGCCTGTCCTGTTCGGCGGGAAACTGGAAGGGGTGCCTTGCTTTTCTGATTGGCGTGTACTGCCAGCTCTGATTGCCAACTGGAATCGGTCTGAAAGGAAAAATAAAACCGACTATACTATAATGGACATGGACTAAGCATTTACATAAAGGGGAGATTGGATGGCTGGGAACGTGACACAAAGAGAGTATAAGCTGATTGCACTTGATATGGATGGTACAATGCTCAATCCTCGCGAAGAAGTAACGGAAGCGAATCGTAAAGCAATACAACGAGCACAGGAGGAAGGCGTGCATGTCATCCTCAGCACAGGCCGGGGCATCCGGACATGCAAGCCATACGCTGATGATCTGGGGTTGCAGTCGTTTCTGGTGACAGTGAACGGAAGTGAAATCTGGACTGCCGAGGGCGAGCTGCTGGAGCGCGTATTGATCGAGGATGATTTGATCAAGAAAATGAAACGGCTGGCGGATGAATATGATACGCATTATTGGGCTGTCAGTACAGAGCATGTCTTCCGTGGTAATTTCCCGGCTGATATGGAGGAATATGAATGGCTGAAATTCGGCTTTGATACGTTTGATGACACAACACGGGAAGCTATCGTCAAAGCCCTGTCCGATAAGAATGAGCTGGAGCTTTCGAATTCCAGTCCAACGAATATCGAAGTCAATGCTGTCGGCATCAATAAAGCCGAAGCAGTACAAAAGGTTTGTGACCGGCTCGGCATTAAGATGGAACAGGTAATCGCCATGGGTGACAGCCTGAATGACATTAAGATGATCGAAGCTGTCGGCTGCGGTGTAGCGATGGGCAATGCCCAGGATGCAGTCAAAGAAGTTGCAGACTTTCAAACGGATACAAATGAAAATGATGGGGTAGCGAAAGCGATCCACCATCTGCTAGGATGGTCATAAGCTCGGGATTTTCCGGGCTTCTTACATAAGGGGGGAGACAGAATGAAGACAGATCATTTGTATTACCCATATCATTCACAGCGGATGACGACCGTTGCCAGACAAGGAATGGTGGCTACATCGCAGCCGCTTGCCGCTCAGGCGGGACTGGATATGCTGAAAAAAGGCGGCAATGCAGTCGATGCCGCCATTGCTACTGCGGCGATGCTGACAGTGGTCGAGCCGACATCGAACGGAATCGGCGGTGATGCTTTTGCACTTGTTTGGATCAAGGACAAGCTTTATGGACTGAATGCCAGCGGCCCGGCACCTAAATCGATCAGTATCGAAAAAGTAAAGGAACTCGGGTATGAAGAGATGCCGCTGTATGGCTTTCTGCCGGTAACGGTACCCGGTGCACCAGGCGGATGGGCGGCCTTGAGCAAGCGATTCGGGAAGCTGCCGCTGATCGAAGTGCTGCAGCCGGCGATATATTATGCTGAAAACGGTTTTGCGGTCACGCCGACAGTTGCCAAGCTATGGGAACGTGCGTATAAGAAGTTCAGTACATCCTGTACCGATGCCATGTACAATGGCTGGTTCGATACATTCGCTCCAAATGGAAAGTATCCGCAAATCGGAGATATATGGCGATCGCCTGATCATGCCGAAACACTGCGGCAAATAGCCCGCACAGATGCGGCTGCCTTTTATGAAGGAGAATTGGCTGATAAAATGACGGAATTTTCTGCCGAAAATGACGGATTCCTGACGAAAGAAGATTTGACTGCCTTTGAACCGGAATGGGTGGAGCCGATATCGGTGAATTACCGGGGGTATGATGTTTGGGAGATTCCGCCGAATGGGCAGGGTTTGGTTGCTCTTTCAGCTCTTAATATATTGAAGGGATTCTCTTTCCATGAAAAAGAAGCAATTGATACATATCATAAGCAGATGGAGGCAATGAAACTCGCATTTGCCGATGGGCATGCATACATAACGGAAGAACAGCATATGCCTGTCACAGTAAAGGAACTGTTATCGGATGATTATGCGGCACAAAGACGTGCCATGATCGGTGATACGGCAGAGCAACCGGAAGCAGGGGAACCAAAGACGGGCGGAACGGTTTATTTGGCGACAGCAGATAGCGATGGAAATATGGTTTCCTTCATCCAAAGCAACTACCATGGCTTCGGATCCGGGCTGGTCGTTCCAGGAACAGGCATTGCACTGCAAAACCGCGGGCATAACTTCAGTCTTGATCCGGAGCATGCCAACAAGCTGCAAGGCGGAAAGAAGTCCTTCCACACGATCATCCCCGGTTTTTTGACGAAGAAAGGGCAGGCGATCGGACCGTTTGGTGTCATGGGCGGATTCATGCAGCCGCAAGGGCATACCCAAGTGGTCATGAATATGCTTGATTTCGGACTCAATCCGCAGACAGCGCTTGATGCGCCGCGCTGGCAGTGGGTCAAAGGCAAGACATTCCATGTGGAAGCCGATTTCCCGAAATATATTGCCGAGGCGCTGATTCGCAAAGGACATGAAATCGAAGTCAAAGCGGACAGATCCACTTTCGGGCGCGGACAAATCATTTGGCGCGATCCCGGCAATGGAACATTATATGGGGGAACCGAAGCACGAGCTGATGGCAGTATCGCTTCGTTTTAGAAAGGTTGGGCAGCATGATATACTGGCAATTATTTTTGGCTTTTTTCCGTGTCGGCATCCTTGGCTACGGCGGGGGACCTTCGTCTATCCCGCTTGTGGAAAAGGAAGTCGTCAAACAATATAAGTGGATGGATGATGAAGAATTCGGCAATACGCTGGCACTGGCTAATAGTCTGCCTGGTCCGATCGCGACGAAATTAGCAGGCTATATCGGCTATCGCGTCGGCGGCTGGCTCGGTATGATCAGTGCACTGATCGCGACCATCATCCCGACGGTCGTCTTACTCATCATCCTGTTTTATTTCGTCGATGCATTGAGTGATCAGCCATGGCTCAGCGGCATGACGACAGCAGTCATCCCGGTAGTGGGAGTCATGCTGGCGGTAATGACAATCGATTTTATCAAAAAATCCCGTAACGGACTGAAGGGGTGGCAGATTATCGCGTTATTGGCTGCTTCTGTCCTTTTGATTGAGCTGCTTCACATTCACCCTGCTTTCCTTATCCTGGCGCTTCTCCTGTTTGCGCTTGTGAAACCGGAGAAACGGAAGGAGGAAGAGGGCGCATGATTTATTGGCAAATATTCCTGGCCTTTTTCATTCCTGGCGTTGTGGGTTATGGAGGTGGTCCAGCCACCATTCCGCTGATCGAAAACGAAGTGGTCGATAGATATGGATGGATGACAACCGCGGACTACAGCCAAATGCTGGCATTGGCAAATGCACTGCCTGGTCCGATCGCAACGAAACTGGCTGGCGTGATCGGATTTCAGCAAGCTGGTGTATTGGGAGCGGTAATCGGCTTGTTTGCCACCGTTGCACCGTCGCTTATCCTGATGATTGGCTTGCTGAGTCTATTGGCAAAATTCAAGGATTCCCCACGGGTGAAAAGAATGACAGCATATATCCGGCCGACGATTGCGGTGCTGCTGGCGGGAATGGCGGTCAGCTTCTTCCATACTTCCTACCAAAGCGCTGGATGGCTGCATACGATCATCCTGGTTGTGGCAAGCTACCTGCTCATGGAAAGATGGAAGGTGCATCCGGCCTTTGTGATACTTGGAGCCTTGGTTTACGGTGCGGTGTTCCTAGTATGAGATCCTGCAAATAATGCAGGATCTTTTTCTCTGGGCAGGAGATGGAAAGAAAAGGGCTAATGTAATTAGTAAAATAAAATTCACTGCATAATCTAGTAGGGAACCGGGTAGCTACTTAACATGGGGAATAGGATAAAAAAGGAAGAAGGAGCATCTAATGCGCGTTACCATTTGGAACGAATACCGTCATGAGAAGGAAAACGACCAGGTAAGAAGCATTTATCCCCGAGGCATCCATGGAGCAATTGCCGAGTTTTTGAAGCAAGCTGGATTTGCCGTGACGACCAGAACACTTGAAGATCCGGAACAAGGTTTGGATCAAGGAACACTGGAACAAACGGATGTCCTGATCTGGTGGGCACATAAGGCTCATGAAGAAGTGAATGACCATGCCATCGAGCGAGTGAAGCAGCGCGTTCTGGCAGGTATGGGGCTGATTGTCCTCCATTCGGGTCATTTTTCCAAGATATTCCGTAATTTGATGGGCACGACATGTGATCTGAAATGGCGTCAGGATGGGGAAAAGGAACGAATCTGGGTAGTCCAGCCAAGTCATCCGATCACCAGGGGACTTGGTGAGTATTTCGAGCTTCCAGAAGAGGAAATGTACGGCGAGCATTTCGATATACCTGAACCAGACCATACGTTGTTCATCAGCTGGTTCGAGGGCGGGGAAGTCTTCCGCAGCGGCTGCACGTATAATCGGGGAAAAGGGAAAATCTTCTATTTCCGGCCCGGCCATGAAACGTACCCGACTTATTATGATAAAAATGTGCAGACTGTCATCCGCAATGCTTGCGAGTGGGCAGCAGCACCATCGGCTGTCGTTCCGCACTACGGCAAATCGGAAGCCTTGGAGCCGATACTGCGACTGGCAAAGAAATGAGCGTATAAAGCCGTCTTCCACACTGACGGCTTTTACATAAATGAAAGAGACAAGTTAAAAGGAGGAGAAAGAAAGATGCGAGCAATCGGGATTTATAAACATGCATCCGTGGATCAGGCAGATAGTTTTGCGGAAGAACAGGTGGACAAGCCAAAAGCTGCAGGGGCGGATGTACTTGTCCAGGTAAAAGCAGTCAGCGTCAATCCGGTGGATACAAAGCAACGCAAGCTGAAGGAGGACGATGGCAACTTCCGCATTCTCGGTTTCGATGCAGCAGGCATCATCGCGGAAGTCGGAGACGAAGTGGAAGGGTTTCAGCCAGGGGATGAAGTTTATTATGCTGGATCGGTATCCCGTCAAGGGTCCAATAGTGAGTACCAGCTCGTCGACCATAAGGTGATTGCCAAGAAGCCTGCCAATCTCAGTTTCTCAGAAGCTGCAGCATTGCCTTTGACAGCGTTGACTGCATGGGAAGCGATGTTTGAGAAAATGCATATACCGCTTGATGCAAAAGTGAATGAAGATAAGACGATCTTATTGATCAATGCCGCTGGCGGTGTCGGTTCGATTGCATCCCAGTTTGCGAAACTGTATGGCTTGAATGTAGTCGGAACTGCATCTCGTGAAGAAACCATCACGTGGGCGAAGCAGCATGGCACCGAACAGGTGATCAACCATCATGAGCCGCTGCATCCACAGCTTGAGAAACTGGGAATCGATAGTGTCGACTATGTCTTTTGCATGCATCAGCTGGACAAGGCGTGGGATGACATTATCGAAGTTGTAAAACCGGAAGGCATCCTCTGTGCCATTACAGGTCCCGTCGAAGGTATCAAATTGACGGATTTGACGTCCAAGAGCTTGACGTTGGTCTGGGAGTATATGTTCACACGTACGCTCCATCAGACGCCGAGCCGATATATACAAGGCGAAATCCTTGCCAAAGTGGCCAAGCTGGTCGAAGATGGGCGAATTCGCACGACGAAAACGGAAGAATTGGAAGGCCTTACTGTGGAGAACCTGCAAAAAGCCCATAAGCGCTTGGAAAACGGGAGCATGATCGGGAAACTAGTCATCACGGTGTGACAAAGGCAGGCATTACGCCTGTCTTTGTTCTGTTTCCTGCCGATTCTGTTGTATAATGATAGCAAGACATAAGGTGGAGAGGTGAACTGATATGATACATAAAGTAGCTGTGATAACAAGCGGAGGAGATTCCCCAGGTATGAATGCGGCCATCCGGGCGATTGTCAAGGCGGCAAACTATCACGATATCGAAGTTTATGGAGTCGAGGGCGGTTATCAGGGTCTGATCGAAGACAAATTATCCATCCTTCGCACAGCGGATGTGGAGACGATCGCAAACAAAGGCGGGACAATCCTGAAAACTTCACGATCGCTTGCTTTCATGAATGATTCCGGCAGAAAGCAAGCAGTAGAGGTACTCCGTAACTATGGTATCGCTGATGTCATCGTCATTGGCGGAGAGGGATCCCTCCAAGGTGCACAAAAGCTGCATGAACTTGGTATCCGGGTAATCGGTATCCCGGGAACAATCGACAACGATCTTGATTACACCGACTATTGCATTGGCTTCGATACCACGTTGAATACCGTGCTCAGTTCCCTCGGACGAATCAAAGATACCGGTTTGTCCCATAACAAGACGACCATCGTGGAAGTGATGGGCCGACATTGCGGCGACCTCGCTTTATTCACTGCTGTCGCCGGTGAAGGTGACATCATTTCGACACCGGAGCATAAACTTAGTTTTGAACAGATTTGCGAGAAATTGCAACAGAAGATAACCAAAGGCCGAAATGACAATATCATCGTCGTTACAGAGCGGATGTATGATTTGGATGAGCTGCAGCAACATATCGAGGAACAGATGCAAATCGAAGTACGCACAACCGTACTTGGATTCATCCAGCGCGGCGGTGAGCCATCCGCATTCGATCGTATCCTGGCCAACAAAATGGGAGTCCAAGCGGTGAAAATGCTGATGGAAGGCCAGTCCGGGTTTGCAATCGGCATCAAAGCCAATCAGCTGATCGCAAAAGATTTGCAGACGATGCTCGATGAAAAGAAGGATAAGCAAGCGAGTTATGATTTGCTGGATATGCTGTTATATACCACATGAACGATCCGAACCAGATCACGCCTGCCCCAGGCGTGTTTTTTCTTTGGCGAAACATGTATATACAATGTTATTGAAAGCGTTTGCAAATATATGATAAACTTTTTATACACTGCAGCAGAAAAAAATAGGGGAAGGCTTAAAGGAGCCGAAAGGAGGGAAAGAGATTATCGCACTAAAGAAAGCGTTTACCAAAATGCGAGGAGGAGCTGTGATGAAGCGAAGCTTTCTGATGGTTGCCTTACTTGCCGGTCTGGGGCTGGCAGGCTGCTCGGCCGTGACGAGCGGGGATGGTGCGAATGATGATAAAGTGCAAATTACATATGCGAGGGGGACGGATACGACTGGTGCCACGGATATACTGGTCGAAGCATTCGAAAAGGAACATCCTGAAATCGATGTGGTCGTCCGGGAAATGCCTTCGGATACTGGAGAATCGCATAACCAGTATGTAACGATGTTCAGCGGCAAAAGTCCGGAAGTCGATGTATTCGATGCGGACATTGTCTGGTCCGCGGAATTCGGTCAGGCAAACTATGTGCTGCCGCTTGATAGGCTGATTGAGCGGGATCAGGTGGATATGGACGCTTACTTCCCGGCTACAGTCGAAGCAGGCCGATATAACGGAAGGCAGTATGCCATGCCGGGCTATGCTGATGCAGGCTTGCTCTACTACCGGACAGACATAACCGACCAAGTCCCTGAAACATGGGATGAACTCGAACAGTTGGCGCAAGAGAACATGGGCAAAGAAGGCACAAAATTCGGATATTTGATGCAGGCAGCCCAATATGAGGGCATCGTGACCAATGCCATCGAGTATATCTACTCCTACGGCGGTCAAGTGCTGGATGCCAATGGGAATGTGGTCATTAACAGCCCCGAAGCAATCGAAGGTTTAGAGAAGATGATCGACATAACGAACAGCGACTTTGTACCAAATAACATACTGAACTTCATGGAAATCGACACAGAGTCTTCTTTCAACGAAGGAAATGCCGTGTACGCACGAAACTGGCCGTATTTGAATGATACAGCGAATGACCCAGAGATATCAAAGGTAGCAGGCAATGTCGGCATCGCCACGCTTCCAGCCGGAAGCGAAGGGGCAGCGTCATCATTGGGAGGCTGGATGCGGATGATCAATCGCTACTCCGATGAAGTGGAAGCATCCTGGACTTTCGTGAAGTGGATGAGCGGAGAAGAAGGGCAGAAGATCAGCGCTCTAGAAGGCGGCAAGGCTCCGACTTTGGAAGCTTTATATGAGGATGAAGAAATAACGGATGTCAGTGCTGTGCTGGCTAGCGAAGATTTCTATGATTCACTGCAGAATGCGATACCGCGCCCAATCACACCGATTTATCCGGAAATCTCCGATATTATGCAAATCGAGCTTTCCAAGGCGCTGGCCGGGGAGATTACGGCTGAGGAAGCGGTTGAGCGAATGGAAACAAAAATGAAAGCTGCGTTGGAATCCGTAACCAATTAAAGGAGCTGAGCGTATGAAGCAACCGAAAAAGAGACGGTTCCAGCTGAGTGAACGGCAGCTTGGTTACGCGATGGTCGCGCCGTCTATCATTCTCATTGCCGTCATCATCATTTGGCCGATTATGTTGTCTGCCTGGAACAGCTTGTTCGACTACCGCTTGAATGACCCGGCAAAAGCAGAACGGATCTCCACATTAAGCATCAATCTCGAAACCTATGCGGATAACAGGTATCTCGTCTATGACACGATGGAAGATATCAGGTCGGCGATGCCTGATGCAGGCGGGACGCTTGATGATATTGCGACTGCATTGGATGAACAGCATGAAACATTGTTGAATAGTGATGAAGGACTTGCCGGCCGCTATGAAGAAGTCAACACTATGCTGGAAAATTATCAGCCTGTCAATGACGATGAGCTCCGGCTGACGGAGGTACCGGAGGAATGGGCAGATGGGTTTGCCAATACACTGGATGAGCAAACGGCAGCTGTCCAGGCATTGCGGGAAGATGCTCCCGAAGAAGCTGTCCAGCCATTGACAGATTTGGAATCCCAGCTGTCGAATACGAAAGGATCGATTCTGGAACCCAACTTTGTCGGGCTGAAGAACTATACCTCCTACCTTGGGGACGGGCGGACGTGGACGGCGATGCTGAATACGCTGTTATTCACCGTCGTTACTGTAGGCGTTGAGCTTATCATCGGGATGCTGGTCGCTTTGCTCATCAACCGGGTATTCATCGGACGCGGGCTTGTCCGGGCAGCAGTACTCGTACCATGGGCAATTCCGACAGCAGTGGCAGCGATGATGTGGACATTCCTGTTCGACGGTCAGTCCGGTATCATGGCCCATTACATGGCGCAATTCGGTCTCATCGATGACCCAGGGACGCTGCTTTCCACTGGAGCAGGTGGCATGTTCTCTGTCATGTTTGCTGATATCTGGAAAACGACACCGTACATGGCGCTGCTGCTTTTGGCTGGCTTACAGACGATTCCGCGTTCGATGTACGAAGCAGCGGAAGTCGATGGTGCGAATAAAATCCAGCAATTTTTCTCCATCACCTTGCCAATGATCCGTTCGGCAATCCTGGTTGCGGTCTTATTCCGTGCACTGGATGCATTCCGTGTGTTCGACCTCATTTATGTCCTGACTGGCGGAGGTCCGGCGAACTCGACGGAATCCATCAGTGTCTATGCTTACAAACTCTTGTTTGAACAGCAGAATTTCGGTGCTGGTTCGGCTTTGAGTGTCATCGTATTCCTGAGCGTCGCATTGCTCAGTACGATTTTCATCAAGCTGATCGGATCGGATTTGTTCAGCGGAAGGCTGAAACAATAGGATGGAGGAGGATCTAATATGGCAAAACGTGCTGGAGTCGGCTTTTACATTTTTTTGATCATTTTTGTATTCCTGGTCATGTTCCCGTTTATCTGGGTGCTTTTGACCTCTATCAAACCGCAGGGAGAAATCTTTTCTTCTTTCCAGTGGTTTTCCAGCAATATGACTCTGGAAAACTATGCATCGGCGCTTGAGACGAGACCATTGCTCATGTACATGCTGAATAGCTTTGTTGTGGCAACACTCACTACGATCATCTCCATCATTGTCGCATCTTTCACAGCCTACGCGGTCACACGGCTGCCAATCCGTTTCAAAGGATTGATTCTTGGATTGGTGCTGGCAGCATCCATGTTTCCGCAAATCGCAGTCCTATCACCGATCTTCAACTTTGTCACCGATGCAGGCTTGCGCAACAGCTATCTCGGTCTGGTTATCCCGTACATCACCATCAGTTTGCCGCTGGCAATCTGGATTCTTTCGACATTTTTCATTAAAATACCGCTGGCTTTGGAAGAATCGGCGAAGCTGGACGGAGCAACACCTTTTCAGACATTTCGTAAAATTATCTTCCCACTGGCTGCACCAGGCGTCTTTACGACAGCCATCCTTGTGTTCATCGCAGCCTGGAATGAATATCTGTTCGCTTTGACGATCAATACCGATGACCGCTGGCGCACGATACCAGTCGGAATCTCATTCTATCAAAGCCAATACACCATTCCGTGGGGAGATATCACGGCCGCTACCGTCATTGTGACGATTCCGATCGTCGTCCTTGTTCTCTTGTTCCAGCGTCGCATCGTCGCTGGTCTGACAAGCGGATCTGTCAAAGAATAATAAACTTGGAGGTACAGCTAGCTTATGAAAACCTTACGCGTAGGAGTAGTCGGACTAGGAAGTATCGCACGCAACCGCCATTTGCCGGAGCTGGAACAGAACCCGTATACCGAAATCACTGCTGTTTGTGATGTGGTGCCGAGTCGGTCGGAGGAAATTGCCAAAGCATATCATGCGACAGCATACACCGAATACGAAGAGCTGATCGAGGACCCGCGCATCGACGCGGTCATCGTCTGTGCAGCTAACCATCTGCATGCACCAGTGTCGATTGCTGCATTGCAGGCGGGAAAGCATGTACTTTGTGAAAAGCCGATGGCAACGACACTGGAGGAAGCGGATGAGATGATCGCGGCACAAAAGGCAAGCGGCAAACTCCTGCTCATTGCGCACAATCAATGTTTTGTCCCATCGCATCAGAAGGCGCGGAAGATGATTCAAGCTGGCGAGCTTGGGAAAATTTATAGCTTCCGGACGACATTCGGTCACGGCGGTCCGGAACAATGGAGCATCGATGGGAAAAACAGCTGGTTCTTCGATAAAGACAAAGCATACATCGGCGCACTAGGCGATCTGGGCGTGCATAAGTCTCATTTGATTGAATTCCTGCTCGATGAGCCGATCCAGGAAGTGGCGGCATTTGTCGATACATTGGCGAAACCATACGCAGATGTGGATGATAATGCAGTCGCGGTCCTGCGAACAAAGTCAGGGATCATCGGCACACTGACTGCCAGCTGGTCTTATGTAGCAGAAGAAGACAATTCCACAATCATATATGGTGAGAAAGGCGTCATCCGTCTGGAGGATAGTCCTGATTACAGCTTGGTCGTCGAGTACCAGAACGGAGATCGGAGCAATCATTCCCTTGGTGCGATTCAGACGAATGATGCCCAGACACAATCGAATTCCGGTGTTGTGGACGCGTTTGCAAGCTGTGTGCTGCATAATGCTTCCGACTGTCCGATCACAGCCGAAAAAGGCCGTTCGGCGCTGGCTGTCATCTTGGCGGCGTTGGATTCCAATAGTGATAAAAAAGTGATCTCGCTTGCATCAGAACCGGTAGAGAAGGGGGAACAAGCATGAAATTAGGCGTCTTTACAGTATTGTTTCAGGAACTTTCTTTGGAAGATATGCTTGCACGTGTCAAACAAGCGGGATTGGATACAGTCGAAATCGGTACTGGCGGCTATCCAGGCAATGCACATTGCCCGATTGATGAATTGCTGGAGAGTGAGGAAGCGCTGAAGAAATACGGAGACACATTCGAGAGATACGGCGTTACGATCGGAGCTTTCAGCTGTCACGGTAACCCTATCTCACCTGATAAAGCATTCGCGGAAGAATCGGATTGGCTTTTGCGTAAGACGATCAAGCTTGCTGCCAAAATGGGAGTCCCGGTTGTGAACTGCTTTTCAGGGGTGGCTGGTTCAGAAGAGAGCGCCACGAAGCCGAACTGGCCAGTCACGGCCTGGCCACCTGAATATGGGGAGGTGTTGAACTGGCAGTGGGATCAGAAACTCGTTCCTTATTGGAAGGAGCTAGGTTCTTTTGCTGAGGAGCATGGAATAAAGATTGCGCTGGAATTGCATGGCGGCTTTCTCGTCCATACACCTTATACCATGCTGAAGCTGCGCGAACTGACAAGTGATGCTATCGGTGCCAACTTCGATCCAAGCCATATGTGGTGGCAGGGAATCGACCCGACCGCTGCCATCAAGATACTTGGAAAAGCCGGTGCCATCCATCATTTCCATGCCAAAGATACGTACATCGACCCTGAAAATGTCAACATGTACGGCCTGACCGATATGCAGCCGTACAGCAATATCAAAGAGCGGGCTTGGAACTTCCGGACAGTCGGACTCGGTCATGGTCTGGAAGAGTGGAATAAAATGATCAGTGCGCTGCGCACGTACGACTACGATTATGTCATCAGCATCGAACATGAAGACTCATTAATGTCGATTGAAGAAGGGTTTCAGAGAGCTGTTGATAATCTAAAAAATGTCGTGATCAATGAACCTGCCACTACGATGTGGTGGACATAAGGATTGAAGGGTATCTGTCAGGAAGACAGATACCCTTTTTGTTTGTCATAAAAAACGTGTTGTGTCAGGCTTAACTTTCTAGGCTTTGCACTGCACCGGTATATTAATAGACCTAACTTCGAGGCACCATGTACATAATCTAACAAATGCTGTAAGAGGCAAAGGGGGAAGACAGATGAGAAAGTGAGTCATGTCTTTAGTGTTTACCAGTATATTGGCACTTAGTTTTTTGGTGGCATGCGGCAATACGGACACAGCATCTGGCGGCAGTGCGACATTAGGGGAAGCAATCAAGAATGGAGCTGCAATGGCAGTGCAAGAAGAAAAAGCTGCCTTTGAGGAGGCTGGATTGCAAGTGGAGCTTACGGGATTCGATGATCAAGGCGATCCGTAAAAAGTTGTCTCCAATGCACAAATCATTAGTTCCGATCAGGATGTGTACGGTGTCGTGGCTCACTTGAATTCCGGAGTTTTCATTCCTTCAGTGAAGCGTTATGATACTCCTTCTGTGTCCTCAAGCTTCGACAGCAACGGATGTGACGGACCGAGGCTTGAAGATGGTCAACTGGATTGTTGCGTCGAGTATACTGTTCAGCAAAACGGCAAAACAGAATTAACTTTTGATAAGAACCCAATGGACAGCTAGTCTTTTTACTCATTATTAATCTTTTCCTTCGAAAATACTGTCTCTCGTATAAGTATAGCAGCTATACAAGTTCCGTAGAGAAATAGTGCAGCTATAGAGAAAGGTTCGATAACTTTTGACAATTTATCTTTTGGTACAACCCAAAAAATAAACGTAGCGAACATAGCAGTACCTAATATTCCTATCACAAGTACATAAATTAACAAAGCTGCACGAGTAGCCTTCATTATTTGTTTTTTATCAGTTTTCATGATGCTCCTTTAAGGGTTGGTCTTCCTATTGTTCCAAGTATATCTCCACATGTCCTGCCATCAAAGTGGTTAATAAAGATATCGAAAACACCTATTGTCGGTAATCTATATTAATACTATAGGTATGATAACAAATGATAATTGCAGTAATGAACAGGCATAAGTTACCCTTTTACACCTGTTGCATGTCTATTTGCGCATCTAAACGCCTAGGCTTTTGGGAGTGAAATCTTGGTGAGTATTATATCTAATTAATAGTAATTATCCATCCATAACCACATCCTTTTGCTGTCAAACCCACCTCAGGAAAAAAGTCTGTAAATTATCCTCACAAAACACTTCATGAAATTTTATTTTAGTAATATAATCAATATGTGAAGTAAAATTTTAAAAAGGAAAGAGGGTGATCTCATAGTGAAGGGCGGTTTAACAGTGCTTCGGGAGAGTTTGCCTACGATTAAGCCTTCCGAAAAAAATGCAGCAAGCTACATACTTGCCCATCCAGCTGAAGTAGTGCATCTTTCTGTGCAGGAGCTGGCTGTGAAAAGCGGGTCCAGTGAAGCGGCCGTTATCCGTCTTTGTAAATCAATAGGTGTGACCGGATATCGGGAATTGAAGTTGAAGATTGCTGGAGATTTACAAAATGAAAGCGTTAACAAAGAGGCGTTTGGCGAAATTGAGCCGAATGATACGGTTGCGCATTTGATCGAAGCGATGGCAGAAAAGCATATGCAGTCGATCAGTCAGACGATGCAAGTGAACGAAGCGAAGGCAATCGAACAGGCAGCGGTAATGATATCCAGAGCAAGGAAGATTGATTTTTATGGGGTTGGAGCTTCTTATCTCGTAGCACAGGATGGAGAGCAAAAGTTCGGAAGGATAGGGAAATGGTGCACTGCATACAGTGATGCGCATCAGCAGCTGGCTTCGGCGGCGAATCTCACGTTTGGGGATGTTGCTTTTGCTATCAGTTATTCCGGGGAAACTGACCAGCTCTTGAAAGTTCTGCAGCAGGCAAAAGAGGCAGGAGCTACTACAATCGTGATGACAAAGCTAGGTCCGAACCGATTGCAGGAATTGGCTGATATTCAGCTGTTCACGGTGGCGAAAGAAGCTAGTATCCGCAGTGCAGCGACAAGCTCCCGGATTGTCCAAATGTATTTGATGGATATCATCTACACGGCAGTGGCAGGCCGGGATTATGAGCATACGATTGAGGCTTTGGAAAAATCGCGGCAGGCAATTCAGCAAGCATTCCAAACAGAGCAAAAGTGAGGGAAGAAAATGCTAGAGAAATTGACGACAGAAAAGCGCAATGACAGCACGATGAAGCTGGATCAGCTCAGCACGAAGGAAGTCCTTCAGCTGATGAACAAGGAAGATCGAAAGGTGCCGGATGCGGTGGAAGCAGCCTTGCCAGAAATCGAAGCAGCGGTGAAACAGGTGATCGCAACTTTTCGGTCTGGCGGCAGACTCATCTATACGGGTGCAGGAACAAGCGGCAGACTCGGAATTTTGGATGCAGTGGAATGCCCGCCGACATTCAGCACACCGGATGACATGGTCCAAGGATTGCTCGCTGGCGGTATGTCCGCCTTTCGAAAGGCGAAAGAAGGCGCCGAAGATGATCCGGACCTTGGTGCGCAGGAGCTGGAGGAAATCGGTTTATCCGCAAAAGATACGGTAATCGGTATTGCAGCAAGTGGCAGGACACCCTATGTCATCGGGGCGCTGGATTATGCAAAAGCTCTAGGAGCGGCAACAGTTAGCATCGCTTGTAATAAAGGCGCTGCTATTTCAAAGCATGCGAAGATTACGATAGAGGTAGAAACAGGTCCCGAAGTGCTGACAGGATCGACCAGACTAAAAGCTGGAACAGCCCAAAAGCTGGTGCTGAATATGATATCGACTGCCAGTATGGTAGGTGTCGGAAAGGTATACAAAAATTTGATGGTCGATGTGAAGCCAACGAATGACAAGCTCCAGGAGCGCGCCAAGCGCATCATCATGGAAGCAACCGGAGCGGATTATGTTGCAGCAGAAACTGTGCTCGGGCAAGCAGATGGTCAGGTCAAAACGGCGATTGTCATGTTGCTGCTCGATATCCCGAAAGAGGAGGCAGAAGCGAAACTGCATGATGCAGGCGGATTTGTCCGTACAGCGATAAAAGCGTAAAGGGGAGGAATCAGGATGGCGAAGATGAAACAATTGGCAGATGGTATTCTCCGCGAAGTTGGCGGAGAGCAGAATGTAGTTTCTTTGACGCATTGCATGACACGGGTTCGTTTACGGGTAAAAGATGATACACTGGTCAATTTTGATAAGCTGAAACAGATTGACGGCGTCATGGGTGTAGTGGCGGATGATACGATCCAGATTGTAGTCGGACCTGGTACTGTCAACAAAGTCTCCGATGAAATCAGCCGCATCACCGGGCTCGGTGTCGGGGAAGAAGCGGCGGAGATCGATAATCTGACTTTTGAAGAAAAAGCCCAAATTAAGCGGGAGAATATGAAGGAAAAGAATAAAACGCCGATTAAGTTCCTGTTGCGTCGCATCGGTAACATCTTCATTCCGCTTATTCCTGGTTTGATTGCTTCTGGTATTATCAATGGCGGTGTGAGCTTTGCTATAAACGCTGGTGCAGATGATACGTTGGCTATCATCCAGATCCTGCAGCTGGTTGGCGGCAGTCTGTTTAGTTTCCTGGCTATTCTGGTCGGCTGGAATACAGCGAAGGAATTCGGCGGTTCCCCGGTTCTCGGTGCTATCGCAGGTATGATTCTTTTCAATCCGGCACTTGCGAATATTACGTTATTTGGTGAAGCGCTCGTTCCTGGCCGTGGCGGATTATTCGGTGTCATCTTTGCTGCTTGGCTGATGAGTTTCATCGAGAAGCGTATAAGGAAAGTCATGCCTAATAGTATTGATATTATTTTTACTCCTATCTTAACGGTTCTGTTTGTCGGAGTGGCGTCATTGATTGTCATTATGCCGGTTGCAGGTGTGCTGTCAGACGGCATCACTTCTGGAATCAATGCTATTCTTGATGTCGGCGGTGTCGTGGCTGGTGCAATTTTGGCTGGTTTCTTCCTCCCTCTCGTTATGGTCGGGCTGCATCATGGGTTGACACCGATTCATATGGAATTGATTCAGACATTCAGCTTTACGGCTTTGCTTCCAGTGTTGGCGATGGCTGGCGGCGGACAGGTCGGAGCTTCTATTGCTGTCTTCGTCAAAACGCGCAATAAACGTTTGCGCAATATTATTAAAGGTGCCTTGCCAGCCGGCTTCCTTGGTATCGGCGAGCCGCTATTGTACGGGGTGACCTTGCCGCTCGGCCGTCCGTTCTTAACAGCATGCCTTGGGGCTGCTGTCGGTGGAGCCACACAAGCGCTGTTTGCTACAGGCGCAACTTCTATCGGTGTTTCCGGACTTTCTTTAACGCCGCTCATCGCAGAAGGAAAGTACCTGCAATATTTGATTGGTATTTTTGTCGCTTATATTGCTGGATTCGTGTTTACTTACTTCTTCGGGTTTAAGGAAGACATGGCAAAGGATATATAAAAAAATCAAGGAGGCTGGGACAAAAGTGTTTTAGCTAAATGAAAACCCGAACTATTGACGTGAATCTTGAAACAAAGATACGCGTAAGTTCGGGTTTTCTATACCAGCGTAGGCAGAATACGGAGACTCCAACGGGAACAGCACGAGCTGAAGACCCCGCAGTGGTGATCTTTCCACGAGGAGGCTGAGGCCGTGCCCGTGGAAAGCGGAGTATTCTGCCGAAGCGGCACTTATGAGCAATGTTCGCTTTTAAGCAATGGTATTTTAGTTGTGTCCCAGCCTCTTTTGTACATAGGGGGATCATGATGTTAGGTATATCTGTGTATTTACAAGAGCGGATAGAGGAAGAGAAAATCAGGAGATTCCATCAAGCTGGTTTTTGCAGCATATTTACATCCCTTCATATCCCGGAGGAAGATGCCACGGCTTATCGGACGAAACTGCAGCTACTTGGGTCGATTGCGTCCGGTCTGAAAATGGAATTGATGGCGGATATTTCGACTGCTTCCATGGAAAAGCTGGCTCTGGATTGGAATGCAGCCGAAGCGGTAGTGGACTGGGGAGTGACAGGTCTGCGGATCGACTACGGTATCGAGGATGATGTCATCATCCGGCTGTCGCAAAAGATGAAGGTTGCACTGAATGCCAGTACGCTCACGGAGGATCATTTGGAGAAATTGCTTTCCGGGGGGCTATACACCGACAATATCGAGGTATGGCACAACTTTTATCCTCGTCCGGAAACAGGACTTGCAAGCAGTGACTTTCTGGCAAAGAATGTGCTATTCCAGTCGTATGGCTTAAAAGTGCAAGCATTCATACCCGGAGACCGCAACTTGCGAGGGCCGCTTCATCAAGGCCTGCCGACACTGGAGCGGCACCGTGCTTATGGCACATTTGCTGCGTTTACTGAGCTGAAAGCTTATAAGGTGGACAAAATCTTGATCGGGGATCCAGATGTGACGGATGAAGCGCTGATTCAACTCAAGGATGCAGTCGATACAATCACCCTTCGTGCACGAGCATTTGGTGGACGGACGAAAGCGCATGAGCTTTTGGAAAAGGGCACATATAACCGTCCAGACCTGGCGCGGGATGTCATTCGATCAGAGGAATCCAGGATGAGCGGGCTGTTTCGGGATAGCCAAGTGCCACCATTTAATTGTACGGAAAGAAAAGAGGGGGCTATAACCATCGATAACGATCTGTATATGCGCTACAAAGGGGAAATCCAAATTGCCAGGAGAACATTGCCGCAAGATGATAAAGTCAATGTCATCGGGCAAGTGGTACCGGAGGATATGCCGCTTTTGAATTTCATCGATGGTGGCAGGTGTTTCAGGATAATATGGGTATAAAAAAAGTAGGCGAGGAAATTCCTCAGCCTGCTTTCTTTTCAAGTACTTCTTTGTTTAATTTAAACTTGCCTTCCCATTTGGAAATGACGATAACCGCTAAAGAGTTACCCATTACGTTAACAGCTGTACGACCCATATCCAATATTCGATCAATACCGGCAATAAAGGCTAATCCTTCCGCTGGGAGTCCAACAGCGCTCAGTGTTGCAAGTAAGACAACGAAGCTTGCGCCAGGAACGGCAGCAATACCTTTGGATGTTACAATCAGGACGCCAAGTACGAGTAATTGATCTGCAATTGACATATCGATTCCGTACATCTGGGCGATGAACAGAGTTGCTAATGCTTGATAGAGTGTAGATCCATCCAAGTTAAAAGTATATCCTGTCGGTACAACAAAGGACGTAATCGCTTTAGGAGAACCAAGGCGCTCCATTTTTTCCATGATACGAGGGAGTACAGTCTCTGAACTGGCTGTTGAGAATGCCAGCAGCAATTCATCCTTGAGTAGGCGAATTACTTTAAAGAAGTTGATTCCGCAAATCTTCGCGATGATACTAAATACAACCGTGATAAAGAATAGCATACTTCCATACGTTACCAATGCCAATTTACCTAGTGGAATCAGTGATCCAAGACCAAATTGTGCGACAGTGACACCGATAAGGCCAAATACACCTACTGGAGCTAATTTCATTACTAGGTTAGTAACCCAAAACATTGTCTCACTGACACCTTGGAAGAAGGAAAGGACAGGTTGTCCACGTTGACCGATGGCAGCGACGCCAACTCCGAAAATTACCGAGAAGAAGACAATGGCGAGCATATCACCCTCTGCAAGAGCTTGGAACACATTTGTCGGAATGATTTCCAAGAAAGTGTCCACAACGGTATGATCTTCTTGTGATTCAGCTGTTTCTTCGTACTGTGAAATACTAGTGGTTTCTAACGCGGAGCGATCGATGCCTGCTCCTGGCTGGAAAATGTTCCCGAATGCTAGTCCGACAACCAAAGCAATAGTCGTTACTATTTCGAAATAAAGAATAGTCTTGAAACCTAGTTTACCAACTTGTTTTATATCTCCTACGCCTGCAACTCCCACAATGATGGATGCTACGACGATAGGTACTACAATCATTTTAATAGCTCTAAGGAAAAGATCTCCAAATGGCTGTAATACATTAACGGCAGTTTCACTGCCATAAAATATAGCACCAACGATTACACCTAGCACTAGACCAATTAAAATCTGGTAGGCTAGTCCAATTTTAAAACGCTTCATGTTGTACCCCCAATGATGTAAGATTATGAATACATTTGAGTAATAATAGCATAGCTTACTAGAATGATGTCAACTTTCCTGACATAGAAAGGAAGGCACACAGATGTGCCCTCCACTTGGAAAATCAAAATAAATTGATTAATTCGTTGACCATCAATGCACCGAATAACAAGATACTGATTCCCAAAACGCCATTTGTGATCCAGCCATTCCTGTAATCCGGTTCGACGCGCTTCGAGTTGAGCAGCCATATGAGTGTTATAGCCAGGAACGGCATGAGCAATGCTCCCAGCGCTCCTTGAAGCAGGACGAGTCCCACTGGTTTGCCGAAGAATAACAACAGCATCGGCGGAAAAGTAAGCCAGATAAGATAAAAACGATAGGCAGGGTCTTTTTCAGAGACTGGTTTGTCTTGCGACTGCCCATTTTTTCGGATGGTACGGAGGAAATCGGCAAACAAATACGGGACGCCATTCCACACGCCAAGCAGGGAAGAAAAAGCCGCCGACCATGCGCCGATCATAAACATCCAGGAAACAGCTCCGTTGAACTCCTCCCCAAGCATGCCGGACAGTGTAATCAAGCCTTCTTCTCCCTCGATCTGAATATTGGAGCTGTGCAGGAACTCAGCACCGATGACCATCAAGGATAGAGTGAAGATTGCCGTCATGATATAGGCGACGCTGTTATCGACGCGCATCATGGAGACCCAGGCCTTCCCTTTCCATTTCTTCTCCTGCAGCCAATAACCGTAGGAAGCCATCGTGATTGTCCCTCCGACGCCGCCTATCAGACCCACGACGAGCAAGAAACTTCCAGCATCCATTTTTGGTATGACAATTCCTTGAATGATATTGCCGATATCAGGAAGTAAGATAACTGCAGTTCCTACCACTGTGACAAACATGATACCGATGAAGACAAGCATCACTTTCTCGAACAACATGTATTTACCTGTCCAGATCAAGGCGAAACCTGCGAGAAGATGGACGATCGCCCATGCCCATAGCGGCATGATCGGAAACATCGACCGCATCATCAATGCGCTCGTGGATCCTGCTGCAGCACCATAGAGGATGCCCCAGACAATTGCATAGACACCGAAATAGCCGGTTGCCCATTTACCAAGAGAGTGCCAGCCTTGCAGGATGGTCTTGCCAGTGGCAAGATGCCATCTGCCGACCCCTTCGGTGAGGAAATATTTGATGATGGAACCTAATATGATTGCCCAGCCGAGCATCATGCCAAAGCCTGATCCGGCTACAAGCGCGGCGATGAGATCGCCTGTTCCGACGCCCGTTGCTGCGGTGACGAAGCCAGGTCCGACATTGCGGAGTTTCTGGCCGAAGGTTTTCGGAGGAGTAGGACTGGCGGGCGCCAACGATTTGTTTTCGTTTTCCATACACGTACCCCCTTCGCTAATGTGATTGTAAACGCAAAAGACAGGAGTTGGCAAGATAAATTTGTAAGGCAAAAAAGCCTTGCTGAAAACAAATGGAATGATAAAATAATGAGAGATTTAAAGAAACCTAGATATATCAACGTTTTAAGAATTCGTCCTTCCTTTGGAATAATATTTTGTAATTTTATAGGTTGGTACTTGTCAGACAAGAAAAGGAGAAGAAGAGGAAATCGTGAAAAAGGAGAAAGTGGCGCATCGAATTGCTGCCGAGATATTGGAACAAATTGTGGAAGGGGATGTCAAACCAGGACAAAAGCTGCCGACGGAGAAAAAACTGTGTGAAAAGTATGGTGTTAGCCGTGCTTCGATACGGGAAGCATTGAGCGAATTGAAAGCGCAAGGAGCCGTCACGTCAAAGCAAGGCGGCGGCACCTACGTGGAGCAAGCATTTCACGGTGAATTCTTTCAGCAAGTGATGGTGGATGAATCGAATCTCGCCAGTTTTCGTTATCTTTTTGAAATGAGGAAGATCCTCGAGCCGGAAGCGGCCATGTTGGCAGCAGAACGCAGGACGAAGAAAGAATTGGATGCGATGCTTTCAGCGCTTGAATTAATGAAAGGTGTCGATGATGCTGAATCCCATAAAGGGCGGGATGCGGATTTTGCTTTTCATCTCGCCGTCATGAAAGCGACGCATAATCCGGTCATGATCCAGACATTTGCCAATCTGGACACAATTTATAAGAAAGCTTTGGCTCTGTCTTTTGAAGAAAAACAGGAAATTATCCGAAATAAGCAAATCATTTACAAGGAACATGAGAATATCTTTGAAGCCATCCAGGCAGGGGAAGCAGAGCTTGCGCGTCTGCAGTGCTTGATTCATCTGCGGAATGTCGAGAAGAAGCTCACCCCCTGACAGCTGAAAAAAGGGGTGATACAGATGTATGACATAGCTATTGTTGGCGGTGGCATTGTTGGATTGGCCACTGCATACGCCATTTTGCAAGCATCACCTGATAGAAAGGTAGTCATTTTGGAAAAAGAGCCTAAGCTTGCTTTACATCAAACTGGTCACAACAGCGGCGTCATTCATTCCGGCATCTATTACAAACCAGGCAGCTTCAAGGCTGCATTTGCAAAGCAAGGCAGCGAAAGCATGCTGGCCTTCTGCCGTGAAGCGGACATCGAAGTGGAGCAATGCGGGAAAGTGATTGTCGCGACCAAAGATGAAGAGCTGCAGCAATTGGAACAGCTTTTTCGCAGAGGGCTGGCCAACGGTCTTGCCATTGAGAAAATTGACGCTTGCCGGCTGCAGCAAATCGAACCATATGCGAATGGTCTGGCTGCCATCCGGGTTCCCCAGGCCGGTATCGTGAATTATAAGCAAGTATGTCATGTACTGGCTGAAAGAATCCAGTCAAAGGGCGGTATAATCAAGCTCGGCTGTGAAGTGGTGAAAATCGAAGAGAAGCTGCATCAAGCAGTCATCCATACAAAGGAAGATCCGATTCAAGCGGGATATGTAATCAATTGTGCCGGCCTTCATAGCGATCGAGTCGCAAAAGCTGCCGGCCTTTTGACCGATACGAAAATCATTCCATTCCGCGGAGAATATTATGAGCTTAAACCGCAAGCTAGACATTATGTCAAACATCTGATTTACCCCGTTCCGGATCCAGCCTTCCCATTCTTGGGCGTCCATTTCACGCGGATGATCGGCGGGGGAGTGGAGGCTGGGCCAAATGCTGTACTCGGCTTCAAACGAGAAGCGTATCGCAAAAGGGATGTGGCTGTTGCAGACGTAGCCGACACGCTGCGCTTTCCTGGATTTTGGAAGCTTGCTGGCAAGTATTACCGCCAAGGTGCGGCCGAATACCTCCGATCTTTCTTCAAAAGCCAATTTGTCAAAAGTCTTCAGGAGCTCATCCCTGCTATTGATGCAGATGATCTGGAAGCAGCCCCGGCAGGTGTACGGGCACAAGCGTTGCAGCGCGACGGAAGAATGGTGGATGATTTCCAGCTCATTCGCGGCAAACGTACCCTTCACGTGTGCAATGCACCATCGCCGGCAGCGACAGCTTCGCTTGAAATCGGCAAGTCCATTTGGAAGCAAGCCCAATGAAAAAACCGAGCAGTCAAGGCTGCTCGGTTTCTTCTGTATCTACAGGTACCGCTGTCCAGACAAAACGTTCGGGAGCATCTCCTACATAGGAAAACGGGTAGCATGTCGTCACCGTCAGTACTTCATCCGGGGCGGTGGGGACGATGACCGTCAAATCGTCCTTATCGACGATTTTTGTATTTTCAACTTTATAAGTGAAGGTACCATATGGCATTTCTACGACAAATGTATCCCCTACTTTCACCTCTCCCATATTGCGGAAGACGGTGTCACGGTGACCGGATAAGACAATCTGATCATTTTGGAGGGGATAAGCGGTTCCTTTATAATGACCGACTCCTTTTTCTAGGTCATCTGCATCTGTCCCTTCCACGATCGGGAGATCAGCATCCAGTTTCGGTACATGCAGGACTCCGACTACCTCTCCTTGTCCAGGCTTGAAGCTGCCTGCTTCTTCTTTTGCTTTCTCAGGTGTGAGCTTCTCGGCTGCATGTGCTTCATGAAGCATTGTTTTTGCATCGGTTAGGGAATCCTTTTGCGCCTTGAAGGCGGTGTACCATTCAAACCCTCCATATCCTACCAGTAAAAGTCCGGCAATGACTAATATGACAGCGAATCGTTTCATATATTCTCCTTTATGTACAGGTGGCTTGTATAATTGCTAAGCACCACTATTATATATAAATATTTTCCAGCGGGGAAGCTGTTTCGTGTAAAGGTTTAGTAAACGGAAGCAGCGGCTATAAAGCCTTTATGATATAATCTTAACTTATCCAAAAAAAGGGAGGGGGAGAAGATAAGCTTGAAAAAATGGGTTTATGGTATGCTGCCGCTAGTTTGTATCCTCATCATTTTCCTGTTTTCTGCCACTCCATACCAGGAACAGGATATCAAGCCGATGCTTGCTTCCCATGTTGATTTAAGTCCGCTTGAACCGTTCCTGTCATCGATCCATTTTACCTATCATGGTCAAGAAGTCAGTGTGCAGGCAGTAGGAGTTTATTCCGTTGTGGAATTTTTTATCAGGAAAGCGGCCCATTTCAGTGTTTATTTCAGTCTTGCAATTCTCGCATTCGCGGCGCTATATAAAGGGTTTGGTATGAAGTATCGCTTGTCATTAAGGATTTCCTTGGTGATATCAATTCTTTATGCATGTTTCGATGAATTCCATCAAAGCCTTACACCTGGCAGGACACCCTATGTAGGCGATGTGGTAATCGATACGATTGGAGCGTGTGCAGGATTGTTGGTGGTCATCATCGGCAGAAATTTATATCGCATCTACTGGAAGCGATCATAACTGTGCCGAAATTCTTATTTTTGGCAAAAATGGACATCCTTTTGGAGAAATGTGGTATAGTTCACTATGTCACGTGATAACGCTTGCGTACATAATGTATTGTATCGATTTACCAAACGAGGTGACATAGTGAGAGAGCAGGAAATTTATAAAAACATCTTAGCAAAACTCATCTCCCAGACGGAAAACAAGCAGATCAACGATACGGATGCCATGATGAAAAAGCTAATTCAAGAACTACAATCATATCGAGTGGCAAGTCACAATTAAAAGAGCAGTGTTCCGGGACCCGGCACTGCTCTTTTGTCTGTCTTAGCGGTAAAAACTGCTTGTAAAAGTATATTTATCCGCTCTGTAGGTGCTTGTTACATATTCAAATGGACGTTCATCCTTCAAGTAAGACAAGCGATGAATTCTTAAAACGGCATCGCCCGGCGATATGTTCAATAAGCTGGCCATCTCTTCATCCGCCAATAAAGCTTCAATCTCCTGTTCCCCGCGATGAAGCGTGAACTTCATTTCCCCTTCTAAATACGCGTAGAAGCTCTCTTTTAGTTTATTTTCAGTCAAGTTTTCCGCCATTTCCAGTGGAGAAGTAATCGTCTCCACAGCGATCGGGTCATTATCAGCCAAGCGCAGCCGCTTGATCCGGATTGCCTTTGTGCCGATTTCCTTTTGCAGCTTGCCTGCGGCCAAACTGCTCAACTTGATTTCTTTCCATTCCAATATCCTATTGGATGGCGTAAGGCCGCGCGCCCGCATATCCTCACTGAAACTTGTCAATTTTGCTAAGGATTGATGAAACGGTCTCACCTTCACAAAAAGACCTTTATTCCTCTTTCTTTCCAACAGTCCATCTTCAATCAAGGCCTGCATCGCATGCCTTACAGTCATTCGGCTGATGCCCAATGAGTCGGTAAAATGCCGTTCGGGCGGCAGCATTTCACCGGCTGATAAGGTGCCTGTCTCGATGCGCTCGCGAATCGCCTGCTCCAGCTGATAATAAAGCGGAATCGGCGAGTTTTTGTCAATCATAGGAGTTCTCCTCTATCATTTCATTTCGCTTAGTATATCATGTTGAATGTGAATTGTATATATATTGTCTATTTGGTTAGACAATGACGATACCGTGTGCTACGCTAACTGTATCATCAACGAAAGAAGGAATGTTGTCATGGGAGACATCTTGCTTCGTAATGTCCGAATATGCCTGCCGGAAAAGAAGATGCATGGTTATATCGGGATAATGAATGGAGAAATTGTAGAAATAGGGGAAGATGAGCCTTCCCGGCCATATAATCAGGAAGTGGATGGCGAAAATAAGTATGCATTGCCGGGATTTATCGATGGGCACATCCATGGTGCCGCTGGCGCGGATACGATGGATGCGACACAGGAAAGTCTGCATAAAATGGCGGCTTGGCTGCCGAATGAAGGAACGACTGCTTTCCTTGCTACGACAATTACACAGGATCAAAAAGCAATTGAAGCAGCTTTGGAACATGTCGACTTGTTCTCCAATCAAACTGGCGAGGCTGAACTTATCGGCGTCCATCTGGAGGGGCCTTTCGTCAATCCGAAAAAAGCCGGAGCGCAGCCGCTGTCGCATATACGGAAGCCTGACGCAGAACTTTTCCGCAAATGGCAGCAATTATCGGGCGACAATATCAAGGTAGTGACGCTTGCCCCTGAATGTGATGAAGACTATCAGCTGACAGAGCTGCTAGCTTCAGAACAGATTGTAGCATCGGCAGGGCATACGGATGCTTCGTTTGAACAAATAAAGAAAGCGGCAAGGCAGGGAATCGGGCAGCTGACTCATTTATGCAATCAGATGAATGGCATACATCACCGTGATGTTGGGGCTGTCGGGGCAGGATTCTTATTACCCGCGCTCATGTCAGAGCTGATAGCCGATGGCATACATGTGGCCCCGGAAATGCTTCGTTTGATTTATCAGAATGTCGGTCCGGAACGGTTGATTCTCATCACGGATTCCTTGCGCGGAAAAGGGTTGGAAGATGGTACGTATGATCTCGGCGGGCAAGCAGTCACTGTCAAAGATGGCAAAGCGCTGCTGCCGGATGGGACACTGGCCGGCAGTATGCTGCAAATGAAAGATGCTGTTCGTAATATGGCTGCATTTGCAGGTGCGTCTGTTTCGGATATCGCCAAAATGACAGCTGAGAATCCAGCTAGACAGTACCACATATATGATCGGAAAGGGTCGCTTGAAAAAGGTAAAGATGCGGATATCGTCCTGCTGGATGACCAGCTGACATTACAAGCTACTTATTGCAAAGGAAAACTTGCTTATCAGAAGGAGAAATGATCATGCTGACAATGGAAAAAGCGAAGGATTACACGGAGCTCAGTGAAATGGCTGCTGAAAGAATTATCACGAAGCTTTCCCAAAAGCCGGATGCGGTACTTGGGCTTGCGACCGGCTCCACCCCGGAAGACATGTATGACGCACTTATCAAAGCTTATGAACTTAAACGGATATCGTTTGCCGAAGCAACTACTTTCAATCTGGACGAATATGTGGACCTCGATCCAAGTGACGAAAATAGCTATGCTTATTATATGTATCATCATCTGTTCCGTCATATCGATTTGTCACCGGATAATGCGCATCTTCCGAATGGCAAATCGGCTGATCCGGATGCAGCATGTCAAGCTTATGAGCAGCTGATCGAGAAAGCAGGCGGTATTGATCTGCAAGTGATCGGTATCGGGCTGAATGGGCACATCGGGTTCAATGAACCATATACGCCATTCGAGCAGCGTACGCATGTGGTGGAACTGGACGAGACGACCAGGAAAGCAAATGCCCGCTTCTTTCCTGATTTGGATGCTGTCCCGACACATGCCGTCACGATGGGGATCCAGAACATCATGGAAAGCAAAGAACTGCTCCTGCTTGTAGCAGGGGAACAAAAAGCAGCTGTATTGGAACGGCTGGTGTACGGTGATAAGACGGAAGCATTTCCAGCTTCCATCATCAAAGACCATCCGAATGTGACCATCATTGCGGATCAGGGGGCATTAAGCGGATTGAAGGCAGCGGATTATCAAACTGGGGATTGATTTCCTAGGAAATAATTTGTCGAAAAAAAGAAGATGTGCAGAAGTCGGAATGACTTTTACACATCTTCTTCTATATATTCCTGACCGCCAAAGGTGATCTCGGCTTGTGCGTTTGTCATATCCGTCACATAGGCTTGGAATTCTTCTTCTTTACCCGATTCCATGGCCACGTGCAGCACAACACGGTCGGCATAATCAATCGTGCGCAGCGTGTAGGGTGATTGTCGCAGCTCATTTTCGACTTTTCCGAGCAATGTATAATCGATATGAATTTCTGCCAGCTGCATCAGCTGACGTTTTACGACACCAATTTCATCAATCGATTGGGATGCAGATCCGGAATAAGCACGTATCAAACCGCCTGCTCCAAGTTTGATGCCGCCGAAATACCTCGTCACCACAACAGCTGTATCTTTTAAGCCCTTTTTTTTCAACACTTCCAGGATTGGTACTCCAGCAGTTCCGCTCGGTTCTCCATCATCACTGGCCTTTTGAATCAAGTCGTGTTCGCCGATCATATAGGCGGAGCAGTTATGGGTAGCGTCTTTATGCTCTTTCTTGATTTTTTGGATGAAGGCGATTGCTTCTTCTTCCGTCTCTACGCGCATTACATGACCGATAAAACGGGATTTTTGAATGATAATTTCGTGTGAACCTTCCGTTTTTACGGTAAAATAAGTTGTAAGCATCTTGCATTTTACCTCCTTGAGCACTCATTATATAAAGATAGCAGAAAATATGACGTATTACATAGAAAAGTATCCCGCATACCCCATAAAGCAGTTGGGTAATTCGAATGATATAGCATACAAGATTGGAGTAATGACATGGGTAAAAAAATCGAAGACAAAGCGCTCGACCGGATCATCAACGAGATGGTGGATGCTGTCGAGAACAGCAAGGATGAGATTTTTTACATAGGGGAAGAGTCGAGGATGGAATACGAGCAGCTTCTCACTGATCTGCAGCTCACGAAAGAGAAAGTGGCTGATATGATCAAGGAGGGCGACCAGCTTGAACAGAAAGTCCGCTATTCCAAGATGCGCTTGTCCGATGTAAGCCGTGATTTCGATCGCTATTCAGAAGAACAAATCCGGGAAGTGTACGAGCAGACGCATAAGCTGCAGATTGAACTGCGTATGTCCCGTGAAAAGGAAAAGATTTTACGGGAACGCCGTGATGAGATCCAACGCCGTTTACAAAGTTTGGAACTCAAGATGAAGCGCGCAGAAGGTCTTGTCGGGAAAATCAGCGTCGTCCTCAATTATTTGAATGATGATTTCAAACAAGTTTCCCAGCTGATTCATGATGCCAAGGAAAAACAGGAATTCGGCTTGAAAATCATCGAAGCACAAGAGGAGGAACGACGCAGACTCTCCAGGGAAATGCATGATGGTCCAGCGCAGATGCTGGCGAACATCCTGCTCAGGTCTGAACTTGTCGACCGCACCTTCCGCGAAAGAAGTACGGATGAAGCGCTGCTGGAAATCCAAAATATGCGCAAGATGGTCCGCAGCTCGCTGTATGAAGTGCGCCGCATCATCTATGATCTTCGTCCGATGGCATTGGATGACTTAGGCTTATTGCCTACCATCAAAAAGTACTTGGCCAATATCGAGGAATTCAATAATATCCATATTGATTTTACGGCATTGAAGGCAGAAAAGCGGCTCGATCCGAAATATGAGGTGGCCTTATTCCGCCTGACCCAGGAAGCGGTCCAAAATGCGGTCAAGCATGCGGAACCGAGTACAATCAAGGTCCGCCTGGAAGTGATGCAGGATTTGGTAGTGATCAGCATCATCGACGATGGCAAAGGCTTCGATGTCACGGTGAAGAAGGAAAACTCTTTCGGAATCATCGGAATGCGGGAACGCGTAGAGATGCTCGATGGCTCCATTACTTTTCATTCCGAAATCGGAAAAGGCACCCGGGTCTTGATCAAGGTACCGCTTACAGAAGGATAAAACTGGCGGTATTCAGGTAATTATGCTTATAATTAGAAGCATGTAAAATGATATTCATTTAGTCGGGATTTTTTTCACGCACTTATATTTACCTATAACGAAGAGAAAATGCAGCAACAGATGAATAACGACAAGAACTAGTAGGAGGAGCGAACCACATGAGTACAGGAATATTATTGATTGACGACCATAAGCTTTTTCGAGAGGGCGTCAAACGCATCCTGGAATTCGAACCGGCTTTCCAGGTTGTAGCAGAAGGCGATGACGGATCGGAAGCACTTGATCTGGTTGAAAAATATAATCCTGATGTCGTCCTTATGGACATTAATATGCCGACGACAAACGGTGTACAAGCGACAGCGGACCTGATCAAGCACCGTCCCGATATCAATGTCATCATCCTCTCCATCCATGATGATGAAAACTACGTGACACATGCTTTGAAAACAGGTGCACAAGGTTACCTGCTGAAAGAAATGGATGCCGATTCTTTGATTGATGCTATCAAGGTTGTCAGTGAAGGCGGATCTTATTTGCATCCGAAAGTCACACATAATCTGGTGAAAGAATACCGTCGTCTTGCAGAAGAAAGCAACTCTTCCATTTCCAGCAAAATCGGCGAACATCGCCGTCCATTGCACTTGCTTACACGCAGGGAATGTGAAGTGCTGCAGCTGCTTGCTGATGGTAAGAGCAACCGCGGCGTGGCGGAAGCGTTGTATATCAGTGAAAAGACAGTCAAAAACCATGTCAGCAATATCTTGCAGAAAATGAACGTAAATGACCGTACACAAGCAGTTGTGACAGCAATCCGCAACGGCTGGGTCGAAGTATTGTAAGCGGAAAGTCCGGGCATGAAACCCGGACTTTTTGTATTTATACAGGAGCAAAGCTAAGATAATGCCATTATATGACTGGAATCTGTGGCTCCCTATTCTACTGGATGAGATGAAATTCCTATTTGATTGATGCAAAAAGAACAAGCATAGGGTAAGATAGAAAACAGAAAAATGTAAGGGAGACCGATAGCATGAATATTGCTGTAATGACAGATAGTACAGCATATCTTACGCCAGAACAGCGAGAAGCGTTTGACATATATATGATTCCATTGCAGGTCGTTTTCGACGATGCAACGTATGAAGAGGAAGTGGATATCACTGCTTCAGAATTTTATGAGAAGGTCAAGCAGGGCAAAAGCTTGCCAAAAACATCACAGCCGGTCGTCGGAAAAGTGATCGAGCTTCTGGAAGAACTGAGCAAAACTTATGATGCCGTCATCAGTGTGCATCTTTCCAGCGGGATCAGCGGGACATACCAAAGCATGATTGCTGCAGATGATATGGTGGAAGGAATCGATGTACATGCGTATGATTCCGAGCTGAGCTGTATGGCCCAGGGCTACTATGCACTGGAAGCGGCCCGTATGGCGAAAGAAGGTGCTTCTGTGGAACAGATTCTCACGCGATTGGATGAAATGAAAGAAACGATGGTTGCTTATTTCATCGTAGATGATCTTTCCAATTTGCAGCGTGGAGGACGTCTGAATGGTGCGCAGGCTCTTATCGGAAGTTTGCTTCAGGTGAAACCTGTTCTCCATTTCGAGAATAAAATCATCGTTCCATTCGAAAAGATCCGAACGAAGAAGAAAGCCATCAGCCGCATCAAAGCACTATTTGCAGAACAAGCATCCAGCGGGGCGAAAATGAAAGCATGTTTCATTCATGCCAACAGACCGGAAGAAGCCGACAGCCTTCGTCAGGAATTGGCGGCCGAATATCCGAATGTTGAAGTGGATGTTTCTTATTTCGGTCCGGTAATTGGTACTCATTTAGGAGAAGGGGCAATCGGCCTGGCATGGTACAAAGTTTGACGGGGGAGAATTTTATTCTCTCCTTTTTTATAGAAAGGAGCCAGTATATGGAACTTGACCCAAAACGTTATGCCGGCAAGCGGCTATTGCGCCATGAAATACCTCTACCGACAACAACCCTCCAACAAGCGCTTCAGCATCACCACTTCAAACAAATTCCAGCCATACGTAAAGAAAAAAGTGGTTCACACTGCAATCGCTGCAATGCGACTCAACCCCATTTAAAATTATTGACTTGTCAGATTTGTGGCGACAAGCATCTCTATTGCCGAAATTGTATTCAAATGGGAAGAGTGAGTGCGTGTGCACATTTTTATGAATGGTCGGGTCCGGAGGCAGATTGGCCGCGTCATGACCAGCCATGTGCATGGGAAGGCACGCTCACCACGCATCAGCAGGCTGCCGCAGATGCAATCGAGCAAGCGATGAAACAGAGTGGGAAGTTGTTGGTCCATGCGGTCTGCGGTGCCGGGAAGACGGAGATGCTGTTCCAAGGTGTAACGGCTGCGCTGGAAGAAGGTAAGCGCATATGCCTTGCGACGCCACGCGCAGATGTTGTCCGGGAATTGCTGCCGCGATTCCAGCACGCTTTTCCGAAAGTAACCGTACAGGCGCTTTACGGCGGCAGCCTGGATAAGACAGGTGATGGTCAGCTGCTCCTCGCGACTACGCATCAGCTGCTCCGTTTCTATCATGCTTTTGATGTGCTTATCATCGATGAAATGGATGCCTTTCCTTATCATGCAGATCCGATGCTCCACTTCGCCTCGGAAAAAGCCAAGAAACCAAGATGTGCTTCCATTTTCCTCACCGCAACACCACGACAAAAAGAAAAGCGGCAAATTGCCGCCAAAACACTCCCGCATGTTTTCGTTCCATTACGTTTCCATGGACAGCCACTTCCTGTACCGGTAGCGAAGATTTGCTTCGGTTTGCATAAACAATTAAAAAAAGGAAATCTACCGAAAGGATTCACGAAATGGCTCCATAAACGGAATAATCCGACGAGGCAGCTGCTTGTATTTTTGCCCACTGTTGAACTGGCCGATACATTGCAAGCAGAAGCACAGCGCGCCCTGTATCCGTTTGCACAAAAAATTATGCCGAAAACCCGAGGTGAAACACTAATCAGTACCGTTCATGCTGCCGATATAGACAGAGAGGAGAAAGTGCAGGCTTTTCGTAATCGGGAAACAGCGATTATCTTAACGACGACCATTCTTGAACGTGGTGTCACGTTTCCTTCTGTGGACGTTGCGATTCTGAATGCCGGCCATGATGTCTTTGATGAGGCTGCGCTGGTGCAGATTGCTGGTCGTGCCGGCCGCAGTCCTGCCGACCCGGCTGGGGAGGTTGTCTTCTTTCATGAGGGCAGGAGTGACGCAATGGATAAGGCGGTGCAGTCCATCACAGAGATGAATCGAAGGGCCAAAAGATTATGACGATATGCATAGGCTGCGGTGAAACGTATCATAGCAGACCAAGCTGGTCGACTTTTTTATGGCCCGAGCGCATATCGTTGCTTTGCCCAGTTTGTGAAGCGTCTTTTCACAGATTGAAGGAATCAGGATGCCCAAGATGTATGAAACAGACAAATTCCGGTACTTGCGCAGATTGTCAGTATTGGGAGAAATCAAGTTATCGATCTGTCCTTGAGAGGAATGTATCGTTGTATGGTTATGAGCCATTTATGCAGGATTATATGGCAAGATGGAAATACCGCGGGGATTATGTGCTGGGGAAAGTGTTTGAAGCAGACTTCAAGAAACTCTTTCAACAGTATTTTCGTGATGCTAAGCATGTCGCAGTGCCTATTCCATTAAGCACAGAGCGACTTGCGGAGAGAGGCTTCAATCAAGCTGGGGAGCTGGCTGATTTTACAGGAGCAAAACGGAAGGATGTGCTGGGGAGGAAGCATGGAGAAAAGCAATCCAAGCGCAGCCGCTTGCACAGGCTGACGTCTGATAATCCTTTTTATCTATTGGCAGAACCCCCAAAATTCGCTGTATTGATTGATGATATATACACAACAGGCACCACACTTCGGCATGCTGCTCGATTGATGAAGGAAAATGGCACCGTTTATGTGGCTGCCTGTACGCTTATCAGGGGGTAACTTTCCCATATGACAAATGTCGTATAAACAGCGGTTTTATCACTTTATCATGCTATAATCATACTAACAAGGGCACAAATTTGTGTACCTATTATACTAGGAGGAGGGCGTTAGCCTATGTTAGAACTAGCAAATTGCGTCCGTTGTGGGAGCGTATTCGCACGAGATTACCGAGATATTTGTCCGAATTGCCATCGAGAGGAAGAACGCTCTTTCCAAATGGTACATCAATTTTTGCGCAAACGTGAGAATCGCCAAGCAACCATCCAGCAAATCACCGAAGCAACAACAGTCCCAGAATCATTGATCATCAAATTCGTCCGTGAAAAACGGCTGCAGCCAAGCCAATTCCCGATGCTGTCCTATTCTTGCCGCAACTGTTCCAATCAGATCACCGAAGGCGAAATCTGCGCGGATTGTAAAGATCAAATGCGCAAGGAATTGGATATTGCCCGTGAATTGGACGAAAAACGTTCAACGGCGAGTATGCAAGAGGAACGTGTGTATTATAATGCAGACCGCTCTGTGAAATAATTCGTTAAATCGCTTAACATTTCCCCGATGTTGACCGATATTCTTTGTAAGAGTGTTAAGAAGTTGGAAAGGGGTGCAGATCTTATGAAAATTCAAGGTCCGAACCAATCCGGTTTCAATCCGTACACAAAACAGCTAAAGCAGCAGGCTGATTTGCAAAAGGCAAGTCAGCGCCAGGATAAACTGGAGATTTCCTCGGAAGCGAAACGCCTCCAAGAAGGCGACAAAATCCAGGCAAGCCGCAGGAGCCATGTGGAACAGATAAAAGCCGCAGTACAAAATGGCGAGTATAAAGTCGATGCTGAGAAAACCGCTAAGAAAATGATGGATTTTTGGTCATAAGACCCAGGAGGAGCAACCATGGCTTTACAAGCTTTATTCGAAACGATTGAAAAATTGCATAGATTGCATCGGAGTCTGGTGGAAATCAGCCGCCTCAAAACGGATCATTTGAAAGCCAATGACATGGACAATCTGCAAAAGCAGCTGCTTGCGGAGAAGAAGCATGTGCAAGCTGTATCCCAGATTGAGAAACTGCGGATCAAACAAACAGAATCATGGGCAGTTTCTGCCGGACTTACGGTGCCGTCCACCGTTACCGAGCTTTTGGAACAGATCGCGGATCAACAGATGGCACATCAGCTGGAACAAGAGCTGATCGGACTGACAGAGGCAGTGACGGAGCTCAAAAAGCAGGAAGCACTCAATCAGCAGCTGCTGGAGCAGTCGATGCAATTTTTGCAGATTTCACTGGATATGCTTGCTCCCTCCATTCAATCATTGAATTACGGTACTCCCAACCAGGATCAGCAGCGACCGCAGAATCGCGCTCTATTCGACTCCAAAGCATAACACAGGGTAAAAGGGGATAAATACATGGGATCGACATTCGCAGGATTAGAGATTGCCCGCTCCGCGCTATTTGCGCAGCAAACGGCACTATACACGACAAGCAATAACATAGCCAATGCCAATACAGAAGGCTACACCAGACAACGTGTCAACTTCGAACAAATCTCCCCATATCCAGCCGCAGGACGCAACCGTCCGCAAGTCGTCGGCCAGCAGGGAACAGGTGTCGAGGCGGGATCGATCGAACGGATCCGCAACAGCTACCTGGATGCGCAATACCGTTCGCAAACTGGTACGGCTTCTTATTGGAACACAAAAGCAGAAGCATTAAGCCGAATGGAAGGTATCATGAATGAGCCTTCTGATTCAGGCTTGTCTGCTGTCATGGATGATTTCTGGAGTGCGCTTCAGGATTTGTCCGCAACACCAGAGGAGTCGGGAGCACGTTCGGTTGCTTTGCAAAAAGGCGAAGCTGTTGCAGATACATTCAATTATATCTCCAACAGCCTCAGCAACGTCCGAGGCGACTTGCGTGATCAAATTGATAATGTATCCGTGAAAAGTATCAACTCCTATATGAACCAAATCAATGAATTGAACAAACAGATCGCCGACATGGAACCACATGGCATGGTGACGAATGATTTGTACGATAAACGAGATGTGCTCATCGATGAGCTCTCCTCGATGGTCAACATCAAAGTGGAATACCAGAAATCCGGCGGCCTGGCACCGACAGCGGCACAAGGCATCGCCAAGATCACTTTAGTTGATGAGCAAGGTGGAGCACAAGCGGTGTTGGTCGACCCGGATACGAAAACGTTCAAAGAATTGTCCGTTCAATATGGACAAGATGAAAACGGTATGGAAGCTGTTCAGGGCATCACATTTGGAGATACGGAGATTGCTTTAGAGGACTTTACATCCAAAGGTGAGCTTAAAGGCTTGATAGATTCCTATGGTTACTTGGAAAACGGAACGGTTAAAGGTACCTATCCGGAAATGTTGAAGAACCTGGATAAAATGGCCTTCAACTTTGCCCAAGCTATCAATGCTGTCCAGCAGACGGGTTATACAAAGGGTGGTACTGTATCCGGCATTGATTTCTTTGATGCTGGTGAATCCGAGTACGGCGCTGCGGCGAACATCAGTCTGTCAGCTGCCATCGATGGCAAACCAGACTTGATCGCGGCAAGTGCAGATGGTACTTCTGGTAATGGAGAAAATGCAAAAGCTCTTGCAGAAGCGATGCGCTCCCCCTTAGAAGAGTTGGGCGGTACTTCCATCAGCAGTTTTTATGAAGGCATGATCGGCACACTAGGCGTAGATGCGCAGGAAGCGAACAGACAAGCAACTAACGCTACTTCTTTAGTAGATCAAGCAGACTTGCAGCGGCAATCCGTCTCCAGTGTGTCACTCGATGAAGAGATGACGAACATGATCAAGTTCCAGCATGCTTATAATGCGGCAGCCCGCAGCATGACAGCCGTCGATGAGATGCTCGAAACGATCATCAACAACATGGGACTGGTAGGGAGGTAAGTAAACGATGCGTATAACACAAAGTATGATGTCCGACCGCATGCTGCGTAACTTGAGCAACAGTTACAGTGACTTGAACAAATACTCTGAACAGCTGTCTTCGGGTAAGAAGATCACCAAGCCATCCGACGACCCGGTTGTTGCGACGAAAGGTATGAGCTATCGGACCGAGGTTCGGGATGTTGAGCAGTATAAACGGAATCTTTCCGAGGCGCAGAGCTGGATTGATAACTCAGATTCGGCTTTGAGTAATGCCACCAGTGCTTTGCAGCGTATTCGCGAACTGGCTGTCCAGGCAAGCAATGGTACATATGAAGAAGGACAGCGAGGCAATATTGCCGAGGAAGTAGATCAGCTGAAAGAGCAGCTGGCGACGATTGCGAATACGCAAGTGAATGAGAAGTATATTTTTAATGGGTCTGCTACGAACACTGCACCAGTTACGATTAACGAGGATGGAAGTGCTACGGTGGATTTCAATTCCAATGCTGTTAATCTTACATTATCCAATGGTGTGGATATGAAGATCAACGTCGATGGTGGTGCAGTTTTTGGTGAAAAATTATTCAACGACCTGGAGAATTTCTCAGCTGCACTCCGCTCGGACGGTTCTGATGAAGACTTAGATCAATATATCGGACTAATTGATGAGAATGTCAACAATCTTGTAAACGAACGTGCGGATATAGGTGCCAGGATGAACCGAATGGATCTTGTAGCGTCTCGTTTGGGTGATCAGGAATTATCGGCTACCGAGCTCATGTCCAATAATGAAGATGCCGAGATGGAGGAAGTCATCATGAATCTCGTGTCCCAGGAGGCAGTCCATCGTGCTGCAATGTCAGCAGGGGCACGTATCATCCAACCGACTTTGATGGACTTCTTGCGATAAAAATAGATAAAGCTCTGCCAGCTGGCGGAGCTTTTTGTGTAGAAAGGGGAGATACGCATGCAGATGCCGCAAGTACGGCTGCAATCCGAGCAAGCTAAAATCAGTCTTCATACAACAGATGCAAAAGTAAACATACAGCAGCCGGGTTTAGAGCAATCCATCCATCAGCCACAAGCTGAAATTACAATGCATACAACACCATCCAAGCTGACGATAGACCAAACTCAAGCATGGAATGATATGGATTTGAAATCTGTTTTCAAACGGACAGAGGATTTTGCCGAGTTAGGTAAGAAATCCTACTTGGAAGGGATAACCCGCCGTGTACAGGAAGGCAAGGAAATGATGGAGATCGAGAAAGGCGGCGATCCAATCGTTGCGCAGTCCAAACGGATAGATGAGCGTAAATTGAAGGACTTTGCAATTGGGTGGATACCTTCGCGTTTTGCTGTGAAGATTGATTACCAGCCATCTGAGTTGGATATCGATGTGAAGGTTAATCGTCCGGAGATTCAACATACCCCGCGACACCCGCAGATCAATTACCAGCCAGGACAAGTGGATACAGGCATTGCGCAGTATCAGTCGCTGAAGGTAGACTTTGAGAATTTGAAATTCCATGGGGTCAATGGATTCGAGATGAATATATAAGGAGTTCAATCATGAATATCGAAACGAAATATTTTGGCAGTATGACAGTAGAGGAAGAAAAAGTGATCCGTTTTGAAAAGGGGTTGCCAGGATTCCAGGATGAAACCGACTTTGTACTGATCGATTTTCCGGATAATCCGGTATTTCAGATTTTGCAAAGTACTAAAACATCTCCCGTGGCTTTTGTGGTGGCTAGTCCTTATCATTTTCACAAAGCTTATGCTTTTGATTTGGACGAATCCATAAAAGAAGCGTTAGAAATCACAAAAGCGGAGCATGTGAATGTATTAGCTATTTTGACGTTGCGCGATCCTTTTGCCAACAGCACCATTAACTTACAGGCACCGCTGATCATCAACGGAGAGTCACGAAAGGCACAGCAAATCATCCTATCTGATGCATATTCTTCCCGTACCCCTTTGCAAGCAGAGAAAGCGAGTGTGGAATAATGCTTGTTTTGACGAGAAAAGTTGGCGAATCACTTCAAATCGGTGATGACATAGAATTGAAAGTCCTCAGTATTGACGGTGAACAAATCAAGCTAGGCATCGATGCGCCAAGGGATATTGCCATCCATAGAAAGGAAGTCTATCTGGCCATTGAGCAGGAAAATAGTACTGCAGCAGACACATCCGTCGATTTACTCAATTTCTTAAAAAATAATGGTGAAAAAAGCTAAACAAGTGCTAAAATCCTCCGATATAAATAGTACAGCACAGGAAAGCAGCGGGCGGCCGACCGCTGCAGACCGTGAAAACCACAAGGATGTGGGCTGTACTTACACTCAAGGAGGAATTTTATAATGAGAATTAATCACAACATCGCTGCGCTTAACACTTACAACAAGCTAAGCAGCAACACATCTGCAACACAAGGATCTTTGGAGAAACTTTCTTCTGGTCTTAAAATCAACAAAGCAGGAGACGACGCTGCAGGTCTAGCAATCTCCGAAAAAATGCGTGGTCAGATCCGTGGTCTTGACATGGCAACAAAAAACGCACAAGATGGTATCTCTTTGATCCAGACTGGCGAGGGTGCTTTGAATGAAACTCATTCCATCCTTCAGCGTATGCGTGAACTTGCTGTTCAATCTTCCAACGATTCTAACAACGACAACGACCGTGCAGAACTTCAAAAAGAAGTTGACCAACTAGCACAAGAAATCACTCGTATCTCTTCTGATACTGAGTTCAACACGAAAAAACTTATCGACGGTACTGCTCAGGATCTTACTTTCCACATCGGATCTAACGAAGGTCAAAGCATCAGCTTGTCCATCAACGACATGAGCTCTGGTGCATTGGCTGTAGGTACACAAGGTACTGTATCTGAAGACCAAGGAACTATCGTAGATAAAGACGGCACTACAATTGCTACTTATGTAGAAGCTGATGATGCTAATGGCATTAAAGCTGGTTACTACAAAGGTGATGGTCAGGATACATCTGCTGCTAACCTAGCAATCGTTGGTGACAAACTTGCAGCTGGTAAAACTGCTGTAACAGAAGGTATCAACATTTCTGACAAAGCATCAGCAAGCACTGCAATCACAACTATCCAAACTGCTATTGATAATGTATCAGCAGAACGTTCTAAACTAGGTGCTGTTCAAAACCGTCTTGATCACACAATCAACAACTTGAGCACATCTTCTGAAAACCTAACAGCTGCGGAATCTCGTATCCGCGACGTTGATTACAGCTTCGCTGCATAAGCAGCAAGCAATAGTCGTCCTAACTGGGAACGGTTAGTGATTATGATCGGGTGAATTGCTGGAAACCCCTGAAGCTATCTACTCCACAGCGGAGCCGGAAACGGCAGACGTGATGGGTTGAAAAGGAGATAGATTGGGCAATCAGCAGCCAAGCTCCTGTGATGAAAATCTGGAGAAGGTTCAACGACTAGGAAACCGCCTACGGTGAAAGCTATGGCGATGAAACCATAGGTGAGATAGCAACTTTGCTGCGAGCTATCGATCCGAAGTGCCCGACCCCTACTAGTATTAGAGGGTGAAGATATAGTCTAGTCATTCATGAAAGTGGATGTTCGCACGATGGCGAAAGAAATGATGAACTTCACTAAGAACAACATCCTTTCTCAAGCAGCTCAGTCTATGTTGGCTCAAGCTAACCAGCAGCCACAAGGCGTTCTTCAATTGCTTCAATAAGTTCTTGAAGAGCTTAACTTTAAAAATCGCACAAGGCGTCTAACGCCTGTGCGATTTTTTTGTATGTGCAAATGATAGAGTATACTTGTAGAATGAATATAACTACTTGTATCGGGGGTTAGCTCATGATCATCGATTTCGCTCTCATCTACGCTGACGGCAGTGGCCAGCTAGAACATACGCTATCAAAAACAGCTAACATGCTGACTGCACGTGGTCACCAAGTAAGGGTGTTCCAATCCTACCGTCCGGAGATTGCGGAATGGGAGTCTGCTTTGCCGGAGATACATTATTATGGAGAGAAAAGTGGGCTTGAGTATGAAAGCCCAGATTCGTTAATTGAAGGCTATACGAATAGCCTGCGTCACCATGGCATGCCAGGCGTGATTGTGGCGGTACGAGCACCACTGATGAATTATGTCTGCCGAACAGCTGTGGCGCAGCTGCATGGTTCGATGCCTCGGATCTTTTCTTGGCTGCAGGGTGCGCCTGAAGAATATGGTTACGAAGAGGCGCTTAAATTCAGTGATCGACATTTGGTGATGAATGAACAGTTGGAGGAAGCGGTGCGGCGTTACGCTTTTCAAGAGCAGTGGCTGCATATGATCGGGGAACCGATTCTACTGGAGAAGCCTGATATTATTCCTCGCCCTGAAGCGAAAGCGCATTTCATCTCTGTCGGGGAGTTATCTTTGTTCGATAACCATTATGAGCAAGTTTTTGCTGCTTTTCAGGCTACCCAAAACAAGGCTGCTTTAACGATTATTGGGGAAGGACCTGATAAGGCAGCAATCCAGGACATGGCTCAAGAAATGGAAATCGAGAAATCGACTGTATGGAAAGATGCAGCGGAGGACTTTTGGCAGGTTGTGGAATCAGCGACAGCGCTGATCGTTAACGGTAACTATGAAGCATCACATCGTCTAACGGTGGAAGCATTAGCTAGGGGAATGGTGCCGGTAGTTGAGGGGAACAGTGAGACGCTGCCAACTTTAGCTGATTTGCCGGCGGTTGCACAAGGTGTATATGAACTGCCTTCAGCAGAGGATTGTCAGGAGCTGGCCGAGCCATATCATATGGAATCGGTAATGGATCGTCTGGAAACAGCTTTGCAGGAGGAAAGCTTTGCTGATATTCCGCTGCAAGTTATACATGATCCGCAATATCTTTATTATAAAGTGTTGGATGATATTTTAACTTGTGCCATTAATGGATCCGAATTGGTGATACAGACAGAAGATGAGGTCGACTATCTAGCGAGCTTCTTCACACAACGGTACATAAATGAAGAGTTCGATCCGGTTGACATAGAGGTAAACAGGCAGGCTGCTTATCCCAAAGTAGAATCTGTCGACTATCATTATACACGAGCATCGGTCCGGCTTTTGTTGATTCAAACTTGGAAAGAGCAAGATAGATCGGAGAAAGTGTACTGCCGATTGGAGTTGATTAACAAGGCTGGTACATGGAAAATCGATCAGCTAAAGCGGGAAGCACCTTACCGACCGGAGGAACAATCGATATCTCCGACAGGTCGGAAAAAGCTGGTCATGGTAGCTCGTAATAGCAGCGGCTCGAATACGTATGCTTTGGCAAAGCATATTCCAGAAGCTATCCACGAATCCTTCGATGCAGAACTGCTTCAGCAACAGGAAACCCAGGAGTATCAGGAAAAAGTCAAAGCTGCCGATGTACTGATCATTACGGAAGCAAATATCAGGCATAACAAAAAGCTGTACAATCCGAACCAGCTGATCATCGATACGTGGCATGGCTTCCCATTGAAAGCTATGGGGTTCCAGGATAAGAATGAACAGAATAAGCATGTGCTGGCGGATCGTTGGGGAAGCATAAATTATGTATGTTCTTATTCTGATTTTTTTAGTGACTTGATGATACGCTGTTTCAAATTGAATCCTGAACATATCAAGCTGACTGGGGCACCGCGGAATGATTTACTGCTTCAGCGGCCGGATACACTTTTCCTGAAAGAAGAATTCGATATCGACTCAAGCGAAAGCCGGATGGTATTCTTTATGCCGACGTACCGGCAAGTGGCGCATAATGACCGAGCGGATACGAATTTGAATCGGGATAATTTGTTTGGCATGGATAGCTTTGATAATGATCAGTTTTATGATTTCTTGGAGCAAGAAAATCTGGAGCTGATTGTGAAGCTGCATCCAGCAGAGGAAAAGCTGTTTTTGAATCATTTTGAAATGCAGACGCGTGTCCATTTACTTACGGATGAAATGCTGACTCGCTATGGGGTGGATCTATATGAAATCATGCCGTTAGTCGATATGCTCATAACAGATTATTCTTCGATTTATTTCGATTACTTGCTTTTGGATAAGCCTATCGTCTATACGCCTGTGGATCTTCATTCATATCAGCAGAATCGGGGATTTATCCTCGACTCGTACGCAAACTGGACACCTGGTCCCAAAGTGACGACACAAGAGGGATTGCAAGATGCATTGGCATCTTTTATAGAAAACCCTTCTTGGTATGGTGCGGAGCGAAAACAGATCCGGGACCGAGTACATCACTATCAGGATGGTAAGTCTTCAGAACGAGTGTGGGGGTTTATCCAGGAGAAGATAGCTGCCTATACACAGCCAGTATGAACCGCCTTTAGAGGGCGGTTTATTTATTACTTTTGGAGGAAGAATTTTTGAATTAATAGGTTTTAGATACATTTGTTATGGGTATAGAGAGGGGTACAATCTTCCTGGTTCAAGAGGGAGGGTTGGTTTCCAGATTATTACTTGTAAATTTACAAAAATGGCGAAATTACATATATTTATACTTATAAAGGTCAAATGAACCCCAGGAGGAGCAGAAAAATGCATAGGAATAAGGACTTGTATTTGTTTTTGGAACGAAAAGCGAAAGACCTTACTGAAAATTGGTACTTACAGCTTGATAAAAAGAATAGTTCTGGTGTGTACGCTTCCAGTGATCCGGAAACGATAGAAACCCTCAAAAAGCAAAACTACGACTTTCATCTTCACTTCTTTCGTATATTTATTGAAGATAAAGAGACATTCGGTAATAATTTTGAAGAGTGGGTTATTTCAATTGCGCGTGATGAGAATCATCTAAGGACTCCTACGCATCAAATAATTCGGGAATTTATGGTCACAAGGGGACAGCATCTTGACTTGATTCATGAATTTTATCGTTTACATAAAGACACGATTGCACCAGAAATGCTTGATCTTTGGAATCGCGAAATAATTACAGCTTTTGATCAGGTGATCCTTAAAGTAACAGAGGAAATGCATCATTTTTCGAATCGAAAGCTGCAAGCACAACAAGAAATGATCAATGAACTTAGTTCGCCTGTCATTCTGCTGAATGATACGACAGCCCTGCTGCCATTGGTAGGTGACATCGACACAAATCGGGCAAAACTGATTCTGGAGAACACGCTTCGCGAATGTACGGAGCAGGATGTTGACTTATTGTTCATCGATCTCTCTGGTGTTATCATCATCGATACGATGGTTGCCCAGCAAATTTTTTATCTTGTGGAAGCGTTGAAGCTGGTTGGTGTGGAAACTGTGATTTCTGGCATGCGCCCTGAAATTGCCCAGACGGCAGTCCAGCTGGGTGTCAGTTTCAATGCCAGAACAACAGCAACTTTGACGCAGGCAATCCGTACTAGCAATCGTATCTCAATTAATTAACATTCTGTATGGAAGATGGTGGCATAGTCTTTCATGATGACCAGCAAACGGGTACAGAAAGCTGTACCTGTTTTTTTACGCATTTTTGTTCTTCTCGCTTCACTTTCCGATTATCCTGCCGATATAATAAGAAACGCATGTGCAAGGAGTTGGCCTTTGATGATAGATAAATTATCTTCTTCCGCTTCACAGCATGTTACACACCAGTCGGGAGATAGTCGTCCCGCAGGAAGCGAAACAATACATAAACAGGAGACCACTTCGAATGGCTCCAACCCGTATGTCGATTATGACAAATCAGATATCGAACGAGTAATTGAAACAATGAATCAATTTTTGGAACCGACCCATACAAATATGAAATTCGAACTGCATGAAGAACTCGAACGTTATTACGTGACCGTGGTCGATTCCGATACGAACCAAGTTGTGAGAGAGATTCCGCCAAAGAAGTTATTGGATGCTTATGCAAAAATGGCGGAATTCATGGGTTTACTCGTAGATGAAAAAATATAAAAAGCAGGTGATCACATGGTAGATAGTGTTTCTTCCAGCAGCAATTCCTTACGTGTCGGGGGGCTTGCTTCCGGAATCGATACGGATTCCCTCGTGGAACAATTGATGAATGCAGAAAGACAGAAACTGTATAAAATGCAGCAGGAACAGACCAAACTGACATGGCAGCAAGATTCATATCGCGAAGTGAGTACTTCTCTAAAGAGTTTTGACGATATGCTAACCAACATGAAACTTTCCACTACTTACAATCAGAAGACCACAACTTCATCAAGCGATGCAGTAACAGCGACCGCCGATTCAACAGCATCCAATGGATCTTATAGTATCGAAGTCAAACAGGTTGCTACAGCTGCAATCAACGTGAGTACAGGTAGGATTGGGGGAGATGATTTCGATCCCGATGAAGCTATTGGAGAAGAATTTACCGTTTCTTTTACAACTTACGATCAAGAAGGAACGGAAATCAAATATAATAAAACGTTTTCATCCAGCGATAGCTTGAATGATATTTTAAAAGATATTACGAACTCAAATGCAGGTGTCCGTGCTTCTTATGATACACAATCCGGTAAAGTAGTTATGGAAAAGAAGTATACGGGAGATCTTAACGAAGATACAGTTAACGAAGATAAAAGTGTAACTAAAAACCCAGAAATTGATTTTGGTGCAAATAATGCTTTCTTTTCCGATTTCCTTAAAATGGGGGAAGAAACAGGCGGTCAAAATGCAATCATAAAGTATAACGGTGCGTTAGAGGTTGAGACTTCTGAAAACAGTTATTCATTGGGCGGCGTTACATTCAACTTTGTAGAAAAAACTGATGGCCCGGTTCGAGTTTCAGTTGATAATGATGTTGACGCTGTCTACGACAAGATTAAAGAATTCGTAGATAAATATAACGAGATTATAGAAGATGTAAATGGGCGACTCGATGAAAAGGTGTACAGGGACTATCCTCCTCTAACTGACGCACAAAAGAAAGAAATGTCAGAAGATGAAATCAAATTATGGGATGAAAAAGCAAAGAGTGGTTTGTTAAAAGGAGACTCTTTATTACAAAACAGTCTCTTCTCTATGCGAAGCGCTTGGTACAGTAACGTAGAAACAGGTGGAGAATATACCCAACTAGCACAAATAGGGATTACCACTTCCAAAGATTATCTTGAAAACGGAAAACTTGTGATAGATGAAAAGCAATTAAAAGATGCCTTGCGTGAAGATCCAGAAGGTGTTTACAAGTTATTCTCAAACAGTGAGGAAGGTAAGAGCCAAGGAATTTTGCAGCGTTTGGAAAAAACAGTTGATTCCACTTTGGACAACATCTACAAAAAGGCTGGTAAATCGACGTACACGAACGATCAGTTCACCATAGGTAAAAGGCTGGATGATGTCCAGGATCGCATTGACAACTTCCAAGACCATCTCACTGAATTAGAAAACCGCTACTGGCGCCAATTCTCAGCCATGGAACAGGCCATCAGCCAAATGAATCAACAATCCGCTTATCTGACATCCAGCTTCGGAGGATAAGCGCCAAAGGAGTAATACAAATGTCTGTACAAAATTATCAGGCGTATCAACAAAATTCCGTCCAGACCGCTTCCCCGGGCGAACTGACGCTTATGCTGTACAACGGCTGTATCAAGTTCATCAAATTTGCGCAGCAAGCAATCGAGAAGAAGGATATCGGGTCGAAGAACACCAATATTCAAAAAGCGCAGAATATCGTCCGTGAGCTGATGATAACACTGGATCCAGAGGTGCCAATTTCACAGGAAATCATGCCGTTGTACGATTTCATCAACCAGCAGCTCATTCAGGCAAATACGCATAATGATCAGCAGGCACTCAGCAGCGCATTGGATTTGATCACCGATTTCCGAGACACATGGAAAGAAGTCGTCAAACAGACGCGCAAACAGCAATTCGGAACAGGGGCGACTGTGTGATGAACCGGGTGCAGGCACTGTATGATACGACTTCTGAGTTGGATACTCTCGTCAGTCAGATGGTGACGGCTGAGAATCGGGAAGAAGTCGTCCATTCCCTTACGGAGCTGCTGGATGTTCGCTCTGAGCAGATGGAAGAGCTAAAGCCTCCTTTCACACCGGAGGAACAACAGTTGGGCAAGGAACTTCTGCCGATGAATGAACGAATCAGCAAACACGTCCAGCGAATCTTCGACCAATTGAAGATTGATATACGGACAATTAAGAAGCAGCAGCAGTCTGGCAAGAAATATATCAATCCATACGCAAGCATGCAGACGCTGGATGGAAGATTTTTGGATAAACGCAAGTGAGAAAGGTCCGGACCATATATGGTTCGGGCTTTTTAATGTGTAAAATTCATGTCCAAATCGTGACAGATTTCGATAATTCTTCTCTTTTTTCGGACTATATTTTTTGTTTATGAAGGAATTGTAAAGGGAATGTAGAAAGTATCCTCATAAGGATGAAAGGAGGACACTTGTTATGAAGTACAATATTCGTGGCGAGAATGTCGAGGCTACAGAAGCGATCAAGGACTACGTCGAGAAAAAGGTAGGCAAACTGGAGAGGTATTTCGACTCCCCGGTGGATTCCGAGGTTCACGTTAACTTGAGTGTGCATAACAATGCGTCGAAGATTGAAGTGACGATCCCGATGAAGAACCTGCTGCTGCGGGCTGAGGAAAGTCATGCAGATCTATATGCTGCAATCGATTTGGTCGTAACGAAACTGGAACGGCAGATCAAAAAGCATAAGACGAAAGTGAACCGGCGCTCCCGTCAAAGCGGGGATGCACCGAAGCATGCATTCGCTGCTTTGGAGAATGAAAGTGCGGCTAGTGCTGTCGTCGCAACGAATGAAGATGAAGAAGATCTGGATTCGTTCGAAATTGTACGAAACAAGCGTTTTGACTTGAAACCGATGGATTCCGAGGAAGCGATTTTGCAGATGGATATGCTGGGACATAGCTTCTTCGTTTATACGAACTCTGTTACAGGAGATACAAATGTCGTCTATAAACGAAAAGATGGCAGATATGGGCTGATTGAGCCTAGTTGATAAAAGAAATGCAGAGCAGGCGCGAGGAGCGTCTGCTTTTTTAAAATTTATGCCGTTTTGCAAAAACGAAGGAAGAATATCTCAAAATTACTTTAAAAAAGAGATGAAAGCTGTCGGATAGTGCCGAAATCTTGTACTTTATGAGGGAAGTCCTTGGTCGTTTTACGAAAACGGTCATTTTTTCTTTCAAAAGTCCTGTGTTATAAATAAGTCAGCTACAACAAAAGGGGGTACTGACCATCAGAGATTCTGATAATGCTGTCCAACGAGTCTCCCATTCCCAACTCACACAGCATGAGCATACGATCACACAGCTCGTCGAGATCATTGCCGCGACCAATCGAAGGCTGGCAGAACTTCAATGGAAGCAAGAGCAACTCGAGCGCTGGTGCATCGAACAAATGCAGCGGGATCTGTCCTCCAGATCACGTGTCTTCTGAGGGGCAGGCTTCCTTTTCCCCGCAAGATCCCCACCAGGATGCCACAGTCTCCCCTCTGGAGACTGTGCATTCCAACTGACGGTGGTGTTCAAGCGGCTGGAGTAGCGATTACGGTACTGCGAATGTCTGACATGGCACTCCTCCATGGTAAGCGGCGTCTGTTGACGTCGCTATTTTTTCTTTTTTGACTGGGCTGATTTCCCTTTCTTGTAAACCGCCAAACCTAGTGTTATTATTATTTTTGGACTATACTTTTTTGATTTAAAAGAGGAGCGTTATGATGCGTGGACTACTAAAACGGGTGTTTGGAGACGGTACGCAGAAGCAAGTCAGCCGTGCCCAGAAAACAGCCGAACAAATAGAAAGTTTAGCAGACGAATATCGTGCATATACAAATGAACAATTAAAAGAAAAAACAATCGAATTCAAAAAGCGCTATCAGGATGGCGAGTCCTTGGATGAGTTGCTGCCGGAAGCCTTTGCGACAGTACGGGAAGCGGCCGATCGTGTACTCGGCATGCGCCCTTTCCATGTTCAGCTGCTTGGCGGTATCGCCATCCATGGCGGGAATATTGCCGAAATGAAAACCGGCGAAGGTAAAACGCTAGCAAGTACACTGCCTGCTTATTTGAATGCTTTAGCGGGCGAAGGTGTGCATATTGTCACAGTCAATGATTATCTTGCTGGTCGTGATGCGGAAAATAACCGCCCGCTATATGAATTCCTCGGCTTGACCGTCGGGTTCAACAGTGTCGGCATGACACGGGAACAGAAGCAGGAAGCTTATGCAGCAGATATCACGTATAGTACGAACAATGAGCTTGGCTTCGACTATTTGCGGGATAACATGGTGCTGTATAAAAATCAGATGGTACAGCGTCCGCTTCATTTTGCCATCATTGATGAGGTCGATTCCATCCTGATCGATGAAGCTCGGACACCGCTGATCATTTCCGGGTCTGCTGCGAAATCGGCAAGTCTGTACACACAAGCTAATTCCTTCGTTCGTGTGTTGAAGAAGGAAGAAGATTATACAAATGATATCAAGACAAAATCTGTTTTGCTTACAGAAGAAGGTATCAACAAAGCGGAGAAATTCTTCGGTTTGGAAAACTTGTTCGATTTGAAAAATGTATCCATTACACATCACATCAACCAGGCATTGAAAGCTCATGTAACGATGCAGCGTGATACGGATTATGTGGTGGAAGAAGGCGAAGTCATCATCGTTGATAGTTTCACTGGACGTCTCATGAAGGGCCGCCGATATAGCGACGGTCTTCACCAGGCTATCGAAGCGAAGGAAGGTTTGCAGATCCAGAATGAAAGCATGACGCTGGCCAGCATCACTTTCCAGAACTATTTCCGAATGTACAAAAAGCTTGCCGGTATGACCGGTACGGCAAAGACCGAGGAAGAAGAGTTCCGCAATATCTATAACATGGACGTGCTGGTTATCCCTACAAACAGAGATATCACTCGTCAGGATAAATCCGATTACATTTTCAAATCCATGGAAGGCAAGTTCCGTGCGGTCGTCGAAGAAATCAAGGCCCGTCATGAAACTGGCCAACCAGTCCTTGTCGGTACAGTGGCTGTCGAGACTTCCGAGCTGATCAGCAAACTGTTGAAGCGTGCTGGTGTGCCGCATAATGTACTGAATGCGAAGAACCACCACCGGGAAGCGGAAATCATCGAGGATGCCGGCCAAAAAGGCGCGGTGACAATCGCAACGAACATGGCTGGCCGTGGTACGGACATCAAGCTGGGTGAGGGTGTATTGGAACTTGGCGGTCTAGCTGTCATCGGTACAGAACGTCACGAATCCCGCCGGATCGACAACCAGCTGCGTGGTCGTGCCGGACGTCAGGGAGATCCCGGTGTGACACAGTTCTACTTGTCCATGGAAGATGAACTGATGCGCCGATTCGGTTCCGACAATATGCGGAATATGATGGATCGCCTAGGTATGGATGACAGCACACCGATCGAAAGCAAAATGGTATCCCGTGCTGTCGAATCCGCTCAGAAACGAGTCGAGGGCAATAACTTCGATTCCCGTAAAACGGTCCTTTCCTATGATGATGTTCTGCGCGAACAGCGAGAAATCATCTACAAACAGCGCTTCGAGGTAATCGACAGCGAGGACTTGAATCCGATCATCGAGGAAATGATCAAGGATACAGTTCATACGGTGGTCCAGGCTCATACAGCTGACGATTCCGAAGAAGCATGGGAACTCGATGCATTGGTAGAATACGCGCACGCAAACTTATTGCCGCAGGACAAGCTGACAGTCGATGAGCTGAAGAATAAAGATGAAGAAGAAATCGAAGAATTGGTCTTTAAGAAAATCCGAGAGCATTTGAAACAGAAGGAAGAAGAAATGACGCCGGATCAAATGCGCGAATTCGAGAAGGTCATCCTGCTTCGTACCGTTGATACAAAATGGATGGATCATATCGATCAGATGGACCAGCTTCGCCAAGGTATCCATTTGCGCGCCTATGGACAGAACGATCCGCTCAGGGAATACCAGCTGGAAGGCTTCAATATGTTCGAAGAGATGATCATGTCCATCAAGGAAGAAGTGACTCGCTACGTATTGAAAGCGGAAATCCGTGATAACCTGCAGCGCGAACAGGTTGCTAAAGGAGTCCAAGCTGTCAGCGGTGATGATACCCAGGCAGAAAAGAAAAAGAAAAAGGCCCCGATCGTCAAAGGCGATACGGTAGGACGAAATGACCCATGCCCATGCGGCAGCGGCAAGAAATATAAGAACTGCCACGGTCAATGATGCTGGCAAGCCCGGGCAAGTGGTTGCGCGGGTCCTGTCCCTGTCATAGATTAAAATGGTGTTTGCTATAGACTTTTATGAGGTGAGAGAAAATGGAATTTGCAGAAATCAGAAATGAATTGGATCGTATGGACAAACAACTAACTGACTTTAGGGGGTCTCTTTGACTTAGATCAAAAGAAAGCCCGTATTGCCGAGCTGGAGGACCGAATGCTGGAACCGACGTTCTGGGATGATCAGCAGGGAGCCCAGAAAATCATCAACGAATCCAATGGTTTGAAGGAATCGGTGGAAGGCTACGAAAAGCTTGTTTCCCGCCATGAAGATTTGGAAGTTTCCTTTGAATTGGTGAAGGAAGAAGATGATGATGATCTTCGCGGCGAGTTGGAAGAAGAAATCGTGTCCATGCGTGAGGCACTTGATGAATTCGAGCTGCTTATGCTGCTAAGTGAACCTTATGATAAGAACAACGCTATCCTCGAACTGCACCCAGGTGCGGGCGGAACGGAATCCCAGGACTGGGCGAGCATGCTGCTCCGTATGTACACGCGTTGGGCAGAGCAGCATAATTTCAAAGTGGAAACACTTGATTATCTTCCTGGTGAGGAAGCTGGCGTGAAGAGTGTAACGCTTTTGATCAAAGGTTTGAATGCGTATGGCTATCTGAAAGCTGAAAAAGGGGTTCACCGTCTTGTGCGTATTTCCCCATTTGACAGCTCAGGACGTCGTCATACATCGTTCGTTTCCTGTGATGTAATGCCGGAATTCGATGATGATATCGATGTGGATGTACGGACAGAAGATCTGAAAATCGATACGTACCGTTCCAGTGGTGCCGGCGGACAGCACGTCAATACGACGGATTCGGCGGTAAGGATCACGCATGTTCCTACAAATACTGTCGTGACATGTCAATCTGAGCGTTCCCAGATCAAAAACCGCGAGCATGCCATGAAGATGCTGAAAGCGAAGCTGTATCAGCTTGAGATCGAGAAACAGCAGCAAGAGTTGAACGAAATTCGCGGTGAGCAAAAAGAAATCGGCTGGGGAAGCCAAATCCGTTCCTATGTATTCCATCCATACTCGATGGTAAAAGATCATCGCACGAATGAAGAATCCGGAAATACACAAGCTGTAATGGACGGACAGCTCGATCCATTTATCAACGCGTACTTGCGTTCCACATTATAAGAGTTTTTGTAACATTTTTGTAACATACAAGCTGAACCGTTATTCCACTCAAAAGAAAAGGATGCGATTCTCTTGAAAAAAATAGCGATAGCCTGCAGCAGTCTTGGATTCATGCTCTTCCTGGCTGCTTGCGGCAGCAATGATGATGCGGCAGAAACACCCCAGGAAGCCTATGAAAACAACTGTGCCATGTGCCACGGACAGGATTTGAGCGGCGGCAATGGCGGTCCTCCATTGGATAACCTCGGCTCCAAGTATACACAAGAAGAACTCGTGGATATCATGGAGAACGGCAAAGGCGGGATGCCTGCCGGTCAGGCAGAGGGAGAAGAGGCGGAGAAAATCGCCGAATGGCTTCAGGATCAGCAGGAATAGAGCATATGCGGCAAATACCCATACACTAGTTGTATGGGTATTTTGTTGTGTTCTCGGACATTCCAAGCGAGTGGAAACGACAGGATACGGCGTAAAATATTTCAAAAACCAAGCCTTTTGTCATATTTTGAAACACAAATGTAATATTAATATGTCTAAAAAAATAGAAATTAGATGTTATAATGGTTTCAGGTTCGAGAGCTTTTTCGATTGCTTTCGCCAATGTTCGACATACTTAGTTAGCAGAGTAGCAGAATAGCAGATTACAGATTTAGAATAAATACAAAGGTGAGTTAAACATGATAGATATGAAAGGTGTGCATAAGACCTATGCCAATGGCGTTACGGCGCTGAATGGTGTCGATGTGCATATCGACAGCGGGGAATTCGTGTACTTAGTAGGACCGAGCGGAGCCGGTAAATCCACTTTCGTCAAAATGATCTTCCGTGGTGAGAAACCGAGCACTGGTATTGTAAAAGTCGATAACAAAGATTTAAGCACATATAAAGAACGTCATATTCCAAAAGTCAGAAGGAAAATCGGCGTGGTGTATCAGGATTTCAAATTGCTTCCGAAGCTGACAATCTATGAAAATGTCGCTTTTGCCTTGGAAGTAATCGAGGAATCTCCTAAAATAATCCGGGATCGCGTCATGGAAGTGCTGGATCTCGTTGGGATAAAGGATAAAGCCAGATCGTTTCCGGACGAACTTTCCGGAGGGGAACAGCAGCGAGTAGCCATTGCCCGGGCAATAGCGAATAATCCGAAGGTCGTCATTGCTGATGAGCCGACGGGTAACCTTGATCCAGAGACATCCTGGGGCATCATGAAGGTGCTGGAGGATATCAATCAAAAAGGTACGACCATCATCATGGCAACGCACAGCAAGGAAATCGTGAATACGATCAAGAGACGTGTCATCGCCATTGAAAATGGTCGCATTGTCCGTGATGAAGCAGGAGGTGAATATGGGTATGAAGTTTAATACCGCGAAACGCCATCTGCGAGAAGGTTCCAAAAATATATTCCGTAACGGCTGGATGACCATCGCCTCCATCGGGGCGGTGACCGTGACGCTGATTTTAGTCGGTGTATTCCTAGCCGTTGTGTTCAACTTGAATAAGTTTGCAACCAATATCGAGTCCGATGTCGAAATGAGTGTCTATCTCGACCCGACGCTTGCACAGGACAAAGTGCAATCCATCCAAGGGGAGCTTGAAGCGATTGATAAAGTCGGTTCTGTAAAGTATTCCTCGAAAGATGAGCAGTTAAACCAGCTGATGGAAGACATGGGTCAGACCGATTGGGATTTGTTCGAACAAGACAACCCATTGAGTGATACGTACGTCGTCAAGACTTCCGATCCACATGATACAGCCTCCGTTGCTGACAAGATTGCAAAGCTGGACGGAGTCGACAAAGTGGATTACGGAAAAGCGACAGTAGAGAACCTCTTTACGGTAAGCAAGTACGCCCGTATAATCGGTGCAGTTCTTATCATAGGTCTGGTATTCACCGCCATCTTCCTGATTTCAAACACAATCAAAATTACGATCATTGCAAGAAGCAGGGAAATCGGCATCATGAAACTGGTTGGAGCGACTAATTCCTTCATCCGCTGGCCGTTCTTCATAGAAGGCCTGTTGCTTGGAGTATTGGGAGCCATCATTCCAGTTGCACTGGTGCTTGTCGGATACTATTACCTGTCGAACAATATGACAGATAATATAAGTATCGGTTTTGTCAAAATTCTCCCATATGCACCATTTGCTTTCCAGCTTTCAGGTCTCCTCCTTGCAATCGGTGCAATAATCGGTGTCTGGGGCAGTGTCATGAGTGTCCGTAAATTTCTTAAAGTCTAACTAACCTAACAACATATACGCTTGTAAAGGAAGAAAGGGAATGAGAGAAGAATGAAGAAGATGATCAAGCCCGTTCTTGTAGCTGCATTAGCTGCAGGAACAATCCTACATACTCCGATTCAGACGTCTGCGAAATCCTCATCTGATGTTCAGAGCGAGATTGATGAACTACAGAAGAAGCAGCAGGAAAACAGCAGCAAGCAGAGCGAACTTGAAGATCAGATCAATGATGCAGAAGCAGAGCAATCCGATAACCTGGCTGAACAGGACAATCTATTGACAAAGCTGAATGAATTGAACAACCAGATCGACAAGAATGAGAATGCTTTGCATGACAAAGAAGATGAAATCACTGAGACGAACGAAAAAATTGAAGAAATCTCCAATGATATTGTGGAGACTGAAGAAGATATAGACAAGCGTGAAGATAAACTATCCGACCGTCTTGTCAGCATCCAGCAAAATGGTGGGGATGTACAGTACTTGCAAGTATTGATGGGCTCCAAAAACTTCGGTGATATGATAAACCGACTGAATGCCGTTACAACAATCATGGACTCAGATAAAGAGCTATTGAACGGTTACCTTCAAGCAAAGCAGAAGCTTGAAGACCAAAAGCAGCAGCGCGAGGATGAAAAACAGAACCTGGAAGATCAAAAAGCTAAGCTGGAAGATATTAAAGCCGACTTGAAATCCCAGGCAACTGAGCAAGAGGATTTGAAACAGCAGCTTGAAGAAGAATATGAAAAGCTGGGAGACCAAATCCTATCTGCTGAAGAAGAGAAGGAGCTTGCGGCTAACCAAGCAGAAGCTCTTCGACTAGCGCAAGAAAATGCAGAATCCGAAAAAGCTGATTTAGCAGCACAGGAAAAAGCAGCAGCAGAAGCAAAAGCGGCAGCAGCAGAAGCAAAGAAAGCTTCAGCGAAAAAGGAATCTTCCTCCAGCTCTAAATCAAGCAGCAGTGCCAACAGCAGCAGTTCAAGTAAATCTAGCAGCTCAAGCAGCTCAAACAGTACTTCCACAACGAAGTCTGCCCAAGCCGGTATCTTCTCTTGGCCAGCATCAGGGACGTACACATCTGGATTCGGGGGTCGCTGGGGTACTACCCATTACGGTATCGACATCGCGAACTCTATAGGAACTCCGGTTCATGCAGCAGCAAGCGGTACAGTTTCCTACAGCGGCACAATGAACGGTTACGGAAATATTGTCATGGTTACACATTCTATCAATGGCCGTACGTATGAAACAGTTTATGCACATTTGGACAGCCGAAGCGTGTCTGTCGGAGAAAGTGTTTCAAGAGGTCAGGAAATTGCGAAAATGGGTAACACGGGAGGATCAACAGGCCCACACCTTCATTTCGAAGTTCATGAAGATGGCGTATGGAACGGTGCGAAAAGCAATGCCGTGGATCCAATGAAGTTTTTCTAATATAAAAATGAAAAAGGCATTCTCCAATCAGGAGATGCCTTTTTTACATCATCTGACTCTTTTTAGTGATAAGATAGAGGGAGTTTAGCATAATAGTAGGATTAACGGATTGGACAAGTGAGAAAGGATGAGAGGCGAACGTGCAGATCAAAAAAGCGACATTCGTGATAGCAATCATTTTGGCATTGGTTGTCGGGGCAGGCGGCAGCTATGCGTATACATCATATGCAGGAAAGGAAGAGTCAGGCTCCCGATCTGCTTCAGATGATGCTGGCAGTCTGAGTGAGGTAGAAAATGCGTATGAGTTGATAAAGGATAATGCGTTGGCCAAGCCGGATGCCCAGCAGCTGCAGGAAGGTGCAATCCAGGGTATGCTGGAAACGCTGGATGATCCATATAGTTCCTTCCTGGATGAAGAGTCATCCACACAATTGAATCAACAGCTGGAATCCTCGTTTGAAGGAATCGGTGCAGAAGTGAGTATGGTGGACAAACAAGTGACCATTGTGGCACCGATCAAGGATTCCCCTGCAGAAGAAGCAGGTTTACGCCCGAACGACCAAGTGCTGGAAGTGGATGGAGATTCTTTGCAAGGCTTGGATCTACAGGAAGCAGTAAATAAAATTCGCGGAGAAAAAGGGACGACAGTGACTTTGTCGGTTAAGCGACCAGGTGTGTCAGAGGAATTGAACATAGACGTCACCCGCGACGAGATTCCAGTCGAAACTGTATATGCAGACACGAAAGAAGTGGACGGAAAGACAGCTGGTGTCCTCGAGATCACGTCATTCTCTGAAAGTACGGCCAAGGAATTCAAAACTGCATTGGATAAGCTGGAGAAAGATGGTATTGATGGATTGATCATTGATGTCCGTGGTAATCCAGGTGGGATCCTGACGACAGTGGAAGATATTTTGAAGAACTTTGTGCCTCGTGATAAACCTTATTTACAGATTGAAGATAAAAACGGAGAAAAGCAAGAATTCTTTACGAAATTAGACGAGAAGAAGGAATATCCAGTTAATGTCCTGATTGACGAGGGCAGTGCCTCTGCATCAGAGATTCTTGCAGGTGCCATGAATCAAGCCGGCGGTTATGAGCTGATCGGAAAAACGACATTCGGAAAAGGTACTGTACAGCAAACTGTGCCATTGCAGAATGATTCCATGCTCAAATTGACTTTGTATAAGTGGCTGACGCCTAACGGAGACTGGATCCATGAAAAAGGTATCAAGCCAACCGTTGAAGTGGATCAGCCAGAGTACTTCTACAGTTCACCGATTCAATTGGATGAGAAGGAAACATTGAAGTTTAACGATAATAATGACAAAATCAAAAATCTCCAAATCATGCTGGAAGGTCTTGGATATGAACCGAGCCGCAAAGATGGCTATTTGAATGAAAAGACTGAAACAGCTGTAAAACAATTTCAGCAGGATAACGATTTAAAAGCAACAGGTGAAGTCGATCAGGAAACTGCAGATCTGCTTCAAACGAAGATCATCGAGCAAGTACGCAATGGCAAGCATGATAATCAAATGGACAAAGCGCTCCAAGAGCTTTTCCGTTCATGATCCGAAGCCTCCCTTTCCATGGGAGGCTTTTTCTATTGGCATAGGAAAACGAGGGCTATCATGTTAGAATAGACAGTATACATAAGAGTTGGTTTATAGGGAGAGACACATAATGGTGAATGATTGGTTGACCGAACTGCTATATGGGATCGGAAACTTCTTTTTGAATCCACTGCTTTATTGGGCATTGCTGCTGACTCTACTCGTTTCCAGCCGCAGAATCAGGAAAGAGCGGAATAATTTTGGTACGAAGGTATTTGATTTTGGCAAAGAGTGGACAGGCACTTGGGTTCTATCGCTTATTTTTGGACTTTTGCTTACTGCGGTAAGTATCGGAGCGGGAATCGTCATAGCACCAGCTGTTGTATTGCTGATCAGTGCCGTGACGATTGTACTTACATTGCTGTTTCGTTTTACTTGGCTGTCGTCAGCCTATATTTTTGGTTTCAGCTTTTTGCTTGCTGTAGGCGCTGCTCCATATGCTGCTGATTATCTGCCGGCTGGATGGGCAGATGATATGGAAGGTCTGAATTGGATCAGCTTAGCGCTCATCATGAGCATTGTCATGATTGCAGAAGCCATTCTGCTGCTTAAGACGAAAAAAGAAGATACTTTGCCCGAGCTGGTAAAGGGGCCGCGCGGACGTTGGATCGGCCAGCATCGCTTCCGCAAGCTGTTATTCATTCCATTCTTTCTGTTAGTGCCGGCCGGTACAATCGAGCCATTCGCTCCTTGGTGGCCGTACTTCCATTTGAATGGAACGAATTATGGGCTGCTGCTTGTACCATTGCTGACTGGTATGGATGGCTTTGCCAAAGGCCGTCCAGCGTTCATCGAAGCGCGTAAGCAAGGGAAGGCAGTCTTGATTTTAGCACTGCTTACCCTGACAGTGAGTCTGGTAAGTATGTATTCCTATTATTTCGCTATTGCAGCCTTTGTCATCGCACTTATCGGCAGAGAAGCAATCACACTATCCTTCCGTAATAAAGATCGTAAGCGCGCGATGTTCTATACGGAAAGCAGTAAAGGTTTGTTTGTCCTTGCTGTTATTCCGGAGAGCCCAGCTGACAGGTTGGGATTATTGGTTGGTGAACGCATCGAGAAAGTAAACGGCATCCGCGTCACAACGGAACGGGCATTTTATGAAGCAATCCAGACGAACAGCCAGTATTGCAAGATGGAGATACGTGACGAACAAGGCGAGATCCGGATCAAACAACGGGCAATGTATGAAGGTGAGCCGCATGAGCTTGGTATCATCTTTGTGCAGGAACAGCGGAGGCAAGCTGGGCTTAAAAGCAGTTGAATATAGCAATAGACACAAAAACCCACTTAGCTGAATCCAGTTAAGTGGGCTTTCGCATTTACACAATGAATTTGGTGAACCAAGCGATATACTCTGCTCCCCAGATAAAAAATAATTGCGCAAGCAGCGTACCAAGTAATCTAGAAGTTACCATCATCAAGGACATACTTTTTAAGGTATGATAACTGCCCCTCTGATTCACGACATCGTCAGCTATGACAGATAGCTTGGGATCGATGAAGATAACCAAGAGTATCGTTGCTATTCCATTGATTAAGCCTGAGGCCATGATTGCCGTAGAAGATCTTTCCGGAGCTAACAGGGCTGCATATAAAGCAGCTAACACACCGATGGTATAAATGGCTGTTATGATCATATTGACGAAAAATAGTCTGAGCGGAATATCTTTCATTTTCGTTCCCCGCAGATAGGAAAACTTGGGGAGACTGAAATGCGTGACACCTCGTTTGATGTATTGCAAGGAGAACATTCTTTTCACTAAGGATGGCACAGAGCCTTTTTCCTCTGATAAATGAATGATTGCTCTGGAAAACAACGCGACGAACGTAGGCAGTAATATGATACCGAAAATTGTACCGACAGTCGACGCTCCAATTAGAATGCGAAACTGTGTTTCAACGAATTCTAGCGTGTTTTCTTTTGGGGCAGCATCGATCAGACTTCCTGTGAAAGGCTGCTGCATCATATTGGCCATTCTTGAAACGATGACCATGATGTTAAACAGGGATAAGGCTGATGCTATCATTTTAACTCTTGCACCTGATAGTCGCACAGCGTATGCCAGTGTTTCGATTGAATGGATGATAAAAATAAACAAAGCGATAAATAATAATTTTTCGGTGATGAAATCCATTAGTGTACCTTCTTTTTATACAGATTTAGCGATCTTCATTTATTGATAATACCATAAAAGAAAATATTACCTTTACCGAATTGATTATAAACTGGATAGAGGAATTATGAAAAGTTTGATTATCGAAACAGAGGTGTCTTTTCTTCTTCGGTGGGGATTTTGAATTTAAATGAACATAGAGGAATGATAAGATCGTGAAATAATTGAATCTTTCTTAGAAAGAGAAGGAGCAAGCCGTCACGGCTTGCTCCTTATTATTCATCCTGCATCGACAGCAGGCTCCGTATTTCTTCTTCGGTAAGTGTGTTCAGCATCGTTTCTCCAGGCTGGATGATTTGATCGACAAGTGCGCGTTTCCGCTGCTGCAATTCGAAGATTCGTTCCTCGATCGTTCCGCGTGTAAGCAGGCGGATCACTTGGACGACATTTTTCTGTCCGATCCGATGGGCACGTCCGGCAGCTTGCTCTTCAACAGCTGGGTTCCACCATAGGTCGAAGAGGATGACAGTATCTGCACCCGTCAGGTTCAGTCCTGTGCCACCAGCTTTCAAGCTGATCAGGAAGCCGTCTCTTTCTCCCTCATTGAATGCTTCTGCCATTTGCATTCTTTCCTTGGAAGGTGTACTGCCATCGAGATAGAAGACGTCGGTATCGTCCAATGCATGCTTGATGATTTCCAGCATGCTGGCAAACTGGGAGAAGATCAAGAAGCGTTTATTACTTTGTTTCAGCTCCCTGATAACCTCGAGCAACTGCTCCAGTTTACCGGATTGTCCAGTGTAATTCTCGATGAACAGAGATGGGTGACAGCAGATCTGGCGCAGTCGGGTAAGGCCGGCCAAGATCTCCAATTTACCGCGGTCAAAGCCTTTTTCGGCAATCGTTTTGTCAATTTTTTTCCGGATTCGTTCAAGATAGCCGACATAAACTTCTTTTTGTTCCTGCGTGAGATCTGAATAGTTCGTCGTCTCGATTTTTTCGGGAAGTTCATGCAGCACATCCGTTTTTACTCGTCGTAGGATGAACGGACGAGTCATTCGGGCGATTTTCTCCGGTTCCATATCGGTGAATGATTTCCTGCTCCGGAATAAACCAGGAGAAATCGTATGGAAGATGGACCATAACTCCTCCAGCCTGTTTTCGATCGGGGTGCCGCTAAGTGCGAATCGTTTACCAGCTTGAATCAGTCCGACGGATTTGGCGGTCTGGGTCGCATGGTTTTTGATTGCTTGTGCTTCATCCAGGATCAGGCTGTCGAATAACTGTCCCGCATACACATGGTGATCGATCCGTAATAATGGATAAGAAGTAATGATGATATCATGTTCCTCCAATCGGGAGAGCTGTTCCTGCCGTTCCGTTACCGAGCCGGAAATGACCAGTGTACGCATAGTAGGTGCAAATTTTTCGAATTCCTTCTGCCAGTTATAAAGCAAAGAGGAAGGTACGACAATAAGTGATGGGCGTGCTGTTGGATTAGCTTCTCGTTCAGAAGTAAGATAGGAAATCGTCTGCAATGTTTTACCGAGTCCCATGTCATCGGCAAGGATGCCGCCAAGACCATAGTAGGCGAGCGTCTTCATCCATTTGAAACCGGTCAATTGATAATCTCGCAAGTCTGCCTGCAGTCCGGCCGGTAAGGCAAATTCAATCTGTTCCGGATGGCGCAGCCTCTCGATCAATGTGCGGAAGGCTGCTTCCATTTCTGCCCCGCGGAGGGATTCTTCCACCTGCATGCTTTGCGCGATTGGCACGAAAATATGCTGATTTTGCAGCTGGTTTTTCTTGATTTGCAGCTGTTCCAGGAAGTCTTGGAAATTCTCCATCGATTCTTGTTCCAAATCGAGCAATGCGCCATCAGGTATGCGATAATATCGTTTCTTCTCGATCATCGCCTGCAGTACATCATTAATATGTGCTTCCGACAAACCGGAAACATCGAAGCTGATTTCCAGCATGCCGTTTTCCTGCTGCAGCCGGATCGAAGAAGAAACCTCGTGCTGATCATCGGCTTGCATCGCTTGTACCCGATCGGAAATGTACACCTCGGCGATTTCCTGTAAAGCGGTCAGATGCTCATGGAGGAAAAGATACATATACTCTGCATTGAGCAAATGGAAGCGGCCTTTTGAGAAACGGAACCCGGCAGCATGCAATTGCTGCAGGACGCTGTCTTCCCTGGTAGCTTGGCGCTTGATCACAGGCATATCTGTCTGAGGCTGTCCTGGCTGGATGACGTGATTTCCATAGTGGAAGGAAACGCTGGCATGCAGTACATCATCGGTTTCATCCAAATATACTTTGGCGACAAGCGGAGCCATTTCGATTTTGCTGCGGACAGTATCCGCAATATGCACATGCCCGATTTGTTCCAGCTTGCCGACGACTTGTGACACGAAGCGGTCGACATTTTTAGTGGATACCGTTTGCGGTGCATCATGCCGGTAAGGAAGGATGGAGAACAGTTCCTTGACCAATTCCCGCTGCTCGGCAGGCACCGGATACAGGGTGTCATCCTTGAATAAATAATGATAGTTTTTGATATATTCATATGCCGCGATTTCCTGCACGCCAAGTTGGAGCATGTCGTCTTCATCCGTTGACAGATAAAAGTCCAGCCGTGCCGGCTTGTCGCTCACATGGAATGTGTCCATCGGTTCCGTGTGCAGCAATTGGAGCGAGGCACCAGCTTCTGCAAGCTGCGGCAGCAAATCTTTTGCCAAGGTAGGCGTCAGTTTGATTGCCCGTTTTTCCGATTGGAGGGTGGATGCTGTGAAATCATGGATCATATTGTTTTCACAGGCCTCCAGCAATCGTTCCAGGATAACTTTGTCTTCTGGTGTGACGATATGCACACGCGGATCGAAGGCAAAGCTCGGCGTCAGCTGATAGCGAGTCTGATGCAGGACACTTTTAAGAAAGTCCTCGGCTAGCCGCACGATATAGGTACGGGATGTCCCTGCTTTCAGTTCGACCTCAAACACGGTATTGCCATTCGTTTGCATGAAGCGCTGCTCGACTTTGTATTCCAGCTTCAACGTTTCCGGAGGCTTTGATGGCAGGCGTTCTGCAGGGGATAGAAAGGCTTGCACGAGCCGATCGGTAAAGTCGGTCTGACGGGCAGCAGCCGGAGCGGTCGTATCTTCGGTGACGGTGTATCCGTTACTATCGAAACGGTTCCGGCTGATTGCGATCAAGACAGCAGCGATATGCTTGCATGTATAATGGGTGTGATAGGCAGGACAGCTGCAGACCCCATCCAGATCGTCGTCTTCAAAGAAGAAAATCCGCACAGGATAGTTTTCGGTTCCGCGGACAACAGCTTTCCATTGATTGATGGAAGGCGTGAAGCTCAACCCTTGGACGCGACCTTTATTGACATAGTCCAGTCCTCTTCGGTAGAATCGGTCACCTGTTACTTTGATGATATCTTGTTTATCGAGAAAATAAGATTGCATGAAAGCCCAGTCTCCAGTCTAAAAAATTCATTATCCTATCATTATAACAGATATGACAATAGCCTTCCCAAATAGGCCAAATTAAAAAGAGGTTGGGACATAACTAAAATCCCGAGCTTAAAAACAAACAATACTCCCTAAGCAGAGCTTCGGCAGAACACTCCGTTTTCCACGGCCAAGGCCTCAGCCTCCTCGTGGAAAGATCACCACTGCAGGGTCTTCAGCTCGTGCTGTTCCCGTAGGAGTCTCCGTATTCTGCCTACGCTAGTATAGATGAACGTCAAAAAACCCGAACTTACGCGTATATCTTTGTTTCAGATCCACGTCATAGTTCGGGTTTTCATTTAACTGATACACTTTTGTCGCAGTCTCATTTCGGTTATTTCTTTTTCACTTGGAAGATCTGGGTTTCTCCTGCAATGGCCTGTTCCGGAAATAGCGCTTCCAAGGTATATTCGCTTGCTTCATAGTTGGTGATGATTACTGGTGTGATGCAGCTTTTTGCGTTCGCTTCGACAAACGCCTTATCGAAGGTTACGAGCTTGTCGCCGGCGGAGACTTTATCACCTGTTTTGACGAAGGTATCAAAGCCTTCTCCTTTCAGATTGACAGTATCCAGACCGATATGGAGCAGCACTTCCAGACCCATTTCTGTTTTTAAGCCGATGGCATGCTTGGTTTCGAATACTTGGACGACTTCGGCATCGATCGGGCTGACGATTGTGTGATCCGTCGGTTCGATAGCGATACCATCGCCCATCATTTTCTCCGCAAACACGGGATCCGGTACTTCCTCCAGCGGCACTGCCTTCCCATTGACAGGGCTTACAAAATGCTCTTCTGTAACACTTTTACCGAATAGTTTCTTTAGCATATCTTGTCTCTCCTCGAAATGAATCGGATTTTGTGAAAATCTTATTAGTCTCATAGTAAAGCGTTTTCTCCCCGCGGGTCAATAAAAAACCATCATGGGAAGGATATTGCCTAAAAGCGCTAACATTATGTATAGTAGAGAAAGACTGATTTTAGAGCGGAAAAGAGGTTTGACGCAGTGTGAGATAACAACCAATCGCCAAGACAATCAGGCTTTACGAATGATAATAGAACGGTAGGTAATGAACCGATGCAAATAAAACAAGAAGTACAAAAGCGCAAGACATTCGCCATCATCTCCCACCCGGATGCCGGGAAGACGACAATGACGGAGAAACTGCTCGTTTTTGGGAATCTGATTCGTTCTGCAGGTACGGTAAAAGGAAAGAAATCAGGCAAATTCGCAACATCCGACTGGATGGAGATTGAAAAGCAGCGCGGGATTTCCGTTACATCCTCTGTGATGAATTTCCCTTATAAAGATTATCAAGTGAATATCCTGGATACACCAGGGCACGAAGATTTCAGCGAAGATACGTATCGCACACTGACGGCGGTGGATAGTGTCGTCATGATCATTGATGCGACGAAAGGGATCGAAGCACAGACATTGAAGCTATTCAAAGTGTGTCGTATGCGTGGCATACCGATTTTTACTTTCATCAACAAGCTTGACCGGGAAGGCCGGGAGCCGCTGGAGCTTTTGGAAGAAATCGAAAATGTATTGGATATCGAGACATATGCGATGAACTGGCCTGCTGGAATGGGCAAGCGTTTCCTAGGCATTTTCGATAGATACAACAAGCAATTTGTACGTTTTAACGGAAATGAAGAAGAAACATTCATTCCTTATGATCAGCTGGAAGATCCGCAGTATGCCGATTTGACAGGCAACTCCACATTCGAAGATACAAAAGGGGAACTGGAGCTATTGGAAGAAGCCGGCGATCAATTCTCATTGGATCGTGTGCTTGCAGGTAAGCAGACACCGGTATTCTTTGGTAGTGCACTTGCGCCTTTTGGAGTCCAAACATTCTTTGATACGTTCGTCAGCATGGCGCCTGCACCAGGAAGCCGCCGCACGACGGAAGGTGTCGTAGCTCCTGAGAAAGAAGAATTCTCCGGATTCATCTTCAAGATTCAGGCGAACATGAACCCGGCTCACCGCGACCGGATTGCCTTCTTGCGTGTCTGCTCAGGTAAATTCGAGCGAGGCATGAGCGTGCAGCTAGCCCGTTCGGCAAAGCCGATCAAACTATCCCAGTCACAGCAATTCGTCGCATCCTCACGTGATACGGTTGAAGAGGCATATGCCGGAGATATCATCGGGATATATGATCCGAATATCTATCGAATCGGGGACACGCTCGTCGAAGGGAAAGCGAACTTCGAGTTCGATGAGCTGCCGCAGTTCCCGCCGGAAGTATTCAAGAAGGCCACAGCAAAGAACGTCATGAAAGCAAAGCAGTTCAAAAAAGGTATCGAACAGCTTGTCCAGGAAGGAGCGATCCAACTGTTCCGCGGTAAACGCGATGATAGTTATATCCTCGGAGCAGTCGGTGAGCTTCAGTACGAAGTATTCGAATATCGAATGAAAAATGAGTATAATGTAGAAGTGGTATTGGAATCGATGGGAGAACGCATCCCTCGCTGGCTTAAGTCTGAGCAAGTGGATGAACGTCTATTCGACGAGCGCAGTCTGCTCGCCCAGGATCGCGAAGGGGAATACTTGGCATTATTCAAGAACGATTTTGCCCTCCGCTGGTTCACGGATAAAAATCCGAAAATCGATTTGATCGATTTATTTGAGGTCAACCAATACGACCAAGCTTCCAACTAATAATAAAGCCGTCATTTTTGACGGCTTTTTGCTATCTATTTGTTTATGTTTCGTATATTAGGAAAACATTTATACTAGCAGATATGTGGAATTTCAAACGAATGTTTGTTCGTGTTTTTATATATTTTGTGCTATGATGAAAATAGCAAATAGAACGGAGGAATTTGGCATTGAAGGAAAAGGAAACGTTTGAGTTAGTATCTAAATACAGTCCTCAAGGTGACCAGCCTAGGGCGATTGATCGTCTTGTTGAAGGCATCCATCAGGATAAGCGGCATCAGACACTGCTCGGAGCGACTGGTACTGGTAAGACGTTCACTATTTCAAATATGGTGAAGGAAATTAACCGTCCTACCCTTGTCATTGCCCATAACAAGACATTGGCAGGTCAGCTGTACAGTGAGTTCAAGGAATTTTTCCCGAATAATGCAGTGGAATATTTCGTTAGTTATTATGATTATTATCAGCCGGAAGCATACGTACCGCAGACAGATACCTTCATCGAGAAGGACGCAAGCATCAATGATGAAATCGATAAACTGCGCCACTCTGCTACATCTGCTCTTTTCGAGCGTAATGATGTGCTGATCGTGGCAAGTGTGTCCTGTATCTATGGCTTGGGTTCCCCGGAGGAATATAAGAGCCAGGTGCTGTCTGTTCGTGTCGGCATGGAGAAGGATCGGGATGAGCTGCTTCGTAATTTAGTAGACATCCAATATGCGCGTAATGATATCGACTTTCAGCGCGGAACTTTCCGTGTACGCGGCGATTCTGTCGAAGTCATCCCGGCATCAAAGGAAGAACATTGTATCCGTTTTGAATTCTTTGGTGATGAGATCGATCGAATCCGTGAAGTGGACGCACTGACAGGCGAAATCATTGGTGATCGCGAGCATGTTGCGATCTTCCCTGCTTCCCACTTCGTAACGCGTGAAGAGAATCTCAAAAAGGCTATCGTCAATATTGAAAAAGAGCTTCAAGATCAGCTCAAGATGTTCAACGAACAAGGTAAACTGCTGGAAGCCCAGCGCCTTGAGCAGCGAACAAATTACGACTTGGAAATGATGCGGGAAATGGGCTTTTGCTCAGGTATCGAAAACTATTCGGCTCAGCTTACTTTCCGTGAACGGGGAGCCACCCCTTATACGCTATTGGATTTCTTCCCGGATGATTTCGTGGTTGTCGTGGATGAGTCTCATGTTACGCTGCCGCAGATCAGGGGAATGTTCAATGGGGACCAGGCACGTAAGAAAGTACTTGTAGACCACGGCTTCCGTTTGCCATCCGCGATGGACAACAGACCGCTGACATTCGAAGAATTCGAGAAGAAGACAGAACAGCTCGTTTATGTCTCTGCGACACCGGGTCCTTATGAAATCGAACATACACCGGAAATGATCGAGCAGATCATCAGGCCGACAGGATTACTTGATCCGGAAATCGATATCCGCCCGATAGAAGGACAAATAGATGACATCATCAGTGAGATTTATAAACGGACAGAGAAGAATGAACGTGTCCTGATCACAACATTGACCAAGAAAATGTCCGAAGACTTGACCGATTATCTCAAAGAAATCGGTATCAAAGTGGCTTATCTGCATTCCGAAATCAAGACGCTGGAACGAATCGAAGTAATCCGGGATTTGCGGATCGGAAAATATGATGTACTTGTCGGAATCAACTTACTCCGGGAAGGATTGGATATTCCGGAGGTTTCGCTCGTTGCCATACTCGATGCGGATAAGGAAGGCTTCCTGCGTTCCGAGCGTTCTTTAATCCAGACGATGGGGCGGGCAGCCCGTAACGAAAACGGCCATGTCATCATGTATGCAGATAAAATAACGGATAGCATGCAAAAAGCGATGGATGAGACACTGCGCCGCCGTGAGATCCAAATCGCTTACAATAAAGAGCATGGTATTACACCGCGGACAATCCAGAAAGAAGTGCGGGATGTCATCAAGGCAACGATTAGTTCCGAAGAGTCCGGCACAAATAAAAAAGATACACCGGATTTGACGAAGCTTACGAAGAAGGAAAAAGAAAAAGTCATTGCCGAGATGGAGAAAGAAATGAAACAGGCTGCACGCGATCTCAATTTCGAACGTGCTGCCGAGCTTCGTGATCTTGTCTTGGAACTAAAAGTGGAAGGGTGAAGAAAGTGGCGAAGAAAAGTATTTCGGTCAGGGGCGCCCGCGCCAATAACTTGAAAAATATAGATGTCGATATCCCAAAGGATAGTCTGGTCGTTTTGACCGGCCTATCCGGTTCAGGGAAATCCTCGCTAGCTTTTGATACGATCTATGCGGAAGGGCAGCGCCGTTATGTGGAATCATTATCAGCGTATGCCCGCCAGTTCCTTGGCCAGATGGACAAGCCCGACGTGGATTCGATCGAAGGTTTGTCGCCAGCTATCAGTATCGATCAGAAGACGACAAGCAAGAATCCGCGTTCCACAGTCGGGACAGTTACGGAAATTTATGATTATTTACGGCTGCTGTATGCCAGGGTTGGCCGACCGACTTGTCCGCGTCATGGAATCGAAATCAGTTCCCAGACTGTTGAACAAATGGCCGATCGAATCTTGGAATTTCCGGAGCGTTCCCGCCTGCAGGTCCTTGCCCCGGTCATCTCCGGGAAAAAAGGCGAGCATGTCAAAGTGCTCGAAAAGCTGAAGTCGGAGGGTTATATTCGTTTGCGTGTGGATGGCGAGATGGTGGAAATCACGGATGATATCAAGCTCGAGAAAACAAAGAAACATTCGATCGAAGTGGTTGTCGACCGGATCGTCATCAAAGAGGGTGTCACCGGGCGGCTGACGGATTCACTGGAGACAGCACTTACGCTTGGGGACGGACGCGTCATCGTTGATGTGATGGGGGTCGAAGAGCTTCTTTTCAGTGAGCATCATGCCTGCCCGATTTGCGGTTTCTCGATCGGGGAATTGGAACCGCGCATGTTCTCTTTCAATAATCCTTTTGGGGCTTGCCCGACTTGTGATGGACTAGGTACGAAACTGGAAGTGGATCCCGATCTGGTTATTCCGAACAAAGATCTTACCCTGCGTGATGGGGCAATAGCAGCGTGGGAACCGACGAGTTCGCAGTATTATCCAAAGCTGCTTGAAGCAGCCTGCAGCCATTTCGGCATCGATATGGATGTACCGGTCAATGAATTGCCAGAGGGACAGCTTGATATCTTGATGAACGGCAAGAAAAAGGAAAAAATCCATTTCCGTTATGAAAATGATTTTGGCCGCGTCCGTGAGAGCAATATTGAATTCGAGGGCGTATTAACTAATATAGCCCGGCGCTATCGGGAAACAACATCCGATTTCATCCGTGAACAAATGGAAAAGTATATGAATAATCGGCCTTGTCCGAAGTGTAAAGGACATCGTTTGCGTGAAGAATCGCTTGCTGTCCTCATCAACGGCCATCATATCAGCAATGTTACCGAGAAATCCGTCCTGGAAGTGAAACACTTCATGGAAGGATTGGAACTGAATGAGAAGGAAAGACAGATTGCGTTTATGATCACCAAGGAGATCATCGACAGAATCACCTTCCTGAATAACGTCGGCTTGGATTACCTGACGCTTTCTCGTTCAGCCGGCACATTGTCTGGCGGGGAAGCACAGCGTATCCGTCTTGCCACTCAAATCGGATCGGCTTTGACTGGTGTCTTGTATGTATTGGATGAACCATCCATCGGGTTGCATCAGCGAGATAATGATAGATTGATCGAAACGATGAAGCGGATGCGTGATCTTGGCAATACGCTTGTCGTGGTCGAGCATGATGAAGATACGATGATGGAGGCAGATTGGCTTATCGATGTCGGTCCTGGCGCTGGTGAGCATGGTGGACAGATTACAAGTCAGGGAACGCCTCAAAAGGTGATGAAGGATAAAAAATCCCTCACTGGCCAGTATTTGTCCGGTAAGAAATTCATCCCGCTGCCGTTTGAACGCCGTAACCCCGATAAGGACCGCACCATCGAAGTCATCGGAGCAGAAGAGAATAACTTGAAGAAAGCTTCTGCAAAAATCCCGCTGGGTCTATTCACAGCAGTGACAGGTGTATCCGGTTCCGGTAAAAGTACATTCGTCAATGAAGTCCTGCATAAAACATTGGCCCAAAAACTCAATCGGAGCAAGGTAAAGCCGGGTAAGCATAAGCAAATCAAAGGATTGGACCATCTGGACAAAGTCATCGACATTGATCAATCGCCCATCGGACGGACTCCGCGATCCAACCCGGCTACGTATACCGGGGCTTTTGATGATATCCGTGATGTGTACGCCAGCACGAATGCTGCTAAGGTTCGCGGCTATAAGAAAGGCCGCTTCAGCTTCAATGTGAAAGGCGGACGCTGTGAAGCCTGCCGCGGGGACGGTATCATCAAAATCGAGATGCATTTCCTTCCGGATGTATATGTACCATGTGAAGTTTGTCATGGGAAACGGTATAACCGGGAAACACTTGAGGTTAAATACAAAGGAAAAAGCATCGCTGATGTTTTGGATATGACAATCGAGGAAGGGTTGGAGTTCTTCTCCAATATTCCAAAAATCAAGCGCAAGCTGCAGACAATCTCAGATGTAGGGCTTGGTTATGTGAAGCTCGGACAGCCGGCCACAACGCTTTCCGGTGGGGAAGCGCAGCGTGTGAAGCTTGCCAGTGAATTGCATAAACGCAGTAATGGTAAAACATTCTATATACTGGATGAGCCGACAACTGGTTTGCATGTGGATGATATTTCTCGATTGCTGAAAGTATTGGATCGAATCGTCGAAAACGGCGACACGGTCCTTGTCATCGAGCATAATCTGGATGTCATCAAAACAGCGGATTATCTCATTGACCTGGGTCCGGAAGGCGGGGACCGCGGCGGTCAGATCGTAGCGACTGGTACCCCGGAAGAAGTGGCAGAAGTTCCTGCTTCTTACACCGGAAAATACTTGAAGCCGATTCTTGAGCGTGACCGTGAACGTACAGCAAGTCAATTGGAATATGCGACGCATGTTGCAGAACGATAAATAAGATACAGCGGGCTTTTGCTCGCTGTATTTTTCTGTCTATGCAACATGCAAAGCTTCAAATGGAGCATTACAGCAGAATTTGTAGTAAAATATTTGTTTAGATATAGCTTTGGAAGGAGCGACTTACTAGTGAAGCCGATTGATATGAATGAAGTGCAAGAACAAATAGATGCATTTGCTGGAAAAAAAGTGTTTATACATCTGGAAACGACAAATGGTGCATATGCTAATCATGTAAATGAAAAAGCGTACAATGTTGGTGCCTTTATCCGGAATGCACAGGTGACTTATGAGCATGGCAAGATCAAGGGTGCTGGAATGGCCTATCGCGTTGGATTGAAGACTGAAAACGGCTGGGTCTACGCAGAAGGTCTGAATGCATGGGAAGTGGATGATAAGAATCGGCTGCTCATGGCTGGTCATGATCGGGAAGGCCGATTGATGGTTTCATTGGAAATAAGCGAGACAGCATTCTAAGGAGGAGCAATAATCATGGAAAAACACGTAGTAGTCATCTTCCCGCATCCCGACGACGAAGCTTTCGGAGCTGCTGGTACAATTGCTAAGTTCAGACAGGAAGGTGTTCCGGTCACTTACTTGTGCGGTACATTGGGTGAAATGGGACGCAATATGGGTAACCCGACTTTCGCGACCCGGGAATCCTTGCCGGAAATCAGAAAGAAAGAGTTGCAGGATGCCTGCAAGGCAATGGATGTAGAGCTGCAAATGCTTGGTTACCGGGATAAGGTCTTGGAATTCGAGGATCTATCCAAGGTCAGCGATCATTTGAAAGGGCTTTTGGAACAGCTCAAGCCAACACTTGTCATCACACATTATCCGGAATATGCTGTCCACCCGGACCATAATGCATTGGGTGCAGCGGCCATCGATGCTGTATCACGGATGGAAGAAAGCGCACGTCCGACAGTTTGGGCACAGGCGTTCATGCGCGGTTATCAGGAGATACTCGGCAAGCCTGATGTTGTTCAGGATATCCGTCCTTTCGTCAAGACGAAGGTGAAAGCTATCCTTTGCCATACCTCCCAGGCACAAGGTGTGCTCGGTAATGTCACTGGAGCAGAGCTTACGGAAGAAAACATGGAAGCAATAGCGATGGAACATTTCAAAGAGGAGACATTCTATACTTGGAACTTCGATAACATATGATTCGTATATGTGTAAAGGAGGCTATGTATGAGAACAGAGAGAAAGAGAATTCTGAAACAGCTGGAAGAAGGAAAGCTGACTGCTGAAGAAGCGGAGCTGGAGCTGGCGGCTCTTGATGAGCGTGCTTTTGGTGCAGTGCAGAATGCGGATGAAGAGAAGGAGCCGATGGTTCAGGAGCTTGTCACAGCAGGAGAAGAGCCTAAATCACAGCGTGTCGATAAAACAGCCAAGAAAAAAGCGGTCGGTCCGAAAGTGCTGCAATATGTCCAGCAGGCTTTCACGAAGATCAAGAATGCTGACTTGGATTTGAACTTCGGCGATCATAATACAGTGGAGCATATATTTCAGGCAGATGAGACATTCGGGAAAATAGAGCTGAAAATCTATAATGGTTCCGTTACGATCAAAAGCTGGACCGAGCCGCTTGCTCGCCTGGAAACGAAAGCAAAAGTCTATCAGGAAGAAGATGAACAGGCCGCCAGAAGACGGTTCACGGATAAGGCCTATTTCGCCATTGCGGATGGCAAATTGCAATTCTCGCTGCAAGATAAACGGATCAAATCGGAAATCACCTTATATGTCCCGGAAGCGGTGTACGATGAATGTGTCGTGAAAACCTTCAATGGAACGATCCGAACGGATTCGGTGAGCAGTGTGAACATCTATTGCAAGACGACCAATGGAAGCATCGACCTCCACGGAGGCGGCGGTTCGATTGTCAGTGCCGAGACATCAAATGGCAGCATCAAGCTGAAGCAAGTGACCGCAAAGGATTTGCTTTGTGAATCTGTCAATGGCTCACTGCGGCTTGAGGGGAATTTCCGCAAGCTTGATGCCCAAACGTTCAATGGCAGTATCCATTGTGAGTGGCATAATTCAGATCCGGACAGTGCATTTTTCAAGGCGACCAATGGTAGTATCCGGTTGAAATCTTTGGCGTCCATTCCGTTGAATGGACGGATTACGACGAATATCGGCTCACTGCACTGTGATTTGGATGAGTATATCGTCATCGATGAAGCGAAGGAAGTCGTCAAGAAAGCACTTAAATTCGAAACATACCCAGCAGCACAAGAAAAGCTGCATTTAGAAGCGAATACGAAAACCGGTTCGGTGTGGGTGCTTCCATAACATGCTAAGATGGGTTTTGACACTATTGCTGAATAGCGTGTCATTGATAATCGTCAGCCGCATATTCGACTCCTTTTATATAGAGGGCTTCGGGACTGCCATCCTGGCAAGTTTCATCCTGTCGATTTTGAATCTCCTTGTCCGGCCGGTGCTGATTGTCTTGACGCTGCCGTTGACTGCGTTGACGTTTGGCCTGTTCTTATTTGTCATCAATGCCATCACTTTGATGATCACACAAGGTTTGATCGGGGAGAATTTCATAATCGATGGTTTCGGGACAGCAATCATTGCAGCAATCATACTTGCCTTGCTGAACCTCGTCCTGAACTGGCTCATCCGGGATCGGATCACAAAATGAAAAATAGCCTTGCAGTGAAATGCTGCAGGGCCTTTTTCATGCCTAGGTATCTATCTTTTCAGGAAGTATGCTAGAATAAACAAGAATTGTTAGGATGGAGGGTTATTATGGCAAAAGTAGTCATTCAGGATTTATTGGATCGTTTCAATCTGGAATTGCTGACTGGGGATACAGGCGTACAACGTGAAATTTTCATGAGTGATATCTCCCGTCCTGGTATAGAGTTGACAGGTTATTTTAAATATTATCCGAAAGATCGGCTGCAGCTGTTCGGCAAAACGGAGCTCTCCTTTCTGGAGGAGCTGACAAGCGAACAGAAGCAAGAGCGGTTTGAGGAGATTTGCTCGGATATCACACCAGGTCTGATCATTACAAGAGGTCAGGAAGTGCCATCGGAAATGAAGGAAGCAGCGGAGGCTGCTGGTGTTCCGATTTTACGGTCGCCACACAAGACGACGCGTGTCATCAGCCGGATCACGAATTTCCTGGAGGCAAAATTTGCACCGTTCACGGCAGTCCACGGGGTATTGGTTGATATCTACGGAATCGGAATCTTGATTACCGGGCAGAGCGGCGTCGGAAAAAGTGAAACAGCGTTGGAGCTCGTCAAGCGCGGACACCGTCTCGTTGCTGATGACAGTGTGGAGATCCGGCAGGAGGATTATGATACGCTCATTGGAAATTCGCCTTCTTTGATCGAGCATTTACTGGAAATCCGGGGCTTGGGCATCATCAATGTGATGACGCTGTTTGGAGCAGGGGCAGTACGCAGCCACAAGAAGATTTCCATCGTCATCAATCTGGAAACTTGGGATCAATCGAAACAATATGATCGAGTTGGACTGGATGAAGATACGATGAAAATCATGGATGTGAATGTACCGAAAATGACGGTTCCTGTACGTCCGGGACGTAATTTGGCAGTCATCATCGAGGTAGCTGCCATGAACTTCCGTCTGAAACGGATGGGTGTGAATGCGGCAGAGGAATTCTCACAGCGCCTGACGAAAATGATAGAAACAGGAAAAGACAATGAGGGAGATATGACGGATGGAAATGTGTGAAGCACAACCGTTGAACCGGGTATTTCTACAGCTTGGTTCGGTGTCGATCTACTGGTATGGCGTCATCATTGCAGTCGGTGCAGCCCTTGGATTGTGGCTGGCTATCCGCGAATCAAAAAAGCGCGGATTACATAAAGATACGTTTGTTGATTTCCTTGTATTCGCGATTCCAGCAGCTATCATTAGTGCTCGAATTTATTATGTCTCGTTTGAATGGGAAAACTATGCTGATGGTCCATTTTGGAAGGTATTCGCCATTTGGGAAGGCGGTATCGCCATCCATGGGGCATTAATCGGAGCTATCCTTACAGCCATCATCTTCTGTCGTGTGAAGAAGGTATCGTTCTGGAAGCTGGCAGATATTGCAGCACCAAGCTTGATACTTGCCCAGGGAATCGGCCGCTGGGGCAATTTCATGAACCAAGAAGCCCATGGAGGCGCTGTTTCAGCAGATGCATACCAGAATTTCATTCAGTATTTGCCCGATTTCATCAATAACCAAATGTGTATCGATGGGGTGCTCTATCATCCGACATTCTTGTATGAATCACTATGGAATGTTCTTGGTTTCCTCATCTTGCTCCTTTTGCGCAGAGTGAATTTGAAACGCGGCGAAATGTTCTTGTTCTACCTTATTTGGTATAGTTTCGGACGCTACTTCATTGAAGGGATGCGGACGGATAGTCTAGTGGCTGATGGTTTGCGGGCGGCACAGATTGTCTCGATTTCGGCCATCGTCATCGCGGTGATCATCATCATCATCCGACGCCTCCCGGGGGCGAAAACACCTCGTTATAAAGATAAGAAATAGGAAAGGGCGAGTGCGATTATGGCAATCACGACATTGTTATTTGACCTTGATGGAACACTGATCGATTCGAATAGTCTGATTTTGGCATCTTATACAGCAACACTGGAGCAATATACGGGTCGGATCTATGAGCGGGAGGAGTTGCTTCCATTCATCGGTCCGCCGCTGAAGGATGTCTTTGAGAATATCGACGCAAACAGAGCGGAAGAAATGATCGCAGCTTATCGGAAGCATAATCTAGAGCATCATGATGCTTATGTAGAGGCTTATCCATATGTGACTGAAACATTGCAGCAGCTCAAACAGGCTGGTTTTAAGCTTGGCATCGTAACGACGAAGATGCGGGACACAGCAGAACGAGGTCTTCGCGTATGCGGTCTTGGAGGATTGTTTGATGCCGTGATTGGGTATGATGATATCGAACATGCAAAACCGCATCCGGAGCCAGTTTTGAAAGGGCTCGAAGCGCTCGGCAGTGTTCCGGGGGAAGCAATCATGATTGGAGACAATTATCATGATATCGAGTCAGGTAAGAATGCCGGTACAAAAACTGCTGGAGTGGCTTGGTCGATCAAGGGAAAACAATCCCTGCTTCCTTATGGACCGGATTATATGCTGGAAGATATCCGTGATTTATTTGATATCGTAAAGGAAGACGCGCATGCGGAAAACGGAAAGCTATCCCGTTAAAGGATCTAATTCACTTTGGCAGTTATATAAAACGATCCCTTTTTGGAAAGTAGCCAAGAATTTCGTGATTGTCCAAATTGGCCGTTATACGCCTTTTCTTGGTTTGAAAAACAAATTGTATCGATTCTTTCTCAAAATGAAGATAGGTAAAGAATCAGCATTAGCCGTCATGGTCGTTCCTGATTTCCTGTACCCCGAACGGATCACGATTGGGAAAAACACCATCATCGGCTATAATACCACCATCCTTGCCCATGAATACTTGACGAATGAATACCGGCTTGGAGATGTCATCATCGGGGATAATGTAATGGTGGGAGCCAATACGACGATTCTGCCGGGAGTTACGATTGGAGATGGAGCGGTCATTTCCGCTGCCACGCTTGTTCATCGGGATGTGCCTCCTGGTGCAATGGTCGGCGGAAATCCGATGCAAATGATTTATACAGCAGAACAACGACAGGACAAGCAGACAACCTAGTGTGTCTGCTTGTTTCATAAGGAGGTAAAGAATGGATTTAGGACAACGGATTTTACCTGCAGCCCGAAATGAGCGGGATTTCGATGAATTGCTTCAGCGGGAGGATATGCAGATGATGGTCTTGCTTGAAACAAGGATCGCCCAGCTTCCATCGCAGATCAAATATGCCAAAAAAGCAGGTAAGAAAGTGTTTCTTCATGTTGATTTGATACAGGGACTGAAAACGGACGACGCCGGGATGGACTTTGTCTGCCAGCGTCTGAAACCGGATGGTGTCATATCGACAAGGACGAATGTCATCAATGCAGCTAAAAAATATAAGATAACTGCTGTCCAGCGGCTGTTTTTGATTGATGGTCATGCACTTGATCATAATCTTTCACTGGTTAAGAAAACACAGCCCGACTATATCGAAGTACTGCCGGGGTTAATTCCTCATATGATAAAAGAAGTATCCGAGAAAGTGGGCGTTCCCGTCATCGCTGGCGGCCTAATTCGCACCCCGGAAGATGTGGATGCCGCGCTGGAAGCGGGGGCGACAGCGGTTTCAACTTCTAAAAAAAGTTTATGGTAAGTCCTTGACACCGCTTTCAATTAGGTGTAAAGTCTACCTATAAGTTAATATCAATGATCGGAGATACGGAGAATCCATTACCTTTTTAGTACACGCTGGGCGGTTACTATGTTATATTAGGTAATGGATTTTTCTAATCCAAAAGACAGCGCTTCCTTAATAATATTTTTAGGTTGAATGTAGCTATTTTTATGATTCTGCAAAAGTGCGGTTATTTTGGATGCTTTATGAAAGCGCTCTCCGAAAAATTCTATCAATAAAGGGGACAATCACAATGAGTATCTTCACAGCCGAAACGATTGGCACAATGGTACTAATACTCTTCGGTGGGGGAGTAGTTGCAGTAAGTAACTTAAGCAAGTCCAAAGGTGAGGGCTCAGGCTGGATTGTAATTACAATTGCTTGGGGTCTTGCAGTAGCGATGGGAGCGTACGCTGTAGGCGGTTTTTCAGGAGCGCATTTAAACCCTGCTGTGACACTGGGATTGGCGATTAAAGGGGATATCGGCTGGAATGTAGTTCCGGAGTACCTTGCTGGTGAAATGCTTGGAGCATTCTTGGGCGCTGTACTTGTATTCCTTGTCTATTTGCCGCACTGGGCGAAAACGTCCGATCCAATGGCAAAACTTTCCGTTTTCTCGACAGATCCTGCAATTGATAGTCCAATTTCGAACTTGCTGACAGAAATCATTGGCACTTTCATCCTAATGCTTGGTATTCTATTCATTGGAGGCAACTCTTTAGCAGAAGGAATCAATCCATTAATTACAGGCTTACTCATCGTTGTTATCGGGATGGCGCTTGGCGGTCCGACAGGATATGCGATCAACCCAGCCCGTGATTTAGGTCCGCGTATCGCTCATGCATTGCTGCCGATTCCGGGCAAAGGTTCTTCCAACTGGAAGTATGCGTGGGTTCCAGTAGTAGGTCCATTGCTTGGCGGAGCGTACGGTGCATATTTCTATATCGGATTTTTCATGGAAGACTTGCAAGTAGGTTTCTGGATTTTATCTGCTGTACTATTAGTAATCATTATCGCTGCAGTTCGAGGGGAACTTGTAAAAGCAAACGCAGAAGCAGCTGCGAATAATGGTGTAAAAACGAGGGGGATTAAGTAATGGAAAAATTTATCATGGCACTTGACCAAGGTACAACAAGTTCACGCGCTATTCTTTTCAACCAAAATGGCGACATCGTGGAAACTGCACAGATGGAATTCGAGCAGTTCTTCCCGCAATCAGGCTGGGTAGAGCATGACGCCAACGAAATCTGGACATCCATTTCTGCTTGTATGGCAGAAGTACTTCGTAAAGCGGACATCGACGCTAAACAAGTAGCGGCGATCGGTATTACGAACCAGCGTGAAACGACAGTGGTTTGGGATAAGAACACTGGCCGTCCGATTCATAAAGCAATCGTGTGGCAATCCCGTCAGACAGCTGATATCGTCAATGACTTGATTGAAAAAGGTCATAATGATTTGTTCCGTGAGAAGACTGGTTTGCTATTGGATGCTTACTTCTCTGGTACAAAAGTCAAATGGATCTTGGATAACGTCGAAGGCGCGCGTGAGAAAGCAGAGAACGGCGATTTGTTGTTCGGTACCATCGATACTTGGCTTGTTTATAAGCTATCCGGAGGCAGAGCACACGTAACGGATTATTCCAACGCAGCTCGCACATTGATGTACAACATCCATGAGCTTAAATGGGATGAGGAATTGCTTGAGATCCTGGATGTGCCGAAAAACATGCTTCCGGAAGTAAAACCTTCTTCAGAAGTGTACGCTCAAACGATCGACTATCATTTCTTCGGTGAAGAAGTACCAATCGCAGGTATCGCAGGTGACCAGCACGCTGCTCTATTCGGTCAAGCTTGCTATGAGCCGGGTATGGTGAAAAATACTTACGGAACAGGCTGCTTCGTCCTTATGCATACAGGCGAGGAAGCTGTAAAATCAGATCATGGCCTGTTGACAACGATCGCTTGGGGACTTGACGGCAAAGTGGAATACGCGCTGGAAGGAAGTATCTTCGTAGCAGGTTCTGCTGTCCAGTGGCTCCGTGACGGTTTGAAGATCATCGAATCTTCTCCTGAAAGTGAAAAACTTGCGACAAGTGTTACAGACAGCGGCGGCGTTTATGTAGTCCCTGCCTTCGTAGGACTAGGTACGCCTTATTGGGATAGTGATGCACGCGGTGCGATGTTCGGTATCACACGCGGCACGACAAGCGCGCATATCACACGTGCGACATTGGAATCCCTTGCTTTCCAATCCAAGGATGTCGTCGATGCAATGATCGAGGATTCCGGTATCGATGTGAAACAGCTTCGCGTCGATGGCGGCGTCGTGAAAAACGATTTCCTTATGCAGTTCCAAAGCGATATGCTTGATGTAGACGTAGAACGTCCAGTCATCCAGGAGACAACAGCATTAGGTGCTGCCTACTTGGCTGGTTTAGCGGTCGGCTATTGGGAAAGCCGCGAAGCGATCGCCAACAAATGGCAGATCGACCGTACGTTCAAGCCAAACCGCTCCAAAGAAGAAAAAGACCAGCTCTACGCAGGCTGGAAAAAAGCTGTGGAAGCTACACGTACTTTCAAGTAATATAACTTTTCAAATCGGGCTGGGCATGTTATACTGAATTCACAAGTTAATGATTCGGCCCGAGACATTGGAGAGACCGCGAATATCTATACATTGTATGGATTATTTGTGGTCTCTTTCTGTTTTCTATACATGACTTCTACTCTAATGGGGTATAGAAATATAAGAGCGCTGAATCTAAAAAGGAGTGTTCAAGCATGACTGTTTTCTCTAGTAAAAAGCGTAACGAAATTTATTCGAATTTAACTGATAAACCATTGGATGTTCTTGTAATCGGTGGTGGAATCACTGGTTCTGGTATCTCCCTTGACGCAAGATTGCGTGGAATGAACGTAGGTCTTGTAGAAATGCAGGACTTCGCAGCAGGTACTTCATCCCGTTCAACGAAATTGGTTCACGGTGGTTTGCGCTACTTGAAACAATTCGAAGTCAAAATGGTTGCAGAAGTAGGTAAAGAACGTGAAATCGTATATGAAAATGGCCCTCACGTCACAACACCTGAATGGATGCTGCTTCCTTTCCACAAAGGCGGTACTTTTGGTCCGTTCACAACTAACATCGGTTTGCGCGTCTATGACTTTCTTGCGGGTGTTAAAAAAGCTGAACGTCGTACAATGCTGAAAACCGATGAAGTATTGGAAAGAGAGCCGCTTGTCAAATCAGAAGGCTTGCTTGGCGGCGGACGTTATGTGGAATACAAAACAGACGATGCCCGCTTGACATTGGAAGTTTTGAAAAAAGCAGTTGAAAAAGGTGTCAATGCGATCAACTATACGAAAGTTATCGAGTTCATCTATGATGCTGGCGGTAAAGTGACAGGTGTTGTAGCAGAAGACCTTACAACTGGTGAAAAACACCGTATCTTCGCGAAGAAAATCGTCAATGCCGGCGGTCCATGGGTAGATACGCTCCGTGAAAAAGACGGCTCTAAAAAAGGCAAAACTTTGCATCTTACAAAAGGTGTTCACTTGGTATTCGATGGACAACGCTTCCCATTGCGCCAAGCGGTATACTTCGATACACCAGATGGCCGGATGGTATTCGCGATTCCGCGTGAAGGCAAAACATATGTCGGTACAACAGATACCACTTACAAAGGCGATATCAAGCACCCAGTTATGACTGTTGAGGATCGTGATTATATCATCGACTCCATCAACTACATGTTCCCGACTGTAGAAATCACAAAAGATGATGTGGAATCCAGCTGGGCTGGTCTTCGTCCGCTGATTCAAGAAGAAGGCAAGAAACCAGGCGAGATTTCCCGTAAAGATGAGATCTTCGTTTCTGACAGCGGTTTGATTTCCATGGCTGGCGGTAAGCTGACTGGTTACCGTAAAATGGCGATTGAAGCGGTGGATCTTGTTGCTAAACAGTTCAAGGAAGAAGAAGGCATTCTTTACTCCCAAGCTGATACGAAAAACCTGCCAATTTCCGGTGGGGAAGTAGGCGGATCCAAAGGATTCGAGCGTTTCAAAGAGCGTAAAGTGGATGAAGGGAAAGCCATCGGTCTTTCTGCTGAAGACGCACTTAAGATGGTAAGCCGTTACGGAGCGAACGTTGATAAAGTCTTCGAACGTTTCGAAACATTGAAGGATGAAGCGAAAGCTGCCAACATTGATGTACTTGTCTTCGCACAGCTTCGTTATGCAATCGAAGAAGAACTTGCATACAAACCAGTCGATTTCTTTGTTCGACGCACAGGCGCATTGCTGTTCAACATCGACTTCGTTCACACGTACAAAGATGCAGTCATCGATTACATGGCTGAAACATTGGGTTATTCTGCTGAGCAAAAAGCTGAATATACGCGTGAACTGGACGTTTTGGCAAAAGAAGCAGTTGTACCGGTTAAAGAAGACGACTTACAAACTGTTTAATCAGTCATCCAGGAGACTGTTTCCCTTAGGGGGAACAGTCTTTTTTTCTTAAGGTGTAGGACCGGATGTGGAAATATGATATACTTCATGGGATATCTAATGCAGTAGGAGGAAACAAATGCAAACGCTGGAACCAGCAGAGCAGCAGGCACGACCGACTAACATCATCCCCTTCATACCGGAAGGAGATTTCTATTATACAAAAGGCATCGAGGCCTATCGGAACGGTAAGCTGGATAAAGCTATGAAATGGCTTGAAAAAGCGATTGAAAAAGAACCGACGGAAGTGATCTATCACTGCCAGAAGTCGGTTATTTTTACGGAATTGGGTTCGTTTCATAAGGCGATCTATATTCTTGATGACATTATCAAAGAGCACGGTGACAGCTATGCCGAATGCTTTTATATGCTTGCTTATAATTACTCCAAACTTGGTTATATGCATGAGGCAGAGAAGTTCGCCAACTTGTACCTGGAGATGGATCCGGAAGGGGATTTCCATCAGCAGGCCGAGGAACTGCTGACATATGTCGAAGCTGAGGAAGAGGACGATGAGCTATGGACAACAGAGGAAGAAGATGAGCTCATCATGTTCCAGGAGTCGGCTTTTTACTATTTGGAGCGGGAAGAATGGCAATTCGCCTTGCCTATCCTGGAGGAAATGATGAGCATGTTCCCTGAACATATGCTGGCAAAGCATGAGTATGCTAGGGCCCTTTTCTACACTGGGAATCAGAAAGAAGCAATACGAATGGAAGAGGAGCATTTGGAGAGTGAGCATGTCTCTGTCTATACGCATGTGAATCTGGCTGTGTTTTATCATGATATGCGCTGTTATGATCAACGAGACGAGCATCTTCGCCTGCTTCGGAATATTTTCCCGATTCATGAAGAGCAGCATTTGCGCATCGCATGCGCTTTTTCCATGACTGGTTATTACGATGATGCGGTGGATCGCTTCCTCCATCTGGATAAAAGACGCGTGAAAGGACATGCTTCCTATTATAAGTGGTTCAGTTTGGCGGCGAAGAAGGCCGGTAACGGAGAATATGCCGAAAAGTTGTGGCAGGAAGGAAGCCGCAGATTCAACCATTTGAATAAAGACGATTTTTACTGGCTTTCCTGAAGCGATAGGCAGAAAGATGGACGTTACAGAAAGAATCTTATATGCTAACGAGTAGAGATAATGACTGATATATAGATGAAAGGGGTTCTTTGTATGACGGAAGAGAGAATTTATGACGTAATCATTGCAGGTGCGGGGCCGGCTGGCATGACAGCAGCGGTTTACGCTTCCCGTGCAAATCTTGATACACTAATGATCGAAAGAGGTATACCAGGCGGTCAGATGGCGAATACGGAGGATGTGGAAAACTATCCTGGTTATGATTCCATCCTGGGACCGGATCTTTCCAATAAAATGTTTGAGCATGCGAAAAAATTCGGTGCGGAATATGCTTACGGCGACATCAAAGAAGTAAAAGACGGCAAGGAATACAAAACGATCATCGCCGGCAATAAGGAATTTAAAACACGTGCACTTATCATTACTACTGGTGCGAAGTGGAAAAAACTTGGAGTACCTGGAGAAGATGAATTGAGCGGACGAGGCGTTTCCTATTGTGCCGTTTGTGATGGTGCGTTCTTTAAGAACCGTGAACTGATCGTAGTTGGCGGCGGGGATTCAGCTGTCGAGGAAGGTGTTTACCTGACTCGTTTCGCTGAGAAGGTTACAATCGTACACCGCCGTGACAAATTACGTGCACAGCCTATCCTGCAGCAGCGTGCCATCGCGAATGAAAAAGTCGATTTCATTTGGGACACGACTGTCGAGGAAATCAATGGCGAAAATAATAAAGTTTCCAGTGTGACACTGTTAAACCAGCGCACCGGTGAGAAATATGAAAAATCAGCGGATGGGGTGTTCATCTACATCGGTATGGTGCCGCTTAGCGAGCCTTTCGAATCCCTTGGCATCACCAATGAACTTGGCTATATCCACACGAATGACCGGATGGAAACCAATGTACCTGGAATTTTTGCTGCTGGAGATATTCGTGACAAAGAACTTCGACAAATCGTGACAGCAACAGGGGATGGCAGTATCGCAGCCCAATCAGCGCAAGCATATATAGAAAGTTTGAAAGAAGAGTTGGACGCAATCGGTAAATAAGCGGCCAGGCTTCTCCTTGTAAATGATTCTTAATGCTGCTGTAACACGGGCGACATAATCATTTGCTATACTGGATTTAACTAATTGACCCCCTTTTAATAGATAAATTAGTTATTGGCATAGGTGCCTCTGCACCTATGCATTTTTTTGTTTTTTGGGGGAAACGGCGATTATTGGCAAAGATTCGGGAAACATATTACTGTTTGAAGCGAAACAGAAATAGTATAATATAGAGTGATGTGTAAAACGAATCGACATGTCCACTTACACAGAGAAAGAGGTGGAAGCATGCAACGTGTTGCAAACTGCATCTTGGCAGTTGATGATAAAGTTCTTTTATTGAAGAAACCAAGTAAAGGCTGGTACTCGGCGCCCGGCGGAAAAATGGAGCTGGGAGAGTCCGTCAAGGAAACCGCTGTCCGGGAGTTCTGGGAAGAAACAGGACTGACTGTACATGAACCAGAGCTTCGCGGTACGTTTACTTTTGTTATAAAGAAAGATGAGAAAGTCGTACATGAATGGATGATGTTCACCTTCTTCGCGGAAGCATACACTGGTGAATTGCTTGAAGTTAGCCAGGAAGGCAAGCTGGAATGGGTAGATATCAAGAATATCAAGCATTTGCCGATGGCAGAGGGAGATCGGGATATATTCGCACATATGTTCAGCACCGATGAGCCATTATTCGGCACATTCGTCTACACAGAGGATCGACAGCTGCTGCAGTCGAAGCTGGATCCGAAGACACCAGAATAAAACGGGGGATACGTATGGAGAAACAGTTGAATGAAACAAAGCTCGTCATCATAACCGGTATGTCTGGAGCAGGAAAGACGGTTGCTGTGCAAAGTTTCGAGGATTTGGGTTACTATTGTGTGGATAATCTCCCTCCGGCACTCCTGCCGACCTTCCTGGATTTGATGCGGGATGCTGCCAATGATATCAAAAAAGTGGCACTTGTCATGGATTTGCGTGGAAGGGAATTCTTTGATTCTTTGTTCGAAGCGCTGGACAAGCTCACCTCGGAGGATTGGCTGGAGCCGCAAGTGCTTTTTCTCGATGCGAAAAATGAGGTGCTTGTCACCAGATATAAAGAAACACGCAGGACGCACCCGCTAGCACCGGAAGGGCTCCCGCTCGAAGGTATACAGCAGGAGCGTGCACTGCTCGATCAGATGCGGGGAAGAGCCCAGTTCATCGTCGATACATCGACACTGAAACCGAAGCAGCTCCGAGAGAAAATCATGAAGCGGTTCAAGGATGCTGATTACGAGGAATTCACGGTTCAGATGATGAGCTTCGGCTTCAAGTACGGTCTTCCGATTGATGCAGACCTCGTCTTTGATGTTCGCTTCCTCCCGAACCCCTTCTATGTGGAGAACCTCAGACCGCAGACGGGCTTGGATGAGCCGGTGTCTTCCTATGTGTTTAAATGGTCGGATACACATACATTCCTGCAGAAGCTGGAGGATATGCTCACTTTCATGCTGCCACAGTATCGGAAGGAAGGGAAAAGCCAGCTTGTCATCGCCATTGGCTGTACAGGCGGACAGCATCGCTCGGTAGCTATTGCAGAGTATTTGGCAAAACGGTACAGCGATAACTATGCGACGCATGTTACGCACCGTGATGTAGAAAGGAAAAGCCACTGATGAGTAGAAAAAAAATAGTTGCAATTGGGGGCGGGACAGGCATGCCTGTTTTGCTGCGAGGGCTGAAGCAGCTTCCTGTCGATCTTTCGGCGATTGTCACAGTTGCTGATGATGGCGGAAGCTCAGGAAAATTGCGAACAGAGCTTGCGATGCCGGCACCAGGGGATATTCGGAATGTCATCGCGGCATTGGCTGATGCTGAGCCGATGCTGATTGATTTATTCCAGCATCGGTTCAAGAATGGCAATGGCTTATCCGGCCATTCGATGGGTAATCTGCTGCTGGCAGCAATGACTTCCATCTCTGGGGATTTTTATAATGGCATCAAGGAAATTTCAAGGGTCTTAAAAGTGAAAGGCAATATTTATCCGATTGCCAATCAGAACGTCGTGCTGCATGCGGAGATGATGGACGGTGAGATCGTGACCGGGGAATCGAACATCCCGCTTGCAAATAAGCAAATTAAACGAGTATTTGTCAGTCCGCTTCCCGTCAAGCCATTGCCGGAAGCAATCGAGGCCATCAAGCAGGCTGATTTGATTGTTATCAGTCCAGGAAGTCTTTATACGAGTGTCATGCCGAACCTGATCGTTCCGGAGATCGAGCATGCCTTGCGGGAAGCACGTGGCAAAGTTGTCTATGTATGCAATGTCATGACACAATATGGAGAAACGACGGGTTATACAGCGGGTGATCATATCCAAGCCATACATGATCACATTGGAGCTGATATTGTCTCGGCGATAGTCGTGAATAACAGCGCGATTGAGCAAGACATCCGTAAAGATTACGCAGAGGAGAACGCGGAACCGGTTGTATATGATATCAGCCGCCTGAAATCATTGGGGATTGAAGTGATCGAAGCTGATATCATTGACCATGATCAGCGGAAGCTCCGTCACGATACGCACAAAATCGCCAAGCTGCTTTACGCGATGCTGTAAGCGAATGGCGCAGGAAAAGGGGGGAGAGCTTCGTGAGCTTTGCATCAGAAATAAAGAAGGAATTAACGACCATTCCAATAGAAATGACGGACGTGAAAAGTGAGCTTGCAGCCTTGATCAGGATGAATGGTTCTGTCTCTTATTCAAGACAGGAATACACGCTGGATGTCCAGACGGAAAATGCTGCCATCGCAAGACGTATATACACGCTGCTGAAGGCTGTTTACCACCATCCAATCGAGCTGCTTGTCCGGAAAAAGATGAAATTAAAGAAAAACAATGTCTATATTGTACGTTTAAACAAAGAAGTGGATCATTTGCTGCGCAGTTTGGAAATCCTTCAGGATCACTTCACCTTCGTTCGTACAATCAGTACCTCGTTTACCGATACTGCCGAAAAACGCAGAGCCTACTTGCGCGGTGCTTTTCTTGCAGGCGGCTCGGTAAATAATCCGGAGACATCTTCTTACCATCTGGAAATATTCAATACACATAAGGAACATAGTGATGCACTTTGTGAGCTGATGAATACATTCGACCTGCATGCTCGCAGTACAGAGCGACGCAAGGGGTTCATTACGTATTTGAAAGAAGCGGAGAAGATTACAGAGTTCCTCAATATTGCAGGCGCTCACAGTGCATTGTTCAAATTTGAGGATGTCCGGATCGTCCGTGATATGCGCAACTCAGTCAATCGGCTTGTCAACTGTGAAACAGCCAATTTGAACAAGACGATCGGTGCTGCTTTTCGTCAAGTGGAGAATATCAACTTCATCAAGAACACGGTCGGAATCGAGGCGCTGCCTGAGAAATTGCAGGAAATAGCAGAACTCCGGGTTCAGCATCAGGATGTATCATTGAAGGAGCTTGGGGAACTGGTTTCCACCGGTAAAATCAGTAAATCCGGTATCAACCACCGCCTCCGAAAAATAGATGAGTTCGCTGAAAGACTTCGAAATGGGACATCTATTAAAAAAGCATAAGCAGGTATGAAGCATATATAGCATGTGGTATACTAAGAAGACACTCTTATGGGTGTTTTCTTTTTCATAAGTTTGACAGCGCTTACTTGGAAAATGGGAGGAATCACATGTGATCCAAAAAACGTTGCGTGTCACCCTGGATACTGGCTTGCAAGCCAGACCAGCGGCAAGCTTTGTCCAGCAAGCCAATCGTTATAGTGCCTCTGTTTATGTGGAAAAAGGGAACAAATCGGTCAACGCAAAAAGCATCATGGGTTTGATGAGTCTGGCTATTGCCCAGGAAGAATTGATCACCTTGAAAATCGACGGTCCAGATGAAGAGGAAGCCATGGAGGAATTGACTGCTTTCATTACTGCCCCGTCGCAAGCCAGCTGATCCATCTCCTAAAAAGTCCTGAATAATTTCAGGACTTTTTTTCTGCTAATTTGTGGTAAGAAAAGCTTACCTAGTGTAGGCTATGTATTGTAAGATTTTTATGGAGTCAGAAAGGAGATCATATTTTGAATGCAAAACGTTGGATCGCAATTGGAATCGCTGCTTTCCTGCTGGCTGTGTCGGTCGGTTTCCAGACCTTGATTGCAGTCATCAATAGCAATTTTACAGAAGCAATTGATTCGGCAACTGGAGGATCTTACTTGAGAGAGGAGATCATCGAGGATGGGGATATGATGAATCGGATAGCGGTGCTGAAAGTGGAAGGCACGATACAGGATACAGGTAAAGAAGCTTCGCTATTGGGAAGCGATACATATAATCATACAGCCTTTTTGGATCAACTGGAGCAGGCTGGCATAGATGATACAGTCGGCGGGATCATCATTGAAGTGAACAGTCCTGGAGGCGGCGTAGTCGAGAGTGCAGAAATTCACGATAAAGTCGTAGAAGTCCAGGAGGAATATGGAAAACCAGTTTATGTATCGATGGGTAATATGGCAGCTTCCGGCGGGTATTATTTATCAGCCAGTGCCAACAAAATCGTTGCTCATCCTGCTACAATCACTGGCTCGATTGGTGTCATCATGTCCACATTGAATTATGCGGAGCTTGCCGATAAAATCGGTATCAAAGAAGAAGTCATCAAGAGTGCCGAACACAAGGATATCATGTCCGGGGCACGTGAAATGACAGATGAAGAACGGGACATCCTGCAGTCCATCATCGATGATATGTACGCTGACTTTGTCCAAGTCATCGTAGACGGACGAGGTATGCCGGAAGATAAAGTGCGCGAGCTTGGAGATGGACGTATTTATTCCGGTAAACAAGCGCTTGAAAATGGCCTGGTTGATGATTTAGGTGATTTGGAAGACACGATAGCCATGATGAAGAAAGATCAAGGGCTTGAGAGCGCAGAAGTATTTGAATATACGGGAAGCGGCTTTGGTATGGGGTCCTTCTGGGCAACAGCTGCGAAGGATTTGTTTGTATCTGATTCCGACCTGCTCGGTATCAAGGAATTGATGGGCAAATCTAATTCACCGGAAGCTATGTATCTCTATACGGAATAGGAGGCGTTAGCATGGATAAAGAAAAACGTGAGCATCCAGAAGAACTGACGTCACCTGATCAGGATATTTCCAGGACAGAGATAATGGGAGCTGCGGGGACTGACGGATATGAAGGAACAACTGGAGCTGCGGGGACTGACGAATATGCCGAGCCAAGGAAAGTTGCACATGCCCAGGATAATACCTATCAAGTGAGTAGCGATCTTGATCGGGAATTGGTGGAACAGTCTGCAGGTGCATCCTCCAAGACAGCAGCTGAAAAGCGTTATGCTGGATTTTGGATGCGTTTCTGGGCTTATCTTGTCGATCTCCTCGTCGTATTCAGCCTGACAGGTTTGCTCGTTCAGCCTTTTACGATGATAGACGCTTTTTATGAAGCGACACTTTGGAAATGGAGCGTCAGCGCTTTACTTGGCGGATTGATTTTCTTTGCTTATTTCCTGTTCATGACAAAATGGCGCGGACAGACTTTAGGCAAGATGATCTTCGGTTTACGCGTCATCCGGGAGGACGGAGGACGTCTGTCCTGGTCGGATACGCTGGTTCGGGAAGTGGTAGGCCGTTTCATACACCGCTTATTGTTTTTGTATATCCTTTATGCTGTTGTAGCATTTACACCAAGAAAACAAGGGGTACACGATCTTTTTGCGGATACACTTGTTATTCATGAATAAGGAAAAACCATCCGACATATTGCCGGATGGTTTTTTTTCTGTCTTATGAAGGTTTTTTCTCCATTACTTTATCGATCAAGCCGTAGTTCACTGCTTGTTCTGCTGTAAGGAAGTTATCACGGTCTGTATCGCGCTCGATTACCTCAAGCGGCTGACCGCTGCGCTCTGCCATGATTTCGTTTAGCTTTTTGCGCATTTCGATGATGCGGCGAGCATGGATTTCAATATCACTTGCCTGGCCTTGTGTACCGCCTAGAGGCTGGTGAATCATCACTTCACTGTTTGGAAGTGCGAAACGTTTGCCTTTTTCACCAGCAGTCAATAGGAATGCACCCATGGAAGCTGCCATACCGATGCAGATAGTCGATACTTGCGGCTGAATGAATTGCATTGTATCGTAGATTGCCATACCTGCAGTGATGGATCCGCCTGGTGAGTTGATGTATAGGGAAATTTCTTTTTCCGGATCTTCTGCTGCCAAGAATAACAGCTGAGAAACGATGCTGTTGGCAACATTATCATCGATCGCGCTGCCAAGCATGATGATCCGGTCTTTCAACAGACGGGAGTAAATATCATAAGCGCGTTCTCCTCTGTTTGTCTGTTCAATAACTGTAGGGATTAGATTCATAGTAGATCCTCCTTTGGATATGAGCTCATTATGTTAAGTAATGACTAACCTTATCTTACCTAAAAGGTCAATAAAGGTCAAACAAAATACTAACTTTCTATCGCCTATTCCATATTTCCCTAGTTGAAAGGCAAATAAACGCTAGAAATACAGTATCCCGTTAACTTTGACTTTCAATAGATAATCTCCTGCAAACAAGTGCACTTTTCATTTTAATTGTCGCTTCAGGAAATGGTTTAGAAATGTTACCAGGGTGGAATGTAATCAGCGGAAAGCAAAAAAGCTCTAGGAGGTAACAACATGTTCAACCATACGAAAGTACTACAATATCCAGCAAGACCGGACAAGCCAGATGCGCTGTTCGCAAAGAAAATGCAGGAAATCTTGGGTGGACAATTCGGTGAAATCACTGTAGCCCTTCAATACTTATTCCAAGGCTGGAGCGCCCGCGGCGAAGAAAAATATAAAGATTTGATCATGGATACAGCCACAGAAGAAATCGGTCATGTTGAAATGATCGCAACCATGATTGCCCGCCTGCTTGATGGAGCACCTATCAAAGAACAAGAAGAAGCAGCGAAGGATCCTGTCATCGGAGCTATCCTAGGCGGTATGAACCCACAGCACGCCATCGTTTCAGGTCTGGGACCTCGTCCGACAGACAGTAATGGTGTTCCTTGGAACGCTGGCTACATCATTGCAAGCGGTAACCTCCTAGCTGATATTCGCGCCAACATCAATGCGGAATCTCAAGGACGGCTGCAAGTTGCCCGTCTATATGAAATGACAGAAGACCAAGGTGTCCGCGATATGTTGTCCTTCTTGCTCGCACGTGACTCCATGCACCAAAACCAATGGATTGCTGCTGCACGTGAATTGGAAGAGAAGAATGGCGTCATCGTGCCAGGCTCCTTCCCGAGAGAACTTGAGGCAGATAACTTCTCCCATAGCCTGATCAACTTCTCTGAAGGAGAAGATTCAAAAGAAGGCAGCTGGGCAAATGGAACTGCCCCAGACGGAGGTCAGTTCAATTATGAACAAACACCAACAGCTCACGGTGAAAAACAAGAACTGCAGCCAGCACCTGAATATATGTATCCGAAATAAAAAGCAATCCATAACAAAAAAAGGAAGGAAGAAAGAAGCTGGTCTCCTTTCTTCCTTTTGCTAGAATGACGGACTATCAATAAAATACTTGCACAAAAGAAAAAACTCACGTATAATAATCGTTGTCACATTATTAATTACATATGCGCTCGTAGCTCAGTTGGATAGAGCGGTGGTTTCCGGTACCACGTCTGCCGGGGGTTCGAATCCCTCCGAGCGCGCTACTAAATATAGAAATAGCAAGGGTTCAGGCAGTTTGCCGCCCTTGCTATTTTTTGTAGTTTGCAAACATTTTGCAAACCTTCGGGTTCCGAAATAAGTTTTTTGAGTATCTTACCGGGGTTTCTTCCGAATTAGTTCGGTTATACCTATAGAGAAGTTTGAACTAAATTAGTTCAGCAATCTTATTCCCATATCTACGTCCTACTATTACAAGCTTAACGGCACAGGCAGGCATACCTCTTGTTATAATGCCACCCGTTTAATGATGTAAGACAAGATGAGGAAGAGGAATCTAGTGAAGACTAGATTCCTCTTTTTTGTGCAAATAACTGGCCTAACATATCGGCAGCAGCTGTTTGCATACCTGGATTAAATGATAGTACGTACTTAATGTTATTTGTATGCTGGCATTCCCAGTCGTTCTTGCATAACCTTAGGGTGAACTCCCATCTTCAACAAAAGAGTTGCATGAGTGTGCCGCAACGAGTGATTTTTTTTGTTTGTAGAAATTATACGATTTTCTCAGAGACAAAAAGTCCTCTGGAAGAAGCGCCTTTCTCCAATATATTCTTGTTATAAGTTATAACAGGAAACTAGAGGACACTGTTTGAAGAGATGGCGTTGTTTGGTGTCCTTTTTTAATTAGGAGGATGGCGGATGGAGCAGCTGACTTTACTTCCGGAGATAGATGAAAAAGAGGTGCAGCAGATTGTAATAAAAGAACTCAAACAGTACCGAGCTCTGAAGATTCAAATTGAAAATAGGAGAGAGCAGCAGAAGGCAGGTATGGTAGGTGTATTCCCTTCTTTAAGGCTGGCTGATCGGTTGAATGAAATCAAGGTAAGGCAGCAGATGAGCGGGCGTTGGAGGGCTCGCTTGATTATATAGAGCAGCAGATTCTCGAGATGAAGTACCTGAACGCGAAAGAGATAAATGACCTAAATATATTTATGGAATTAGGCATAACAAAGGGGAAATATTATCAGAAGAAGAGAATGGCCATATTTCGTCTGGCGACAGCTATAGGAACTATCTAGGACTTAGTTGATCAGATGTTTAAAAGCCATTGAATGAATGTTCTACGCCCTAAAACAGTAGCTACTACAAGCTATTTACTGATCTCGTATTTTAAAGGTAAACAAGAAGAATCCCTTTGAAAAATTGATCAAAAGGGATTCTAAAAATCTTCTTTATGGAAATTTCTAATGCTTTATTTTAAAAGCCGCAGAATCTATATTTCTTTTAACTATTTCTAAATTAAAATTTAATGACTAATGGAACTATAATAATTTCTCAAAAGCTAATCTTTCGCTAGAACTATCTACGTATATGATTCCACAATACTCAAATCCATTCTTCTTGAGTGTCTTTTGCATAGGGATATTTTCTTTATGTGTATCAACCTTAATACTATGCACATCATGATCTATACATAGGTCTTCTATATATTTAATAATTTCAGTTGATAAACCTAATCCCTTGTGAGTATTGCTTACAGCTACTCTATGGATAGTTGCATATTTATTATTACTTAGCCATTGACCTTCGTATATTGAGTCATATGATGGCTCATTTTTAAAAGTTACCATTGATGTTGCAACAACATCATCATCTTTTACTAATACATAGCTTTCTGCATTGTTTATATCATTAATGATTGTATATTCATTTGGATAACCATTTTGCCATTGATCTTTCCTGGTTTTTAAAAAACTCTTGAGCTTGCCTTATAATTTTCATTATACTTTTTATATCACTTGTCTTTGATTTTCTAAATATCATTGGTAGCCCTCCTATTATTGTTTATACATGCTTTAAAAAATATAAAACCTTCCTTGATATTTTTATGTTTTAAACCTTTAACATTAAAATTAAACAGTTTATATACTATTTGGACACAGTAACCTATTCCAAATACAGTTAGTAGTGTACCTATTCCAACAGTACCACCTAATAAATATCCAGTTATTAAAGCAATAATCTCTATAAAAAACCTTATTCTACCAACAGGCTTTGATGTGATCTTAACTAAAATCACCATTAATCCATCTCTTGGACCGCATCCCATTTCGCACCCAATATACAAATAACTACCGATAGCATTCGCAAATAAACTACCTATTATAAGCAATACCCCAGAAAACAAATGGTTACTAGTAGGAATGATATTTATATGCATTATTATATCTATAAAACACCCAATTATAAGCATGTTTGCCAGCGTTCCGATTCCAATTTTTATACCTAACTTGCTAACTATCATTACAATTATTAATCCAACTATAATACTTGCTTGACCGATAGTGATCCCAAATACATTAGATAAACCTTGATGAAAGACATCCCATGGACTTGAACCTAAATTCGACTTTATTGCCATTACAGTAGAAAGTGCACATAATGTCAAACCTGTTAACATTCTTAGAGAAAAGAATAATAATTTATTCATGAATTTCTCCATACAAAGTTAAGTCTTTATCTAACCAATACTTTTCTATATTTTTACTCATTTTTTCAATTAAGTAAGTAGCCATTTTTACTTCTTCTTCACTAAAACCATCAAAGCTAAATTCTAAATGCTTTCTTTCCTCATTAATAATTATTTTATAAATTTCTAATCCTTTTTCAGTAGCTATTAACTCAAATTCTCTTTTATCTTTTTTGTTTTGCTGCTTACTGATATATCCAAGGTTGATCAGTTTTTGTACTGCCTTAGTAGTTGTTGCCTTATCAACTTTTACCATTTCAGTTAAATTAGCCAAATTAGTCTTGGGATTTTCACATATTCTAGTTAAGAATATATATTGCCCTTTTTGTAACCCTATTTGTTTAAATTTTAAATCAGATTTAGAATTTAACGTTCTGGCTAAAGTTCCTACATATCTTAATGCTTTAGATTCTAATTTTTTCATAATCAATCCCCTGTATAAAGGTAGTTGAACTTTCAACTAATATTCTACAGGGTAAAAGTTGAAAGTTCAACCATTTTGTGAGGGAGGTGCTCTTTTTAAAAATTAGTGTTCATTAAAGTACACTTTTATAGACAAAATCATAGATAATTCTTTGAATAAAATTAGGACAAAAAAGGTACCAAATTGATATGCTCCCCTTCAAGTAAACAGTTTTATTTTTCACTGTCTACTTAAAGGGGAGCATATCAATAAGGTAGCTTCTTTTCTGTCTACTTGTATAATGCTTTATGCTGCGTATTTACTTATTTCTAGATTCGACATCTTTACATTCTAGTTATTAAACAAAAATTTGGAGGTCCATACTATACTGGGAGGCAGGACGGAGCATCTACATTTGTAGGTGCTTTTTAAATAACAGACACTTCCTGAAATCCGTTAAAATGGATAGGGGAAGTAGCTTACTAAGTTTAATCATCTATGTATTTTTAAGAGGGGGTAGTGAAGTGAATTTTAAGAAGACAATACCGTTAATAATGATTACTTTGCTGCTTGCTGTTGCTTGTTTTTTTGTGCCGCAATATCTCAATTTAAGTAGGGATCAAGTTAGTTTTGTATCGGCACATTTATAGGGGGGATTTTACGTGGTGGTATTACACTGGCAGGTGTAGTTTAACATTAGAAGGGAGTAAGACACAGAAGTTTATTGAAATGTACCCAAAAAAGAAAGTTAAATCTGCAGACAATTGTGAGTGAAATGGAAGCTTCTATAAATTTAATCGACTCTTTATGGGATCATCCAGATAAAGCGAATGAATCGTTAAGGGCTGATTATAAGAAGTATTCAGACTTGATACCATTAGCTATTGAAGTTAACGCAGAATCCTATGATACAATCTCCTTGTTTCAAGAGTTATTACTCAACATTGAACAGAATATGAATGTAAGTTATGAAGCTGATAAATGGACCGGGGAGCCAAAGAAGGATAAATTACGTAATAATTTCATCGCGGCCAATCTTAATTAAGGATATAGAATTATTCAATAATTATGAAGAAAGGGAAATTCAAACATTTATCGAATACATCCTTTTGTGACCAGAAATAAAGGGAGGATTTTTTTGGGCAAAAGGATTAAGTTACCATTATCAGTTGAAGAGAAAAGTAAATTGAGGCTCGCCGGTGTAAAGTTGGCTGAGTTACATACTCTTGAGGCTCCACATCTTGCTAAGATACTAGATTCAAGTTTAGATAGTGCCCAGAAATTAATAGGTTTAGCAGAATTTCAACGAGTTCCGTCTATTGGATTTGAATTGGCTGATAAACTTGTAAATCATCTAAAAATTTATTCACTTCATGAGATAAGTGATAAAGATGGAGCGCAACTCTTCGATCAATTGGAACAAGAGATGGGCATATGGACTGATAGCTGCGTAGAAGATCAATTACGGTGTGTTATCCATTTTGCTAATAATCCTACCAGTACTGAACAATGGTTTTATTTTACTGAGGAAAGGAAAGCATACCGCAATTCTTTCGGCTATCCAAAAGAAAGACCCAAAACACCGTGGTATGAGATAAAAGGGGAATAACATGAAGACAAAGCTTAAGCATGTACGAGTAAACGTTGAGGATTTTAATGAATCTTTAGAATGGTACACAACAACACTAGGATTTAAGGTTGCGGGAACCTGGCCTCCTGAGCATCCAGACTATGTACATTTGAAATCAGAGGGCGGTGCTACTTTTGCTATCATGCAAGATAAGAACTTCCCTTCGCCTGGAAGGTTTAATTTTGATGTCGATAATGTTGAAGAATTATGGGAAGTGTTGAAGGAAAGGGTGAATGTTGTTGAAGAGCTTTTTTCTACACCTTGGAGATCAAAGAAATTTACTATTTGTGATTTATCGGGCAATGAACTGGGGTTTGTTCAGGAATCAAAATGAAAATAACGATAAAAAGGACGTTATAAAACCTATAACGTCCTTTTTATTTTGGAAGGAGGTGAACAATAGATGGCACGAGAGTTAAAGAACGCTTCCATTACTCACGTTAGTTACGTGGACAAGGGCGCTAATCAAAAGACATTCTTCTTTACTAAGTCTAATGATAAACCTGATTTTCAGAAGCATGTTCAAGTATTAGTAAATAAAGACGAAGAGGAACAGCAGCTGGTGTACGGCGTTATGAGCCCGATGAGGAAGATTCGCACGGTGATTTTATGACTGCACCAGAAATTGAAAAGGCTGCTCATGGATTTATGAAGGATGCCCGCAATATTGATACGCAGCATGATTTCCAGGCAGGTGTCGGAGGGGAGCGGCAACTCCCCTTACTCACTATAATTATAACTGCTTCTGGATAAAATAAAAAAACAATGAAGGTCAGGAGGATTACTTATGTTAGCATTGACAATCATTACAACTGCTATTGCATTTATTACTGCGGTTGCTTCGCTTGTTTTATCCATTAAGAATAGAAAAGGTGCATAAGTATGAAAAAAGAACTGCCAAAGCTTTATTCAAAGGCGGACCTTGCTCGACGCTTGGGAGCGACTAGACAAGTGGTTAACAACTGGGAAAAGCGGCACAACGATTTTCCGGATCCCGTCATGCATGTTCATGACGGGTCCCTGCCTCTTTATCTGCATGAGGATATTGTTAAATATGAAGAAAAGCGAGAACTGGAAATACATGAAGAGGAGTGCAGTAATAATGCTAAATGAAATATTTCATATCGCAGTACCAACTGCTTTTTATGATGATGAGACCTTAAATGTTGAAGGAACAATTCATCATATAGAGAACTTATATCAGCAGGGTGTTCGTTCTGTATTTGTTTGTGGGACCACCGGTGAACAGCATAGTCTTAGTCTTGGTGAAAAATTAGAATTGGTAGAAGGTATTGATACGAATAACAAGTTGACCAATAACATGGAGATCATTTTTGGTGTAGCTTCTGTTAGACAAAAGGAAGCAGAAGAGCTTGCTAAGCATATAAGTAAAACAAATATTACAGCTGTCATGATAGGTTATCCTCCATATATAAAACCATCTCAGGAAGAAGCTTTCAATTATACAAAAAGTCTAGTTTCTATATCAGGAAAGGATGCAATCTTATATAACAATCCTGCGAGGACAGGTTTCGACTTGGAAGTTGATACTATAAACAAACTACTTTCGATGAAGGACATTATCGGTATCAAAGAGGCTGGTGAGAAGACTAAGATCCAGCATTTGAAAATCGAAAGTGACAAACAACTCTACATTTACGCTGGAGGAGAGCAGGGATTAGAGGATAGTGTAAGACACGGTTTTAATCGTTTATCTTCCATAGCAGGTAATCTGGCTCCCGCAGAAATTAAAAATTGGTTTGAAGCACTATTAAAAAATGAGAAACTGAAGGGAGCAGAGATTCATAAAGTAGAGAATGTACTTAATAAAGTATATTCTGGTACGCCGCTAGTTAATATAAAAGAAGAGCTTAACAGCCAAGGTGTAAAGTTAGGAAGTTGCCGAACTCCTATTGGTAATTAGTATAATTTTATTATGTATGAACACTTACTGTATGCTTGGATAAGGAAGTGGCTGAATAGAATGATTATCAAATGACCGCCCAACCGCCCGGGCGACCGTCCAAAGCCACAAGAAAAATCACAACTGAATCAAAGTAGCCTATTAGCTGCAATATAAAGCCTATAATGACAACATTCTGCCGAATCTTTCCTAACGCTGCCGAACAGGACATGAACCATGGTAAGGTAGGGGTCAAAGAGATGCGCTGGTAAAGTGAATTTGAAAGTGGATTTGCAAACATAATTGTAAACCAAAAGGCTAACATAATGAGCCAACATACAGAGTAAACACTGGAAGCTAATGTTGTATGACATGCGCTAAACTAAGGAAAAGCATAGCGAAGAAACCCATAAGCTAGCTGTTCATAATAAAAAATTGGTTTCCGGTACCACGTCTGCCGGGGGTTCGAATCCCTCCGAGCGCGCTACTAAATATAGAAATAGCAAGGGTTCAGGCAGTTTGCCGCCCTTGCTATTTTTTTGTTTTTTGATGAATTTCTAACATTCTTCTAACCTTTGGTTTCCGAAGTATTTTATTGTCATTTTGAAAAGAGAACCCAGCATGTCTGCAGCCGCGGATTGCGTATGTATGTTGAATGAAAGGAGATTCGTTTTACATCTGAATTCTCAGGAAATGTTATCACAAGAAGAGGTACCTTCTCCGAATAGCCACAGAACTAGGGTGATTTAGTGTTGTGGTTATACATTTAAAACTGACTGTAGTCAGTCTTTATGTTTTCTGTTACTATGATATCAGTAAAAAAATATATATATCTGACTTTAGTCATATATGAGGTGAGTGGAGGAATTGAGGGAATGAAAAATGTATCAGGTTCAAAATTACCAACTAAGAACACGCTGTGGACCTTGTCGTTTATTTTGGTAGTAATCTCTAATGCACTGTTGTTCATGATTTTTGAAATGTTGTTACCTACGTTACCGCTATTTGTGAATGAGATAGGCGGAAATGCAGGAGCAATTGGATTAATTACAGGGGTCTTCATGGTGTCAGCTATACTTATTAGACCATTTTCCGGATACCTACTTCGAATAGTAAATAAAAAATACCTATTAATCTTGGGTATCTTAATAAATGCGGTATCAACGGGTTTATATTATTACGCTGACAGCGTGAGCCTATTGCTTATCATTCGTATTATACATGGAGCGGGATTCGGTTTAGCCAGTACTTATTTTGCAACTCTAGCTGCGGAGATTATACCTAAAGATAGGCGTGGAGAGGGATTAGGGTATTTTGGTGTTGGAGAAACGGTTGCTATTTCCATTGGCCCGATGATTGGTATTGCGATATTAAACGTTTCTGATTATTCACGATTATTCTTAGGGGGAATGGCGGTACTGATACTATCCGCTTTTATGGCCATTCTTTCTAAAAAGTCAACTGAGCTAAAACGTGATGTACAAGAACATCAAACAATAAAGATAATAGAGATGCGTGTGCTATTTCCTTCCCTGTTGATTTTAATGGCAGGTCTGGCAGCTTCAGGTATTATGTCATTTTTGTCTTTGTACGCGTTAGAAAAAGACTTCAATGGTGTAGGTTGGTTTTTCTTTGTTGTTGCTGCCACTAGTTTTCTAGTGCGACTAATTTCGGGAAAATTATTTGATAAACATGGCCCCTCAATTATATTAATTCCAGGATCCATATTGGCCTTTTTAGGTTTTATAGTACTTTACTTTGCGGAATCAGCATTTTTCTTTTACATCGCAGCTGCCTTATACGGTTTAGGATTTGGTGCAATTTTTCCTGCGATACAAACTTGGTGCATAAGTTTAGTTCAAGAACATGAGCATGAATATGCTATGTCAACTTTCTTTAATTTTTTTGATATAGGTATAGGGGGAGGATCTTTGTAATTAGGAGTACTTGCTACAAAGTTCTCGTACAGTTCAGTTTATATAATGGGTTCAGGGTTTTATATTGCTTTTCTTTTGTTGTATCTATTATTCGCATATAATAATAGTAAAATTAAGAGAAAAGAGATATTGGGGGCAGATTAATTGAAAGAAATAATTAGAGAGGTAGCTGTCCGTCATTTCAACGCATTTGGATATGAAGGCGTTAAGATGAATAAGATTGCGGAAGAAGTTGGAATTCGTAAACAATCTTTGTCTTATCACTATCCTACAAAAAGCGATTTACTCTTAGACACATATAAACAAATAGTGAATGAGGAGATATCCTTTATAGAAGATTTCTTTACTAAAAAAGATATAGGTATAAAGGAGCTGCTATTATTACTTTTAAAGGAAACGGAGTACCGCTACTATAAACAGCCCAATGTGGCTTTCTTACAGATAATGTCATTCCAAGCGCCGGTTGAATATAGCGATATTGTAATTTCTTATTACCGAGAGTACTTACACATATTTAAGCAGAATTTGATTCAAATTTCTTCTAAAAGTAATTCTTTTACTTGTACCCCAGAAGAGTTCGCTGTTGGTTTTATCACAATCTTTGATGGCTTGATTATACAGCTGGTTTATGAAGATTCGCGAAGTTTTAAGTATGCTTCTCAATCTTCATTCTCTATTTTTTGGAAAGGTATTACTAGCTGATAGAATCCATAAAAAAACAACACTAGAGACTATCTAGTGTTGTTTTTTTGCATCTACCTATAAGTCCGCATTCAAAAATAGGCAAATTTCGAACAAAAACCGGACAATTTTGATACCAAATGGAGTACCTTTTTATTTCGGAAAAGCAAGTAACATTTTCTCAGAGGCAAAAAAGTCCTCTGGGAGAAGCGCCTTTCCCTTATCAAGACGTACTCGCCTGATTTTGCACGACTGTGAAGGATGCTGGTGAACGAGGGGAGTATCTTCTGATGAGGATATCGAAATAATCTATTGGTTAAAATGAAACATTTCGATTACAGCTGCGTACAACATCATAGTGCTTCTCATTTTCTGGTAAATGCAGTATTCAACTACAACGTCTTTAGATGAGAAATTGCCATGTAGATACATATACGGTTTGTACATTGTCTATCCATCCATGTATTGCTGCTCGTTGGCATGAGCCGTAGAAGTATTTCCAATATGGATACAAAAAATATTAAAGGAGAATTCCCATGGTAAAGAGATTGTCTTTTGTGTTTGTACTTTTTGTTTTAGCCATTATTGTTTTATTTTTAGCTGCTGCAAATCCAACAGGTCCGAATACTGTTTCGTTCGAAGAGCCATCCGTTATTTGGTTGAATGTTGGAATCATAGCATTGTTGTTTTTACCGCCTTTCATTTTATCTTTCTTCAGTCATATTGCGGTCAAAATTGTTTCTGCTATATACCAAGCTTTTATCGTCTTCGCTTTCTCAAGTCTTATTCTCGCAGGTTTATTGATTCCTAGTGTCCCGGTAATCGTTGTCGCAGGTCTGGGCACCATCTTAAGTATTTGTAGCATCTTTGTCACTATTTTAACTGGATTGAAAAAGGGAAAAGTTGTTACGGAGTGAAAAATGTATATTCGGAATGAATTCTTATTCTCTTTTTCTGGTGAATTTGGCGTCCTAAAATAAAAGAACAACCAAAAAAATGCACCGCACTTCTTCTAGTGCGGTGCATTTTTTTGGTTATTCTTTGCTCTGTTCAGTGCTATGTAAAAGGCGATTATAAACATGAAGAATGATATTGACCAAAGGAGTATTGATAAGTCATCTAAGGATCCAGGTAAGTTTGTAGCGACCAAAGGCAAGATTCCAGCTAAAAATATCAGCGGGATTAAATACTTGATTTTTAACTACCTCCTTCTTTACCAGAAATACCCTTCGTTAATTTTGATGGTAGCATATTGCATGTTGTTAAGCAAAGGCTCCCAAATTGGAATAATCCTCTCAAAACTATTTTGCAGGATTTTTTTTGCTTGTCATCCGGAATTAATCCAAGACGAATGCATACAGTGGAAGCATGGGGCGCAATCCATTACATGTATACTAGTACAGTTTTCGCTTTATATAATCCAATATGAAGAGATGATCAAAATGAATAAGTTCACTGTTCAGCGCAAGACATTAGCTTATGAAGTGTATAAACATCTATACAATAAAATCATCACATTACAATACAAACCGGGGCAGATGATTTATGAAAGTGCAATAGCCGATGAGTTGGGGCTGAGCAGAACGCCTGTCAGGGAAGCGATTCAAATGCTTGCTTCGGAAGAGTTCCTGCAGATCATTCCCCAAAAAGGAAACCGGGTGAAGCATATCTCGAAGAAAAAGGTGCAGGAAGCGTTTCAAGTCAGAAAAAGTCTGGAAGCTGTCGCTTTTATGGATGCTGCTGTCAAATGGAATCAAGCTGATGTAAGGGTCAGTGGATATAAGGCTGATTTAATGCATATTATGGACCAGCAAAGGGATGCGGCAAAAAGTGAAGATGTTGGTACTTTTTATCACTATGATGAGGTTTTTCACGATAAAGTCCTTGAAATATGCGGCAATCAGACTTTAGGGGCTGTCGTACGTCAGGTACGGGGACATGTGAATCGGATCCGCTATTTGGAATTTTTTGAGACGAGGGAAATGGATCGTGTCATTTGTGATCACGAAGATTTAATTACCTTGATACAAAATAACGACGCAGAAGGAGTTGTGCAAAGACTTCATCAGCATCTCGACACAGCCGCCAGTCACTATGGCGAGATAATGGAGAAGTATGCCGAGTATTTTGAAGCTCACGCTTAGTAGATGAGCTTTGTGTTATTCGATGACTTGTATACTAGTGTGCAAAAGGAGACTAATAGGATGCAGATTGCAGTGTTGGGTTTGAACCATGGATTTACATTGGCACAGCAGGCAAAAAAAACGGCTGGGCTTACATTGGTGGCGGTAGCTGGAAACAACGCTGGTGCAAAAGAACGGGCAATGGAGCTTGATGTCCCTTTATATGCGGATTATAAGGAACTGATCGATAACTGTTCGCTGGATGGCGTGATTATCACCCTGCCAAACCACTTGCACAAAGAAGCTGTGACATACTGTGCTGATAAAGGCTTGCATTGTCTGGTGGAAAAGCCGATTGCCGACACAACCGCTGCCGCTCGGGAGATGATTGATTATTGCCGGGAAAAACAAGTGCAGCTTTTAGTTGGACATCATCGCCGTTATTCAACCAAGATCAATCATTTGAAGCACTTGCTGGAAAGTAAGGTCATAGGGGACTTGGTCGCTGTGAATATGGTTTGGGTCCTTGCCAAAGACCGTGATTATTACAAAGAAGCCTGGCGTGTAAAAGCAGGCGGAGGTCCGCTGTTGATCAATGGCATTCATGATTTGGATAACTTGCTCTATGTTACCGACTTAAATATTGAAAACGTTTACGCAGTTGGAAAGAATAAGGTTCGGTCAGCCGACGTGGAGGATGCGGTCACGGCAATCTTGGAGGCAGAGAATGGGACGGTAATCCACTATTTCTTGACCGATGGTGTGCCATCTCCTTGGTCTTATGAATTCAACCTAAAAGAAAACCCGATCTATCATTTTTATGATGAAGATTGTTATTACTTTTTCGGAACAAAAGGGAGTTTGGCTTTTCCGAGTTTTCGTTGTTATCAATACAGCGAGGAAGAATACGGCTGGAAGCATCCTTTGGTTGAAAAGCAATACGTGCCTGCTGAGACTGTAGATCCAATAGCTGCTGAATTAGCCCACTTTGAAGATGTATTGAAAGGGGGAATTGTTCCGCGCATACCAGGAGAAGCTGGTTTAAGAACGTTGGAAGTACTGGAGGCAATCAATCTTTCCATCCGTGAGAAGAGAAGTGTCAAACTTCAAGAGATTATGAGTGAATAAGCACAATCGTTCCATTCAGGGGAAAGTGGGGGTTGGATGAAACAATTGTTTCTGTTTTTATCATTGATTGGCATGATGTTATTTGTAAGCGCTTGCAACAATGCTCCTTCAGCAGAAAAAGAAGTGAAAGTCATGCGACTTGCAAACGCTACGCCGGATGATCGTTCCTTGAGTAAAGCACTGTATTTATTTGAAGAAAGATTGGAAGAAGAAACGGCTGGCAGCATTGATGTAGAAGTTTATACAAACAGTGTTATCGGAGGGGACAGAGAAGTCTTTGAAGGAATGCAGCTGAACACGATCCAAGGGGCATCGATGTCGACAGGGCCGGTCGCACAGTTTGCTGATGAATTTAACGTTTTCGAACTGCCATTTTTGTTTGCTGACGAGGAAGAAGCTTACCGCGTTTTAGATGGTGAAGTGGGCGAGCGTTTATTGGCGGAATTAGACAAACAGAACGTAGTTGGTTTGAATTATTGGGAAAATGGGTTTCGGATGCTCAGCAATAATGTACGTGAAATCAAAACGGTAGATGACGTCAAAGGAATCGATATCCGGACGTTGGAAAATGAATGGCATATGGAACTTTGGCGTGAACTGGGCGCCAATCCGACGCCGATGAATTACGGTGAATTGTATATCGGGCTGGAGCAAGGTACTGTCGATGCCCAGGAGAATCCGGTGGGAAATGTGGTGAACAGTCATTTTTATGAGGTGCAGGATCATTTGACTGTCACCAATCATATTTACAATGCGAGTCCTTTCATGGTGAGTAAGCCTTTCTGGGAATCACTGACGAAAGAAGAACAAAAGGCAGTGGAACGTGTTGCGGATGAAGTGCAAAAGAAGCAGCGGCAAATGAATCGGGAGGAAGTCGAGGATAGTTACGCGATTGTAGAAGAGAAGGGGATGAAGATTACAGAACTAAGTGAGGAAGAGCTGGAGCGTTTCCGGGAAGCAACCAGGCCGGTTCGCGAAAAATATATAGCGAAGTATGGAGATGAATGGTTGAAACAAATAGAGGTAGAAACCAATTGACGGACTGGGGGAGGTCATTGTGAAGCCTATTCGATGGTTGAATCGATACGTTGAGGAATGCATGATGGTTTGTTTACTGTCTGTGATGGTCGTCGTCATTTCTGCACAAATCATCATGCGTTTTATCTTGGGATCGTCTATTGGCTGGTCGGAAGAATTAGCTCGTTACTGCTTTATATGGCTTGTTTTTATCGGGATAAGCTACGGAGTGAAAAAGCAGCGGCATATAAGCATTGATGCAATCTATATATTGCTGAAGGGAAAGCAGCGAGTCATCCTCCATATCATTGTGAATTTGCTGTTCTTATCATTCGCAGTGATGCTATTGATTTATGGCGGTAAAATCAGTACCCAGATTTATCTGTGGGGGCAGAGTTCTCCGGCTTTGCAAATAAATATGGGGTTGGTATATATGGCAGCACCTGTCAGTATGCTGCTGACATCCTGGCGAATCATACAGCAGCTGCTGCAACAATTCCATCTGCTCCGCAGCGGGGAAAAGCTGTCCGATGAAGAGCAAACATCTACATTCTAATGCTGGAAATATGATATTGGGAGAGTGAGAAATGTCTGCAGTCATTATGTTTGGCAGCTTTGGTCTCTTGCTGTTATTAAGCGTCCCGATCGGTATTGCGCTAGCTTTGTCATCCATTGCTACGCTTTTATACGCGCAAGATATGCCGCTGGAATTTTTAGCCCAAGGATTAGTCACTTCGGTTGATTCCTTCCCTATCATGGCCGTGCCATTCTTTATATTGGCTGGAGAGATCATGGGTAAGGGTGGGCTTTCCAAACGATTGATCAAGGTAGCAGAATCGGTCGTTGGGAATATAGCAGGCGGATTTGCGATGACAACGATTATTACCTGTTTTTTCTTTGCTGCCATATCAGGTTCTGGACCAGCTACTGTTGCCGCCGTCGGGGGAATCATGATTCCTGCCATGGTTCAGATAGGTTATAGTAAGCAGTTTGCCGCTGGCATAGTCGCGGCTGCTGGAACATTAGGCGTGATTGTGCCTCCGAGTATTCCAATGATTATATACGGCGTAGCAAGCGGGACTGCGGTGGGTGATCTTTTTATAGCTGGCATACTGCCAGGTCTTTTGATTGCTTTGCTAATGCTTATCTATGTTTATTTTTATGCCAGGAAGAAAGGATACAGCGGAACCGGGGAAGCATTTTCATTCATGCGCTTGCTACGAGCTGTCTGGGATGCCAAATGGGCACTGATTGTACCCGTGATCATCTTAGGTGGGATTTATGGTGGTTTCTTTACACCGACAGAAGCGGCGGTTGTCGCAGTTGTGTACGGTTTGATAGCGGGCGTGCTGCTGTATAAAGAATTGAAGCTTAAAGACTTGTATGAAGTATGCCGGAATGCAGCGTTGATGACGGCGACGATCATGCTGATTATCGGGGCTGCTACAGCATTCGGGAAAATCATGATCATTGAACAAATGCCTGCTAAAATTGCCGACGGAATGCTGTCGATTTCCGACAATCCTGTTATTCTGATGTCCCTAATTGTGATCTTGCTGCTTTTTGTCGGAATGGTGATGGATACAACGGCAGCAATCATTATTTTCACACCGCTGTTGATGCCGGTTGGAATCGAGCTCGGATTCGATCCGGTACATTATGGGATAATCATCATCCTGACACTGGTCATCGGCTTCATCACACCACCTATCGGCGTCAATTTATTTGTTGCAAGCGAAATATCCGGCTTGTCGATCATGAAAATCTCAAAAGCCATCGTCCCTTATATCGCAATCATGCTCCTCGCACTGATTCTTATCATCCTCATTCCGGAAATAGCGCTGCTCTTATTGGGTGGGTAGCATCAGACAGAAAATACATGGCGGATTTTGCTCAGAAGAATGATCAAACAGAAAGGTTGATTCATGTTGAAGGATCAATTTTCGTTGGCGCATCTGACAGCATTGGCATGTCCTCCTCCAGCCCTCACTTATATCGCAGCCAGGGCAGGCTTTGATTTTGTAAGCATCAGACCGATTTGTATGGGATTGAGAGATGAACCTGATTATGACTTAGCTGCTAACAGGCAAATGCTGAGACAAACAAAAGCGGCACTTTGGGAAACCGGACTCCAAGTACTGGATATCGAGCTAGCAAGAATAGTGGATGGCATGAACACAAAACAATACGAACCAGCCTTTGAAGTCGGTGCAGAATTAGGGGCACGGCATGTGCTGTGCAGCGTATGGACAGATGATGCTGTTTTTGCAAACGAACGTTTCATCGAATTATGTGAATTGGCTAGAATGTATCAATTAACGATAGAATTGGAATTCGTTCCTGTTGCATCCGTTGCGACATTGAAACAGGCTGTCAGCATGCTGCACATTGCAGCTCAAGAAAATGCCGGGCTCATGATCGATGCGCATCATTTCCACCGTTCGAAAGAAAATGTAAGCGATCTCAAAGGAATACCTGCTGAATGGTTCCATATGTTTCACTTATGTGATGCAGTGAAAGAAATCCCAAGAACGAAAGAAAAGATGATAAAGATCATGCGGGAGGAGCGTCTTTACATCGGCGAGGGTGGTATTCCGATCAAAGAGATATTACAAGAGATTCCAAAAGTGCCCTATTCTTTAGAGATACCGCATTTGCAGCGCTCAGAGAGGCTGGGTTTTGAAGAGTACGTCAAAAGGTGTTTACAGTCGGCAAAGGAATATATCAGTCTGAATCTGGATGATGTGAACATATACTAGTGTACAAGAATACGAGGTGAAAACATGAGCAGACGAAGTGCATTGGAGCATTACAAAAATGGCGGAGCTTGGTGGGAAACGGAGATCAGCGACATCAAGAAAAATCAAATCATCCTTCGCGGGAAAGAAGTAGAAGATTTGATCGGAAATGTTACCTACAGCCAAATGCTGTATTTTCTGCTGACAGGTAAGGAATTGACCGACCAGCAAGCCAAATTGTTTGAAAGTGTGCTCGTAGCCGGTGCCGACCATGGCCCGCGTGCCCCATCGATAGCGGCAGCGAGAATGGCAGCAACATGCGGTGTGAGCTTTAATTCGGCTATTGCCACTGGCATCAATATGTTGGGGGATATTCATGGCGGAGCTGTGGAAGGCGCAATGAACCTCTTGTATACAACGAAAGCGGAATTGTCTTCCAATACAAATGCTGTAGCGGAAAACGTCCAGCAGTTCCTGTCGGCAGGAAAGAAGCTGCCAGGTTTTGGTCATCAGCTGCATGACAAGGACCCGCGTGTGAGCAGGCTGTATGATTTGTCACAGAAAGTGATTGATAGCGGCGAAATAAGCGGAGAATATCTGGCAATTCTTGAGGACTATCGGCAATCCATGTCAGCAGTGAAGAAACGAGAGTTTACGGTAAATGTTGATGGTATTTCTGCAGCCATCCAGTGTGAAATCGGTATTCCGGCAGAAGCAGCAAAAGGTATCTTCTCCCTGTCACGAGGAATGGGGATAGTCGCCCATGCATACGAGGAGTTGATGCAAGGAACGTTGATCAAGGGCCCTTGTCCAAATGATGAGAAGCTTGTCCGATATACAGGTGTTATCCCGAATGACGCGCAAAAGGAGTGAGAGCAAATGCGAAAGGCCCGGCCATTCGTGAATGGGATTTGGTTGGAGGATAATCGCGAGCCTATGCCAGTGATAGGTCCCTATCAAGGTGAAACAGTTGGTGTCCAATTCAAGGCGGACAAAAATGAGGTTGCCCAAGCGTTGGAAGCAGCACGTCTCCATAAGAAAAAGATTTCAAATCTTTCACCTGCTTTCCGGGCAAAGGTGCTGTATCGGGCAGCAGTCCTGCTGGAGGAACGCAAGGAAGAATTTGCGATTCTGATTGCAAAAGAAGTGGGCAAGGCGCTGAAAAATACGCGTGATGAGGTTGCCCGCTCGATTGAAACATTGCTGCTGTCAGCCGAGGAAGCAAAACGGCTGTTTGGGGAAACATTGCCGGGAGGGGCATCAGACCGTGGGACTTCCTCCATGGCGTTGACATTCCGCATCCCAGTAGGAGTGGTTGCAGCAATTACCCCATTTAATGCGCCGCTGAATTTGATTTGTCATAAAATTGGTCCGAGTTTTGCCGCTGGAAATGTCACCTTATTGAAACCAGCACCGCAAGCGCCTTTGATCGCGACAGCACTTGTGGAATTGCTGCTGGAAGCCGGGATGCCCGTCCAAGCAATTCATATGGTCTTGGGCGGAAAGGAAATAGGTGAACAAATCGTGCAGGATGATCGAGTGAATCTTGTTTCATTCACCGGAGGCGTTCCAGGTGGCAGGCAAATCAGCCAGACTGCCGGGATGAAAAAGGTGCTGCTGGAACTCGGAGGCAATGCAGGAACCATAGTGCATCAGGATGCCGATGTAGAGCGGGCGGCTGCCATTTGTGCAAAAACAGGGTTTAGTAATGCCGGTCAAAGCTGCATTTCTGTCCAGCGCATTTATGTCCACGAGCAAATCTTTCTCCCATTTGTCGAGAAGTTAAAGCATTTCACGGCAGCGCTCATTGTCGGCAATCCGGAAGATGAACGTACGGATGTCGGGTGTGTCGTGAACAGGCAGACAGCAGAGCGGGTCAAACAGTGGATCGATGAAGCCGTGGCGGAAGGAGCAGAACTCATCCACGGCGGAAATGCAGTCGGCGCTTCCATCGATCCGGCAATATTGCTGAAACCAAAAAAACGAAGCAAGGTCGTGTGCCAGGAAGTTTTCGGTCCCGTTGTCAGTGTACTGCCGTATGCCGATTTGGATGAAGCAATCAAAGATGTGAACGATTCGGAATTCGGGCTGCAAGCGGGCATTTTTTCAAACTCACTGGAAGTCATCCGCAAGGCTGCAAGAGAACTGGAAGTCGGCGGCGTAGTCGTCAATGGTTCGTCGAATTTTCGTCTTGATCATTGGCCGTATGGCGGTTTAAAGGATAGCGGCATCGGCAGGGAAGGTCCACGATTTGCTGCAGAAGAAATGACGGAAATGAAGATGATCGTGCTGCAGGATCTCCTGTGAGCAGGACACAAAGAGCTAGGAGGGTACTTTATCATGAAAAAACTGATTTCGGCGCAGTTAGTCAAATACCTGGAATCCCGCGGTGTAAAGCATATCTTCGGTTTGTGCGGCCATACCAATATCGCAGTGCTGGCTGAATTGGAAAAAAGCTCGATCAAATTCATCAATGTGCGCCATGAGCAAATCGCGGCACATGCAGCGGATGGGTACGCCAGGGTGACAAAAAAGGCAGCAGTAGTACTGAGTCATTTAGGGCCCGGTTTGACGAATGCCGCAACCGGTGTTGCCAATGCGGCTTTGGATTCGATACCTATGGTAGTCATTGCAGGCGACGTACCAAGTTACTACTACGGGAAGCATCCTCACCAGGAAGTGAATATGCACGCTGACGGCGCTCAATATGAAATTTACCGTCCGTTCGTCAAACGAGCATGGCGCGTTGATCAGGCAGAGCTTTTTCCAGAAATCCTTCAAAAAGCATTCCAGCTGGCAGAAAGCGGCCGCCCAGGCCCTGTCCTTATTTCGGTGCCGATGGATATATTCTCGACGAAAATCGAGGAAGAGGCTTTCAGACTGTTGGATCATCATATCCAGGTGGTGGAAAAACCTTCATTGGATGAAGAAACGGCAGCATGCATCGTAGAGAAACTGGCAAAAGCAGAGCGTCCGGTTCTGTATGCCGGTGGCGGTGTCGTATTGGCTGATGCCACGCGCGAGCTGCGGGAATTTGCCGAGCATCTGAATATTCCGGTCGCCCATTCCTTGATGGGAAAAGGAGCATTGCCTGATGATCATGAGTTGGCACTTGGCATGACTGGCTTTTGGGGAACAAAATTCATCAATGAGCAAACGAAAAATGCTGATTATCTTTTCGGAGCGGGTACGCGTTTTTCAGAAGCCGATTCAAGCTCTTGGTATGATAACGTAACTTTCGATTTCCCGAAAACAAAATTGATTCATATCGATATCGACCCAAACGAGATTGGACGCAATTATCCTGCTGAAATTGGCGCAGTTGCTGACTTGAAAAAAGCCTTCATCACATTGAATCGTGTGGCAAAGCGGTTGTATCCAGATGGTATTGACCGAAACGAGCAATTAAGAGAAGCAATCGTAAACTATCGCCAATCACTTCGGGAGAGCATTTCTAAAAATGTGAGCAGCACTTCCTTCCCGATGAAACCAGAGCGTATCTTGGCTGAGGTGCGTGATGTCCTGCCGCGGGATGCATATCTTACAACGGATGTAGGCTGGAATAAAAATGGCGTTGGGCAGCAGTTCCCTATTTACACACCAGGATCCATTTTGACACCGGGTGGTTTTGCTACAATGGGCTTCGGCAGTTCTGCAGCAATCGGGGCAAAAATAGCCGCACCGGACAAAGTGGTGGTGTCGTTGATTGGTGATGGCGGATTCGGACAAAATCCGTCTGTGCTCGCCACAGCAAAAGAAGAAAATATCCCGGTTGTTTGGGTTGTCATGAATAATAGTGCGTTTGGTACTATCGCTGGTCTGGAAATGGCACATTACGATACAACCTATGGCACACGATTCCAGGCAGATGGCGAAAGTTATACACCGGATTTTGCTGCCATCGCCAAAGGATATGGCATCAAAGGAATCAAAATAGAATCCGCTGCACAATTCAAAGGTGTGCTGAAAGAAGCAATTGCCGCAAATGAACCGGTAGTAATCGATGTAGCGATGAAAAATGAGCCAGTTCCGACAGACGGAAAGTGGAATATCAATGATATATATTCTCCTGATGACGATAAGTCACATGTGAGCATTCCTTAAGAAGGGAGGAGAAGATCATGCCAACACCTTTAGAGGGTGTGAAAGTGCTGGACGTTTCCACCATGATCGCAGCACCATTCGGAACTGCATTGCTCGGGGATTTTGGTGCGGAAGTTACAAAAGTTGAAATTCCAGGAAGAGGAGATACGTCAAGAAGTGTCGGTCCATTCAAGGGTGATGAGCCATTACGCTGGCCCGGTTTGTCACGGAATAAAAAATCATTGACGCTGGATTTGCATAAAGCAGCAGGTGTGGAAATTATGAAAAAGCTTGCTGCGACGCATGATATCCTCATCGAGAATTTCCGCCCTGGGACACTGGAAAAATGGAGCGTCGGCTATGATGTCTTAAAAGAAATCAATCCAGATTTAATCATGATTCGTGTTTCTGGCTATGGGCAGACTGGACCATACCGGGAAAAGGCCGGCTTCGGGACCCCTGCCACAGCATTCAGCGGCTACACGTATTTACAAGGATTCACCGACCGGCACCCGGTCAGTCCGCCATTTTCCTTAACGGATTATATTTGCGGAATCTATGTGGCCTTTGCCGCTGTTACAGCGCTGTATCACCGTGATACAAATACATCCGGGGCTGGGCAGATGATAGATGTCGCACTTTATGAGTCGGTTTTTCGCATGATGGAATTTCTCGTGGCCGAATACGATCAGCTCGGAAAAATTCGTGAACGTTCCCCTGGTTTAGCAGGACATTCGTCCCCCTCCGGAACCTTCAAAACGAAGGATGAGCATTGGGTCGTGCTGGTTACGAGCACTGATACAACCTTCAATCGCCTGGCAGCTGCAATGAACCGCGCTGATTTACTGACAGACCCGCATTTCCATACGAACGCAAGCCGACTGGAAAATAATGAAGCAATCAATCAAATTGTTGCCGATTGGATCAGCAATCATCCGCGGGAAGCGTTATTGAAAAAGCTGGATGAATTCGGTGTGCCAATCAGTCCGGTGCTCAGCATAGCTGATATATTTGCAAATGAGCACTATCAGGCACGTGAAAACATTGTAGAAGTGCAGCATCCTCGGCTTGGAGCCATCAAAGTACCCGGTATTGTTCCCAAATTTGAGAAGACACCAGGCAGTATCCGGTCGATTGCACCGGATTTGGGGGAGCATAATGAAGAAATTTTGGAGGGCTTAGGTTATTCCCTTGTGGAGATAGAGACGTTGAAACAAAATGGCGTAATATAACAACTCTAGTTTATCAATAGTATAGCGGGTTAAAGATAAACAGAACCGAGGCACGATCAGCAAGGATAAGGCAGTTTGCCATCCTTGCTGTTTTATTTTTTTAATTCCTTTGATGGCTTTACAAAGTAAGGGAAACAATTATAATAAAAAATATATTGATTAAGTAAACTTAACTTTTGGTGAATGATGCTGACTGAAAAGCATACATGTCTAATATGCTCTAGCTGTAGTTCCCCTGCAGAAGGAGAAATGAATTTTGAAGAAGTCAATAAAAGAACAAAAGTCGGTATTGATAATTTTATTAAGTAATTTGTTCATCGCCTTTTTAGGGATGGGTCTAATCATTCCAGTTATGCCGTCCTTTATGGATATCATGCACTTATCAGGCAAGACGATGGGGTACCTTGTCGCTGCCTTTGCTGGTGCGCAATTAATTATGTCTCCGTTCGCCGGCCGATGGGTGGATCGTTACGGAAGAAAGAAGCTTATTACAGCGGGGTTGTTTCTTTTCGCTGTTTCTGAGCTGCTTTTCGGTTTATCGACGCATGTTTGGCTGCTTTATCTCTCAAGGATTCTGGGAGGCATCAGTGCTTCTTTCATCATGCCTGGTGTTACAGCATATGTAGCCGATATCACTACGAATAAAGAACGACCGAAAGCAATGGGATATATTTCCGCTGCAATTAGCACAGGTTTTATCATCGGGCCAGGTCTTGGTGGTTATATTGCTGAATATGGTATTCGCATGCCTTTTTATGTTGCTGCGGTCATTGCCTTTTTAGCCTGCTTCCTATCTATTTTCATACTGAAAGAACCTCTGTCCAAGGAACAGCTAGCTGAAATCGCAGAAAATAAAAAAAGGACCAGTTTTGTCGGTGACTTGAAAAAATCATTGCACCCCATTTACTTCATTGCGTTTTTCATTGTATTTGTACTCGCTTTTGGATTATCTGCCTATGAAACGGTATTCAGTTTGTTTTCCGATCATAAGTTCGGCTTTACACCAAAGGATATAGCGATGATTATAACGATCAGTTCGATTTTCGGTGTCATTGTACAGGTACTGTTATTTGGGAAAATGGTCGATCTGATGGGTGAGAAGATGCTGATACAATCATGTTTGATAATAGGCGGTATTTTAGCGATCGCATCGACATTGATTTCCAGCTTTGTCGCAGTGTTAGCCGTAACCTGCTTCATTTTCCTGGCATTTGATTTATTGCGTCCTGCCTTGACAACATTCCTCTCCAGAACTGCAGGTAAGGAGCAAGGATTTGTAGCTGGCATGAATTCAACTTATACAAGCTTGGGCAATATAATCGGTCCGGCGCTGGGAGGAATACTTTTCGATATCGATATTCATTATCCGTATTTGTTCTCTGCCGTAATTTTGCTTTTCGGTCTGGTGATAACTTTTAAATGGAAAGGTAAAAAGCTGAAGGAATCAGTATTGGAAAATTGAATACCGCCCTTGCAGATAGCTTAGGCATACTTTCCTTTCGATGTTCATATAATTCTGCGTTGGATAAAATCGAAAGGATGGATGAAACATGTTTTATCACATCAAAGAATTACAATATCATGCCAAGCCATCTAAGCCGGATCCCGTATTTGCCAGGCAACTGCAGGAAGTGTTAGGCGGGCAGTATGGTGAAATCAGTGTTATGATGCAATATTTGATGCAAGGGATGAACACAAGATCTAATGATAAATATAGAGATCTCCTCTTTGATACTGGCACGGAAGAAATCGCACATGTTGAAATGCTTGCAACCATGATCGCGAGATTGTTGGATGATGCCCCTTTTGAGGATCAAAAAAATGCATATGAAACGGATCCGGCATTGAATGCCATCTTGGGTGGAACGAATCCTCAGCATGGAATCGTAGCAGGTCTTGGAGCTATGGCAGCGGACGCAGCAGGTTATCCATGGAATGCCAAATACATTATCTCCAGCGGGAATCTTCTTGCGGACTTCCGGGCCAACTTGAATGCCGAGTCCCAAGGGCGCCTGCAAGTGACACGCTTGTATGGAATGACAGATGATCCGGGTGTACGTGATATGCTTTCTTTCTTGATAGCGCGTGATACCATGCATCAGAATCAGTGGGTTGCTGCCATCAAGGAATTGGAGGAAAGAGAAGGGGACATCGTGGTACCGACAACATTCCCGAGGAAACTTGAAAAGGGAGAAGTAGCATATACATTATTTAACTTCTCGCGCGGGGATGCCAGCTCAAAAGGCCGTTGGGCAAGCGGACCGAGTATGGATGGCAGAGGTCAATTCAATTATGTGGCTGAGCCTGAACCGTTTGCGGGAGCGCCTAAACTCAAACCGGCCCCGTTCCTGTATCATGATACGATGCCGCCAAAATCGATGATGTGAACAGTCTGACGTACAGGTACAGCTTGTACGTCTTTTTCTGGTGGGTCAATATCAAATGCACTTCCCTTCTTGTCCGCATAGTATGCACTATGAGAAGGAGGTGTGACGCATGGATCCGATTCAAAATGAAACAATGTATCAAGTGCTTGTATTTGCGACGATCCTCGCTCCGATAGTGACTGCGATGATGGAACTGCTGAAACGGAGCTTTCCCCGACTTGTGCCTTATCATGCTATCCTTAGTGTCGTTGTCGGTGCACTCCTGGGCGCCGCTGCTTACCCGTTTACAGATTTTGAGCTTGCTGCCCGGCTTTGGGCAGGCGGAATAGCCGGGCTGGCCAGCACTGGTCTGTATAATACACTCTTCTCAAGAAAACCTCCGCCGGACAAATAGTTTAAAAAAGCCCCATTCAGGCTAAGGAATAGTAAAACGCTGTTGGAGGTCAAACCATGAATAAGAAGAAAAAGCTGCTGATCATCATCCCAATCATATTTATACTGCTATTCCTGGCATTGAGGCCATTAGGATCTCAGTACGATTCGGAAATCGAACAGGTAATCGATCTGGAGAATCAGCATCTTTCTGATCAAGGAGAAGTAGAGCTGAAACGAAAGAATGCAAATTTCTATGTATATGCAGATGGCGGTTATGTTCAAATCCGTTATGATGATGCAAATGGAGAGGAGCGGCAAGCTGTATATGAAGAATTGGATGGCGGCACCTATGAGCGGCATGATGAAATGCCGGAAGGAGCACGGAACCTGACAAGGGAATATGAAGAGGAAAATAGATAAAGTTTCGGCGGGCTTCAGCAGAAGCCCGTCATTTTTGTGCCGTATGAACGAAAACAAGGTGATCTGTCCACTGACCGTTTTCAAAAATAAAACCTTTGCGTATGCATTCAAAACGCATACCGACACTTTTGGCTAGGGCGATTGATTGCGGGTTATCCAAATTGATATGTGCTTCGATTCGCTGATAATGGAGCTTGGATGCTCCGATATCCAATGCCATACGTACAGCAGCCTTGCCATAGCCATTTCCCCAGTACTGATTATGAATTGTATAGCCGATCCTTCCCCATTGAAAGTCATCTCGCGCCAAGGTGGAAAAATCGATCATGCCAAGATGGGAACCATCCGCTTCCTTGAAGACAGCGAAAACATATGCTTTGTCTTCGGCCGCCAACCGCTGATGCTTGTCCACTAAATCGGAAAACCAAGAGTCTGTACATACGGTCATATCAAGCAGACCTGAATCATGGGTATGCTGTGACAGCTTGCGTCTGCTGAAGCCGCTGAACCATTTGGAATAATCTCCTTTGCGCAGCGGCCGCACCAACACGCCATCAGCGCAGGATTGAAAATCGAATAGCATCCTGAACACCTCCTCCTTTCACTATATCATCAAATTCCATGTTTGCCCCCGGACACTTTGACCATACACAATCCTTTTCGGAGCATAGCTTATAACTGTAAGACAAATACAAAACGAAGGAGGTAAGGCAGATGGGAGAAAGACACGACAAGAAGAACAAATATGAAGGAGGAAATCAGTCTATGAGCTACGATAAACATCGCGATGAAGGTTTTGAATGGGAAAATCATGTGAAGTCCGAAAGTGAAAGTGATAGTGAAAGCAAATCCAAAAACTACAACTTCAACTACAACTATGCGGAAGTTTACAAAAGCGGTAACTCTTACGTCAACGCTAAGTCCAAAGTAGACAGTGAGCAAGATAGCGAAGATGACGACGATAACGGCGGCCACAACGGCCACGGCAAACGCAAAAAATACGGTAGATAATTAAAGAAAGGAGAAGAACAATGAGTAATCTGAGAAAATATGAAAATCCATTCAAAAGCACTGGTTACAGTACAAAATCCAGTGTTGCCCATAGCGGTAACGCCGATGTGGATATCATCATGGAAGTGAATACAATGCCGATTGCATATGCGATGCTCTGCTCGCTGCGCGCGACGAACAAGTTGTCGGAACATGAATTCGAGAGTGCTCTGAAGAGACTGAAAAAGCTTGTAGATGATGATCGCAATTCCTATCATAATGATCCAGGCACTGCCAAAATCTATCATCTAGAATAAAATAGCGCAGGAGCCCTCCCGCCAGTGCTTCCAGCTAAAGGCGGGATTGCTCTACAGCCTTCCGCAACATCCTATGCAAACAAATATCTCAGTGTTACTTGTCTACTCACGTTCTTCTCCTAGCCAGCCTGTTACAGGCTGGCTTTTTACATAGAAAAAGCACCACGATAAAGTGGCGCTTCTGTCACAAGGCAGCCGGACCTTGTTTTCCTGTATTGATATCAATCGTTTGCTGAATCGGATAGACGAATATCTTTCCATCGCCTGCTTTGCCGGTATGGAGTATGCTGGCGGCAGCTTTGGTGACGTCATCGACGGGAACAGAGCTGACGACGATTTCCACTTTCAGCCTATCGAACACGTTCTGGACTTTCTTTACGCCTCGATATAACTCGGTATAGCCTTCCTCCAGGCCGCAGCCTTGCACATGGGAGAAGGTCATGCCGGATACCCCGATTTCTGCCATTTTCATTTTGAAAGCTTCAAGATCCGCTGAGCTCCTTGTGATAATCTCAACCTTGAACATGTCACTCATATACCGTTCCTCCTTTAGATTAATCCTGATAGGCGCGTTCGCCGTGCATCGTCAGATCCAGACCTTTTGCTTCTTCTTCATCGGTTGCACGTGCCTTGAAGATGAGGTTAACGATTGTAATCAGGATGAATGTCACAATGCCGACAAAGGCAAATGTTGCAATGATGGCTACTACCTGTCTCCATAATAGATCAATACCGCCGCCGTAGAAAAGACCGTTGTGTTCGACAATTGCGTTAATGGAGTCACTTGCAAACAAGCCGGTTGCGATGCCGCCCCAGGTACCGCCCACTGCATGCAGTCCAAAGGCGTCAAGTGCATCATCGTAACCTAGCTTCTGCTTCAGCCAACCGACACCCCAGAAGCAGACGATGCCGCCAATCAAGCCGATCGGAATACTGGAAAGCGGGGAGACGAAGCCAGCAGCGGGGGTGATGGCGACAAGGCCCGCAATCGCACCGGATACAGCGCCCAGTAATGTGGGTTTTTTGTTGACCACCCATTCGATGATCATCCAGCCAAGTACACCAGCTGCAGCTGCGGTATTCGTGTTGATAAAGGCATACATTGCGACATCATCGAAAGCAAGTTCACTGCCGACATTGAATCCAAACCAGCCGAACCAAAGCAGCGCGCCGCCGATCAAGGTGAAAATCAAGTTATGCGGTGCAGTGGTGCCAGCATTTTTACGTTTGCCGATGACAATCGCAACGACCAACCCTGCAAGACCGGAGGAAATATGGACAACGTTACCGCCTGCAAAATCAAGTGCGCCCATTTCCGCAATCCAGCCACCGCCCCATACCCAATGTGCAAGCGGGGAATAGACGATGAGGACCCATAGAACCGTAAAAAGAATGAATGCTGGAAAACGAATACGTTCTGCATAAGCACCAGACACGATGGCAGTTGTCAGGATCGCGAATGTCATTTGGAACATCATGAATAAATTGAATGGAATGGTGTGCCCTTCATTCGGTTCGAAGCCGACATTATGCAGCCCGAAAAAATCCAATCCGCCAATAATTCCGTTACCTGGTGAGAACGCCAGCGAAAAGCCGACGATGATCCAGATGATCGACACAATCGCCATCGTCGTGAAACTGTGCATTGCTGTGCTAAGCACATTTTTACTTCTTACCAACCCGCCGTAGAAGAGTGCGAGTGCTGGTGTCATCAACCATACCAAGACGGTTGCGACAAACATGAATACCGTATTAGTCATATCCATTTTCTCTACCCCCTGTGTGTTTCTTCATTGTTTGAAAATTTAAATCTTTTTTCATTATAAGTGCCAGACAAAAAAATGTAACAAAGTTGTCAGGTTATCTTACGTGAATATTTCTGACCAAAAATTGTAAGTGTTTTTGAGCTTCTTTGTTATAAAGCGTTACTAAAACGGGACCGAGTTTTAGAAGGATGGGAATTTTGGGGTGGTTTGCACCACTTTATAACGGGAATAGATAGATAGCTGCGGAGAAGTACTACATCGGAAGTTTGACAATAACTGTAAAGCGTGATAAGATAGTTAACGTCTTCGATGTTTGAGTAACTTTATCGAAGATCAATGGCATTCTGCTATAGTTTTAATTAGAAGTACTTATTCAGACTGGAACGGCCAAGGAGCCGTGAGGATGCAATAGAGGTAGGGATTGCATCGTATAAGTGAAAACTACCATGTGGAACAAGTACCGCGGCATGAGGATGTATTAGGTATCCTCAACTCACAATAGAAAAGTTACATTTTAGCCCCGCATTGGCATTAGCTGATGCGGGGCGTCCAAATTTCTAGGGATAATCACAGCATAAATGGAAATTTCAGAATTTATAGTTGACTCATAATTTACCCCATGCTACAATCCTGTTAACAAATAAATAGCAAGCTCTTATCAAGAGAGGCGGAGGGACTGGCCCGATGATGCCCGGCAACCTGCAAGCAGCAATGCTTTTAAGGTGCTAATTCCTGAAAGTGCGTATAGCGCTTTAGAGATGAGAGAGACATGTCGGTACATATTGCCACCCTGTCCTCTCAGGGTGGTTTTTTTAGTTGAGGGGAGGAAGCTTACGGAACATGAATTTACAACAGTCATACCAAACTGGCAAACTTCTCATCGGGGATTTCGAGCTTGAATCAGGCGATATCTTATCAAATGTCGAGGTGACCTATGAAAGAAGCGGACCCGCCTCGCGAGAAATGGTGCTTGTCTGTCATGCATTGACAGGTGATCAGTTTGCAATCGGAACGGATACAGCACCTGGATGGTGGAATGGGTTGCTGCAGCCGGAAGGTTACATCGATACCGACCGATATCAAGTCATGACATTCAATGTACTGGGCGGATGCAATGGGACAACAAGTGCCCTGTCGATGAATCCAGTTTCAGGTGACAGGTATGCAGCAGCTTTTCCGGAAATAACGATTCGGGACATGGTTTCGGTTCAACGTCTTGCATTGGAGAAACTAGAAATCTCTCATTTAAAGGCGGTGATCGGCGGATCATTGGGAGGAATGCAAGTTATGGAATGGGGGGTTATGTATCCTGATTTTATGGATGTGCTGATTCCGCTCGCAGCAACCCCCTTTGTGAGTGATTATGCGATTGCGTATAATCATTTGGCTAAGACAGCCATTACCTCCGATCCAAACTGGAACGATGGATACTATACTGCAGACAGATTACCTGCAGCTGGTCTCGGCCTAGCGCGGATGGTAGGGATGCTTACTTACCGTTCCGATCATCAATATAATGAACGTTTCCGCCGAGCTGCCTCCGGAAAAGATGATGCAGCTTATGAGGTGGAGTCGTACTTGAATTATCAAGGGGAAAAACTTGTTGCTCGCTTTGATGCCAATTGCTATATGACCTTATTACAAGCGATGAACAGTCACGATATCGGCAGGGAAAGAGGTGGATGGCAGGCAGCTGCCCAAAAAATAAAGGCAATTGTGCTGACATTCGGATTTTCGAGAGATCTGCTGTTTCCGCCGGAAGAGATAAAGCGTTTTGCAGCGGCAGTGCCGAGTGCCCGGCACGTAGATGTGGATACAATCTATGGACATGATGGTTTTCTGCTGGAGTTTGAGAAGTGGGGACACCATATCCGTGATGTTCTGGAGCAGCCAATGAAAATTTCATATTGACTTATCAAGAGAGGTGGAGGGACTGGCCCGATGAAACCCGGCAACCTGTAAGCGGCAATTGCTTTTAAGGTGCTACATCCAGCAAACAGAAAGTTTGGGAGATAAGGAGTTTTGTGCATATGCAGCAGCTTCTTACCGGAGGCTGCTTTTTCATTATATAAACTGGAGGAATGACAAAATGACAAATCAAGTATACAAAGCAGAAACACTAGCATTGCATGGCGGGCAAGCACCAGATCCGACGACAGGTTCAAGAGCGGTGCCACTTTACCAAACAACTTCTTACTTGTTCCATGATACAGATCACGCAGAGCGTCTATTCGCGCTGGATGAGCCAGGAAATATCTATTCCCGAATCGGCAACCCTACCGTGGATGTTTTGGAAAAACGGATTGCATTGCTGGAAGATGGTGTCGCAGCAGTCGGTGTTGCATCTGGCATGGCAGCAATCAGCTACAGCATTCTCAATCTGGCAGGCGCTGGAGATGAAATCGTGGCGGCAACCAACTTGTATGGAGGAACGTACAACCTTTTCCAAACAACACTTCCACGCTATGGAATCACTGTCAAATTCGTCGATCCAACTGATCCGGAAGCATTCCGTGCGGCAATCACAGATAAAACCAAAGCTGTTTTCGCGGAAATCATCGGAAATCCGAGTCTGCATGTACTCGACGTGGAAGCAGTGGCGGAGGTGGCGCATGATGCGGGAATTCCGCTCATTGTCGACAGTACGTTCGCTACACCAATTTTAAGCAAGCCAATAACACTTGGTGCGGATATTGTCGTCCACAGTGCGACAAAATGGATCGGCGGTCACGGTACTTCCATAGGTGGATTGATTGTTGACGGAGGCCGGTTTGATTGGAATTCACCGAAATTTCCGACTTTTACGGAGCCTGATCCAAGCTACAACGGTATCCGCTACGCATTCGATTTCGGTACACTTGCTTTCAGCACGAAACTGCGTGTCCAATTACTGCGCGATTTAGGTGCTGCACTTAGCCCATTCAATGCATGGCAGCTCATCCAAGGTTTGGAGACATTGCATTTGCGCGTGGAACGCCATGTACAAAATGCCGAAAAGTTGGCAAATTATCTAGAACAGCATCCAGCAGTCGATTGGGTTGCTTATCCGGGACTCAGCAGCCATCCTTCCTATGAAATCGGAAAAAGGGTGCTTCCTGCTGGTGCTGGTTCCATTGTCAACTTTGGTATCAAAGGCGGAAGGGAAGCGGGTGCTGCATTGATCAATAATGTTGCGCTTTGGTCGCATGTTGCCAATGTCGGTGATGCTAAATCATTGATCATCCATCCTGCATCCACTACACATTTGCAGCTAGATGCCGAAGGATTGGCAGCTACCGGAGTAAAAGAGGAATTGGTCCGGTTGTCTGTTGGAATCGAATCAGTCGATGATCTCATCCACGACTTGGATCGTGCATTGGAGAAGGCTACTGGAATCCGTTCGGAGTCACGAAAGATCGTCATCAATGATGAAGCTGTCATCCGGGAAGTGCTTGGCGGTGCAACGGATGCCCAGGGCCGTCAAAAGACAATAGCAGTAGTGGGACTGAGCAGCAAAGAGCAGCGTCCAAGCAACCGATTGGCTCGGAAAATGCAGCGGCTCGGCTACAAGATCATACCGGTAAACCCTGCTGAAACAACTGTTCTAGGAGAAAAAGCTTATCCGGACCTGAAAAGCGTACCAGAGAAAATCGATATCGCTCAGATTTTCCGCAGTCCGGAAGCAGCTGTAGAGCTGGCCAAGGAAGCAGCAGAGGTTCGTCCGGGAATATTCTGGCTGCAGGAAGGTGTCGTTTCTGAAGAAGCAGCTGCGATTACGCGTGAAGCGGGATTGGAAGTTGTCCATAACCGCTGCACCTATAAAGAAGCACAGCGACTGCGCGGAACGATCAGCACCTATGCATGTGAACTGGATGATAAAGGAGTAGCAATTGATGAATAAGATTCCCCTTATAGATAAAAGAAGTTTACTGGCTTTACTCAGTGTTTTTGTCATCGTCTTTCTCACTGCTTGCGGGAACTCAAGCAGTGCATCGGGCGATTTAAAACAGATTCGCTTGGATTATGCTTACTATTCCCCGGCCAGTTTGGTGATAAAAAATAAAGGGTGGGCAGAAGAAGCGTTCAAAGATCAAGACATTGAAGTCACTTGGACACTCAGCCAAGGAAGTAACAAGGCCCTTGAATTCCTTAATAGCAACAGCGTGGACTTTGGTTCCACAGCAGGAAGTGCTGCCTTGCTTGCCAAGGCGAATGGGAATCCGATCAAAGGTGTGTACTTGGCATCGAAGCCGGAATGGACGGCACTTGTTACAGCGAAAGATAGCGACATTAAAGATCCCGCTGATCTGAAAGGAAAGAAAGTAGCCGCCACTGTCGGTACTGATCCATATATTTTCCTCCAGCGTTCCCTGCAGGAAGCTGGTCTGGATGAACAAGATGTCGAAATCGTCAACTTGCAGCATGCCGATGGAGCAAGCGCCCTGCTTTCCGGCGATGTGGATGCATGGGCCGGTCTTGATCCCCACATGGCAAAGCTGGAGCTGGAAAATGACACGCAATTATTTTATCGGAACGAAGATTTCAACACATATAATTTCCTGAATGTTCGGGAAGAATTCGCTGAAAATCATCCCGAAGCTGTGAAGGAAGTCTTGAAACTTTATGACAAAGCAAGAGCATGGATTGAAGAAAATCCGGAAGAGACAGCTGAAATCGTTGCCAAAGAAGCAAATATCAGCCAGGAAGTAGCTGCAAAACAGCTGGAACGGAATGATTTCTCTGAAGCTGTACCAGGGGATACCCAGCGGGAGATCCTGCATTCATCGGGTGCTGTTCTGGAAAAAGCGAATCTATGGAAAGGCAACAAAGATGTAGCGGAAACGGTTGATAGTTATATCGAGCCGAAATTCGCGCAAGAACTTGGAGAGGAATGATGATTTATGTGGAAGAAATTACGGACACATCCTGTACTGCTCGGTTCATTGCTGCCGATTCTTTTACTGGCAGCGTGGGAAATCTTGAGCAGGGCAGGAGTCATTCCTGCCTATCAGCTACCTGCGCCTAGTGCCATTCTGTCAACGATCATTACTTATTTGCAGGACGGTACATTGCAGGATCATGTATTACTTACCGTTTACCGCCTATTCATTGGTTTCATCATCGGGACAGCCGCTGCTATCCTTTTGGGGACACTTGTAGGTTATTCCGAACTTGCAGAGCGATTTTTCGATCCGCTGATCCAAGCATTCCGTTCGATTCCATCTCTGGCATGGGTTCCTTTATTCATCCTTTGGATGGGGATCGGTGAAACATCGAAAGTGACATTGATCGCAGTTGGCGTATTCTTCCCTGTTTACTTGAATATCGTCGATGGTATCCGCGGCGTGGATCGTAAACTGATTGAAGTAGGCAGGATGTATGGACTGGACGGTGTAGCGCTTGTAAGAAGGATCATCCTTCCTGCATCATTGCCTTCATTCCTGACCGGTTTGCGGAGCGGTCTCGGACTGGGCTGGATGTTCGTTGTTGCGGCGGAAATCATGGGGGCCAGCCAAGGGCTCGGTTATCTGCTTATTTTAGGGCAGAACACATACGCCCCCGATGTGATTATTGCCAGTATTTTCCTGTTTGCCCTGCTTGGAAAATTGACGGATTGGGTGTTGAAGCTCATACAGAAGCGATCGCTTCATTGGCAGGATACAGCACTAGCGAAATGACAAGGGAGGAATCAGCATGACATTACAAGTGGTTCAGCTGGGGAGGCGCTTTGGGGAAAAGCAAGTTCTGCAGCAAGTGAATTTCTCGGTCGGAAAGGGAGAAATCGTCAGCCTGCTCGGTACAAGCGGCTGCGGAAAAAGTACAGTACTGCGGGCGCTGGCTGGTCTTGATCCGGATTATGAAGGAAATATCACCATAGCTTCCGACCAGCGTGTTGGGTTTATCTTTCAGGAGCCGCGGCTCTTGCCATGGAAAACGGTGTTAGCCAATGCCACTTTCGGCTTGAAGGGCGATCGGAAAGCCAATGAAGAAAAAGCTCGCCGTTATTTGGAGCTGGTCGGTCTGAAGGAAGCGGAAAAACTATATCCTCGTGAGCTTTCCGGAGGGATGGCGCAGCGAGCTGCCATCGCCCGTGCACTCGTCACGGAACCTGATATTCTACTGCTCGATGAACCGTTCAGTGCATTGGATGCATTTACAAAGATGCAGCTGCAGGAACTCCTTTTGAGGATTTGGGAAGAATTCGGCACGACGATCATCCTTGTGACGCATGATATCGACGAAGCCTTGTATTTGAGCGATCGTGTCTTGCTTTTGCAAGGAAGACCATCCACATTGGCAAAGGATTTGAAAATAGCGCTATCAAGACCGCGCTCCCGCGGCAGCGCAGCTCTTGGCAAATGGAAAGAAGACATACTAGATTTACTGGAAGGGAAGGAACAGACATATGACTACAGCCTTGTCACCAAAATCGGACAGAAAGCATAATCTGCCGAGCTATCAAGAGGCAGTGAACAGTCACGACTGGAAAGCGCTTGAAGGAGAACTGCTTGGCAGAAAAGATGGTAAATGCAACGCTTCCTACGAAGCTGTCGATCGCCATGTAGCAGAAGGTTATGGCGGAAAGACTGCATTGCATTATGTGAAGGACGGGGTGCTGGAATCCAGTTTGACATTTGGGGAACTGCAGCAAAAAGTCGAACATTATGCAAAAGTTCTTCGCTCACATGGTGTAACCAAAGGAGACCGCGTCTTCATCTTTCTTCCGAAGAATCCCGAATGCTATGTTGCCATCTTGGCTACGATCAGGATCGGTGCCATTGCGGGTCCGCTGTTCGAAGCGTTCATGGAAGATGCGGTACGGGATCGTATCAATGATTGCGGTGGCACCTTGCTTATCACAGATCAGGATTTGATCAAGCGGGTTCCTGCAAAGGATATCCCTTCCTTGCAAAAGATTCTATTAATAGAAGATATGAATGCAGCGCAGCCAGATTCGTCCATCTCAGGAGACGTGGAATGGGTTGACAAAGAAGATGGCCTGCTCATCCATTACACAAGCGGCTCGACTGGGAAGCCCAAGGGCGTTTTCCATGTCCATCGTTCTCTGATTCATCATGCTGTGTCAGGTAAATGGGTACTGGATATCCAAGATGATGATGTATATTGGTGCACATCCCATCCTGGCTGGGTCACAGGAAGTGTTTATGGTTTGTTCGCACCGTGGCTGAACAGGGCGACAATCGTCATCCAAGGCGGACGCTTCAAAGCAGAATCCTGGTATAAAATCATTGAAGATTTACAGGTGACGACACTGTACAGCGCGCCGACCGCTTTTCGTTTGCTGAAGGCAAAAGGCGATTTGTATAAAGACTATGATCTATCCAGCTTGCGCCATATCCTCAGTGTCGGAGAGCCGCTCAACCCTGATGTCATTACATGGGCTTGGGATAACTTGCAGCTGCGAATCCATGATACATGGTGGATGACGGAAACGGGCGGACATATAATTGTCAACCTGCCATCAGAACCTATTAAACCTGGTTCCATGGGCCGTGCATTCCCAGGTATCCAAGTTGGCATCCTGGATGAAGAAGGCAAAGAATTGCCACCCAATACGATTGGTCAGCTGGCCGTCAAGACTCCGTGGCCTGGTCTGATGCAGGATATTTGGGGCGATAGAGGAAAGTATGATAGTTACTTCGTCTATCCAGGATGGTATATCTCCGGGGACCTAGCATTGAAGGATGAAGATGGTTATGTCTTCTTCCAAGGACGCAATGATGACATGATCAATTCCTCCGGAGAGCGTATCGGACCTTTCGAAGTGGAAAGTAAGCTGATTGAGCACCCTGCTGTTGCAGAAGCCGGTGTAATCGGCAAACCGGATCCTGTGCGCGGAGAGATCGTCAAAGCATTCATCACGTTGCGGGATGGCTATGAGGAAACGCCAGAGCTGCTTGAATCATTGCGGTTATTCGTTCGTAAAAATCTGGCCGCGCATGCAGCACCGAGGGAAATAGAAGTAATGGCCGAGCTGCCGAAAACACAAATCAGCGGAAAAATCCTGCGCCGGGAATTGAAGCAGTGGGAATTGGAGAAAGAATTAGCATTAAAAACGCCTTCCGAATGAGGAAGGCGTTTTTAATGCGAAAATAACACGGACGGCTAGTACTGGATATAAAGTTTTGTGCTAACTCATGACATAGCTTGAAAAACTTTCAGGGCATTGCCGACAGCAAATGGAACATTTGGCGGCGGATGCATCAGGTATACAGAAGTACCTGTTAAAGGAATAGATAGCTTGTGTTCGGACAAACCTAAACGAAACGTTATAGGAGGTCATCACATGTTTTATCATGTCAAACAATTGCAATATAACGCCAAACCAACTCGTCCTGACCCAGTTTATGCAAAGAAACTGCAGGAAGTCTTAGGGGGTCAATTTGGTGAAATTTCGGTTATGATGCAGTATTTGTTCCAAGGCTGGAACTGCCGTGCCGAAGGGAAATACCGTGATATGCTCCTTGATATTGCAACAGAGGAAATTGCACATGTGGAGATGCTAGCAACCATGATTGCGCAGTTGCTTGATGGGGCGCCGGCTCATGATCAAGATGAAGCAGCGAAAGATCCTGTTGTAGAAGCTGTACTCGGAGGGATGAACCCACAGCATGCCATTGTGGGTGGCTTAGGGGCAAGAGCCGATGATAGCTCGGGTTATCCTTGGAATGCGCGATACATTATTTCTAGCGGTAACTTGCTGGCAGACTTCCGTGCCAATCTTAATGCTGAATCACAAGGACGGCTTCAGGTTTGCCGGCTTTATGAAATGACGACAGATCCTGGCGTAAGGGATATGCTTTCCTTCCTTATTGCAAGAGATACGATGCATCAGAATCAATGGATGGCAGCAATCGAAGATTTGGAATCCACTCAAGGTTCGATTGTACCGAGTACGTTCAATCAAGAGGCGGAGAAGCAGGAAGTATCTTATACGTTCATGAACTTTTCTGAGGGGGAAGAAAGCAAGAGTGGACGCTGGGCTAATGGATCATCTTTTGATGGACAAGCTACATTTGAATATGACGGTGCTCCGAAGCCGATGGGACAAATTCCTTTCCTGCAGCCTGGTCCTCCTTATCTCCATGGAACTGCGCCGGAGGAAATGCGCATTCAGCAAGGAAAAGGAAAAATGGAACCACCTGGCCAGTCTTAAAGGAGAAAGAAGGTATGATGCTGCGATGTCGTTTCATTATCCTTGGCTCTCTGACAGTTAATCTCACCAGTTACTTTGACGACTGGTGGGACACACTGTATTGTTTTGCGGGCTGATCACAATCCAATCTTTTTCTTTGTAGTGATTAAGAACGAATCAAAACGAGGTATGAAGCATGCCAGGCCTACTACGGATAATTTGTTCTTCTTGAAACGGATGGTACAATTTTTCCTTCTCATAATTAGCAGCAGGAATCCTTGCAAGTTCCAAAGCAAGGAGTATCCAGACTTCCATTTCATATTTTGAGGTGAACAAAGTGTTAAAAGAGCAACAGACAGCGATGCTGTCTGTTTTTATTTGCGCTGGAAATCATCAAATAGTGGACGAGGTCCCCTGTTGTTTGCCGCAGCAGCTAAGCGTACGCATCCTGAATCCTACTGTTTTGATATGCAATTTGCAAATCGACATGACGAGCATTGCTGTCCTGCATCAATTTTGGCTGATTGACAGTTGATGTTTCCCTTCAGTTCCAATAAAAGCTCTTGCTCTTGTTGGAATAGGATATCTGTTCCCTATTTTGAAATCTGCGCAAGTGTTTCTAAAAGAGTTTATTATTGCCACCATAATTGCCGATGAACTGAAGATTGGTTATAAACTCCCGGTAATCGGGGATTCGCAATTTTCTAGCCTCGTATCAACCTATGCCTATCAGGTTGTAAGCGCTGACACAAAAGGCGTGCGGAAACTTGTAAATTTCTTTAAAATTAATTTACGCAAAGCCCTTTACATTCTCAAAAAAAGGATTAATATAGAATGAGTTTGATTTTAACGAAAAGGAGAATGTCTGTTGGGTAACCATCCAACTTCTACATCTGAGCAAACGTTGTTTCGTATCTCTTGGCCACTGTTTATTGAATTGGCCCTTCATATGGGAATGGGTATCGTTGCTACACTGATGCTGAGTCATTACTCAGATTTAGCTGCTGCCGGAGTCGGCGTAGCCAATCAGTTGATTAGCATTTTTATTTTGGTTTTTAACGTCACGTCTATTGCCTCCATGATCATCATCGGCCAAAAGCTCGGTGCAGAGGATTTGGCTCAAGCCCGGCAGACAGCCCGGACAGCATTCGGTATGAACTTTTGGTTTGGATTGATCGTTTCTGCTGTCGTCGTATTGTTCGGTTCTGTATTTCTAAGTTTCTTTGATTTAAAAGGTGAGACGCTTGCATATGCGACTACCTTTGTAAAAATAAGTGGCGCATCATTGTTCCTGGAATCATTGTCTTTGACGCTTAGTGCGATCCTGCGCGCGAATGGCCGTACAAAAGTATCCATGGTCGTTGCAGTCTTAATGAACGTATTGAGTGTGATAGGTTATGTGGTAGCAATCTTTGGCTTGTTCGGTATGCCGGTCACTGGAGTTATCGGCGTATCTTGGACAATTGTGATCGCACGTATTTTTGCGGTTGTTGTATTGTTTTACTTTGTTTCCCGTTACTTGGCAATTCGTTTTACAGGAACGAATTTGATTAAGCTGCATGTCAAAGATATCAAGGACATCCTTGTCATCGGTGTTCCATCCGCAGCCGAGAACTTGTCCTATCAATATTCCCAGATTGTCATTACAGCAATCGTGGCGAATTTCGGGGATGCTTCACTGGCAGCGCGTGTATATATCAATAATATCTCCATGCTTTGCTATTTGTTCACATTGTCCATTGCCGAAGGTACCCAGCTGCTTGTGTCCCGCTACATCGGCGGCAAGCAGTTCGACAGGGCATTGAAGCGAGGTTTGCGAACATTGAAGATTGCCATGATCGCATCTTTCATTGTTTCCATGGGCTTTGCTTTGACAGGTGCACCAATTCTGCAAATGTTCACTGAGGATCCTGCTATTTTAGCAGTAGGTATCCCGATTCTTTGGGCGGTTGCATTCACAGAGCCTGGCCGGGCGATGAATATCGTCTTGATGAGTTCCCTTAAATCAGCGGGTGATGCAAAATTCCCGGCTATCATCGGTGTCATCAGCATGTGGGGTATCGCAGTACTCTTTAGCTATGCACTTGGTGTGTCTTTCGGTCTCGGGTTGCTTGGTGTCTGGATTGCAATGGGAATCGACGAATGGTTCCGCGGCATCTTTGCATACCGGAGATGGCGCTCACGTCCTTGGGAGAAGAAAGAACAGGCAGCGGTTCCGGAAACGGCACTCACTTAATTATAGAAGAAAGGCAGCGACGCAAGGTCGGTGCCTTTTTTTGTTATGAAAATGTTAAGTTAAATAAATATATGAATAAATTGTTTTTTTCGGTTGATTTAAGTTGAATGTAGAGGGGCTTACTGTTATGATAATCGTGCAAGAGGAATTTTTTTTATAGCAAGTGGGACAATATATGACATACTGGGACGTTTTTGACCCATTAAGCTTTATGAAGAAGGGGTATGTTATGCGATCGGTAATAGATCTACAAAAAAAGCTTTTCCCGGATGTCCTGGCAATTATGCAGCGAAGATACGGCATCCTGCAATTTGTCAAGACAATGGGGCCGCTGGGACGTCGCACACTTGCTGAAAACATGAATCTTGCAGAACGAGTCGTCAGAGGTGAAATCGACTTCCTTCAGAACCAAGGATTGATCTATATCACGACAAAAGGGGTACAGATTACCGAGGAAGGATTGGAAGTTCACGAGCAATTGGAAGCATTTATGCTCGAAGCCTCTGAAATAGGTGTTTTGGAACAGCGTGTCCGGGAAACACTAGGAATAGATAATTGTATTGTCGTCCCCGGTAATAGTGATACCCAGGATTGGGTAAAACAAGAGATGGGAAAACGGTGCGCCCAGCTTCTGGAAGGTATGCTGCATCCGAACTATACGGTTGCAGTGACGGGAGGCACCACGATGGCAGCGCTGGCAGCAGCGATGCCGCCGATTCATACAGCGGAGAATGTCATGTTCGTGCCTGCACGCGGCGGTATTGGCGAGCAGGTGGAAAATGAAGCGAATACGATTTGTGCGGCGATGGCAAAACGCGCCAGAAGCCAGTACCGTTTGCTGTATGTTCCTGATCCTATCGGGGAAGAATCTTATCAGACGATTATCGAAGAGCCTTCCGTCAAGGAAGTCCTGTCCATCATCAACCGTTCGAATGTGGTCATTCACGGTATCGGTGACGCCATGACGATGGCAAAACGGAGACGGACGCCTGCACCACTTGTAGCGAAAATCAAAAGCGGTGTCGCAGTAAGTGAGGCATTTGGTTATTACTTCGATGCTGAGGGGAATGTAGTCCACCGTGTACGGACGGTAGGATTACAGCTTGAGGACTTGGATAAAGCAGAACATGTAATAGCTATTGCAGGCGGTGCCTCGAAAGCTCGTGCGATCGCCTCATACTTCAAACTGGGACAAAACAATATCCTGGTGACGGATGAGGCGGCAGCGAACCAGTTAATAAAGGGGTATTAAACCCTTTAATCATTCAGTTATTACAAGGAGGAAATTTTCATGACAGTAAAAATTGGTATTAACGGTTTTGGACGTATTGGACGTAACGTATTCCGTCAAGCGCTAGCTAACAAAGAAGCAGAGGTAGTTGCAATCAACGACCTTACTGATGCGAATATGCTTGCCCATTTGTTAAAGTATGATTCTGTACACGGTGTCCTTGATGCAGAAGTATCTGTAAACGGCACTAACCTAGTTGTAGACGGCAGAGAGATCAAAGTTCTTTCTGAGCGCGATCCTGCTAACCTTGGCTGGGGAGATCTTGGTGTAGAAGTAGTAGTTGAATCTACTGGTATTTTCACAAATGGTGAAGATGCGAAGAAACACGTTGAAGCAGGAGCGAAAAAAGTTATCATCTCTGCACCAGCTAAAGGCGAAGACCTTACTGTCGTAATGGGCGTTAACGAAAACAGCTACGACCCATCTGAGCACACTGTGCTTTCCAACGCTTCTTGTACTACTAACTGCTTGGCTCCGGTTGCAAAAGTACTTCATGACAAATTCGGACTTAAACGCGGTCTAGTGACAACAGTACACGCGTATACAAACGATCAGCAAATCCTTGATTTGCCGCATAAAGATTACCGTCGTGCGCGTGCAGCAGCGGAAAACATCATCCCTACAACTACAGGTGCTGCGAAAGCAGTTTCTCTAGTATTGCCTGAACTTAAAGGTAAATTGAACGGTATGGCAATGCGTGTACCAGTTAAAGATGCTTCCCTTATCGACTTGGTTGCTGAATTCGACCAAAACGTAACTGCTGAGCAAGTGAACGCTGCTTTGAAAGAAGCTGCTGAAGGCGAACTTAGCCACGTTCTTGGTTACAGCGAAGAGCCACTTGTTTCTTCCGACTACATCGGAAACACAAACTCTTCCACAGTAGATGCACTTTCTACAATGGTATTGGAAGATAACATGGTGAAAGTTGTTTCTTGGTACGATAACGAAATGGGTTACTCCACTCGTTGCGTAGACTTGGCTGTATTCTTGAAAAGCAAAGGCATCTAATTTGTAAATAAGCAATGGTAGAAAGGGAGGGAGGATCACCTCCCTCCCTTTTGGCCTATGCCTGTTCCCATGTGCATTTATATGTAAAGCGGAGGAAACCGACTCTGGTTTCAGTAGCTTGATCTAACTAAAAGCGGAAAGTACCGCGGGGTTCTGGTGCTAGCCCAGAGCCGATAGTTAGTACATCAACGTAAGGAACAGAATCGGCCGATGCGAATTAGAGGGAACAGATACATAGGTAACAAGTATTCGAGGAGGCGTAGATATGAATAAGAAATCAATCCGCGATATCGACGTAGCCGGCAAGAAGGTATTCTGCCGAGTGGATTTCAACGTACCAATGGAAAATGGCACCGTAACCGATGATACACGGATCAAGGCTGCCCTTCCGACAATCAAGCATCTTGTTGATCAAGGTGCGAAAGTGATCCTGGCAAGCCACCTAGGCCGTCCAAAAGGTGAAGTGAAGGATGACTTGCGTTTGGATCCTGTGGCACAGCGTTTGAGCGACTTGCTTGATAAAGAAGTTGCAAAAGTAGATCAAGTGCATGGCGAAGAAGTGAGCCAAGCAGTAGCTCAGCTTGCTGATGGTGATGTACTTCTTATTGAGAACGTGCGTTTTGAGCCAGGCGAAGAAAAGAATGATCCGGAATTGGCGAAAGCTTTTGCTTCTTTGGCGGATGTCTATGTGAATGATGCTTTCGGTGCAGCACACCGTGCGCATGCTTCGACTGCAGGTATTGCTGAGCATCTTCCAGCGGTTGCAGGTCTTTTGCTTGAACGTGAATTGGAAGTACTCGGTAAAGCGTTGTCTGAACCAGAGCGTCCGTTCACAGCAATCATCGGCGGAGCAAAAGTAAAAGACAAAATCGGTGTCATCGATCACTTGCTCGACAAAGTGGATAACTTGATCATCGGCGGCGGTCTTGCTTATACCTTCATCAAAGCACGTGGTTTCGAAATCGGAAAATCCTTACTGGAAGAAGATAAGATCGAATTGGCGAAGGAATTCATGCAGAAGGCAAAAGACAAAGGCGTTAACATGGTGATGCCTGTCGATGTCATCGTAGCAGATGACTTCTCCGAAGATGCCAACAAGCGTGAAGTCAGCATCGAAGAAATCCCGGCAGATTGGGAAGCGCTCGATATCGGACCGAAAACACGCGAGAAATACAAGCAGATCGTTCAAGATTCCAAATTGATCATCTGGAACGGACCAATGGGGGTATTCGAGCTTAACGCATTCTCCGGCGGTACAAAAGCAGTCGGTGAGGCATTAGCTGAAGGAGAAGGATTCTCCATCATCGGCGGTGGCGATTCTGCTGCTGCGGTAGAGAAATTCGACCTAGCGGACAAAATGGATCACATCTCCACAGGCGGCGGTGCAAGCCTTGAATTTATGGAAGGGAAAGAACTTCCTGGCGTAGCTGCATTAGACGATAAATAAAAAGACGAAGGGATGGGAAACAATGCGTAAAAACGTAATCGCAGGAAACTGGAAAATGAACAAAACAATTTCCGAAGCAAAAGAATTCATCGAAGCGACAAAAGCGAAGATTCCATCCAGTGATAAAGTGGAAGCAATCGTTTGTTCACCAGCCTTGTACTTGACAGAATTGGTGAAGCAAACAGAGGGCACTGATCTTAAAATCGCTGCTCAAACGATGCACTATGAAGAAAGTGGCGCTTTCACTGGTGAAATCAGCCCGACAGCGCTGAAAAGCATCGGTGTGGAATATGCGGTAATCGGCCACTCCGAGCGTCGTGAGTACTACAATGAAACAGACGAGTCTGTAAACAAAAAGACACATGCGGCATTGCAGCATGATATCACTCCGATCGTCTGCATCGGTGAAACGCTTGAAGAGCGCGAAGCTGATAAAACGAACGAAGTAGTCGGCGGCCAAGTCGAAAAAGCTTTGGAAGGTCTATCTGCTGAACAAGTAGCAAAAGTCATCCTTGCTTATGAGCCTGTATGGGCTATCGGTACTGGCAAAACTGCCACAGCACAGCAAGCGAATGAAGTCTGCACCTTCATCCGCAATGTTGTGAGTGAGAAAGTTTCCGCTGAAGCAGCTGACGCTGTACGCATCCAATACGGGGGAAGCGTAAAGCCAGCTAACGTGGATGAACTTCTTTCTGAATCCGATATCGACGGCGCATTAGTCGGCGGTGCAAGCCTGGAAGCTGATTCCTTCCTAGCGCTTGTGGAGGCTGGTGCAAAATGAGTCAGGACAAACTAGCTGCCCTTATTATCCTTGATGGATTCGGTATCCGCGATGAAGAAAAGGGTAATGCAGTGAAACATGCCAAAAAGCCGAACTTCGACCGTTATTGGAACAAGTATCCGCACAACGAACTTACTGCTAGCGGAGAGGCTGTTGGCTTGCCTGAAGGCCAGATGGGGAATTCCGAGGTAGGTCACTTGAATATCGGTGCCGGACGCATCGTATACCAAAGTCTTACTCGTGTGAATAAATCCATCAAAGAAGGCGATTTCTATGAAAACGAAGTGCTTGTGAATGCAGTCGAACATGCGAAAAAGAACGATAAGAGTCTGCACCTCTTCGGTCTTTTGTCCAACGGCGGTGTACACAGTCACATTGAGCATATGTTTGCTCTTCTAGAGCTTGCCAAGAAGCATGGATTGGAGAAAGTGTACATCCATGGCTTCCTTGACGGCCGTGATGTCGGTCAGAAAAGCGCGAAAGAATTCATTGACCAGACAGAAGCGAAAATCAAGGAAGTCGGCGTCGGTAAGATTGCAACACTTACTGGACGCTATTACTCCATGGACCGCGACAAACGCTGGGATCGTGTGAAAAAAGCGTATGATGCCATGGTTTATGGCGAAGGTCCTGCGTATAAGAGCCCTTATGACGTCATTGAAGATTCCTATAAAAATGAAATCTATGACGAATTCGTGCTTCCATCTGTCATCACAGAGGAAAACGGGGAACCGGTAGCGAAAATACAGGATGATGATGCCATCATCTTCTATAACTTCCGTCCGGACCGTGCTATCCAGATTTCACGCACATTCGCAAACAAAGACTTCCGTGACTTTGATAGAGGCGAACACCCGCCTGTTATCGATCAGTTTGTCTGCATGACGAATTTCAGTGAGACAGTGGACGGCGACGTAGCGTACAAGCCGGTCAACTTGGATAACACAATCGGGGAAGTGCTATCCCAAAACAACATCAAACAGCTGCGTATTGCCGAAACAGAGAAGTTCCCGCATGTGACATTCTTCATGAGCGGCGGACGCGAAGAGAAGTTCCCTGGTGAAGATCGTATCCTGATCGACAGCCCGAAAGTTGCGACATACGATCTGAAACCTGAAATGAGTGCATATGAAGTGACGGACGCGTTACTTGATGACTTGGATCAGGACAAACACCAAGCGATCATTCTGAACTTCGCCAATCCGGACATGGTTGGTCACTCTGGCATGCTGGAGCCGACTGTGAAAGCGATCGAAGCAGTTGACGAATGCCTCGGCAAAATCGTCGACAAAATCATGGAAAAAGGCGGTCATGCCATCATCACGGCTGACCATGGCAACTCCGATGAAGTAGTCACATTGGAAGATAAACCGATGACTGCCCATACAACGAATCCGGTTCCGGTAATCGTGACAAAAGAAGGCGTCGAGCTCCGCAGCGGCGGTATCCTTGCCGACTTGTCACCGACACTATTGGATCTATTGGATGTCGAGAAGCCAGAAGAAATGACAGGCTCAAGCCTGATCAAAAAATAAGAGGAGAGAATAAATAATGCCATACATTACTGACGTATATGCACGCGAAGTCCTTGACTCCCGCGGTAACCCTACAGTAGAAGTAGAAGTCCTGACAGAATCCGGTGCTTTCGGTTCTGCAATCGTACCAAGTGGTGCTTCCACTGGTGAATACGAAGCAGTTGAGCTTCGTGACGGCGATAAAGATCGTTACCTTGGCAAAGGTGTTCAAACAGCAGTTGCTAACGTAAACGAAAAAATCGCTCCAGAATTGATCGGTTTCGATGTTACACGCCAAGTGATCATCGACCAGCTTTTGATCGAACTTGATGGTACAGAAAACAAAGGTAAATTCGGTGCCAATGCAATCCTTGGTGTTTCCATGGCCGTTGCTCATGCAGCAGCAGATCACCTTGGTGTACCGCTTTACACATATCTTGGCGGATTCAACTCCAAAACACTTCCAACACCAATGATGAACATCCTAAACGGTGGGGAGCATGCGGATAACAACGTTGATATCCAGGAATTCATGATCATGCCTGTAGGAGCGCCTACATTCAAAGAAGCACTTCGCATGGGTGCGGAAATCTTCCACAGCCTGAAGAAAGTTCTTCAGTCCAAAGGCTTGAACACTGGTGTAGGTGATGAAGGTGGTTTCGCACCGAACCTTTCTTCCAACGAAGAAGCACTTGAAACGATCGTAGAAGCAATTAAAGCTGCTGGTTACAAACCAGGCGAAGAAGTGAAACTTGCAATGGACGTTGCATCTTCTGAGTTCTACGAAGATGGCAAGTACAACCTAAAAGGGGAAGGCGTTGTCCGTACTTCCGAAGAAATGGTTGCTTGGTATGAAGAAATGACTAGCAAATACCCAATCATCTCTATTGAAGATGGTTTGGATGAAAACGACTGGGAAGGTCACAAACTGTTGACTGACCGTATCGGCGACAAAGTACAGCTTGTTGGTGATGACCTATTCGTTACAAACACAAAACGTTTGAAACAAGGTATCGAGCAAGGCGTTGGTAACTCCATCCTTGTAAAAGTAAACCAAATCGGTACACTTACTGAAACATTCGACGCTATCGAAATGGCGAAACGCGCTGGCTACACTGCTGTGATCTCTCACCGTTCTGGTGAATCCGAAGATGCAACAATCGCTGACATCGCTGTAGCGACTAACGCAGGCCAAATCAAAACTGGTGCACCATCCCGTACAGACCGTGTTGCGAAATACAACCAACTTCTTCGTATCGAAGACGAGTTGAAAGCATCCGGTATCTACGGCGGCCTTGCATCTTTCTACAACTTGAATAAATAAGTATACTAGAGGATGAGCGACTTTGAGCTCATCCTCTTTTTATATGGAAAGACGTTTGCGTTGCTTAAAAATAGCGTGAACGTTATTATAAATAGAAACCGCTTTCATGGTTGGCGTGACATGGAAAAAATGATGACTGTAACGATAGAAGGAGGAGTCGTATGTCATATCAATATCCAGTATTACCAGATGCAGAAGCGTTTTACTTTGAAGGAAATAAAATAGGGATACTCGTATCCCATGGATTTACAGGATCTACCCAGAGTATGCGCCCGTTGGGAGAGGCTTATGCCCGGGCTGGCTATACTGTCTGCGGACCGCGGCTCGATGGACATGGGACGCACTATGAAGATATGGAACAAACTGCTTATAAGGATTGGATTACATCCGTTGAAGAGGGGTATCAGTGGCTAAAGGAGCGATGTGATACAATTTTTGTTACGGGCTTATCAATGGGTGGCACCCTGACTTTATATATGGCAGAGAATTATACGGATATCCGTGCAATCATTCCGATTAATGCCGCAATAACAGTGCCGTCGATGGAAAACGTAAACGAGCTGGAAAATGTAAGGTTTCTGGATGCCATTGGATCTGATATCAAAAATCCGGAAGTAAAAGAGCTCGCTTATGAAAAGACACCGGTCCAATCTGTGAAGGAAATACTGCAATTAATGGAAAAGGTGAAGGGGAATCTGTCCAAGGTTACCTGTCCGGCGCTGATTTTTGTGTCCGATGAGGATCACGTCGTTCCTCCATTTAATGCACAACTTATTTATGAGGGGATTGAGTCCGAAAGAAAATCGATATTTTCGTTGAAAAACAACTATCATGTCGCAACACTTGATCATGATCAGCAAGTTATCATCGATAAAACACTTGAATTCATTGCATCTAATCTATAGCTTTTTCTCCTTGTAGCTCGTTGCTGTTATCGGATAATAATCAACTTCCCTTCGCAATTTTGCAGGTATGCTTTCAATGAATTATCCCATAATAACAATGAATGTTTACCAATTGAGCAAAACGCTTGTTGAATGGGCAACCAGGCTGATAATATAGAGCGAATGGTTTCATTTAAGGAGGAATACATACATCATGGCACAGTCATTACAAGGAAAACGAGCTATCATTACAGGCGGTGGACGTGGTATCGGACGCGCCTTGGCAGAAGCACTAGCAGCAGAAGGTGCCCATATAGGCTTGATCGGCCGCTCGGAAGAACATGTAAAAGCAACGGCGGAAGGGCTTGATAACGTCAAGACAGCATATGCAGCAGCGGATGTTTCCAGCTTGGAAGATGTCACTGCAGCAATCGAAAAGGTGAAAGATGAACTTGGCGGAGTTGATATCCTTATCAATAACGCTGGTATCGCGAAGTTTGGCGGCTTCATGGATCTGGATCCAGCAGAGTGGAAACAGATCATCGATGTGAATTTGATGGGCGTATACAACGTCACGCGTGCCGTACTTCCGGGCTTGATCGAACAACAATCCGGCGATATCATCAATATTTCATCCACTGCCGGTCAAAAAGGTGCGCCTGCTACTAGTGCTTACAGCGCATCGAAGTTTGGCGTACTTGGCTTAACCGAATCTCTTGCGATGGAAGTGCGCAAGCATAACATCCGCGTAACAGCCCTGACACCAAGTACAGTGGCAACTGATTTGGCATATGAAAATAAACTGACAGATGGTAATCCTGACAAAGTCATGCAGCCAGAAGATATTGCCGAATTTGTCGTGGCACAGCTGAAACTGAACAGCCGCACATTCATTAAATCTGCTGGTCTATGGTCAACTAATCCATAAGATCACACTTTATTACGGGATATTCGATAATTTGTTATCGAATATCCCGCTTTTTTTATAGTCCTATGAAGCAGTCCGTGTACAAATATTTATCGACCAGACAGCCAAACAGGAAACATTGCTCGGCGCCTAATATAAAGGATTTTCCCATGGCAGTCCTGTCGGCGAAAATCGAGTATGGCCGTGGCATGTAGCCATATCCGTATTGATCGAGAAAAGCTATGATGAAAGACCAGTGTATTACCGCAGACTGCAGAAGAAGTAATCAAAAAGGCGAAAGCGAGTGTATCAAATTATATAAGATGAAATCCTTATACGAAGAGGGAAGCAGCAGCCGGACTGGGTATCATGTTGATCGTACACGAACGGAACATGAAACACTCCTAACAAAATGAATAGGAAGGATGGATTTTTCCAAGAATAATGCAGCCAGCTTGTTATGCTTCTAGTTGGTTAAGCTGGAAGTGCAGCAGTTTCCTGATAAACAAGATTGTAACTCCAAAAAACACCTCTGAAATAAGAAGAACCCTACAGATTAGGTTGAAATGCCCAATCTGTAGGGTTCTTTTGTGCTTTAAAGGCCGACGTAACGATAGGTATGATCTTATTCAAATAATGAGTCATGCCCTCATTCATCAGAAGAAAGCATGGAGACAACCTCTTGGGCAGCCTCTGCAATCAAAGCATCATCATAGCTTGCATCAGCTTCATCGCGGCTTGACATAATAGCCATTACAATTGGTTCGCTATCAGGCGGCCAAAGGATGGCAATATCGTTTCTCGTACCATAAGACCCTGCGCCGGTTTTATCACCGACTTCCCACTCTTTGGGAACACCAGCTTTAATGAGATTGTCGCCTGTCGTATTGCCTTTTAACCAATCAATAAGGAGCTGGCGATTTTCAGGAGAAAGACTGTCCTCTAATGTAAATGCCCGCAGGCTTTCTGCCAACGCTTTTGGGGTGCTGGTATCTTGTGTTTCACCTGGTTTTACATTATTTAATTCAGGCTCGATTCTTGCAGGTTCTGTCACTTGATCGCCGATATCCCGCAATGCTTGTTTAAGACCAGCTGGACCGCCGATTTCCTCAAAAATCAAATTGGCTGCAGTGTTATCGCTGTAACTGACAGACGCCTCAGCAAGCTCTTTTAACGTCATACCAGATTTCACATGTTTTTCGGTAATTGGATTGTAGTTCACCAAATCATCGCTGGTATACATGATCTTTTTATTGAGATCTTCCAGCGAGTTCTGCTGCAAAAGAACAGCTGCTGACAAAGCTTTATGGGTAGACGCAAAGCCAAATCGTTCATTTTCCCGATAAGCAACGGTTTTCCCGGAGCCAGTATCAACCGCATAGACACCCAGATGTGCGTCGTAAGTCTTTTCTAAATCAGCAAACGGCTCCTGGGTGCCTTCTGCAGCTTTAACGGAGGAACTTGTATCTGAACCACCATTCGTACTGCTGGAGCAGCCAGCCAGCAAACCAAAAGCGAATATTGCACTAAATAAGCAGGTTAAAATTTTCATTTTTCTTCTCCTTTTCGTATTTGGATTACAACTGTAGTCAATATTACATTTGTAATCCGGGACTGTCAACTGTAAAATAGAAGTTGGATGGATGAGAGGAGGAAAGGAAAGTGACTTTTGTTCAATTGCTGCTGGCATTGACATTATCATCTGTTACAATAGGAATCATTTTATTCATTCGACGGTTTTTTGCTGCGCATCTCGCACCAGCGTGGCGATATTATTTATGGTTTTTCGTGCTGGGATCTTTATTGCTTCCTTTCTTGCCGTTTAAGCGTTTTGGAACGGCAGAACCAATATCCGTGCAAAAAATGACTGGATATAATGCTGTGAATCATTCCATTTTATCTGGTACATCCCAAACTGGCTGGATGAATGATTTTGGAAGTTCAGTCACGCGTATAGATGTTTCCTTATTGGGCCGACTGATCAATTTTATTTGGATATCTGGTATTGTTATTGGTGTATTAGCAGTTTTCTTCACACTGAAGAAACTAATGAAGCTAGTAAGAAGTGCACATCCCATACGTGATGATGAAATAAACGAGCTTTTTCAGCTTTGCAAAGTACAGCTATCCATACGGAAAAAGATCAAGCTAAAACAGTCTTCTTCGGTTACCTCGCCATTCATTTTTGGACTGTTTCATACCTATCTGATTCTGCCAGCAACAGTTGAAAAAGAAGGTGTTTCAAGGGAATTAAAACATGTCCTGCTTCATGAATTACACCATTATAAAAGCAGACATGTGCATTGGAATTATCTCTTTTTACTGGCTCGAATCTTACATTGGTTTAATCCGCTCGTCTGGTATGCATGGAAGGAAATGCGACTGGACCGGGAAATTGCCTGTGATGCTGCTGTGATGCAATCCTTGAATAATGACGAAGAGAACTTGGATTATGGAAGGACAATCCTGCATTATGCTGAAAAATCGAAACAGCTGAGGCTAGATCAGCTTATCCATCCAATCATTAGCTCCAAGAGTCATCTGAAGCAACGGATTTTACATATAACACGCGGCAGCTTTCATGCACAGAAGCTCATTTGGAAGAGCGTGGCTATATTAATTGTCATGGGACTCGTTGTGACGATACAGGTGCCAGCCTTCCGTGCAGCAGCTTTCTCGGATGAGCAATATCATATCCAGGACAAAGATGTAGAGGAAGAGGATTTAAGCGCCTTTCTAAAGGGCGATAACAGCAGTTTCGTGTTATACAGCATGGAAAAAGACAAGTATTTTGTTCATAATAAAGAGCAGAGTGTTCAAAGAGTTTCTCCAAATTCCACTTATAAGATATATAGTGCTTTAACAGCTTTGGAAGCAGGCATCATCCAGCCTAAAGCTACTAATATGAATTGGGATGGAAGCCATTATGAATATGAGACTTGGAATCAAAATCAAGATTTGCAATCTGCGATGCGTAATTCGGTTACATGGTACTTCCAAAACCTCGATCAACAAGTCGGGGAGCAGACGATACAAAAGATGTTAGCAGCATACCATTATGGCAATGAGGATATATCAGGAGGAATAGAAGACTTTTGGCTGGAGTCATCCTTAAGGATTGCCCCATTTGAACAAGTGGAGCTGCTGCGTAATTTTTACCATAATAAATTCAACGCCGATCCTGAAAACATCAAGAAAGTCAAAGCATCATTGATGCTGGAGCAAAAACATGGAGCCGTACTTTATGGGAAAACTGGAACTGGCATCGTGAATGGTAAAGCAGCGAATGGCTGGTTCATTGGTTTTGTAGAAACAACATCGGACACTTATTTTTTCGCAACGAATTTAAGGGACGGAAATGCTACGGGAAGCAATGCAGCAGGAATCACACTAAGAATATTAAAAGAAAAGCAGATTTATCAATAGGAGAGTGGGGAAAATGGCGAAAAATGTTCCTAATATATCCGAATCAGAATGGGAAATAATGAAAGTGCTTTGGGAGAATGCGCCGCTGACAGCAAATGAGGTTGTGGAAGCTCTTGCTAAAGCGGACTGGAAGCCCAAAACGATACGTACATTACTGGATCGGCTGACGAAAAAGAAAGTTGTCGGTGTCAATAAAGAACATAGGGTATATTCCTTCTATCCGCTGTACGCTGAAAGTGAATGTCAGCGTGCCGAGGCAAAATCCTTTATCGATCGTATTTACGGTGGAACGATGAAGTCCATGCTGGCTCAGTTTATTGAAGAAGATGCCCTATCGGAGGAGGAAATGATGGAGCTCCGTCAGATGCTGGAGAAAAAAGGTAAATAACCCAAAGAAAAACAGCTCTCCAATCGGAGAGCTGTTTCCTTATTGTCCTGTTCTTTGACGGACAAGCTGTTCCACTTCATCAGCAGTGCTAAGAGCCAATGCTTCTTGGCTAAGTTCCTGCATGTCTGCTTTGGATAGCTTCGTGATTTGTGTTCTTGCTGGCAGGATACTTGTTGCACTCATGCTGAACTCATCAAGGCCAAGGCCGAGAAGAAGCGGGATTGCAATTGTATCGCCTGCCATCTCACCGCACATGCCAGCCCATTTTCCTTCTGCATGTGCTGCCTCGATGACATTATGCACAAGATTCAGGATAGCTGGGTGGTATGGCTGGTACAAGTAGCTTACGCGTTCATTCATGCGGTCAGCTGCCATGGTGTACTGGATCAAGTCGTTTGTGCCGACGCTGAAGAAATCTACTTCTTTCGCAAATTGCTTCGCAGCAACCGCAGTGGAAGGAATCTCCACCATGATACCGATTTCAATCGAATCAGAGACTGCTACGCCATCAGCAGTAAGCTTATCTTTTTCTTCCAGAAGGATCGCTTTTGCTTGGCGGAATTCTTCCAATGTCGCAATCATCGGGAACATGATTTTCAGATTTCCGTATACGCTTGCACGCAAGAGGGCACGAAGCTGCACACGGAAGATATCGTCACGCTCCAGGCAAAGGCGGATCGCACGGTAGCCTAGGAACGGATTCATTTCTTTCGGAAGCTGCAAGTAGCTAAGCTCCTTATCGCCGCCGATATCCAACGTACGTACTACGACAGGCTTGTCTCCCATGTTTTCGAGAACAGCTTTATAGGATTCGAACTGTTCGTCCTCACTAGGAAGCTCGCTTTTGCCCATATAAAGGAATTCCGTACGGTAAAGACCGACACCTTCGCCGCCATTGTTTTGAACGCCGGTAACGTCTTCTGGCGTACCGATGTTAGCAACAAGCTCTACATGAACACCATCCGTTGTAACGGTAGGTTCGTTCTTCAGCTTCGCCCATTCTTGCTTTTGCTGTTCGAAAGCTTCTTGTTTTGCTTTGTATGTTGCTAGTTCATCTTCTGACGGGTCGATGATGACATTTCCTTCCATGCCGTCAACAATAATCATAGTATCGTTGCCAGCAGAGGATGTGATCGACTTTGTCCCAACAACAGCAGGAATCTCAAGGGAGCGTGCCATGATCGCAGAATGGGAAGTACGTCCGCCTATATCTGTTGTAAACCCTTTCACAAACTGTTTGTTCAGCTGGGCTGTATCCGAAGGAGTCAGGTCCTCTGCAATAATGATAACTTCTTCATCTATGAGTGCAGGATCCGGGAAGGAAACCTGAAGCAAGTGCGCCATCACGCGTTTTGTGACATCCTGGATGTCAGCTGCTCGTTCTTTCATATATTCATTGTCCATGCTGCGGAACATGTCGATGAACATCGTAGCTGTCTCATCAAGAGCAGCTTCTGCATTGATGCTGTTATTGCGAATATTGTCTTTGACAGGATTGATCAGTTCAGGATCTGCCAAGACAAGCAAATGAGCCGAGAAAATCTCGGCGTGCTCGTCGCCAAGTGACACACGGGCATTCTCGCGGATTTTCTCCAACTCTTGTTTGCTGATCTCGAGGGCAGCATCCAAACGGCTGATCTCTTCTTCCGCATTCGCAACAGTCGTCTTATCGAAAGAGAGGTCTGGTACAGCCAAATGGTATGCTTTTGCAATCGCAATACCATTTGAAGCTGCAATTCCGTTTATCATGCTCATTGGAATTATTCTCCTAGGCCTTCGCTTTTGATTGTTTCCGCAATTGTGTTGACAGCTTCTTCTGCATCGTCGCCTTCAGCAGAGATGGTGATCTCAGCACCTTGTGGAATACCTAGGCTCATAACACCCATGATGGATTTAAGGTTAACGCTTTTACCATTGTATGCAAGCTGGATGTCGGATTTGAAACCGCCTGCTTTATTTACTAAGATTGTAGCCGGACGAGCGTGTACGCCAGTCTCATCTGTAATTGTCATTGTTTTTTCTGCCATGGTAAATACCTCCAAAGATTTTTTATGTGAATGCTTTCATTCTATTTATGTGAATGCTTTCATTCTATCTTATTTTATACTTTTCTTAGGTCTTTTTTCAATAGTCCTACAATAATAGCTGTGACAAAAGCACCGATAATGATGGAAAGGAAGTAAAGCAATGGGTTTCCCTCAACTAGACTTGCTGAGATTATTCCGCCGTGCGGTGCATTCAATCCGATTCCGAAGAATGCTGATAGACCGCCTGCTACTGCAGCACCAACCGCTGTCGCTGGAATGACACGAAGTGGGTCGGCAGCTGCGAATGGAATGACACCTTCTGAGATGAAGAATGCACCCAGCACATATGCTGTCTTACCAGTTTCTCTTTCCTGCTTCGTAAACTTGTTGCGGAATAGGGAAGTTGCCAGCGCAAGTCCAAGCGGCGGAACCATACCACCGGCCATAACAGCTGCCATGAATTCCAAGTTGCCTGCATCAAGCATTGCGATGCCGAATGTATAAGCTGCTTTATTGATTGGACCACCCATGTCAATTGCCATCATCGCGCCAAGGACGATTCCTACCAATACTAAATTCGTGCCTCCAAGACCTTCCAGGAAGTTAGAAAGTGCTACATAAACTTGCGTCAACGAAGGATTGATCAATAGCATGATCATACCTGTGACGAAAATGCTCAATACCGGGAAGAAGAGAATCGTCTTCAAACCTTCCAATACAGCAGGAAGACCGGATAGTGCCTTTTTGATGCCAAGTGTTACATAACCTGCAAGGAAACCGGCAATCAAACCGCCGAGGAATCCGGAACTTGTTGCGTCACCATGGCCATAAGTGACAGCAATTAAACCACCGATAGCACCAGGTGCGAAACCAGGTTTGTCAGCAATACTGCTGGAGATAAAACCGGCTAGTACAGGAACAATCAGGAAGAACGCTTGGCTGCTTCCAATTTCATTCAGCATTTCAGCAAAACGGCTGTCCGGGAACAATTCTCCGAATAGGATGCTGAGTGCGATCAGGATACCACCGCCGACAACGAATGGAAGCATGTTGGAAACACCATTCATGATGTGCTTGTAGAATCCGGAACGCTGTTCTTTTTTCTGACCGCCTTCTGCAGCTGCTTCTGAGCTGCGTCCGCCGCCATGATGGACTGGTGCATCTTGGGCAAGTGCTTTTTCAATCAGTTCTTTTGGTATTTTCAAGGCGCGCCCAACAGGAACCTGCAAGACGTGCTTACCTTCGAATGGGCTGAGGTCGACATTGACATCGGCGGCAACGATGATAGCTGTTGCTTCCTTGATGTCTTCCTCAGTCAGACGGTTCTTGATTCCGCCAGCTCCATTTGTCTGGACTTTGATCGGGACATCCATCTCCGCTGCTGTCTGCTTCAGCTTATCCGCTGCCATGAATGTATGGGCGATACCAGTAGGGCAGGCGGTGATGGCAAGTACTTTGCCCTGTGTGCCCGGGGCATCCTGTGCCGATTCCACTGCAGGGTTTTCCTGCTCTTCTTCCTCACCTAGCTCTTCTTTTTCCTTGGCATCGATGATGGTCATGATTTCTTCTTCTGTTTCCGCATTCTCAATGTTTGAGCGGAATGTACTGTCCATCAAAAAGGAAGAAAGGCGAGACAACGTTTCCAAATGTGTCTGGTTGGCACCTTCTGAAGCCGCAATCATGAAGAATAGGTGAGACGGCTGTCCATCGAGCGCTTCATAATCCAGACCTTCCTTGGAGCGGCCGAATGCAATGGCCGGCGTTTTGACGGCCGCCGATTTACCATGTGGAATGGCAATCCCTTCGCCGATTCCTGTAGTGGATTGTGCTTCACGCGCAAGGATGGCTTCTTTGAATCCTGTTTTATCGTTCAGTTTGCCTGCTTCATCCAGCTTGGAAACAAGCTCTTCGATGACATCCGCTTTTGATTGGGAATCCAGCTGCAAAATGATAGTATCTTTGGTTAAAAGTTCTGTAATTCGCATAAGTAGCACCCCTCTTAGATAGATGTGAGATTGACTTGGCTGACTAGTTTTTCTATATATTGTCTATCGCCAAGGTCGTCACTGAAAGCTGTAGCACTTCCTGCTGCCACTGCATAGGTGAACGCTTGCTCATAATCGCCTGATTTTTCATATGCGGCCAAAAATCCCGCCACCATACTGTCGCCTGCACCGACGGAGTTTTTCACCGTACCTTTTGGCGTCTGTGCCTTCCAAGCGTGATCTTTGTTTACAAAGACAGCACCTTCACCGCCCATCGATACGATAACATTATCGATGCCTGTTTCATGCAGTTTCCGTGCGTAGCTGACGATTTCTTCTATCGAAGAAATCGTTGTGTCGAAAAGCTCACCAAGTTCATGATGGTTCGGCTTGACGAGGAACATGCGCTTGCCGATTAAATCCCGAAGCGCGGCGCTTGAAGTATCCGCGATGAATCTCGTTCCATTCTCTTCGCAAATATCTGCCATCCTTGCGTAAATATCTGCCGGTACGGAGCCAGGCGCATTGCCTGCTGCTACGAGAGCATCATGTTTACCGAGGCTTCTGATTTGTTCGAAAAGCAGGGCAAGCTGTTCTGTCGTGATGGATGGTCCTGGTCCGTTAATTTCCGTTTCGGTACCTGATTTCAGTTTTACATTGACACGTGTTGGTTCATTTATTTCAATGAATTGATGTGCAATGCCGGCACTTTCCAGTGTTTCGCGGATAAAGGCGCCGGTAAAACCACCAATATATCCTAAAGCCGTCGTATCCACATCCAGTCGCTTCAGTAAACGGGAAACATTGATTCCTTTCCCCCCGGCGAAATAGGCTGTCTGGGTGGCACGGTTCAAATCTCCTGCCTCAAAACCGTCCACGTGCATGATGTAATCGATGGATGGGTTCAGTGTACAAGTGTAATTCATGAGTCCACAACCTTTATTGATGTCAGTTTCTTGTAAGCAGTCAGTTGTTTCGAACTGGCATGATCGACGACGAGCTTGGCGTCTGTCAAATCAGCTATATGTGCAAAAGTAGTCTTATCCAGCTTGCTTCGATCAGCTAATACGAAAGACTCGTTCGATCGAAGCAATGCCTGCCGTTTGATGGCGGCTTCTTCTGGGTCTGGCGTTGTATAGCCATTTTCTGGATGGACGCCGTTTGTCCCGAGAAAACATTTATCAAAACGGTATTGGGAGAGTGCTGTCATCGCACCCCTGCCGATCAAAGTTCTCGTTTTATCCTTTACTAAACCGCCGGTTACATACACGGTGATGTCCTTTTCATAAAGCGCCTCCAAATGGGTCAAACCATTTGTGACGACGGTTACATTTCTGCCTGTTAAGAACGGAATCATCTGATATGTCGTAGTGCCGGCATCCAGGAAGATGCATTCATCTTCTCCGACAAGACTTGCAGCATAGGCAGCAATCAATTGCTTACCAGACTGGTTTTGCGTTTCTTTTTCGGTATAGCTCATTTCGTAGCTTAATGAAGACACAGTCGTTGCGCCGCCATGGACACGTTGAAGCAGCTTCTGCTTTTCCAATTCAATTAAATCTCGGCGTATTGTCGAGACGGATGCGCCTGTCGATTCCACGAATTCAGGAATCGTGACAACGCGCTGTTCTAGCAGCATCTGCAGGATCATTTCCTGCCGCTCAGGTGTAAGCATTTCCATTACCTCCTCCTGAACTTATCTACACTATAAAGGAAACGGTTTCACGTTGCAACCAAAAAACTTCAAAAAACATCATAAAAATTCATATTTCTTAAAAAACGTTCAATCTTTTGTTAGAACTTGTCGATAGGACAAGAACATCTTGCCAATTATCTGACACGTGTGCTACAGTTGACGTAGGTATTTGCCGTTATAGGAGGTGCTGGGATGCAGACAGCTTTAGTAGTTCTATTAATAATCGATGCCATTGCGCTTATTGCGCTAGTCCTTTTACAATCCGGTAAGAGTGCAGGTCTGTCCGGGGCGATATCCGGTGGAGCTGAACAATTGTTTGGAAAGCAGAAGGCCCGTGGTTTGGACTTGTTCCTCCATCGTGCAACAATCGTTACAGGAGTCATTCTTTTTGCATTGACATTCCTTTTGGCGTACGTCTTGCAATAATCGAATAGTCAATTCCATCCCTCGTCACAACTTCTGTGGTGGGGGATTATTTATTCCCGAGGAAGGGAAAACTAGTCCGGAAATCTACTATATAAATAGTCATACAGGGGAGATACATATGGTCACAATGAAACAGCCAGAGCCGTTCACATTCGAGGGGAAAGGAGATCGCGCTGTTCTGCTGCTGCATGGCTTCACTGGTCATTCTGCTGATGTAAGGATGATGGGGCGTTTTCTTGCCGGCAAAGGATATACCGCTCATGCACCAATCTATCGCGGACACGGGCAAACACCTGATGATATCGTTGCCTCCAATTCTGATGAATGGTGGGAGGATGTACAGGCTGCCTATCAGTACCTGAAGGATCAAGGATATGCCAAAATCGCTGTAGCTGGTTTGTCACTTGGCGGGGTACTCAGCTTGAAACTTGCTTATTCCTATCCTGTTAGAGGAGTCATCACAATGTGTTCGCCTATGTTTTTCGATAACGAAACCCAATTGAACAAAGGGTTCAAACTATATGCGAGACAACATAAACAATTACAAGGAAAAGATAATCAGACTATCGAAAAGGAATTAGAAGAGCTGATGGAGGCGCCGGCAACTGCGGATATGTTCCAGCGTCTGGGGACTTTCATCACGGATGTAAGCAAGCACGTGGATGAAATATACACCCCTCTTTTCGTAGTTCAAGCGACAGAAGATCAAATGATCAATACGGACAGTGCCAATTATATTTATGAAAAAGCGGAGTCCGATTTCAAGGAGATCAAGTGGTACGAGAACTCTTCCCACGTGATTACGATGGGAAAAGAAAAAGAGCAGCTGCATGAAGATGTGTATCAGTTTCTCGAATCGCTTGATTGGGAATAGTTCATACTAGATGAAAAAAGCCGAAAAGAAGGTGAAGCAATAATGGACGAAATCAAGCAGAAGATATTGAATTATTTTAAAGAAAATGCAGAAAAGCCGTTAACAGTCGAAGAGATTGAGAAGCAATTGGAACTGGATGAAGCAAGTGAATTCTCAGTTCTTGTTAAAGGACTCAATGAATTGGAAGCAGAAGGACAGCTCGTTCGGACGAGAAGCAATCGCTTCGGATTGCCTGAAAAACTCAATCTTGTACGTGGGAAGATTCAAATGCATGCCAAGGGATTTGCTTTCCTCATACCAGATGAAGAGGGTGTGGATGATGTTTATCTCCACTATAGCGATCTGCAGTCTGCCATGAATAATGATACGGTACTTGTACGGATCGAGAATCAGGCAGAGGACGGGCAGCGTCGTGAAGGACAAGTCGTCCGGATCCTGGAGCGGGCAATAGCGGAAGTTGTCGGTACATATGAGGATAACGGTCGGTTCGGTTTCCTGATCGCCGATGACAAACGGATACCGAATGATATCTTCATACCGCGAGGGGCTTCCGGCGGAGCGACAGACGGCCATAAAGTAATTGCCAGAATCACGAAATATCCGGAAGGGCGAATGAGTGCAGAGGGAGAAGTCATCCAGATACTTGGTCACAAAAACGACCCAGGTATCGATATACTTTCCATCATCTATAAGCATGGCATTTCTACTGAGTTCCCTCACAAAGTATTGGAACAAGCAGCGAATACACCGGATACAATTAATCCTGATGAAATAGAAAACCGTCGGGATCTCAGGGATCTGATGACTGTGACGATTGATGGTGCTGATGCGAAGGATTTGGATGATGCCGTCGCTGTCAGCCGTCTGGAAAACGGGAACTATCGTCTTGTCGTTTCCATTGCGGATGTGTCCTATTACGTGGAAGAAGGCTCTCCGATAGATGAAGAGGCTTTGGAGCGGGCAACGAGTGTGTATTTGGTCGACAGGGTGATCCCGATGATCCCGCATCGTCTTTCCAATGGAATTTGTTCCTTGAATCCACAAGTTGATCGGCTTACTTTGACTTGTGATATGCAGATCACTCCTCAAGGGGAAGTGGTGGAACATGAGATTTACCAAAGTGTCATCAAGACGAATGAACGGATGACATATGGCGACGTGAACCGGATTTTACTAGAGGATGATCAAGAGCTGAAAGCCCGTTATTCAGAACTTGTCCCGATGTTCCAGCAAATGGAGGATCTAGCCGCAATCCTTCGTAAAAAGCGGATGGACAGAGGAGCAATCGACTTCGACTTCCCGGAAGCAAGGGTTGCAGTCGATGAAGAAGGAAAAGCAATCGATGTTATTCTTCGGGAGCGGTCTGTTGCAGAGAAGCTGATCGAGGAATTCATGCTCGCTGCCAATGAAACGGTGGCAGAGCATTTCCACTGGTTGGATGTTCCATTCATTCATCGGATCCACACTGATCCGGATCCAGATAAATTACAGCATTTCTTCGAATTCATCACGAGCTTAGGCTATACAGTCAGAGGGTCATCTTCGGATATCCATCCGCAGACCTTGCAAAAGATCGTGGAACGGGTAAGGGGCACGCAGGAAGAAATGATCATCAACCGCCTGATGCTGCGTTCGATGCAGCAGGCGAAATATGACCCGCAAGGCTTGGGGCATTTCGGGTTGGCGACGAAATTCTATACACATTTCACCTCTCCGATCCGCCGTTACCCGGATTTGATCGTACACCGATTGATTCGGACGTATATCGTCAACAATCAGCTGGATAAAAAGACACAAGATCATTGGAAAGAACGGATGCCTGAGATCGCGAGACAGTCTTCGGAACGGGAACGTGCTGCTGTCGATGCAGAGCGGGAAACAGACGATCTGAAGAAAGCCGAGTACATGCAAGATAAAATCGGTGAGGAATTCGATGGCGTCATCAGTTCAGTCACTGGCTTTGGATTGTTTGTCGAGTTGCCGAATACGATCGAGGGTCTGGTACATGTCAGTTATCTGACAGATGACTTCTACCATTTCGATGATAAGCGCTATGCAATGATTGGAGAGAGGACCGGCAACCAATTCCGAATCGGAGATGAAATCACAGTCCGTGTAGTGAAAGTGAATATCGAGGAGCGTGTCATCGATTTTGAAGTGGTCGGCATGAAACCGCGGAAGCCACGTGAAAACCGTGATCGTCCCACTATTATCAAAGCTGAAAAGAAAAATAAACCCGGTGATCATCGTCCGCCGAAAAATAAAGGAAAGCGGAAGCCGCCGGCAAGAGGGAAGAAAAGCAAGAAGCGCAATACGAGGAAAAGACCATAAATTAAATGCCCCGACCATACGGTCGGGGCATTTATTATCTGATATATCTTCCGTAAATGAGCCAAGGATCATCGTCTTTGGTAAAACTGTCACGAAAGACTGCCGGTATATTGAAAGCCGTCTCAGGTAAGACGTCCAGCTGTGGAACGAGCTGCTTACCGGATTGCTGTAGATAATGAAAGACAGCAGCCCACAAGCCATCCTGTTCAAACACATCTGGCCAGAAATATTGGATTTGGGCTATGTCCCTGCCTTTAAAGTCTTCTTGGATCACCATGATACGACTTGCATCAGTATTGCGGAATACGGACAAGTTCTCGATGTACGCATCTTCTAAAATGGCAGAAGCATAAGGAATAGGGAAATATGCTTCGTATGGATAGAAGGCCAGTGCTACCTCTTTGGCTGCTTGTTCGATTGCATCACGCTTCGCCTTCGTTCCTTCAATTGGCAGCCACGGTGCGGCAGCAGGAACCTTAACCTTCCCTGGATCCTCCATCACCAGACTAATAAAGTGACTGTCCGAATGCATATCGAGCTTGTCCAGTACCCGCTGTGCAGGAAGGTTGGACTTGCGGGTGATGGCACCAAGCCAATTCATCCTTGGGTCTTGTTCACAATAGGCAATGATATGCTTCAGTAAAGCTGTCGCATTTCCTTTGGATTGATAGCGGATATCACTGCGCAATCTGCCTAAAATACCGTTTCCGTTTGGCAAACGGAATACTCCTGCCACTGCTGCGAGCCCTTCCTCCGTCATCAGACCGAACAGGGATTGAGCTGGGTTTTCAATCAGCTTAGGGAAAATGTTGAGCACATAATCGTCCTCGATACCAGTTTGCATATCAAGCACTGCCCGGTAATCATCCATCGTCAATTGTCTTATCGTCGTCATCTATGTACACCTGACCTCTCAATCGGGATGCTTATCCATACCCGTTTCAGTATAGGAATCGTTAGGATTATCATACAATTTCTGATAAAATAAAGCTCGTAGTTAGGAGGAAGAAGTCTATGGCTAAAGGACAAGGTAAAGTACTCGCACAGAATAAGAAGGCCAATTTCGATTACGCAATCGAAGAGACGATCGAGGCTGGTATCGTCTTGCAAGGTACCGAGATCAAATCAATCCGTGCCGGCCGGGTGAACTTAAAAGATAGTTTTGCCAGAATCGACCGCGGCGAAGTCCGTATCATCAATATGCATATTTCACCTTATGAACAAGGAAACCGATTCAACCATGATCCAACACGGACAAGGAAGCTGCTATTGCACCGCAAGCAGATCGACAAACTGATCGGCCAGACACAGCAGCAAGGTTATTCCCTGGTACCGATTAAGCTCTATATCAAGGATGGGTTTGCAAAAATCTTGCTTGGCGTCGGTAAAGGGAAAAAGAAATACGATAAACGGGAAGATCTCAAGCAGAAGCAAATGAAACGCGATGTAGACCGCGCTATGCGTGATCGTGATTACTGAACTTGCATTTCCTGATAAAGATGATATAATAGAACTTGTCTGGGATTTGATTTAATCCTAAGTGATCGGGTTACTTCCTGTAGCCCCCATATCATGGGGACGTTACGGATTCGACAGGGATAGTTCGAGCTCAGGCTGCGTGTCGAGGTTACGGCTCGTAAAACGTTACGCCTAAATATAACTGGCAAAACTAACAACAACTACTCTCTAGCAGCTGCGTAAGTAGCACTGGAGGATCCTTGCTGCTATCGCCCATGTGGCAGATTCGAGGGTCTCAAACTTAAGTGGGCTACGCCATCATCCTCCGCTTGCGGATGATCGGAAGAAGACAATCAAGCTAGCCTCGCTGAAAGCCTGTCGTTAGGCCGAAGCGTGTGCGAACTATAATATGACGACTACACACGTAGATGCCTGAGTGCCGTTATCTTTGGACGTGGGTTCGACTCCCACCGTCTCCATCCTTACATACGGATGGAAGAGAAAGCTTCGGAATGCTGATTTCAGTATTTCGGAGCTTTTTTATTTTACTGATTTTCCCTTTGGATATTATGGGGTTTATTGGCAGTGAATAATGTAAGACGAGGAAATGTCTTTTTTTGTTGCATATTGTGATACTTCATTAAAATAGAGGTGAAAAAATGAAAGCAATTCTATGCAGAAAACACGGATTTCCAGACATACTGCAGCTTATCGACGTTGACAAGACTGTACTAAAGGCAGAGAAGTATTGGTGAAAATTAAAGCTTTCTCCATCAATCAAATAGGGAGCTCATCATAGGAAACAAGTGCAGCGCAGTGTGGAAACGCATCATATGCTTTGATTGCCACTTTTTCACCGGATTGGCAAGTATAGACGCCCATTTGCGGTATCCCTTGTCCGGTCCTGTATTCTCGTGTTTCATTACTCATCCTGTACGCCTCCCATAAACATTTACAGCTTATCCCTTCCCGTTATGCTTTACTCTAAACAGACTCGGATTATATATGGGTCGAGCAAACCATATACCTTTCTAAAAGGGCATCAAGGGGATACAATTAAAATTAGCTGCATGGTTAAGCTTAAGCTACAAAGAATCTTGAATAGAATGGAGTAACAACAAATGGCTGAAACATATATTACATTATCAACCGGAGAAAAAATCGTTACAAAAGCATCGGAAGAGCAGATATTGCAGCATATCACCAATGATCAAGGCATGATGAATAAGTCATTTATCGTGATTGGGGACGTACATATCGCGACAGCGCATATAGTCAAAATTGAAACGCTGGATCAGACAGGTGAGATGGAAGATCTTATTCATTTTGACCAAGCTGATCAAACTGAGAGTACTTATCCAAAGGATGAAGAGGAAAGCAAGACGCAAGATCGATTCGAACTGCTGGAGCAGGAGCTTCGGGAAGCAATGCAGACACGTGATATCTTTTTATTGGATACGCTCTTGCATGATGACCTTGTCTTCATCAATCACGAAGGCAGCTATCTGACGAAGGAAATGGACTTGGAAGCACATCGGACACTTGATGTCCGCTTTACGGAAGTATCGTGTAAAGATTTGCAAATAAAAACGACCAAGGACGGCGCTGTGACGATATCCCAGATCCATTTACAAGGGCAAGCCGGAGACGAGAAGATCAATGGCGACTATATCTATACACGCGTATGGCAGCTGATCGGAGATCAATACCAAGTTATTGCCGGACATTGTTCGATGCTGTGAAGCAGGTGCATCTGGTCATTTTTTGCATAAACTATTGGTGTCTTGCCTAACAGGTGAATATGGCATTGTCACGTGTGTGAGAGTGGTATACAATACAGGTTGGGGCACGCTGCATTTGCAGCGGCTAATACAGTAATGAGGGATTATATGATGAATGTGAACACGCTTGGGAAAGACTTAAAGCAGTTTGTAGAAGCTAATGATGTACTGATAGAAGCGCCACTTGCAGATTACACATATACGAAGGTGGGCGGGAAAGCGGATGTACTCGTTTTTCCACGGAGTTACACACAAATTGAACAGATTGTTGCCTACACGAAAGAATATGTAGTGCCGCTGACAATCCTCGGTAATGCATCAAATGTCATCATCCAGGATGGCGGATTGCGCGGGGTGGTCATGATCCTGACGAAACTGAATGAAGTCAAGGTAGCGGGCAACAGAATTACAGCTCAATCAGGTGCAGCTATAATCGATGTTTCCAGAATGGCACTGGATGCCAGCCTGACTGGCTTGGAGTTTGCCTGCGGCATTCCTGGCTCCATCGGCGGAGCATTGTATATGAATGCTGGTGCATATGGCGGAGAAGTGAAGGATGTATTGGAGCAGGTAGTTGTCATTACCGATAGCGGTGAGCGCAAAGTGATGACAAGTGAGGAGCTGGAGCTTAGTTATCGTACCAGCATCCTGCAAAAGAATTCTTACATCGCTGTAGAGGCAACATTCGTGTTGGAGGAGGGTGACCAGACGGCAATAAAGGCGAAGATGGACGAATTGACGTTCCTTCGTGAGTCGAAGCAACCGCTGGAATACCCTTCCTGCGGCAGCGTCTTCCAGCGTCCTCCGGGTCACTTTGCCGGGAAGTTGATCATGGATGCCGGCCTGCAGCTGACACGAATTGGCGGTGTAGAGGTTTCTGGTAAGCATGCTGGTTTCATGGTGAACGTAGCCAATGGCACAGCATCGGATTATATCAATCTGATCAAACATGTGCAGGAGACAGTTAAAGAGAAATTCGGTGTCAGTTTGCACCGGGAAGTGCGGATCATAGGGGACTCTCCTGAGGAATGACATAAGTACATCACTTTGATTAGTGATGTGCTTTTTTTATAGGAAAGGGGGAGGTAGATTGCTTCCATATACTTGTCCATGCTGCGGATATAAAACACTGGATAGTGACGGGGGATATGATATATGTCCGATTTGCTTCTGGGAAGATGATCCGTTTCAAAAAGAGCATATGTATGAAGATGGCGGTGCCAACACTGTCTCGCTCATAAAGGCGCAAAAGAATTACAGTGAATTTGGAGCTTGTGAAAGACACGTTATCCAGTACACTAGAAAACCTGTTAAAGGTGATAAGAAAGATCCGGGCTGGCGGCCTATAGAGGATGCTTCATACCAAATCAAGCTGGTATGTGATGATTTTAGAGAGGGTAACATCACCATAGATCAACTTGAAAATCGGTTATCCGAATGTGACGCACCAGTTCGGTTGGAAGCAGTTCTTGATAAAGCAAGGCAAGAAATTGACACGATCAGGTTCTGCACATCGGCTTTTCAACAGAAGAAGTGATGCCAGTCTTGGATCAACTGCTTGCCGTTTTACAGAGGTACGCAATAGAAAAAGGATAGACGAACATAATTGTTCATCTATCCTTTGTTTTTCTCGGATTGATTAAACTTCTTGTGGAAGTGCAATTCCGAGGCCGTCTGCAACGCGTTGGCCCCATTCTTTATCTGCTTTATAGATATGACCTAGTTGGCGTTCCAAAATGTCTTTTCTTGTAACAGGTTTCATCGCATCAACGAAGTTCTGTACAAGGCGAGTTTTTTCATCGTCAGTCATAAGACGGTAAAGATCTCCAGGTTGTGTGTAGTGATCGTTTTCGTCATAAGCGACGCTGTCAGCTTGTCCGGAAACTTCAAATGGCGCCATCTTGCTTGCTGGGTCTTCTTTTGGACCGTTTAAGCTGTTCGGCTCATAATAAACGCCGCTTCCGCCATTATCATCGAAACGCATTTGACCATCACGCTGATAGTTGTTCACTTCGTTTCGTGCACGGTTGATCGGGAGTGCTTGGTGGTTGGCACCTACACGATAACGGTGAGCATCGTGGTAAGCGAACAGACGGCCTTGAAGCATCTTATCAGGAGATACTTCGATACCTGGTACAAGTGTTCCTGGAGAGAACGTAGCTTGTTCCACTTCCGCGAAGTAGTTCTCAGGGTTGCGGTTCAATACCATACGGCCGACTTCGATTAGCGGGTAATCTTTTTGAGACCATACTTTTGTTACATCAAATGGATCGAAGCGGTATGTGTTCGCATCTTCAAGCGGCATGATTTGAACATAAAGCTTCCATTCAGGGAAATCGCCATTTTCGATTGCGTTGAACAGATCCTCTGTATGATAATCAGGATGTTCACCAGCAACTTTTGCAGCAACAGCCGGATCCATGTTTTTAACGCCTTGCTGCGTCTTGAAGTGATATTTCACCCAGAAACCTTCGCCTTTTTCGTTTACCCATTTGAATGTATGGGAGCCGAAACCGTGCATATTACGCAACGTTGCAGGGATACCGCGGTCGGACATAAGGATTGTAACTTGGTGCAGGCTCTCTGGAGAAAGAGACCAGAAATCCCATACCGCATCAGGGTTTTTTAAATGTGTCTGCGGATGTCTTTTTTGTGTATGGATGAAGTCTGGGAACTTGATCGCATCGCGGATGAAGAATACAGGTGTATTGTTACCGACTAGATCATAGTTACCTTCTTCTGTATAGAACTTAACAGCGAAACCACGGGGGTCACGCACTGTGTCAGCAGAACCTAGTTCACCAGCTACTGTTGAGAAACGGATGAACATATCAGTTTTTTTACCAACCTCTGAAAGGAAGGCTGCTTTTGTATATTTGGAAACATCATTGGTAACTTCGAAGTAACCATGTGCACCGGCACCTTTAGCGTGTACAACACGTTCAGGGACGCGTTCACGGTTGAAGTGTGCTAGTTTCTCAAGTAAATGCACATCCTGGATCAGTGTAGGTCCACGTGAGCCAGCTGTTTGTGAATTCTGGTTATCGCCAACTGGAGCTCCCCAGCTTGTAGTCAATTTTTTATCTGCCAAGAAAATCACCTCATAATATGTAGTGTTTAGTAAAGCTAACAATATAGTAACATCTTTTTATTAAAAATCAATACTTAATTATAATAATTATAAACTTATTTGCGAAGTCATTAAAAAGGATAAACCAGCTAGAAAGCCAGTTTACCCTTATCAATGGAATGATACCGTTTTCAAATAGTTTATAAAGAAGCTACCCATGTGATTAATGCACACCCTATTATACTACCGCTGATTAACAAATTCGTTTTCCACATTGGCACCCCTCCTCCGATACTTTGAGTCTATCAAATAGTGAAAGGGTTTTCAATATGAAAAGAAGCCCAGTTATTGGTATTGGGGCGCTTTTGTCTGCTATATCCCGGTGTAATTGTCTTTTTGGAGTCACGTGCATAACCATGATGCCGAAGCTTGCGGCAATCGGGTATACGTTTGAACTTGGCTTCATTCTCACATGTCCATTTACCAAGCAGTGCACACAAACATTCCTTCCGTTTGGCTGCGGTTAAGGATGATATGTATCGCAAAATGGATAAGCTGATCACCCTCATTATGCATGCTTGTCATTGGGCTGTTAAACGGTGAGTCCATTTATGAAGCAAAGGGGGAGATTTTCGGGGCTGTAGAAGTACTTCGATCAGAGCATATCTTTTTGTTATGGCGGAACACCCGTTGTTTATGAAAGAAACGGTTTTGTGTGAGGCGTTTTCCTATTTTTACTTCGATATTCAATTGTTCCAGTAAAGCCTTCTATTCATTTGGGTGCTGCAGTCTTTTCTCAAGTAGGGATAGAAACTGAGATTGAACAACACTATTACAATCCTTCGCAGCATGTCCCCATCGGTAAAAACACAGCACAGGCGAGCATAGTGGTCGAATACGCATATCTATTTTCTTTTTCGTGGTTTCAAAGAAAAAAGAGCTGCACGGGCAGCTCTTACAGATGGTTATTATAAGCAGTTGTCAAATTCTCCACAATTTCTTCCACATCGTAGCCTTCAATTTGCTCACGAGGAATGAAGTGAACCAATTCTCCATCATGCATCAATGCGACGGATGGGGAGGATGGCGGCTGATCCGTGAAGTATTCACGCATTTTTTCAGTTGCTTCCTTATCCTGTCCTGCAAAGACAGTTACAAGATGTTCTGGTTTTTTTGCGTTCTGTAAGGATTCCCTAACGGCGGGACGTGCTAGCCCTGCTGCACAGCCGCAAACAGAATTGACGACGACCAAGGTACTGCCTTTAGTCTGTTTTACATAGTTTTCAACCTGTTCTGCGTCAGTCAGCTCCTGGAATCCTGCTTGTGTCAGTTCGTCCCTCATCGGCTGGACGATACCGCGCATGTATTCTTCATATGCATTCATTTAGTGTTCCTCCTTTTGTTTGGCTGCTTCCGTCATTTGTTTCCAGACGGACCCCTTTGCTGCTTCTCCGCCGGCAATCCGTTCGATGGCCATATTCAGCTGCAGCTTCACTTCAAATTCTGTTTCTTGCCTTGCTGCTTTTTCAAGGATAGGCAGGCTTTCGCTATCCCCAAGCTCATAAAGGAACATCGCGGCCCGCCAGCGGACAATCCGATTCGAATCGGCAAGTGTCGCTTCCATAGCCGGTGTTGCCTCCTTGAACCCGAGATCGGAAAGGCAGTCGCCAGCCGTACGGCGGACTGTCACGACTTTATCCTGCAAGGCGCGATAGAGTAAAGGCAGGACAGCTTTGTTTTCTATCATACCAAGATAGGCAGTGGCCAGTCGGCGAATGGACGCTTTTGGATCCTGTAATGCTTTATCAAGGAAAGCAAGATACTCGATATCCGGCTCCAATTCATCCAATGCACGATAGCGTACACGCCAATCCTCTTCTTCCCAGACAGCCATCGTCGGCGACTTTCGTTCAGGCAGCGGGGCTTGAGGATTTTTGGCGCGGGTAACGAGTTCTTTCAGACGTTCTGGACTGTAGCTTGCCAGCAGTTCCTCATAGATATCCTGACCGACTTGCTCCGGGTCACCGTATCGGGGATACTGTTCTTCCCATTTGCGGGCAAAAACAATATTATCGTCCCCAGCGGCTTCCATTGCTGCTTCGGTAAACAAAGCCGGAAGTCCGACCCGCTTCTCTTGATCTTCAAACAGAAGCTTGATTTGCATCGGTACACCGTAGATCGTCTGAATCTGGACATCTACCTGTCCAAAATGCGGTTCCTCGCTGCCTGCTTCTGCTGCTGCGTCTGGATTCCTCTCCCCGAAGGCTGCGCGAACAGCAGGAAGGATCGTTTCCCAGGCTGCTTTTGGACTTCGTTCCAGAGCAAGGAAGTCTGCGACGCGATAAATCCCTTTGACACCTTCGATTTGGAATAGTGCTTGGATATAGTCCGGATCGGCAGAGGTGATCGTTTCTTTTTTATAATCGAAACTGTTGCCCATCGGCAGCATATCATCCACAACGATCTTCATCGAGTATGGACTTGGGGTAGGCTCGATAGTCACGATTTTCATCGTATTCCCCCTATACACAATAATCATTTTCTTCCTATAGACTATATCACAGATAAGGTAAAAGTTGCGACAATGCGGCTCTCCGGCTGGCGCCTGTGTTTTAGCTGCCTTTTGGTTATCTTTAGATCTGATGTAGTATATAAATGAGCGATACTTTAAAAGCATATTCGGGCGCATTACCCGAGCCTGAAACCGCCAAAAATCATAAAAGCACGATTGCATGGAAATCAGAACAGAAAAAAGCACCCTTGTCCGTGATTTATGGGGGTCTTATTTTCTCTTCGTGAACTATTCCACTACAACAGCTAAGGGGTAATCTTACTAGCAAACTGCAAGATTAAAATTAATAAGCATCTATTTGGCGGCTGCTACAGTAAAAAGGTGAACGTAACTTGAGTTTTGAAGTGGCACAGTGACATTGTAGGAGTTAAAAGGTAAGGCTATTGCAGTTTTTGTTTAAAGTATCGATGCTACTTCAAATTAAGCCTTGTTAGAGTCTTTTGCCTTATTACCTATTTATTGTACTATGTATAATTGCTTTAATATGGTCGCTCTTTCCGAAGCATAATAGAGTTAGCAAAAATAAATAGAACAAAGAAACCACAAAGTTTAAGTAAATCACTCCATATCCAGTCGATATCTTCCCCACGCAACATAATTGCATTTAGTGCATGGGTGGCAAAAGAAAGCGGCATGATGTTGGCTACTGCTTTTACCCATTGCTCGCCGCCGGCTAAATCAAATAATCCGCTGAATAAAATTTGGGGTACCAAAAGAATTGGAATGAATTGAATAAGCTGAAACTCATTTTTAGCAAAGACGGATAACAGTAATCCTAACGCTAGAGCAATACAAGCAATGATTAAGGAAACAATGGTCAAAAGTAGCAAATCTCCTTCAAGTGGAACATCTAAAACATAAATAGCAAACACTTCGATGATGAAAGCTTGACAAGCAACAAAAGGTAAGTAGCCTAAAAAATAACCAATCAACATATAAGATCTTCTGATTGAGGTTGCTAAGCTGCGCTCTAATGTACCAAATGTACGTTCACGTAAAAAGCTCACACCGGAAGTGATGAAGACGTAAAGAAAGATAAAGAATCCCATTAACGCAGGACCGACTTCCTCAAATGCAGATAGATTTTCACCACCATACATATATTCTGTATGAACAGGTATTTTTTGATTATCGGTTTCGTTTTGTTGTTCGAGTTTGTCTGTAATTATATGATATGCAGCGTTTCTTTTCGCGTTTTCCGTACCTTCAATAATAATTTCATATGCATTTCCTTCTGGAAATACAAATGCGTCTAGGTTTCCTTCTTTCATCTGAGCTAAGGCAGTAGCCTTTGAGCTGTAGTTTTCCCAACCCTCTGTTTTAAAAGATCCATCTCCTACAGTTCCGATTCGTATCTCAGCACTCCCTGCATTCAATGCACTATATAATAAGAACAGTACAAGCATTGGGGCTGCAAACATCATCATCAGTGTACGTTTATCTCTAAATAGCTGCATTCCTATACGCTTTGCAATCATGAAGGATCTCATGCTTGTGCCTCCTTTAAGAAAGCATTATCAACAGAGCCATAATGTTGAATTAATTTCTTCGGAGTACCAGCGTCAGATAGCCTTCCATTTCGCATAAATAATAATCGATCACAGGCTTCGGCTTCGTCCATCAAATGTGTGGAAAGCAATAGTGTTTTGCCTGATTTCTTAAGACGTTGGAATTCCTGCCAAAACTCTATTTTTAATTTTGGATCAATACCAACTGTCGGTTCATCTAAAAGTAGAATATCAGGGTCATGTATAAACGCAATGGCTAAACTTAATCTACGTTTCATCCCACCTGAGAAGTGAGTTATTTTCCTTTTTCTTACATTATTTAAATCTACGAAAATAAGTAGCTGTTCTACCCTTTCCCTTAGTTTTTCCCCTTTTAGCCTATGAAGAGATCCGAAGTAGAGTAAGTTTTCTTCGGCTGTTAATTCACCGTATAGGGCATCATTTTGTGCCATATAACCTATGTACTTGCTTACTTCTAATGTTGGTTGTAACTTTTCCTTTATCTTTATCTGACCAGATTGAACTTTTATAATGCCAGCAAGTGCACGGAACATTGTTGTTTTCCCAGAGCCACTTGGTCCAATCAAGCCAACTAATTCTCCTTGCTTAACTGTACAGGTTATATCAGTTAGAATGTTATGCTTTCCTTTTCCTATCGTTACTTGCTTTAAAGTGATCATAACGCTCCTCCTCATTCAACAGTTGTTATATAAAATACATTTGATTCATGTATAATTATGGAATAGCAAGAAGAGAGGTTCAATTCACAAAAAAGAGTAACTGTTAATAAAACAACAAATTTAAGAATATGTCTAGTCAGGGGGAATATTAAATGACTGCAGCAGATCTGAGAGTAAAGAAAACCTTATTAGGAATAGAAAACAGTTTTCTTGAACTTTTAAAATTAAAGGATTTTAATAAAATAACCATCCAACAAATTGCAGACCGCGCGATGATTAATAGAGCTACATTTTACTTACATTACATTGACAAGTTCGATCTTTTGGAAAAGTTAATTCAAAAACGTATGGACAGGATACTTAACATATATCGACCTGCCGCTCATCTTGCAGAGGGTATTTTATATAAGGATTGCTTCTTAAACACAATAAAGTATGTGTTTCAGCTTGTTGAGGAAGACAGTGAATTTTATGAGTTGCTAATTAAACGAGATGAGGTAGAAAACTTAAAGCATAGATTTGAATCGGCTATCCTACATGTCTTTCAAGAACGTTTTCGAGAACTCTTCGGTCAACGAGCGTTGCCTTTGCCCAGAGATATTCTACTGACCTTCCTGAGTGCTGCCATCAGCAGTATGCTATATTGGTGGGTAGCAAACAATAAGCCTTATACACCGGAACAGATGGCTTCATTTATTGTTCAATTAAGTACCAACGGACCTATCAAAGGGGTGGGTATTGGATTAGCTCCTTAAAATCCATGTACACCTATAAACTAAATCCGTAAGTCTGATTTTCTCTGTAATGAAAAGCTGCCGATGATTTCTGCAGCTATAAGTAGTCATAATTTCATTCTTAGCTTTCATGATCTTCGTTATAAAAAGTTCTCCAAATAGGGAGAACTTTTTATAAAAATGCTTTTTTAAATCTTATATGAGTTTAAATATTAAGCTAACTAATTGTACAGCTGTTATTAGCACTATGTTTTCGCGGTTGTCTAACGAGTTCTTGAAAGTTTGGCAAATTATCTGTTACAACTAAAGCCTCGTCAGTCGGTTATTGCTATGCACATTCATCTATACAAGAATGCCTCTGGGACTACAGCCCAATGAAAACTAAGTCTCTGTTTCTATTAACCTCCTGCGCACTGTCTGTTAGAATGTTAATAATCCGTAAAAAATTCCACTTTTTTGAGCATAGGATGCTATAATGATTTGGTAAATAATTTACGTTTGGAGTTGTGAAATGGATAATTGGATAACGCAGTTTATGGAACAATTCGGTTATTTCGCGATCGTATTGCTGATGGCTGGCGAGAACGTATTCCCACCGATCCCGTCAGAAATCATCCTGCTGTTCGGCGGCTTTTTGACAACCACTTCGACTAGTGTAACGGCGGTCGGTGTCATTATCGCAGCGACGATTGGTGCAGTCATCGGAGCTATTATCCTGTACGGGATCGGGCTTCTTTTGGATGTCGAGCGCCTGGAAAAAATCGTGGACCGCTGGGGACATATATTACGCATTAAAAAAGAAGACATACATAAAGCAGATGCTTGGTTTGATAAGTACGGCGTATGGACAATCTTCCTTTGCCGATTCGTACCGGTAATCCGGAGTTTGATTTCCATACCAGCCGGGATGTCGAATATGAACTTCCCGCTGTTCCTTATCTTTACGACATTAGGGACACTCATTTGGAATACAGTATTAGTATTGCTTGGTTTGTGGCTCGGTGAGTCCTGGACGACGGTGGAAACATATCTGGGGTATTACCAGGATGTCGTCATCGTAGTACTGGCGATTATTTTCGTCCTGTTCGTCATTTGGTTCATCAGAAGGAATAAAAAGAAAAAGTAATTAGAGGAGTAGAGGCATGAGTATTATTGAATTCTTTTCGGCCTTGATCATGGGGCTGGTCGAAGGATTGACAGAGTTTGCCCCTGTTTCATCCACTGGTCACTTGATCATCGTTGATGATATGTGGCTGAAAATACACGAATTGTTCAACGACGAAGTGGCAAATACGTTCATCATCGTCATTCAGCTTGGTTCCATTTTGGCTTCTGTCATTGTATTTTGGGACAAGTTCATGCAGATACTTGGTATTCGCAAGCTGCAAGGAAAAGAAGAAGCGATGCCGGGTAAACAAAATAAATTCAATCTTGGCACCGTCATTGTCGGCTTGCTGCCTGCTGGTGTCCTCGGACTTTTGTTCGATGACTTGATCGATAAGTATTTGTTCTCCGTATGGTATGTCATCGTGGCACTGGTCGTAGGAGCCTTCTTCATGATCTTTGCGGATCGGGTATCATCAAAAAAGAAGGAAACCATCGATTCATTGGATGATCTAACGTATAAGAAAGCTTTTCTGATCGGATTATTCCAGTGTATCTCCTTATGGCCTGGTTTCTCCCGTTCCGGAGCAACGATTTCCGGCGGTGTCATCCTTGGATTGAACCACCGGGTTGCCTCTGACTTCACGTTTATCATGGCGGTGCCGATCATGGCTGGTGCGAGCCTTGTCTCATTACGGAATCACCTGCATGCGTTCACACCTGATGTGATTCCGTTCTTTATCGTCGGATTCATCAGCGCATTTGTCTTTGCACTGATTGCCATCCGAACGTTCTTGAAAATCATTTCCAAATACAAACTCGTTCCTTTCGCCTTCTACCGCATTGCTTTGGCGATTGTGATCGTCATTTTCTTGATCATCAACTGATCCCTGTCTTGTACAGGGATCTTTTTTTGGCTAGAAGTGCCTTTCATATTATGACGCCTAAGACAGAAACTAATGCAGAAAGGAGGAGAAGCATCATGAAAAAACATCGCGTGGATGGCGGAATCTGGATTGATGATACGTATCAGCCAGGCGTGGAGGAAGGACTTACAGCCAAGCGGGACGAGCAGGATCCGACCAAAAAACATGTGCAGGCCGACTATGAAGGCGATACAGGTGATGCCCATACGCTGGGGCATTACCGATGACTAGGCGCAACCGTATTTTGGTTCCCCAAGCACGGGAAGGTCTTGATCGGCTGAAGCATCAAATCATCCAGGAGGCCAACCAGCCATATAAAACAGAACAAGCTGGGGACTTAGGAGATAGAACAAGCCGGGAAAATGGAAAGACAGGCGGCAGTATCGGCGGTAACATGGTCCGCGAACTCATACGGATGGCAGAAGAGAATTTGAAGCACCGTTAAGGAGGGCAAGCCCGTGAATGACAAGGACAAGTCACTTGAAAATTATTATATGAAGTATACAGATTTGGATGAAGATGGAAAAGATATCGCTTTTTCCCAGGAAGAAGCAGATGTTGACGATTTGGAGGCACAGGCCCGTTCTGATGCTGCTGATGCCCGTGTCAAGAAAAGGCATAAATAACCGGTCATATCTGCCCGTAGCATATGCCATACTAACTAAGCACGACATTTCATAGGGGGTAATCACTTTGGAAAACCAAATGCAGACAGCACAAACGAATCAGCCGACAACATTGCATGGCAAGCAGAACCATGGTGGTCATGAAATCTTTGATACGCATGAAATCCTTACTGGGATGATCAGTGCGATGGATCAATATAAAATTTTCGAACAATTCATCCAAGATGCGGAGCTCAAGACAATTGCACAACGCCAAGGTGATTTCTTGAAGCAGACGTATAATACAATGGTTGAATCTTTCAAAACTGGCCAGGATCCGACAGTGCCGACTACTTCCTACAGCATGCAGCAAGGAAATGATGTCGTATATGGGATAAAGCCGGCGCAGCCGAAAAAGCCAATCACATCCGTCAATGAAGTTACAGACGAGTGTGTCTCCACGTATATGCTTTCACAGGTGAAGGGACTTGCTTCCATGAGTGCACAAAGTGCCTGTGAATTGACAAACCCGGTATTAAGAAGAATTGTAGCGGATTCCGTACCGAACTTGATCGAGATGAGCTATGAAATCTTCTTGTATCAAAACAAACATCATTATTACCAAGTAGCCCAATTACAGCCAAGTGATATGGCTGCCATGATGCAAAGTTATGATACGGCTCCTATGAATCAAATGCATTAAATAGAAGGAAGGTCCGCCATCACGGCGGACCTTTTTATTGATCTTTCTGCTGTTGATAATTTGCTTCTTCTTTCAATTCATGACGAAGGCTGTCCACACTTGCTGCGCGTCGGTCGTTCTTTTCGTTTAAGTAGGAGATTTCCTCATCTGTCAAATGCTCACTGTTCGCTTTGACGAAATCCTCTGTCTGATGCACACGCTGCAGTGTATGCTGGATTGTATCCTCAATCCTTTCGGCATTATCTGCACGGTTGTCCGGATTTGGTTTTGGCATGGTAAACCTCCTTTCCAAGCAGATATAAAGTAGTATCCACTATAGGCAGGGAAGTTATGTATATCTCCTTTCCCTATGATGGAATGGCTAGGCAAGGACCCAAATCATGGGTGATTCGCTGCTTGTATCCCAAAAAGGAAGTATAGCTTGCCGCCTAAATGAAGCGCCTGGTCAGGAAGTGCTGTTAATGTCTTTTTTTGTTAAAAGCATCAGCATGTCGTAACACAACTGTCAATATTTTTAAAGAGATTCTAAAGTTCTATTGACGTCTCTTTTCCCATTTACTATACTTAATGAGAATCTAATTGATAATGAATATCAGTATCACCGATGCTGCTGAAAAGGTTTGACGCTTATGAAGTTGATTTACTTGCTTATCATTACTGTTCTACTAGCTGTTTGTTCCTTGTTTGTCGGAGTGGAAAACGTATCTTTTTCCGCTTTGTGGAACTTGGATGAGGAAGCTTGGAATATCGTGCTAATTAGCCGGCTGCCCCGGATGCTGAGTATCGTCATGGCCGGTACAAGTCTTGGCATATGCGGACTGATCATGCAGCAGCTTACCCAGAATAAATTCGTATCACCGACAACTGCAGGAACGATGGATTGGGCAAGATTGGGGATTCTGGTTTCTCTGTTGGTCTTTACCGATGCTAGCCCGATATGGAAAATGTGCATTGCTGCTGCTTTTGCTTTGTTTGGCACTTTGCTCTTCATGGGCATCCTCCAAAGATTGAAGCAGAAAGATACGATATTTATCCCGCTGGTCGGAATAATGTTGGGAAATGTAGTCAGTTCCATTGCGACATTTTTCGCACTGAAATTCGACTTGGTCCAAAACATGTCCTCATGGCTGCAGGGGGACTTCTCCTTGATCATGGAAGGACGCTACGAACTTCTTTACATTAGTGTTCCGCTGTTGATTATTGCCTTTTTATTTGCCAACATGTTCACAGTCGCTGGCATGGGAGAAGATTTCGCTACGAACCTCGGCCTTCCATATAAATATGTTGTGAACGTTGGCTTGATCATTGTTGCAATCATTACCGCTGTAGTCATCCTGACCGTCGGTGTCATCCCGTTTCTCGGTTTGATTGTCCCGAACATTGTCAGCATATATCGCGGTGATAATTTGAAAAACAGCATTTGGCACACAGCTGTTCTCGGTGCATCATTCCTGCTTGTATGTGATATAGCAGGGCGATTGATCATCTACCCATATGAAATATCTGTCGGTCTGATGGTAGGTGTCATCGGAACAGGTATCTTCCTTTATATGCTGCTGAGGAGGAAGGCCTATGCTTAAAAGAAAAATTATTTTGCTCATCTTGATTGCCCTTGGGTTGGCGGGTTTGTACTTGTTCATCCATATGAACTTGCAAGCGATGGAGTACTTGCTGCGTACTCGTCTGGAAAAAATATTAGCCATGTTCTTATGTGCGGTATCAATTGGTGTATCGACTGTTGTATTCCAGACGATTACACAAAATCGGATTTTGACTCCGAGCATCATGGGTCTCGATAGTGTGTATATGTTCATTCAGACCATTGTCGTTTTCCTATTCGGTTCAGGAACATTCGTCATCCTCCAAAGTGATGCCTATTTCTTTGTTACCATCTTGCTAATGGTCGGCTTCGCTTTTGGATTGTATCAGCTGCTGTTCCGCAGAGGAGAAAATAAATTATTCCTGCTGTTGCTTGTCGGGTTGGTACTTGGGACATTTTTCAGCAGTCTTTCGTCTTTCATGCAAATGATTATCGACCCGAATGAATTTCTCCTGATCCAGGATAGTATGTTCGCGAGCTTCACAGATGTAAATACGGATCTCCTGCTCGTCTCGGCAGTGATCATCATTGCCTTATGCATTTACATTTTCCGATACCGTCACTATTTCGATGTCATGTCAATCGGACGTGATCATGCAGTCAACCTTGGAGTCCCTTACGAAAAAATCGTCAAACGGATGTTCCTGGTGATTGCCGTATTGGTTGCCGTATCGACTGCATTGGTTGGACCCATCACGTTCTTGGGACTATTGACGGCCAATCTGGCGCGAGAGTTCTTGCAAACGTTCCGTCATACATATTTGCTGATCGCAGCCAGCTTGCTCAGTGTCATCGCACTGCTTGGCGGGCAGCTGATAGTCGAGAGAATTTTCTCTTTCTCTACGCCGATCAGTGTCATCATCAATTTCGTTGGCGGTATTTACTTCATCTATTTATTGGTAAAGGAGAGTAAGAAGATATGATCGTAGCAGAAAAGCTATCCAAGTTTTTTGGATCCAAGAAAGTCATTCAGGATGTTTCCGTCGAGGTGAAGCGTGGTGCGATCACTTCCTTCATCGGTCCAAATGGTGCCGGGAAAAGTACTTTGCTTTCCATGGTAAGCCGACTGCTGAAACAAGATGATGGGATTGTATATCTAGATGGCAAGGATGTCCATAAACAAAAAAGTAAGGATTTGGCGAAGACGATAGCCATACTGCGTCAGTCCAATGTTGTCCAGATGAGACTGACAGTGCGCGAGTTAGTCAGCTTCGGCCGATTCCCGTATTCGAGCGGACGTCTCACTGCCGAAGATGAGCAGAAGGTTAGTGAAGCCATTGCCTATGTGAATCTAGAGGAATTGGAAGATAAATACTTGAACGAATTGAGCGGGGGACAAAAGCAGCGAGCATTCATCGCCATGGTACTGGCGCAGGATACAGAATATATCCTGCTTGATGAACCGCTGAATAACCTCGATATGAAGCATGCCGTTCAAATGATGAAGCTGCTCCGTAAGCTGGTAGAGGATTTTGGGAAGACGATCTTGCTCGTCATCCATGACATCAATTTCGCTTCCGTATATTCAGACCGGATCGTGGCGATGAAGGACGGTCAAATTGTTGCAGAAGGCCCAACAGAAGATATCATCCAATCCGATGTTCTCAAATCTATATATGATCTGGACATCGACGTCCATAATATCAGTTGTAATCGGATTTGTGTCTACTTTTAATCAGCTTACAGGTTAAAGGGGTGGTGCCGTTATGAAGTATAATGCCTTTCTTGGCCAGCAATTCATCCATCAGATAGAAAAAGGAGAGGGATAAAATGAAAAAACTAACTTTGTTGATGACAGGTCTATTATTCATACTTCTGCTTGCAGCATGCGGAAGCAATTCCGATAGCGCAAGTGGTGCAGATAAAAAGGAAGAAAAGCTCACCATCAAACATGAACTGGGTGAAACGGAAGTCAGCAAGAATCCAGAGAAGATCGTTACTTTCGATATGGGAGCATTGGATACATTGGATAAGCTTGGTGTTGATGTTGCGGGTGTCCCACAAGAAAATCTTCCTGATTATCTTTCCAAATACAGCAGTGGGGATTATGAAAATGTTGGCGGCCTGAAAGAGCCTGATTTGGAGAAAATCGCTGAAATGCAGCCGGATGTCATCTTCATTTCCGGCCGACAAAGCGATTATTATGACCAGCTTAGTGAGCTTGCACCAACTATTTATGTTGGCGTTGACACGACGGATTATATGAATTCTTTCAAAAAGAATACCGAAACGATTGCCAAAATCGTAGGTAAAGAAACAGAAGCTGAAGAAGCATTAAGTAAAATTGATGATGCAATTGCCGAACTGAAAACGAAAGCAGAAGGCATGGACCAAAAAGCATTGATCACACTTGTGAATGACGGCAGTGTAAGTGCATATGGCAAAGCTTCACGTTTCGGTGTGATCCATGATGTCTATGGTGTGCCTGCAGTCGATGAAACAATCGAAGCTTCCACACACGGTCAATCCATTGGCTTTGAATACATTTCTGAAAAGAATCCTGATTACTTGTTCGTAGTTGACCGCGGAGCTGTTGTAGGCAACGGTACATCTTCGGCGGAAAAAGTATTGGATAATGAATTGGTAAATGGCACGAATGCAGCCAAGGAAAACCACATCACGTATCTAAGCCCAGATTACTGGTACCTATCTGGCGGCGGACTGGAGTCTGAATTGGAGAAAGTAAAAGAAGTCTCCGATGCATTGAAATAAGTAAGAACCAAAAAGCGCAAATGCACATGCATTTGCGCTTTTTTCTGCCAATCCGTATTTTTTGATACGGATGCATCGTTCACTTGCAGACCGTTCCAGAACAAACGCCTAATGCATTGAATGAAAATGTGCATGGCCATTCTTGCCCCATCGCATCTCTTGGATTATATTGCATCACGAGTTATGCCCTCACTTGATTTCCGACAAGCTTCCTTCTTCCGTAAATCCCCATATATTGAAGCTGGCTCCTTTGGTCAGCCTACAGTACCAGCATTGTTTTTTTGAAAAGACATCGAAAGGCGAAAAATGTAGAAAAAGGTTCATGATTGCAACAGATTAGCCGATAGAAAAGAAGAGAGGGGAAGGGGGAAACAATGATGAAGAAGCGACATATAGTCACGATGCTGAGTGTGGGATACCTTTATGCATGTTTACTTATCCTGCAAAATGAAAGGGTTTTCTTTATGGAATGGTGGATCAATGTTATCATTGGTCTCGTCTTGGCAGGGGGAAGCTTGGCCTTTATTTTTGTATATAAACAGGAAAAACTGGAGGAGACGGCCGAACAGATTATGGAGGAGCCTATTCTTCAAGAACCGGCAGCAACAATCGAGCCTGATGTTGAACCAGTGATAGAAGAGGGGAACACTGAACTGGAACAGACAGGTGAAGCGCTGAGGCAAATTGTTATAGCATTGGAAGAAGTGACGGTTGGATCGGAGAATCAATCCCAGTCATCAGCGGAACTGGCTGCGACGATGCAAAAGTTCGCGGAAAATGTCATGATGGTTGCATTGAAAGGAGAAGAAGCGAAACAGATTGCAGCCGAAATGGATGCGTTGACAAAAGAAGGCGCTTCTCATATGGAAGATTCCGTAAATCATATGGAGACAATAACCAGTAAGATTACATTCTCCTATGAAAAAGTAAGAGGTTTGAATGGCAAGACAGAGCAAATCAGTTCCTTGCTGAAGGCAATCAAGGATATTGCCGAGCAGACGAATTTATTGGCGCTGAATGCTGCCATCGAAGCTGCACGGGCAGGCGATCAAGGGCGAGGATTTGCTGTAGTTGCTGATGAAGTGCGCAAACTTTCCGACCAGGTCCGCGTTGCTGTGACAGATATAACAGGTGTGTTTCAAAGCATCCAGACAGAATCGAAGGATGCAGTCGACGCTCTCGGTGCAGGCAAGGAGGCCGTGGTTGCAGGATCAGATAAAATCATTACTACCCAAAGTACGTTTGAACAACTGCAAGAAGAGATTGGTATCACAAGCAGTCAAATCGAAGCGATTGCTGCAGCAATGTATGACGTGCTCGATAATACACGCGGTGTAACAGATAGTATCAATAACATTGTTTCTGTGGCGGAACAGAATGCAGCAAGTATGCAGGAGGTTACTGCCATTACGCAGGATATTCAGCAAAAATTCAACAATCAATGAAAAAGCGACCAGAAATGGTCGCTTTTTCACTTAGGCTGCAATTCCCCAAGGGGAGAAGAGAATATACAAGCCGATGATGCAAATAGTAATGAAGATGGCAAACGGCTTCGCGTATTTCCAAGGCGTCATATCGACAACCTCTGCATCTCTTAGTACGTAGGGCTCTTTCCGCGGCTTCCATTTGCCGAGTGCAATCATAAGCAGCAAGCTGAACGGGAAGAGGATTGCCAATACATAAAGGAAATGTACTTCTCCGAATAGCAGTTTGGACAGCCCATATAAGATTAAGTGGGTAACAATAGCGATCTTGACCGCAAAAGCTGGTACCCGTTTAGTAAAGAATCCTATGAAAATGGCAGCCACGATCGGTACGTTGATGAATCCGAACATCTCCTGCAGATAATTGTATAATCCGCTAGGGAAGAAGATGATGAATGGAGCAATGATAATGGAAATGACACCTACTGTAATTGCGAATAGACGACCTGCTTTCACAAGCTCGGAGTCTGTTGCATTCTTACGGAAAATAGGCTTGTACAAGTCCAACGTGAACAATGTCATCGTACTGCTTAATGCACCATTGAACGAGCTGAGGATGGCACCGAACAGGATGGCTGCAAAAATACCGGTTATGGCGGTCGGCAGCAAATCGATGATCAAAGTCGGATAGGCATCATCCGCAGTTTTCAATGAGTCCCCGTAAAGATGGAATGCTATCGTACCAGGCAATAGCAGATAAAGAATGCCGAACAACTTGAAGAATCCTGTCAGCAGGACACCTTTTTGTCCCTCGGCCAGATTTTTAGCACCTAGTGATTTCTGGACGATTGCTTGGTTGGCTGCCCAGTAGAACAAGTTGTTTACTAGCAATCCGGTAAAGATTGTCGGCCAAGGAACATTGGCATCATTGCTGCTATCGATTGCATTCAGTTTTTCAGGATGATTGTTGATTAGTTTATCGATACCGCCAGTGATGCTGCTGTCTCCCAAAGCCCAAAGTCCAAGCAGTAGAATACATATTCCGCTGATAATCAAGGCGATGCCATATAAGGTGTCAGCAGCTGAAATTGCACGTAATCCTCCAAATACAACGTATCCAAGACTGACTAACCCGATTACACCAGCAATCAATGCAACGGCCCAAAAAGTACTGATATGTAAGCCGCCAGTTATGTTGAAAATAGAATCCAGTACTAATGCCCCGGAATAAAGGACAGTTGGCAAGAATGAAGTCATATAGCCAAGAATGAACAAAACAGAAACAAACTGACGCGTCCGCATATCGAATCGCTGTTCAAGGAAATCAGGAATGGTTGTGATTCCTGTTTTCAAATAACGAGGCAGAAATAGAAATGCAAGGACGAATAAAGCGAGCGGGGATGTGACTTCCCATGCCATTGCAGTAAAGTTGCCGCCGAACGTCTGACCATTCTGTCCAACTAGCTGTTCCGTTGATAGGTTTGTCAAAAGCATGGAGCTGCCGATGGCTATACCTGTCAGACTGCGGCCTCCAAGGAAATAGCCGTCCGAGGTAGCAAGGTCGATTCCCTTCGTCTTTCGCCAGGAATAATAGGCAATTCCAATCGTAACAATGACAAATGATAGAATGATGAACGCATAAAGCATATCTGTTCCTCCTTAAGTACTTTCACAACAGCTGAGCGCTGTAATCCTTCTCATGGAATACCCTGGGCTTTAAAATCCAAAACATATCAAAATAGTTGAATCCGCTTCCTATGATTTTTTTGTTAAATGAATGAGTTTTGGTTTGTATCGTGCACGTATCTGTTGTATCTTTAGCCAATGTCATGTCAAAAAAAGGAGGAGTTAAGATGTCTTTAGCAAGCAGACAGTTCAAGCCTTCGACAGTGATTGCCGTGTTGATGATCTGTGCTTTTTCCATAGGGACGACGGAATATGTAGTGACGGGAGTATTGACGCATATTGCGCAGGACCTTGGGGTGACGATTGCAGCTGCCGGTCTTGTGGTAAGCATGTATGCGCTTGGCGTGGCGGTATTTGGGCCGCTTATGACTACATTTTCCGTCAAGCTGCCCCGCAAACCGATGCTGCTTTTATTCATGCTGATATTCATCATCAGTAATATTATTAGTGCGACTGCACCGAATTTTACGGTATTGCTCGTATCAAGGGTTACTTCCGCTTTTATTCATGGCCCATTTTTTGCGTTGGCATTTGTCATGGCGAGTGAACTGGTGGAGCCGCGAAAACGGGTCCAGGCGATTGCAGCCGTCAATGGCGGGCTCACGATTGCCATCATGATTGGTGTGCCATTCGGAGCCTATCTTGGTTCGCTTATCGAGTGGCGTCTTGTATTCTGGCTGATTGCATTCCTTGGGGTGATCGGGATGATTGGTCTGCTTATTTGCGCACCGAATACGAAGCCTGCGGAAACACCGCTTATCAAACAGGAGCTTAGCGTATTTAAGCATAAACAAGTATTGTTGACGATTGCGATCATCATCTTTGGCTACTCAGGCGTATTTACAGCCTATACCTATATCGAACCATTGCTGCGATCGATTACCGGTTTTGGAGGCATCGGCATCATGATCAGTCTATTCTTTTTCGGAATGGGCAGCGTTATCGGTAATTTTTCCACACCTAAACTGGCAGGAGGGAATGTGACCAAGACGCTTATATACGTGTTTGCCATATTGACAGTCATTCTTTTACTGTTTCCGCTGGCGACACCTTATGCTATCACGGCTGTTTTGGTTATCGGTCTATTCGGAGCAGGTGCATTCGGGACGACGCCATTATTGCAGTCAAAAATCGTCATGGCAGCAAAAGAAGGACCGACAATTGCAGCAGCCGCAAGTGTTTCAGCTTTCAATCTGGCAAATGCCAGCGGTGCTTATATAGGCGGAATCGTGCTCGATGCAAATCTAGGTTACACATGGCTTTCCGTTATAGGAGCGGGAATTTCTATAATTGGTATACTATTATCTGCTGTTTCCTACCGGGAGGAAAAAAAAGCAGCCGAAGTGGCCTGAATATATTGCAAGCAGTGATAGCTTCCTGCATACTAGAAGAAATTTCTGGGGGGAAGCAGGTTATGAATCCAATCGTAAGAGACTTCAAGACTACTATCGAAACAGAACGTCTTATCATCAGGCAGCCGCAAGTCGATGATGGAAAAGTTGTGAATGAAGCGATCAAAGCGTCCTTGCCGGAGTTGAAGCGCTGGTTGCCGTTTGCCCAGAAATTGCCGACGTCGGAGGATACGGAAGAAAATATCAGGGAGTCGGTTGCAAATTGGATCAATCGGACGAACTTGCGCATGCTCATCTTTCGTAAGGATACGGGAAGTTTCATTGCTTCCAGCGGCTTTCACGCAATCGATTGGGATATCCCGAAAGTTGAAATAGGCTACTGGATGGATACGCGCCATACGGGTCAGGGGTTTATGACCGAAGCGGTCGAGGCGCAGACGGAGTATGCCTTCACTGAGCTTGGTGTCCGTCGGGTCCAGATACTGTGCGATGTGGAAAACAGTGCAAGCCGAGCCGTTCCTGAACGGCTCGGCTACCAGCTGGAAGGGATACATTATTGCGACAGTCTGCACGCGGATGGAAAGACAGTGCGCAACACGGTGTATTACAGCAAAACCAAATAACGGTTGGTTATCCAGTCGTTGAAGCCAAATTACATAAAACGTTCAAATTTTGTTCAATACTTGTTCTTATTCTCTCTTTTTGCTGGTGTTAGAATGAAAATTGAACTGTTTACTTACTAGGCAAGTCTGGTCTTTTTGGCTGCTTTGTATTACACTAGTTTCTGGATTGTTGTCAGACACTGCCTGTCAGGCAGTGTGATTGTGTGTTTCCATCTGAATTTTCTGCTGCTCTTATGGTATTGCGGAAGGCTCATTGTGAAATACTTATCAAAACCCTATTAAAAGCGAAGGGTCGTTTTCTTATGCAGAGGGAAAATGGCACATTCGTGAACTCAGGTAAAGAAAGGAAGGGAAGCAGGCGCATGCTTAAAAAATTGAAACCCTTAAGTCTTCTGTTGTTCCTTGCCCTGCCGCTAATGCTCGCCGGCTGTTCTACACCGGAAGTGCTCGATCCGAAAGGACCAGTGGCAAGTCAGCAAAGTGACCTTATTATTCTATCGATCATCTTCATGCTTACAATCGTTGCGGTTGTATTCGTACTGTTGACAATCATCCTTGTCAAGTACAGAGAAAGAAAGGATCACGATAAGTACAGCCCTGAATTACATGGCAGCATGCTGCTTGAGACGATCTGGACGATCATCCCGATCATCATCGTCGTTATCTTGGCTGTTCCAACTGTAAGAACCATTTATTCACTAGAGAAAGCGCCGGAGCCGAAATCGGCTGAAGCTGCGAGTGAAGATCCGCTAGTGATCCATGCAACATCCATCAACTGGAAGTGGGTATTCACCTATCCGGATGAAGATATTGAAACAGTGAACTATCTGCACATCCCGATTCACCGTCCGGTGGAATTCAAACTGACATCTGCCGATTCCATGGCTGCTCTATGGATTCCAAGCCTTGGTGGTCAGAAATACAACATGGCAGGCATGCAGACAACGCTTTATCTGCAAGCTGATGAAGCTGGCGTCTACGATGGCCGAAATGCAAACTTCACAGGTGAAGGCTTCAATGAACAGCGCTTCAAAGTCTACGCTGAGGAAGAAGCGGATTACCAACAGTGGGTGGAAGAGGTACAGAACTCCGCTCCAGAACTGACACAATACGAGTATGACAACCTTCTGATTCCTGGTGTTTATGACGACGGAACAGCTGAATTCAATGGTACGCACTTGCAATGGATCGACCATTCTAAAAATGCGGAATACACATTGGAAGCATGGGATCGATTAGGCTATGAGCCGAAGAATCCGCATGCGAAAGACAAATCCCAAAATATCTTGCCGGAAGACGAGATTCCATACTATCAGCAAGACAATACTGTAGACTACTCGGATGAAGACATGGACAATAATGAACATGCGCATGCGAGTCACGAGTAACAGAGAGAGGGGGAAGAATTTTGGACTTAAAATGGAATGAGTTTATCATCACTGGCGATCCGTTGATCCTGGGTGCACAAATAAGTATTTTGCTTGGATCGATCGCTGCAGTTGCTGCCCTTACTTATTTTAAAAAGTGGACGTGGCTATGGAAAGAATGGCTGACTTCTGTCGACCATAAAAAATTGGGTATTATGTACATCCTTAGTGCCCTCTTGATGCTATTCCGCGGTGGGGTCGACGGTTTGATGATGCGTACACAGCTTGCAACACCAAACATGGAGTTCCTTGATCCGCAGCATTATAACGAAGTATTCTCGACACACGGTGTCATCATGATCATCTTCATGGCGATGCCATTCCTGATCGGTTTGATCAACTACATCGTACCGTTGCAAATCGGTGCGCGTGACGTTGCCTTCCCGTTCTTGAATAACTTGAGCTTCTGGACATTCTTTGTCGGTATGGCTCTATTCAATATTTCCTTCATCATCGGTGGTTCACCGGATGCCGGATGGACAGGATATACGCCGCTTGCGACGAATGATTTCAGTCCCGGCCCTGGTCAGAACTACTACTTGCTAGGTATCCAGATTGCTGGTATCGGTACATTGATGACAGGTATCAACTTCTTCGTAACCATCTTGAAGATGCGTACGAAAGGTATGACATTGATGAAAATGTCCATGTTCACATGGACAACGCTGATCACAATGCTGATCATCATCTTTGCATTCCCAGTACTTACAGTAGCCTTGGCAATGCAGACTTTCGACCGTCTATTCGGTTCCGTACTCTTCACCTTGCATGGTGATGGTAACCCGATGCTTTGGGTCAACTTGTTCTGGGTATGGGGTCACCCTGAAGTATATATCGTTATACTTCCTGCGTTCGGGATCTTCTCGGAGATCATCTCGACATTTGCCAGAAAACAGCTATTCGCCTACAAAGCGATGGTTGTATCCATCGTGACGATTTCTGTGTTGAGCTTCCTAGTATGGGTTCACCACTTCTTCACAATGGGTAATAGTGCAGAAGCGAACAGTTTCTTCTCTATTACAACAATGGCAATTTCAATCCCTACCGGGGTTAAGATATTCAACTGGCTATTTACGATGTATCGAGGGCGTATCACCTTTACGACGCCGATGCTTTGGTCCCTTGCCTTCATCCCGAACTTCGTTATCGGTGGGGTGACAGGGGTTATGCTTGCGATGGCAGCAGCTGACTATCAGTATCACAATACGTACTTCCTAGTATCTCACTTCCACTATGTGTTGATCTCTGGTACTGTATTTGCTTGTTTCGCAGGTTTGATTTATTGGTACCCGAAAATGTTCGGACATAAAATGAACGAAAAAATCGGTAAATGGGTATTCTGGATTTTCATCATTGGCTTCAACGTATGTTTCTTCCCGCAGTACTTCCTAGGGTTGGACGGTATGCCAAGACGTATTTCCACTTATTTACCGGAAGATGGCTGGACTGGTTTGAACTTCATTTCCACAGTCGGTGCCTTCCTGATGGGTCTTGCATTCATCATCTTCGTGTATAACATCTACTACAGCTGGAGATATGCACCAAGAGAAAAAACCGGCGATGCATGGGGTCTTGGACGTAACCTGGAATGGGCAACAAGCTCTTCTATCCCGCCGCATTACAACTTTGCAGTTCTTCCGGAAGTGACAGGTCTTGATCCTTATTGGGATATGAAAGAAAAAGGCCTTGATCAGCAGAAGAATGTTGATTACAAACCGATTCACATGCCAAGCAACTCCGCTGTACCGGCAATCATGTCCGTCTTGATGGGCTTTGCAGGATTCGGCCTTGTGTTCCACTGGTATTGGATGGGTATCGTAGGTGCAATCGGTATCTTCATCACAATGATCGTTCGTTCATTCGATTACAATGACGGCTATTACATCAGTGTGGAAGAAATAAAAGAAACAGAAGCGAAAGCGAATAAATAAGGAGGTTGTGAAGATATGGCACATGATCACAATGTGAACCCCAACGCTCCATTGGAATATCAATCAGAAGTCGGTCGATTGAACATCACCGGTTTCTGGACCTTCCTTGGTGCAGAGATCGCTTTATTCTCGACATTATTCGCATCCTATTTCGCGTTGCAGTCACGTGTAGGTGACGGCCCGACCTCAACTGAAATGTTCGAAGCTGGTCTTGTCATGATTATGACAATGCTGCTTTTGACAAGTAGTTTCACTTGCGGTATCGCTATTCACGAAATGCGTGCGAACAATGTAAAAGGCGTTATTATCTGGATGATCATCACACTCATCCTTGGTGCAGGATTCATCGGTTATGAGCTGTATGAATTCGTACATTACGTACACGAAGGTGTTACACTGAGCACAAGTGCTCATTGGTCCATCTTCTTCATCTTGCTTGGTACACACGGTCTGCACGTTTCGATCGGTATCGGCTGGATCATTCTTCTATTGATTCAACTTGCAAGAAGAGGACTTACGCCAAAAACAGCATCTAAAGTATTTATCTCAAGTCTTTATTGGCACTTCCTAGACGTTGTTTGGATCTTTATCTTCACATGCGTCTACTTGATGGGGATGGTGAGTTAATATGAGTCAACAAACGAAAAAAGGACATTTCCCTTGGAAGCATATCATCGGCTTTTTGATTTCGATCGCGTTGACACTCGTCGCCTTCGCAACAGCGCTATGGACTGACTGGTCATCATCAACGATATTCATCATCATCTTGATTTTTGCCGTCATCCAAGCAGCATTGCAGCTTGTTATGTTCATGCACATGACAGAAGGAGAAGACGGTGGATTGATTTCCGGGAATACACTTTTCGGTTTCTTCATCGCTATCGTCATCATTGTCGGTACTTACTGGCTGATGACTTCCGGTCACATGCATATGGGTATGAGTATGTAAGATAAAACCCGCTCCTTGAGCGGGTTTTTTTGTATTCCTTTCTGATTTTCTCTAGAATAGAGATGGAAAATGAGGAGGTACGGTACATGATAATGGCACATGATGAACATATACTTAAAAAGGCCAATCAAGTGGCAGAAGTGGCAAGAAAATATAAACGGATTGGGGATGAGCAGGCACAGCTTGCTCCGCAAGTGGTGGATGCATTCCGCACGACAGCTTATACATTGCTGACCGTTCCAAAGGCGCTTGGTGGAGATGGAGCTAATCTTCATGATTTCCTTTTGGCACAGGAAACGGTCGCAGCCGGAGATGGGGCTGCTGCCTTATCGATAGGCTGGCATCTTAGCACAATGCAGGATTTAAGCGAAAACGCCGATTGGCCAGATGGGGTGTTCGAGGGATTCTTGAAGGAAGTCGTCCAGGAGCGTAAGATAGTCAATCGTGCAGCCTCAGAACCGAAAACAGGCAGCCCAACCCGCGGAGGTATTCCCGACACTCGCGCTGAGCGGAAGGGTGATCATTATATAATCACTGGTCGTAAGACGTTCACTTCGATGGCTGCTGACTTGGATTATTTTCTTATCACGGCTTTTGTAGAAGAGGAAGATGCTGTCGGAAGCTTTTTGATTTCCAGGGAAATAAATGGCGTCCGTGTCGAAAAAACATGGAATCCAATGGGAATGCGTGCAACCGGAAGCGATGATTTGATTTTGGAACAGGTTAAGGTACCGTTACATCATTATGTGGAAAGAACTAAGAAGAAGTCCGGACCAAAAGGATCTTTACTGCATATTCCTGCCTGTTATTTGGGCATCGCCAAAAGCGCACGGGATGAAGCTGTCAAGTTTGCGAAAACCTTTCAGCCGAATACATTGGATAAACCAATTATCAGTGTGCCGCATATCCGGGAGAAAATAGGTGAAATGGATTTGGAATTAATGCAGGCCAGACATTTCATGTATCATGTTGCCAGCTTGTGGGATAGCTATCCTGAGAAGCAACCATACATGGGGCCAGAGCTGGCAGCGGTGAAAGTGAATGCAACGAAAGCTGCAGCCAAGGTAGTGGACCTGGCGATGCGGATTGCCGGCGGCAGAGGACTTGCCAAGTCCCAAGACTTTGAGCAGCATTATCGGGATGTACGTGCTGGATTGCACAACCCGCCGATGGATGATGCCGTTTTAGAGCTCCTGGCTTCCGATGCAGAGAAAAAGGAAAAATAATTTACTCTTTTTAGTACCAGGTATTAAAACTAGATGGTATAATGGAAGCAGATGTGAAGGAGGCAGATAATATGGAATCCAAAGCACGCATAACAGCAATTGGAACATATATCCCAGAAAAGGTACTGACCAATGCAGATTTTGAAAAAATGGTCGATACTTCTGATGAATGGATTGTCCAGCGAACTGGTATCAAAGAGAGAAGAATCGCTGCAGATGATGAGTATGTAACAGATCTATGTGAAAATGCTGCAAGAAACCTTGCGAAGAATTTCAACAAATCACTAGATGATGTGGATTTGATTCTTGTAGCTACAGTGACAGGTGAGTATAAATTCCCTAGTGTATCCAGTCAGCTGCAAGCAAGACTTGGATTGAAAAACACAGGCGCGATTGATCTTGGTGGTGCATGTGCAGGCTTTGTTTACGGGCTGCATATGGCCAACGGATTGGTCACTTCCGGTTTGCATAAAAAAGTGCTCGTTTTGGGCGGCGAGACATTGTCCAAAATCACTGATTATACCGATCGTACTAGCTGTATCCTATTCGGTGACGGTGCTGGTGCCGCATTGATAGAGTACGACGCTGAAAATCCTGGTTTCTTCGGCTTCCATATGGGAACAAAAGGAGAAGGCGGCCGCCATCTTTACCAAACTGGCTTGTCCACGAAAATGGGCGGTGAAGAGCTCACGAACCCTGGTAAATTGGTTCAGAACGGACGTGAAGTATATAAATGGGCCGTTTCTGGTGTACCAAAAGGTGTCAAGAAACTAGTGGAAGAAGCTAATATGACTATGGATGATATCGATTGGTTCATCCCGCATAGTGCCAATATGCGGATGATCGAGTCTATCTGTGATCGTCTGGATTATCCAGTGGAAAAGACACTTACCAGTATGGCTACAGCTGGTAATACATCTTCCGCTACCATACCTTTGGCTTTTGATTTCGGATTACAAGAAAACAAGGTCAAAGATGGCGATACCATGCTATTATACGGATTCGGCGGCGGTTTGACCGAATGCGGAATCATCATCAAATGGGATCCAAAAGCATAAAAAAGAGCCCGTGGAATTCACTCCACGGGTTTTCTTCTGTTCATTGCTTCAAGAATCCTTATGCGGTCCGCGAACTGGCAGATTGCCAGCAATTTTCGCACGAAACTGATCCAGGAAGATGACATTATAATACTGGTCTTTCCCATTCCTTATCACGTATTTCCGCACGTAAGCATGGAAGAATGTCCCGTCCAGCCAAGCTAGGGTCAGGCTTGCAGGAATTGCCCCTATCAATGGATGTAGACCCTCATCTGCCGCTAAGAATATGAGCATCCAGCTGACAATGGTGAAGAATATACAATCAAGCCATCCTGTTTTTTTATTTGTTTTACCTGGCAGCATTGCCATGTCGATCAAGTAGCCGATGACAGTTAGGACAACTGTCAGCTGCACAACTTTGGTAAAGGATAATTGATAGATTAAACCTGCGAAGAGATAAAGGATGGCAAAGGCAAAGATGCCTTTTAGAACTAAGGCTTTGACATGTTTCATCATTGTTCACCTGCTGCTTTTTTTATACAATATGTCCAGTTTTCGCTGCTTGTATACGCAGCTGCATCAAGTCTAAAAAATATGGTATAATAACCTGCTGTAAGTTAAGAGATAGGAGTTTATGCCGTAAATGATTACAAATATAAAAGACGCATGGTTCTCCAATGTACCGAAAGATGTTTTATCAGGTATTTTAGTCGCACTGGCACTCATTCCAGAAGCGATAGCATTTTCGATCATTGCCGGTGTCGATCCGATGGTCGGATTGTATGCATCCTTCTGTATTGCCGTCGTCATTTCATTTGCAGGCGGAAGACCTGCGATGATATCTGCAGCCACTGGTGCGATGGCACTTGTGATGGGAAGTCTTGTGGCTGATCATGGACTGCAGTATCTTTTTGCTACGACCATTTTGACAGGTATCATTCAAATTATATTCGGCGTTTTCAAAGTGGCTAGACTGATGATTTTCATTCCGCGGCCGGTTATGACTGGATTCGTTAACAGCTTGGCAATTTTGATCTTTATAGCTCAGCTTGTGCATTTCAAAGGTGAATCCTGGCAAATTTATGCTTTTGCAGCAGGTGCCCTTCTGATTATCTATATACTGCCGAGATTTGTGAAGGCTATTCCGTCACCGCTTGTAGCCATTGTTGTCATGACTATCATCGCTATTGTTACCCATAGTTCGACAAAAACAGTCGGTGATATGGGAGAACTGAAACAAGCTTTGCCTTCCTTTTTTATCCCGGATGTCCCATTCAATTTGGAAACATTACAGATCATCTTTCCCTATGCGATCGGTCTGGCGATCGTTGGTTTGATGGAGACATTCCTGACAGCGCAGCTGCTGGATGAATATACGGATACAAGCAGCAATAAAAACCGAGAAGCACGAGGTCAGGGAATTGCCAATATTACTGCTGGATTCTTCGGCGGAATGGCCGGCTGTGCCATGATCGGACAATCCGTCATCAATGTAAAAGCAGGAGGGCGTACCCGCTTATCGACCTTTATTGCAGGTGCTTTTCTCATGCTGCTGATTCTCGTATTCCAGGATGTTTTGGTGCAGATCCCGATGGGGGCACTCGTTGCAGTCATGTTCATGGTCAGCATCGGGACATTTGACTGGTCATCGGTACGGAACCTGCATCGGATGCCGCTGACGGATGCTGCGGTCATGATTGTGACAGTGATTGCAGTGGTGTGGACAGATAATCTGTCGATTGGCGTCATCATCGGAGTGTTGATGAGTGCTGTATTCTTTGCTGCTAAAATCTCCAAGGTGGATGTCAAAGAGATAAAGCAGGGGGAGACAAAGATATATAAAATCAAAGGTCAATTGTTCTTTGTTTCCGTGACTGATTTTCTGGCAAGCTTCCATCCTAAACAAGAAACAACCAAGCAAATCGTCCTGGATTTTCAAGAAGCAAGGCTATGGGATGATTCAGCTGTCGGGGCATTGGATAAACTTGTGCTGAAATATCGGGAATACGGCATCCAAGCCGATATTCAAAATTTGGATCATGCAAGCCAGGCATTGGTCGATCGACGTGCTGCTTATACGCAAGCATAAAAAATAGCGTGTACCGAAGGGTATACGCTATTTTTTTCTTTTGAACACAATGTATTTCATGAACAAGAAGCTGCTGGCGGAGGAAAGGAACATCGCAGCTCCTTTTGCTATATTGTTTTGTACATATAACGGCAATGAGATGAACGTCATCGCTTCAAGGGTCGCAACACCGGCAATGAATACGAGATTACTGATCACCAACGCAATCAATGCTTGGGCGAAGAATAAACCTTTTTCGGTTATATTTGATTTCTTTTGACTGCGGAAAGTATATCTTGTATTCCAATAATAACTGTTCCAGATACATAGCAAATAGCTGATTGTATTAAATAATAACAGCAAAAGATGATCTTTAGTCGGCCAGATGAGTAGTAATATATTCAGCACAGCCAAATCGACTGCTGCATTCAGTACACCAATTGAGGTGAATTGCAGGATTTGTGTCCTGGTTCGTTTTAACATGATTTTTCACAGCCTTCGGGTGACGTGTCAGTATCTTAACATCATACCCTCCTTTACTTCTTTTTTAACGTTTCAAGTAGTTTGAATGTGGTATGTAGTGCTATATGCTAGTTTTATCAAGCAAATCTGGAAGAGGAGTGATTGCAGTTTGTGTTACGCAAAAGACATGGAGAAACTTGCACAAAAAGCCAAGCGCCATCCTCAGAAAGTACTTAGCATGTATGTGAACACCGACCCCGCCGATCGTGACCAGACGGGTGGGGAATGGAGGATTCACGTAAAAAATGGTTTGAAGAATTTCGAGACATATCTCAAAAATGATCCGGAAGAATTGGAGCAATTCTTGAAAGTGAAGGACAGGGTGAAAGCTTTTTTGGAGGATAACGGTCAAAGCATGAAAAAAAGCTGCGTCGTGTTTGCATCAGCAGCAGATATTTGGTTTGCCGAATGCCTGCAAATGCCCGTAACAACGGAATTTCACTGGGAGAATGAGCCGAAGCTCGAACAATTCCAGTTGCTGTACGAACGATTCCCGGAATCTGGGGTGATCCTGGTCCAGAAAAACCAAGTCAAAGTAATCGATGCCGTACTAGGTAAGATCAATGATACAAAACTATTTGAGATGGATTTGGATACAGAGAAATGGAAGGTACAGGCTAGTCCCCAGCGAGCCTTATCCATTAAAGGAAAAGGCGGAAAAGGGTCGAAAAAGGACACGATCGAGAACCGTCTGGAAGCCAATCAAAAACGCTGGTACAAGTCATTGGCACCCAATCTTGATAAACTCGCAAAGGATAAGGAATGGAAAAGCATACACCTTGTAGGGAATAAAGAAGAAGCGAAATTGATTGAAAGCTATATGCAGAAGCAAGTCCAGCAAACCGATAGTAAAAACCTTTTCGATCAAGAGGAGAAAAAAGTGCTGGAGGAAGTGATTCTGTGACAAAAACATGGGAAGGGGAAAGTTTAACGGCGGAGTTGAGACCTTGGAATCCAATCTATCACTTCTGATAGATAAGCTCTACCAGCAATTAAAAGCAAAAAGCAGCATGCTCAGCCTGAGCATGCTGCTTTTACATTAGGATAGACGTTTCCCCGCCACACCATAATTTGCTTTGTTCATTTCTTCGATAACGATGGAAACTGCTTCTGCGCGTGCACCTGTCGTCTCGACCATTACATCGGTCATTTTCTTGATCATTTGTTCCTTTTGTTCATCCGTACGGCCTTCCAGCATTTTAACAGTGATGATTGGCATATTACATCGACTCCTTAACGATTGTGACACGTCGGGCAAAGTCCATAAAGCTCGAATGCGTGTGTATTTATATGATAATCCGTCAATTCATCTGTGTAAACCGGCAGCGGACATTTCTGAAGAGGCTTGGTCAGCCCACAGCTTTCACAAATGAAATGATGGTGATGCGAGCCGCTTTTACAAGCGATCTTGAACAGCTTCTCACCGTTTTTCTCACGGGATTCCAGCAGCTCCAGCTGTTCAAAAAGACGAAGATTACGGTAAATCGTATCCAAGCTGATGCCCTTATAGCTGGTTTCCATGAACGCAAGCAGCGCTTTTGCACTTCGATACCCTTTTGCATGGATGAAATAGGATAAAATATCTGCGCGTTTATCGGTATATTTATGACCATTTTCTTTCAGGACAGCAATGCCCTCTTCCACTCGCATATATCATGAAACTCCTTTCTCGAATGCAGTTTTTCGTTTGTTCGCAAGCAGCAGCTTTTGAACGATGAAACTCAACAGAAGAATAAGGATGGATACAACAACGATGGTTCCCCCTGGCGGTATTTCAAAATAATAACCTGAGAATAAACCGACAATAACGGAAGTCTCGCCGAAGAGAATTGCAAGTATCATTGCCTGTTTGAATCCCTTTGCCAGCCTGATGGCTGCAGCGACCGGGATGGTCATCAAGGCGCTTACGAGCAGTACGCCGACAATACGGATGCTCGCTGCAATGACAAGGGCAGTCAGCAGCATGAAAATGAAGTGGATCAGTTTTGCATGTAAGCCGCTGACACGCGCATGTTCCTCATCAAAAGAGAGCACGAGCAACTGCTTGTAAAGAACCCCGATCACAAGCAAAACAATGATGGAAATGATGACGATGACCCGCAAATCTTCACTGCTGACAGCAGATACCGAGCCGAATAAATAGGAAAATAAATCGGTCGTGAATCCATTCGCCAATGAAATGAAAATGACACTCAATCCTACTCCGCCGGATAGGATGATCGGAATAGCGATTTCCTGGAAATTGCGGAACATGCTGCGAAGCTTTTCGATTAACAAGGAAGCGATGACAGAAAAACCAAGTCCGGCATAAAATGGTGATATCACTGGTGTCATTAGTTTCTTCTCCATTAATAGGCCGAAAGCAATCCCGGCCAGCGTCACATGCGATAAAGCGTCCGCGATCAAGGATAGCCTGCGGACGACGATGAAGCAGCCCAATAATGGGGCTATCAAGCCGATCAGCAGACCAGTATATAGTGTATTACGTAAAAATTCGAATTGAAGAAAATCGGCAATCATGCATGGATACCTCGCAATATGTGTAAATCGGATTCAGGTAGGCTGAATTGTTCGGGGCTGCCTTCGTACTGGACTTGCTGATCCAAATAAACCAGCTTGGACGCATAATGGGCAATTCCTGCCAAGTCATGGGTGATCATCACAAGTGTCAGTCCGTTTTCACTATTCAAGCGCTGCAGTAATTCATAAAAACCTTTTACATTGGCATGATCGATCCCGACCGTCGGTTCATCGAGGATGATCAATTCCGGTTGGCTGACGAGCGCCCTGGCGATGAACACACGCTGTTGCTGACCGCCGGACAGGCTGCTGATATTTTCATGCAAATAGTCACTCATATCCACTTGTGCCACTGCCTTCTTCACCGCAGCTCGGTGCTTGGCCGAGAATCTGCGGAAATAACCGATCTTTGGAGTAAGACCCATCGCAACCACTTCAAATACAGTGGCCGGGAACCCTTTGTTGAAGGCATTCGCTTTTTGCGAAACAAAGCTGACCTTATTCCATTCTTTGAAGGAAGAAACAGACTGTCCGAAAAGCTGGATGGAGCCTTTATTCGGCTGAAGCAATCCGAGGGCAAGCTTGATCAAAGTTGTTTTGCCTCCACCATTGGGGCCAATCAATCCGAGGAAGTCACCTTTTTTCACTTGCAAGGATACTTCGCGCAAGGCTGCTTTTTGTTCATAAGAAAAATTAATATTATCTATTTGAAGGATAGATGTCATTTTCTATCACCTTTCTAATCACGTACTCTTTCACAAGGAACTATTCTATCGTAATCATTTCGATTTGTAAATCATAATCGTTTCGATTAAAAAAAGAATTTCACTTTTAATTTAGGAGGGAGACAAACTTCAGCTTTTAATCAAAAGGTGCAAGTAGAGTTTAGGGAATGGATCCGCGAAATAAGCAAAGAGGATGTAATAGATGGAAAAAGACCTCCGCCTTGGTGAGCGGAGGTCTTTTCTCACACAGCTGCTGCTGTGTCGTCTTTTTTAACATATTGAATTGGCTGCTGTTTCTTCCACATCAATGCAAGACAGGAAAGCAGGAAGGTGATGACCAGTATCAATCCAAGATGGAGGATTGTCGAGGAAACACTATGTCCTGCGTAGATGAGCTGACTGAAGCCTTGTACCCCGTTGGAAGCTGGCAATGCTGCACCTATCACACGGAACACTGGAGACAATAAATCTGCCGGAATGATATTCCCTGCTGCCATCAGCTGGAACGGAATCATTGCTACATTGAATAAGGCGCCGGCATTACCGAAAATAGCAAAGCTCATTTGGGTGAAGCTGATGCAGGCAAAGACGACGAGCAGCTCGTAGCCCCATAGCTGCATATAAGAAGCAGCAGTGTCATTTGCGAAATAGTGAATCGTGACAGTGATGGTCGTTACGACAAGCCCGATGATCAGTAATAGAAGCTGCTTGTTCCAAAATACTTGCCATTTGCCGAACTTGCGATTCACGATTTGCGTGACGATGTTCATTTGGATATTCATCGTCATGAAAGCGATGAATACGATGAAGCCGAGGATCATCGGAACCATGGAAGTGGCAAAATTACCGATAGGATTTTCTTTGACGATTTCTGCTTGTACATTGGATCCTGCGATGGAAGCTGTCATTTGTCTGGCTGCACTTTCAGCTGCCGACAGGGCGACTTGTGAATTGGAACTATTCATGTAAAACTTCAGGGAAGTATCGCTCTGTTTGGCCAAGTTTTCAGTGAACGCCTCTGGAATGACGATCAGCATGGCAATGTTGTTTTGATCAAGCTGTTCTTTCGCATCAGCATAGGAAGCGAGCTTTGCATCGAATGGCAAGCCGTCGATCATTTGATCGGCCAATGCATCAGCTTGTGTACCATCTTCATTGACCACGGCAGCTTGCAGTCGATCCAGATGATCGGTTGCATCATGATAGCCCGTCAACCAAATGATGGAAAAAAGTAAGGGGACAATGATGGCAAAAGCGATGCCGACTTTCGTATTAGGGATTTTGAACATCTCCCGTAATGGTTGTAAACGCAAAATAAAAAACTCCATTCTATAATAGTTGCATGTGCAAGTATTTGGTGAAAAAAATCACTGCAAATTCTGATGCAGCCTGTGGATCAGAGTATGCAGCAATTCAATTTCACTTTGTTGGAACCCATCGTACGCATGTTTTTCAATTTCTTCTATCCTTGGTTTGATAAGTTGAACCAGTTCCCGGCCTTCCGCCGTAATCTGCAAGCGGATCGCCCTGCGGTCATGCGGATCATGTCCGCGGGTCACTAAACCCTTCTTTACAAGTTTATCGACAATCTTCGTCACAGTTGTCTGTTCTCTCTCTGTCAATCCGGCAAGCTCTTTTTGGGTGATATCATCTTGCTTGTCCAACTCGGCAACAAGGGAGAATTGTTCAGGTGTCAATTCGAACGGTAGAAGCATACGGGAAGTTTCCCGTTTCAAGGATAGGTAAGTCCTGGATAAAATCAGTCCTAATTCGTCCTGTTTCCTGCCCATGTTTGGCTCCTTTCAAATAGTTGCACATGCAAGTATATTACAAATTTGAAGACAATTCGTCAATAATTTTTTTGGATTCAAACAAAAAGGACAACCAGCAGCTGATTGTCCATCTGTCTCATATATAAGGAAGTTCCTGGCGTGTGTTGCTGAATTGCTGATAGGCTTGCTCCACCTTCTGCTGCGGGGCTTGTTCCAAGCTGTACCAGCCGTGCTGGAACATCAAATTATACAAATTGCGCTGGGCATCCTGTGATTCCTTGAAAATGCGAGCCACCGTTTCATACAGCGATTGATTGCTCATTTCATTAAGTGCAGTGCTGTATGAAGCTGTCATATATTTTTCAGTCGCAAGCAAATCAGTCACATGGTCCCGATCATTCATAGCCTGTGTCGTCGGTACCGGTGTTTGCGGATTCTGTACCTTCTGGTTCTGCGGCATAACGTTCCCTCCTCCCTTAATTAAGCGGTTTCGTCTGTAAATGTTCCAGTAACATATCATAATGGCGCTGATGCATCTGACCGACAGTGTGCAATGCTTCCTGTGCATCTGTAAGCTGTACTTCCCTGGCGGCATGCTGTGCTTTCTTGGCTGCATTCAAATTCCAATTGAGCATATCGGCCAAGTACAGTAAGTCTTTTTCAGATATCATTTCCGGCGGCTGCAGCATGATATCGTTTGTGTTTCCTGATGGCATGGGATCCCTCCTTTTTCTTTTCTATCGTGCCCGTGTTCCATCGGTTTATTCTGTGCGTAAGATGCAAAGGACTATGCTAAAATAGCAGTAGGAAAGGAAGGGGATAATATGTTCCGATTTTATTGGTACCCAAATTGCAGTACATGCAAAAACGCAAAAAAATGGCTGGATGCGAATGAGGTATCGTATGAAGCAATACATATCGTCGAGAACCCGCCAAGCCCTGAAGTTCTTCAGGAAGCAGCGGATAAAAGCGGCCTGCCGCTTACCAAACTGTTCAATACGAGCGGGAAAGTCTATCGTGAGGGCGGCTATAAGGATAAAATCAAAGATGCAGATGATAACCAGCTGAAGGCGTGGCTGTCTGAAAACGGTATGCTGATCAAGCGCCCGCTTTTGATCGGTGAGGACACTGCTGCTGTCGGTTTCAAGCAAGAAACATATGAGGCTGTAACTGCTTCGAAATAAGCTGAATCGGTGGTAATTTTATCTATTATTTCTTATAGTAAATATGTTAGCTATTCTTGTAGAAAATAGGTGGAGGAATTAAAATGAGCAACTTACCGAAAGATCTACGTTACACGGAAGAACATGAATGGATCAAAAAAGAAGAAGGCAACCAGTACCGGATCGGTATTACCGACTTCGCTCAGGATGAACTCGGGGATATCGTGTTCGTGGAACTTCCATCCGTTGGTGATGAATTGAAAGCGGACGAGCCATTTGGCAGTGTCGAATCTGTCAAGACAGTATCCGAGCTGTATGCTCCGATCAGCGGTAAAGTCGTGGCTGTGAACGAAGATTTGGATGACAGTCCCGAATTCGTGAATGAATCCCCATACGAGAAAGCATGGATGATCGTGGTGGAAACAGACGACGAAGCGGCTTATGAAAGCCTGCTTTCGGTTGAGGATTACGAAGGAAGAATCAAAGAGGATTAATTTTTGCTGCCCTTGTTGGCAAGGGCAGCGGTTTCCTTTCATATACTATGGCAAGCTTTATTGCTAAGCTGCCTTCATTCGGAGCGCGGGCAAGGAAGCAATCAAATATCGATCAGAATAGGTGATGCCAGTATGGGTGATGAAGAAAAGGTCATTATCGTGGAAGGGCGCTCGGACAAAGAGCAGATTAGGAAAATCATCGATGAGGATGTGACGATCATCTGCACCAATGGGACATTGGGCATCGAGCGGCTGGAACAGCTGTTGTATGAATATGACTTGGATCACAAGCAAGTATATATCATGGTGGATGAGGACAGCGCTGGGCACAAGCTGAGGAAACAGCTGGCCAGAGAGCTTCCGCATGCCCAGCATATCTACGTAGACAGAACCTATCGAGAGGTAGCAGCGACCCCGGCACCTGAATTGGCCACGGCCTTGCTTAGCAGAAGCATCATGGTGAATCCATTCTTCCTCGCCTGAAGAAAGAAGGGATGAATTATCAACGTCATCGAAAAAGAGGTCCAGGGAGTCATCCGGCAGGAACAGGCAAGGATATTTGTGCACACGCCGTTTTGCGGCACATGCCAGCTTGCCGAAAAAATGCTCCTGACAGTCGAGTCTGTAATGGGCCAGGAATATTATCATAAACTGAACGCCTCTTTATTTCCTGATTTCATGCAGGAATATCAGATTGAAAGCGTACCTTGTCTGCTTATTCTCAAACAAGGAAAAGTTCAGGAAAAAATATATGCGTTTCATTCCGTCCAGCATATGCTGGCGAAAACGCTGGATGAATAAAACAGTTTTCCAAATGGAAAGCTGTTTTTTTGCAGGAATTTTGATGACTTGGAGCCAAATACACAGCAAGGGGGGATGGCGGATGATCATCGAAGAATTGGAAAAGCTCAAACAACAAATCGAGGTAAGGGAGGATCTGCTGCCTTTATGCAATGACAAACGATTGAAGGTGTTCATTGAATGGGAAGATGACCATTTCGATTTGCATATCGATAGAAGCAGTCTGACGACCCCGGCCTCAAAGCCTTATGGCTTTTTACATATTCGTACAGATGAACAGACACTTCATCAGCTCCTTGCCGGAGAAGTCCAGCTTCGCACTGTATGCAACAGGCAAGTTGTGGAAGGGGATTACCAGCATATTCTTCTTGTGGAAGCGCTCTTGTTTCTAGGAGCCGGAGCCAGACTGTAATATATGTTGACAGAACTTTATACTAGTGCTAAACTCCTTTTTAGCAATCATATATAAAACTCTTATCCAGAGTGGCGGAGGGACTGGCCCGATGAAGCCCGGCAACCACAGGTTTTCCTGTATGGTGCCAATTCCTGCAGGGAAACCTGTACAGATGAGAGAACAATTATCGCAGACAACCGCGTCTTTTTGTTCTCATGACAAAAAGACGCTTTTTTTTATGTTTGCAGAGCAACACGAGGAAGGAGGAGCGGATATTGATCACCATCAAAAACCTCTCCAAAATATATCGCACAAAAAAACAGAATATTACAGCGGTTGATCAGCTTGACCTCACGATAGAGTCTGGTGAGATTTTCGGCGTGATCGGGTATAGCGGCGCAGGTAAAAGTACATTCGTACGCTTGTTGAACCGTCTTGAAGAACCGACTGCCGGTGAAATCATCATCAATGGCAAGGATATCGTCAAGCAGCAGAAAAATGAACTCCGGCTTGCCAGACAAGAAATCGGGATGATCTTCCAGCATTTCAACTTGCTATGGTCCCGGACGGTACACCAAAACATCGCCTTTCCGTTGGAGATAGCAGGTGTGCCAAAGAAAGAAAGAAAAGCCAAAGTCGATCGATTAATTGAACTGGTCGGATTGAAAGGACGCGAAAATGCTTATCCATCCCAATTAAGCGGTGGGCAGAAACAGCGGGTCGGCATTGCAAGAGCGCTCGCTAATGATCCGAAAGTGCTGCTTTGTGATGAAGCGACATCAGCATTGGACCCGGAAACGACAGACAGCATCCTTGATTTGCTGGTTGACATCAACAAACGTCTCGGTTTGACCATCGTAATGATTACACACGAAATGAACGTCATCCGCAAAATCTGCCACCGTGTTGCCGTGATGGATACAGGCAAGGTCGTGGAAGTTGGCGACGCAGCGCATGTATTCCAAAATCCACAGCAAGCCATCACGAAGCGCTTCGTCCAGCAATTGGATGGAAGTGAGCAATATGAATCCTTATCGGCAGCTGCGCTGAAAGAAGGTGCAGGAACGATTGTGAAGCTTTCCTTTTCCGGCGAAAATGTCAACCAGACAGTTGTCAGCCAGACTGCGAAACAATTCGATGTGGATATCAATATCCTGCAAGGAAATGTACTGCAGACACAAACTGGTGCTGTCGGCAGCCTGTTTTTGCAGCTTGTGGGCAGTGAAGCGGAAGTGGAGAAGGCACTGGACTTCATCCGCAGTGCAAATGTGAAAGCGGAGGTGCAGGAACTTGTTTGAGAAATGGTTTCCGAATGTAGATATAGCAGATTTGAACACAGCCATCTACGAGACATTCTATATGACGATCCTATCTTTGATCGGTACTTTCATCATCGGCATCATCCTTGGACTTTTACTTTATCTGACTAGTAAAGGGAAGCTGTGGGAAAACAAAATCGTCTATTGGATCGTGGCAGCGGTAGTCAACGTATTCCGTGCCATTCCATTCATCATCCTGATTTTGCTGCTGTTCCCATTCACCGATTTTATCGTCGGAACGATCCGCGGACCGGAGGCAGCATTGCCTGCACTTATCATCGGGTCGGCACCTTTCTATGCGCGCCTTGTGGAGATTGCGCTGAAAGAAGTGGACAACGGGGTAATTGAAGCTGCCAAGGCAATGGGTGCGAAAAACAGTACGATCATGTTCAAGGTATTGCTGAAAGAATCCATGCCGGCGCTTGTCTCAGGTATTACGGTAACGGCGATCGCCCTTATCGGTTCCACAGCAGTAGCTGGCGTAATCGGCGCAGGGGGACTAGGCGACTTCGCTTACTTCTACGGTTTCCAGCGCCGGCAGTTCGATGTCGTATTCATCTGTACGCTGCTTATTGTCATCGTGGTATTCGTCTTCCAATTTATTGGAGACTTGATTTCAAATAAATTAGATAAACGATAAAGGAGAGGGATTCATTTGAAAAAGGCATTATTGGTCATTTTATCAGCTGTTTTCATGGTATTCCTGGCAGCTTGCGGTTCTTCCGATAGCGGTTCAGGTGATGAAGAAACGACAACAATCAAAGTAGGTGCTTCCAGCACACCACACGCAGAAATTCTTGAAGAAGCAAAACCGCTTTTGGAAAAAGAAGGAGTCAATCTTGAAATTGAAGAGTATCAGGATTATGTCCTTCCCAACGATGACTTGGAAAGCGGCGACCTGGATGCTAACTACTTCCAGCACATCCCTTACTTGGAGACTTCCAATGCGGATACTGGATATGATTTGATCAGCCTTGGCGGTGTTCACTTGGAACCAATGGGCGTTTACTCTAAAAACATCAAGAAAATCGATGATATCAAAGATGGCACAGAAGTACTCATGGGTCGTAACGTAGCCGAGCAAGGACGTGTGCTATCCATCTTCCAAGAGGAAGGTCTTATCAAGATCAAAGATGGCGTCGAGCCTGTTGATGCAACTTTCGATGATATCGCAGAAAATCCAAAGAACTTGAAGTTCAGCATGGAAGTTGATCCTGCTTTCTTGCCGGATACGTATGAATCTGAAGAAGACGCATTGGTCGTCATCAACACGAACTATGCTTTGCAGGCAAATCTTAAACCTTCCAAGGATGCATTGATTCTTGAAGGCACAGACTCTCCATATGCAAACATCGTTGCTGCTCGTGCCGAGGATAAAGATAACGAAGCATTGCAGAAATTGATGGACGTGCTTCATTCTGATGAAATCAAACAATTCATCGAAGAGAAGTACGATGGCTCCATTCTCCCTGTCGATGAATAAGAAAGACCATTCTCATGCCTTTGCTGGTATTCTCAGCAAAGGCATTATTTTTGGCTTGAAATGGAAGTGTGATACAATAGGACAAGACCATGTTAAAACTGTGTTTTTATCTAGTAAAAAAGTTGATAATGGTCGAACAATGCTTTAAGATTATAATGAGAATAAATTGATAATGTGTTTAAATAACATTATCGAAATTTATAAAATAGCAGCTATCGGAGGGTTAATAAATGGCAGGTTCAGTTCTAGAGATCAAAGACCTACATGTTTCGATTGAAGATAAGGAAATTCTTAAAGGTGTAAACCTTACGATAAAAAGCGGGGAATTCCATGCGGTAATGGGACCAAACGGTACTGGTAAATCCACATTGGCATCCGCAATCATGGGCCATCCAAAATACGAAGTGACAGGCGGAAGCATCACTTTGGACGGAGAAGATGTGTTGGAAATGGAAGTGGACGAGCGTGCTCGTGCCGGTCTATTCCTTGCAATGCAGTATCCGAGTGAAATCAGCGGTGTAACAAATGCCGACTTCCTTCGCTCCTCTATCAACGCCCGCCGCGAAGAAGGCGATGAGATATCATTGATGAAATTCATCAAAGAAATGGACGAAGCGATGGACTTCCTTGAAATGGATAAGAACATGGCTCAGCGCTACTTAAACGAAGGTTTCTCCGGCGGTGAGAAAAAACGTAATGAAATCCTTCAGCTTCTTATGATGAAAGCTGAAATCGGTATCCTTGACGAGATCGACTCCGGTCTTGATATCGATGCACTGAAAGTTGTCGCAAAAGGTATCAACAAACTGCGCGACGAAAACTTCGGTTGCCTAATCATTACCCACTATCAGCGTTTGCTAAACTACATCGAGCCTGACTTCGTACACGTTATGATGCAAGGCCGTGTCGTTAAATCCGGCGGATCCGAGCTTTCCCAGCGTTTGGAAGCAGAGGGCTACGATTGGATTAAAAAAGAGCTGAACATCGAAGACGAAACAATTAACGCGTAAACTGGAGGAGGGATCTTATGACTGTTGAAACGAAGCAACCATATAATGATGAATATATCAGCCGTTTTTCCAGTTCCCGCAATGAGCCTGAATGGATGAAGGAACTTCGTCAGCAAGCTCTTTCCCAATCGGAATCTTTGGACATGCCAAAACCCGATAAAACTGGGATTAAGAACTGGGATTTCGACACGTATGTGCATGAAGTAGAAGGGGAAAAAATCAGCGCATTGGGCAGCCTGCCAGCAAGTGTGGCGGCATTGATTGATGCGGATAATGCTCCAAATCTTTACATTCAGCGCAATAATAGTGCAGCATACCTTGCCTTAAGCGAAAAATGGAGCGAGCAAGGCGTCATCTTCACAGATATCTTCACTGCCTTGCAGCAGCATGGTGACTTAGTGAAGAGATTCTACATGAAGGATGCTGTAAATATTGATGAAGATCGTCTTACTGCTCTGCATGCGGCATTAATGAACGGCGGCGTGTTTGTCTATGTTCCGAAGAATGTCGTAGTGGATGAGCCGCTTCAGACTATCTTCTGGCAGGAAGATGATAAAGTAGCTTCCTTCAATCATATTTTGATCGTAGCCGAAGCGAATAGTGCTGTAACATATGTTGAAAACAGCGTTTCCCATAACGCAGATCAAGCAACATTCGCAAACGTTGTGACAGAAGTCATAGCAGGAGACAATGCCAATGTATCTTATGGTGCTGTTGATAACTATGCTGCAGGCACGACTGTCTATGCAAAACGCCGCGGTGTAGCTTACCGTGATGCTCGCATCGACTGGGCGATCGGCCAAATGAACGATGGTAACACAATCAGTGAGCATATCACACACTTGATCGGGGATAACTCCGGTTCCGAAGCGAAAAGTGTAGTTGTTGGACGCGGAAAACAAATCCAGAACTTCACGACGAATATTATCCACTTCGGTAAGAATTCTGTTGGAAGCATCTTGTCCCATGGTGTCATGAAAGACCAGGCAAGCTCTGTATTCAACGGTATTGGTAAAATCGAACATGGTGCCAGCAAATCCGATGCCACTCAAGAAACACGTGTCTTGATGCTTAGCCAAGGTGCACGCGGGGATGCGAACCCGATTCTTTTGATTGATGAAGATGATGTAGTGGCAGGGCACGCAGCTTCTGTAGGCCGTGTCGATCCGCTTCAGCTTTATTACTTGATGAGCCGCGGAATCACGAAGCATGAGGCTGAACGTCTGATCATCCATGGATTCCTTGCACCTGTTGTAAATCAGCTGCCGATCGAAACGGTTAAAAATCAGCTGACTCAGGTAATCGAAGGGAAAGTAAACTAATGGATGCCCGCTCTATCCGTGAACAGTTCCCGATCCTGCATCAGGAAGTCAACGGACATCCGCTGGTTTACTTGGATTCCTCTGCAACTTCCCATAAGCCGATAAAGGTATTGGAAGCTGTGGATGCCTATTACCGGAACGATAACAGCAATGTACACCGCGGTGTGCATACGCTGGGAACCCGGGCCACAGATAAATATGAAGGTGCAAGGGAAAAGGTGCAGCAGTTCATCAATGCCAGAAGCACCAAGGAAGTTATCTTCACACGCGGTACGACGACAGCAATCAACACGGTTGCTCACAGTTACGCTCGCGCGAACTTGGAACCTGGTGATGAAGTGATCATCACACCGATGGAGCACCATAGTAATATCATTCCGTGGCAGCAGGCGGTCAAAGCGACCGGAGCAACATTGAAATATTTCGAACTGAACGAAGATGGAACCTTGAATATGGAAGATGTAAAGAAATCAATCGGTCCGCAAACGAAGATCGTTGCTCTGACGCATATTTCCAACGTTTTAGGAACTATTAATCCAATAAAAGAAATCGTCGAGCTTGCTCATCGGCAGAATGCTGTCGTCCTTGTGGATGGTGCCCAAGGTGCTCCGCATTTGAAAGTTGATGTACAAGACATCGATTGCGATTTCTATTGCTTCAGCGGACATAAGATGTGCGGACCTACAGGAATCGGTGTCCTGTATGGAAAGCAGGAGCTGCTGGAAAATATGGAGCCAGTCGAATTCGGCGGCGAAATGATCGACTTTGTCCATTTGTATGATTCCACGTGGAAGGAGCTTCCTTGGAAATTCGAAGGAGGCACACCGATCATAGCCGGAGCAATCGGTCTTGGTGCTGCGATTGATTTCCTTCAAGAAATCGGAATGGATGAGATTGCAGCTCACGATCAGAAGCTGACAGCATATGCGATGGAGCGAATGAGCGAAATCGAAGGGTTGACTATCTATGGTCCTTCCGCAGCCAAACGCTCTGCCGTTGTCACATTCAATATCGACGGTGTCCACCCGCATGATACAGCTACTGCCCTCGATACAGAAGGAATAGCTGTCCGTGCCGGACATCACTGTGCCCAGCCGCTTATGCGCTGGCTGGACGTCACTGCTACTGCTCGTGCCAGCATGTACGTTTATAATACCGAGGACGATATCGACAAACTTGTCAGCGGACTGACAAAAACGAAGGAGTTTTTCGGAAATGTCTTTTGATAACCTTGATACACTCTACCGGCAAGTGATCATGGATCACTATAAACATCCGCGTAATCGTGGTAAGCTGGAAGGAGACGCATTGGTGGTCGACATGAACAACCCGACTTGCGGAGACCGTATTCAGCTGCAGCTTCAGGTGGAGGATGGCAAGGTGAAGGATGCAAAATTCGAAGGAGAGGGCTGCTCCATCAGCATGTCCTCTGCTTCCATGATGACCCAAGCCATCAAAGGCAAATCCATTGAAGATGCACTCCGGATGTCACACCTGTTTTCCGATATGATGCTTGGAAAAGAAATCGACCCAGGCAACTTGGAACTTGGTGATGTAGAAGCGCTGCAGGGAGTTGCGAAATTCCCGGCGCGCATCAAATGTGCGACACTCGCCTGGAAGGCGATGGAGCAAGGCGTCGAAAAGAAATAATACTTGAACACTGTCGTGTGAAATAGATGTAATCCTATAAGGAGGTTTTACCATGGCTAAAAAAGCGCCTGAAATTGGAGATTACCGGTATGGCTTCAGTGATCGTGATGTATCCATTTTCCGTACAGAAAAAGGCCTTACACCTAGAATCGTTGAAGAAATCTCTAAGATGAAAGAAGAACCGCAATGGATGCTGGACTTCCGTCTTAAATCCTTGGAGCAATTCTATAAGAAACCAATGCCGCAGTGGGGCGGAGACCTTGCTGAGCTTGATTTCGATGAAATCACATATTACGTGAAACCATCCGAGCGCTCTGAGCGTTCTTGGGATGAAGTACCAGAAGAAATCAAGAACACATTCGATAAGCTTGGTATTCCGGAAGCTGAGCAGAAATACCTTGCCGGTGTTTCCGCGCAGTACGAATCCGAAGTTGTGTATCACAACTTGAAAGAAGACTTAGAAGAAATGGGTATTGTCTTCAAAGATACGGATACAGCACTGAAAGAAAATGAGGATCTATTCCGCGAGTACTTTGGTAAATTGATCCCTGCTTCCGATAATAAATTTGCTGCTTTGAACTCTGCTGTATGGTCTGGTGGCTCCTTCATTTATGTACCGAAGGGCGTTAAGACAGATATTCCATTGCAAGCGTATTTCCGGATCAACTCCGAAAATATGGGGCAGTTCGAGCGTACACTGATTATCGTTGATGATGATGCATCCATTCATTATGTGGAAGGCTGTACAGCACCAGTGTATACAACGAACTCCTTGCACAGTGCGGTTGTTGAGATCTTTGTTGGTAAAAATGCTTACTGCCGTTACACTACAATCCAGAACTGGGCGAATAACGTTTACAACCTAGTTACAAAACGTGCGACAGTTGATGCGAACGGTACAATGGAGTGGGTCGATGGTAACATCGGTTCCAAACTAACAATGAAATATCCTGCTGTCATCTTGAAAGGCGAAGGCGCTCGCGGTATGACATTGTCCATCGCTTTGGCTGGTAAAGGCCAGCATCAGGATGCCGGTGCGAAAATGCATCACTTGGCACCAAACACTTCTTCAACGATCGTTTCCAAATCCATCTCCAAACAAGGTGGTAAAGTAACGTATCGCGGAATCGTTCACTTCGGTAAGAAAGCAGACGGCGCACGCTCCAACATCGAGTGTGACACGCTGATCCTGGATAACAAATCCACTTCCGATACCATTCCATACAACGAGATCTTCAACGAGAACATCTCCTTGGAACACGAAGCGAAAGTTTCTAAAGTATCCGAAGAGCAATTGTTCTATTTGATGAGCCGTGGTATCTCTGAAGAAGAAGCAACAGAAATGATCGTAATGGGCTTCATCGAGCCATTCACGAAAGAACTTCCAATGGAATATGCAGTCGAAATGAACCGTCTTATTAAATTCGAGATGGAAGGTAGTATTGGTTAATACAGAAAAACCCTTGTGAATCAAGGGTTTTTTTGTTTGTGACCATCGTTAGGGGAGTGAATCATGGACAATAACGTTTTTGAACAGATGGCAAAAAAATATGATACGGAAGAAAGAATGGCATTAGCTAAAATTATAGTGAAAGAAGTAAGACTGGAATTACAAAATAGTAAATCAAGTTCTTTGCTGGATTATGGGAGCGGTACCGGTCTAATTAGTTTGGAATTGTCGGATTTAGTTGAGTCTGTTTTATTGGTGGATTCATCAGAACAAATGCTTGAGGTCGCGAAGGCGAAGATTTCCAACAACGAAATTGCCAATGCAAGCGTGCTTTATTCAGATTTTACGCAAGATACTCCTGAACTTAAAGCAGATATCGTGTTCATGTCACTGGTTCTTCTCCACATTCCGGATACGGAAAAGATTCTTCGCGAATTGTTCCATATCTTACATGATGGGGGCAAATTGGTCATTGTTGATTTTGACAAAAATGATAGAATAAATCACCCGAAAGTCCACAATGGTTTTTCTCATGACAAACTAAAAGATACTCTATCTGCAGTTGGATTTAAATCAACTGAAATTAGAACCTTCCATCATGGAAATCGCATTTTTATGAACCAAGATGCCTCCATGTTCCTATCGAGCAGTATAAAGTGATGGATAATCGTTGATATAAAATGCGGTGGGCGAACTTGAAAAAGTTCGTCTTTTTTTAGTTGGAATCGATTTGTTCTTAAGCAGAACTGCACGATTCTATTTAATGGCCAGCTCAAAGCATTTTTCCTTGGGAGAACGCTTTTCTCCCATAATCAATAATTAATTTGTATTTAACAATAATTATTTATTGTAAAACGATAAATAATAGATTACAATCGTCTTAAAGAAAAACGAATGAGGTGTTTTTTGTGAAGCGTGAAACGCTTTTTTTAAAGTTAGCTGTATTTCTTATGGCATTGCCGGTTCTTGCTTTGTGTATCTTTGCCATCCCGCCGATTGCTTTTGGTTCCGCTGACTATTATCCCGAGGCTGAATTTTTGAAATATCCTGTTCTAATCGGTTTGTATCTGACTGCATTAGCATTTTTCATGGCCTTGTATCAGGCTTTCAGGCTGCTGGGCTATATTGACAGAAACATAGCTTTTTCGGACTTATCGGTGAAAGCGCTGAAGAATATAAAAAACTGTGCCATCTCCATCACTGGCATTTATGTACTATTCCTGCCGCTCATTTATATCGTGGCAGACAGGGATGATGCACCAGGCCTTATCCTGGTAGGTATGGCCATTATCTTTGGAGCGCTAGTCATTGCATTCTTTGCTGCTGTACTCCAAAGACTCTTAAAAAATGCCATCGACATAAAATCAGAAAATGACTTGACGGTCTGAGGTGAACCATATGGCAATCATTATAAATATTGATGTAATGCTGGCAAAAAGGAAAATGAGCGTGACAGAGCTTTCGGAAAAAGTAGGCATCACGATGGCGAATCTATCCATTTTGAAAAATGGAAAAGCAAAGGCGATTCGGTTATCAACATTAGATGCGATATGTAAGGCTTTGGATTGTCAGCCTGGAGACATTCTGGAATACAGAATGGATGAAGGATAAGGAAGCGAAGAAAGTAACTCGGAGGTGTGAAGAAATGTACAGAAATCGGAATCTGCCTACTTACTATGCTGGACAGGAGTTACCTGCATTCAAAAAGAAAAAGCTGAAGAGGGCGTGGAAACAGCTTGTCCGTTTCGGCTGGGAGCAAGCATTATCTTGTTTGTTTCCTGTCATCATTTTTGCTTCGCTGGCATTGACGCAAGTCATTGCTCTCCCATTGCTGCCGCGCTATGACTGGCTGCTTATCATCTGCCTGCTGATGCAGTGGTTGATGCTTCGTTCGGGGCTTGAGACAAGAGATGAACTAAAGGTCATCACGCTATTTCATATCATTGGCCTTGCACTCGAATTGTTCAAGGTACATATGGGTTCTTGGTCGTATCCGGAAGAAGGTTATTTTAAAATACTCGGGGTCCCGTTGTATAGCGGTTTTATGTATGCAAGTGTAGCGAGTTACCTTTGCCAAGCATGGAGGAGGCTTAAGGTGGATCTGATTAAGTGGCCGCCGTTTTTGGCCGTTGTACCGCTGGCAGCTGCAATTTACTTGAATTTCTTCACCCACCATTTTTGGATCGATATTCGCTGGATTTTATCCGGCTTAGTGCTTGTAGTATTTTGGCGTTCGTGGGTTACATATGAGGTTGGTGAAAGCCGTTACCGAATGCCTTTGTCCCTTTCATTTGTCCTGATCGGATTTTTTATCTGGATTGCTGAGAATATCGCTACCTTTTTTGGCGCTTGGGAATATCCGAACCAAGCTGATGCATGGAGTCTCGTTCATTTGGGCAAGGTGAGTTCATGGCTGTTATTGGTAATTGTCAGTTTCCTAATTGTGGCGACGCTGAAGCTGTATAAGAAGAAAATCTCGACAGATTGAAAAGCTGAAGGCAAAGACGTTAGGCTAAACCTTATGACGTCTTATTACGCATGGAATGACTGAATCAGGTGGTGTTTTTCTGAAGTACTGCTTTACTCTAGGTTATCTTCTACGGGAGAATATCCAAAAGCGTCACGTCCAGTGATAAGTAGAGTATCAAACACCAATAGCGCCGTAACAAGAAGATAACCAAAATGTTTTGCTTTCCTGACGTCCGGGAACATTTCCTTTATGTGAATGAACAAAGGAGATGAAGTCCATTGGGTTACAATCTCGAAGGAAAAGTAGCAATCGTGACCGGAGCCAATGACGGTATTGGCTTAGAAACGGTAAAAGTATTTCTGGATGAAGGAGCTAAAGTCGTCGGAGTCAGCTTGAAAACGGATGACGTGAAGGGCATTGCCGATCATTCTTCCTTTCTGCCGCTGGAGCTGGATCTGACTGACGAAGGTGCAGCCGGGAAAGTGGTCGAGGCTGCTGTGTCCCATTTCGGAAAATTGGATATTTTAGCTAATATTGCGGGGATTGCCATCTATAAGGATAGTTTCATGGATGTGACACTTGATATTTGGAGAGAGACATTCGAGACGAATTTGTTTGCTGTAGTGGCATTGACAAAGGCTGCCATTCCAGAGCTTGAAAAACAGCCGGGAGCAAGCATCGTAAATGTGGCATCCGAGAGCGGTCATGTGCCAGATTCGTTTGCGATCGATTATAGCGGAAGCAAAGCAGCCGTTCTCAATCTCACGCAAGCTTTGGCGGATGAAATCGGCGCGGGTATACGGGTGAATGTCGTATCACCTGGTCCGACGCGGACGACAATGTGGAATAAACCAGGCGGTATGGTCGATATGCTCAGTGATAGGTTCGACAAAGAAGGAGAGGAGGCTGTCAGCTACTTCGCCAAAGAAGTCCGCCAGATCCCGCGCGGGGAGATTGGCAAGCCGGATGAGATTGCCAATGTGATTGCCTTTTTGGCTTCAGACAAAGCAGCATATGTCAATGGCGCAGAATTTCCGGTGAACGGCGGATCGGTTAAATATAAATGAATTCTGTTATAATAGTATGACTGCAGTATGCAGTCATACTATTATTATATTCTACATAAAAGATGGAAGGGATACCTATGGTTTTTGCCGTAAGTTTAGTAATAGGGCTCCTTGCAGCAGCGCTTGGCAGTCTGGTAGGTTTGGGGGGAGGAATCATCCTTGTACCGCTGCTGCTTATTTTAAGCAGTTTCTGGGATGCCTTCAGCTGGGCAACACCGCAAGCAATTGTGGGAGTTTCTGTCATCGTGATGATTTTCACCGCTCTTTCATCCACCCTCACATATATGAGGAGCGGGCGCGTTGATTACAAAAGCGGATTTATTTTCATGGCCGGAGGGGTGCCGGGAGCCATACTCGGTTCCTACTTGAATCGATTTGTATCCGGGGATGGTTTCTCCCTGTATTTCGGTATTTTGGTCTTGCTCGTCTTTTTCATGTTTTTTGTGAAGCGCAAGGAACGGGAAGTGAAGAACCTGAAAGGTATCATCGTTACGAAAGAGCTGGACGGTATGACTTATACATATAGTTTCCGATTCATCGCAGCATTTGCACTCTCTTTATTCGTCGGACTGCTTTCGGGCATGTTTGGAATCGGGGGAGGCAGCTTTATGGTACCTGCGATGATCCTGTTGTTTGGGTTCCCGGCGCATATTGCCGTATCAACCAGTATGTTCATGGTATTCTTCCTTAGTGTTGTCAGTACCGTCATGCATATTTCGCTCGGACACGTGGAATGGAACTATGTGTGGGCCTTTATTCCGGGTGCGATCATAGGTGGAATTCTCGGGGCGAAAGTCAACCAGATGTTAAAAGGGAATACGGTTGTCTGGATATTGCGTATCATGCTTGTATTAGTTGCTGTCCGTCTGATTTGGGATGGGTTGTCGTAATAAAGGAGTAGAGAAGGATGCAGGAAAAGCTGACTATCAACTACACAAATGATTTGCATAGCTATTTCGAAAACTGGCCGAAGATTGTCGGTTACCTGAAGCGTAATAAGCGGAAGTTTACGGATGCGGGTCAAACGTGCTGGCTGCTTGATATTGGTGATCATGTGGATCGATCGCGTCCGATTGCAGAGGCATTCCGGGGCAAGGCGAATATCAGCTTGCTGAATGAGGCGGGCTATGATTTTGCGACCATCGGAAATAATGAAGGAATCACGCTTGATTATGATGATCTTTATCATTTATACGATGAAGCGGAATTCCGAATTGCTGTTGCGAATCTTCATTCACAAAAGGGTGAAGATCCTGGCTGGATGGAGCCGTCTTGGGTTGTTGAAACGGCCGGTGGAACAAAGGTTGGCATGATTGGGCTGACAGCGCCTTTTCCGGATTTCTATAATTTGATTGGCTGGGATATCGAGGATCCAGTGGAAGTGCTGAAACGCGAGATCGGTCTGCTTCGGTCTTCCTGCGATGTGGTTGTTTTGCTATCCCACTTGGGGCTATATGCAGACCGTGATATAGCAGCTGCCTTTCCGGAAATAGACGTCATCATCGGCGGACATACGCATCATCTTCTCCATGAAGGCGAATATGTGAATCAATGTCTGATCACGACTGCGGGGAAGCAGGGCTTTCATTTCGGTGAAGTGAAAATCATCTGGGACACAGAACAGAAAATCATTATAGAAAAGAAAGCCAAGGCCATTCCTGTCGCAGACTTGGAAGATGATGCAGATACGGCTGAGCAAGTTGCCGTTTACTCGGAAAACGCAGGAAAAGCACTACATCGTTCTGCCGTTGTGCTGCCAGATCCGCTGCCGTCTACTCCTTTTGAAGATTCCCGTGCAATGGATCTTTTGACAGATTATTTGCGCCGATGGACGAAAGCAGATCTTGCTTTTCTCAACGCAGGAGTGCTGCTGGATAGTTTTCCGGCAGGAGCTGTATCCTATATGGATATCCACCGAATCTGTCCCCATCCGATCAATCCTGCCACCGTTCCATTGACAGGTGAAGAACTGGAGGAGATCGTCAACGCTGCCTTGCAACCGGATTTCATCACTTTCCCGCTCAAAGGTTTCGGTTTCCGCGGAAAGGTGATTGGAAAGATGGTTTACAGCAGGCTATCGTTTGATGTAGCGGGCACGGCAGCTAAACCAAAAGCGGTCAATCTGAGGGTAAACGGCCAGCCGCTGGAATCGGAAAGGCTTTATCTGACAGCCATGGCAGACACTTTCACATTCGGCAGCTTGCTTCCTTGTATCAAGCAGGTGAAGGGAAAGAAATATTTTATGCCGGAGATGCTTCGGGATTTGCTATTGGAAGCATTCAAGGAAATAGAAAAATGAGCAAACACCTCCGTTTTTCCAACATAGGATATAACGGAGGTGTATTTAAATTGATGACTGTAGAACCAATGTTCCTGGATGGGAAACCTTTTACTGCCGTGACAGTCAAACTGCCGAAAACAACGTTACTGATCGTGTCGAACGATGTCGGTTATATCATGTGCGGTGCTCTGGATGTTGATTTACTCAATGATAAATTGGCTGATCGGAAAATCATTTCCGGTAGGGCTGTCGGCGTCAAGACGATTGAGCAGCTGCTGTCAGCCCCACTTGAGAAAGTGACGGATGCTTCTGCGGCATATGGCTGGAAGCCTGGTATCACGGGTAGGGAAGCGTTGCTCCTGCTGCCGTGAAAAAAATGTCGAACCTTGTACCATCAATCTAGATTGTTTGCCGCTTTTCTGGTACTATTTTATCAGATGGAATGTTGGAGAAGATAAGGGGTACGACAATGAGATTAGTATCGACAAAATCGGTAAAGCCCGGCAAGAGGCTCGCTCAGCCCGTATATAATGATAAAGGCAGCATTCTTATCCAGCGGGATGTGGAATTGACAGCTGGTATCATCGATCGTTTGCAAGAGCTGCGGTATACCTATATCTATATCCGGGATGACAGGCTGCAGGACATCGAGCTTGAATTCTCCACTTCCAATGAAGAACGGCTAAAAGCAATGCAGGTCATCCATAAGTCCTTTCAGGAAATCAAACAAAGTGATAATGGCCGATATTTGACGGAAAAGATGACAGATAAAATCACGAGTTCGATCCAGGAGATGGTCAGCAATCTGCGGCCAAAACGTCAAACATTGATGATCCTTTCCGATATGCTCATATATGATGATTATATCTTTTCGCATTCGGTCAATGTTGCACTTTATGCGATGGCCATCGCCAATGAAATGCGGCTGCCGATTTCTGTTGTAGAGGAGATAGGGTTTGGCGCAATATTGCATGATGTAGGTAAAATGTTTGTACCCCAGGAAGTTCTGCAGAAGACCGGCAAACTGACGGATGCGGAATTCGAGCAGATCAAGGAGCATACGACGAAGGGTTTTAATTATCTACGCAAGATGAACAATATCCCCCTTGTCATTGCCCATTGTGCCTACCAGCATCATGAACGGATCAATGGTTCCGGTTATCCGCGCGGCATAAGCGGTTCGGACATTCATTTGTACGCGAAGATAATCGGCATCGCGGATGTATTCGATGCTGTGACGAGCAACCGGGTATACCGGGATGCCATGCTCCCGCATGAGGGTCTGGAAATATTATTTGCCGGAGCAGGTGATCAGTTCGATATGGAAATGGTCGAAGCTTTCAAAAGAAGTGTGGCCATTTATCCAACAGGGCTGACTGTACGGCTGAGTGATGGTCGTATGGGGATCGTCATCCGGCAGAATGAGGATATCAATACGCGGCCGATTGTCCGGATCCTGCAGGAGGCTGATGGGACCGAGCCGGAACCATATGAAGTGAATTTGTATGAGCATCTTAATATCACGGTTGTTGCTTGTTCGACATCCGCTGAGGAGAACTAGTCTATTCTAAGCTCCCTAGGTCAAGCATAAGCTTGTTTCGAGGGGGTTTTTTCATGCGTCCATGGCAGCGCAGAGCTTCTAAAGCACCACCTTCCTTTCGGCATGTACTATTGATGAGCATGCTGCTATTCCTGCTATTCACTTCTTTGAGTCTATGGCTGGTGAATAAGGGCTTGGAGCCGACGCTTATGGCAATTGCCGAAACAAAAACAGAGCAGTTTGCAAAACAAGCGATCAACCAAGCCGTACAAGCAGAAAAGGAAGCGGATTTGGACTTGAATGCATTCGTGCAAGTAGAGAAAGATACCAATGGCAATGTCACACATGCCAGCTGGGATGCGGCAACCGTGAATGAAGTGCTGCGGAAGGTGACTTTTCGCGTACAGAATTATTTGCGGCTGATGGAAGACGGCGAAATGCCGGCTATCAGTCAGGAGCAGCTTGCAGAGGAGGCTGCAGCCGATATCATCCAGGAGAAACTGGAAGAAGATCCGACGCTGGTCGATATACCGCTCGGTCAAGCAACCAATAATGCTTTGCTTGCAAATCTGGGGCCGCGGATTCCGGTGAAATTTGAAATGATCGGTTATGTGGAATCCGGTGTCGATGTGAAGGTGGAGGAATATGGCATCAATAATGCGATGTTCGTCTTCATGGTAGAAATCAAAGCAAATGTCCGGATCATCATCCCATTCTCAACCAAGACGACGACAGTGACACAAGATGTGCTGCTTGGCAGCACTGTCATCCAGGGGCAAGTACCGGAATTTTATAATAATGGAGGGGGAACCGGTTCATCACCATCGTTCTCCATACCAATGCAAAAGGAAGGCGAATGATTTTCAGCCTTCCTTTTTTTGCTGTTTTGATTTTTGTTCCCAGATCTTTAGGTAAGGGTATGGATCGAAGGAAAATTCAGACCTTCCATTGTCTTTATACATACCATAATGCAAGTGTGGCGGAAATTTTCCCGATGTTCCGGGAGGGCCGTAACCGCTGGCACCTACATAGCCGATGACATCACCAGGTTTGACGACATCCCCGACGGATACCCCTTTTTCAAATCCATTCAAATGGGCATAGTAGTGATAAATATTATTGCTGTCCCGAAGACCGATACGCCAGCCGCCGTACAGGTTCCAGCCCTTCAGTTCAATAACGCCATAGGTAGTCGCATAAACTGGTACACCGTAATTGGCGAAGATATCCGTACCTTCATGGATTCTTCTGCCGCCAAAGCCCCTGGCATCTCCCCATGTGTTCCGGTAGCTGTAGTTATGGTGGAGCGGAAGTGGAAAAGAGCGCTCATCCAGCTCGATTGTCCCGAACTTTTCATAGAGCTTGGCAGTATTCATGATGGTCTGAACGGTAAGATCACGCTCATAATAATGCCAAAGAGCTATTTTGATATCATTCTTCGTCGTCCCGGTTTTTTGGATGAAGGAAGCAATGGTATAGAGAACATCTTCTGGATTTTCAGGCTCAGCCAGTTTGTCGCCATTTCCATCCCTGCCCAATCCGTTGAACCACAAAATGGAAGATTCGTTTGCATCCTCTCCATGTTTGGCAGCACCAAACCATTTTTCCTCCGGGATTTCGATTGCAATCAGTTTCTCCTCTTTGGATTGATTGGGGAGATTATGCTCATACTGATCGATTGCAGCCAGATAGTACCAAGGAAGTCCTGTGGCAGCTGCGGTTTTCTTATAAAGTGCCATGCGCTCCTGTTTCGCTTCATCGCTTTTTCCCGTTTCCTCGGCAGAAGCCGGGAATGGGAAGCTCATGAACAAGAGGATCATCAGCGTGGCGATGAGTATCTTTTTCATGTGCTGCTCACCTTTCCTTGCACGTTTGCTGTTAGTTTGTACAGAGATTGGCATTTCTAGTCGTAATCGCGGCTTAAAAAGAAGTGAAGCGAAAATATGCAGAAAATATGCTACACTAGAAGCAAGATAGGGGTGTCGATAGTGGTGAAAACAACAGTGCAAGGCAAACATTATGAAGTTGTGCAGGATATAAAGGATGCCTTTCAGGAGCAGGCATTCCTAAACCGCTACAGCGAAATCCTGACGAAATATGATTACATTGTCGGTGACTGGGGATATGAACAGCTTCGTCTGAAAGGTTTCTTTGATGACGATAATCCGAAGGCCACCTTCGATACGAAAATCAGCACTTTGGAAGATTATTTGTATGAGTATTGCAATTTTGGCTGTGCCTACTTCGTCGTAAAAAAGACTTCGGCAAAGTGAGTGCAAGAGAGGGGCAATGACGATGTACTTTGTTGATAAACGAAAAATAGAAGCAATCCTTACATATATGGAAGAACTGCTTGCCGCAGAAATGCCACCTTCAGAAGAGTTATCCGGGAAGCTTGCGGCAGAGCGCCGGGCACAGCTCTTGATCGAAGGGATTCTTGATACGGGCAATAGCGTGATCGATGGATTCATCATGCGGGATCCCGGCAGCTATGATGATATTATCGACATCCTTGCTGATGAACAGGTGATAGCGGAACATACGGCACCTGCCTTCAAGGAAATCATAGCATTACGCAAAATGCTTACTGGTGATTATCTGCATGTGAATCACCAAAAGCTTGCCGGGACGATGGCAAAACATCTGGATTTGCTAAGACTTTATGTAGAATGGGTAAGAGCTTACCTGGTGAACGAAACGCGGACAGCTTCCGCTTTTGCAAGGAGCAGTGACGATGAAAGCTTATGAGGGATATCTGATCGATCTCGATGGAACCATGTATCTTGGGAAGAACCCGATTGATGCGGCACCGGGATTCATCCGCAGACTAAATGACGCCGGTAAAAAGCATCTATTCGTGACGAATAATAGCACACGTACCCAAAAACAAGTGGCGGAAAAGCTTCGTCTAATGAATATAGAAGCTAATCCGGAAGATGTTTTCACGACGAGTATGGCAACCGCTGCCTATATTCGTGAGCATAATCCGGCAGCAAAAGTATATGCCATTGGCGAGGAAGGACTTTTCGATGCGCTGGCAAAAGAGGAACTGACGTTGGCAGAAGAAGACTGTGATTATGTCGTGATCGGCCTGGATACCAACGTTACATACGAAAAGTTGGCCAAAGCCTGTCTGCTTGTCCGAGCGGGTGCAAAGTTCCTTTCGACGAACAGTGATAAAGCATTGCCAACCGAAGCGGGCTTGATGCCGGGTAACGGATCATTGACAGCTGTCATTTCCGTCAGTACCGGAATCGAACCGACTTTCATCGGAAAACCAGAAAACATCATGATGGAGCAAGCGAGGAAGCTGTTGGATTTGGACAAGGAACAAGTCCTCATGGTAGGTGACAATTACCTGACAGATATCACCGCCGGGATCCGTGCAGGTATGGATACACTGATGGTATGCACCGGTTTTACAAAGCGGGAGGAGCTTCCATTGCTTGATCCAAAACCAACATATACAATCGACACGTTGACCGAGTGGGAAATCAAATGAAGAGCAGCCTCCAAGAGGTCTGCTCTTTTTCTTTTATTGATACATATGGTCGCTTTGACCCGCAATTGGATTCATGGCTTCATACTTACTCATATATGCTTGGAACTGTTCCTGATCCTCTGATACGATCTGATACATGGCACCGATTTTGCTAACCATTTCCCGGATTCACCTGTTCGAGTTTATAATACCCTCATTTAACAGCGTACCGCCACATATGTTAGGCATGGGAACAGCACATCATGGAGGCGGTTTGAACGAATGAACGCAGCTCAGGATTTGCGGCCTCCATGGCGGAATAAGCATATTCACGGCGGGTTCGCAGCCATTTCCCGGTCATTGAAATCCTGCACAACTGTCCGCGGCTGGACAGGAAGTAACTGGTGATATATTCGGCTTTCATATTGAAATCACAAATATATAAATGGGAAATGACGCTTTAGGATGCTATTGAAATCAGGGTCTGGCACATGCTGCAGCATTTACGCTGGTGATCGCGTTCACACAGCTCAAGGTCAATTCATGTGCTGCAAGCTTTATGGAAATCCTCCTAGTTGGTAGTTGCTTAGTTTGTAAAATATACAACTCAGGGCAGAATCATTCCAAGAGAAATCTTTCGCTCGTAAATGATGAAAAGAAAAATTTGTCAGTAACCCATTTGCAGTGCTCTATTGGCATTGCGGATGTCATTTTGCAGCAAACGTTCAAAGTCGTAAGCAGGGTAAAGTCCTCTTCTATACATAAAATCAAATATTCTTGCATGTGTATCTATTGCCAGCTGTAATTGTTTTCTTAATGTTTCCCGAAGAGCTGGGGTTGCAGTTTCTGTAATGGCGATGGCATAATTCCGAACAGAAGTCTTGGCAAAAACAAGTAAATCACTGGCGTAGAAGGCAGTGCTGACCCGAGTCTCTGTTTGATTGTGTACGCTTGGTGCATATGGGAAAAATTGAAGCAATTCATTGAGATTGTTTTCCAACCCTTTGATGGTTTGCTCATATATAATGCGAAGTTCTCCGTCATTGACATTTCCAATGAATTGCTTGAGCTTCATCAATGCTACAGCTTGGGAAGCGACGAGTTCATGCAGCTCAAGTGTTTCATGCCATGCCAAATGATTTGGATAGCTGGTCGATGTATTTTCCAAGAGATTTACCTCCTCGTATAATAGACGTTTACACTATATTCGGGCAGTTGTTATCTTGATACTTTTGCCATAAAAAAGAAGCAGCCTCTGTAAGCTGCTTTTTTTGTTCAACCATCGATATTTTCTTCTTCATTCTGACTATGTGCAAGTCTGCTGGCTGCAGCTGCGGCTATCGCGCCGACGATATCATCCAGGAACGTATGGCATTCGCCGCTGCTCTTGTCGTTCAGCTTTGCCAGAATCCCTGGTTTTTGCTTGTCGATATAGCCGTAATTCGTAAATCCAATCGAGCCATAAAGGTTGATGATGGAGAGTGCAATAACTTCATCGATTCCATACAAGCCCTCATCGTTTGCCAGGTTATCCTGCAGCGGCTGTTCCAGTTTTCCTTGCTCGGTAAGAACATCGAGCTGGATCCCTGTCAGGATGGCATTTTGGACCTCTCTCTTGGACAACACCCGTTCCACATTATAAATACATCGATCCATTGTCAGACCAGGATAATATTTGTCTTGCAGGAAATGGACAAGCTCCGCGATGTCTTCTACTTGCACACCTCGTTCGATGAGCCACTCCCGTGCTTTTTTTTCTAATTCAGCTGTCATAAGATCACTTCGCTTTCCTATGTATGATACTGGTAGCAGTATACCCTTCTAGCTTATGCGTCAACCATCAGCTCTGAACATGATTCGCACAGTTGCTTCATAAAATAAAGCAGGAGGTGTTTGCTCGTGTTGCAGTTGATGCAGCAATATATACCCGGATTTACCGGAAAACCGGTTTCCTATCGCAATTATCATGCTTATCAGACAATGGATCGTTTATATGTCATTATACCAGCAAGGACGGACCAAGACAGCTATTATGAATTAGCTGCCATCACCGCCTATATGCAGGAGGCGGGTTTTTCGCGCCTTGCACAGCCGATGCTCTCGACGAAAGGACAAATTTTGACTGTTTATGAGAATACCGCTTATCTAGTCGTGGAGATGCCGCCTCCCTATACGCGAAAGCTTCATGCCCATGGAGCTGAATTGGCCTCATTCCACCAGCTTGGTGCCGGCTGTCCGTTTGCGCCGGATACTTTATCCAGCTACGGAAGATGGAGCGATTTGTGGACTGCTCGTTTGTCCCAAGCGGAAAAGCTATATTCCGATATTTATCAAAAACGTCCTCTTGTCCATGAGGAGCGGGTTTTCCTGGACACGTTTTATTACGTGATCGGCAGAGCGGAACTCGCCATCCAATATTTGAATGAAACAAACACGGAATTCCGTTTTACAGACTATGATCAGCCAACGACGGTTTTTGTGAAATACCAATCCGAGCTGGCTGATACATATGTACTGCCTCACGCAATCATATATGATCATCCTGCACGAGATCTGGCGGAATATACAAGGAATTCATTTTTAAAAGAGGAAATGAATGAGGCGGCTGACTTCCTGCAGTCTTATTTGCAAGTCCGTCCTCTTTCTGTATTCGGCATGAGGCTGCTGTATGCCAGGCTGATCATGCCCCTTCATCTGTTTGATCAAATGGAGCGGGGACTGGATGGAACAGCGGGAAAAGAATATGAAAAACTCATCATGCAGCAAAGTGTGTATGAACAGCGTTTAGCTGGACTTTTTCAGCATATGCAAGTGGATCCGCAGGCTCTTGAGATACCTTTGTTGGATAATTTTTTGTGAAGTTGGTTGCGATAGTAGATTGATAGCGTTATAATGTCCTTTATAAAAGAACACTTGTTTATTTCAGGTGGACAGGAGGCTGGATGAGATGAAGCAAAAGATACAAATCGGCTTATGCGGCCTTGGTACAGTCGGAAGCGGTGTTGTTCAGATTTTGCAGGAGCATCAAGAACAAATCCGCTATAGGCTTGGCTGTGAAGTGGAAGTGGCCAAGGTACTCGTCAAAAACAGGGATAAAAAACGGGAATATATAGCGGATAGCAGCATTTTGACCACAGATCCTGCTGCTATCACGGATAATCCAGCGATCGATATCGTGGTCGAAGTGATGGGCGGAATGGAGGATACCTATCAGCTGTTGGAACGCAGTATCCGAAATCGCAAGCAGATTGTGACAGCCAATAAAGACCTGATGGCCGAGCATGGGGATAAGCTGTTTGCGCTATCCCAGGAATATGATACGGATATTTACTACGAGGCTAGCGTGGCCGGCGGGATTCCGATCCTCCGTTCGCTAAGTGACGGCCTTGCTTCGGATAAGATCCAGAAAGTGATGGGGATCGTCAATGGAACGACGAACTTCATCCTGACGAAGATGACAGATGAAAAATTATCCTTCGAAACAGTACTGGCGGAGGCGCAGGCGCTCGGATTCGCAGAAGCTGATCCGACTTCGGATGTGGAAGGTTTGGATGCAGCCCGTAAAATGACGTTGCTTGCGAATTTGGCTTTCAAGATGCCTGTCGCATATGAAGATGTCAAAGTAGCCGGTATCACTTCCATTTCCCAGGAAGACATCGAGTTTGCCGGGAAGCTCGGCTATATCGTGAAACTGATCGGAATTGCTGCCATGGATGAGGGCAAAGTTGAAGTAAGTGTCGAGCCGACTTTGCTGCCGGAAGCACATCCGCTGGCCCAGGTGAAGAACGAATTCAATGCTGTCTATGTATATGGGCATGCAGTCGGAGAGACGATGTTCTATGGTCCGGGCGCCGGCGGACTGCCGACAGCAACCGCCGTCGTATCGGATTTGATGGAAGTCGTCAAAAACATCCGGCTTGGTGTAAGCGGCAAAGCTTATGTGCAGCCGCAATACAAGACCGCCCTAAAGAATGATACGGAAAAACATGCCAAGTACTTTATCAGAGTGGAAGCAGAGGACCAGACTGGTGCATTCCACGCGGTCACCAACGTGTTTGCCGAACAAGCTGTCTCATTTGCAAAGATCCTTCAGCTGCCGCATCCTAGCTCGAAGACAGCAGAGGTTGTCATGGTGACGCACAAACACAGCAAACAGCAAATCGAAAACAGCATACAGCAGCTGGAGCAATTGGACGTCGTGAAACGTGTCATCAGCTGTTATCGTGTAGACGGAGAGGATTGAGCAAGATGGTATGGAATGGACTATTGGAAGCTTATAGAGAGCATTTGCCGATTTCGGAGGAAACACCAGCTGTAAGTCTTGGGGAGGGCAATACCCCCCTGGTGAAACTGGAGCAAATATCAGCAGCATATGGCATCGATGCCTATGCTAAAATCGAAGGAGCGAACCCGACGGGGAGCTTCAAGGACCGCGGCATGGTGATGGCGATTGCCAAGGCAAAAGAAGCGGGTGCCAAAGCAGTCATCTGTGCGTCGACAGGAAATACATCGGCCTCTGCGGCTGCGTATGCTGCACGCGCCGGTATGCGTTGCTTCGTCGTCATTCCGGAAGGGAAAATCGCCCAAGGCAAGCTTGCCCAGGCAGTCATGTACGGAGCGGAAATCTTTTCGATCGAGGGTAACTTCGATGATGCATTGCGGGTGGTACGGAACTTGAGCGAGACGGAGCCAGTCGCGCTTGTCAATTCCGTCAACCCTTATCGTCTCGAAGGACAGAAAACGGCAGCCTTTGAGCTGTGCGAACAATTGGGACAAGCGCCTGATTATCTGTTCATTCCAGTCGGCAATGCAGGCAACATCAGTGCTTACTGGAAGGGCTTCAAAGAATATGAGCAGGAAAAAGGATTCAATCTGCCGGTTTTGAAAGGCTACCAAGCAAGTGGAGCTGCACCGATCGTACATGACCGCGTGTTCGAAAATCCGGAAACCGTTGGAACGGCCATCCGCATCGGGAATCCGGCAAGCTGGCAAAAGGCGACCACTGCCAGAGATGAATCCGGCGGGACGATCGACGAGGTGACTGATGCGCAAATCATCGCAGCTTATCAGAAAATTGCTCGTGAGGAAGGCTTATTTGCTGAACCGGGATCGTGTGCGTCATTCGCAGGACTTCTGAAGGCATTGGAACAAGGTGAGGTGGCAAAAGGTTCGAAAGTGGTCTGTGTGCTGACTGGGAATGGATTGAAGGATCCAAATACAGCAATCGAATACAGCACGATCAAGCCGGTTGTCCTCCCGAATGAGGAGACAGTGATTGCGGATGCCATCAAGGAGCGGATGTAATGAAACGCTGGCAAATAAGCGTCCCGGCTAGCACCGCCAATATCGGACCAGGCTTTGATTCTGTTGGAATTGCCTTGGATCTGTATTTGGAACTGGAAGTGCAGCGCGGGTGCGAATGGGAATTCATCCCGATGTCAGATGCAGTGCAAGGCCTTCCGTCTGGCAAGGAAAATATGATCTATCAAACGGCCAAGTTTGTCGCCAAACGATATGGATTTGAAGATCTGCCAGCTTGTACAGTCCGCATGATTAGCGAAATCCCGCTGGCAAGGGGACTCGGCAGCAGTGCGACTGCCCTTGTGGCCGGAATCGAGCTGGCGGATTGCCTCTTATCGCTTCAGCTGAGCGATGAAGAAAAGCTGGAGATTGCTGTCAGTTTGGAAGGACATCCGGACAATGCAGCGCCATCGATTTTGGGCGGCTGTGTGATTGGATATTATGATGACAAAGTCCATCATGTCCAAACACCTATAAACAATGTACGCTTTCTGGCTGTGATTCCGCCATTCGAGCTCGCTACAGCGGATGCCAGGGCGGTCCTGCCTGAACAGCTGCCGTATAAAGAGGCGGTAAAAGCTAGCGGCATTGCCAATGTAGCTGTGGCTGCCTTGCTGCAGCAAGATTGGAAGCTGCTTGGGGAGATGATGAAAAAGGATCTTTTCCATCAGCCTTACAGACAGTCGATGATTCCTCATTACGGCGAAATAGCAGCGTCTTTGCAGGATAGAGCGTATGGCGTCTATTTGAGCGGAGCCGGTCCGACGATGATTGCTGTCATTGAGGAAGCACAAGCTGCTGCCATCCATGCGGACTATCAAAATAAATATCCAGGCTTTCAGTGGCTGCTGCTTGCTTGTGCTGCAAAAGGAAGCTGTACAGAAGAGCTTGCGGTTGAAGCTTAATCCGAACCACAGAAATCATATATTTCTGTGGTTTTTTACGTTTATCATTTTTGGTATTGCTCGTTGTTTGTTGTTCAGGTACCTGGACTTTACTTTTCTGTTGATGTAAGATAATATAAAATAGGAACATTTGTTCGCTTTATCAAACATTAGAAACCACAAAAAGCCTGTTGTTGGTTTTCATTTTCACTCTGCACATACGGAAAAAACGGTGTCACACAAAACATGGTTGGGGAGAGGATACTTATGAGATTAACAATCATTAATGAAGTGCGAACGAATAATTCTAAAGATGAATTCTCAAAGCAAACGATTGCGAAATTGTGGAAGGCTGCTTCAACGCGCCTAACTAATCAAGAGGCTATTGTCTATGGTGTATACCATGAATATGAAAATGATTATAAGGGTGACTATACTTTAAGTATTGCGACAGAAGATGATACAGGCGAGTCTTCAATAGAATTACCTGATAACACAAAATATGAAATCTTTCCTGTAGACACAACAAAAGAACAAGGTATCATAAACACTTGGAAATGTATATGGAAGCGTGAGGATGCGGGTACATTGCAAAGAGCGTACGCATATGATTTCGAGAAATATCATCCGAATGGGGAAGTTGAGATTTACATAGCGATTAGATAATTCTGTATAGACAAAATCAGAAAAAACCCACAGAGAAGGAGCACTTCTCTGTGGGTCTGTTGTTTCTATTAAAATACTTGCTCGATCTCACGCACTCCAGGAACCTCAGCCATCAAGGCACGTTCGATTCCGGCTTTCAATGTGATCGTAGAGCTTGGGCAGTTACCGCATGCTCCCATAAGACGCAGACGGACGATACCTTCATCAACATCGACAAGCTCGACGTCACCGCCATCACGAAGCAAGAATGGACGTAATTTATTCAGAACTTCTTGTACTTGGTTTTCCATCATCCATTATCCCCCTTACGATTATATATTCATTATAAATCCTTTCCGTCAAAAAATCCACGATAGCTAACTGAGAAATTTTATCAATTAAAAATGTATTCCAACATCTTACTGGTTACGGTAAACTGAAGGTAACAGCATACGAAAGGGTGGAACAGGATGACAACCAGGATTACCGTGTACGGTGCAGATATCATTTGTGCAAGCTGTGTCAACGCACCGAGCTCAAAGGATACATATGAATGGCTGCAGGCAGCCTTGGCCAGGAAATTCGAAAACAAGCAGTTTCAATTTGATTATATCGATATCCATGAACCGCCTAGCGACGAGAAGCATAAACAATTTGCGGCCAAAGTAATCGAAGAGGATTTGTTCTATCCAGTTGTACTGGTGGATGATGATATTGCCGGGGAAGGGATCATCTCGCTCAAAGCGGTTGCGAAAGCAGTCGAAAAGTCAGCCTAGTTGTGCTCACATCCCGCATTATGGTAGGATTATCACTTGATAGTGTTACATCCTAGAATAGGAGTGAGCGGGATGAATCCGATCATCGAATTTTGTGTAAACAATTTGGCCTCCGGCTCGCAGGAAGCTTTCGAAAAGCTCGACAGCGACCCAGGTCTTGATGTGATAGAGTACGGCTGTACCAGCTTTTGCGGCATTTGCGCACAGCACATGTTCGCGCTCGTTAATGGCGAGCCGGTGACTGCTGAAACAGCCGATGAACTTGTCGAGAATGTTTACAAGTTCATTGAAGAAAATCCATTATTTTAATTGGCCATGCGTCTGCATTCCGCAGGCCATGGCTTTTTTTCATAGTAGAGGAGAAGAGACAATGGACATACCTTTTGTAAAATTGCACGGCTTGAAAAATAGCTATATTTTCGTAGATCTATTCCAATTCCAACTGGAGGAGGAAAGCTTGGCACCGCTTGCGATAGCTGTAGCAGACAGGAATACCGGCATCGGCTCTGATGGCTTGATTCTCATCCATCCTAGTGATACATGTGATGTCGGCATGCGCATTTTCAATCTTGACGGCTCTGAAGCCATGAATTGCGGCAACGGTCTGCGCTGTGTTGCAAAATACGCTTATGAGAATAACATAGTGGAAAGCGATACATTCACGATCCAGACAAAAGCGGGACAGGTAGAAGCACAAGTCCATGGAACCAGAGCACATGTACAGGAAGTGACGGTGGATATGGGCGCACCGGTTTTACAGCGGGAATTGATTCCGATGCAAGGTGCACCAGCCCAGCAAGTAGTAGCAGAAGATTTCCAGGCAGGGGAAGAACAGCTTTTGGTAACAGCGGTTAGCATGGGCAATCCGCACGCGGTCTTCTTCGTCGATAACATCGATGATGCGCCGCTTTATACACAAGGTCCCGTTATTACGAATGACCCTCGATTCCCGGATGGAGTCAATGTTGAATTCATCGAGATGCTCTCAAATAGGGAGATGCATTTCCGCGTCTGGGAACGCGGTTCAGGTGTGACGCAGGCATGCGGAACTGGTGCTTGTGCGGCAGTCGTTGCAGCCATCCTGAATGGAAAAGCACCTTATGGGGAAGAAGTGACCGTCCATCTAAGCGGCGGCGATCTGTTCATTCGCTGGGAAAAGGATGGATCTGTCTGGATGCGCGGTGCAGCCGAAAAGACAGTATCTGGAACATTCCATTGGGAGCGCGGTGCTTGAGCATCTTTATATAGGAGCGTATACTAAAGATAAGATTAGAATGGGAGGTAACCTGAATGGTGTTGAATATTACGGACAGTGCCAGCCTTCAGATCAAGGACATGTTGAAGGAAGAAGACGAAGAAAATGTCTTTCTCCGCTTTGGCGTCAAAGGCGGCGGTTGCAGCGGTCTTTCCTACAGCCTTGGTTTTGAATACGAGAAAAATGAAGAATTGGACACATATGAATTGGTTAACGATATCCCGGTCATCATCCGTTCCATGGATATCCCGGTCATCGACGGAACCACCATCGATTTCAAACAAAACATGATGGGCGGCGGGTTCACCATTGATAACCCGAACGCCATCGTTTCTTGTGGCTGTGGTTCATCATTTAAGGCGAAAGACCGCGAAGGTACGCCGGAGAATTGCTGAATTATTAATTCAGCAAAAGTCCGTGCCTGCCTCGGAAAGAGTCGGGTACGCTAGCTAGAAAAAAACCGAACTATGACGTGAATCCTTCCATCGAGATTCGCGCAAGTTCGGTTTTTTTGTAGTTTCTACTGGTACAGGGCGGAATGGGGATTACGGATATGGTTCGTTTAAGCGCTCTTTATATTGTTAAAAGTTCCCTCGTTTCCATCACTAAGTAAGTCGGTTTTACCTGCTGAAGACTGGTTACGGAATGGCTGCCCCAGGCGACTGCGCATGTACGGCAGCCGGCAGCATGTCCCATTTCAATATCAAATATGGCATCACCAATCATGATGCATGCGTGAGGCTGCAGGCCATATCGTTTCAAAATTGTATGAATTCCATCGGGATGGGGCTTGTAATATGTCACTTGATCCGAACCAATCCAATCTGTAAAATACTTATCCAGCTGTAATGATTGTAAATTACGATAAAGCACATCTGTCTTTTTACTTGAAACGACAAATAGCTGAATCCCTCTTTGGGATAGACCTTCTAGTACGTTATGCATGTTTTCAAATGATCTTAAGGTGACTTGTTCCATTTTTTTATAAGTGGAGCGAAATAAGGTGAGTAGCTGCTCGAAATCTTCCTCGCATAAAGGCTCAGTCGACATTTCTTTAAATGATTGTTCAATCGGTATCCCCATGTAGTGTAAAACCTGATTGGAGTCGGGGGGAGTGAGCCCTGAAAGTTTAAAGGCTTCTTGTGTAGCTAAAATACTGCACGTTGCTGAATCTGCTAATGTACCATCAAAATCAAATGTGAATGCTTTCATTTGTTACTCCCCTTATTGAATTTCGTATAAATTATCATTTGCTTTGTCTTTTAACTGTGATGGACTTTTAAGGAGCAGACCACCTCGGATGCGTTCGATTATGCCTTCTTTTTGAAAAGAATGGAGTATGCGATTTTGATGCCGGACTGTTGTATTGATAAAACCTGCTATTTCTTTCAGGTCTTTGCTTGCAATTTTTTTCTGTACACAATTTCCATTCTCATCATGCGTTATGGAGTATAAATAACTTGCAAAACGAACATCGGTTGGATGAAGTAAATGAAAAGAAAGCGTGGTAGACTTTGTTAGGAATTTTCGGCTTACTATATCAAGCAGTGTACTGTCTAAATCGCTCGTAGCCCGCAGCCGATTTGCTTCAATCACAGAAATCCGCCCAACGACTATTGGAGTGACTGCTTCCACCGTATTTAATAGATGTCCATTCTGAATTAGCTCCACATCTCCAAACACCTCTAAAGGACGATTAAACGCAACGATTAATTGTCTGCCTTCAGGAGAAGTGGTATAAATCTTCACCTTCCCTTTAACGAGGAAATAAATATACTCCAAGGGATTTCCCTGTTGGCAGATAAGCTCGCCTGATGTGAATTCCAACCATCTAATTTTGCAGTTTGATAGCTTATACTTCATCTGGATCTGTTCTAAATAAGTAGTATTCACCGCTTGATCAGATAGGAACTTCATCGAAAAGACCTCCTTCTTCTCAGTTTATCGAAAGACTCAAATCTCTTAAAGGACATATGTCCGGAAACATCCAAGAAAGTGAAAAAAGCCAGCAGGGAATGAGAATTCCCTGCTGGCTTGAATGATACCAGTGACGTTAATAAAAGATTAATTTTGAAGCGCTTCTTTGATATGGTTGTTTACTTGATAGCTGTTCAGAAGACCGATATGAGAAACCCCATAGATCCTGATATTATTTGCACCAGATAAAATAGACAAGTAGGAACTGACAATAGAGTCACTCGTCGAGTAGATGGAAGTAGTGTCTATGCCATCAGGAGCTACGCTTGTGGTAAGTCGATTTGCTCCTCCTAATGTCACCAGCTTATCCACTTTATCATTGCCGCCTTTGTTCAAGATGTAATAAAGGCTGTTTGCTCCGCCCATGCTATGCGCGACGATGTTTACTTTGTCACTGCCTGTTTCCGCGAGTACATCATCAACGAATTCTCGAATGGCAGCTGAATTCAATTCTTGATGCCCTTGTTTACTAGGTAGGTCAATGGCAAACAGCTCTTCTTCCGACCAGCCTTGTCTCTCCAGATATCTTTCAATAAAATAGAAATTCGAATCCGACCCAGTTAAGCCGTGAACAAAGACGACTGGTGTGTTGTTGACAGCAGCGTAGGATTTTGCTGGCTGCAAGGAGATAGTCAATGAAAGTACCATTGCGAGACTGACGAACAAAACAGTTATAAACTTACTTCTATTCATTTTATGTTTCCTCCTGAATCTTAATTTATGTAATCCTATCTTAAATTGTAAAATATAAAATGGAAAACCGGTATTGGGAAAATGATGGTGATGAACCTCCTTTTAAATTTCTACTTGAAAGCTAATATCAGCTTTGCAATCATTTTTTTCCGCCCTTACATGAGACTCTATTTCCCAAATAGAGTGTGTCAGGGGGTATTCACATATAGATAGTGACAATATATGCCAGGATAATATTTGAAAAATCTAGCACAAAAGCAGGAGGGATAGGATGATCACATTCGCTGAACCGAAGGATGCGTATGAAATCCATCGTGTCATGCTCGCCGCATTTGAGGAATACAGATACACCGCCGCTCCATCCAGTGCTTTGGATGAAACGGCAGCTTCTATTAAATCTGTATTAGAGGATGAAAAAGAAAGAGCCCTTCTATATTGGCATGCCAATAAAGTGATAGGTGCTCTTCGATTCAAAGAACAAGATGATGCTTTATACTTTTTCCGTTTGTCTGTCCGTCCAGAAGAAAGGGGACGAAAAATAGCGAGACAATTACTTTCGGCTTTAGCCGACCATGCTGTCAGTCGTGGATTTAATATGCTGTGCTGTCAAGTGAGGCTTTCCGTCCGGCGAAATATGGCATTATATGAGCAGGATGGGTTTTCCATCAGTGATAGGAAGATTGTCATAAAACCTGATGGCGCTGAAATAGAAACGGTCTTTATGACCAAAAAGCTGTAACAAGTAAAAACGTTCTGTAATACTACTGTTACGCGGAAAATGAAATTGACATACAACAAATATGATTATCTTAATAAATTACGGGTATATAACTCCTACCAACCCCTACATACAACCAAGGGTAAAAGCACTGTTTGTACTGCAGACAACATGCGAAAAATGGAGGAGAGAGAAGATGGACAAACAAGCGAATGGCAGAGGGAATGTCCCTCAAATCGAGGATGATGGCCGAAGTTCGAAGCGGAGGTTGAGACTGATTGCATTCATCTCTACCTTCGGAGGATTATTATTCGGTTATGACACAGGTGTCATCAATGGAGCACTGCCTTTCATGGGGCAGGAAGACCAACTGAATCTGACACCCTTGACGGAAGGAATGGTGGCGAGTTCCTTGCTTCTTGGTGCAGCGTTTGGTGCTGTATCCGGCGGGAAGCTTGCCGATAAAGTCGGGCGCCGGCGTGTCATTTTATACTTAGCTGTCTTATTCTTTATCGCAACCTTGGGCTGTTCTTTCGCACCGAACACGGAGACGATGATTGCCTTTCGCGTATTGCTCGGGCTAGCTGTCGGTGGTGCATCGGTTACAGTTCCGGCTTATCTTGCGGAAGTGTCACCTTCTGAATCGCGCGGGAAAATGGTGACGATCAATGATTTAATGATCGTTACCGGTCAGCTGCTTGCTTATTCTTCCAACGCATTGCTTGGAAACCTATTTGGAGATACTGCACATATTTGGCGTTATATGCTTGTCATCGCAACATTGCCTGCGATTGTATTATGGTTCGGAATGCTTGTCATGCCGGAGAGTCCAAGATGGCTGGCGCAGCAAGGCATGCTGAAGACCGCTTTCCAAATCTTGTTAAAGATCCGCCGTAAAAATCGGGCTAAACAAGAAATTGAACAAATCAAAAAAACAGTGGAAAAAGAAAAGAATCTTGATAAAGCTTCCTTTAAGGATTTGGCCATTCCTTGGATCAGGAGAATCGTCCTTATCGGATTGGGTATCGGTGTCATCCAGCAGATAACCGGTGTCAACTCCATCATGTATTATGGTACGCAGATTTTAAGTGATGCAGGGTTCGGCCGGGATGCAGCATTGATCGGTAATATTGCTAATGGTATCATTTCCGTCGCTGCCGCAATCTTCGGTATCTGGCTATTAGGCAGAGTACGGCGCCGGCCCATGCTGATAACCGGTTTTATCGGAACGACAAGTGCATTGCTTTTGATAACTATCGTGACTACTTTCTTTGAAGGCACTGCAGCGCTCCCATATTTGGTGTTGGGACTCACAGTAACTTTCCTGGCTTTTCAGCAAGGGGCAGTCTCACCTGTCACGTGGCTGATGCTGTCTGAGATCTTCCCTTCACGCATTCGCGGAATGGGGATGGGGATTGCGGTATTCTTTCACTGGATGACGAACTTCACGGTGAGTTTGACATTCCCGGTCCTGCTCAGCGCAATCGGACTGTCCAGCACTTTCCTGATCTTTGTCATACTGGGTATTGCTGCGATTATCTTCATCCATAAAACGTTGCCGGAAACGAAGAATCGCACATTGGAGGAATTGGAGCAGGACTTCCGTCAAAAGACAATCCGCAAAACAGTACCAAAAATAAAGAAAAAAACAGAAGTGGGCGAAAGGGTTTGAAGCAGTTCAATGCTAATGAAAAGGCGCTCGGAAACTTTTCCGAGCGTCTTTTCATCGTTTTTTTATGTCTACTAATTCAAAACGCTCACACACTAGCTTCATGTCTTCTGAATATTCGAGCCCTAACTTTTCCAGCTCTGCCGTAAAGAATTCTACGTGAACATCTTTCCAGTATCGGTACGTTCTGTCTCCTTCACCTTCAGCAATGGCAAACTCCTCTGGAACCTCATTCATCGGCATTATTTTTACATCAGAGGTTCTGATGATTGCCAGAGGCTCATCTTTGCTGTTTAAGACAATACTGTAATCATCAATGGAAGGTAAAGGCTCGTTTTCGAGTTCATAAAAAATCAGTCCAGAACAAGTGGCTGTTTTTATACCATCCATTACTAATTGAGCCAAGTAATCGGGATCAGCTCCGAATTGCCATGCACTGACTTTGTTTGGTTTTTGTTTATCTTGGGCCTTCCAGAATTCATCCCAATATGACTCTGATAACTGATTCATATTTTTCGCTCCTCATACAAAAATAAACAGTTCCAACATATTATATCATTCGAAATCCAGTAAGACGCAAAACAAAAAGAAAGCCCAATTCGCAAGTGAATTGGACTAATCAAATGTGCAGGAATTTTATTCGTTTTTTTTAGCTAACTTTTTGAGACCTTCTTCCAATTCTTCAAAGAAAGCAGGCATACCGTGACCGGTCCCGGCTGCTTGGGGATGCAGGTCTTTCAATTTCTGGATCGAGCGGAAGGCTTCTTGCTCGTCCATGGTGAAGTAGCGGGGAGGACCATTGAATTCTTTTTGCTGTGTCAGAACTTTATGCAGGGATTCCTGCTGGACAGTCGTAAATGCGTCGCCGGCAATCAAGACTTTGTCATCCGGGTGGAATAAGCTGATATGCCCCGGTGTATGTCCAGGAGTGTGGATCCATTGCCACCCCGGCAGATGCGGTACTTGATGATCAAGCGGGATGAGGCGCACATGCTGGCTCAAATCGATGCCTGCATTTGGGAATGTTTTGGACATTTTCGTGATCAGACCACCGCCTGCATTTGTATTGCCTTCCGGATAGTCCAGCTGTCCGGTCAGATAAGGCAATTCCAATTCATGCGCATAAACAGGAACATCCCATTCTTTCACCAGCTCTACTATACTGCCGACATGATCGAAGTGACCATGTGTAAGGATGATACAGGCTGGTTTTGCGCCTTTTCCAAACAGCTCGGCAGCTGCCTGCTTGATATTGCTCGCGGTATCGGGTACACCGGCATCGACAAGCACCCATTCTTTTGTATCAGGGTTTTCAATGAAGAATACGTTGACGATTCTGTCCAAATATCCATGGACGGTCGGGGAGACGGTCGTTTCTTTTCCGCTCTTGATTGAAGCAAGCGGAATCAAGCGATGTTCGAATTCGTTTTCCATACAGCTCCTCCTTTATCGCTACTAGTGTGTGATAGAAGGGCTTCCTTATACAAAAAGCATATAAAAAGCACCGGTTTCCTTAAAGGTAACCGGTGCGCTTGTGTTTAAAACATGCTTGTGGAATGCTTTGGCTGTACACGTGCATCTGGATCGATATACGTTTTGGCATTGTTGATAGCTGTCGGGCCTTCACCGAATCCAGAGGCGATCAAGTTGACTTTACCTGGATATGTGCAAATATCACCTGCAGCATAGATACCAGGGATATTCGTTTCTTGTTTTGTATTGACAACGATGCTGTTTTTCTCTATTTCCAAATCCCACTGCTTGATCGGTCCAAGGGAGGAGATGAAGCCATAGTTTACAAGCACTTCGTCTACATCAATCGTTTCTTTTTCTTCGCTCTTCACCTTTTGCAGGACGACTTGCTCGATGCGGTCCGTACCCAGCATTTCGACTGGAGTATAAGGAGTCATGATTCTTACATTGGACTTCATAAGTCGTTCCACACTGTGTTCATGGGCACGGAATTCATCCCGGCGATGGACGAGGATGACTTCCTTGGCGATCGGTTCGAGCATCAGCGCCCAGTCGACCGCGGAATCGCCGCCGCCAGCCAGCAATACACGCTTGCCAGCGTATTTTTGCATATTATCCACGTAATAGTTCAAGTTGATGCCCTCGAACTCATCACATCGTTCAACCGTCAAGCGGCGGGGCTGGAAGGCGCCGTTGCCTGCCGTGATGATGATGGTCTTGGAGAAATGCACGTCTTTGTCCGTCTCAATGCGGAATGTATTATCTTCCAAACGCTCGACTTTATCGACTGACTCACCGAGTGCAATCGTCGGATCGAAGCGTTTCAGCTGTTCCATAAGGTTGTCCACCAATTCCTGTGCACGGATCTGTGGGAAGCCTGCTATATCATAGATGTATTTTTCTGGGTATAGGGCAGAAAGCTGTCCGCCGACTTGGGGAAGGCTTTCAATGATTTTGACACTTTGCTGACGCATCCCACCATAGAATGCGGTGAAAAGTCCGACTGGACCTGCACCGATGATGGTCACATCATATACTTGATCTGACATACCGGTTCCTCCTAGTATTTTTAAACGTAACAACTGGTATTTTATCATAGTTACAGAAATATGAGTAAGAAGAAGGATTTTTATCTCGAAAGTACCAGGCTCTAGGACAGGAATAGCTTCCCCTTTATTGGTTGATTAAAGGAAAGAAAACGTTTACCATAATATTGATGAAGGTTTTGTGACAGTTTTATGTTTTCATCTGCTTTATAAAGTGAATAGTATCACAAACAAAAAAATTAATGTTTTGTTAGGTTGTTGCAAGCTTTGGAAAACCAAACTATGTTAATGGATGTGATCGAAGATGAGCAAACCGAAAATTGTGATTGCAGGTGCAGGATACGGCGGCCTGATCACGACAGTGAAACTTCAAAAACTGATTGGAGCGGACGAGGCGAGCATCACACTCGTCAACAAACATGATTACCACTACCAGACGACGTGGCTCCATGAAAATGCGGCTGGCACGAGGCATCATGACCAGACACGCATCGCAATCAAGGATGTCATCGATGCGAAAAAAGTCAATTTCGTCCAGGATACAGTGACGAAAATCAAACCGGATGAAAAGAAGCTGGTGATGGAGAATGGCGAACTCTCTTATGACTATCTTGTCGTCGGACTGGGCTTTGAGCCAGCGAACTTTGGCATTGAGGGACTTCTTGACCATGCGTACATTATCCGCAGCATCAACTCTTCCCGCTTGATCCGGGAACATATCGAGCATAATTTCGCTGTCTATAATAATGAAAAAGAAAAGAAAGAAGAGCGGTTGAATATCGTCATCGGCGGAGGAGGATTCACTGGCATAGAGTTTGCCGGAGAGCTTGCAGAACGTGTGCCGAAGCTGTGCAAGGAATATGACATCGACCGTGATAAAGTGAGAGTCATCGTTGTTGAGGCTGGGGCATCTGTCATGATGGGATTCGATCCGCAGCTTGTCGAGTATGCCTTGAATTCGTTGGAATCACGCGGCATCGAATTCCAGACGAATGCCTTCCTCAAGGAAGTGACGGCCGACAGCATCGTTTATGAAAAAGCAGGCGAAAGGCACACGGTGAAAACCAATACAACTGTATGGGCTGCCGGGGTCAAAGGCAATTCCATCCTGGAAGAGTCCGGGTTCGATGTAAACCGCGGCAAGGTGATGGTGACAGAAGATCTGCGCGATCCGAATCATGACGATATCTTTATCGTTGGTGACTGTGCTGCCATCATGAATGAAGAAACCGGCAAACCATTCCCTCCGACAGCCCAGATTGCCACGCAAATGGGATTTAACTGTGCTCAGAATCTAAAAGCACTCATCCGCAAGGAAAGCAATACGCAGAAATTTGTTCCGGAGATCAAAGGTACACTCGCTTCCTTGGGTGGCGGTGATGCCATGGGCGTCGTAATGGGCAAGAAGCTGTTCGGGAAACCAGCTAATGTAATGAAGAAAGCATCCGATAATCGCTATCTCTATCAGCTGGGCGGTGTCGGATTGGTCTTGAAAAAAGGGAAATTCAATATCTTCGGCTAACGAAAAAAGCAGCCAAGCGGCTGCTTTTTTCGTATAGGGCGTGATTCATTTGTCGATGCTGTTACCAGAGGTGAAAGATATGATCCGACGCTGGTGCAAAAGAGCTTTGCTTTGTACCCTCTGGTTTGCAGCTATGTATGTGACATGGAGCCAGCTGACCAATTTGACAGTGGAAGACGTCATCGAATACGAACAAAGACAGCTTCCGGTACATGATTCAGAAGTCAAGCAGCTGCAGTTGCAATCAAAACAGCAAATAGATGACAAGGGAGATGGCGATGCCGGTTAATGCTCCGAAAAAGACTTCTATCGGCTGGTGGCCGAGCATTTCCCTGATCTCGCGATTTTTTTCGAATTCCTGCTTACTGCCCCAGTTTCTTGCTTCCTCGACAAAGCGCTGAAAATCCTTCAAAAGTAAATTCAGCAAGATTGCTTGTTCACCTGCTTGCCTTCTGACACCGGATGCATCAAACATGATGATGATGCTAAAGACGAAGGAGGCAGCAAAAACTGGAGAGCCCAGTCCGCTTTCAAAACCAATGGAAGTCGTGAGAGCAGCTACCGCAGCCGAATGGCTGCTCGGCATTCCTCCTGTACTGAATGCTAAATCAGGCTGAATGCGTTTATCTGCAATGGCACGGATGGGCACTTTGATTACCTGTGCGAATATAATCGCAATCAACGCACTCCATAAAGGCATATTCTGGAACAATGACATGTGCTGCGACATCCTTTCGGGGAAAAGCTATAATATGTGGTGTAATCATTATAACTAAAATTCCCCGAGAAAATGTCATTTAAACGAAGTATTATATGTTACTTTACCTTTTCCAAACGCATGAGCCACTCTCGGATAAAACAGTGCTGCAAGTATTGCGAAGCAGAAATCTTTTAGAAAGAATGGGACCATACTGACCCATGCGGCTAAATAACTTATATCCACGCCCATCCAAAGTTGCATGCTAGTGTACATATAGGTGACCCCGATAAGATAATTCACTAGCACGCCAGCGATCACCGCTCCGAAAATACGAAATCGAAAGTGGGTTTTTTCCATGATGAATCCAGCGATGAATGCAATGAATATGAAAGATAGCAAGAAACCGCCAGTAGGTCCGGCAAAGGCAGCAAAACCGCCTGAGAGATCCGCGAAGATCGGCAGACCAGTCAAACCAAGCAGTATGTAACAAATCATGCTGTAAGATCCCCACTTGTACCCTAACAGCAAACCAGCAAGCAATGCGAAAAACGGCTGCATCGATAACGGTACTGTTTGTCCTCCGATTGGAACGGCGAGAAAAGGCAGCCAGACGGAAATATTCGCACCGACGGTCATCAAGCCGACAAACATCGCGCTTGCAGTCAATTTACCAGTACGGTTCATAATTTATCAACTCCTTGAAGAAATAGTAAACAAGCTCTTGTTTATTGTCAACCTATTTTTTTATCAGGTTTACAATTTGAGCATAGAAAAAGGCATAGAAGCCTTCCTCTATACCTGGATTGCTGCATCCAATGCAATTTCCATCATGTCGCCGAATGTAGTCTGACGCTCTTTGGCAGTTGTTTCTTCACCTGTCAGGATGTGATCACTGACTGTAAGGACGGATAGTGCCTGACAATCATGTTTCGCTGCAAGTGTATACAGGGCAGTTGTTTCCATTTCAACAGCCAAGACGTTATAATCCGCTAATTTTCCATAGAATTCCAAAGTGTTGTCGCGATAGAAGCGATCACTTGTAAAGACGTTTCCAACTCGGATATTCAAGCCCTTAGCCTGTCCCGCCTGATATGCTTTCAATAGCAAATCGAAATCAGCTGTCGGAGCGAAATCGACCGTACCGAATTCCTGGCGGTTCATTTGGGAATCGGAGCTGGATGTGGAGGCGAGGATGACATCCCGCACGTTGACATCTTTTTGGATAGCGCCACATGTGCCGACACGGATGAGTTTCTTCACACCGTAGCTCTGAATCAATTCATTCACATAAATACTGATGGAAGGAACACCCATTCCTGTACCTTGAACAGAGATTCTTTCTCCTTTGTATGTACCAGTATAGCCGTACATTCCTCTTACTTCGTTATAGAGCAACGCATCTTCCAAAAATGTTTCAGCGATGTATTTTGCGCGCAGCGGATCTCCAGGAAGCAGGATCTTGTCCGCAATCTGGCCAGCTTTTGCATTGATATGTACACTCATGACAGCACTCCTTTTTGCTAGATGTGTCAAAATTACCACAAAAACAGGATAAACTCAAACTTCCGCCGCGTGGCGGTTTTTAAACTTAAAAAAGTGGCATATCCATTTAAAACCGCTTTCTTATCTCCTATAATGAAATATGTTATAACATTCACATTTAATTTCAATGTACATAAGCTCTGGAGGGAATCAACATGCAAGAAAAGACTTTCACAATCACAAGCGAAACGGGTATCCATGCACGCCCCGCAACGTTACTCGTCAATAAAGCCGGTCAGTTCAATTCTGAAATTGAACTGACATTCAAGGAGAAAAAGGTCAATCTGAAATCGATCATGGGTGTCATGTCACTAGGTGTCCCGCAAGGCGCGCAAGTGGTCATAACTGCAGACGGTAACGATGAGGAAGCTGCATTGGAAGGTATCCAGGAAGTATTGGAAAACCACTTGAGCTGATTAAAAGTGCTGGAGATTTTCTCCGGCTTTTTTACTTTTCTAAAGGTATAAAGGAAACGGATATCTTGTTATTCTATGGAAACAGCTACCATAGATATTTTTAAAAATTGTAATTCTTACTCTGGTTATGCGTTTCCGAATGAAATACTTATTTCATTTGCTTAAAAAACGTAATCTCAGGGGAATTGATGAAAGGCAGGAGCAATGCTTCCTGCCTTTTTCTTTCAACCAAAATAATCTTTTTCCAGCGAATCCATATTGGAGAGTGCAAGATCACGGTAGGCGGAGGCAGGCTGCCCATTTAAATCTTCCCTGAGCTGCTGCAATGCTGTCCGTAATGAAGCGGGATAGTCTGGAATATCATCCGTGAATGCAGACACGGCAGACTTCGGTATATTCGCTTTTTCATGATGGGCGAGTGCCCGTCGTTCATGGAAGAAGACACCTTCTGTTTCCTTTGGATTGTGCAGATCGCCTTGCTGCGGATGTTTAAGGACAGCCAGTACTTCTACTAAATAGAATTTGCCGCGTTCTTCCTTGATTCTACCGATATAGGCACCAGTCTTGTATCGAGCTTTTACCATACTGCCGATTTCCAATGGGTTCATATCGCTGCCTCGAATTCTTTCAGGCTGTTTGTCAGGCGCTTGAGCGCATCGCGCATCGTTTCGGGCGGACAAGCGATATTCATCCGGACAAAACCAGTACCGGCTTCGCCGAATTGGACGCCGTCATTGAAGCCAAGCTTCGCTTTTTTAGCAAAGAAATCCATCAATTCTTTTTGTTCCAGCTTCATATTGCGGCAATCAAGCCACATTAAATATGTGCCTTCAAGCGGTGCAAGCTTAATCCATGTATTATCCGCCAATGCTTCTTCAGCCAGCTTTTTATTGACTGCCAATATATCCAGCAGACCTTTCAGCCATTTTTCGCCGTCCATGTATGCAGCTTCCATCGCAGCAACTGCCATTGTATTGAGCATATGGAATCCTTGCTTGGAGAATGTTTCTTGCAGCTGCTTGCGCTTATCTTCCTGTTCGACGATTGCATAGGATGCTTGCAGTCCTGCTAAGTTGAATGTTTTCGATGGTGATAAGAAGGTGATCGTCCGTTTACTCATGTCCTCGGACAGGCAAGCAATCGGGATGTGCTGATGTCCTTCATGAATCAAATCAGCATGGATTTCATCCGACAGCAGCAGAACATCATAGGATTGACAAAGATTCGCTAGCTGTCCGAGCTCTTCTTTTGTCCAGACACGACCAACTGGATTATGCGGATTGCATAGGATCATCGCTTTTGCTCCTGCTCGGAAACAGCTTTCCAACTGTTTGAAATCCATTCTGTATGTACCATTCTCGGCGATCAAAGGATTTTCGACAAGTTTGCGGTCATGTGCTTTGACGACGTTATAAAAAGGTGTATAAACAGGTGTTTGGATGACGACTTGATCGCCAGGTTCTGTGAATGTCTGAATCGCCATATGCAGACTAGTCACAACTCCCGGGCTATACAGGAGCCAGCTGGGTTTCACGCGCCAGCCATGGCGTTTTTCTACCCAATCGGTTACGACTTTGGAAACAGTGGCATCAGTGATCGTATAGCCATAGATGCCATGTTCTGCCCTATTCTTCAAGGCATCGATTACGGCTTGCGGAGATTGGAAATCCATATCCGCAACCCACATCGGCAAAACATCTTCTGCTCCATATAGTGCCTTCAAATTGTCCCATTTTACGGAGCGGGTATTCCGGCGGTCTTGAACTATTTCGAAATTATGCATAATTCCCATTCCTTCCATCATTTCTTTCTCTCATTATATAAATAAATGCTTCGAAAAGCGAAATGATTGTTCAGCCCATAAAGGAGACCAGTGTCTCGGGTGTCTCTTCCGGCAGGAGATGGCCGGCATCCGGAAGGGCATGAAGCGTGGCGTTGGGAAGCTCTGCAAGCAGACGATAGCCGATGGAAGGTGGAAGCAATGGATCTAAATCGCCCCAAAAAATGACTGTCTCTGCTTGGATCTGTTGCAGGCTATCATTTGGCAAGTCACCGCCTCGTGTCCGGATGAAAGCTGCCAGATTAGGATAAAATTCCTTTTCCATGAATGGGATGCTGTACGCTACTACCATGCGCAGTGTGACTTTCTCGGGATTGGCGACGAGATGGTGCAGGAATTTGACAACACTGCTTGCTTCGAATACGAGCCGCATGATAGCAGGGAAGAAATTGGCGGAGGCGATCAGGCTGCTGAATCCGTCAGTTGGCAGCATATAGCTTGATGGGGCGAACAGAAACAGTTTATTTATGCGGTGGGGATACGCATATGCAAATCGCATCGCAATTTGGCCGCCCATGGAATGACCGCCGATATCCAGTCTTTTGATATGCAAATGATCCAAAAGAGAGATGACAAGACGGGTGTAGTAGTCATATGAAAACACGGTCTTTGCACTTTTGCCACTATTGCCGAAAGGGGGGAAATCCATTGTCAGCACATGATATCGCTTGCGCAGATCGGGAATCATGCGATGGAAACAGTATCCCGATGCTAGGAAACCATGAAGCAAAAGGATTGTATCCGAAGTATGATCGTTGATAGATGGGTAAAAACGGTAATGAATAGCTGATTCATCATGATGGAAGATATCGTTTGAGTAAGACATCCTGCGTTGCCCCTTTGCCTGCAATTGTCATTAGTTTCAGTTGCTTTCGCCTTTAATATGCAAAAAAAAGAGCAAAGCGATACGCATCGCTTTGCCTACAGGGGGAATACGAGAAAGTCTTACAGTAATATGTATTGCCAAAATAATTACGATACAAACCTCTTCTGGGGAAAAAATCATCATTTTATAAATTTTTGCCGAATCCAACTTACTATGATAGAATTATATATTGCGAATAAAAGTAGAAAAAATCGGGAGTTGTTTAGTATGGCAGAGAAGTTTGAAACAGGACAAGTATTGACAGGAAAAGTAACAGGAATCCAGCCTTACGGCGCGTTTGTCGCTTTGGATGAACAAGTACAAGGTTTGGTTCACATTTCCGAAGTGACTCATGGATTCGTGAAAGATATCAGTGAACACCTATCCGTGGGTGATGAAGTGAGAGTTAAAATCCTTGATATCAACGAAGAAAACGGCAAGTACTCTCTTTCTATCCGTGCGACGGAAGAGGCTCCTGCCAAAACGCAAAACAGCCCAAAACAAGCTGTTTCCGAGGAAGCTCCAGCAGGCTTCAACACATTGAAAGATAAACTGCAAGACTGGATCAAACAAACAGAAGGCAACCGTAAATAATGGAAAGACCCCCTATCGAAGGGGGTCTTTTATTGATTTATCCGCTTATGCTTTGGTTGTTGTCGCTTCTTCCACTTCTTTGCGCTCCAGGAAAAGTGCAGAAATCGACACTAAACCAGCCAAGCCGACAAGACTGTAGATGATCCGTGGGAAAGCAGCCGCCTGACTACCGTTACCAAAGATACCTGCAACCAAGTCGTAGTTGAATAAACCGACTAGTCCCCAGTTGATCGCACCGATAATGACAAGAACAAGAGCGATACGCTGTATTGTATTCAACTGCATAACCTCCATTTCATAAAGCGAGATGATAAATCTTTCTTAGCATGCCTTTGTTGACTGATTATATTCCTACAACAAATCTTGATTTACTTGTCCAGTTTCGGTAAAGTTGCAGTAGTAAGCAGTTTCAAGGAGGATGAATATGACACACATCGGATTCGATTATAAGAAAGCGATGCCATATATCGGGGAGCAGGAGCTGGATTACCTTGCACCGCTCGTACAGGCTGCGCATGAACAATTACATAATAAAACAGGTGCCGGCAATGATTTCCTTGGCTGGCTTGAGTTGCCGACAGATTATGATAAGGATGAATTTGCGCGCATCAAAAAAGCTGCTGAAAAGATTCAATCCGACTCGGATGTCCTGCTCGTTGTCGGAATCGGCGGTTCCTATCTTGGTGCTCGTGCGGCAATCGAAGCACTGACGCACAGCTTTTTCAACGTACTTTCCAAAGAAGACCGTAAAGCACCTCAGGTATTCTTTGTCGGCAATAGCATCAGCGCCCCTTATTTGAATCAGCTGATGGATGTGATCAAAGATAAGGACGTCAGTGTGAATGTCATTTCCAAGAGTGGTACGACGACTGAACCGGCCATTGCCTTCCGCATATTCAAAAAATATCTGGAAGAAAAGTACGGGGTCGAAGAAGCACGTAAACGGATTTACGCGACAACGGATAAAGCCAGAGGAGCACTGAAAACACTTGCTTCCAAAGAAGGCTACGAATCATTCGTCATTCCTGATGATGTGGGCGGGCGTTTCTCAGTCTTGACAGCAGTGGGATTACTGCCGATTGCAGCAGCTGGCGTCGATATCGACAGCATTATGGCTGGTGCACAAAAGGCACAGGAAGAACTGGCTGTATCCGGCCTTAAAGAAAACCCGGCTTATCAATACGCAGCAGTTCGGAATGTTTTGTATAATAAAGGTAAAAATATCGAGCTTCTCGTGAACTATGAGCCATCCCTGCAGTATTTCAGTGAATGGTGGAAGCAGTTGTTCGGAGAGAGTGAAGGGAAGGACCTGAAAGGATTGTTCCCGGCATCCGCTAACTTCTCGACAGATCTGCATTCCCTTGGTCAATATGTCCAGGAAGGCCGCCGCGACCTGTTCGAAACAGTCGTGCATGTCAAACAGCCTGTATCCGATGTGACGATCGAAGCCGAGGAAGAGGATCTTGATGGCTTGAACTATCTTGCGGGAGAGACAGTCGATCAAGTGAATCACAAAGCGTTCCAGGGAACATTGCTTGCGCATACGGACGGGAATGTCCCGAACTTGGTTGTGGAAGTTCCAGCGCTTGATCCATTCAGCTTCGGCTATCTGGTATACTTCTTCGAAAAAGCTTGTGCGATCAGCGGATACTTGCTTGGTGTGAATCCGTTTGATCAGCCGGGCGTGGAAGCATATAAGAAAAACATGTTCGCGCTTCTTGGCAAACCTGGCTACGAGGAAGAAAAAGCAGCCTTGGAAAAAAGACTTTAAACAGATAATCCCTTCAGTCCATAGCGGGCAGAAGGGATTTTTTATTCGATATGCTGCAAGATGATAATACTATCTTCTATATGCATCGGCTCTTGGAAGTCCGGACTCATATCCATGTTTGTACCTCGCATATAGCCGATTGTTGTCTTGTCTTTACGGGCGAAGTAACGGTTTGCTTCAAAGTAGCTTTTACCGACTAATTCACTCGGTAAAGGGATGACCCGTATCTCCTGTTCTTTCAGGAAATGCAGCAAAAGCTCCAGATGACTCTTCTTCTCTTTATGATACACCTCATGGAAAAACAACGTACTTACGAAATCATTCGTCCGGATCACGACATCCGCTCCTGCCCGACGGAGATTTTCTTTTTGATTATGAGTCAGCACTTCTGCCACAATATGAAGATTAGGATTGTTCCCGCGCAAAGCAATCGTTGTCAGGATTGTCAGATAATCAATTTGTTTTTCATTCTTTCCTGCGTTTGCCGTAATAATGGCGGTGGTTGCTTGCTGGATATTGGCTTTTTGAAGTGTCTTATCCTCTGAAGCATCTCCACGGATGAAGTGTAACGGATGTTCCCGGTAGGGGAGCTGGGTCAATGTCTGATCGATCAAGACGACGGGCTGTTCCGGATGTTTTTCGGTCAGCCGCTGCAGCAGTGTCCGCGCCCGCTCATTCCAGCCGACAATGATGATATGATTGGATCCTTTGAAATCGGTCAGCCCCTTGGAGAGGTCTTGGGTGTACTTGACGGTCCCAGCCGCGATGGTAGCCAAATAAAACGTGAACAAACCTGCACCTGAAAGGATGAGTATTATTGCAAGGATCTTACCATGTAATGTTTCCGGGATGATATCACCGTAGCCGACAGTGGATGCGGTCACGAAAGCCCACCAAATTCCGTCAAAAAAAGTGGGGAATTGCTTCGGTTCTATATAGTGCATACTGATTCCGAAAACCAGCATGACAAAAAGTACGGTTGAGAAGAGACGAATGAAAATAGGCAGTCGAAAATAGAAGCGTCGTAAAAACTGAGTGACCAACCTATCCCTCCTCTTTTTTTGTTAGTATATGTATATTCACATGCTTTAAACGGAGGTGGTGAATCTGACTGAGTTAAGATGGTTGGAAACATACATCAACGAACCAATTAAAGAATGGGAAACCATTGATACAGGCTGGGATCACGAAGTGTATGTCGTGAATGGAAACTGGGTGCTGCGGATACCGAAGGAAGAAAGGCATGTCAATTGCGCTGAACAGAAGCTTTTATCGGAATTGCAGCTCAAAGCCGATATCAGGCTGCCAACATATCGTATTTGCAAAGCTCCGGATGGTAAAGAGGTAATGCTTTACCGATATATTTCCGGTCATCCGATACATAGGGACATACCTGCAGATGCACGGAAAGAAGCTGCGGTTCAACTGGGATCTTTTCTCACAGAACTTCATCATGTCGATACTTCCCGGTATGAATTGCCGAAGCGGGATAAGGTTTATTATGAACTGCTGTTTGAAAAAATAAGGCGTTATTATCCGAGCATGCCAGCATCCATCATCCATCACACGGAGAAGTTATTTACAGTTCTACAGACTGAACCTATGGCTGTCGTGCATGGGGACTTGAGAACGGCGCATATTTTATGGGAAAAGGCAATCGGCAAAATCGGTATCATCGATTTCAGTGATGTCCATATCGGCGACCCGGCTATTGATTTTGCGGGGATTTCCCAAGTGGGTGATGGCTTTATGGAGCAAGTGCTTTGTCATTATGATGGTGATAAACATGGCATTTCTCAGCGTGCAGGCGAACTAAGCAAGTTAGGTTTGTTTTATGACCTGCTTCATAATGGGCCCAGCAGCGCATTATTGGAAGAAATGGAGAGCAAGTTGAAGTAGTATATATCTCCGCATGCTGATAAAAGAAAAAAACATCCAAATTGGATGTTTTTATGCTTCTTCAAGTCCTCTTTTCATACTTGCATATACGCGCTGCCAGAAATCATGATTGTCTCGATAGGATTTTGTGATGAAGGTGAGCATCTGATCACGTTTTTCTCCATATTCAGGGGCATCCTTGTCGGGCAGGCTGCTGAATGACTCATCGATGTATACTTGCAATTCAGGAGCGCGCGGACCCCATTTCGCGACTTCATCCCCATTTTGGTTGATGAAGATGATGATCGGAATGGAACGGCTCTTGCCATTCGTCAAGTATTGGTCCATCAGTTCAAGATTTTCATCACGGCGAAGGATGCGGACATCGATTGCGCCTGCCTGGGCGATATGATAAAAAATCGGCAGGTTCAGCATCGCATCCCCGCACCAGTCTTCTGTCAGCACGATGGCTCGAAGTCTTTGGGAACGGAGTGTGTTAAAGAACTCCGTATCGGCCGGAAGCTCGTAATGATCGTAAATATGCAATGTATTTTCTTTATGCGCCTGCATGGATTCCAAATAGGCATCGATATGGATTCCTTTGTCAAACCATTCATTCAATGTCGTCATATGTCTCATCCTTTCTGATGTTTAGTTTACCCGACCGGTCGGTTAAACTAAACAAATAAGCCTCTGTTTGTGCTACAGTGTTAGAAGACTTCATATAAAGGCGGAATAGATATGCAACTAGAGAATCAAAACTTTTTAATGGATCTGCTGCGGACAGCCTCACCGTCCAGCTTCGAAATGGAAATACAGAAAAAGTGGATCAAGGAATACGCACCATTTGCCGATGAAATGCGCACCGATGCGTCAGGGAACGCTATTGCGGTCATCAACCCGGAGGCGAAATTCAAAGTCCTGCTTGCCGGCCATTGTGATGAGATTGCGATGATGGTTACAGGAATCGATGAAAATGGATTCCTCCGCATCGATGAAATGGGACGATTCAACGCCAAGGCAGCGCTGGGTATGACCGTGCAAGTCTTAGGATATGGCAAGACGATTCCTGGTGTTGTTGGCGTGAATGCAATGCATCTTGGCGGGGTGAAGGGAGATTTCGAACTGCCGGATTTGTATATTGATTGTGGTGCAAAGTCCAAACAGGAAATCGAGCAATACGTGCAAGTGGGAGACTTGATCGTTTACCAGCGACAGCCGTCTGTATTGATGGATCGCTATTTGACAGGTCGAGGATTGGATAACCGTACTGGTTCTTTCATTGTCGGGGAAGTCGTCCGACGGCTTAAGACAGAGAAGCTGCATGTAGGCGTATATGCAGCCAGTACGGTGAATGAAGAAACGAATATGGGCGGTGCATATTTCGCTGCGGCTGGTATCCAGCCTGACTTAGCGATTGCATGTGATGTGACTTTCGCAACCGACCACCCAGGTGTGAACCGGCGAAAAGCAGTCGATGTCAGCTTGGATGGAGGTCCTGTACTGGCCAAGGGAGCACCGATCAACCGCAAGGCGAACCTGTTGCTTGAGCAAGCAGCAAAAGAGCTCGATATCCCGCTGCAATACGAATTGACGCCGCGCATCACCGGTACGGATGCAGATAAGATGCGCTATTCAGGAAAAGGTGTATCGACTGCACTCGTATCCTTACCGCTTCGCTACATGCATTCACCGGTAGAAACAGTCAGTCTGCAGGTCATCCAGCAGGAAGTCGACCTGCTGGTAAAATTCTTGACAAACCTGACAGGCGAAGAAAGCCTGAATCCATTGGATCTATGAGCATAGGGGTTGCAAATGCATGAAAAGCAGGTATAATAAAATGACAAACTAAATCGATTCTATCTTCGGGGCAGGGTGCAATTCCCGACCGACGGTGACAGTAGCAAGTTGCTGCTGAAGTCCGTGACCCGCAGGACGCTTGTTCTGTGGCTGATCCGGTGCAAGTCCGGGACCGACAGTGAAAGTCTGGATGGGAGAAGATACGAAGCAGAAGACGGGTGCCATACGGCTACCTCTTGTTTCCTTATGAGGAACATCTTCTTGCTTATTTGCGTATATTCCAAGCCCCAGAGCACTATGCTCCGGGGCTTTTTGACGTAAATAAGCTGCTTTCCCTTCATCAAGAGTTAGAATCGAAAAACAAGATGAAGGAGGAGAACGATCATGCGTTCATCCAAATTGACTAAAACGATTACTTTTGCTTTACTGGGAGCAATCAGCATGGTGCTTATGCTGCTTAATTTCCCGCTTCCGATTCTTCCGTCTTACTTGAAGATCGACTTCAGTGAGATTCCGGTATTGATTGCAGCCTTGCTGTTTTCACCGCTGGCAGGTGTAGCTGTCGAAGCCATCAAGAACTTATTGTATCTTATTTTCACAGGAGCCGGGGATCCGGTTGGAGTCGCAGCCAATTTCCTGGCAGGCATGCTTTTCGTCATGCCGGTTGCATACTTTTATCATAAATTCAAAGCAGGCAAAAAAACACTCATCTCTGGATTGGCTACCGGTACAGTTGCCATGGCAGTCGGAATGAGTGTGCTGAATTACTTCATTGTCCTGCCGCTATATAGCATCTTCTTGGGATCTCCTGTCATGAGTGACAATGCGAAATGGGTTGCAGTCACTGCTGGTATCCTACCTTTCAACCTTGTGAAAGGTATTGTCATAGCGATTGTCTTTGTACCTTTATTCGCTAAATTAAAGCCATGGTTCGCCAAACGTAATCGAACAGCTGCAGTATAAAAAGCTTCCTTTGGGGCTTTTTTGAAGCAAAACAGTTATTGCAAATAACGACAGATCATGCTACAATAATCTAGCGATGAGCTGAATTGCATAAGTCGGTAAAGCACGTCTTTGACACGTGTGGATGTGGCCGCACGGCTTTACACGCCGCAATTAACAAAGGCACCCTGCGAGGGTGCCTTTTTCTTATGCTCTTCTCGCTTCTTCCATTTCTGCCTGTTCCTCAACGAGGAGGCGGGCAGTCGGCTCGGCTTCCAGCCGCTCCTCTGGAATAGGTTTGCCGGATTTCTCACTTCGTCCATAAGTGCCTTCTTCTATGCGATCAAGTGCATCCTCAATATCGCGCAAGCGTTCACGAGCAGATTCCTTAAGTGTATGCGCTGTTTCGCGATCATGCATTTCCGTACCGAGATCACCAGGGTGATTGACGATGGTGGACATTTCACCGATAGAATCATTCGGAAATTCTTTTGCGCTGTTATAGCTATCGTTCCCTTTGATTTGTTCTTCTGCTTCTTCTTTCATCGCAAGTAATTGTCTGCGGAAAGAATCCAATTTATCTTTATCCATTCCATCCATCTCCTTTATTGCTGTTTCGTTTTCACAGCCAGCGTACAGCGGGCGATAGAGAGCAGGTTTTTGTTCTCATCCGAAATGTTGATTTGCCATACCATCGTCGATTTCCCGATATGGATCGGCGAAGCGATAGCTGTCACGATTCCGGATCGGACACTGCGAATGTGATTCGCATTGATTTCCAGGCCAAACACAGCTTGGGTTGATGGATCTGCATGTAGATTGCCGCCGATGCTTGCTGCTGTTTCAGCCAACGCAACACTGGCGCCGCCGTGCAAGAAACCCATTGGCTGCCGATTATGTGGTCCTACCGTCATCTTCATCACAACTTGATCCTTACTTGCTTCAACCACCTGCATTTGTAGTTGCTCCATTAATGTGTTTGAGAAGTCCATAAAACTTTACCCGCTTTCTGTATGTATTGTATTCCCGCACAAGCCTGCATTAAACCTAAATAAAAAGCGGGCATGCTGCCCGCTTTTAGAATGAGAATGGCACGAACTGCTGGATCAATAAAGCGATCACTAGCAAAAGTCCATAAATCGTATTTGTTTGTCCTGTGGCCTTCATGGCAGGCATCATCTCAAGCGGTTTGGTCTTGCCGAGAAAACCTCGGTATGCATCCCGAGCTTTCTTGATGCTCAAAAATGTAATCACAGCCCAAATTGGGAGCAATCCTACAGCGATGAATACCGCAGTGATCACATAGCTGATGATGAACCAGATACCAAGGAACGTAACGCCTTTTTTTCGGCCGAGTAAGATGGCGACAGTCCGTCTGCCATTAACTTTATCTCCGTCATGATCACGCAAATTATTGGCAAAGTTGATGCAGGCAATAAAGATGGTGACGGGGATACTGATCAATACGACACTGCCGGTAAGCGTATCCGTCTGGATATAATACGTAATACAGATGATGATGGCACCCATGAAAACGCCAGACGTCAATTCACCGAATGGTGTATACGAAATCGGATAAGGGCCACCTGTATACAAATAACCGCAGAGCATACATGCGAGCCCGATCAATGCGATATACCAGCTGGACTCCATACAGATATAAACGCCTAACAGCATGCTGATGAAATAGAATGTCAACGCAAGTGCCAGGACAGTTTTCGGCTTGATACCGTCACGTACAATTGTACCGCCGATCCCGACAGACTGCTCATTATCAAGTCCGCGAACAAAGTCATAATATTCATTGAACATATTCGTCGCACATTGGATCAAGATACATGCAAGCAGCATGGCCCCAAACAGCAGCCAGTTGATCTCATCCAATGGAGTGAGCATCGTTCCGATAAAGACAGGGACGAAGGAAGCTGTCAATGTATGCGGACGCATCAGACGCCACCAGATCTGGAAGCCTTCGCGCTCATTAAGTGCTTGTCGCACATTATCGTTTCCGATAGATTGCATAATACTTTCTCTCCTTAAAAATGCAGGGCATTATATCATATTAATTTTAGGGAAACAAAGATAGCATGTCAATGTTATTTACTTACTTAAGATAAGTTAATAAGTGCTCCTCCTTGTTAATCGGCGAAAAAGGGAATAGAATAGGGAAGGACATCCAAAAATGAACGTAAACGTACTTTATTGTCCTTGCAGTAATGTGGAGGTCGGAAAACATGATTCAACAATATAAGACAGATTTCGAGTCTTTTCTTCGTGAAGCTGCCGAGAATCGGCAGCAGAAAATACTGGTCAGCTGGACGGAGAAAGTCGGAGCGATAGATCCTCTCCGTTTCTTTGCCAATGGTTCTTCTTTGGAAGGGCATCGTAATTTCTGGTACAGCCAAAAGGATGACTTTTGCTTGGTTGGTGCCGGACCAACAGTGATGGATATGCGTACAGCCGATGAATGGGAGCATGCTATAGAAAGTGCAGTTGTTCACAATCTTTCGGCGGGAGCAGGAACGGGTCCAGTCGCTTTCAGTGGAATCAACTTTCAAAAAGAGCGAGAACGCGACCTGTGGCAGGACTTCCCGGACACGCAATATCGCATACCCGCTTTTACTTTGACCAAAACAAAGACAGATTATTATCTAACTATCAATCAGTTGGTCGATGGCTCCAATATAGAGAGCCAAATAACTGCTATCCTTGGTCAGCTGGAACAGCTATTCGCTGAAGGTACCATTCCAGCTGTTCGAAAAGAGCTCATCAGCAAGGAGGAGCTTGAATCAGAAGCTTGGAAGCGGTTAGTAAAAGAAGCAACGGACACAATAAAATCGACTGAATTGGATAAAGTTGTGCTGGCACGTGGGATGAAATTGGAATTTAAAGAGAAAATCCACGTGTCACATGTCCTTGGTAATTTGCTGGATACGCAAAAGGACAGTTTCCTTTTCGCGGTGGAGAATGGCTCTGCTTGCTTCCTTGGAGCTACGCCTGAACGTCTTGTGCGTGTACAGTCCGGCATATTGCATACAAGCTGTGTCGCAGGAACTGCACCACGAGGCAGAAATGAGGCCGAAGATCAATCGATAGGAGAAGCGTTGCTGCACGATAATAAGAACCAAGAAGAACATCAATACGTCGTGAAGATGATTTCTGGTGTGATAAGTAAATATGCCAAGGATTTACGCTTGCCTGGCGGGCCGCAGTTAATGAAGCTCCGTCAGCTCCAGCATTTGTACACGCCTGTTTCTGCTAAGCTCCTCCCAGGGGCATCTTTACAGCAAATCATTCAGGAACTGCATCCGACTCCTGCTTTAGGAGGTCTTCCCAAGCAGGAAGCACTGGATTTCATCGAAGTGAAAGAACCGCTCGAGCGTGGCTGGTACGGTGCACCGATTGGCTGGCAGGATAGCTATCGCAATGGAGATACTGCCGTTGCCATACGATCCGGCTTGCTGAATGAGAAACAGGCTGTTTTATTTGCAGGCTGTGGTGTCGTGAAGGATTCTGATCCTGAGATGGAATTCGAGGAGACGGCCATTAAATTCCGTCCGATGCTCGAGGCTTTGGAGGTATCAAAATGAGCCATATTGAAACATTGACCAAATACGTCGGGCATTTTGTGGACGCGCTTTGGCGCAGCGGTGTGGAGCAGGTCGTCATTTCACCTGGATCTCGTTCCACTCCGCTTGCCCTCTTGATGACGGAGCATCCGCATATGAAGCATTGGGTGAATTTGGATGAGCGTTCCGCTGCGTTTTACGCTCTTGGTCTGGCGAAGGAAAGCCAAAAGCCCGTGGCGCTCGTCTGCACATCGGGAACTGCAGCAGCCAACTACATGCCTGCGGTCGTCGAGGCTTTTTACAGTCGTATTCCTTTGATTCTATTGACAGCTGACCGTCCGCATGAATTACGTGATGTAGGTGCACCACAGGCAATCAATCAGATTCAAATGTATGGTGGTTTCGTCAAATGGTTCCATGAGATGATGCTGCCAGAAGCTAACCCGGCTGCATTGCGATATGTACAGCAGCAAGCTGTCAGGGCGATGCAGCAGGCGCAGGAAGGGAATCCTGGACCAGTACATCTCAATTTTCCGTTCCGCGAGCCACTTACGCCTGACTTTACCGTAGAGAATATTTGGTCTTCAGGGGAATCCGCTGCGAAGCCGCCGTTGTATGGCACAGCCCGATTGGATGAAAACGAGATACAGCGTCTTGTCGAAATACTTGAGACTGGTAAAAAGGGCTTGATTGTCGTCGGTCCCCAGGAAGATGCGGAACTTGCACATGCTGTTGTTAGATTGGCAGAGAAATGGCAGCTTCCAGTCCTGGCCGATCCATTATCGCAATTGCGAAGCGGGACTCATACAAAGGACGTTATCATCGAAACATATGATACAATCTTAAAATCGGCATCTGTGCGTGCGAAACTGCAGCCGGATTTCATTATCCGCTTTGGAGCGATGCCTGTATCCAAGCCGTATTTATTCCTTATGAAAGAATATGCAGGCAGCGACCATATTGTTGTAGAAAAACACGCCGGATATCGTGAGCCGGTGGGCATGAACACGCAATTTGTTTACAGCGACCCGGTCAAGCTTTGTGAGGCACTATCAGAATCTGTCCCTGTCAAGATGGAGACATGGCTGCTCGAATGGCAGCAAATGAACCGCATTGCGCGGCAGGTTCTGACTGATGACACAGGAAATATGGAGCTTACAGAGGGAATCGCAGTTCAGGACATCCTCCGAAATACTCCTGATGAAAGTAATGTGTTCGTTGGGAATAGCATGCCGATCCGAGATTTGGATAGCTTTTTCTTCACGACGGACAAGCACATCCAGCCCTGGTGCAATCGCGGCACCAATGGGATAGATGGTGTCGTCTCTACCGCATCAGGCGTGGCAGCCAGTGGCAAACGCACCACACTCGTGATTGGGGACCTTTCCTTTTATCACGATATGAATGGACTGATGGCGGGTCGGAATTACGGCCTTGATTTGACCATTGTCGTCATCAATAACAACGGCGGGGGCATCTTCAGCTTCTTGCCGCAGGCGCAGGAAGCTGCCCATTTCGAGACGCTTTTCGGTACACCGACCAATTTGGACTTCGAGCATGCAGCAGGTCTTTATCAGCTGCCATATACACTGGCAGCTGATCGAGCAGCTTTTGCCGATGCCTTGCAGGAGAGCTACAATAAAAAAGGCATGCACATCATCGAAGTGCGTACGGAACGGGAAGACAATGTCAACTGGCATCGAGAAAAATGGCAGGAAGCGGAAAAAGAGCTTTTGCATTATCTGGAGAACAGTCATGCTTGATATCCATTACATGGAGTATGGAAAGGGGCATGATGAGACACTCTTGTTGTTTCACGGCTTTACTGGTTCTTATCAGACATGGCTGCCATTCCTGGATGCATGGGCTGAAAAACATCATGTGATAGCAATGGATATGCCAGGCCATGGCCAGTCGGACATTCAAGATGACCTGACGATGAACCGTTTCACGGATGAGATTGCTGTTTTTCTTGATAAGCAGGGTATTCAAAGGGTGAAGCTGCTCGGATATTCCATGGGAGGCAGGGCAGCACTTGCTTTTTCCTGCCGTTATCCAGGCAAAGTGAGCGAACTGCTTTTGGAAAGTGCATCACCTGGATTGCTGACAGCCGAAGAGAGGTTGGCCAGACAGCGGCAAGATGAGCGTTTGGCCAGTATGCTGGAAGAGGAAGGGTTGGAACAGTTTGTGGATTTCTGGGAAAATATCCCGCTGTTCGAAACACAAAAAAGCCTGCCTGATCCGCTCCGAATGGCAATCAGGTTGGAGCGGCTTTCCCAGCAAGCCAGCGGTTTGGCTAAGTCACTCCGCACCATGGGGACAGGAAGGCAGGATTCCAATTGGGGCAAACTATCCCAGCTGGATATACAGGTGACGCTTGTCACCGGAGCATTGGATCACAAATTCGTCGGTATCAATCAGGAGATGGAAAGGCAGCTGCCTGCTGCCGATTTGCACATCGTGGCAGAAGCCGGTCATTGTATCCATGTTGAACAACCGCGAATTTTTGATAAAATAGTAAGAAGATACTTGCTTCATGTCGAAGCGGATATATTGGAGGAATCATAATGGCAATTACATGGGAAGCTACCCGTACGTACGAAGATATCTTGTACGAAGAATACAATCAAATCGCAAAAATTTCGATCAACCGTCCGGAAGTTCGCAATGCGTTCCGTCCGCAGACGGTAAATGAACTGATCGATGCGTTTACATACGCTCGTGACGACTCTAACATCGGCGTTATCGTACTTGCTGGTGTCGGCGACAAAGCATTCTGTTCAGGCGGTGACCAAAAAGTTCGCGGTCATGGCGGGTATGTAGGAGAAGATCAAATCCCTCGCTTGAATGTACTTGATTTGCAGCGTTTGATTCGTGTTATCCCGAAACCAGTCGTAGCAGAAGTATCTGGTTACGCAATTGGTGGCGGACATGTTCTTCATGTAGTCTGTGACTTGACGATCGCTGCAGATAACGCGATCTTTGGTCAGACAGGTCCTCGTGTCGGAAGCTTTGACGCTGGTTACGGTGCTGGTCTTCTTGCACGTAACATCGGTCAGAAGAAAGCTCGTGAAATTTGGTTCCTATGCCGTCAGTACAATGCACAAGAAGCATTGGATATGGGCTTGGTCAACACAGTTGTTCCTTTGGATCAGCTGGAAGCAGAAACAGTTAAATGGTGTGAAGAGATGCTTTCCATGTCTCCGACAGCATTGCGTTTCTTGAAAGCTTCTCTTAACGCAGATACAGATGGACTTGCTGGTTTGCAGCAAATGGGCGGAGACGCTACATTGCTTTACTATACAACGGATGAAGCGAAGGAAGGCCGTGACGCATTCAAGGAAAAACGCACACCTGACTTCAAAAAATTCCCGCGTTTCCCTTAATAAACAATGACTGGAACCTTTGCAGCGAATTGCAAAGGTTCTTCTTTATGACAGAAAGGAATGGATGAAACATGTCGGAAATCATCCCGCATTGGCTGCAAAAGCAGGCGTCGGTCAGTCCGGAGCGGCTGGCTTTGGAAACACCGGAAGGAACGAAGATGACTTTCCGCGATCTGCACGAAGCAGTCGATGCCAGTGCCTGTAGACTCGCTTCTTTAGGTGTGCGGCGTGGTTCGCGCGTTGCTGTACTTTCCCATAACAGTGTGGAGATGGTAGTGCTTGTCCATGCACTTAGCTATATCGGTGCAACGCTGATCCTGCTCAATACAAGACTGACAGTGGCTGAATGGTCCTTTCAACTGCAAGACAGTGAAGCGGAACTACTGCTTGCTGCTGCAAAATATGAACAACAGGCCAAGGCCACTCCAGTTGCCCTCCAGACCATTGAGATGCTGCATGAACAGCCGCCCCAGGAGTATACATGCTGCACAGAACTTCGTCTTGATGATGTATTCAGCATCATCTATACCTCCGGGACTACAGGAAATCCGAAAGGTGTTGCGCATACTTATGGCAACCATTGGTGGAGTGCCATTGGTTCTGCCTTGAATCTTGGGCTTTCCCAGGAGGACAAATGGCTGTCTCCGCTGCCGATGTTCCATGTTGGCGGTTTATCCACCATTTTCAAAAGTGCCATCTATGGGATGCCGCTGTATGTGACACAGGGCTTCGATGAAGAAATCGTCCAGACAGCAATCACAAAGCATGGTGTCACAATCGTATCGGTTGTAACAGTCATGCTTCAGCGCCTTTTACGTCTGCAAGAGAAAGACGGTATCACCTATCCGGATACTTTCCGCTGCATGCTGTTAGGCGGAGGGCCGGCGCCGCTCCATTTGCTGGAAGAGGCAAAAACGAATGCCATTCCTGTGTTCCAGTCCTATGGCATGACCGAAACTGCATCTCAAATCGTGACATTAAGTCCAGAAGACAGTATCCGTAAGCTGGGCTCGGCTGGAAAAGCGCTCGTTCCGGCTCAGCTGCGCATCATGACCTCAACAGGCTTGGCCAAGCCTGATGAAGCAGGAGAAATCCAAGTGAAGGGCCCGATGATCACGAAAGGATACTATCGAAACCCGGAAGCAACCGGAGCAGCTTTCCAAGAAGGGTGGCTTGCGACAGGTGACATCGGTTATACGGATAGAGAGGGTTATTTGTATGTGCTTGATCGAAGGAAAGACCTTATCATCTCGGGCGGTGAGAATATCTATCCTGCCGAAGTGGAAGGAGTTTTGGCCAGCCACCCCGCTATCAATGAGGCAGCTGTCATCGGACAAACTGACACACAGTGGGGAGCTGTGCCTGTTGCGTTCCTTGTAAAGGATAAAGAGATCAGCATCGAAGACCTACAGGCATACTGCCAGGAAAGATTAGCCCGCTATAAAATCCCGAAATATTGGCACTGGGTCGATGGACTTCCGCGGAATGCGAGCAATAAGCTGATGCGCTATAAGCTGCAGCAGAAACTCGAAGAGGGCAATGCATGATGGAGGTAAAAGGCTATCGCTTGTTCCGCTATACCTTGCCGCTCAAACAGCCTTTCACAACACATGCTGGCGTCCTGCATGAAAGAGAAGGAATCATCGTCGAATTACAGGATATTGACGGACGGTTGGGATATGGCGAAGGAGTCGCTTTTGCCGAACCGTTCTATACGAGTGAAACAGTGGCATCGAGCTGGATACTGCTTCAGCAATCGCTGCTGCCGCTCTTGTTTGCCGGAAAAGTGAATCACCCGACAGATGTTCCGAAGCTGTTTGCCGGCATCGTCGGTAATCAAATGGCCAAAGCTGCTGTGGAAGGAGCCATTTGGGACTTATATGCCAAGCAGCAGAATCGGAGTCTTGCTTCCTGTATAGGCGGTACGAGGACAAAAGCGAAGGCGGGTGCTGTCATCAGTCTATCGGACGATCTTGAACAGACGATCGAGATGATTCGCAGGCAAGGCTTTGAACGTGCCAAGCTGAAAGTATCAAAATATAATGAACGGCAGGCTATTGAGCAGGTTACATTAATTGATCCGGAGCTTTCGCTGATGATCGATGGAAACGGTATGTACAGGGAACGGGATCTGCCTCTGCTTGCTGATCTGGACAGCTTGAATCTGCAGATGATTGAACAGCCATTTCCCTCGGGGGATATTGTGCTGCATCAACGGCTGCAAGAACAGATGCAGACGACCGTTTGCCTTGATGAAACGGTGGAAAGCTGGCAGGACGCCTGGCAGGCTCTTGCGCTAGGAGCATGCCGGACCATCAACATCAAAATTGGAAGGGTTGGCGGTCTGACTGCCGCAATCCGCATCCATGACTTGTGCCAGCAAGCCGGCTTGCCTGTCTGGTGCGGCGGTATGGTGGAAACAGGCATTTCGAAGGCGCATAATCTGGCGCTGGCCTCTTTGCAGGGCTTTTCGATACCTGGTGATTTGTCTGGTTCTGACAGGTACTTTGAGAGAGATTTGCTGCAAGAGCCACTGCGGGTGGAGAAAGGAAGCATCCAAATTCCAGCTAATCCGGGTATCGGGGTAGAAGTGGATATGGAGTATCTGCTGCATGTATCCAAAGAGGTAAAGGAAGGGGAGTAGGTGTCAAAAGGAGTGAAAATGGGTATTTCTAAAGTAATGCAGCAAAGAGAAGGAATACTGTTGGCGATTTTTCTGCCGCCAGTGGCCGTATTATTCACTGGTAAACCATTCAAGGCATTACTGAATCTGGTTTTGACACTACTATTTTTCGTACCAGGAGCCGTACATGCTGCCCTGGTCGTGAAAGATCATAAAGATCGCAAAAAGCAATTGCTTAAGAAAGGCGTCCTTTAAAGGGGCGTCTTTGTCTTACTTATCTTCCAGAATAACGTGGTATACTTGTGTTGACTGTTGATAGATGTTACATTCGTAACCATATACGAAGAGAGGGGTTTCTATTTTATGAAACGTTTGATGACCCTATGCTTAATGCTGGTACTGGCTATAGTATTGGCTGCATGTGGGAATGATGAGGATTCTTCATCTGATTCTTCCAGTGCTGAACAAAAAGCGCAGAAGCAAGCAGAAGAAATGCAGAAGAAGATGGAGGAACAGCAAGTGGATCCGGACGAAACAGTCGCGACTGTTAATGGTACCGAGATAAAAGGTGAGGAGTATAATTCACTCCTATCTAATGCACAGCAACAATCACAGGCAAACGGCGAGGATCCGACTACAGATGATGGTGCGAAAGAATTAAAGGATCAAGTATTGAAAAGTCTTGTAGGAAATAAACTGCTTTTCCAAGAAGCGGAGAATCAAAACTATGAGGTTTCCGATAAAGAATTGGATGAAGAAATGCAATCTGCCAAAGACCAATTTGAAAATGAAGATAAATTCAAGGAAGCTTTGGAAGCTGCTGATACAACAGAAGAGGAGTACAAGCAGCGGCTGAAAGAAGGCCTGCTTGTAAATAAATATGTCGATAACGAGCTGTCACCAAAAGAAGTGACGGAAGACGATATGAAGACATATTACGAAGAGATGGAAAAGCAGGCAAAAGAAAGCAATCAAGAAGACAGCCTGCCAAAATACGATGACATCAAGGATCAGCTGAAAACGATGATGGAACAACAGAATTTGCAGACAGTCATGCTTGAAAGAGTGGATGAATTAGAAAAAGACGCAGATGTGAAATACAATATCTAATAAAAGAGGCACCAGGGATAATCCTGGTGCCTTTCATGTTTAATACGTTAAAGCTGCTTGGTCAGAAATATCAACTGCGCTCTCAGCCTCTGCTGGAATGTCAATGCTTTCTGTTGCGTTAAAGTTGTCGTAATTCATATCCACTACTGCATTGACAGTTGCTTCGTCACCTGCATCTTCCATATTCATGACCATATCCAATTTGATATTCTTCGGATAATTTGTTTCTTTATCGATGGAGATGGTGTAGTTGAACTTATCGAAAGTGAAGTTACCCAAGCTTTCGATGCTTTCGCCTGCTGCACCCATTTGTTCTTCCATGAAGCTCATCATTTTATCTTCGGCTACTACAACATCCAGTACATATTCTGAGTCTGTTTCGGATACTTTGATGTTATCAGCCAAATCCTTCACTTGTTGGATCTGCTCATCCAAAGGCTCGGCAACTTGATCTGTTTCAAGGGAAGCACCGATTTCTGATTCAGCATCCATTTTCAGCCACATGGCAGATGCTGGTTCGTACATATAAATCATATTGTCTTTGATATACATATCGAACTGTTCTCCCATGGATTCCATGCTGAGCTTAGAAGACAATGGATCCATCACGATCGTTCCGTTTGCCGTCGTTGTCATGGACTGATCCAGACCGGTTGCTTTCACATCCATATCCATTGACATATCCATATCATAGCTATTCAGATCTTCATTGGCTTTGGATGTGCTTTGCAGGATTTCTTCAGGTGTAGGACCTTTCTTCTCTTTGCTTTCTGCATCTGTAGAAGCGCTGTCTGTACCGCATCCAGTCAAAAATAGTGCCAGTGCCAATACGAACCAGCCAAGATGTTTTACCGCTTTCATCTAATCCCTCCAAAGGTAATTTGCTCTCTAAAGTAACGGACTCAATCACTTTATTTCTGCATAAGTATGTCTTATTACAAATCATTCCTGAAAATTAGTCCGCCTTGGAAAGCTTACCAAAGTTTAACGAGTTTTACAGCGATTTGTTTCACATTTTTTTACAAAAAGCAACAATTGAGAAGAAATCCCCACAAATTTTTCATAGCTTAAGATGAAATAGATAAAGAATGCCTAGGGGCAGATGTGTAAACTTTACTATGAACTTCAAATTTATGGGTTTTGATTCAGAGGAGTTCTTCGTTCGATACAGAGGCTAGTAATCAGCTCATAATCGATACTGTGTTTCAAAAAAGGGAAAATGAGGAATACCTATAATATGACTACATAAGGAGGACTGATTATGCTTCAACCAAGATGGAAAAAAGCAATAGGTGTCATCATCATGCTCCTAGTCCCATTTGCATTCGCGCTATCATACCAATCAGATAATATAACTGCAGTAACAGCCGAAAAAAGCCAGTTCCCCGCAAACCAGGAATTGGATAAGGAACAAATAGAACAGCTGACATCTTCCTTCATGGACAAAGTCACCCAGGAGATAGATGAAAATTACAAAGTGCTGCACTACAATACCAAAGAAGAATTATTGAAGAGTTTTGACGAAGTAGCCACAAGGGATGTAAGCGAATCGATCGTCGACTTCTATTTCTCGGAAGAAGCTGATGGCTTGTATATCTTGCCGACTGAAACACCTGCATGGTTCAACCCGGATAATTCATACAAAGTAGAAACAGACTCCGATAAGTATGTTACAATTACACAAAGCAATACCGATGATTTGCACGGTAACTATACAATCGAGATCAAATTCTTGTATGACGGAGGCTGGAAGATCGCAGCAGTCAAATACTTGTAGGTTTGATGTGAAGAAGGCAGTGGGATGATGATTACGTTCAGAGATTACTATAACAATGAAGTGAAGATGTCTTTCGCCGATCATCCATTTTCTGATCAGCCTAAACATGTGTGGGTGATTTGCCGGTACGGAAGCAAATGGCTGCTCACACGCCATAAAGATCGGGGATTGGAGTTCCCGGGCGGCAAGGTCGAAAAAGGCGAAACGGCAGAGCATGCGGCGATGCGGGAAGTGATGGAGGAGACTGGTGGCGTAGTCCAGCAGCTGAAATATGTCGGGCAGTACTTCGTAGCCGGCAAAGCGGGGCATATTGTGAAAAATGTCTATTACGCCATCATCTCGGAACTGAAGAAGAAATCCAATTACTTGGAGACATATGGACCAGTGATGGTGGATAAGTTTCCTTCCCACCTGGCCCAGCACGCAGAATACAGCTTCATGATGAAAGATAAAGTGCTGCCTAGTGCACTGCATCACATAGATCAGCTTGAAAAAACGATGTAAAGAATCGCCCCAAAAGACAGCTGTCTTTCGGGGCGGTTCTCTTTTATTTGTATAGCGGACCCGCTTGGCGTACCGCGTCGTCAATAAAATCAAATTTTGCGAAATGTTGATGGAACTGAACAGCCAGTTCCTGCGCTTTTTGCTTATAAGCTGTTTTATCTTCCCAAGCATTCTCCGGCATCAGGAGTGCTTTTGGTACATCAACGATGGAAACAGGAACATGCAGGCCAAAAATAGGATCTTGGATCGTATCTACATCGCGTAATTCCCCACAAAGAGCTGCCTGTACCATCGTTCTTGTATAAGCAAGCTTCATCCGGGAACCCGAATGATAATCTCCACCGGTCCAGCCTGTATTGACCAGGTACACATCTGCTTGATGCTCGCGGATCTTGCTGCCCAGCATATCAGCGTATACGGATGGTGCCAGCGGCAGGAACGGGGCTCCAAAGCAGGTGGAGAATGTCGCTTCCGGTTCAGTCACACCACGCTCCGTACCAGCGAGTTTACTCGTATAGCCGCTCAAGAAGTGGTACATCGCCTGCTCGGTCGTCAGCTTGCTGATCGGAGGCAGCACGCCAGTTGCGTCGGCAGTCAAAAAGATGATCGTTTTGGGATGGGACGCCAAACTTTTCGGTAAACTGCCCTTGATATAGTCGATCGGGTAAGCAGCACGTGTATTCTCCGTAACAGATCCATCTTCATAATCACAAATGCCAGCTTCATCAACGGATACATTTTCAAGGATGGTTCCGAATTTGATCGCACCATGGATTTCAGGCTCTTTTTCTGCGGAAAGATTGATGCACTTGGCGTAACAGCCGCCTTCGATATTGAAAATGCCATCTGGTGACCAGCCATGTTCATCATCCCCGATCAAAGGCCGGTTCGGATCGGCGGAAAGCGTCGTCTTACCCGTTCCAGATAGACCGAAGAATAGAGCCGTATCGCCATCTGTACCTACATTCGCAGAACAGTGCATCGGCATGATTTCTTGCTGCGGAAGCAGGAAGTTCATCACAGAGAAGATCGATTTTTTCATTTCACCGGCATATTCCGTGCCGCCAATCACAATCACACGCTGTTTGAAGGAAACGATTACAAAAGCTTCCGAATTGGTGCCATCGACCAACGGATCTGCTTTTACGCCCGGAGCGGAGATGACGATGAAAGAAGGCTTATGGGATGCCAGCTCCTCATCACTCGGCCTGATGAACAGCTGGTGGGCGAATAAGTTATGCCAGGCATATTCATTGATCACCTGTATCGGCAGGTGATAGCGTTCATCGGCTCCTGCAAATCCCTGGAATGAGAATACTTCTTCTTTTGCTTGCAAATGATCGACGACCTTGCCTAACAGATGCTCGAAAGTGGCTTCACTTATCGGCTGATTCACTTTTCCCCAGTCTACCTTGTTTTCAGAAAGTTCATCTTTGACAATGAATTTATCTTTAGGGGAGCGGCCGGTATATTTGCCAGTAGCTGCCCGCAAGGCACCTGTTTCTGTCAGGCGTGCCTCTTGGCGGGACAATGCCGCCTCAGTCAATTGAGCCGCAGATAGGTTCCTTTTCATATTGGGTTGGTTCCGCAATTCCTCTAACGCTGTTACTGCGTGCATCATTCGCATATAGATCCCGCCTTTTGAGTTGATTTTAAATTAGTATAACACATTAAAATATTAATACATACTATTTTGAATTGCAATCATTTGCTGAGAATTAGGTGACGGATAATTCCGATAATTTTTGTCGGTGATTGCAGGATTTGGTTGACTTCTGAAGGCTGTTTCGATAACATAGTTGCGAACGGAAAACACTCTTATTCAGAGTAGGCGGAGGGACAGGCCCTAAGAAACCCGGCAACCGTCACATTTGTGAAATGGTGCTCAACCTGAGCAAGGGATACCTTGAACGATAAGAGAGGGAATAAGCCAGCCTTCTGTTATGATGGAAGGTTTTTTTCATGTAACGGCTTAATAATAGAAAAAGAACAATACTAGCTGTAGTGTTCTTTCACCTTCACCCATTATCAAGTTTCTTAATAACATACTTGGAAAGAGTAAAACTTCCGTATTAATCGTAGTTGAAGGGGGATTTGGCAGAATGACTGCTAATCGTCGATTATTTACCTCAGAATCCGTTACTGAAGGCCACCCGGATAAAATCTGTGACCAGATTTCGGATGCTATATTAGATGAAATCCTATCCAAGGATCCGAATGCCCGTGTAGCTTGTGAAACGACAGTTACGACTGGTCTTGTACTAGTAGCTGGTGAAATCACAACGAACGCTTATGTAGATATCCAAAGCATCGTGCGTAAGACAATCAAAGAAATTGGTTATACACGTGCTAAATACGGCTTTGATGCCGATACATGTGCAGTGCTGACAGCAATTGATGAACAATCGCCCGATATCGCAGGGGGCGTCGATCAAGCGCTTGAGGCCCGCGAAGGCTTGATGACGGACGAAGAAATCGATGCCATTGGTGCGGGTGACCAAGGATTGATGTTCGGGTATGCCAGCAATGAAACACCGGAATTCATGCCGCTGCCGATATCATTGGCTCACCGTCTTTCCAAGCAATTGGCGAACATACGCAAAGAGGAAGTCGTGGATTACTTGCGCCCGGATGGGAAAACACAAGTAACAGTGGAATATGATGAAAACGATCAGCCTGTACGGATTGATACGATTGTCATCTCTACACAGCATCATCCCGAAGCGGAGCAAGCACAGATCCATGCTGATCTGAAAGAGCTTGTGATCAAACCTGTCGTGCCAGCAGAGCTGCTTGACGAAAATACGAAGTATATCATCAACCCGACAGGCCGTTTCGTTATTGGCGGTCCGCAAGGGGATGCTGGTTTGACTGGCCGTAAAATCATCGTTGATACGTATGGCGGCTATGCACGCCATGGCGGCGGTGCATTCAGCGGCAAAGACGCGACGAAAGTGGACCGTTCCGGCGCTTATGCAGCACGTTATGTGGCGAAGAACATCGTTGCAGCAGGTCTTGCGGATAAATGTGAAGTGCAGCTTGCTTATGCCATCGGTGTTGCTGAGCCTGTTTCCATCAGCATCGACACTTTCGGGACTGGCAAACAAACCGAGGAAGCATTGGTGAAAGCAGTACGCGAGCTATTCGACCTTCGACCTGCTGGCATCATCAAGATGCTGAACCTGCGTCAGCCGATCTATCGGGATACAGCTGCATACGGTCATTTCGGGCGTACTGATAAGAGCTTCCCTTGGGAGCAGACAGACAGAGCAGCACAACTTGAAAGCTATACATTCGCATAATCGGATGCAAAAGCAAGAGCTATTTTTTAGCTCTTGCTTTTTTTAAGTCGCCGCCCATAATCTTCCTTCAAGAACCGAATTGTTTTATGCTATAATTAATGGCTAGAAGTAATGAAAGAGAGGCTAATAAGTAAATGTGTGGTTTGATTGGCGTCATCAGAAAAAACGTAAAACAACTAACGCAAGCTGATAAGGATAAATTCAAACAACAGAACAACATCATCACCCACCGCGGTCCGGATGATGAGGGATATTACCATGACGAACATGTTTCATTTGGTTTTCGCCGTTTGAGCATCATCGACATCGAAGCTGGGGTTCAGCCGCTAAGCTATGACGATGAGAACATCTGGATGGTTTTCAACGGGGAAATCTATAACTATGTAGAGCTTCGTGAAGACCTGCTGAAAAAAGGATCTGAGTTCAAGACAGAATCCGATACCGAGGTCATCGCTGCGATGTACCATACATACGGAGCGGAAGCATTCAAGGAGCTTCGCGGTATGTTCAGCATCTTGATCTGGGATAAACAAAAGAAGATATTTTACGGGGCTCGTGACCCGTTCGGCATCAAGCCGCTCTTCTATAAAGAAACGGACGAGGAAATCTTCTTTGCTTCCGAGAAGAAAAGCATCACACTTCTTGAAGAATCCGATACCGTGGATACAGAATCGCTGCAGCAATATCTGAGCTATCAATATGTACCCGATCCTTTCTCTATGACAGAAGGTATCAAGAAGGTTGAGCCTGGTCATTACTTCGTAAAACGTGAAGGTGAACCAATCGAATTCCATCGCTACTGGCATGCGACATTCTCACCAAAAATTATGGACAAGCAAGCTTGGATCACCCGAATCCAGGACGTGCTGTATGATTCCGTCAGCAAGCATATGCGAAGTGATGTGCCGGTTGGATCCTTCCTTTCTGGGGGAATCGATTCCTCTGTCATCGTAGCCATCGCAAAGGAATTCAACCCGAACTTGAAGACATTTTCCGTAGGATTCGAGCGTGAAGGCTATTCTGAAGTGGATGTTGCGAAAGAAACAGCTGAAAAAATCGGTGTGGAAAACTATTCGCACATCATCACACCGGAAGAATACCTTGAGAAGCTACCGAAAATCATGTGGCATATGGATGATCCATTAGCTGATCCGTCTGCTGTAGCACTGTACTTCGTTGCAAGGGAAGCCAGCAAGCATGTGACTGTTGCCCTTTCAGGCGAAGGTTCCGACGAACTGTTCGGCGGATATAATATCTACCGTGAGCCAGAGTCCCTGCGTATGTTCGACAGCATCCCAGGACCTGCCAAGGCATTGCTGGCCCGCGTGGCGAAGATTCTTCCTGAAGGTGTACGCGGCAAGAGCTTCCTGGAGCGCGGTACGACTCCTTTGAAGGATCGCTATATCGGTAACGCCAAGATGTTCGAGAAAGCGGATCTGCAAAAGCTGCTGAAAACGTATGACAGCTCGATCAGCTATCAGCAGTTAACCGCACCTTTATATGAAAACGTCAAGAATGAGCCTCCTGTCAATCAGATGCAGTATATCGATATTCATACTTGGCTTCGCGGAGATATCCTTCTCAAAGCCGATAAGATGACAATGGCGCATTCACTCGAGGTTCGCGTACCGTTCCTTGATAAAGAAGTTTTCCGAGTTGCCCGCGAAATTCCGCAAGACCTGAAAATCGCCAACAATACGACGAAGAGCTTGCTGCGTGAAGCAGTGGAAGGCATTGTACCTGATCACGTATTGCACCGGAAAAAACTCGGCTTCCCGGTACCTATGCGCCACTGGCTGAAAAATGAACTGAATGGCTGGGCGAAGAAACTCATCCATGAAAGTCAGACAGACCATCTCCTGCATAAGGATTATATTCTTAATCTGCTGGATGCACATTGCCAAGGCAAGGGTGATTACAGCCGTAAGATCTGGACTGTTCTTGCATTCATGCTATGGCATCAAATTTACGTCGAACGTAAATACGACTTTGCCGAATTCCAAAAAGTTGATAGAGTGCAAAGCAAGCTGCAGACCGTATAACATAAAAACCGTCCCAACGAAAGGGACGGCTTTTTATGTTGTTTCTTTATATAATTTACTTTTGCTGATATATTCCAACCGAATTCGCTCCATGTCCTGGTAATCGGTTTCCGTCAAATCCCGCACGACTTTGGCAGGTCTGCCGAATGCAAGCTTGCCGGAAGGGATCGTTTTGCCTGGAGGTATGAGTGAACCCGCTCCGACATACGCGCCATCTTCCACGACCGCTCCATCAAGGATAAGGGAGCCCATGCCGACCAGAGCATTCTTACCAATCGTACAGGAATGCAGTGTAACTTGATGACCGATCGTGGCACCTTCCTTTATAATAAGGGGGAGATCAGGACTTTGATGAAGAACACAGAGATCCTGGACATTGGCACCTTCTCCAATCATAACGGGTGAAACATCTCCCCGTATGACCGTTTTGAACCAGATGCTGGCATCTTTTTGAATGGTTACATCTCCTGTAATAACAGCATCTGGAGCTACATAAGCTTCATTGTGAACATGTGGACGTTTCTTGTCGTATTCGTATATCATTTGAATACTCCTTTCGTTTATGTTCTTATAGAATTAATAGATTTTTTGGAAAGAAGACAATCCCGGATTCGAGGAGCGATATTGAACAATGGCCCAACAAATACCAAAGTCATCGGTTTTACTTATGCATCAAGTATATCGAAAAATATTCCCTGAAGTACATAAAGAATTGGAATTATGGAAACAGCGGGCAGAAGCAATCCCGGACCCGGAACTGCGGAAACAGGCACTGGAAAGTATTCGGACGAAACGCTTCCATTGTCAGGGTGGGGCTGTATACAGTCTGCTGGCAGGGGATGCGTGGAAACAGGCTATCAAGTTCATCATAGCGTATCAGACCATCAGTGACTATCTGGATAATTTATGCGATCGCAGTACTTCGCTAGACCCCAATGATTTCCGGCTTCTACATCAATCCATGCTGGATGCGCTGCAGCCTGGCGAAAAGCTGAAGGATTATTACGCATTACGCGAGGAGGGTGAAGATGGCGGCTATTTGCATTCTCTCGTTTTCACTTGCCAGACAATCCTCGGAAAACAGCCGAATCTGCAAATCATGCATCCTTATCTGCTGAAGCTCTCCGGATTATATGGCGATCTGCAAGTGCACAAGCATGTAGCGAAGGAAGAGAGAATCGAGCGGCTTACGAATTGGTTCTCCCTTTATCAAGAGGACCATCGTGACCTTACTTGGTATGAATTTTCGGCTTGCAGCGGATCGACACTTGGCATCTTCTGCTTCGTATCTTACGGAATGGGGATGGAGCTTGATCATCAATTGGCTGAAGATATCTATCGAAGCTATTTCCCGTATATGCAAGGTCTGCATATCCTGCTGGATTATTATATCGATCAGATGGAGGATGAGGCCGAAGGTGATCTGAACTTCTGTCACTACTACCGGGACTCGGAGGAAATGCGCGAAAGACTGCAGTATTTCATCGAACGGACGAATGAAAGTGTACAGCGTCTGCCGCATGCTTCTTTCCATGAAATGGTCCATCATGGGCTTGTCGGTTTGTACTTGGCAGATAGTAAGGTGAGTCTGCTAGCCGATGGCAAGCAGATGATAAAATCGCTGCTTAGGGCCAGCGGCAATAAATCGAAGTTTTTCCACTTGAACATCAAAGCATATAATAAAATGAAAGAAGCGCGTACCCCGATCGGCTAAAGGGGTCTGCGCTTCTTTCATTTTTTCTTCTCGATTGCAATGATGAATGGTGGATTGTTCTTTTGATTAAGGAAGCGGTACTGCAGGACACCATAATACTTTTGATCATAATCCTTCACATAAGCAAGCAGTCCTTCTTTTTCAATCGCGCCCTCTGGATGGCCATGATAAACAACCAATACGATTCTGCCGCCTGGCTTCATTGCATGGCGAATTTTCTCGATGGCAGTGATGGTGCTTTCTGCGTTGGTTGTAATCGCTTTATTGCTTCCTGGCAGATAACCTAGATTGAAAATAGCCCCGGCAAGCTTTCCTTCGTCTGCGGGCTTTATATAATGATCGACACGCTGGTGGCTATCCAAGATCAAAGTCGTATTGGTGACATCGTGCATGGCCAAGTGCTTGCCTGTTATCTCGATGGCTTGTTCCTGTATATCGAATGCCAGCACCTTTCCTTCATCTCCGACCAAGTGGCTGAGCACGAGTGTATCGTTGCCGTTGCCGCATGTTGCATCAATAACCGTATCTCCTGGCTGGATTACTTGCTCCATCAGTTCGTGCGCATAAGCGATGACATGTTTTAGCATTTCCTGAAATCCTCTCTCTGACAAATTGTTCTCTCTTAGTTTTACGCTACCTGCTTCCATTTAGCAAATCAAATCTCTCTTATGTAAAGATAAATTTACAAATAATTTACCGAAATTATGTAGAAACGTGTCGGAATAAGGACCATAGTAGTAGTGTAATGGAAAAGAAAGGAGTATATCGACACATGCATAAGCGCATCCTTATACCTATTTGTATTTTGCTTCTATGTTATGTAACTGGGTGTGCCGCCAATTCGGCAGCTGCCAAACTGGATGAAGAGAAACGTATCGGAATCATACTGACAGAAGCGGGTCTTGGTGACCAGGAATGGAATGACGTGGCAATCGAGGGGTTGACTAAAGCAAGAGACCGTCTTGATATCGTTTATACATATAAGGAAATAACCCCAGAGCAATCCTATGAGAAAGCATTGGAAGAGTTGGCTGAAGAAGGTATGGATACAATCATCACGATAGAGTCAACAGCCAAGGATGCTGTCTCCAAACAAGCAAAAGCCAATCCTGATATTACATACATCGCTTTTGAAACCGATTTGAAAGGTGATAATCTGTACGGCTATCAGTTTGATGCCGGACAGGCGGGTTATTTGGCTGGTGTAGCCGCTGCCACCGTAACAAAAACTAACAAAGCAGGCTTTATCGGTGATCGATCCAGTGCATATCTTAAAGGGTTCGAACAGGGTGTGGCGGATACCTCCAAAGAAACCGAACTGCTCGTCAAGGAAGCATCCATAGATGATGAAGCTGCCGGTAAGCGATTGGCGCGGGAGCTGATCGATGAGGAAGTGGATATTCTTTTCGCTGAACCGGGAGATGCTGGAAAAGCAATGATCGAGCAAGCAGCCTTGGCAGATAGATATGTGATCGGAGCTGGTGGTGACCAAGCCTATCTTGCTCCTGATCATGTCGTTACATCTGCCATGCTGCAAATCGATCATGTCTTATTCGAATTTCTGGAACGATTATCCAAAGGCAAACAACTGCCTGAGGGCGATGTGATTGGTTTGAGGGAACAAGCGGTAGGCTTGAGTCCGATTGGCGTGGTCAGTATCACTGACACAGTCGAGGGGAAAGTTCATACGGCAACACAGAAGCTGATAGAATCGGAGTGAGTTAAATGAAACTGACACGGAAACTTTTTCTTCAATCAGCAGCTACGAGTATATTAGCTTTAGCGCTTATTGCATTCATCATCTTCAGTATGGTGAGAATCAACGCCTCAAGCTACGAGCAAGTCCAGCACCTCCTGCAGCTTCAGCAGCTGGACAGCCAGCTGAATAATGCTGGACAGATACTAAAGAACACGACTACGATTCGTACGGATACATCGGCTGCAGAATTACGTTCTTATTTGGAACAGAGCCAATCGAGCTTCGAGCAGCTGGCAGCAACATCAGAAGGTCAGTCATCCGCCTATCTCAACGCGGGATTGGAAAAATATGCTGAGTGGCAAGGAGAAGTGACGAGCCTCCTGACAAATGTGAATGAGATGGAAGCACTGCGGTTATCGAGCCGAGTTCAAGGGCTGCTGAATGATATATATATGGCGAACGCATACAGTACGGCAGCATATGAAGATGAACAGCTTGCACTGCAGAATCAAATTACTTTTGTAATAGTGGTGTCGGTTGTTGGTGTGTTATTGCTGATTCTCATCACTAGCTATACTTCGAGAAGGACGAGCAAATCCATTGCTAATCCATTGCTGGCATTGGCATCAAGGACAAACCAGATTGCGTCCGGAGATTTGACTGTGCAACCGATAGAAAAGGCTGGCAGTCTGGAAATCAGTGAGATGAATCTTTCATTCGGCCAAATGACAGAACAGTTGAAGAGCCTGATTCGATCTATCGAGAAAGCCAGTGATGAAGTGGCTGGAATGTCTGAGGAAATTGACAAAGACAATCGGAATCTCCAAGCACTGCATAAGGAAATTGCTGCTTCTGTCGGCGAAATTACATCCGGCTCCCAGCGCATTTCCTCCGATCTTCAGCAGACGGTAGCCTTGATTGAACAGATGGACAAGCAGGGAAGTGAGAACAGTGCATTTGCGACAGAGACAGTTGAACTTGGAAAACTTGCGTCAGAAGCAGCCCTCCGCGGTCGTGAAACTGTACAGAATCAGCAGAAGCTGACAGTCCGGAACGGAGAAAGCAGGGAGTTGATGGAAGCGTCTTTGCGGGATTTCATACAATACTCACAGCAAATCGAGCAAATGGTTGCGTCGGTTGCTTCCGTTGCGGAACAAACTAATTTGCTTGCTTTGAATGCGGCAATTGAGGCGGCCAGGGCTGGTGAGGCGGGTAAAGGCTTTGCTGTCGTTGCAGAGGAAATCCGCAAACTTGCTGATGAATCCAAATCTTCGGCTGATAGTATTTATCAAACAGTAGGTGCGATCCGCAAAGGTACGATGAATTTATCAGAGGCTGTGCAATTCGGTCACGAAACAGCCAAAGCTGAAACAGCTTCCATGGAAAGTATGGAATCATCATTTGTAGAGATCGAGGAAAAATTCGAATCCATTGCCAACCGACTGCACCAAATCCAGAGCGGAAGTGTCCAGTCTGAACGGTTTGGGGCGGAGGTGCTTGCCAGAGTGGAACAAATTAGCAGCACACTTCAGGAAAATACAGCAAAGACGGATGTTGTCCATCATTCTACCAATGCCCAGTATGGAGCATATGAGCAGCTTGCCATGACAGTCGGTCAGCTTGACCGCGTAACACGTGAACTACAGGAGGCTGTTTCGGTATTCCGGACGGAAGATGCCGAATCTTGACAAATGCGGCACAGTTCCGTACACTGAACACAACAATACTGTGAACGATGAGGAGAAGGAGTAGTAGCAAGCACTGCTTGGTTTAAGAGAGACGGCACTCTGGTGCGAGCCGTCCCGGCATCTTGTGAACTCGCCTTTGGAATTGCAAAAGGGAACTGCCAGTACTTTTTGCCGTTTTCCGCGTTAAGGAATGTCGAGCGGGCGCATATGCGCTAAGTTGGGTGGTACCGCGGGAGAAGCCTCTCGTCCCATTATTGGGATGAGGGGCTTTTTTCTTTGCTTCACGGTCAGATTGTTCAAGTTGAAGAGAGTACAGGAGGCACACGATATGTCATTCAATCATCATGAAATCGAAAAGAAATGGCAAGCTTATTGGGAAGAAAACAAAACGTTCAAAACAGATACTTCCTCTGAAAAACAAAAGTTCTATGCCTTGGATATGTTCCCTTATCCATCAGGTGCGGGTCTGCACGTCGGGCATCCTGAAGGTTACACAGCTACAGATATTTTGTCTCGTATGAAACGGATGCAAGGCTATGAAGTGCTTCATCCAATCGGATGGGATGCTTTTGGTTTGCCGGCGGAGCAGTATGCGCTGGATACTGGGAATGATCCTGAAGAATTTACGAAAAAGAATATCGCAACCTTCACAAGGCAGATCAAAGAGCTTGGTTTCTCATACGACTGGGATCGTGAAGTAAATACAACAGATCCAGATTACTATAAATGGACGCAGTGGATTTTCCTTCAATTGTATAAGAAGGGACTTGCTTATGTTGATGAAGTAGCAGTTAACTGGTGTCCTGCACTTGGTACTGTCCTTTCCAATGAAGAAGTTATCGACGGAAAGAGCGAACGCGGCGGTCACCCTGTCATTCGCAAGCCGATGAAGCAATGGGTGCTTCGTATTACTGCTTATGCTGATCGTCTGCTTGAAGACTTGGATGAACTGGACTGGCCGGATAGTTTGAAAGAGATGCAGCGTAACTGGATCGGCCGCTCAGAAGGTGCTGAAGTTACCTTCCGCATAGAAGGCACAGAAGAAAGTTTCGATGTGTTCACGACTCGTCCGGATACTTTGTTCGGGGCCACATTTGCGGTCATGTCCCCTGAGCATCCGCTTGTTGACAAAATTACGTCCGATGCCCAGCGCGAAGCAGTCGATGCCTATAAGGAAGAAGTAGCTGCAAAGAGTGACTTGGAGCGTACCGACCTTGCAAAAGAGAAAACAGGTGTATTCACTGGTGCATATGCCATCAATCCAGTCAACGGTGAAAAAATGCCGATCTGGATCGCTGATTACGTGCTGATGAGTTATGGTTCTGGAGCAATCATGGCTGTACCGGCACATGATGAACGTGACTATGAATTTGCGAAGACTTTCGATTTGCCGATCAAAGCGGTTATCGAAGGTGCCGATATTGAAAAAGAAGCGCATACTGGTGAGGGAGCGCATATCAACTCTGATTTCCTTGACGGTATGAATAAAGAAGAAGCTATTACGGCAGCGATCAAGTGGCTGGAAGAGAACGAACATGGTTCTAAGAAAGTAAGCTACCGCTTGCGTGATTGGGTATTCAGCCGCCAGCGCTACTGGGGTGAGCCGATTCCTGTCATTCATTGGGAAGATGGCACAATGACAAGTGTGCCGGAGGAAGAGCTGCCGCTGGTACTTCCGAAGACTGATGAAATCAAATCATCTGGTACTGGTGAATCCCCGCTTGCAAATATTACGGAATGGGTGAATGTCACAGATCCGGAAACAGGTAAGAAAGGCAAGCGTGAAACACATACAATGCCACAATGGGCGGGAAGCTGCTGGTACTTCCTTCGTTACATCGATCCGAAGAACCCGGAAAAGCTTGCCGACTTCGAAACACTGAAGAAATGGCTGCCGGTTGATGTATATATCGGTGGAGCAGAACACGCTGTCCTTCATTTGCTATATGCACGTTTCTGGCATAAGTTCCTTTACGACATCGGAGCAGTCCCGACAAAAGAGCCTTTCCAAAAGCTGTATAACCAAGGGATGATTCTTGGTGAAAATAATGAGAAAATGAGTAAATCCAAAGGGAATGTTGTCAATCCTGATGATGTCATCGAGTCTCATGGCGCAGATACACTTCGTTTATACGAAATGTTCATGGGTCCATTGGATGCTTCGATTGCTTGGTCTACAAATGGACTGGATGGTTCCCGTCGATTCCTTGATCGGGTATGGCGCTTATTCATGACAGAAGCAGGGGAGCTTTCGGATAAGGTGCAGGATATCGATGCCGAAGAACTGCAAAGAAGCTACCATGAAACAGTGAAAAAAGTGACTGAGGACTTTGAGGCTTTGCGTTTCAATACAGGCATCTCCCAATTGATGGTATTCATCAACGATTGCTATAAAGCACCTGTCATCCCGCGTGAATTTGCGGAAGGATTCACGAAGCTGCTTTCACCAGTTGCACCGCATATCGCCGAAGAGCTGTGGAGCAAACTAGGTCATCAGGAAACCATTACGTACGCGGCATGGCCGGTTCATGATGAGTCGAAGCTTGTAGAACAAGAAATTGAAATCGTATTACAGGCGATGGGTAAAGTGCGGGCAAAAGCAATGGTTCCGCATGATGCATCCAAGGAAGAACTGGAGAAAATCGCACTTGATAATGAACAAATGCAAAGCTGGCTTGAAGGAAAGACTGTTCGAAAAGTGATTGTCGTTCCAGGCAAGCTAGTGAATGTAGTAGCAAATTGATAGATGAATCCCTTCTGTGCTTGCAGGAGGGATTCTATTTAAGTAAAGGGGAACTGTGGGATGCGCAATATACAACCGGAAGAACTTGATGAACTTATTGAAAACGGTACTTTGGCTTATAAAGTGATTGATGTACGGGAAGATGAGGAAGTGGAGCAAGGCATGATTCCGGGCGCCATTCATATTCCGCTGCAGCAGATACCTGAGAAGCTGCCGGAATTGGCTGTGGACGAGACATATGTACTTGTATGCCGAGGTGGCCACCGCAGTATGAATGCAGCAGCCTTCATGGAAAACCAAGGGTATGATGTGATCAATATGGATGGCGGTATGCTGGAATGGAAAGGCGAACTAGTTTTCAAGTGAGATGAGAAACATGGCAAGGGAGGCGTTTTCGACGTCTTCTTTGCTAATAATCTATTTTTCTTTGAAACTAGTGTTGACAGTCTCGAATCATGGTGGTAGTATGTAGTTACTGTCGCAAGGCAGTCATTGATCTTTGAAAACTGAACAAAACAACCAATTACGAACTAAACGACATGATCATTAAGATCAACGTCAGCTCTAACGAGCGCAAAGCATCAACACTTTCATGGAGAGTTTGATCTTGGCTCAGGACGAACGCTGGCGGCGTGCCTAATACATGCAAGTCGAGCGCAGGAAACCAGAT
>NZ_FMZB01000015.1 GCF_900101385.1 Terribacillus halophilus
AAAAATTAGGCTACCACACACCAAAAGAGTTTGGTGGCATGGCAGCCTAATAAGGGTGTTTTATTTGTGTCTCACATCGCTATGTCAGTCTAAATTCCCAGCTTTTTTACCATCTTGAGATTATTATCCCGAATCAATTCTTTTGTATAGGTATGGAAAAGGCAGTTTTATATACCTCAAGAATTAACTCTTTTGTACATGGACGTGGGTTACCTCCTGTACACACATCTGCCATTGCAGCGTCTGCTAAAGCATCTAGATCTTCTTCTTTGACACCAATTTCGTCCAATGATTGAGGGATGTTTAGATCAATGGATAATTGACGAACAGCTTCGATTGCAGCCGTACGATATTCGTCTTGCGTCATATCGTCAACCCCTTCAATCCCCATAGCACGCGCGATTTCCTTGAACTTTTCACCAGTATGATCTTTGTTGAACTCCATTACATATGGAAGTAATACGGCATTGGCTATACCGTGAGGTGTATTATAGAATGCACCTAATGGATGGGCCATACCGTGAACTACACCAAGACCGACATTAGAGAAAGCCATACCTGTCATGTATTGACCGAGAGCCATATCTTCGCGTCCTTTGGGATCATTATTGACAGCATCCCGAAGTGAACGGGAAATCAATTCAATGGCCTTTAAGTTTAACGTATCAGCAAGCTCCCAAGCAGCTTGTGTAGTATACCCTTCGATAGCATGCGTCAGTGCATCCATCCCAGTGGCAGCAGACAATCCATGCGGCATGGAGGACATCATATTAGGGTCAACTATTGCAACGACTGGGATATCATGCGGGTCGACACAAACGAACTTACGGCGTTTCTCTTCATCCGTAATTACATAATTGATCGTAGTTTCAGCGGCTGTCCCCGCCGTTGTCGCAACAGCAATCATCGGAACAGCTTTGTTTTTAGTTGGGGCCGTACCTTCCAAGGAAACAACATCAGCAAATTCTGGGTTATTGATGATAATCCCGATACCTTTACCAGTATCTTGTGGGGAACCTCCGCCTATAGCGATAATATAGTCAGCACCAGCCTTCTTGAAGGCTTCCACACCAGCTTTCACGATAGCAACACTTGGATTAGCTTTCACTTGGTCAAAGATTTCGTAAGGCAGGGTAGCATCATCTAGTAAATCAGTTACCTTTTTCACAACACCAAATTTAACTAAATCAGCGTCAGTAACAATCAATGCTTTTTGAAATCTACGATTCTTAACTTCACCGACGATTTCATTGATAGCACCAGCACCATGATAACTAGTCTCATTCAAGATAAAACGATAAGCCATTTTCTATGACCTCCATTTTCATTTTTTAAGAAACTGATCAATCCCTTGTAGTTGCTTCATACTGTTTGTGTATATTGGCCTCTCATACTTCCTCCGCCATATGGGCATCCCGAAAGTACTATCGCTATATGTGATTTTTCCAATGGGGAATATGATTTGGGAGACTGTGAATTCTTACCGAAGATGAAGATGTTCTGTTACTAAAAATACTATTTCTTTTCTTGATTATATTGAAGATAGACTACATGCGTTTGCAAGTACTCATCCAGCCCATGTTTTCCATCTGCTCCACCGATACCTGATTTTTTCCATCCAGCATGGAAACCTTGTATTGCTTCAAAGTTTTCACGATTGACATATGTCTCCCCGAATTCCAATTCCTTGCTTGCACGCATCGTTACATCAAGGTTTTGTGTATAGATGGAGGACGTCAAACCGAATTCACAATCATTTGCCAAGTTTAGTGCATCGTCCAAATCCTTAAACGTTGCAATAGGAAGAACTGGGCCAAAGATTTCTTGCTGCATGATATCCATATTATTATTTACATTGACGAGTACAGTTGGTTCATAGAAGTACCCTTTTTCTCTTGCGGCACGCTTTCCGCCTGTCAATAGCTTGGCTCCGTCAGCTACTGCTTCTTGTACCATTTGATCTACGGATTCCAGCGCATCTTTACTTATAAGTGGTCCCATATCGATATCTCCATCAATTAATGGGTCACCATACCTTACTTCTTTCATTGCATTTGTTACTTTTGTGATGAACTCCTCGGCAATGCTTTCATGTACATACACACGTTCAGTGCAGTTACATACTTGTCCTGTATTAATGATGCGGGAATCGATGACAGAACGTACCGCCAAATCGAGATTAGCATCATCCATTACAATGGCAGGAGCCTTTCCTCCCAATTCCAGGGATACTTTTGTAATATTATCGGCAGCAGCACGCATAACAGCAGCTCCAGCGTTATAGCTCCCCGTCAGACTGACCATACCTATGTCTTCATTTTTTGCCAATTCTTGTCCAATCGTCCGTCCGCTGCCGGTCACGATGTTTATCACACCTTTAGGCAAACCAACTTTTTCAATGATCTTTGCAAATTCCAAAGCATTATTAGGGGATAAATCACTTGGCTTCAAGACGATTGTATTCCCTGTGACCAAAGCAGGCGCTGCTTTGCGAGCAACCAGGAAAAACGGAAAATTCCATGGTAAAATACCAGCAATTACTCCAATAGGTTCCTTGTGAAAAAAAATCTGTTCATTCGGACGATCACTTTGGACGATTTCCCCTTCATAGCGTCTGGCCCAGCCAGCCATATAATCAATATAATCCGCTGTAAAGTTTACCTCAGTTTTAGCCAGAGCCAGCGTTTTACCCATTTCCTCTGAAATCGTTCTTGCCAAGATAGCTTCATTGTTACGAATCTCTTTGGAAATCTCCAGTAAGTAATTCCCTCTTTCTACAGCAGGGAGCTTCTTCCATGCTTTCTGTGCTCGCTTAGCAGAGTCAATGGCTTGTCGTACATCTGCTATCGTTCCTCTGGGAATCTCTGAAATAATCTCCTCCGTTGATGGATTGACAACGTTTATTGTCTCCTGGGAGCTAGAATCCACAAATTCCCCGTCTATGAACATTTGATACTTTTTAGTAGTAACCTCCATAATCCTTCTCCTTTCTACTTTCATGTAGTCGGAAATTACGTTTAAGTAATTTCCTGTCTTTTCACATGCTGCGAGTTCGTCCAGAACGATGTAAGCGTTATCATTTTTCTTCAAGCCATAACTCTTCTTTTGGTAGTCCAATGAAATCATTAACTCACATATAAACTATCTTTAACCTTTCTCAACCACCTTTCTTCTTATTCACTTGACATCCAGTCATCATACGACCTGATGTGTAAGATAATGCTATTTAACCATTGATTTGATACAATTGTCAATCCAATTGTTTATTTTTTCAGAAAGTTAATATTTATACGAATGCGCAAAGCTTCGAAATATATGTAACTCTTGAGAAAAGAGAAAGTGTTTCTCATCCAGTGGTGCGATCAACCAAATCAGGTGTATATCCCAGGAAATAATCAAACAAACAAGAACCGTTCATCATCCAGACGAACGGTTCTATCTTTTAAACTGTGAATTCTATTCCAATTTCTTTGTATCGCTTACCAATTGCTGAATGATTCCCTGCATCAGCTTGTCTCGGGTTGCAGCCATGCTGCTTACGTCAAATACTTCATCCAATTGATCATTTGATCGTTTCAGCTCTTTTACTTCATTATGGATCATTTCCATCTTCTCATCCAGTGCTGCGGCGGAATCGGCCGCTTCCTTTAATTCATTCGCCAGCCTGTTTGGTATTTCCTTATCGTATTTGTAGTAAATCTTATGCTCCAGACTGGCCCAGAAATCCATCGCTATTGTCCTGATTTGAATTTCCACACATACTTTCTCCTCCCTGTCAGACAAAAATACCGGTACTTTCACAATCAAATGCAGGCTCTGATAACCGTTTGGTTTCGGGTTCTTTATATAATCTTTCCGTTCTATAAGCTCAATATCTTTTTGTTTCTGGATCATTTCGCCTAATGCATAGATATCCGATTTGAAAGAACAAATGATCCTGATACCAGCGATATCTTTGATATTATCTTTTATATTATCTAAGGAAAACTCAATATTCTTCTTATAAATCTTCTTCAGGATGCTTTCTGGAGATTTTAATCGCGAACTGCAATGTTCAATCGGGTTATAATCATGAATATAAGAAAATTCGTCTTTTAGGATATTGATTTTCGTATTCACTTCATCCAAGGCAAACTTGTAAACGGCAGTGAATCTTGTCAGTTCTGTTCTCATTTGCTTAAGCTGCGTCAGATTCTCTTGTGTCAATGGTTGCATCATCTGATTTTCCCTTCTGATCTGCAATGATAATTTATAATTCTTTCATCTACTCAGTTTACCAATTCTTTCTTTACAAAAAAAGAAACGTCCTCTAAAAGAACGTCTCTTTCTTTACACTCAGCTTGTTTTTCTTTCTTTTTCTTTCTCATGAAGGAGTGCTTCCCCTTCTACGTCAATATTCGGTAAGATCTTATCGAGCCATTTCGGCATATACCATGCTGCTTTCCCTATCAAGGACATGATAGCCGGAACGATCGTCATTCGAACAACGAAGGCATCGAATAGGACACCAAATGTCAGTGCCATTCCGATAGATTTGATCATCGCATCAGGCGTCACCATGAATCCGATGAATACCGACATCATGATCAATCCTGCTGCCACCACGACTTTACCGCTATCACGCATACCAGCAAGTATCGCTTCTTTTGGATCTTTCGTTTGGGAATAGACTTCCCGCATCCGGCTGACCAGGAATACTTCATAGTCCATTGCCAGACCGAATAGGATACCAATCGCGATGATCGGCAGGAAGGCTAGAATCGGACTTTCACCTGGGAATCCAAACAGATTGATCATATTGCCATCCTGGATGACGAACGTGACGAAACCTAATGTTGCCCCGAGGGAAAGCAGGAAGCCCAGTACCGCTTTAAGCGGGAGAAGGATCGACCTGAATACAAGGACGAGCAGCACATAAGCCAATCCAACTATCAATAATGCGAAAATAGGCAATGCGTCATTCAATTTCTGTGCAATATCAATATTAACTGCAGCCGTACCTGTGACGAGCATATCCACATTTTCATTGGACATGTCCCTGATTTCATGGACGATATCTTTTGTTTCCTGATCATTCGGTCCAGTCTCCGGTGTCACACTGATGATGAACACATCGCCAGCTTCATTCGGCATTGCCGGTGTGACACTCCGCACGTTTTCCAAGTCAGTGATTTTCTCACTGATTGTTTGCAAATCCTGCTGGACTCCTTCGGCACTTTTATCTGCATCGATCTTAGCTGCAACAATCAGGGTGGAATGGAAGCCTTCCCCGTAAGCATCCGAAAGCAGATCATATGCCTTACGCTCTGTCGTGTCTTCTGCTTTTGCTGTTCCATCATCCGGCAATCCTAGATTCATATGCGTAAATGGAATAGCAATGACCAAAAGGATCACAACTGCAAGGAATGTAACGATCCATGGTCTTCTGGTAACGAACTTGCCCCAAGCATTTTTACTAGGCTGTCCTTCTTTTGTCCGTGTGATATTCTTCAGGAAACGGTTACCGCCGGTAGGAGAAATTTTGGTTCCAAGCATACCAAGTATAGCTGGCAGCACCGTAATCGATACAATTACAGCCAGCAAAATACTAATCGAAGCTGCTACGCCCATCACTGTCAGGAACGGAATGCCAGTAACAGCAAGACCTAACAAACCAATGATAACTGTCAAACCAGCGAAAACGACTGCACTTCCGGAAGTACCGACAGCGATAGCCACAGATTCCTTCACAGCATGTCCCTCTGCAAGCTGCTGTCTGTACCGTGTCATGATAAACAAGGCATAATCGATTCCAACTGCAATTCCAAGCATCGCCGCCAAAGTCAAGGAGACATTCTGCATCTCGAAGTAGTTGGAGCCTATCACGATTGTCAGCAAGCTTATTCCCAGTCCGATCAATGCAGATAAAATCGGCATGCCCGCTGCCAGGAAACTAGTGAATGTCACTGCCAGCACTAGGAAAGCCACGATGATCCCGACGATTTCACCTGCACCCAGATGCATGCCGGAGAATTCCACGTCACCAGTCAATTCCGTCTGGATCCCCGCATCACGAGCCTCTTCTGCCTTTTCTGTTACATTGTCGATCGAAGTTTGTGATACTTCTGCTGCTTCGTCTTTGAAAGTGACGGTACCGTAACCGACTGTTTTATCTTCATTTAAGTTTTGAAGCTGGGTTGGCGTTGCTACGGAGACAACGTCGGCATCCTCTTCTTGAATGCTGTTCAGCATGTCTGTAATAACTTTATTGGTTTCCTCCGAGTCGAGTGTGTCCCCATCTGATGCCTTGAATACAACTTGTACTTGTGCTCCTGCTTCAGAATCAGGGAAAGCATCTTTCAGCAGATCATTGGCTTCTTCAGCAGGCGTATTCGGAATCGACAGGTCTTCATTGAACGCCGTTCCCATTTGCACCGTTACTACTGCCAAAACGATAAGGATGGCCAAGGCGCCAAATACAACGCTCTTTTTATAGTTTACCGCCCAATTCCCCAACTTATATAAAAGCTGTGCGATTTTAATCTCCTCCAATTGTCTTTATTTATAAAGTACAATCGCGGCAACATTGACATCGTTGCAACGTTCTTATACACTTTCAGCATATTTAAAGCTTACGTTTGTACTTACATTTGTAAGTATACTAATGTATTAAATTCTTTCAATGATAATGTGATAATTTGAGCATAAAACGAACAATCTGAAGGGAAGTGTTAGCTTTTGAGAAAATCCAGACAGGATAGTTTGTATTCGCAGCAATATATCAGGGAAGCATTGGATCATTTACTGGAGGAAAACGATCTGGAAGATATCACAATCACAGATATTTGTAAAAAAGCAGGAGTTGCCAGGGTTACATTCTACAAGTACTACCATACGATTTATGATGTAATGTCAGCATCTGTCGAAGTATATGTGAAGAGTGCTATTGAACAACTTTCCAACATAAATCCACAAGAGAACATACAAGATATGCTTACAGATATGATCGCAGGGCTAGCGGAAAGCCCCATGTCATTAAAACGTCAAATAAATTCCAATACACATGGAATGGTGCTTGATTATTTCATTTACGCAATCGATCGGCTCTCACAAGCTGATACGGTCTTCAGCAAAAAGCTGACGCAAGCAGAGGTGTTATTCATAGCAGGCGGCATATTCAGTATCATCACATACTGGTTTAAGAATGACTTGCATGAGCCACCAGAATCCATAGCTGCGATGATTACGGATGTATTACCGAGCGCAGCTATAAAATAAACGGACAATATATAAAAAATTAGAAAAACGAGAAAGGATCGAACCCTTTCTCGTTTTTCTATTTAGAATCTCCGCTACTAAATTACCAATTCATCCTGCCCCATTCTTCTTTAAACGATTGATATCTTTACGGGGAGGATATCCAAACAGCCTCGCATATTCCCTGCTGAATTGTGACGCACTTTCATATCCTACGTGAAGGGCAGCTTCTATTATGTCTGCATCTTCATACAATAAAAGCTGACGAGCCTCCTGCAGTCTTATTTGTTTTTGAAATTGAATTGGGCTCATTGCCGTCACTTCCCTAAAATGCCGGTGGAGTGACGACACACTCATCCCTGCAATATCGGCAAGATCCTCTATACGGAAGGATTGATTAAACTCCCTTCTGATATGATCAATCACATCCCGGATACGCTGTGTATTGCTCCCTTGGATAGCCATCTGTCCCAAAGCACTGCCATGTTTTCCTTGCAAAACACGATAAAGAATCTCCTTTTTGATCAAGGGCGCAAGCACGGGGATATCTTTCGGTGAAACAAGCAGGCTAGTCAGCCGTACAGCAACATCCAATATAGGACGTTCGACTTCACTCACATACATACCACGCTTTGGATCTTCTGCTGTACTGAACTGCAAAGCACCTTCCTCCATCACCTCTAATATCTCTGCTGGTGTAAATTCCATTTTCATTGCCAAATACGGGGCAGAATCAGACGCTTTCAAAATCTGACCGGAAACGGGCAAATCCACCGAAGCCACCAAATAATGATTGGGACCATAAAGTAAGCGCTCGCCGCCTAACAGTAGTTCTTTTTCTCCTTGCACGATAATACAAACAGAAGGTTTGTAGACGCTGTGCACAGGCCCGTAAGCAGTTGAATGCTGGATGAAAAACAAGGAAGGGATGCTAGTCTCACAAATTCCCTCTTTCGGGGCCGATCGCTTGATCACTTCGGCAAGTGCCGATTGCTTATCAGAAGTTGCTTTTATCATAAAACCTCCCCCTTCTCCACATCATTATATTAATAGTATAAATCATTTCTTCCCGTGTGGCAGGATTAGGCATGTATCCGATAAGAATAAGATAACGCTCCTTTGCCATCTCACTGCATAATAGAAAGACAGTTCATCAATGCTAGGATAGGAGTCCAATAGAGATGCTTGAAAAAAACTTTTATGTAACCATTGAAACAGGATTTGCACGTTACGCAGCAGGCTTAATCAACGTTGCAGGAAAATTCTCATCCAACATACACATTCAGTGCCAAGGTAAATCTGTTGAATTAAAGAATGCTCCTGAATGTATCATGCAGATTATGAATCTTGGCATTTATACACATAGTTCCTTTATGATTAGAGCTGATGGAACCGATGAAATCCAAGCAATAGATGCAATCTCTGATCATTTTAGGATGTTGGATACAAGGAATGGCATGGTGAACTTGCAATATAAGGAATGATTTCGGTCAATGCTGTATCGCAATATATTAGCGATCATACCATCCGAATTTTCGGGCCAGATTTGCTCTGCTGTCGGATTTCCTTTGCAGATTCCTCTAAATTGGTATCTGCCAGCATCCAGAAAAATCATCGTATTACAGGCTAGTGTCTTCTTCCCTATCTCAACATGTGTACAACTCCATCTCATCCCCATAACCAAGCTGCTATTCGATAATTTATTCCAATCCATTAAGAAAAGGATTGGTGATATGGGAGGCATTAAATCCTTTCGACGCTTGTTTGTGATACTTTCCTGGTTTTATAGAGAAGCCAATATGGATGACCTTCCATTTCATGTAGTTGTCTGAAGCAAGCTTTCATTTATCCGTATTCTCTTTGCTCCAGTCTCTTATTGGTTGCAAGATAATGTTTCTCTGTCATTCGTTCATCCGCTCCTTACTCACATCGTATACAAGAATCATGCTATACTGTCATCACGCTATAACAAGCTATAACACATAGGAGCAAACAAATGATTACCATAAATAAAAACGAAGCAATTCCGCTTTCAAAGCAAATATATATGTCATTCGTAGATAAGATTCGATCCGGTTTATTGATGGACGGAACGAAATTACCCACGGTGCGGCAGCTGTCCAAAGATCTCGAGGTTAGTCTCGTCACGGTCATGAAAGCTTACAAACAGCTTGAAGAAGATGGTTTTTTGGAATTGAGCAAGGGCAAAGGCACTTATGTTAAAACCCAACAGCAGCCGGAAAGCGTTCATACAGCATCTGATTTGGATTGGCAGCTCAGCATTCCTGATTACTTGCATCGTTCTCAATATGCTCGTTTTCAAGATTCGGATGCGAATTACCATTTCTCTTCATCTATGATCGATCCGGCTTTGTTTCCGAATCAATATATGGATCAGCTGATTGCACAAGTATTCATGCAGAATCCACGCATACTGTCGCAATACGGCGGTATTCAAGGCGACCTGGCATTACGCGAAAAGATGGCACAAAATCTGCAAAAATCAAAAATCACCACTTCACCAGAGAACCTGCTGATCACTAGTGGTTCCCAGCAAGGTATCGACCTTGTTGCTCGTACTTTCGTTGGTCCGGGTGATGTTGTGATCATGGAAGCTCCGACCTATCCCGGTGCTATCGATGTCTTCCGCAGTCGTGGTGCCACCATTCTTACCGTCCCGGTTGATCAAGACGGTATGCGAGTCGATATGCTGCATAGTTTATGCGAGAAACACAATCCAAAATTGATTTATACAACGCCCACCTTCCATAATCCGACGGGTACGATCATGCCGCTGCGGCGACGAAAAATATTGCTTGATATCGCCGAAAGTCATCACTGCCTGATCATGGAAGATGATCCATTCAGCGATATCTACTTTGACCGCAAGCCGCCGCTTCCGATCAAAAGCATGGATAAAGCGGGTCATGTCATCTACTTGAAAGGTTTAAGCAAGACGATTGCACCAGGCTGCCGCATCGGTCTGATAGCAGCTTCCGGTTCCATCTTCAAACGGCTATATGCAGCAAAAGCGAATATGGATCTCGGCAGCCCGCTGCTTCCTCAAAAGGTGATTTTGCCACTCGTCGATTCCACCAAAATGGAACAGCATACCAAGCGGCTCCGTGCTGCCTTGAAGAGCCGCCGTGATAGTGTACTGAAAGTCCTGGCAGAGCAGGCTCCCGCCGGTGTAACATGGCTTAACCCCAAGGGAGGCTTAAATATCTGGATTCAGCTGCCAGCTTGGCTTGACAGTAATGATTTACTCACGGAAGCAAACAAACGTCATGTCTCCTTCCTGACAGGCTCTGCTTGTTTTGCCATTGAGAATGAGCATAGCACGTTTCGATTAAGCTACTCCTATGCCAATGAAAAACTGTTGGAAGAAGGCGTCCAGATCCTTTGTGATATTATGCAGGCGCTGAAGCCATCAAGCTCCTCTTCGCCTACGTTTTGAATAATCGAGTTAGAGTGACAATAAAAGATAGTTATCGGGATACAAACCAACCGCTCCACAAAAAGAAGGGTCAGCCCAATTCGGACTGACCCTTCTTTTTGGTTAGTTAGTTTAGCGCTTCAAAATGCTCTTATAATGTGAAAAGGTATCAAAACTGGCTTTGCCATGATACGCTCCCATGCCGCTTGCGCCAACCCCGCCGAACGGAAGGTAGTGGGAAGTCATGTGGCTGATGGTATCGTTGATAGCACCGCCACCGAATGAAACGCTATTTAGGATTTCATCATGGAATGCCTCATCTTCAGAGAACAAGTATAATGCAAGTGGCTTCGGTCGTTTTACAATTCGATCTATGATATCGGATGGATCGTCATATTCGAGAACCGGTAAAATCGGTCCAAAGATTTCATCCTGCATGATTGGATCATCCCAAGAAATGGAATCAAGGATTGTCGGCTCGATAATAAGCTGGGAACGATCGGATTTCCCGCCTACAACTATCTTTCCATTACTCAGGAAGCCAGCAAGACGATCAAAATGCCTATCACTTACAACATGTCCGAAGTTTGGATTTTGGACAATATTATCTCCATATGTTGCAGTGATGACATCTTTCAGTTTGGCCAGCAGCGGTTCTTTTACACTGCTATGAACAAGCAGGTAGTCTGGTGCGACACATGTCTGACCTGCGTTTGCGAATTTTCCGCGTGCGATTCGCTGAGCTGCTTCATCCAAATTCGCATCTGCATGGACGATTGTCGGACTTTTACCGCCAAGCTCCAATGTGACAGGCGTCAAATGCTTGGCTGCTGCTTCTGCTACGATTTTACCGACACCAGTGCTGCCAGTGAAGAAGATGTAGTCGAAGTCTTCTTTGAGCAGCGCCGTGCTCGTTTCCACTTCCCCTTCTACAACATGCAGATATTCATCCGGGAAATGATCATTAAAGATGCGCGAAAGAATAGCTGACGTTTTCGGTGTCAATTCAGATGGTTTTAATACCGCTGTATTTCCGCCAGCAATCGCTCCTACCAATGGAGAAACTGCCAGCTGGAATGGATAGTTCCATGGTGCGATCACCAACACAGATCCATAGGGTTCCGGCTTGATATAGCTTTTCGCCCCTTCATGGGAAGATGCTGTTGGTACTTCCTTTGTTTCCGCCCACGACGCCAAATTCTCCAAAGTGAAATCGATCTCACTCAACACAAGTCCTACCTCTGCTCGTCTAGCCTCCATTTCTGATTTGTTCAAGTCTTGCTTCACAGCATCCAAGATGGCTTGTTCATGCGCATGAATTAAATCTTTCAATTTATTTAATGTATTGATACGGAATTGTACATCCTTGGTTTCTCCGCTTCTAAAAAAAGTACGCTGTATATTCAAAAGGCCTTGATAGTTCTCCATGTTAACTCTCCTTTGCACCATTGAATGCCGTTGGGTAAACCATTTCTCGTTGTTACCCACTAGGTTGCATCCTATTAGTTGATGTATCAAACATTCAATGTGGAGAACTATAATACACCGTAAAAAAGATTGCAAGTGATGCGACTTCCCAAACTACAAAAAAACATACCCTTTACATCTCACTTAAAAGGTATGTCTTGAATAAGGATATAAGTATAAGCTTTTTCAACCGAAGAATAAGTCCAGCAAATTACTGCCATGAGATGATTCCTTATTATATAATTCCGAATAACCGCATTGTGTACACGAAATAACCAGAAATTGATTGTGCTGCACATCGAATAACTTCGACAGTCCAGTCCCTGTCATTGCTACTTCTTTTTGTGAAACATCTGTACCTCCGCATTTTATACAGCCACTCTGTTGCATAACGTCGCTCCCTTTATCTTTTTCTATCATACGAAGACAACTTGATACAGGTTTCACTTTGTTACCGAAGGAAAAACGTCGTCTAGACGATCTAACAAACGAAAAAGAAGCTGGCCCCAAAACCCAGCTTCCTTCTTTCAAACATTCGCTTTCGCAGCCTCCTCGACCATATCATGAAAATAAGCGATCAATCTCCTATCATCCGTAAGCTCCGGATGGAAGGCTGTCGCCAAGTAATGCCGATCCCTTGCTGCTACGATGCGGCCTGTATCTTCACTCAGCACTTCGACTCCTGGTCCAGCTTCGAGTATATATGGTGCCCGGATGAAAACTGCTGGAAAATCATCCGCCACTCCCTTGATGGGAAGATCAGTCTCAAAGCTATCCACCTGGCGCCCGAACGCGTTCCGTTCCACTTTCACATCCATCAGACCAAGATGGTTCGTTTGCTGATTGTTGATTTCCTTTGCCAATAAAATCATTCCAGCACAAGTGCCGAATATAGGTTTTCCAGATGTACCGAAAGCGCGTAATGGCTCCAGGAAATCATACCGGTCAATCAGTCTTCTCATAGCAGTACTCTCACCGCCAGGCAAAATCAATCCATCCAGTTCATCCAGCTGTTCCACGCGTTTGACCAAGACAGCTTCCGCTCCGACCGCCTCTACTGACCGTGCGTGCTCAGCCACCGCACCCTGGAGTGCCAATACACCGATTTTCATCGAGCAAATCTCCTTTCTTTTACCAGCCGCGCTCCTGCATTCTGTTTTCTGGAGAAAGGCTTGCGATGTCGATTCCCTTCATCGGTGTGCCAAGTCCTTTGGAAAGCTCGGCAATGAGCTTGTAATCTTGATAATGAGTCGTTGCTTCCACGATGGCTTTGGCGAATTTCGCCGGGTTATCAGATTTAAAGATACCGGAACCAACAAATACACCATCCGCTCCAAGCTGCATCATCAGCGCCGCATCTGCAGGTGTCGCCACACCGCCAGCAGCAAAGTTAACGACCGGAAGCTTGCCTGCTTCACGAATTTGAAGCAATACTTCATATGGTGCACCCAGTTCCTTGGCAAATGTCATCACTTCATCCAAATCCATGGAAAGAAGCTTCCGTACTTGGGATTGAACCATGCGCATATGCCGAACCGCTTCGACGATATTACCTGTTCCCGGCTCCCCTTTTGTACGAAGCATGGATGCACCTTCCCCGATACGGCGGGCAGCCTCGCCTAGATCACGGCTTCCGCATACGAACGGTACTGTGAATTCTCGCTTGTTCAAGTGATACTGCTCATCTGCTGGCGTCAGTACTTCACTTTCATCGATATAATCGACGCCCATGGATTCCAGTACCCGTGCTTCGACAATATGTCCGATTCGAGCCTTCGCCATGACCGGGATGGAAACAGCATTCACTACTTCTTCCACGATCGTCGGATCCGCCATCCGCGCAACACCGCCCGCAGCACGGATATCAGAAGGAACACGCTCAAGCGCCATTACCGCTACTGCCCCGGCTTCCTCCGCAATCTTCGCCTGCTCTGCATTCACGACATCCATGATGACGCCGCCCTTCTGCATTTCCGCCATACCTCGTTTAACTAAATCTGTACCTGTTTTCGCCATATTGACTCCTCCTGTTTCTCTTTCCCCATTGTCGGAAAAGTTTGATAGGAATATTGTACATATGATTACGGTATAACACGCAAGAAGATAGTATAACAAGTTAATCCCTTGCGTGCCTCGTTAAGAGCAGATTATATTCATTCCAAAAATGCGCGTACATCTCTTGATCGAATTCATCCTCAAACTTCTTTGATTTAGATTGATCAAAGAATGCCTTTGCTTGTAATGCAAATTGCAAAATCTCCTGTTTATAAATACTTTTAGGTAAAGTAAGACTCAAATGCGGATATACTATCTTTCCTTCTGTATTACTAGAGCTAGTAAACTTAACAAAATCTGATATTTCAACCTCCTCACCATCGTACTGCACTGACCAATGAATAGAAATCGGGCAGCCTGTCATCAAAATTGATCCGCATCCATGCAGAATCAATCCCTCCTTATGCTCTGGATTACACTTATAATCAGCGTCCAAAGTTCGCAGTAAAGCCAGTGCCGACTCGCTGATACCCCACTCTTCATTTGCGCCTGCTTTGGTAATTATCGTATCACCAACTTCCAGACGAATTTCTCCGTGTGAACATATGTCTTCTGATTCATTGGTTAGCCAATGTTGTTTTTCAATCCTTATTTTCATTTGTTCCTTCCTTCTTCAGACTACCTATCTTACTTATATAGCAAAAAGATAGATATCATTTTCACTGACTTGTATATTGGAATTATAACCATTGTTTCCATAAGGAGGATACTATTGAAAATAGAAAAAATAGAGTTGCAGATTAACCCATTCAAAGAAACCGTTGAATTCTACAAGGATACTTTAAGCTTTACTTGTATTGATGAGAATGCAAATTCAGCCGTATTCCAATTAGGAGCTAGTCAGCTGGTTTTACACAAAAGCGAGGATGATTCCCATTACTATCATTTCGCATTCAATATACCATCCAATATGTTCCAAAAGGCAAAACTTTGGTTAGCCTCGCGCGTTACACTTCTTACAGAAGATGGCCAAGATGAAATACATTTCAACACAAGAACACAAGCGTATGCCTGTTATTTTGAAGATCCGGCAGGAAATATCGTCGAATACATCGCAAGAACGGAAACATCATCTTCAAGTTCTGATCCTGATTTTTCTCCAAGTCACGTTCTATCAATTAGTGAAATCAATCTCTCAACAGATCGAATTTTAGAGTATGCCGACAAAATGAAGGAAATTGGAATCCCTGTGCGAGATGAGAGGGACATTTCCCTTTCCTCAATTACCTTCATGGGGGAATATGAAGATGGTGCTTTCATATTACTCGGTCCTTTAAACAGAAGATGGATTTTCTCTCACAAAACCTCCATCTCCTCCCCCGTTTTAATTCACACAGATCGGGGATTAGTAACAAATATGGCAACATAAAAAACAACGTTCAGTAATCTCTTTTTCATATTAAAAAAGTGTCGAATGGAAGCTCTCCTTCTCATAACTTAAGCCAGTTCCGCTTCGAAGAGTAAGCAGCACACACATTTCAGTTGACAAAAAAATCTATTTATGCTATAATTTACACAATTAAACAAAGCATATATAATAGGATTCTCCTGGCCAGGAGAATCCTATTTTCGTTTAAGGGAGTGCGTCTGTTTGAAAAAAGATCAGTCAAGTTTAACTTCTTTAATAGCTGCTTTTAGCCGCGCTTATCACAGCCAGTATGATAATCCGAAAATCTTCGATGACTTTATTGCAAAGCAATTGCTTACAGCGCAAGAGTTTCAAGACATCAGCACAAACATGGTACGCAACATTCAATTTTTCAATGAGGATATTTCAGCAAAGCTTGATCACAATGAAGAAAGTATTCTTCAATGGGTCATCCAAACTCAACTCTCTCCCACACCTTTGGCTCGAGCTGCATATTGCGAGCGTGTTTTACTTAACGAAATTACCTTAGGAGCAACACAATATGTCCTATTAGGAGCTGGCTTGGATACCTTTCATTTCCGCCATCCAGAATTAAGAAATAGCCTTGCTATCTTCGAGGTTGATCACCCTGCCACACAAGCTTTCAAACGTTCGAAACTGAAAAAAGCCAGCCTTGAGATCCAAGATAATCTTCACTTTGTCCCTATGGATTTCAGCAAAGCATTTTCTGTTCAAAATCTTTATGATGAAGGTTTTGGGTACGAAAAGACGTTCTTTAGTCTCCTAGGTGTATCTTATTATCTGACGAAAGAGGAGCTCTCTTATTTAATAAAGCAGTTATTTACCATTGTTCCAACTGGAAGTTCCATTGTCTTGGATTATGCTGATGAAAACCTTTTTACAGAAACGGGGTTGTCCAACAGAGTCCAGAACATGGTTAAGATGGCTGCAGCTAGCGGGGAGCCGATGAAAGCTTGCTACTCCTATAAAGAGATGGAGAGTATGCTAGGCGATGCGGATCTTCTGATTTATGAGCATCTCTCGCCTGCTAGAATCAACGAATTTTATTTTGCAGATAGGAAGGATTATCTCACTGCTTTTGAAACAATTCATTATGTCCATGCCGTGAAAAAATAATAGTCTTATAGAATCAGAGGAACATATCCATCGTATGTTCCTCTGATATTCATAAATTATCACCTATCCACCATCTATTTCCGGTAAACGATACTCACTACTTTGCCGAATCAAAAACATAAGCACTCCAAGCAATGTAATCGCACCCCCGACTATTTGCAGCGGCGTTATCTTTTCCCCTAGCAACCAGACTGCAAGCAAGGTTGCGCCGACCGGTTCCCCTAATACACTCATTGAAATTGTGGTCGTATTGACATAGTTCAAGAGCATATTGAATATGACGTGTGCTAATGTCGGGAAAATGGCAAGCAGGAAGAAGATTTTCCATTCATCAAAGTCATATCCTCCCATCGGTATGCCAGCTGCCAAGTTATAGATGTTCAGCCACACACCTGCTGACAGAAAAACACAAAAGCTGTATACCCAGTGCGATACTTTTTTGACATTCTTCTGTCCAATCAGCAAATAGCCGACAACAGCGATGACACAAAGAAAAGATAACAGATCTCCGATCAGGACAGAAACATCATTCAAACCAAAGTCTCCCCACCCTACCATGACAACACCAATGAAAGAGATGCCGATAGTAATGATGATGGCTCTGGAAGCCCTCTCTTTATAAAGCAGGAATCCGCCGACCATTGCGACAATCGGCTGAAGCGAAAGAATGATGGTCGAGCTGGCTACCGTTGTCAACTTCAAAGAGCTGAACCATAAAGCAAAATGGGCTGCCAAACAAGCACCTGACAATAAGAAAGCGAACGCTTCCGATCTGCCGATTTTTTTGAACTCCTTTCTTTTCATCCACACAATTGGAACCAGCAGCAGACAAGCTAAATACATACGATTCATGCTGAGGATCGACGCTGGCGCATCAGACCATTTTACGAAGATGGCTGCAAAAGATATGGCAATGATGGATATAACCAATAGAACAGCGGTTTTATTTTGTTTCACACAGCAGCCTCCTTCTAGGGCAATTCCGTGCATCGATTGCAATTATTTTAGACCTTGTTTGTCAAGTTGTCTTATATGATTATAAAAAAAGAGATCATGCAGATCTGCATGACCTCTTCCTGATTATAAGCAGCCGCCAAACTGGCGCTGTCTCGCTTCTGGATTCACTTGTTCATCTGCATGATAGGAAGAGCGGACCATCGGGCCTGATTCGCAGTGACGGAAACCTTTTTGCAAGGCGATTTCCTTTAACTCTGCGAATTCATCCGGATGATAGTATTTTTGTACTTTCAAGTGTTTGAATGATGGCTGCAAATATTGTCCGATTGTCATGATGTCTACTCGATGTGCCAGCAAATCGTCCATGGCTTGCAGAATTTCTTCTTTCGTCTCTCCTAAGCCTAGCATGATGCTCGATTTTGTCGGTGTATCCGGAGAAATGGTTTTGACACGATCCAGTAATTCAAGCGAGCGATCATAGGTTGCTCGATGACGGACAGAAGGTGTCAATCGCCGTACCGTTTCAATGTTGTGGTTGAAGATGTCAGGTTTGGCATCCATGAGCGTCTTGATGCTTTCATATGTACCTTTCATATCAGACGGCAGTACTTCGACTGTCGTATTCGGCATCCGGCGGTGAATGGCACGAACTGTTTCAGCGAAAACAGCAGATCCGCCATCCTCCAAATCATCCCGGGCAACCGCAGTTACGACTGCATGGCGCAGTCCCATTTTAGCAACAGAATCAGCGACACGTTCCGGCTCTGCCCAATCCAGCTCTGTCGGTTTACCGGACGTTACCGCACAGAAGCGGCAACCCCTTGTGCAAATGGAACCAAGTATCATGAATGTCGCTGTTTTCCGTACTGACCAGCATTCATAGATATTTGGGCACTTTGCTTCTTCACAAACCGTATGTAGATTCATTTCCCGCATCATTTTCTTCAAATCCATATAATCTTCATTCGTGTTGAAATCGATTTTCAACCACTCCGGCTTGCGGAGCATCCCTTCCCGTCGTTGTGCCATCGTTTTCTTTACCATTTCCGTTCCTCCTTAACGAGCGTATAAGAATTCATGATCTTGGTATTTCTCTTTGGCTAGTTGTTCGATTGCTACTAGTTGCTCATTATCCAGTTCAAGTCTTTCAAATGTCACCCCAAGTCCTTTTTGGAAACCATCATAAAAAGCAGCCCTTATATCCTCCATCGTTGTCTGCGGAGGGATGAATTCCTGCAGACTGGAAGCTTTGTTGCTGAAGCTTTTGTAAGCACGGTCTTTTACGCGATCGCTTGGATAGAGGAATAATTCCAGCAAATCCTCTTGTTTCAGCCAAATCGGAATCGATCCATGCTGAAGTAAGATACCTTTTTGTCTCGTTTGAGCACTTCCAGCTGCTTTCTTTCCATCCACATTGATCTCATACCAAGAAGCTTCCTCAAAGCAATTGGCAGTACCCTTTGGCTTCGAGTCAGCAGGTATGGCGAAATCTGCTTGGATCCCCAGATTGTCAAAACCGATCAGCAGTCCCTCTGATAAGACCTTATACGCCTCTTTGACGCTTGACGGTATTCCTGGATAATCCTCTTGTACAATGATGCTGTAAGTAAGTTCCTGATGATGGAGCACTGCCTGGCCGCCAGTTGGCCGACGCACCAGCTCGAAACCCCGCTTTTTTATTTCTTCCAGATTAAATCGTTTCTTTGTCTTTTGGAAATAGCCGACGGAAAAACCGCCAGGATTCCAGCCATAGAAACGTAACACAGGGCCGATCCGTCCCTCACGGTGCCATTGCATCAGCATCTCATCCGCCGCCATATTAAAGGCTGGGGTATGATCACCGTCGTCCCAGAAAACCCAATTCCGCACGCTGTCACCTTCTCTTTCGAAAAGTTCAAATAATCTTAACAATTTCATTCTAGACTTCTTGTCTCTGGAGACGCAACCGCTTTCTGAAAAACCTACTATTATACTAGGAAATATTACTCTTTTTACCAAAAGGTAATAACGAAGTATGGTAGAATGATAAAAATACAAAAAGTCGGGTGATGTATGATGGATAACAAAGCAAAAGTCATATATAAAAGAGGTACATCAGAGCTCAAACAAGATACGCATCGTGCAGCTGAGCTAACCTTTTCATTCAATAATTGTCCGCCGGATGAAGAGGACAAGAAAGAAGGGTTACTACGGGAATTGCTTGGCAAATGCGGGCGGAAGCTTTTTATTGAGCATAACTTTCACTGTGACCTCGGATATAATATAGAAGTAGGTGAGAATTTTTACGCGGGATTCAATTTCACCGTACTTGATATGGCAAAAGTTAACATCGGCAATAATTGCATGATCGGACCTAATGTCGGGATTTATACCGCTGGTCATTCCATCCAGCCAGCAGGCAGGACAAAAGAAGGTTATGCCATTCCTATCACGATAGGAAATGATGTCTGGATAGGCGGAAGCTCTACGATACTTGCCGGTGTCACAATCGGCGATAACGCCATCGTGGCAGCAGGATCCGTCGTAACGAAAGATGTACCAGCCAATACGATTGCGGCTGGTAATCCAGCAAAACATATAAAACATATCGAATAGAAAAAAGCCGTCAAAAATGACGGCTTTTTCTCATTCGTTCGGCCAAACCGTCTTCGCTACATCAACAATAAAGCGCAGTTTCTCCCATTGCTCTTCTTCTGTCAGTTTATTGCCATGATGCGTGGAGGCAAAACCGCATTGCGGACTGAGACAGATTTGGTCTAGAGAGATATATTCTGTTGCTTCCTTAATTCGGTTGATTATTGCTTCCTTCTCTTCCAACTCTCCGAATTTAGAAGTGACCACACCCAATACGACTCTTGGACCATCTTCTTTTGGAATATATTGAAGCGGTTCGAATGTTCCGGAGCGCTCGTCATCATACTCAAGGAAGAATCCATCTACCTTCTCTTTTGACAATAAATCTTTGGCAATGAGATCATAGCTGCCTCCGAACATATAGGTGGAGCGGTAGTTTCCGCGACAGAGATGCGTTGTCACCGTAAGATCTTCTGGCTTTCCATCCAATACACCATTGATTACGCGGCGTGCCAAATCGATCAAAAATTCCCTGGAGTGCTCTCCATCGAATGTTGTATCAGGGGAAGATAGTGTAGCAATATACACATCATCCAGCTGCAGATAGCGTACGCCTGCATCATAGAAGGCTTGGATGGCATCTCTATAGGCCTGAATGACATCAGCTGCGAAATCCTCGATATCTGGATAAATCGAATGGTCTCGAATATCTGTATGGAAAAGCTGATTTGGGCTAGGAATCGTCTGTTTTGCCACCGCCCTGCCAGCGACGAGGTCTTGGAATACTTTGTAATCCTCAAGAAATGGGTGATCCGGATTGAACGATACTTTTCCAGTATTTTTTATGTTGTAACGTTCTGTTTCTTCCCCTTTGAAAAGATAACCTGTGTCCGGAACATAGCCTGTGATTCCGTTAAGGTGCTCGAGAAAATCCGTGTGCCAGAATCTTCTCCGGAATTCTCCGTCTGTCACTAGTTCCAGCCCGACTTCGATCTGTTTGTCGACAATTCTTTTGATTTCTGATGTTTCGATTTCCCGCAGCTCTAGTTTGCTTATTTGTCCTTCCTTGAATTGCTGTCTTGCTTTGTGCAGTACATCCGGACGAAGCAAGCTCCCTACGTGATCTGCTCTGAATGGTGCTGTTTTTGTTTTGATTGTCATGTTCATCTCTCCCATTTTAATTTTTTACTGTTTCTGTTAATCGTTCAGCAGCCTTCAAGGCCTGCAGAAGATCCCCTATGAGATCTTCTGTATGCTCCAAACCGACAGATAAACGCAACAGCCCGTCTGTTATACCGCGTTTTTTTCGCTCAGCCTCCGGCATGGCAGCATGCGACATCGCAGCCGGATACGAAAGGATGGACTCTACCGCGCCGAGACTGACGGCGAAAATCGGAATGCGAAGCTGTTCAACGAATACCCTTGCATGCTCCTTGCTTGGCAGGACGAAAGATAGAACTGCTCCATTCCCACTGGCTTGCCCGGTATGTATCTCATGTCCGTCATGAGTGGACAGGCCTGGATAGAAGACATTTTCCACAAGCGGATGCTCCAGTAAGAAGGAAGCTATCCTTTGGGCTGTCTCCGTCGACTGACGCAGCCTCGTTCCTAAAGTCTTGATGCCTTGGAGCAGCAAATAGCTATCCTGAGCTCCAAGGATGGCTCCGAATGTATTCTGGATGAAGGCAAACCGTTCCCCAAGACTTCTATCCTTTGTTATAAGCAATCCTGCGATTATATCGCTATGTCCCGAGAGAAACTTGGTGGCACTATGAATGACTACATCCACTCCAAGTGCCAGCGGCTGCTGATACAATGGCGTCAAAAATGTATTGTCCAGGAAAGTTAAGCAATCATTTTGTTTCGCTATCCGGACAATGGCGCGGATGTCTGTCACCCTCAAGCAAGGATTGGACGGTGATTCCAGATAAATGAACTTCGTGTTTGGCTGGATGGCTGCTTCAACCGCATCCAAATCGGTTAAGTCCACGAAGGAATGACTGATCTGGAACTTAGGAAGGATCTCTGTCACAAACCGGTACGTACCACCATACACATCCTCGGTCACGACCACATGATCACCTGCCGACAGCAGCATGAATGCGGAGGATATTGCTGCCATGCCTGATGAAAAAGCAAAAGCATGTGTGCCTCCCTCCAGTTCTGCCGCCTTTTTCTCCAGTGCTGCTCGTGTCGGATTACCAGAACGACTGTAGTCGAATGGACCGAAATCATCGAAACTTTCCTGGTGATAAGTGGACGACAGATAAATCGGGACGTTCACGGAGCCTGTGAGCTGCTCTTTGTGTAAACCACGAATACACGCTGTTTCTAAATGTTGTTCTCCCATTAAGATGACCTCCTAATCCAATCTTTCGAATGCTTGCTGCAAATCTCCGATCAAATCATCCGCTTCTTCGATCCCGACAGAAAAACGAAGCAGCCGGTCGCATATTCCCCTCGCCTCTCTTTCTTCAACAGGAATATCCGCATGGGTCTGTGTCGTCGGATACGTGATGAAACTCTCCACTCCGCCAAGGCTTTCGGCAAATGTAATGATGTTCAGGCTGCGAAGGAACGGATCGACCCATTTGCTGTCCTTGACCCGAAAGGAAAGCATCCCGCCCTTACCTGCATAGAGGACATCCTTCACCTTCGGCTCCTCTCTTAAATACGCCGTGATGCGTTCAGCATTGATTTGGTGCTGCCGCATCCGGAGTGGCAGCGTCTTCAAACCGCGGATGAGAAGCCAGGCATCAAGCGGAGACAGTACCGCACCAGTGCCGTTGTGCAGGACCGACAGACGCTCTGATAGCTCTGCACCTTTACTCACGACGAGTCCAGCCAGTACATCGTTATGACCGCCTATATATTTGGTTGCACTATGGATGACGATATCTGCTCCTTGTGTAATTGGCTGCTGGAAATATGGCGTCAGGAAGGTATTGTCGACAATCAACAACAGATTGTATGCTTTCGCCAACTTCGCATACGCTTCAATGTCAATTTCCTGCATCAAAGGGTTTGTCGGTGTCTCCAGGAAAATCGCTTTTGTTTCATCCGTTATTTTCGCGGCTGTTTCTTCCACTGTTCGAAATGGAGCGTAAATTGGTGTCACTCCGAATGATTCCGAATAGAAATTGAACAGTCGATATGTTCCTCCATAAATATCCTCTGGCACAAGCAGCGTATCGCCACATCGAAAAAGTGATAATACGAGTTGGATTGCTGCCATACCCGAACTGCAGGCAAAAGCCCGATCACCTTTTTCAAGCGCAGCGAACCCATCTTCCAGAACAGACCTGGTCGGGTTCTTCGTCCGGGAATAATCATAACCGGTTGATTGCCCGATTCCGTCATGCGCATAAGCAGTGGAAAGATAAACCGGAGGATTAACCGCGCCTGTCACTCCATCACTTCGATTTCCTAACTGCACAAATGTTGTCTCCAAGCTACTTCCCATATTGTTTCTCACCCTTCTCTTGAAAAAAAGAACCTTCTCCCCAAAAAGGAAGAAGGTTCAGTGATGACCGAATCAGCTTCTTATCTTTAAGGCGGATACCTTTTGGATTTAGCACCGTGTCTTGACAGACTGGTTGCTGAGACATCATAGGGCCAATTCCCTCCGCCTCTCTTGATAAGAAAGTACTATTTATTTTTTAATATATAGTCATGTTAACATACAAGAAAATTCAGTCAATATTTTTTTGAAATTTTCCATCAAATATATAATTTCTATTGAATTTCTTAGCTGGACCACCAATCAAAGTACGAAAATAGGATTGACACCCAGAAGTTTTCGGTCTATCCTTTTCTTTACAACTGATATTTCTTATCCAGATTGGTGGAGGGAATGGCCCTACGAAACCAAAGCAACAGGCTGCAGACCGTAGTACTGTGCTAATTCCAGGTGTTTGACACTGAAGATAAGAAGAGCGGAAGCTTAAAATGGGCCCTCTTCTGACGGAAGAAGGGTCTTTTTTTAAGCATAAATCCGATTAAATTCATTGGAGATATCAAGATTATTACAGGAGGGTAATAGATGGAAACCATCAAGCAGGCATTAGCCGAAGTACATACTGATTTAGAAAATGATTTCCCCGAAGTTGTCGAATGGAGACGTTATTTGCATCAGCATCCTGAATTGAGTTTTCAGGAGACAGAGACTGCCCGTTTCATTGCGGATAAACTGCGCAGCTTCGGCTATGAGGATATCCAAACGAATATCGGCGGCCATGGAATTATTGCAGCTCTATCAGGGAAAGGAGCGGGGCCGACGATTGCCCTCAGAGCCGATTTCGATGCCCTGCCAATAGAGGATGAGAAAGAAACAGCGTATCGATCCAAGACGCCTGGCGTAATGCACGCTTGCGGACACGACGGTCATACTGCTGCATTGCTTGGGACTGCCAAAGCATTGATCAAACATAAGGACAGCCTCAAAGGAAAAGTTGTCTTCCTGTTCCAGCCAGCTGAAGAAGTCCCGCCTGGCGGTGCCAAGGCAATGATAGAAGATGGTGCACTGGACGGTGTCGACTATGTCTATGGCGCTCATCTTAACTCTGCTGCTCCTGTCGGGAAGATCGGTGTCGGCGAAGGATTCAAAATGGCTGCTGTGGATAAATTCTCGATCACCATCCAAGGAAAAGGCGGTCACGGCGCAGCACCACAGGAGACAGTCGATCCAATCGTCATCGGCAGTGATATCGTAAGCGCCTTGCAGAAGATTGTCAGCCGCAGGGTCAGCCCGCTGGAATCTGCAGTGGTGACATTGGGTGTTTTCCAGTCCGGTAACGCATTCAACGTCATTCCGGATACCGCAAAACTGGAAGGCACAGTCCGTACATTCCATGCTGACATCCGCAAGCAGGTCAGGCAGCAGATAGAAGCAATCGTTTCCGGGATTACGAGCGGATTTGGTGCAACTTATTCCATTGATTATTTGCATGGCTATCCTGCACTTTATAACCATCCAGAGGAAACTGCTTTATTGCAGCGGCTGTTCTCTGAACAATTCGGAGAAGAACAGGTAATCGACCTTGAAACCGGGATGGGCGCAGAGGATTTCGCTTATTACCTGCAGGAAAAACCCGGCAGCTTTTTCAAAGTCGGCTCCCGTAATGAAGATAAAGCCACACACTATCCGCATCATCATCCGAAGTTCGACATCGATGAACAAGCATTGCTCATCACAGAGAAAGCATTCACGAAAATCGTATTCTCGTTATTGGGAAGCTAAGGAGGAAATGTCCTTGAAAAAGAAGCTCGCACTTATACTATTCGGCTTAGCGGCCACTATCGCCCTGTTCGGGTGTTCCAGCAATTCCAGCAGCGGTTCCGGTGCAAGCGGCGGCGAACCTGTGGAAGGCGGCGATTTGAACGTTGCGATGACAGCAGATCCCGACACGCTTGACTGGATGTATTCCGGCGAAAGCGCTGCGAGAAAAATCGGCTGGCATATCTATGAAGGTTTGTTCGCATTGGATAAGGATTATCAGGCACGTCCCTTACTAGCTGACGGCTACACCGTCAGTGAGGATAAGAAAACATACACGATCACCCTTCGTGACGGACTTAAATTCCACAACGGGCAAGACGTAACTGCCGAGGATGCCAAAGCCTCGATCGAACGCTGGCTGAAAGTATCTTCCGTTGGTAAGATCACAACGACACATGTAGATTCTATCGAAGCAACAGATGACCTGACATTGGTCATTACGCTGAATGATCCGTATACTGCTTTGCTTACGGATTTAGCCGCTCCGAAAGCATCTGCTGTCATCATTCCAGCTGACATTGTAGAAGCTGCCGGTGAACAGCCGCTGACAAATGAGCAGCTGATCGGTACAGGTCCATTCAAATTCGATTCTTGGAAGCGCGGAAATGAAATCGTCCTTTCCAAATTTGAAGAATATCAATCACGCGAAGAAGAAGATTGGGGCGGCCTGACAGGTAAAAAGACAGCTTATCTGGATACGATCCATTTTAAAATCGTAAAAGACCCGCAAGTGATGCTCAATGGATTAAAAACAGACCTTTATGATTATGTACAGTCCATTCCGCTTGATTTGTATGATGTAGTCGATACGACACCAAATGTCGAACCTGCTATCTCCAGCAATGGCTATTCCGTCATCACACCGGATAAATCCGAGGCACCATTTGACGATATCAAAGTAAGGGAAGCACTTCATGCAGCGCTTGATAAAGAAGCGATCGCCAAGGCTACTTATGGCAACAGTGAATTTTATAATCTGGATGGTGCTTTATTCACTCCGGATCAAACCGCTCTTTATTCAGATCAAAACATCGATGACTTCGAAGCCTATGATCAGGATGAGGCGAAAAAGCTATTGGAAGACAGCTCTTATGACGGGCAGCCAGTGAAGATCATCTTCTCGAATGATCATGCAGAGTATAAGAAAATCGCTGAAATTGCCGAACAACAGCTGGAAGCAGCAGGCTTCCATGTCGAGCTTGAATCTTATGAATGGGCAACTTACTTAGAAAAATGGAGCGATGGCGCTAACTGGGATATGGTTGTCGTCGGCTGGTCTCCATTCTTCTCGCCAAACCAAGCCGGTATGGTGAGCCAGGATTCCAACAGCAGCGGCTGGTACAACAGCGAGCGCTGGCAGGAGCTTGTCGCACAGTGGGGGGAAGCTGAAGATGAAGCTGCTCAAAAAGAAATCCTTGCTGAGCTGAACAAGACGATCTATGATGAGCTGCCATTCGAAAAAGTAAGCAACCTTTCCACGTTGGATGCACATACTTCCAAGCTGCAGGATTACGAAGATTGGTATGGTCCGCGCTTTTGGAATACGTGGAAATCACAGTAATGCCCCGAGAAAATCGCCTGCGTTACCGCTGGCGATTTTCTTCCATTTTAAAACAAAGGAGTGACGCTAGTGCTTAACTATACGATCCGCAGGCTGCTGTCTGTCATACCTGTCATGCTCGTGGTCAGTATCATCGTATTCCTGCTCGTTCACCTGACTCCCGGGAACCCAGCATTCATCATCCTCGGTGAAGATGCATCACCCGAAGCCATTGCCCAGCTGGAAGAACAGCTTGGTTTGAATGAGCCTTTATATATTCAATTCTTCGACTGGTTAAAGCAAGTCATCACTGGCGACCTCGGCACTAGTGTTTATTCAGCCCAGCCAGTTACGGAATTGATTTTTGCCAATTTCGGCCCGACTTTCAGTTTGATGGTCTTGTCCTTGCTCTTTATCTTGATCATCTCCATTCCGATTGCGATCTTAATCGTGTCGTTACGTAAGACGATTCTGGATCCGTTATTCACAAACGTATCGCTGCTCGGTGTGTCGGTTCCGGAATTCTGGCTCGCCATCCTGCTCGTGCTGGCGTTTGGTGTGACATTCCCGGTATTCCCGGTTGCCGGTTATATGCCGCTTGCCGATGGTTTTGGAGCTTGGCTTTATCACCTGCTTCTGCCTGCTTTTGTACTGGCGCTTGTAGAGATTGGCATCATCGCCCGGATGCTCCGAGACAGCATGCTCGATTCCGTCAACCAGGATTACACAAAAACGGCACGAGCAAAAGGTGTACGCGAACGTGATGTATTGATGAAGCATGTTTTCGCCAATGCGCTCATACCTACAACGACTGTACTTGGCGCCACTGTGGCAGGGCTGCTCGGCGGGACGGTCATCATCGAAACGCTATTTACGATTCCTGGAATCGGACAGCTTTTGATCGACTCGATTCATCGACGGGATTATCCAGTGATTCAAGGCGTTGTGCTGTTCATCGCTGCTATCTATGTCTTAGTCAACCTTGTCGTCGATCTCTTATATGCATTCCTTGATCCAAGGATCCGCTATGACTAAGCCCAAGGAGGTACATAAACGATGATGTCCAAGAAACGGAACATGATTGCCCTGACGATTTTCTTATTGATCGCCTTGGCGACTATCACTGCCAATTGGTGGCTGCCGGTCTCCCCTACGGCGATGGATGCGAACCAGCGACTGCTTGCACCGTCTGGCACCCATTGGTTCGGCACCGATGATTTCGGTCGTGACATTTTCGCACGTGTAGTCGTCGCCGCCCGCGTGTCATTGGCTGTCGGCGTCATTGTGGCCATCATAGCGACAGTCATCGGCACATTGATCGGACTTATATCCGGCTATTTCCGCAAAACCGATTTTATCTTGATGCGAATTGTGGATGGCTTTCTCGCTTTTCCAGCCCTGCTTTTGGCATTGGCACTCGTAGCTGCACTTGGCGGCAGCATCACGAATATCGTCATCGCCCTGACGATTGCTTTCTTTCCGGTCATGTCACGTGTGGTACGCTCTGCTGTATTGCAAATCAACAACGCACAGTATATCGAAGCAGCCCGGACGACAGGAACCCGCGATCTCGTCATTTTACTCAAATATATATTGCCGAATGTACTCTCCCCCATCATCGTGCAAAGTACATTCATTTTTGCCAAAGCCATTCTGGCAGAAGCTGCGCTAAGCTTCCTCGGTGTCGGAGTGAATCCTTCAACGCCGACCTGGGGGAATATGCTGCAAGAATCACAGATTTATATCACAATCGCCCCCTGGTTCTCGATCTTTCCTGGTATCGCCATCGTCATTACCGTCTTGTCTCTGAACATTCTCGGTGACGGACTTCGGGATGCCTTCGATCCGCATAGCCTCAAGAGAAAGCGGAAACGCAAACCAAAACAAACAGCACCAGCTGCCTAGAGGAGGTTTCACAATGCTAGAAGTAAAAGATCTGCACGTCCACCTGGATACACCAGCCGGCCTCGTCAAAGCGGTTGACGGTGTATCCTTCCGACTGGAAGCTGGGCAGACCATCGGTATCGTCGGGGAATCGGGCAGCGGAAAAAGCGTCCTTGCTCATTCCCTGACAAAACTGAACCCCGAACCGCCAGCAACCTACCCGAAAGGAGAAATTCTCTTCGAAGGAGAAAACATCCTGACAATGGATAAAAAGCGCCTGCGCAGCTTGCGCGGGAAAGAAATCGCGATGATTTTCCAAGATCCGATGTCGAGTCTGAACCCTGTCTTTAAAATCGGCAGACAGCTGATGGAAGCCATCCAAACCCATCAGAAACTTCCCAAAAAAGAAGCCCGCCAAAAAGCGGTAGAGCTGCTGGCAGATGTCGGCATCCCAGATCCGGAACGCCGGATGCAGAATTATCCGCATCAATTCTCAGGCGGGATGCGCCAGCGTGTCCTGATTGCCATTGCACTTGCCGCCAGACCGAAGCTGCTCATCGCGGATGAACCGACAACAGCTTTGGATGTGACGATCCAGGCCCAGATCATTGAACTACTGAAAAAGATCCAAAAGAAGTATAGTACAGCCATCATCATGATTACCCATGACCTTGGCGTCGTAGCAAATCTAGCAGATCGGATCCTTGTCATGTATGCTGGAAAAATCGTCGAGTCCGGCAGTACAGCAAATATCTTTTATGATACGGCCATGCCATATACATGGTCCCTGCTGCGCTCGATTCCAAGACTGGATGCAGCCGGCTCCGAACGTCTGCTGCATATCGAAGGCCATCCGCCGAATCTGATACAACCGCCAACAGGCTGTAATTTCCATCCTCGCTGCCCATTCGCGCGAGATGCTTGCCTTCAGATCGATCCTCCACTCTCAGAATGCGGAACAGATCACTTTGCTGCTTGTGTTCTCAGCAAACAGCAGTTCGATGAAGAAAAACAAGCTGTAGCGGAGCAGAAAGGAGTGCTGCTATCATGACCGCTTTATTGGAAATCAAGGATCTACATGTTCATTTCCCTATCAAAAGTGGTGTCTTACAGAAGACAACAGGACATGTAAAGGCCTTGAATGGTATTGATTTGACTGTCAAAAAAGGTGAAACATTAGGTATTGTAGGAGAGTCAGGCTGTGGAAAAAGCACACTTGCCAGAAGCATCGTTGGATTGCAAAAGCCTACTTCTGGCGATATCCTCTTCGACGGAAAACCATATACTGATGCATCTTCCAAGGAACTGTACGAGCTGCGCCGCAATATGCAAATGGTTTTCCAGGATCCGTATACAAGCCTGAATCCGCGCATGAAAGTTAGCGAAAGCATCGCCGCACCTTTAAAGGCATACAAAAAGACCAAAAATCTGGAATCACGCGTCAAGGAACTGATGGAACTAGTCGGTTTGAATCCGGATGATCATTATAGCCGGCTGCCTCATGAGTTCTCCGGCGGGCAGCGCCAGCGAATCGGTATTGCCCGGGCAATTGCCCTGGAACCGCAGCTGATTGTCTGCGACGAGCCTGTCAGTGCACTGGATGTCTCCGTCCAAGCGCAAGTGATCAATCTATTCCAGGATCTGCAAAAGAAATTGGATCTGACCTATGTCTTCATTGCACATGACCTATCCGTCATCAATCATATCGCTGACCGTGTTGCTGTTATGTACCTTGGCAAAGTGATGGAAAAATCCCATCGGGAAACATTCCAGGCGCATGCCGAACATCCTTATACCAATGCATTACTATCTGCTGTTCCGCTTCCCGATCCTGACAAAGAACGAGCACGGGAACGCATCGTACTGAAAGGCGAACTGCCTTCCCCTGCCAATCCGCCATCCGGTTGTGTGTTTCACACCCGCTGCCCGAAAGCGACGGAATTCTGTAAGACTAACATTCCTGTTCCGCAAGAGCGCGGTGTAGCTGGCCAGGAAGTGGCTTGCTTCTATCCTGTTGGTGCGGAAGAGAAAGCAAGGATTACACTGTAATACAAAAAAATCCCCCTTACGCAAAGGGGGGTTTTTCGTTTATTAAACCATTACAATTTTCTCGCCGGCTTCTCCAAAGGAGCGTTGAGCATGATTGGAAACGATATTGGCTATCGAGAGTAAACCCAATCCACCTGCCATTGCAAAAAAGGCTGCTGGCTCTAATCCCACGACCCAATCCATCAGCGGATCCATAATGCCAAGGAACGCAATCAATACACCCAGAATCGTCAAAGAAATGATCATCGGAACAAAGCCTAGGCAATAATGGATACAGGAGATTAACAAAAGTATCCCGAATAGAAAGCAAGCTATGGCTAAATCTATCAAAAAGAAGCTAAGAAACGGGTAATCTTCTAAAAAGAAACTTGCAATATGCATCATATTGATGCTGACAATTCCAAAATCACTAAGAATAAATAACACATTCACCAGGAACAGACTTACTGCTATACCAGGTGTACCGATTATATAGAGTGATTTCAAGCATTGCTTTCTTGTGCTTCCCATCCCCACAGCAATCGGCAAAACAGATCTGAACCCTATCGCTACAAATTGACCAATAAAAAAATAAATCGGCCCCCAAATGGTGACAAGTACCTCTGTATCTTTAAAATCAATGAATAATCCAAGAGGGCGCCATAACAGTGAAAGTGGTACGGTTATTGAAAAGAAGACCCAGCCTTTCCAAAAAACCATCGTACATCCTCATAAAACATGCGGTTCGTTCCATACACGGCGTTCATGCCAGAATCTCCTCTGCATTCGTTATATTCAATAAGTAATCCTGCAGCAAAAAGTGTCAAATACTTTTTACATTTTGATATGGAGGTGAAATGAAAATGGATCGGGTTAAAATTGTTAATTCTTATGTAAAAATTCATCTTCTGGAAGTAACGTACGATTAGACACTGGGGACGATAACACGACCGACGTATTTAACTGTCCATATGGAACAAGTCGATCTACGAGCTCCTCTAATTCCTTTGTGGAAGAAACTACTGCTTTCATAAAATAACTATCTGATCCTGTTACTCGATGACACTCCAGAATCGCCTTCTCTTCTTTCACTATCTCCTCAAATTTGTGGCAAACCACTTTTAGATTTCCAATCTGAATGATAACAAGCGTGCCTTTCCCAATCTTCTCATGAGAGATACGAGCCGTAAATCCTTCTATTATTCCTTTTTCTTGTAACCGTCGGAAACGCTCATTTACACTTGGTCTGCTTAAATTAAGTTTCTTAGCCAAATCGATGATTGTTATACGGCTATCTTCCTGCAGAATCTCCAACATCTTACGATCGATATTATCCATCCACCACACTCTTTCATCTTTGAATATTAATTCTCTATATTTTATGCATAAATGAAAACATTAATCAATTATATTATGCATTTATACATATATAAATCTCAATTCCCCTTCTATAATTTAGTTTATACAAAATAAAGGGGCGAATGAATATGACAACACCTTTTAAACAATCCATTTCATCTTATCAAGGCATGGCACTTTATATTGGTGCTGTATTAGGTTCAGGTATATTAATTCTTCCTGGCATGACAGCAGGGATCGCTGGCCCTGCTGCACTGATCTCATGGATAGCAATGGCAATTCTAAGTATCCCATTAGCCTGTACATTTGCCAATCTTTCAATTGAATATCCAAGTTCCGGAGGGATAATGACTTTCGCCACTAAAGCGTTCGGCTACCATATAGGGGCAATCTCCGGCTGGATGTTTTTCATCGCAGGAAGTACAGGACAAATAATCGTGTCATTAACAGGTGGTACGTATATTGTTTTTGCGTTTGATTTACCGCACTATTTTGCATATATCATAGCAGCGATACTACTCCTGACGGCAATAATTGGAAACTACATTGGTATAGGATCTAGCAGCAAAATCCAGTTGACATTAGCAGGACTGACGTTTCTCATTCTAGTATCTACTATAATTATTGCTATTCCCACCATAGTTCCGGAAAATATCACGTTTGCTTTCACAAATGCAAGAGACAGCATTATTCCTATCGGACAGTCTGCCATGCTTATTTTTTGGTCTTTTTTTGGCTGGGAAGCCATTGCTAGCCTGGCACCTGAATTTAAAAGTCCCAAAAAAAGAAATATCATGATCTCGACGTGGGGTGCTATTTTTATCATTGGCATATTATATATAGGTGTAGCCTTATCAGTAGTAGGTACCGATTCTTATTCAAGAGATGGTGTAACGATCAATGAAGCTATGAATAATGCTGCAATCGCTCAAGTTATAGAGAAAGCAGCAGGACTAGACGGCTCGTGGACAACTGCAATACTTGCATTCCTTATTTGTTTAGGAACAAACAATGCTTTTATTGCCGGTATAAGCCGTTTAGGTTATTCTTTATCGTGCAATCGTCTAGCTCCTTCTTGGTTGGATTATGTTCATGATAAATATTCGACCCCAAGTCGCTCGATTCTATTAGTAGGCTTTATTGCAATCATCGGTTTAGTATTGGGTTTTGTTTTTGATATCAGATTGAATCAACTTGTTTATATACCTAATTCATTAGCGATAGCAACCTATGTAATTGGTACGGCCGCTGGAGTAAGGTTAATACATAATGCAAAGGGGAAAATACTAGCTGGGGTGGCTTGTATATTATGCCTTTGTGCCTACCCATTCGTTGGATCATTTATTTTAATCCCAATTCTCGTATCTCTATTGTGCGCTGGATTCATACTATGGAAGGAGAAAAAGGATGCCAGTGTATAACCGCAGGATATCAGGAAATTCATTGTTATCCAAATATAAAACAGCATGCAATCTAATATAGACGCATGCTGTTTCGTTTAACTATACGCATTCTATCTTTGTTAATAGATGCCAGTATACTATAGCGTATTAATATATGGTGTAATTCTGATCGGTTTGGGAACCTTCTATGCTTTTTATGTATGCATTGGCAATGTGATCGACGGGGACTGGTGTAAATCCCTTCAAGAAGGCACCATATTTAACTAGAGATTCTTCCGCAATATTCGCACTTACAGCATTTATCCGTATGCCATTCTTTAACTCGATTGCTGCTGATTTTACAAAAGATGCCACCCCGCCATTTGCCATAGCAGCCGATGCTCCATGTACAATCCCTTCACGACACCAGTTGTCAAAGTGAAGTTCCGTTAGGATTCAGATAATGCTGACCAATCAAAACTAAGTTGATTTGTCCGAGAAGTTTGCTTTGAACAGCTACCGCATTCACTTCCGGGGTCATTTTCTTCAAGCCTTTTGAAAGAAGCAGATCCTGTAGCGCTGACACAGCATCTATGTTCTGTATCCCCTTGAACATCTTTTCAATTGCTAGAGGAGAAGTTACATCTAATCGATAATCACTGCTGTTACTGCCGACCTTGATCACTTCATGGTAATTGTCTAATTTTTTGATTACTTCACTTCCTATTGCCCCTGTTGCACCAATAACGATTATTTTCATATTTATATCCCTAATAATGGTTAATAGGTTTGATCTTCTGCCACACTTTTTTAATTGACAACAATTCATGGCCATTGAATTCCATCTTATATATATCAGGCTTCGTTATATGTAATAAGAAACCCAAATCATATCGACTATCATAGTACCCCATCATTAATGTCATGATTGCGCCATGCGTAGCAATCGCAATTTTTTTCCCTTTATGGATACTCAGAATATCCTTCAGTACCGCTATCGCCCTGTTCTGACAAGCAGCATTCGACTCTGCTCTAGTTAAGGCGAAACTTGGATCCGCAAAAGACTTCTCCAACAGAGGAATCAATTCTTCGTCAGATATCCTCTTTTCACCAGAGACAAAGACACGTTCTCGAAGATCCTCCATTTCAATCACTTTTTTACCCACATGTTCCGCCAAATCACGGATTGTTTCGACTGCCCGCTTATATGGACTTGAAACAAAAACTTCTATCTCTTCCCCTTTCAAGGATTCGGTTATCCTGTATGCGTCCAGCTTTCCTATTTCAGTCAAACCTCTCGTTCTTTCGTTACCTTCCTTGGGAGATTCGCCATGTCTGACCATATAAATGACAGTAGTGATATTTTTCACCTCCAACCTTTTGGTGCATATAACTTTTTGTCCTAGTCAAATACGCTTTCTTTTTTGGGATTATGCAGAAATCCAAACAGCATGTTGATTTGTGCTTCCGTATTTCTTTTCAAGGACAAAGGTGGCAGTTCCGTTTCATCAAAGAATCCGATTTCACTCGTCTCCACACTCTCCTGCGCCCCTCCGCCGACAATCTCACATTGCAGGAAAATCTTGTAGTAGTGAAACATTTGCGGCTTGTCGGTATGCTTATCCGAATCCAGCACCGCTAAAAGTCTTTTCGGCACAACGTCGTATCCCGACTCCTCTTTGATTTCCTTTACCGCATTTTCACTGGCCGACAGCCCTAATTCACAGAATCCGCCCGGCAGCGACCAGCGCTCATCCATCTTCTCCTTCACCAGGAGAAGCTTTCCATCCTGGAAAACAACACCGCGTATATCCAATTTCGGAGTAGGATATCCCTTTTGGGCTGCAAGTATTTCTTTGACTTCCTCTGCTGACTGCCCTGTGTAGTTTGCGATAATCTCCGAGCTAAGCTGCTGCAGCTCCGCATATCTCTCCCGATCGAATACATCTTTTGAAAAATGTAATCCTGCCTGGGAGATTGCCTGTATTCTTCTTGCCCATTCCAACCATTTATCCAAGACTATCACCTATTATCCTGTTATCGTTTTTATGCTTCGTCCACTAGTTTATGCATCAGTTCCCAAACAGTGATAGGCTCTGCGGCATTTGGGTTTTGGCCGCACCATAAGGACATTGCTTCCTTATCGTTGTTCTGTGCTGCTGCGGAGCGAACGGATTTTGTCAAGGTATTCTGGATAGGGAAGTCAGGCAATTCCCACTCAACCTCCCGCATGTCACGGATAAAGTCATTCTCAATCCCCCTTGCAGATTTCCCGGAGAAAGCTCTCGTCAATGTCGTCCTGTCCTCTTGCTGCATCTGCAGGATAGCTTGCTTATGGATCTCATTGGCACCACTTTCTTTGCAAGTTAAAAATGCCGTACCTAGTTGTGCGGCTTGGGCACCCAAACATTGAGCTGCCTTGATGCCGCGGCGATCCATTATGCCTCCTGCAGCTATGACTGGGATCTTCACTTGGTCGACAGTTTGCGGAATGAGTGCCATCAACCCAATCATGCTTTGCTCCACATCAGCGAGAAAATTGCCGCGGTGGCCGCCGGCTTCACTGCCCTGCATGACAACAGCATCCATTCCTGACTCTTCTACTGCAAGTGCCTCTGCTAAAGTGGTTGCTGTGCCGATCGTATAGATACCTTTTTGCTTCATTGAAAGAATCACATCAGGAGCAGGAATTCCGAAAGTAAAAGAGCAAACCGGTACCTTTTCTTCGATCACAACATTTACCTGTTCATAAAAAGTTTCCAAGGTTTGCTCATAGGAAGTGAATTCATTTACCACTGATGTATCCAGTTTCTTTTGAAAGGGCTCAAGCGCTTCCTGTGCTTTCTCAATCAAATCTATTTCAATTTTATAAGGCGTCGGAACAAATAAATTGATGCCAAAAGGTTTGTTGGTCCCTGCTTTTACCTTCTGTATTTGATGGCGGGTGCTTTCACCATCCAGATAACCGGCACCGATCATTCCCAAGCCACCCGCTTCAGATACAGAAGCAACCAATTCTGCTGTCGTGATGCCCCCTGCCATTGGAGCTTGGATGATTGGACGGGATATGGATATAGCTTCCAATAATTGATTTGCCATATTTCACTCCTCCTTCATTATCACTGCATGACATTCCTGCGGATTAATCAGGCGTGGATTTTCTCCCATTCACTCAAATACATTCTTGCAGTTACATTATTTGGGTTTGCTATTTTCGTGATAAGCTCCAGACTATTTCCATCCAAATCATTGAAGTGGATCTTCGCATGTGCCATTCCATCATGAGCCATCACAAATGGCTCATGAGGACCAAAACCGAATGCCTCCCTTGGCTGATATCCTCTCTCTTTTAACCATCCAGATGCATGCTTCAAATTTTCCAAGCTCACTTGAAATGCGACATGTCTGATTGACGGGTGATATTCAAGCTCTGCTTTATCCGATTCCCAGAGACCGAGCCAGCTATGGTCTTTTTTGATCCAAAAGAAAGCTAATCTATCTTCATGGATATGGGAAAGCTCGAGTCCAAGTCCTTCATAAAATTCAATAGATTTCTTCAGATTGCTTACAGGTAAATGTGCTTCGTATAATCCTTCTATCATCTATAACGCTCCTTTCGATTCCCTACCCAAAATATAACAATCACTTGCTCTTTCCAACATGATAAGTGCTTCATACGCATATAGTTTTTATTTATAACTTTCTTGCCTCAATGAAAACTGGCTGTGGACCCACAGCCAACCAGCTTTTCATCCTTCACTTCAGACTTTCCGCCAACTTGGTAAAGATGACTCCAAGAGCATGTGCCCCGGCATCCGGATAACCTAGACTGCGCTCTCCCACCGTACCGGCGCGTCCCATCCGTGCAACAATTTCCCTTGTCTTCCTTGCACCATCAACTGCAGCCTCAGCACCTTTTTGAAAGGCAGTCTTCACATCTTCACCAGAAGCCGCACTCTGCTGCCAGCTGTCTGCACATGGAGCAAGAGCATCGATCAATGTCTTATCGCCCACTTCCGCACCGCGGCCGAAGGAACGTTCCCCAATATCCTGAATAGCTGCTACAACACGTTGCAGCGTATCAGCGAATTCCGTTACAGAAAGCTCCTGCTTGCCTTCTGCCGCTTTCCCTGCAGCTCGGAAAGCACCGCCCCATATCGGGCCAGATGCACCTCCGCAATGCTCCATGATCACCATGGAAGCACCGTCGAGGAAGCTCGCAATTGTCAGATTGTCTTGATCGAGAATCTGCTTCCACTCCCGTTTCAATTGACGGAAGCCTTTTGCCACACTATTTCCAAAATCACCATCTCCTGCGTGCGTATCCAGCTTATTGAACGCCGCTTCATTCTCAATGATGATTTCACTCATTTTATCAATTAAGTAAACGACGTTTTCCAGCGTGATGGAATCTTCTTTTACTTGTGCATACGAGCTGTCTGTTTCCACGTGGAAAGAAGCATCCGCATCTCCACCTGATACTTCCAACTCATCAAACGCCGGCTGCTCCAGTGGTCCATCGATTTTAAAAGCAGGTGTATCTGAATGGCTGGAAAGTAATGTACGCAACTCATCGTCAAGCGACATGATGGTCACCGAAACACCGGCCATATCGATACTAGTCATATAATTGCCGACGAATATCCGGTTTAATTTAATATTGCGCTCTGCCAGCTCCCGATTGACTGACTGGTTGAACAAGTACAGCTCCTGCAATGGCGTCCCGCCGAATCCATTGATCAGCAATGCTGCCTCTTCTTCAGGCTGCCCCTCTTTCAGCAAGTCATCGACCATGCGTTTTGCCAGCTCATCCGCTGACAGCACCTTTTCGCGTCTTATCCCTGGCTCACCATGGATACCGACACCGTACTCCATTTCATCCTCTGCCAGTTCGAAGGTCGGCTCGCCTCCAGGCAAGGTACAGGATGTCAAGGCTACGCCGATGCTGCGCGTCCGGGAAACAGCCTTCTCGGCAACTGTCTTTACTTGCTGCAAGTCGCGTCCCTCGGCAGCTGCTGCACCAGCAACCTTATGTACAAGGACAACACCAGCAACACCGCGTCTTCCGACTGTATATAGGCTATCCTCCACAGCGATATCATCATCCACTTTTACATAATCCACTTCCAGCCCATCTTCCTTAGCCAAGTGCGCTGCATTCTTGAAGTTCATGATATCCCCGCTGTAATTTTTAATGATGAGCAAGGTGCCCTTCTCACCCGCCGTCTCTTTGATTGCTTGATACACTTGAATTTGGGAAGGTGAGGCGAACATATCACCGCATATCGCGGCATCCAGCATACCTTCTCCTACAAAACCGGCATGCGAAGGTTCATGCCCACTGCCGCCACCACTGATCAGCGTCACCTTATCCGTTTGCGGTCGTTTCCTTTTAATCACTTTGTACTTTTTCAATAACTCGAGTTCCGGATGCGCCAATACCAATCCATGGCACATTTCCAAGACGACATCCTCTGGCTGATTGATGATCTTCTTCATCGGTTATCCTCCTCTTATATAAGCAAAAGTGTCTATCTTCCTTCAGCTTAACAGAACGAACCAACAATTGCACAAACTAGGTTGACAAGTCTGAAGATTTTGGATACAATCACAAAAAAAATAGTTTTCTTATCAAGAGAGGCGGAGGGACTGACCCAGTGAAGCCTCGGCAACCGACTGTAAACAGCACGGTGCCAATTTCAGAAGGATGAATAAATCCTGAAGATGAGAAGCGTGTACGGATGGCAGTTACATATCCGCGGCCCTTCTCTTTTATGGAGAAGGGCTGTTTTCGTATACGTCTTGATAAGCAAACTCTATTGGAGGATAAACATGACAGAGAATGTGAAATTTGCTTATTGGGTACCGAATGTGAGCGGCGGGCTGGTCATTTCCAAATTGCCGCAAAAGACGGATTGGAGCTTTGAAGCGAACAAACGCTACGCGCAAATCGCCGAACAGAATGGCTTTGAATACGCCTTGCTGCAAACACGTTTCATCGCAAGCTATGGGGCGGATAAACAGCTGGAGGCGATAACGCTTGCTTCTGCCCTTGCAAGCGTCACAGAAAAACTGAACCTTATTTCCGCTGTCCACCCTGGGCTTTGGCATCCTGGTGTCTACGCGAAGATGCTTGCCACTTTGGATCATATCAGCGGCGGCCGGGCGGCTGTCAATATCGTCAGCGGCTGGTTCAAACAAGAATTCATCAGCTACGGCGAGCATTGGCTCGATCATGACGAACGCTATCGACGTTCCGAGGAATTCATCCGCGTGCTTCGGTCATTGTGGGAAGAAGAACAAGCTACTTATCGGGGAGACTTTTATCGATTGACGGATGCCCCATTAAAGCCAAAGCCGGTGAATCAGATTCCGATATTCCAGGGCGGCAATTCAGACGTGGCCAGGGATATGGCAGCCCGCGTGTCGGATTATTACTTTATGAACGGCAATACGCTGGAGGGCTTCAAGCAACAAATTGAAGATGTTAAAGCCCGGGCAGCCAAAGAAGGCCGCGAAGTGAAATTTGCCGTAAACGGCTTTGCCATCGTCCGGGACACAGAAGAAGAAGCTGTATCCCTCCTTCGTGATATTGTCACGCATGCCGATAACGAAGCCGTCGAAGGTTTCCGGAAATCCGTCAAGGATGCAGGCCAAGCAACTCACACCAAACAAGGCATGTGGGCAGACTCCTCTTATAAAGATCTTATCCAATATAATGATGGCTTCAAAACCGGCCTTATTGGCACAGCCGAACAAGTTGCCGAACAAATCATCCGATTGAGAGAAATCGGTGTCGACCTTGTCCTGACCGGTCACTTTCATTATGAAGAAGATTTGGAGCGCTTCGGTCGTGAAGTCATTCCGCTCGTTCGTGCAAAGGAAGCAGCTCTGACGAATGTGAAACAGCCCACGTAATGTGGGCTGTTTACTTATTTACAGGAACAATCACTTTAAATCGCTTTTACAAAATCAAACCAAACCGGCATGGACGGAATCCGCCCTACCTACTTTACAATAGCCATTTGCTTCATAAAAAGGAACCAAGCATGTCAACGTAGCTCTCTGCCTTTGATAACTCACACACTTTTTCCAGTTCGTTTAACCGCTCTGCTACCATCCCTTTCCCTCTCAAATTTTCTGTATCCATCAATTCTCTAATTTTGGATGTGGTACAGTAAAATGGATATCCTTATATTTCTCTCCTGCCATTTAAAAATATAGACTATAATAGCGGTAGTAGATAAGGAGTGGTTGTATGCATGTAAAAGACTATCTAGTAAGCCGCTTTCCCGACCTTGAACTGGTTCCTAGTATTTACGGTAATTGGCATACTGGCATTCATATGGAGCTCGGCGGAGATATCATCAATTGCTGGACGATGACCAGCTCAATATGGATCGCTTCCATCTCGTCTATCATCAAACATTGATTATTTTCAACCGTTTATTCGATGCAGATGATGAGCTCTATCTTGTTGCCAATCTGTATAAGATGAAAAATACGAGAATAAAGAAAACGCGTACGATGAAACCTTATGTAAAAAAGAAAGATTTGCTCTATCAGATTCAGGTACAGACTTTGCCTTATCCTTTTGAAATCGAAGAGGAAGATGAAAAGCTTTTTGAATACCAGCAGCTTTCCCTGTGTTGTAAACCAGCTGATATCCAGATTCCCGCTATCCTTCAAGCTGCATGCAACGAAGACTTTCCTCCTCTCAAACCAAGATTCAAAAGCTATGTCAGCTATCCAGATATCTTTTTTGTCAACAAAAGCAAGGATATCATCTTCTTTGTATATGATGATCGAGGATGCGAGGTGATTGCCAAAGAGCAAGCGGCGCTCGACATCCTATCAAGCGACCTAGCCCCCTATAGATATGATGAAAAGACAGGGGGCTAACATCCTCCTGTTTTCTTACATGTCAGATAGATTATATTAGATTAGCTACATCAAAGTATTCTAATAATGTAACCTTGCGTCCTTCCCTATCCCATTTGTGATACTGCTCAAATACTTTCCATACATTGTTATCAAACTTTTTCTCGACCAGATACCTAACAGTAAAACCGCTCCGCCAGTAATCGTACATAATACTAGTTAAGCTGCCCTCATAGGAACTACTGCCGAAATCCTCCAAGGAATGATTTCCGTATTTGTCTTTAAAAATATTTATCAGTTTATATTCTATATTGCTGATATCCATAAACTCCTGCTCTGCTAACAGATATTTTCTGGATAAATAATCGCACATGCCTTCCTCGAACCAAATGCCGTCTTCTCGAACATCATCGAATTCATCCAAAAACAAATCAGAATGATGGGTTAATTCATGCCCTGCTATCGCCAGAACTTGATTGCTGGTGATCTGCTCATAGAATGCCTTTATTTCCGGATAATCAAGTCCTTCAAGCTGCTCGATAAAAAGTCTTTTCCATGCTGTAAGCTCCGGCGTCATATAGATGATACCCTTATTCGTAAAGGCTGGAATCGGCACTTCAGAAAACACCGATGTAGCCAGTTCAGGAGTTGTCCAGACGATCGCCTTTGGCAAGTCGATCAATTGATAATCTGTTTGCAATATACGCTGATAGACCGATAATTTTTCTTTGAACTCCTCTGTCAGGCGTTGATAATCGTTGTAATCCTCTGTATTCTCCAGAGAAAAAATATGCCTCATTCAAAAAAACTCCTTAGCTAATAGATTCACCCTAACATTAACATAATTATCCATAAAACAAATTGAATATATAACAAAACCTAACAATAAAAGTCCCGTTTCGCACCCTATGTCTATGTTAAAATAAGTGAACGTGCATTTCACTCTATCAATAAGGAACGGGAAACGATATGAATAAAAAAGACATCGCAACTATCCGGAGACAATTCAAAAAAGGCAATGATAAGCTCAAAATCTCAAATATATTCAATGTATATATCATGAAAGAATCCAGCGACATTTATCATCACGAAAGCATGCCATTCGGTATGCTGGATGAAGACCAGCAGGAGCTCTTCCTTGGCAATTTCAAAAAAGTACTGGCTGGACAGCTGGATGAAAAACTATTCGAACTGAAATTCAAACGTGATGCAGAGGACAGCAGTCAATTCATCCTGCATCGCGGCCTGCTCACGAATGATGTCGAGGAATGGACAAATGATATGCTGAAGCTTGTTGCAAAGATGCTGCAGGACAGGCAGTATGAGCATGATGTTGTCATTAGCTTCATCAAGGCAGAATACCTGAAAGCCCAGAAACGGCAAAGTGAGGAAGCAGAGGAAAACGCGAATGACACGATGTATTCCCACCAATTCCTGCTTTGCAGCATCAATAAAACACAGGAACCAAAGAAAGAACTCGAATTTGATTATGTGGAAAGAGAATTCAAATACAATGTCACAGTAAACCCTGTAATCAACCTGCAAGCGCCGCTAACAGGATTTTTGTTCCCTTGCTTCAACGACAGCGCCGCTGACGTGAATCATGTGCTGTACTCCACAGCAAAAGCATTCGAGCCGGATACCGCATTTATCGAGGACGTTTTAAATGCTGAAGAAATCATGACAGCAAGAGATGATAAAAGCGTCTTTGAAGAGATAGTCAAAGATATCACTGGCGATCAGCTTAATACCTCCGCCCTTGCAAGTGTATATGAGGAAATAAATCGTGTAGTAGAAGAGAATGAAGAAGACGAAGCACCAAAGCTTGATCGACAGGATATCCAACGCGTCCTGACAATGAGCGGCGTAGAAGACGTGACCCCAGAAAAAGTGGAAACCGCTTATCAAAAAGTCATTGATGATGAGAAATATGAAATGAAAGCCACCAGTGTGTTGCCCAAGTACAATTCCAAATCCATCAAAATCAAAACGAAGGTTGCCAATATTGCAATCAGCCCGGAAGATCTGCGTTACGTACGGCAAGTTGTCTTCAACAATAAACGCTGCATCATGATTGAAGTTGAGGAAGATACCGTCATTGAAGGATTCAAGATGGCAGAAGAAGCTTTGATAAATAAGGTTAATAGAGAAGAAGAAGCTGAACAGTTATAAAGAAAGGATGCTGCGCCATGCAGCATCCTTATTTGTAATTAAGCTTTCGCTTTCTTTCTTTTGATGATAAAGAGACCTGCACCTGCTGCCAGCAATACCACTCCCGCCAGCATGTACGTATACATGTTCGTTGCCGTGTTCGGCAGCTTATTTCCACTGCTGATTGGGCTCGTCTTGTCATCAGAGACTTTTACAATGCTGCCACCTGAGTTGCTGCCGTTGCCGTTATTATTTTGGCTGCTTGGCGGTGGTGTGCTGTCTTTATCGTCTTGATTATTTTTATCTTCGTCTTTCGGTTTATTGTCATCTTTTGGATTTTCCTGTGGCTTGTCGTCTCCTGGATTTTCCTCTTTATCACCGTCACCATTTGGATCTGGAGTTTCTTCTTTCGGTTCCTCTGGTGGTTCTGTCGGCTCCGGCTCTTTGCCTTCCAGATCCGTAATACGTCCCTCAATGACCGGGTTCACTTCACCATTCAAGTCCTCCACCATATAATCACGGAATTGCTCCCAGTCTATTTCCCCAAGGTCTTGCACACGGCCATCCGCATATGCTTGGGCAAATACATCGTAACCATCTCCGCCTTTTGCTGTGAAGTTATTCGTTGTTACAGCGTACATCTGACCAGGCTGGATATCTGCATACCCGTCCCCATCTTTCACTTGTATGCTTACAACACGGGAACCTGCTTCCTTCGTACTATCATAAGTGAACTTCATGCCGGAAACCTGCAGGAAGCCGCCGCTTTCTGCAGGAGCTAAATGGACGCTGTATTCCAGGATCTGTTTTATTTCATCACCGCTCAGCTGCACGACAGCAGGGTCATTACCAAATGGCAATACAGCAATCACTTCCCCGACTGTGATCGGACCTTGATCGATTGCTGCACGGATGCCACCGCCATTTTGCATGGCAATCGAAACTTCCGGCATTTTTTCCTGTGCTTTGGCAAGCATCGCATCCGTGATTAAGTTACCTAGTTCTGTTTCATCAGCCCGGACACTCACGTCACTATCAGAAAGTCTTGGATTCAGAAGAGGTTTCAGGGCAACAGCGCCTATTTCCTCGTTGGAAACTTGATCGACTTCATTCTTATACGAAGCAAGCACACTTACTGCATCCGGATCTGCTTGCTTTTCCGTGACGTCGATCAAACGCCCTTCATACCCTACGACTTGCCCTTGATCATTGAACTCGACATCTAATTCCCCGAGGTTTTCAGCATATTGATAGGCCTGTACAATGATAGTGGGATCTTTTGCCTCGCCGTTTTCATCCGTATTGACTACAGTTGGCTGCTCCAATTTTGTATGGGAATGACCCCCGACGATGACATCGATGCCATCGACTTGCTCTGCCAGCATCAGATCATTACCCACTGCAGGGTTGCTGTCATAGCCGATATGGGTAAGCGCCACAATCTTGTCTACGCCCATTTCCTCAAAAGCAGATACTGCTCGTTCTGCTTCTGCAGCGTAATTGGAGATTTTTGCGTTAACCGGGCTGGAAGTTTCCAGTGTTTCCTCAGTTGTCAGCCCAAAAATACCTATCTTCTCCCCGTTTATTTCTTTCACCATACCGTCATACACTGTGCTATCCTGTGCTTCTTCTGTGAACGTATTACTCACCTTGTTTCCAACATAAGCATCCCCAGAAAAATCGACGTTGGCAGAGACGAATGGGAAGTTAGCTCCTGCAATGAACGCAGATAGCGACTTATGACCATTTTCACTGGAGCCCAAATCGAATTCATGGTTCCCGAACGTCATCGCATCAATATCCATCATATTCATAAGTGCCAAATCAGCTTGTCCTTTGAACTGGTTAAAATAAAGTGTTCCCGAAAAAACATCTCCTGCGTTGAATAGTAATGCATCCGGATTTTCCGCACGCACTTCCTTAATCGCAGTAATCATATTCGGCAGCGGCTCCACATGTGCATGTGTGTCGTTCATATGCATGATTGTCAACGAGAAGTTTTCTCCGTTCCCATCATCTGCGTATGTACTAGTAGGTAAAACAATTGATGATAGGATTGTAATAATTGCAGCAACACTCAGCGAAAATCTTAAACGCTTCTTATACATCATATTTTAGATACCCCCAAATAAATAATAAAGTCGACAGATTATACAAATATCTGCCCTGCTGCATTTGTCGACTCTTCTCTATCAGTGTAGAGAATTACTATTAATTTATCATTAAGAGATTGTGAATATCTAAAAATATTTAAAAATCTACAAAATGATTAACATCGGACCATTAAATGGAATAAAGAACCATATATTTATGACATTTGTATTATTTATATATATGCAATTTAGAAAAAGTGGTATTAGCCCGACACATATTATGGTAACTTAATATTTGTAATTTACTTATTTTACATATTTTTCATAAGGAGGAAATACGATGAAAAGAGTGATAAAGTGGATGATCTGGGCATGTCTAGCCGTGATCTTAAGTACGCTGCCATTCAATCAAACTGTCCACGCAGAAAACAACTATAACTTGACAGGCTTTGCCCAAGGTACAACAGGGGGCGGTGTGCTGGAAGAGACCGATCCAGCGTACAAAAAAGTGTATAATGCGACCGATCTTGCCAAAGCATTAAAAAAAGGCTCCAATGTAAAAGTTATCGAAATCATGAATGACCTGGATCTGGGATGGAATGAACTTCCTTCTTCTGCCAAGACATCGCCATTCTCTCAGCATAATACACCGCTGACACATCCTGTGTTGAAAGAGAGCGGTGTAAGCAAACTTGCAATCGACAGCTTCGATGGATTGACGATTTTCTCAAAGAATGGCTCCAAGATAAAACACGCGGGCATCATCATCAAACGAAGCAAAAACATCATCATACGCAATTTGGAATTTGATGAGCTCTGGGAATGGGATGAATCCACAAAAGGAGACTATGATAGGAACGATTGGGACTACATCACGATTGAAGGTGCAAGCGAAGGAGTCTGGATCGACCATAGCACTTTCAATAAAGCCTATGATGGAATTGTTGATGTTAAAAAAGGCAGCAATGGCGTCACCATTTCATGGTCCGCATTCAAAGGGGATGACAAGGGCTCCAATAGCTGGGTGACGCAGCAAATCAATGCTATGGAAAAGAATAAAGCGTCCTACCCAATGTATGGATATCTTCGCAGCAGTGCAGTCGGCCTGAGCAAGAACGATATCATCGATATTGCTGCCGGACAAAAGAAATCCCATCTGATCGGAGCCTCATCCTTCGCATCTGATAATGCCGATCTGGAAATCACGCTTCATCATAATTATTACGAAAATATACAGGATAGGATACCGCGTCTTCGAGGCGGTAATGCCCATGCCTACAATATCGTCATGAACAATACAGGACTTGTAGAAGCCAAAAACAGAATTACATCCAGCATGAGTAAAGCGATTAAATCGAAAGGCTATCACTTTACTGTTACAAATAATGGTGCCATCTCCACAGAAGGCGGTGCCTTGCTTTTGGAGAAATCAGTAATCAAGGATGTCACACAGCCGATGAAAAACAATCAGAAGGATGCCGCCGATAGTTCTTATACCGGAAAAATACTAGCGCTGGATACGATCTACAGTAATGACGGCGATACATTCCGCGGCGACAGTACAACTAGCGGAAGTCCGCTGGCTCCGGAGCCGGCGCCGGCGATCACCTTCTCCTGGAATGGATTCAGCAAACTTCCATACAGCTATAGTACAGACGACCCGGCGAACTTGATTAATCAACTCACTGCATCTGATGGTGCCGGTGCTGGAAAGCTGAATCGCAGCGTATTTGATTGGATGGATACAAAGTAAATAATAGAAAAAATCACCTAAAAAAGAGCTAGGTACCAATTAGATGGTGCCTAGCTCTACTATTAATATGCATGTTCAGTTAAGGCCATGCCTTAACTGAACATCTTCATTCAGCCTCCGTCAATTCCTTCGCTGCCTCATAGAATATCTCCGTCGCCTTAGCTATATCCCTTGAATCCGACCATTCTTCCGGACAGTGACTCAGCCCGGCTTTACTTGGAATGAATAACATCCCAACATCGGTGAAATCAGAAAAGATCATCGCATCATGTCCCGCTCCGCTATTGATGGAGCAATAGGAAGCATCACTCATACTGCTCTTTTCTTTTAATAGTGTTCTGATATTTTCATTCAGCAACTTAGGCTGAATGTAAAGCTGCTCTTCAGCCAGGGCCTTAATTCCATTCCCTTGATGGTCGTTTATGCAATCCTTCATTTTCACAATCACGTTTTGCACGTTTTCTTCATTTCCGGATCGGATATCAACCGTAAATACAACTTTATCTGGAATAACATTTGCTCCATTGGGAAAGACATGAAGACGTCCTGTCGTAAGTACGGTACCATTTCCTTCTTCAATCGCGAGTGCAGGCAGTTGACTGATGATTTTTGCTGCAGTAACCAAAGCATCTGCGCGGCGGTCCATTGGAGTTGTTCCAGCATGTCCCGCCTGCCCTTTCACTGTCACTTCATATTGAGTCAAACCTACAATTGCTTCAACAACACCGATTTGGATGCTTTTCTCCTCTAATATTGGCCCCTGCTCAATGTGCAATTCAAGAAAAGCCTTCATTGTTTTTGGATCTCTTCCTTTTGGCAGCGATGGGTTTAAGCCTATCTTCCGCATTGCTTCTACTGTAGAGATCCCATCCCTATCCTTTAAACTGTTAAAATCAGCTTCACTCAGCAAACCAGTGATTCCTCGTGAACCCATCAATCCGCCGCCAAAGCGTGATCCCTCTTCCTCCACTAGCGCCACGATTTCAAGCGGGTATGTTGGCTTCAATCCATTCTTTTTAAAAAGGTCCGCCACCTCAAGAGCTGCCACTACTCCAGCAGGACCATCATATGCCCCTCCATTTGGCACAGAATCAAAATGTGAACCAATCATTACACTGGGAGCATCCGGTAAGGTACCTTCCAGCTTCCCGAATATATTGCCAAAACCATCTTCGACTACTTTCAAACCGGATGCTTGCATTTGTTCTTTGATATAATTGCGGGCTTGTAAATCTTCCCCGCTGTATGTGAGCCGAGTGGTACCATTGCCAGGTGTGGCGGTAAACTGTTCCAATGCCTCGATGTGTTTTTCAATACGTTCCTTTATTTCACTCATTCTTTCCATACCTCCATTATAAGAAACCGACGAAGATTCCTGCTAATACAACTGATACGATGGTGACTGTGATGAACCCCCCGACAAGCATCGGCGGAAGCATACGGCTCGTTAATACTTCTCTTTCCTTTTCATCTTCGGTCAAAGACTTGATTACTTCGTTTGTAATAATATAATCCGCCGGGAAACCGTAAAGTGCCGTCAGGGAAACAGCAAATGCCATATTCTTGCTGACTCCTAAAATCTTACCGGCAATGAAGGAAAAGATATACATCCCGATGAGTCCTATCACAATAGTTCCGATTAACGGATACAAGATTTCAAGCATCATGCTTGGAGTCGCCTGATTCAAACCGTCAAAGATGAATAACATCAATACTAAAATGGCAATTCCAAAACCATTCGCTTTTTGTAATGCCTGTTTTTCTAGGAAACCGACACTGGAAGCAATTACCCCAAACAACAGACAAAGCACGAACGGACTGATTTCCACAATTGGCGCCAGGGCAGTGGAGACAAGATACGCCGCATAAGAAACTAGTGCCAGCTTGAAAAACTTGAAGAAATCAGTGTTGTACTTATCAGGCAATCTCCATCGCGATGGAGCTGCTTCAACAGTGGCAGCCGTTTCTTCTTTTACCTTATCAGTCACATCTGTTTTTAGCTCGCCATTCCGATACAACTTCAGCAGTCGTTTCCCTTCCTTTTTCAGCACTACAGCCGTAATCGGATAGCCAGCAAATCCTTGTATCACGTAAATGACAATAGCAAAAACAGCTAACGACGAAAGCCCTGCCGCACTAGCTGCGTCAGACATGATCAAAGAGGACACCACCCCGCCGACTAAAGGCGGAATTGCCACGACCATCGTGTTGAAGCCGAATATCACTGTTCCGACAGTCATCAATAAAGCAACGATACCTAAAATACCAGACAATGCAATCACAATCGTTTTCCATTGTACTTTCAATTCTTTAAGGGAAAGCAAAGTACCCATATTGGTAATCAATAAGTACATCATCATCGTCGCCACAACTGGAGGCACACCTGCCAGCGACACGATATCTTTCGGGAAAAATGTCCAATATCCTAAGAGAAATAATATCGCACAAACGAAGACAGACGGCACCCAAGCTTTCGTTCGCACGGCAACCAGATCTCCAATGAATAAAATAAGGGTAAGTATGACTAATGCTAATAATTGCGACATGAGAGTCTCCTAACTACTTGATGTATTTTTCCATATATCGGAATATAGAATATTCAAATATATCAAACATGTTAGAATGATAATATAATTGTAGTTTTCAGTCAATTCAATTTAGTAATTTCTAAAGATATTAATGTTCAAACTAAATAGCAAAGACAGGATGTGTTGCACATCCTGTCTAATCTTCTTTCTCATACCAAATCTTTGTAAAATCAATCCACCCAAGAGAATTAAAATGCACATCTTTCACATAACTAGGATAAAAAGCAAACTGTTTTATCTTATAAAGGTGAATATGCCCATATTCATCATTGAGCTCATCTTCCAATTCACATAATCTGCGAATCGTTCTTCGTTCATTTTCACTCATTTCCGGTAAGCGAAACACGACATTCTGCGGTAAGTGATAGCGCAATAAACTATGGTTTCCATTGAAAGCAGCCAAATACGTATAAAGATCGTTTTCGTAGGTCAGATGTTCTCCTAAAAGAAAATCCGACTCTTCAAGGGGAAGTTCTTGCAGCTGTTCATATGAGCAGATCAATATGTGTAAATTTATACCTTCTTCCAACAGCTTTTTTTGTATCCAGCTGGCATCTGTTTCATTACCAGCTCCTTGATAACTCATTAAGGTAAGGGTTTCCCCCATATACTTGCTGCTGGCCAGTGCTGACCTCCCGACTTCTCTGGATGTGAAAATGTCTTCGTTCTTAAACTTTTCAACAAGACGAGATGCTTTTTTATAACGTGTACCACCTAAGTCTTTTATTATTTGTTCAGGTGCTAAAAAGTGATAGATTGCCTTTCTTAACATTCGATCCTCGGCAAGTAATCCTTTTTGTAAGTTAAGTGTAAGCAACTTGCTGCCCCTGTCTAAAAAAGTATATTCCTCGAAGCTCTGTATTGTTCTCCCTATATAGGGATAATGATAGAAATTCATTTCCTGATTGCTAATATGGCTGTCAAGAACAGTATGATTATCATAGAGTGCGGGTAGAAAGTACAAGTTGATTTCATCTAAAAATGGGCGCCTTAAGAAATAATCATCAAATACTTTTAATTTTAATTTTTCTTCATTATTTTCAACTATCCGGTAAGGACCAGTGCCAATTTGTTTTTCTTCAGCATTATCGTTACTTGCCGGCACAATACTTCCCCCTAAACAAGAGGCTAAATGTAAGAAGATATGACAAGGCTTATGAAACAAAAATTCGACTGCGTATCTATGGAGACTGTTAACTGCTGATAAATTCTGTACGATCCATTGATAAGGGGATGATCCATCCCGATGTCGAAGAAAACTATAACACACATCATCGGCTGTCATCTCTTTACCATTGTGAAAACGAACTCCTTTTTGTAAATAAAAGGTCCACTTGGTATAGTCTTGATTATGTTTCCAATGATGAGCGAGATGAGGGTGAAATTCGTTTGCATCTTCTTTAAATACAACGAGCGGACTGAATATGTGTCGCATCATATGATTTTCCGAACGCCGGCAAACTTTGGCTGGATCTAATCTCGGCAGCGGGCGGTACGATGGAAATTGAAGCTTTGCAATTTCATTTTCTTCTGCATATGTTGCTTCATTAAGATAGCTACGGAAAACCCAATCTATAAATTCCTGCTGTACCGATTTGTTTACATGTTGGTTCATTAAAAATTGAAGGGAGGAGTCAATGCTATTAGGACTTAGTAAGGCTTTTGCCTTCTCCGTGATAATCGAGTCCATATCTTTTAATAGTTTAATTGTTGAACAATTCCCTCTCCCCTTGCCTGGAACCCATTCAATCCATTGCAAAGCCTCTAATTTACGAATGATTATCTTCGCATTTCTAACAGAGCAGGACAGGATATCCGATATTTCGGCCATCTTAACTTCCAGTACTTTATCGGTGCAGTGCAACTCTCTGTATAACATTTCATAATGCTCAATTATTGTCATAAGACCAACCTTCCTAAAAAGGGGAAAAGAGTTAAAGAGAATTATACACTTTTTTTCCTCTTTTCAAAAGGTACACTAAAATGCAGGAGGGTGAATTTATGAGATTGGTAATTGCTTCATGGAATAAAGAAAAAGTACAGCAGATTAGAGCTTTTTTTAGTAATATTCGTTTAAATACGACTGTCATTGCACAAAACATCCATGATGTTGAGGAAAGTAAACTTACTTTTAGCGGCAATGCACATGTAAAGGTTGAAGCAGTAAAGGCACATTACCCAAATGACATTATATTAGGAGAAGACTCAGGATTATCGGTAGACTGCCTTAATGGTTTCCCAAGCGTAAAAACTGCTCGCTTTTTCCCTGGAACAGATAAAGATCGAGCCAACGAGCTTCTCCGCATGCTGGAAGATGTTCCTTCAAGTAAAAGAAGGGCAAATTTCACAAGCAGTGTAGCGATATTATTTCCCAATGGAGAAATGACCGATTGTCATGGGAGCATGCATGGATGGATTACCACAAGCAGCAAAAGGGATATCCGAGGATACGGTGATATATTTTTGCTTAGCGACGGAAAGGCTCTTTCTGATTTTGAGGAAGATAGTCTATCCCCCTTCCTTCATCGAAACCAATCTTTATACCAGGCACAACAGCACATACTTGAATGGATGGGAAAACAAAATCTATGAATCCATCAAAAAATAAAGTAATCGGAATTGCACTAATCACAGCTATTGCTTTACTCGGGGATGCTTTGTTCATTATTGTGTTACCCCTTCAATGGCAAGAATTCGGATTGATTTCTATTTGGCAAGTCGGCCTCTTGCTTTCCATCAACCGTTTTATCCGTCTGCCCATAAATCCATTAGTCGGGATGTTCTATCAGCGCTTCCAGTTGAGGACTGGTATCTTGATTTCTTTGATTATTGCAGTCTTTACAACAGCCAGCTATGGTTTCTTTAAAGAGTTCTGGCTCCTTTTCACCATGCGTGCATTATGGGGAGTCGCATGGTCTTTTCTAAGGATAGGTGGTTATCTGACCGTCATTGAAACTACGACCGAAGCCAACCATGGGAAAAATGTCGGACTTTACAATGGCTTATGGGGTCTGGGTGGCCTAGTTGGCATGCTTGCAGGTGGAATCTTGGTTGATCAGTCTTCCATTAAAATGGTGACAACGTTGTTTTCTCTCATAGGCATACTTACAATACCCGCTGTTATATATTTTGTGCCAAGTACAAAAAACAACTCTAAACAAATACAAGACAAAGCACATGTAAAAGAATGGATTAACCCTTATATTACATTGGTCCTTATAACTGGTGCGGTGATGGGATTCATTGTATTCGGTCTATTCGCGTCAACCTTAAGCAGATTGATTGAAGATGCCTATCATGCAGAATGGACAGTTCTGCACGTAACTATTGGAGCAGCTACGCTTACTGGTTTCATACAAGCTTTGCGCTGGGCTTGGGATCCTTTTATCGCTCCAAAGATTGGAGTTTTAATAGATAAAAGAAAGATTCCCGCACACGTGATCTTATTTCCGCTTTTTGCTGGGGGTATCATTATTAGTACCTTAGTCAGCATCAAGACTGTCGGCGTTTTAATTATTTTGCTTCTATTTTTTCAGATGGTTTCCACACTTTTTGTGACAACCACTGATGCTCTAGCAGTAAAAGCTGCAGCTAAATCCGATAAAGTAAAGGTGATGACTGCTTATACAATTGTTATTGACATTGGAGCTGCACTTGGTCCTCTGTTAGCTTTTATCGTGCTGGATATGTATAGCCTTAACTCCATCTACTACCTGTCTGGTATCATTATGATATCGCTGGGAATTAGCTGGTTGGTTTATATACACACACGATTAAGATAAGATGTTTTGCTTTATCAAAAGGCTGCCCTCGTAAAATATCAGCTTATTTTACGAGGGCATGTTCTTTTTGTATAGGAAAGAAACCATATGTAGCTAGTTGAAAAGTAAGGGTATAATGCGGAACTATTTTTCTTCATTCCTCTTTCAATATCTTCACATCAAGATAATAAAAAAAGACCCTGACTTTATGTCAGGATCTCTCTTTTACCGCTTGGCAATGCGGTAATTTAGTGATACCGGTGGCCGGGGTCGAACCGGCACTCCTTACGGAACACGATTTTGAGTCGTGCGCGTCTGCCAATTCCGCCACACCGGCATGTTATAAAATATTCTATGGAGGCGGCAACCGGATTTGAACCGGTG
>NZ_FMZB01000008.1 GCF_900101385.1 Terribacillus halophilus
GGAGCTGGATCTAGCCGCAGCGCTAGTCATTAGTAAGTCAACGCCAAAGACCAAGCACTCCGGTGCTTGGCACGCATGAGATGTAAAGCATGAAAAGTTTCTTATCTAGTTTTGAGGGTTCATTCCATATGAATTCTTGAATTGTCTGGTGGTAATAGCGAAGAGGTCACACCTGTTCCCATGCCGAACACAGTAGTTAAGCTCTTCAGCGCCGATGGTAGTTGGGTTCGCCCCGTGAGAGTAGGACACTGCCAGGCAGTTCTTTTTTGTATACATAATTGATATTGATCCACAGTAGCTCAGTGGTAGAGCTATCGGCTGTTAACCGATCGGTCGCAGGTTCGAATCCTGCCTGTGGAGCCATTGCTTCCTTAGCTCAGTCGGTAGAGCACCACCATGGTAAGGTGGGGGTCAGCGGTTCAAGTCCGCTAGGAAGCTTATAAGAAAAAACCTAGAAATCCAGTGTTTCTAGGTTTTTTTGTGCTTTCTTTTTAGTAATGACATAGTTTGTATATGTGGGCGGCCTCCCGACTCAGTTTTTTCGTGCTCGAACTTCACCAAATGGATTATCTGTCTCTGGCTCCATCTTCTTCGTAACGAGAGCATACAGGTGTTCATTGTTTTTTATGTCCTAGACGCTCTTGAATGGCCTTCATACTGTACCTTGGACTTAATAAGTAGGTTGACGTAGATCGGAAAAGATATCTTTCCGCCTCCCAACTTGCGATACAGTGCGGGGTCCATCAACGTAAGCAAGTTAACGGAATAGCCATAGATATCTTTATATCCTTTGTACTCATAAAAGATTGAGCAGAAGCAAAAAGAACTGATGACGAAAGTGATCGATAAAAAGACAGCTCCTGTTAGCAACAGCTACTTTCCTCTAATCTGCTAAAAGGTTTGCTAGTTGGTTTCATCGGGGAACATGTCATATCCTTGGAAACCAGAATGAATGGACTGTGACTATCTTTAAGGTGTATAAGCTTAAGTCGGGTTTGTATATCACCGCCACAAAGTATGTAACGTAGAACTAAAATAAATCGCATCAATCAAAAAAGCCTAGAGTACGAATCTCTAAGCTTATAATGATTCTGTTTCGCTGGACGCTTTATTTTGAGTATTTAATAGTATCAAACCGGCTATTGCCAGAGCAAGACCTAAGAACTTTAAAACTTCTGCAGACTCATCAAAAAGTACTATCCCAACTAATGCAGTTAGTGCTGTACCCCCACCTGCCCATGAAGCGTATGTTACCGATAAGGGTAATCTTTTTAAAGTAAGTCCAAGTAAGTAAAACGATCCAAGATAACCAACCACCACAAAAATGCTAGGAAGCAGTATGGAAAAACCATTCGAAATCTTGAGAGCTGTTGATGCAATAACTTCTAAAAAAATAGCGATGATTAACAGCATTATCTCTTTCATATTGTACTTCTCCTTTCTATTTGGAAATGTTCATTAGTACAAGACCTATTACTAAGAACCCTATCCCAATGAATCCCTTCTTTGTAATTTTATCTTGGAACAACATAACTCCTATTACTGCAGTTAAAATGGTACCAACACCGCTCCATGTGGCATAAACGAGTCCAAGTGGCAATGCTTTTAGAGTTAATGAAAGAGCATAGAAGCAGATGCCATAACCTAAGATTACTCCTACTATTGGAAGTACCTTTTTGAATCCATCGGATAGTTTCAACATGGTTGACCCAAAAACTTCAAAAATAATGGAGGCTGCTAAAAGTAGATATGCCATTTATTTTTACTCCTTTTCAAGATTATCTATTAAATTTTGCAGTAATTCTTTGCTATAAGGTAAAATATCGTTAATGTTCAATAAATTATTGAACCATAATCCATCGCAAACAAAGCGGATCGCAGCTACGTCTTTCCAATCTAAATCATCTTCCTTACATTTTTGCTGCCATTCTAAGTAAGCTCCCTTCCATAATTCCATTATTTCAGGACTATCTGTAAACGAGGCAACAAAACTGCTGTTAACAGAGCCGTTAGACGACTCTAAATCGTTTAATGTTGCTTGAGCATACGCTTTTATATATTTACCTTTCTCATCTGGATTTACTTTAATTAATCGCTCAAACTCGCTATTAAATTCTTCTATAGCGAGTACGTTTAATTGATAAAATAACTCATCCTTCGTCTTAAAATAATGAAGTAGCCCTCCTTTGCTCACACCTGCCTGATTCGCCACTTTTGCAAGGGATAGGCGACTTACACCATGTTCCATAATCATTTGTGCGGTTGTGTGCAATATGTGTTCTCTTTTATTCATCAAGATTCGCCTCCCAAAAACCGTCCAGACGGTCTGGTTTCGTGTTTTAAATTTAACATGTTGCACTGTGCTGCTGTCAATTAATAGTAAAAAATGCCCCCTCCTTAACAGGTGGGGAGCTTAGAAAAAAGTATCAGGGGTCATCCGCTGATACTTTTATAGAATGGAGAAAATAACGTACTAGAGGCAGAGTGTTAAACATGGCTTTCTTTTAAATTTGGGCTACACATTATAGAAATGCATATTCTCTTTACGATCTTTCCCTGGAGGCTTACCGAACATCTTCCTGTACTCCCTGTTAAAATAAGAAGGGCTATCATAGCCAACTTGAAAGGCAGCGTCAGCAACCCTCATATCTTTCCCGATAATCAACCGCCTTGCTTCATGGAGACGCAATGCTCTCTGGTATTGAATCGGCGTCATGGTTGTAACCTGTTTAAAATGATGATATAAAGCTGATAGGCTAAGGTTTACCGTTTTAGCTAGTGCCTCTATCTTTATTTCTTGGGAAAAGTTTTTCTTTAAATAATCCAGTGCAGCAGCCACTTCAGATAATTTACTCCCCTTGGCAACAAGGCTTTTTACTGTGTTACCGTGCTTTCCCTGCATAATGCGATATAGAATTTCCTTAATGATTAGGGGGGCGAGTATTTCTGTATCTTCAGGGGTATCCAGCAGTTTTACGAGTCTGATAATCGCATCCAGCATAACTTCATCTGTCTGATCTACAAATATCCCGCGCTCGGAAACATCTTTATTAGTGCTATGCTGCTTATACTCTTTTGAAACCTCTGCAATCTGCATCATGTTAAAATTCAATCTTAGACATAAATAAGGTTCCATCTCACTTGCTTCTAGAATTTCCCCGATAACAGGCAGATCGACTGCTACGATTAAGTAATCCCCTTTCTTATAAAAGAAGTCTTTTCCAATAATCGAGACCACTTTTCTTCCTTGCAGAACAATGCATAATGCAGGTTCATGCATAGTATGTACAGGCTCCAGCGGCTTGGCAGATCGAATAAATTCCAACCCATGGATAGATGTTGGATTCGTACCTTCCTTGACAGCGAAAGATGAGACTAGCTTTGTAAGCTCCTCTTCTCTACATTGCACGTGCTCTTCTGGCGACATGAATAATCCCTCCTTTTTGTGGAGCTTATCGGTTTGGAGGATAGGGCAAGAATCAAAGAGATACCGGCTACCACTCCATGTTAACTTTCCCTGATACTAATGGTAGAACAAATGAAGGAGCTGAAGATGTGAAAAAAACCGATCATTCTTATACTGGGCTTTGGGTTACCAAAGATCGCTATATCAGGCATGAGCTGCTGCCCGAAGGACGCTATGTTGAAGCTCGCGGCAATGTGGGATGCGCCTATACAGGTAATTATCAAATAACAGGTGACCACATTGAATATCAAGATGATACAGGATTTACAGCTGATGGAGATTTCCAAAACGGAATTCTATATCACGCAGGGATGGTTCTGTATCGTGAAAATAGCTAAAGATTCCTTAACGAAAATTAATAAAAAGAGGATGGTACAAGGATGAGTATAAAGAATAAAGTGGTTCTTGTCACCGGTGGAAGCAGCGGTATCGGAGCAGCAACTGTTGATTTATTAGCTGAGAATGGCGCTACGGTGATAGCAGCAGCACGCAGAACAGATAAGTTAGAAACACTCGTATCCACTCTTCGCCAAAAAGGATATAGTGCAGATTATAAGCAACTGGATGTGACAGACTTTGAACAAATGCAGCATACAGTACATGAAATAATAGAAGCACACGGAAAAATCGATGTCATCGTAAATAATGCCGGTGTAATGCCATTATCTAAATTGGAAGCTCTGAAAATCGCTGAATGGAATCGTATGATTGATGTAAATATCCGAGGGGTCCTGCATGGTATCGGAGCAGTGCTGCCTTTAATGAAAGAGCAGAATAGCGGACATATTGTCAATATAGCTTCAATAGGCGCATATGAGATTACTCCAACAGCAGCAGTTTATTGCGCAACCAAGTATGCTGTCCGTGCCATCACGGAAGGTTTACGACTGGAAGCAACGAATAATATCCGAACAACTGTAATTGCACCAGGGGTAACGGAATCAGAATTAGCTGATCATATTACCGATAAACAGGCAAGTGAGGCTATGATTGAGTACCGAAGACAAGCGATTCCTGCTTCTGCCATTGCACATGCAATTCTTTATGCAATCTCGCAGCCAGCAGAAGTCGATGTAAGTGAATTAATTGTAAGACCTACTCTTTCACTATAAAAGGAGTCAAATTTTATTTAGTGAAGTATTAGTAAAATTGATAATTAGTTAGAAAGGGGCTGAGTATGGAACGCAGCCCTTCCCGGTTATAGCGCTCAGTTTAAGAGCCATCATTATTTCTGTTCGCATTTATATAATTCCTTACGTCAGTTTTAGCTTGTTCCGTTGATTTTGTAAGATGTTCAATCGAAGTGGTACTTTTTTGTTTCCGAATAACCAAGAGGGTGATTGGGATGACTACAGCGAATATGGCGAAGAGGATGAGGAATACCATTCATTACCTCCTTTTGAATTTTGGTCGATTGTAGCATATGCATGTGACCGCTATGTGTAGATACTAATTCTTCGCACAAAAAAGATGCCGTATATGGCATCTTTTACTTTCGGTACACCTGATAATTTTTATTTCCGCCGGAGAGATTATATACTTCCTCAAAACCCATTTGGCGTAAAATATTTTGCGCAGCATTTCCTGTAACACCACTATTGCAATAGCAGAGGATCGGCTTTTTCGGGTCGAGGTCTTTTGCTTTGTTCCGTAGCTCTGCCAGAGGGATGTTCACAGCATCTGGAATATGTGACTTATCGTATTGGTTTTTCGCCCGTGTATCAATGATCTGGAAGGACTCTCCTTTTTCCATCCGGTGCTGCAGTTCTTTTGGTGTAAGTAGTTTATTTTGTTTTTTGATGGCATTATCAAGTGCCATGCCGGTGTACATGACGGGATCTTTTGTCGTGCTGAATGGTGGTGCATAGGCAAGGTCCAGGTGGAACAGGTCTTCTGCTTTGGCTCCGAAGGTCATTGCCGTAACAAACACGTCGATGCGCTTGTCCACACCTTCTTCGCCTACTGCCTGGACTCCGAGTAAGCGGCCGGTTGCTCGGTCGGCAATCGCTTTTATGATAATTTCTTTGCCGCCAAGATAAGCAGCGCGGGCAGGTTTGATATTGTGCAGAGTCTCTATATCATATCCTTGAGCAAGAGCCTCTTGTTCGTTCAAGCCGGTCTGTCCGATAGCAAGTTCAAATACACGGACAATCCCGGTGCCAAGGATACCGCGGTGAATAGAATTGCCTCCGGTAATGACATCACCCGCAATGCGTCCCATTTTATTCGCTGTCGATCCGAGCGGTCGGTATAGTGGCTTACCTGTAATGACGGAGAAGCTCTCTGCCACATCTCCGACTGCGTATACATCCGGCAGATTGGTCTGCATCTTTTCATTGACTGCAATTGCCCCAGTTTTTCCAAGTTTAACGTCGATTTTTTCGGCCAAAGCTGTATTTGGTTTGACTCCTACAGCTAGGAAGACAAGATCAGAAGCAATCGTATCGCCCTTGGAAGTAATGATCTCTGTTTCGGTAATGCGGACAGCTTCCTGATCAAGCAGCACATTCACACCATGTGCCTTCAGCGTGTCCGTGATACGATCGGCTATATCTTTATCCAGATGCTTCATCACTTGATTGCTGCGCTGGAGTATGGTCACTTCAATCCCTAGATGGGTAAGCTGTTCGGCCATTTCCAATCCGATATAGCCAGCGCCGATGATTGTAGCTGTTTTCGGCTTGCGGGATTCGATGAACTGATCGATTGCACCGGCATTCTGGATGGTTCGAATGTGGAAGACATGTCCCAGCTCAGTGCCTTCGATATTTGGTGTCAATGGACTGGCACCAGTTGCGAAGACGAGGATATCATACGTATCTGTCAGCGTTTCCCCAGTATCCAGATTTTTTATGGTTAAGGTCTTTGTATCATGATCTATGTCTGTGACTTCATGTCTCGTTTGAATATCGACGTTGTAACGTTTCTTGAACCAAGCTGGATCGCGGGGATTCAGTGTCTCCAGATCCTCGACCTCATCGCCTATGAAATAAGGAATGCCACAGACGCTGTAAGATATATCATAGTCTCTGTCATAAATGCGGATATCAGCTTCTTCGTTGTTCCGGCGTGCCTTGGCAGCAACTGATGTTCCGGCAGCAACGGAACCGATGATGCGTATTTTCATTGTATCTCTCCTTTAATGGATGATGATTAACCAAATATAAAGTCCAGTCAGTGTGATAAACAGCGTGGGTATCGTTAGAATGATACCAGTTTTGAAATAGGTGCCCCACGATATTTTGACACCTTTTTGAGAAAGGACGTGGAGCCACAATAAGGTTGCTAATGATCCGATAGGTGTGATTTTCGGACCAAGATCAGAACCGACCACATTTGCATAAATGAGGGCTTCTCGTATCGCTCCTGAAGCAGAAGTATGCGATATGGCAATAGCATCGATCATGACCGTCGGCATATTATTCATAATGGAAGATAGAGTGGCTGCAATAAAGCCCATGCCGATTGTTCCGATGAACATACCTTGGTCAGCAATATATTGAATGGCATCGGCGAGTATATCTGTCAAACCGGCATTACGCAATCCATAGACGACGACATACATACCGATGGAGAAGAAGACGATATTCCATGGTGCGCCTTTCACGACGGCTCTTGTTTCGACGGCTGGACTGTGGCGTGCGATCAGCAGGAAGAAGATTGCGATTGCCCCTGCTACAAAAGATACAGGGATACGGAAAAACTCACAAACCATATAGCCGATCACTAATAATGCCAATACATACCAAGATAGTTTAAACATTTTTCGGTCTTTAATAGCCGAAGAAGGCTGTTTTACAAAATTCACTTCATAGGTCGAAGGGATACGTTTACGGAAAAATAAATAAAGTACAAGAATACTTGCTCCCAGGGAAATTAAATTCGGAATAACCATTCGAGATGCATATTCCAGGAAAGTGATGCCGAAGAAATCGGCGGAAACGATATTCACCAAGTTACTTACAATCAACGGCAATGAGGTTGTATCGGCGATGAACCCGCTCGCAATGATGAACGGAAACACCAGTGTTTCATCAAAGCGGAGTGCCCGAACCATCGCCAATACAATCGGTGTCAGGATCAAGGCTGCTCCATCATTGGCGAAGAAGGCGGATACTAAAGCACCTAACAGGCAGACGTACACAAACATTTTCACGCCGTGTCCTTTGGCAGCTGCCGCCATATGTAAAGCGGCCCATTCAAAGAAACCGATGCTGTCCAATATAAGTGAAATTAAAATAATGGCCACAAAAGCCAAGGTAGCATTCCATACGATGGTGGTCACTTCCCATACATCGGAAAAATCAACCACGCCTGCCAGTAAGGCTAGTATAGCTCCTCCACAGGCAGTCCATCCTATATTCAGGTTCTTTGGCTGCCATATAATCAAAATAAGTGTTACAAAAAAGATGATACAGGCTAAGACTATTGTCAACATGTGTAATAACTCCCTACTTAACAAGTGATTGCTTCTGCTTTGCTTCGCAGTTTGATGAGCTGTTCATCATTATCATCCAACTGTCCGATGATCTGCTCCACTAAAATGTGTTGCTCACAAGCCTCATTAAAGCAATAGTAGCGCCACTGTCCGCGCTTTTCTTCACATACAAGACCCGCTTTTTTATACTTACGCAAATGCTGGCTCATGGCCGGCTGGCTAACTTCAAACATACCTACCAGCTCACATACACAGTACTCCTTTTCGGTCAGCAGTTTCATTAAAAGCAATCGAGTTGGATCATGAAGAATCTTTAAGGTCTCCGTGATCTTTTCAGTCGATAATCCTAACATCCAATCCCTCCCCTCGAAGCTAGTATATAAGCGAAATGTTATATAAGGCAATCATTATATACTTGTAAATCAAAAAAAGTTGATTTATAATCTATACATCAAAAAAAGTTGATGTAAGGAGTGCTTGTGATGAAGGAATGGCAAGATTATGAGCGTATGTTTAAAGCGCTCGCTGATAGTAAACGTCTCGAGCTGTTACATTTACTGGCTCAAACGCCAGAGGAGTCTGTTTGTGTTTGTGATCTGACTGAAGCGCTGAATATGGCGCAATCCAAGCTGTCCTATCATATCAAAATCCTGCTGGATGCTGGTTTGATCACAAAGGAAAAGCGGGGGACATGGAATTACTATGGCTTGCAGCATTCAAACTTGAATCATGTTTTGTCCGAAGAATTATGCTGTCTCTTAAGGGGACCAAAAGAAACAGCGGCTCAAGCGTGCTGTAAATAATAAGGAGGAGATCTTATGGGAAATGATTTACCTGTCGTTATTATCGGAAGCGGACCGGTGGGCCTTGCCGCAGCTGCACATCTTGCAAAGTATGGCGTGCCATTTCTTATCTTGGAGAAGGGGGAAGCAGCAGGGTCTACTATTAAAGAATGGAAGCATGTCCGTTTATTCTCGTCTTGGGAATATAACATTGACCAAGCAGCTAAGGAGCTGCTTGAGGGTAATGGTTGGCTAACGCCGGATATAACACAGCTTCCGACTGGAGGCGAACTGGTTGCCCGTTATCTTCAACCGCTGGCTGCTTTACCAGAAATCGCTCCATATGTTGTCTATGGTGCAGAAGTAATTGCTGTCACTCGAGAGGGAGTCGATAAGCTGAAAACTGCTGGAAGGGATAAGCTGCCGTTCCTTGTCTATGCTAAATCAGGCGGTAAAACAGCAGCATACCGTGCGAAGGCTGTCATCGATGCAAGCGGGACTTGGTATAACCCGAATCCCCCCTCAGCAGACGGTGTATGGCAGAAAGAACTTCAAGTACATACAGGCATTCCCTCTGCTGCTGAAGATATGGATGCTTTAAAGGATAAGCATATAGCGGTGATCGGCAGCGGTCATTCTGCTTTGCAAACATTGGCTGAGCTTGCTCAGGTAAAGCAGATTCACCCTGATACAGCTATTACTTGGCTGATCCGGCGTGGGAACCCTGCTTCCGCATATGGAGGCAAAGAGAGAGATCAATTGGCGGCAAGAGGCGCGTTGGGAATGCACGCGGAGAGCTTGGTTAATAGTGGTGTTTTAAATATCAAGCCAGGTTTCCGTACGGATAAGATCACCAATCAGGATAAGCGCTTCCGGATAACCAGTCTGTCTGGAGAAGCGGTTGAAGAAGTGGATGAAATATACGTCAATACAGGTGCTCGGCCTGATTTCAGTTTTTTAAGGGAAATACGATACCAAATTGATCCTGCCATTGAAAGCACGCCTGCTTTGGCACCATTGATCGATCCGAATGTTCACAGCTGCGGGACCGTAAGACCGCATGGTGAAAAGGAACTGCGGCAGCCAGAGCCGAACTTTTATATCGCTGGTGTGAAAAGTTACGGAAGAGCACCGACATTCTTGCTGGCAACCGGATATGAACAAGTACGCTCCATTGTCGCCAGGATCGCGGGTGATAAGCAAGCAGCGGAGCAAGTGAAGCTTTCGCTGCCGGAGACTGGTGTCTGTTCAACCGACCGTCTTTCTGTACAAACCAGCTGTAGTGAGAAAGGATGTTGTACATGCTGATAAGGATACTGGAACAGCGGGATTGGCCGGCTGTTAAACAGATCTATCAGGATGGTATGGATGGGGGAAATGCTACATTTGAAACAAATGCTCCTGACTGGGAAGAGTGGAATAAATCGAAACTGCCATTTGGAAGATTGGTGGCGAATCAAGATGGTATCGTCACAGGATGGGTAGCACTGACACCATATTCGAGCAGAGAGGTATACCGAGGGGTAGCGGACATCAGCATCTATATCCATCCAGCTTATCAAGGTCGCGGGGTGGGCAGGAAACTAATGAAGAAACTGCTGGAAATATGCGATCAGCAGGGCATATGGACAGTCCAAGCAAGTATATTCCCGGAGAATACAGCTAGCCTGGCACTCCATAAAAGCTGCGGATTCCGGGAGGTCGGAATCCGTGAGCGAATCGGAAAGCTCTACGGGAGGTGGCGGGATGTCATGCTATTGGAGAGGAGGATGACCTATGATCCTGAATAAAGGCGGAAAACTGAGTGTGGAATACTTTTTATCTTATTTAGAACTGGTTTCCAATGCCAGGCAATGCAGCACTGCAGAAGTGTATGATATTGTTTTTGACAGACTATTTGACCAGGATGAAACAAAACTTGGGCAAGCTAGCTTCCAAGCATTCAATGATGCATATGAACAGTTCACAAAGAAGCCGGAATCCATATGAGGACCCGGCTTTTTTGTAAAGGACCTAAAGTACTCCAGTTTTAGTACCGCCCTTTTTGCGTTATAATGGTAATAGCAATCATCATTTCACACCCGGTTTTAAAATAGATTGAAAGAGAGTGTTCAGCAATGGGACGTAAATGGAACAATATCAAAGAAAAGAAAGCTTCGAAGGATGCCAATACGAGTCGGATTTATGCGAAGTTCGGTCGGGAAATCTACGTAGTAGCCAAACAAGGCGAGCCGGATCCGGAAGCCAACCAGGCGTTGAAGTTCGTCTTGGAGCGCGCAAAGACATATAACGTACCAAAGGCAATCATTGAGCGTGCGATTGAAAAAGCAAAGGGCGGCGGCGAAGAGAACTACGATGAAATGCGCTATGAAGGCTTCGGTCCTAACGGATCCATGATCATCGTTGATGCACTGACGAACAATGTGAACCGTACAGCGCCGGAGGTTCGTGCTGCGTTCGGTAAGAATGGCGGGAACATGGGTGTCAGTGGATCGGTTGCCTACATGTTTGATGCAACGGCAGTAATCGGTATCGAAGGCAAATCCTCTGATGAAGTATTGGAAATCCTAATGGAAGCTGACGTTGATGCACGGGACATCATCGAAGAAGGCGATGCAGTCATCGTTTATGCGGAACCGGATCAATTCCATGTTGTACAGGAGGCACTTAAACAAGCTGGTATCGAAGAGTTCACAGTAGCTGAGCTTACCATGCTTGCGCAGAACGATATCAACCTTGATCCGGAATCCCAAGAGCAATTCGAGAAGCTGATCGATGCACTGGAAGATCTGGAGGATGTGCAGCAGGTTTATCATAATGTTGATTTAGGTTGAGTCCAGAAACACTTTTTCCTATCGGGAAAAGGTGTTTTTTTCTTGGTTTGCTTTTCTTATGATCGATTGCTAGTCTTAAAGTGTGTTTACGTTTGCAACAGGAGGAAAGAAAATGAAGGTAGTTGCAATTGCTCCCTACAAGGGATTAGGTATCTTGATGCAGGAAGTGGCAAACAGTCTTCAGCTAGAGGATGTTGAAATTTTATACGGTGATTTGGCTGAAGGTGTAAAAAATGCTGTTAGGGCAGAACAAGAAGGTGCCGATCTGATTATCAGCCGCGGCGGTACTGCGGAACGAATCAAGCAGAGAGTTAATATCCCAGTAATCGAAATAGAGGTATCAGGTTTTGATGTACTTCGTGTACTTTCCTTGGTTCGCGATAAGCAAAAGAAGGCTGCGTTTGTTGGATTTCCTGTTTTAGCTAAAGCCGTCTCGACCATTAGTAAGCTGACTTCCTCGGCAGTGGATGTATACGCAATCAACAAAGAAGAGTCTATTGAAACACGACTGCAGCAACTTAAAGATCAGGATTATACGTTCGTGGTTGGAGATGTAATCACTGTAGAGCTGGCTGAACGGATAGGCTTGCATGGAATCTTGCTAACATCAGGCAAAGAAAGTGTGCAGCAAGCTTTCCTGAAGGCGAAGGAGACACTTTCTTATTTAGAATCCTTTAACAATAAAAATAAGCAGCTGCTTCAAATGTTAAAACAGTTGAAGCAGTGGATACTCGTAGTTGATGAGCAGCAAAATATTATATTGGAAACAAAATCGGTTTCATCTTTCTTTCAGCAATATTTGCTTCAAGTGGCAGTGCGCGTGCAAAGCAGCTGTTCATTCGTTCTATCCGGTAAGGAAGATAGATTCTTGATAAAAGCAAATAGATTGCAGCAGGATAATCTGATCATGTACCAGATCGAGCCTGCATATGAAGATGAGGCGGCAATTGAAGTACGTTTAGGACAATATGCTGACACACCTGGCAGTGAAGGGTTATATGTCAGTAGATGGATGGACAAGGCACGACATTTCAAAAAGGACGAGTATGCGAGAGGAATATGGCTGATAGGAGAATCAGGTTCGGGCAGAGCCATTCTTGCTAGGTATCTGCACAATGTGCATGCTCCCTTCCTACGCATTTCCGGTAAACTGCTTAATAAGCAGCATTTAAATGAATTAAATACTGTTCTTTTAGAAGAAGGAACTATTTTTGTAAGGGATGCTGATCAGCTTAATCGGGTAGATATTGAAAAGATGGAGAAGCTTGTAAAGGACAGATCCGGTAAACTGCTTTTATCTGCTGCAGAGGAACCGCAAGATAAAAGGGGCACTGCTGTATTTAATCTGCCGCCGCTCCGGGACCGCAATGAAGAGATTCCTGTACTGACAAAAGTCTTTATCAGTCATTTTAATAATATGTATGGGAAGCAAATTGCCGGTGTTGAGGAGGAGGGGCTGGAAGAACTGATCCGCTTTGAATATCCCGGGAATGTAACGGATCTCCAACGCATTATTAAACAAGCAGTATTGAAATCAACTGGTGAATATCTATCAAAAGAATGTATCCTGGAGAGTATTTCATCAAGCAATCTTTTAAAGTGGGAGCTGCCGCTTCATGGTACACTAGCTGAAATTGAATCTGAGATAATATACCAAGTATGGAAAGCAGAGAACCAAAATAATACGAAGACAGCTGCGAGGTTAGGAATTAACCGGACAACATTATGGAGAAGACTGAAGGAGCGGGTTGAAAAAGGAGGACGCACATGAATTGTGCGTCCTCCTTTTTATATAAGTGTTTAAAAATGAAACAAAATAAAGTAATTAAAATAAAATAAATCAAAATATAAGAATTAGGTTGATTAATTAAACACCTTCTCCTATAGTTGAATTATGAAAGCGCAAACAACGGAGGGGATTATATGAAGTTAGCTGGTATTTGGCCGGCAATGGTGACGGCCTTTGATGAAGAACAACGCGTATCAGAGAAACATTTAAAACAGCTTACTGATCATTTGATCGGTGAAGGTGTCCATGGTTTGTTCATTTTAGGGACGAACGGTGAATTTCATACGCTAACCACAGAAGAGAAGCTGTTAGTTGCCAGAACGGTGATGGAAGCAGCAGATGATCGTGTACCAGTCATGGTTGGTACAGGAGGTAATTCAACCAAGGAAGTAATAGATTTATCCTTGCAGATGAAAGATTTGGGCGCGGATGCGTTATCGATTATCACCCCGTACTTCATACCAATAACGCAGGAAGAGCTAGCGGAGCACTACGAATACATTGCAGATGCAATTGAAATGCCAATCATGCTTTATAATATCCCATCTAAAACAGGGATGCATATCGAACCGGAGACAGTGGAGAGATTGGCAGATCATCCTTATATTATCGGAATAAAGGACAGCAGCGGTAAATTCGATAATATCCAAGCTTATATCGATGTGACAAAAGGAAAGGATTTTGCTGTATTCGCGGGTACAGATTCCCTTATTCTGCAGACACTGCAGGCAGGAGGTAAGGGGGCAGTAGCTGCAACTGCAAATGTACTGCCCAAGACGGTGCTGAGTATTTATCGCCATGCTCAAGAAGATGCAGCAGCTGCTGAAGCAGCGCAAAAATCACTGCAGTCTCTCAGGGATACATTTGCATACGGCACCATTCCGTCTTCCCTGAAAAAGGCTATCCAGATAAAAGGTTTTCAAGTTGGTGATCCGAGACTGCCTGTGAAACCTGTATCTGAAGAGGCTCTTCGAAAAATAGAGAACATGATGAAACAGTACAAGATGGGCTTATAGGAGGTCATACGCATGTATGTATTCAAAACGGCAGATACCATTATTACCAAAGTCGGGATCGCAAGTGAAATAGGAGAGCATCTTTCGCAATTAAAGCAGCATGTTCAAAAAGCTTTATTGCTGACACAACCTGCATTGCAAAAGTCAGGAGCAGTGGAGAAAGTTGTGGCAAGTCTTAATCAGGCGGGGGTATCGGTTGATGTGACAACAGATGTGGAACCCGAGCCGACTTTGTCCAATATAGAGACTGTCTACCAAGCAACGCTCAACGTGACAGACTACGATGTATTGATCGGTCTCGGCGGCGGCAGTATCTTGGATACGACAAAACTGCTCTCTGTCATGAAGACCAATGACATGTCATTGGATGAAATGCTAGGGTCAGACCAAGTGAAGCAGCCAGGGATTCCAACAGTCCTGATTCCGACAACTTCTGGAACCGGAGCGGAAGTGACACCTAACGCTATTGTCACTCTGCCAGAGAAAGAACTGAAGATTGGTGTGGTAAGCAGCTATCTTCTGCCGAATTTAGTACTGATCGACGCAGCTTTGACGACTGGCTTGCCAAAACCTATCACCGCAGCTACAGGAATGGACGCCTTTACACATGCGCTGGAATCTTATATTTCCAATAAAGCAAATCCTATCAGTGACATGTTCGCTTTGGAGGCTATCCGTCTTATCTCGGCAAATATCGAAACCGCTTACTTTAACGGCGGGAATATCGAGGCGCGGGAGCGTATGCTGATTGGTTCCATGTATGGGGGAATGGCCCTGACGGCTGCCGGCACTGCTGCAGTTCATGCGATGGCGTATCCATTGGGTGGTAAATACAAAATTGCCCACGGTGTTGCAAACTCCATGCTGCTGCCACATGTTACGCAGTTCAATATGGATGCGATTGAAACGAGACTAGCGACTGTTGCGGAACCGATGGGAATCAAAAAAGAGAATCAAGATGAAAAAGAAATGGCGCAAGCAGTTGTGGACCGAATTGTTGAACTTACGAAAATTTTGGAGATTCCGCAGGATCTGAGTGCCTATGGTGTCCAAGACAGCGCAATCGAGTCAATGGCAGTTGCTGCATTGGATGTGAAAAGACTGATGGATAACAATCCGAAACAGCTTACAAAAGAGGATGTAAAAGCAATATACGGTAAGCTGCTTGCTTAAGGTGGGATAGAGATGAACAGGATAGCGATCATCGCGGATGATTTGACAGGGGCGAGTGATTGCGGTGCCGCGTTGCTCCCATATGGAAAGGAAGTAAATGTGCGAGTCGGGGACACCTTTAATGGTGATTCCCATCAGGCTGTGGTCTGGAATACAGATAGCAGGGCATTACCTGCAAAAACAGCTTACGAGCAAGTGAAGCAAATAGCTTCAACAGTAAAAGAAGAAGCTTTCGATCTTGTATACAAGAAAATCGATTCTACTATGAGAGGCAATATCGGCAGCGAGCTGGATGCTTTGTATGATGTATTTCATCCGGATGTCATCATAGTCGCGCCTGCTTTTCCTAAGCAGAGTCGAATAGTAAAGAATAGGATTCATCGGGTTAATGGTGTTCCCTTGGGTGAATCAGAGGTAGCGCGAGATCCGAAGACACCTATCACCATTTCCGATATACAGACGCTTTTGCAAATGCAAAGTGCCCATAAAGTGGGTCACTTAACAGTGGAGCACTTGGAAAGCGGAGAGGTTCGAACCGAGGAGCAGCTCAAGCGTTTGGTTGCACAAGGGCATGATTACATCACTGTGGACGCTGCAACCGAGAATGATTTGAAGGTGCTGGCAGCAGCTGGTGTAAATAGTGGACTGCAAATCATATGGAGTGGGTCCTCAGGATTATTCCATCACTTGCCGGGATCCTTTGGTTTTGCCAAAAAGATAATGCCAAATGAAATGACGATCCAGCAGGGGAATGTGTTGTTTGTTATAGGCAGCATGAGCCGACATGGAAGAAATCAGCTCATGCAGTTATTGAGAGAAAAAGAGCTTGCATCGGTTGAGGTGAACGCAGAAAATTTGGTCACTGACACGGAAGCTGCAGAGAAAGAAAGTAAGCGAGTATTTCAGGAAGTACAAAAAGCGGTAGTTGAAAATCTGCATCCCGTCCTTTTCGTTTCGGAAAAACTGGTTGAAGCTCATGACGAGCTGGAAGCAGTCTCACATAGCAATCGAATTGCAAAAGAGCTGGGAAGACTTGTTGAGCAGATTGTTGAGCGATTAGGAATAAACCGCCTTTTTCTTACGGGAGGAGACACAGCCTTACAGGTTCTTCGGCAGCTCAGGGTCACTTCATTCCAACTATTCAAGGAGATTGAGCCGGGAGTTCCGTTTGGGAAAGCGTCGGAGCAGGACCTATATATCGTGACGAAGGCAGGAAGCTTCGGAAGTATGGAAGTAATGGTGAGGGCTTTGGAAGCATTGAAGGGAGAGAGACAGCTTGAAACCAATCATCGGAATCACAATGGGTGATGCTGCAGGTATAGGGCCCGAGATAATAGTTAAAGCATTGACGCACGAAGCTGTATACGAGTATGGTAGACCGCTTGTCATCGGTGATTTGTCTATGTTGAAACGTGCACAAGAGCAAACTGGGGTTGAAATCACTTTCAAATCAGTTTCCGCTATATCGGAATGTGTATTTGACTATGGCACTGTTGAAGTAGTGGATTTGAATTTGCTGCCGGAAGATCTGCCTCAAGGCTGTGTTTCAGCCGAGGCAGGAAATGCAGCTTTCCAATACCTTGCAAAAGCAATTCAATTAGGAAAGGAAGGGAAGTTGGCTGCCATCTGCACGGCTCCTTTGAATAAAGAAGCACTTCATCTAGGCGGACATCATTATCCGGGTCATACAGAGATACTTGCACATCTGACGGATACAAAAAATTATTCCATGATGCTTTCTTCTCCTAAACTGCGAGTCATTCATTTGACTACGCATCAAGGGTTGCTTGATGCTATCACTTCCATTACCCCTGACCGGACGTATAAAGTCATTCGGCTGGCTTATGAGACATTGAAGAAAGCAGGTTATGAGAATCCTAGAATCGCAGTCTGCGGAATTAATCCCCACGCCGGGGAGAATGGCTTATTTGGTAACGGAGAAGAAGAGGAAAAGCTTATCCCGGCTATTGTACAGGCACAGGAAGAGGGAATTTCAGCAAGTGGACCGCATCCGGCAGACACGCTGTTCTTCCGGGCCGTGCGCGGAGACTTCGATCTCGTCGTGGCCTGCTACCATGACCAGGGGCATGTGCCAATCAAAGTGTTGGGACTGGAAGAAGGGGTCAATATTACGGTGGGATTGAAAGGCGGCTTGATTCGAACGTCTGTGGACCACGGTACTGCTTTCGACATTGCCGGTAAAAATATAGCCGACGAACGGAGTATGCTGCAAGCCTTACAAACAGCAGCCGACTTGGCTCCAAAACAATCCATCACTAGATGAAAGAAAGGTGAATGTCATGCTAGTCGTTTCTACATCTCCTTCATTTGCTAAATACAGCAATGAACCAATAGAGTTACTGAAGAAAAACGGCATCGAGCTTAAGCTGTTGCCAGCAGATATATCCGAGGAGGACTTTATCAAGGAAGCAAAAGATGCACAAGCTGCAATTGTTGCGTTCAATAGTATCAATGAGCATGTGCTTAGCCAGCTGCCCGGCTTGAAGATAGTTTGTAAGCATGGGGTTGGGATCGATAATATCGATGTAAAAGCAGCAGCGCGAAATAACGTCATCATCACGAATGTACCGAATGCAAATAAACATGCTGTAGCGGATTATGCATTTGCCCTTATATTGTCTTTGGCACGTGATATTCCCAGAGCAAATCAGCTCACGAAAAATGGAGAGTGGCCGAGGGTATTCGGTTCCGATGTGTATGGGAAATCCTTGGGAATCCTTGGAACTGGACAAATAGGGAGAGAAGTTGCCAAACGTGCCAAAGGATTCAGCATGGAGGTACTTGCTTATGATCCATTTCCTGATGAACAATTTGCTTCAGCATATGACGTGAAATATGTCGATTTGCAGGAACTGCTGCAGTCAAGCGATTACGTGACGATGCATCTTCCGCTGCTGCCAGAGACAAAGCATTTGATTGCAGAGAAGGAATTAAAGCTGATGAAGGAATCAGCCTTTTTGATCAACGCTTCGCGCGGGGGTGTCGTTTCGGAGCAAGCCTTGTACCAAGCGTTGTCGAACGGCTGGATTAAAGGGGCGGCATTGGATGTATTCGAGGAAGAGCCATTGGTATCCCATCCATTGTTTGAATTGGATAATGTGCTTGCTTTGCCTCATATTGCCGGATATACACCAGGTGCAGTCAATAAATTGAGCGTTATTTGTGCGGAGAATGTCATCGCTGTACTCAAGGGATTCGGAATAGTAAAACACAAACTGAGATAAGGGGGGAACCTGGGTGGAGAAGAGAACGTATCAACCCGATCTGGGAGTGGGGAAAAAGACCAAGGTACGCTGGGTCGTTGCAGCAATGATGTGGGCAGCTATTGCGATCAACTATATTGATAGGGCAGTGCTCTCGGCAGCAGCGCCTTTTATATCAGAGGACTTTCATATCAATGAAGCACAGATGGGTATCTTGTTATCTGGATTCTTTTGGTCTTATGCGTTATTGCAGGTACCAGCTGGGTGGGCAGCGGATAAATTCGGACAAAAGAAAACGCTTGGATTCGCTGTTATATGGTGGTCGGCTGCGACTGCGGTAACAGGACTGGCAGCTGGATTCAAATCCATGCTGACCTTCAGGGTGGCGCTTGGTGTCGGGGAGGCTGCCGCTTATCCGAGTAATGCTGGTATTTCAGCGAAGTGGTTCCCTAAAAAGGAAAGAGGTACTGTTGCGGGCATTTTTGATAGCGGTTCCAAATTTGGCGGTGCGATAGCCACGCCGCTGATTGTCGTTCTGATTGCGTGGGTTGGCTGGAAAATGACATTCGTCCTGATCGGATTGTTGGGTATCATCTGGGGCGTTATTTGGTTATTCTTCTTCAAGGATAATCCAGCTGATCATAAACGTGTGAATAAAGCTGAGCTGGAATATATCCGGGATGGTCAGTCGGAAGCAGAATTGGCAGACAAGACGATGCCGATGAAATGGTATCAACTATTGAAATACAGGAATATATGGGCTATGTGTATTGGCTTTTTCATGATTAACTACAACTCCTACTTTTTCATTACTTGGCTGCCATCTTATTTAGTTGATGAACGCGGAATGAATTTGCTGGAACTTGGTATCTTTGCCTCCTTGCCACTCTTGTCAGCGATGGTTGTCGAAGTTATTGCCGGTTGGGCTAGTGATAAAGTGCATGCAAGCGGCAAACTTTCCCTCACTGCAACTCGGAAACTCTTTCTGATCATCGGCTTGCTTATGGCTGCTTGTATCGGGCTGGCTGCTTTTGCTGATTCAGCTGTGCTGGCAATTGTATTATTGTGCATTGCTAAGTCAGGAACGACTGTAGCGGCTTCTCAAGTCTGGGCGCTTCCGGCGGATGTTGCACCAAAGAATATGACTTCCGTTGTTGCTGGTATGCAAAATACGGTCTCCAATATGGGTGGCGTTGTTGGTCCGATCATCACTGGTTTCATCGTAGCGGCTACGGGTTCCTTTGTACCTGCTTTGCTTTTCTCGGCCGCGCTGATTATTATAGGCATTCTTAATTATTTGTTCTTGCTAGGCGATGTGAAGCGGATTGAAGCTGCTTAATATCAATATCCGGATTTTTTATCCGGATATTGATTTACCTTAGAGAGTATGGATGATCAAAATGTAAGCGTTATCAAAAAAGGGGAGGGGTAAAGGCGATGAGCAAGAGCTTGAAAGACTTGGAAGCACCTGTCAAGGAAAGGGAAGAGGCACCATCCGCACTGCCTAAGACATTTATGGAATATATGCGAAGTCTCGGCCCAGGTCTTGTGCTGGCAATGACTTTCCTTGGGACTGGAGATCTGGTCAGTTCCACAGTTTCGGGTGCAAACTATGGTTATGCACTTTTATGGACATTGATTGTTGCGTTAGCTGCCCGCTATTTCATGGTTTCCGCAGTAGCAAAATACAAATTACAAAACCGACACGGCGATACATCTATCTTGCAAGGATTTCAGAGAGTCTGGCGCGGTTTTCCTTTGCTGCTTGGTGCTGCTATATTATTCCTTGGAATAGTTATTCAAATGAGCTTCCTTAGAGCTTGTGCAGTTGCTCTTTATAATTTATTTGGAGGATTCGGCGGGGAAACATGGGGTGTCTTTCTCTTCAGTTTGGTGGTTGTTGGCCTTACGTTCCTATTATTAATCAATCCAAATCAATATAAGCTACTGGAAATGCTGGCTCGTTTTGCTTCTGTAGCAATTATTGCATCGTTCGTTTTTGCCCTTTTTCGAATTGGTTCATTTGATTTCATCGGGTTTCTTAAGGGGCTTACATTTGATATGCCTCCCAATCAAGGTCCATTCAATGCCATATTCATCGCGGTCGCTACGATTGGAGCAATTGGTGGATCTGCTGTAAACCTGCTGTATCCTTACTTCATGGAGGACAAAGGATGGAATAAACCGAAATACCGGAAAATCCAGCAGCTTGATTTGATTACTGGAATGCTGCCCCTCTTGGTGATCAATGTGCTTTTCTGGGTAGTGGCTGCAGAGGTATTCTATGGTACTGGTATACCGGTCAGCAATGAAAATGACTTGGCACTTATGATGGAATTGGCTGTGGGGCCGGCTGGTCCGACGATGCTTTGGATTTGCTTGTTCCTGGCAGCTTTCACAAGTTTTCCAGCTCAAGCTCGCGGTTTTACTTTGCTGATGCTCAATGGCTTCCATCTATCTGCTAAAAAAGAATACAAGAAAACAGATGATGACCCTAAATTCCGCTATCTATCCATTGGATTATTCCTGCTGTTACCAATTCTCATATCGATTCCTGGAGCACCTGACTTGGTACTGCTGAATGTATTCGGCACGAGTGTCATCACCGCTTTGATACTGCCGCCTATTGTGATCGGATTAGTTCTCATGACCAGCAGCAAGAAATATATGATGGATGGATTCAGGAATAAATGGTGGGAAACAGGCATCCTTACTTTGATAGCAGCTATCGGGATATGGTCGACAGTTGAAATCATCCGTAATTTTGTCGATCAGATCAATAAATTTATATGAAATCTGGTTTTCAATAAAGAGAAAAGCTGTCAATAAAGTCCTGACAGCTTTTTCTGTTTAAAGGGGGGCGTGTGCAACCGCCCTTTTAAATTGATAATCCGGTCCACTTCCAATAAGTAAAATAAAACAGAAGTATTACGAAGATGTATATTGGCATAAGAACAATGCTGATTTTAAGTAAAGCCTGGGCGTTATACCTCATGTCGCCTTCTTCATAAAATAGCAGCAAAGCCTTTGAACTAACAGGAAATGTCACGCAATAATTCATCCCTATTAAACTTAAAAACACAAAAGAATCAAGATCTGCACCAATTGCTTGCCCGAAAATGATGAGACTTGGTATAAACACGATGGCCCGTGTTGTATGCGACGTAATATATAAGTGACTTGTAACGGTTACAATGGAGAGAATCAGAACAATTGTCCATTCAGAAGCCCCTGTAAATGAATGCAGGTTAGCTATGATTTCTCTTTCCATCCAGCCTATGACTCCTGTATCTACGAGAATATGCCCAAGGGCAGTAGCAGCAGCAACAAAAAGAAGCAAGTTCCACGAAACTGCTTTTATACCCTGCTTCCAGCTTATTATTCCGTAACGGGGGATCATTAAAAGTATAGAGCCGATTATGGTGACAAATGCTGTATCATAACCGTGGATATCCTCTGTCACCCATCCAATGATCAGTGCGATTAGCACGATAACAGCCTTTTTCTCTTTTGGCAATAAATGCTGCAACATATCTTCTTGAGCAAAATCAACTGGCTTTGCGTCACTGCCGGATATTGAGCTGCTTTTTGGCCATAACAGCAATTTTACGATATACATCGTCAAAATGGTTATGACAATCGTAAAGGGAATGCCCCATATCAACCATTGGAAGAAGGAGATTGTTTTACCAGTTGTAACCTCCAGCAATCCAACTCCGATCAAATGGGAACCGGCCCCAATTAACGTGGCTGATGTACTCATCAAAATGACCACCGGAGTCAATATGGCAAGAAACTGTTTTTCTTTATTGGAGAAATGAAACGCCAACTGCTTGATGATAGGCATGGAAAGGGCTGCTCTTCCTGAGGTGGAAGGGATGAATAGCGCTGTCAGCCCTAATACGAATGTATACCCTCGTATGATGGAATGTTTATTTTTTGCCCGATGTATAATAGCGCGGCTGAACCGGGCGGCAAGTCCCGATTCTTTAATAGCCTCGCCTATAATAAAAGCCCCAAACATCAGCCACACCACATCTTCACTGAAAGCATTATAAAGCAGATCAGATGTCGCAGCTTTCATGAAAACGATAAGCGATATAAGCGAAATTGCAATGAATCCAGCTGGGATTTTTGTGCCGGTCCAGAGTGTCATAGCTGATAGGAAAGCAAAAAGCGATACTTTTGCAGCGTAATCCAAATCAGCAAGAACAACAATAAAGAAGAAGCAGATGTGTAACAGACAAACAACACGGAATCGGACAGCATATTTCCCGGTCTGCTTGGAGGAGTTTCTTTCACTTCTTCTATATCGATTGATTTGTTCCATTAGATTGGATCCTATTCTTCTGATTTGCCAATTTTACACCTATGGTAATTTGCCGCAAGATACATTCCACGCTATCTTCAATCCACCGAGGTGCATTAGCGATCGCTTTATCTAATGTGACAGGGTTTTGGATGATACTCACGTAAGCATCTATTCCTGCATCATAATTACTTTCGGCTCCGCGTCCGATGGTACCAGTTATGGCGATGACGGGTATATTGTATTTTTTTGCAATCCGTGCAACTTCACAGGGAATCTTACCATCCGGTGTCTGAAAATCCAGACTGCCTTCACCGGTTATGACGAGGTCTGCATTTGCTATTTTTTCTTCTATTTGAACGTATTGCTTAATCAAATCAAAGCGCGGGTGCAGCTTGGCATCTGCAAATGCGAGGAGTCCTGCACCTAGTCCGCCAGAGGCGCCGCTTCCTGGTGAGCAGTGGATATTCACGCCTATGCAATTTTCAATCAAATCGGCATAATGATCCAATGTTTCAGAAAGGCTATTGACTTGTTCTGGAGAAGCTCCTTTTTGCGGGCCGAAAACTCTCGCTACACCGCGTTTTCCACACAAAACATTTTTCCAATTACAAGCAACATCGATGGAGACTTCTTGCAGGCGTGGATGTAACTTGGATGTATTGATTGTCACCGCTTTCATAATATCGGTGACAGATCTTATGTCAATAGGATGCTGTTTATCATTCAAAAATTGAACACCGAGAGCTTGGGCCATTCCTGCTCCGCCATCGGATGTACCGGAATCGCCGCAGCCGATAATGATCTTGTTCACACGTTTGTTTAATGCGTCAAGGATCAATTCGCCTACACCATACGTAGTTGTGTGCAATGGATTTCTAAGACTCTTCGGAACCAGCTTTAATCCAGCTGCAGCAGCCATTTCAATGACGGCTGTCCGTTCATTTCCTTCTTGGAAGATACCGTAATGGCTGTTGATCTTCTTCCACACAGGACCAGTGACTGTCTTATGAATCAGATCACCATCCTTCATTCTAACGATAGCTTTTGCGAAACCCTCTCCTCCATCTATCATGGGAAGCATCTCCGTTTGGATAAACGGTTCGAATCTTTTTGCGCCGGCCCCCATTGCCACTGCGACTTCGTCTGCATCGAGACATTCTTTAAAACCTGATGGAATCATAATGACCTTCATGTTTTTATCCTCCGTATAATTTTTAATACTGTTATCATAGCTGCGAAATTGGAGTATTCACTGTGAGGTGTATTAAAGATGGATGAGAGATTGATGAATTTTCAGATAATTAGAAGACAATAATGACAGTGTGGTCAAGCGCCTGAACAGCTTGCATTCTAGATTCACTTACTTTCTAGATTTTATGATTGTGACTATATGCATGTCCCCATACAAATATTTTTGGAATTTATAGGCTGATAGGAGTATCGCTGAAATGCTGAAGGAAGCTAGGGTTTTGCTAAAGCGAAATAGCTTCCTAATTGATGACTTTCCCAATTACGCATCGTGACAAAAGGTATTGAGTTGATTACTAGGTATAAACAGCTAACTCATGCCCAGATCTCGGGAGATTTGCTGCTAATTAAGCTCCGCATTCTAAGGTTATCCGAGGGCTTTTGAAGGCGATCGAAAGTTGTGCCTGTTACAATATGGCGTATTTATGCGACTAATTTACAGAAAATTATTACTATTATCCCGCATGAATCCGCTCTTTCTGCGTATTTGCTCCTGTTTTACCGCGGCTCTCTTCCCGAAACCGACAGATTCTCGTAATCTATCTATAACATCTGAGCGATATTGCATAATCTGTCATTTAACGTGCGGAGGTGGATAAGGTTAGCGGGAAGGACCATATCAAGAAAAGGGAGAGTGTGGGAAGATGCACAAAAGGATGACGAAGTGGCTCAGTATTTTGGCGATCGGTGTCTTTCTCTTGTCGTTGCTTTCTCCTACAGCTTCACGAGCACAGTCTTCTGAGCGAACTTCTGTGAAAGCGAGTGAGGGTGTAGCAGCGAAGGTAGACAAGGATGTTACGTCACAGTTCAAGGCGGATGAGCAGGTGACGTACTTGGTGAAGCTGAAGGATCAGGCGGATACGAAGAAAGCAGCAGAGACTGCTGTCGAGAAGGCGAAGAAACAGTCCGTCAGTTTGTCCGCCAAGGAAGAGAAGCGTATCCAGAATTCAGCTGTTGTCAGTGATTTGCGCGCGACAGCAGATACAACGCAAGCGAATTTGCTTGATTACTTGAAGCAGGCGAAGGATAAGGGTGTCGTGAAAGACTATGATTCCTACTATATCGTCAACGCCCTGAAAGTAACGAGCTCCAAAGATGTGATGGAGGAGCTGGCTGCTTCGGAGGAAGTGGAGAAGATCCTGCCTAACAGAGAGCGTAAAATCCTTGAGCCAACGAAGGCAGAGGAGAAAAAGGTAGCTGCTTTGGCTGAGGAAGTCGAAGCGTGGGGTGTGGAAAGAGTCGGAGCACCTGCAGTATGGAAGGAAACGGGACTGAATGGATCGGGCGTCGTCATCGGCGGATTGGATACAGGGGTACAGTATGACCATCCGGCACTTTTGGAAAAGTACCGCGGCTATGATGCGGCAGACCCGGATAATGTCTCGCATGAGTTCAACTGGTATGATGCGGTCGACGGAGAAGCTGTGCCGTATGATGACTTGGATCATGGAACACATACGATCGGTACGGCTGTCGGTGCAGCCCCGGATGGCTCTGCTGATATCGGCGTTGCACCGGGGGCCAAGTGGATTGCGGTAAAAGCTTTCCATCCGGATACCGGACAAGGGCAGACAACGGATGCCATCCTGCTGGATGCCGCGGAATGGATGCTTGCGCCAAAGGATGAAGAAGGCACGCCGCATCCAGAGCAGGCGCCGGATATCGTCAATAATTCTTGGGGCGGCGGTCCGGGACTCGATGAATGGTATCGCGAAGTTGTCCAGACTTGGCGGAACGCAGGTATCGTCCCAGTGTTCTCTGCGGGTAATGATGGAGATGGAGACGCGACAGTGTCAGCTCCTTCCAACTATCCAGAGTCCATCGCTGTCGCTGCAACGGATAGTGAAGATGGTTTGGCGAGCTTTTCATCCCGCGGTCCTTCTCCTTATGAAGGGGAAATAAAACCGGATATTGCAGCGCCAGGCGTGAGCGTGTATTCCTCGGTCAGCGGCAGTGAATATAGTGCCTCTTTCAGCGGTACATCGATGGCTGCCCCGCACGTGAGCGGCGTCATCGCACTGCTGCTGCAGGCCGATAGCTCGCTGACAGTCGATGAAATCGAAACGATTCTCTATGACACAGCTGATCGAAAGACAAGCAGCGACTATCCGGACGAAATCAATGAAGGCTTCGGCCATGGTATCGTCAATGCATACTTGGCGGTATCCACCATCGCGACTGGTGTCGGCGAAATAAACGGAAATGTGTATCAAGATGGTGAAGATGAGGAACCAGCCGTCATTACCCATGAAGCTGTATCAGAAGTGTATCAGGGTGTTGCCACTCCGCTCACAGCAACAGTGACGGATAATATCAGTGCAGACACAGTGACGCTTCAATACCAGCAAGACGCAGGAGAATGGCAGTCTATCGAGGCGGCGCTTGTGGATGGAAATGCCGCAAGCGGCACATATCAAGCGGTGCTGCCAGCTGAAGCGACAACGGGTGAGACACTTGCTTATAAATTTGTCGCAACTGATTTTGGCGGTAATACAACAGAGACGGATGCGTACGAAGTGGAACTCATTGCACCGCTTTCAGTCGGTTATAGCCAGGACTTCGAAGCAGAGCCATCAGGCTGGACGTCATTCGGTGATCAAAACTCCTGGGAATGGGGAGCACCGGCAGCAGGTCCTGAAGCAGCTGCATCTGGTGAAAATGTATACGGTACAGGCGCCTATGCTAATAATGCCGATGCGACCTTGCTTGCACCGCCTGTAGCAGTCCCGGAGGATGGAGAAGCTTATCTGCAGTTCCAGACATGGTTCGACTTGGAGAGCCGTTATGATTATGGCCATGTGGTCATATCGGCGGATAAAGAGAACTGGGATCAGGTTGGGACCTATAATGGTGCCAATGGCGCTTGGTCTGCTGAACAAATCGATTTGGGTGATTATGCCGGGCAGACCGTCTATATCGGATTCCATCTGGAAACAGACGGCAGCATTGGAAAACAAGGCTGGTATATCGACGATGTAGCCATTTCGGATACTTCCAACACCTCTGCCTCCATTATGAAAGATACAAAAAAGGTGAAAGAAGATAAACAAACGAAGGAAAGTGCGAAGAGTAAAAAGAAAGTGAATGCGAAAAAACTTGCTCCAACACCAATCCGAAACGTACAAGGGCCAACGCTTCCGGATGGACAGGCTGATCCAGCTGACATAAGCCCAAGTGCATTGCCGGTTGATGCGACGGTGACAGTACAGGAAACAGGACGAAGTGTCCAGACTGACCCAGCCGACGGCAGCTATCGCTTACTGCAGGCAGCAGGTGATGTGACCCTGGAAGCATCCGCTTACGGCTTCCACTCCAGCACTGCGCCAGTGACTGTAACAGAAGCTTCTGCCGTCACCCAGAACTTCACGCTCGATCCGATTGCGGAGGGTACAGTGACGGGAACGGTGACGAACGCGCAAACAGGGGAACCTATTGCTGGTGCCAACGTGTATGTAATCGAGGATGCAGCCATCGAACCGGTTCAAACCGATGATGACGGTACGTATACGCTGACTGCCTATGAAGGAGCATATACTCTTAAAATCACAGCTCCTTCCTTCAAGGGAGCAGAACTAGAAGTGACGGTGACTGCTGAGGAAACAACAGAACAAAATGTCGAACTGGAGCCGTTCGTCGGCTTTGCAGGAGAAATCGGTTATGATGACGGTACGGCAGAGAATGCACATGCCTTTTACGATGCCGGAAATGGCTGGGCAGTGAAATTCACGCTGGCGGAAGGACAATCATCTGCTCAGGTGACAGGCGGATTGTTCCGCTTCTGGGATGAAAGCTTCCCGACGCCAGGCGGCACAAACTTTGCCGTGGAAATCTATGATGATTCCGGTGAAGATGGTGCACCAGGTGAGAAGCTTGCCGGACCAATTACGGCAGAAGCCCTCCGTAATGGGGAATGGACACAGGTCGATTTGGCTGGCGAAGGTGTCGTAGTCGATTCTGACTTCTATATTCTATATGTCCAAACAGATCCGAATCCGAATACACCTGCTTTGGCAACGGATGAAGACGGAGAATTCTCCGGTCGCAGCTGGCAAAACATAGGTGGAGAATGGAGCCTGGTGCCGGAAGAGGATGGCAACTACATGATCCGGGCGCTTGTTGATTACGAGGCGCAGTCCCCGGTCATCACGTCGCCTGCTCCTGACACGGTCACAAAAGAGGATAGTGTGACAGTGGAAGGAACAGCCGCACCTGGCGGAACAGTCGAAATCAGCAATAACGGCGAAGTAGCAGTTTCCGTGGAAGCTTCAGACGAAGGAGCCTTCACAGCGGAAGTTGACCTTGCAGAAGGGGAAAACAGTCTGACTGCCGTGACGAAACTGGAAAATGGCAGCACAGCACCATCTGAAGCCGTAACAGTCATCCGGGATCAAACGAAGCCGGAATTGACAATTACAGCACCGGAAGATGGCAGCAAGACAAATAAGGAAACAGTGACCGTCACAGGAACGGCGTCTGATGATTATTTGAAAAAGCTGACGATCAACGGGGAGAAAGCGGATGTGAATGAGGACGGGGCATTCTCCAAACGTATTCTATTGGATGAAGGCGTCAATGAAATCACAGTGGTCGCAGCAGATGAGGCTGGAAATAAAGCGAAGAAAGTAATCAAGCTGGAAGCAGACTACACGGCTCCTGCTCTGGAAAATGTGAAGCCAGAGGAGGATGCAAAAGTGCAGCCTGGCGAAACGGTGGTCATTTCCTTTGAATCCGAACCTGGATTGGAGGATGCGACATTCTATTTGAAGGCGCCGCTGACGAATTTCCGCACCACATCACAAGCGACAGAGCTGCCGATGCGGGAAACGGAAGATGGTGTATATGTAGGTTATTGGACGGCAACATCGTCTGCGAAGCTTGATGGAGCGGATGTCGTCGTCAAAGCAACAGATGCATTCGGAAATGAAACCGAGGCTACTGCTGCCGGTAAGGTATTCATAGAATAACAAAGAGGACCCGTCGGCGACGGGTCCTTCTTTTATATACCAATTGAAATATACTTTGTTTCCAAATAAGGCTCGATTCCTTCGATTCCGCCTTCGCGGCCGACGCCGCTTTCCTTCATGCCGCCAAATGGTGCCTGTACGGCAGATGGACCGCCGTCATTCCAGCCGATGATACCATATTTCAGGTTTTCGGCGATATAAAGTCCGCGGCGATAGTTTTCCGTGAAGAAGTATGCTGCTAAGCCGTATGGTGTGTCATTTGCCAGGCCGATTGCTTCATCGATGTTGGTGTAAGTCGTGATCGGGGCTACTGGTCCGAATGTTTCTTCGTGCATGATGTCCATGTCTGTCGTTACTTGATCAAGAACAGTAGGATGTACAAAATAATATCCTTTTTCGTCATCTTGGTTATAAGAGCCGCCTGCACGGATAGAAGCACCTTTCTTCTTGGCGTCTTCCAGCTGGGAGACTATTTTTTCGAACCCTCTTTTATTGATGATCGGTCCAATGTCCACGTTTTCGGTCCCTACCCCAACTGTTAATTGTGAGACAGCCTCAGAGAAGCGATGGATAAATTCTTCTTTTACAGAGGAATGGACGAGGAGACGATTGGCGCAGACACAAGTTTGTCCGGCATTCCGGAACTTGGATGCGACTGCTTGTTTGACTGCTCGATCTATATCGGCATATTCATCAACGATCAATGGTGCGTGCCCGCCAAGCTCCATTGATACATGCTTTACCGTGTCTGCACTTTGCTTTATCAACTGCTTACCGACGGGTGTGGAGCCGGTAAAGGATATTTTGCGAATAAGCGGATGCTCCGTGAATAGCTTTCCGGTCTTTTCGCCATCTGCATTTACATATTGAATGACATCCTCCGGAATACCGGCTTCATGTGCCAGTTCCACTAAGCGGATAGCCGTAAGCGGGGTGTCCGGAGCAGGTTTGATGATGAATGTACAGCCCGCAGCCAATGCAGGTGCTGCTTTTCTTGTAATCATCGCTGCCGGGAAGTTCCAAGGTGTGATCGCTGCAACCGGTCCAACTGCTTCGCGGGTGACAAGCATACGCTTATCCATCGTGGAAGCAGGAATGGTGCGGCCATAAACACGTTTAGCTTCCTCGGCAAACCATTCGATATAGCCTGCAGCATATAAAACTTCACCTTCGGCCTCTATAAGTGGTTTTCCATTTTCCGCTGTAATCAAGGCAGTGAGCTCTTTCTTATTCACTAGCATCAATGAATACCACTTCCGCAATAAATCGCTTCTTTCTGCAGCGCTCGTTTTCGACCAGCTAAGAAAGGCAGTGTGCGAAGCATGGATTTTCTCATCGATTGTTTGAAGCGTATCTTGTTCAACCGAGGCTATATAGTCACCAGTTCCGGGATTGTATACATTAAATACGTTTGTCATTGGCGATGCTCCTTTCCTGAGTGGAGGCAGCTGCTAATTTGCGATTTGTTACCGCATAGAGACCAAGACCGATTGCGGTCCAGCCAATCAGCATCACCCACTCATAAGGCCATACGAGTGCGGCTGGCATTCCAGGCAGGTAGAAGGTCAGGAAGACGACACTCATGATGACAGCGCCCCAGCCGATTGTGCGCCAGTACTTGATTTTATATGGTCTATCCAGCTCAGGCTCGATTTTACGCAACCGAAGAAAAGCGAGTGCCACGAGTACATAGCCGACAACCATTCCGACTCCGCCAGCATTCACGATCCAGACTAGTGCAGGGCGGCCGAGTAAAGGTGCCAGGAATGCAAGTGCACCAAGGAATAGAATGGCATTGGTGGGTGTTCCGTACTTGGGATGGATATACATGAACCAAGATGGAATCATCTTTCTTTCTGCCATTGCATACAGAATCCGACTGGCACCTATGATGAATGCATTCCAGCTGGTAATGATGCCGGCTACGCCGCCGATAACCAGGATAGTACCGAATGCTTGGCTGCCAAAGAGACTTGCCATCGCATCTGCGGTTGCCAAACTTGAATTCTCCAGCTGCTCTTGGGAAAGTGCGGCAGAAACACCGTACACAATCAAAAGGTAGAATAATACAGCACAAACAATGGATATCATCAGAATGCGTGAAATGGTCTTGGCTGGTGCATTGATTTCCTCTGCAACCTGCGGCACGACATCAAAGCCCACAAACAGGAAAGGCACCATGACCAGAACAGTGATGACACCTGCTGTTCCATCTGTGAAAAGAGGCTGTAAATTAGCTGTGCTTCCGTTGAAAGAGGCACCAAACAAAAGCAGGATGGCAGTTGCAATCATGAGAATGGTGAAGACAGACTGAAAGATGGCTGCTGGCTTTGCCCCGACATAGTTAAGGAGTGTCAAAATCAGGGCACCGCCTGAACCGATCAATACCCATGTAAGATAAACAGGCCAATCATTCAATGTCCAAAGGTACCCGACATGATTCACCGGTACGATGTAATCGATGACAGTCGGCAATGCGACAGCTTCAAACGTTATGACAGTCACATAACCGGCAAGTACCGCCCAAGCTGCAGCAAAGCCCATCTTCCTTCCGAAAGCACGGTTTACAAAAACCAGACCGCCGCCTGTTTCTGGCATGGAAGAAGATAACTCCGCATACGTCAGACCAATGAGGCAGATAAGTAATCCTCCAATAACAAAGGCTATGATGCTGCCAAGAAATCCGGCACCAAGAATCCAATCACCGGATAGTACGACCCATCCCCAACCGAGCATGGCTCCCACAGCGAGGAAAATGACATCCGACTTCGACATGGTCTTCTTTAATTGCTGTCTGGCCATAGAGACCCTCCTTTAAATGGATTCCAAAGCTTGTTCGATGATTTCCAACCCTTCGTTCAGCTGTTCATCCGTGATGACGAGCGGGCTGAGGAAGCGAACGATGTTTCCTTTGATACCAGCGGTAAGAAGAAGGAGGCCATGTTCATTTGCATACGCTGCAATCTTGGCTGCCATCTCTTTATCCGGGAGCTTCGATTGGCTGTCTTTGACGAATTCGATTGCAGCCATCGCTCCAAGACGTCTAATATCGCCGATAGATTCATAGTGTTCTTGCCAGCGTTTTGCAGCTTGTTCAATGGTTTTGCCGATGTGCTCCGCTCTTTCATTTAATTTCTCAGATTCGATGATTTCCAAAACGGCAAGCGCTGCGACACAGCCAAGCGGGCTGCCAGCGTAAGTACCGCCCAGTTCACCAGGATTGGATGCGTCCAGCATTTCAGCCCGGCCGACTACACCACTGATTGGAACACCAGCTCCAAGTGATTTAGAAACGGTGATCAAATCAGGAATAACTTCAAAATGTTCGATTGCGAAATACTTGCCTGTTCTAGCAAAGCCAGTTTGGATCTCATCTGCCACGAAAACAATGCCGTTTTCTTTACAGAATGATGCCACGAACTGTACGAAGCGTTTGGACGGAATAATGAAGCCGCCTTCTCCTTGAACAGGTTCCATCACGACACATGCGACGGTTTCCGGGGCAACCTGGGAAGTGAAGAAATCTTGGAATTGCTCGATGATGAAATCTTCATATGCATCTTCTAGCATATCTTTCGGGCGTTGGTAGCTGTACGGGTAAGGAGCTTGGTAAACTTCCGGAGCGAATGGACCGAACCCGAATTTATATGGTTTTACTTTGCTTGTCATACTCATGGCAAGATTTGTGCGTCCATGGAAACCACGGTTAAACGTGACGACCGCTTGTCTGCCGGTATATTTCCGGGCAATCTTTACGGCATTTTCCACGGCTTCGGCACCAGAGTTAAGGAAGATAGCTTTCTTATCAAAGGAACCAGGAGTCAGATTGCATAGTTTTTCGGCTAGTTCGATATAGGAAGCATACATCATGACGTTGAAGCCTGGATGAACAAATGCTTCTGCTTGCTTCTTGAGTGCTTCCACTACTTTCGGGTGGCTGTGTCCGACATTCATCGTTCCGATTGCACCCGCGAAGTCAACAAAACGTCGTCCGTCCTGATCGAAAAGAAGGGCTCCTTCGCCTTTAGCTGCGAGGGACTTATTTCCGTTGCTAACGCCTCTGGCTACGTATTTGTCACGTTTCTGCTGAAGCAGCAATGTTTCATTCGTTAAAGTTGCCATTATCCCACTTCCTTTTTCGGTATTTTTTATATTTTCAAACTTTTCTTGTATAATAAAAAGTACCAAACAGAAGTTTTTTATGGTACCAGAGGAGGCGCTTATGAGTTTATATATCATGAAGCTGGATAGAGAACGGAATGAGGCTTTCCTATATCAGCAAGTTTACCAGCAAATGAAACGAGCCATATTGGAACGGCGATACTTGCCGCATGATAAGCTGCCTTCCAAAAGGGAGCTGGCAGCCAACCTACGCATAAGCCTGAACTCAGTCAATGCTGCCTATCAGCAGCTCGTGGCAGAAGGCTATCTTTACACACGTGAAAGACAAGGCTTTTTCGTGGAGGAACTGGACTCCTTTTATGTGCAGCCGGAAAATCACGACTCAGCCATTCCATCTCATTTGCTGGAAGCGACTAAAGATCGGGAAGTCAGGAAGTCTTTTTCCCATATGAGTGCAGATATAGATGTATTCCCTTTGGAGAAATGGCTGTGGTGTGAGGAACAGGCGCTGCGGAAGAAGAAGGAGCTACTGGAGGAGTATGTCGATCCTCAAGGATTATATAGCGTCCGGAAGACGATAGCTCAATTTCTTTCTCAGTCACGAGGAGTGCGCTGTTATCCCGAACAGATTGTACTGGGCTCCGGGACACAGCTGCTGACCAGGCAATTAACGAAGCTTTTGCCAAAGGAAGCGATATATGGATTGGAGGAGCCTGGTTATCAGCGCATGTATCAGCTGCTGAAGAGTGAAGGAAGAGTTGTTTCCGCTCTGGAAATAGACCAAAAGGGGATTCGTATCGATGCATTGGAAACAAGTGAGGCCAATGTTCTGCTCACAACGCCTTCCCATCAATTCCCGACCGGGGCAATCATGCCGATATCACGCCGGATCCAGCTGCTCAATTGGGCGAATTCCGCCCCGGACCGTTATATTGTCGAGGATGATTATGATAGTGAGTATAAATACGATGCAGACTCTATTCCATCATTGCAAGGAATGGATGGTGCTTCACGCGTCATTTACATGGGTACTTTCTCAAAGTCCCTTTTACCGGGCTTGAGGATGAGCTATATGGTACTGCCAATACCGCTCTTGGAGGTTTACAGGAAATCATTGCATTTTTTGATGTCTTCTTGCAGCACCATTACACAGCTTACACTGCAGGCATTTATTGAAACTGGGGAGTACCAGAAGCATATTAAGAAAACGACGAAATTATATCGATCCCGACGGGCTGTGCTGATAGAGAAACTGCAAGCAAAATTCGGGGATACCATCTCAGTCAAGGGGGAAAAGTCGGGCTTGCACTTTTTGGTTTCTTTTCGTGTGGAACGTTCGGAAGCAGAAATAAAAAGGAGAGCGGAAGAGAGAGGACTCTTGCTTTATGGAATTAGCCGTTTTTATAATCAATCGGCACCGCCGCGGCCACCAACGCTTATCCTTGGCTTTGCTAGCATGCGTACAACACAGATGGATGAAGCTGTGGAACTTCTATATGAAGCAGTTTTTAGATAAACAAAGAGGACCCGTCAGCGACGGGTCCTTCTTTTATATGCCAATTGAAATATATTTTGTTTCCAAATAAGGCTCGATTCCTTCGATTCCGCCTTCGCGGCCGACGCCGCTTTCCTTCATGCCGCCAAATGGTGCCTGTACGGCAGATGGACCGCCGTCATTCCAGCCGATGATACCATATTTCAGGTTTTCGGCGATATAAAGTCCGCGGCGATAGTTTTCTGTGAAGAAGTATGCTGCCAAGCCGTATGGTGTGTCATTTGCCAGGCCGATTGCTTCATCGATGTCGGTGTAAGTCGTGATTGGGGCTACTGGCCCGAATGTTTCTTCGTGCATGATGTCCATGTCATCCGTTACTTGATCAAGAACAGTCGGGTTGACGAAGAAGTAGCCTTTGTCGGCATCTGCATTATATGTGCCGCCTGCGAGGACTTTAGCGCCTTTGGATTTGGCATCATCGATTTGGGCAACGATTTTATCAAAGCCTTTTTTATTGATGACTGGTCCGATTGCGACGTCTTCCTCTGTACCTACGCCGACTTTCATTTCGGATACTGCTTTGGTGAATGCTGCTGTGAATTCGTCTTTGATGGATTCATGGACGAGCAATCTGTTGGCACAGACACATGTCTGGCCTGCGTTTCGGAATTTAGATGCAAGAGCATGCTTCACAGCGTGGTTGATATCTGCGTACTCATCGACAATAAGCGGTGCATGTCCGCCGAGTTCCATGGAGACGTGTTTCACACTGTCAGCGCTTTGTTTCATGAGCAGCTTGCCGACAGGAGTGGAACCTGTGAAGGAAATCTTCCGGATGTAAGGATGCTCGGTGAAGATCTTGCCGACCATTTCGCCATCGGCATTCACATATTGGATGACGTCTTCCGGTATGCCGACTTCATGCGCCAGCTCGACCAGCCGTATTGCTGTCAGCGGGGTATCCGGGGCAGGTTTGATGATGAAAGTACAGCCTGCAGCTAATGCTGGAGCTGCTTTTCTGGTGATCATCGCTGCCGGGAAGTTCCAAGGCGTAATCGCGGCAACCGGTCCGACAGCTTCGCGTGTGACGAGCATACGTTTATCAGTAGTGGAGGCAGGGATGGTACGGCCATAAACACGTTTGGCTTCTTCGGCAAACCATTCGATATAACCGGCGGCATATAATACCTCGCCTTCCGATTCTTTCAGCGGCTTGCCATTTTCGGCTGTCATAAGTGCAGCAAGTTCTGCTTTATTTTCAATCATTTTGTCGTGCCATGCCCGAAGAAGCTTGCTGCGTTCCGTTGCGGACGTTTTGGACCAGCTATGAAAAGCTTGATGTATCTTTTCGATCTTTTTGTTGATTGCCTCTTTTGAATCAATCGCTACTTTTTCGATCAATTCACCTGTGGCTGGGTTCGTTACATCGAAGGTATCTGTCATGTTACATGCCCCTTTTCTGTTTTTTTTCATAGGAAAAGCGTATCAAGGAAATATTGAATCAGACAAAAAAACTGCTCAAGTTTTTGGTGTTCTTGTTTATATTCCTGTTTTGAGAGGAAAATATGCAGGAAGTTGAAAGTTTATGAAAATGGCTGAAAACGTTGATATGATGCGTTTTTGGTAGAAAAGGGAAGGATAAAAACAAGCTATTATTATCTGAATAAAAAGAAATTTAAAAAGTAGCTTTACAAACTGTTGCGTTCCTGTATATAATAACTCTTGTCAGTTTCGAGTTACGAAAAACGTAACGAAGAAAAAGGACAATCTGGCCCGTTGGTCAAGCGGTTAAGACACCGCCCTTTCACGGCGGTAACACGGGTTCGAATCCCGTACGGGTCATCAAGTCGGAGGATTAGCTCAGCTGGGAGAGCATCTGCCTTACAAGCAGAGGGTCGGCGGTTCGAGCCCGTCATCCTCCACCACTTGCTTGATGGAAAATCAAGATTAAAAAAGTGTTGACAAGCTGATTAATGGATGATATGATATCATTCGTGACGGTTAAAGTCAACGAAACTTAATATCTTGCCGGTCTAGCTCAATTGGTAGAGCAACTGACTTGTAATCAGTAGGTTGGGGGTTCAAGTCCTCTGGCCGGCACCACCTATGATGGAGGGATAGCGAAGTTGGCCAAACGCGGCGGACTGTAAATCCGCTCCCATCGGGTTCGTAGGTTCGAGTCCTACTCCCTCCACCATCATTGGGCTATAGCCAAGCGGTAAGGCAACGGGTTTTGGTCCCGTGATCGTTGGTTCGAATCCAGCTAGCCCAGCCATTTACTTTCTTTATCAATAGAATGTTTTTGAGCCATTAGCTCAGTTGGTAGAGCATCTGACTTTTAATCAGAGGGTCGAAGGTTCGAGTCCTTCATGGCTCACTTTATAGATCAGTTCCTGTAACTGCTTCTATTACGCGGGTGTGGTGGAATTGGCAGACACGCTAGACTTAGGATCTAGTGCCGTATGGCGTGGGGGTTCAAGTCCCTCCACCCGCATCATCATTACTATACTGCTGGGCGGAAGTAGTTCAGTGGTAGAACACCACCTTGCCAAGGTGGGGGTCGCGGGTTCGAATCCCGTCTTCCGCTCCATATGGGGCCTTAGCTCAGCTGGGAGAGCGCCTGCTTTGCACGCAGGAGGTCAGCGGTTCGATCCCGCTAGGCTCCACTCATGATAGCCACCCGATTGGGTGGCTTTTTTATTTTAGCACAGGAGAATCTCCTGTGCTTTTTTGTTTATTTTTTGGCATATCGGGAAACAGTTTAGATAGAAGTCTGCTGGTAGGAGGATATAAATTGGGGGAAATTCATACATATAAACGCAGGAATATCTTATCTGGTTTCTTGTTCGGTGTTGGTTTGGTTGCATTCATTGATGAAGCGGTTTTTCATCAGCTGCTGCATTGGCATCATTTCTACGATTTATCTTCTACGACGTGGGGGCTTGTCTCGGATGGATTTTTCCATGCGCTGAGCTGGTTTGCGACAGTTGGCGGGTTATTCCTTTTTGCTGATCTGCGCAGGCGTAAGCGTTTGATTCCGCTCAGGTGGTTCGGGGCTGTTTTGCTCGGGATTGGTGTTTTTCAGTTGTACGATGGCCTTATACAACATAAGGTGTTCCGGATCCATCAAATTCGTTACGGAGTGGATATCTTCTATTATGATCTGATTTGGAATGTTACGGCAGTTCTGTTGATTGCAGCAGGAATCTTGTGTATCAGCCTTGCTAGGAGGAAGCAGTATGTCCGTCGATAAGCTGGCTTTATGCATTGCCTCCTTTGGTATATTCGCTTATCTGCTGGCGATGAAGTATTCCGCTAAGCGATTCAAAAATTGGCCGCTATACAGGCTGGTCTTGTTTGTAAGCGGAACTCTAGCCGGTCTTCAGGCTGTTTCAGGATCCGTAGCGATGCAGGCACATCATAGTTTTGTCTATCATATGATCGGGCACTTATTACTCGGGATGCTGTCTCCGTTGCTGCTAGTCTTATCACGGCCCATGACCTTGGTTCTGCGTGCACTTCCGCAATCTGGTTCAAAAGCAGTCTCTCATTTGTTCTGCAGCCGATACGCCCGCCTGATCATTCATCCAATCACTGCAGCAGTCCTTAACATTGGTGGGCTTTGGCTGCTTTATACGACTCCTTTGTTTCATCATATGCATCAAGCCAGCTGGATTTCGTTCTTGGTTCATCTGCACGTGTTTGCGGCAGGTTATGTGTTCACATTAGCTATGTTATATTCCGATCCTGTAGCCTATCGGAAAAGTCATATGTACCGGATGGTTGTGTTCATCTTTGCATTGGCCGGACATGGCATCCTGTCAAAATATCTATACGTAAACCCGCCTGCCGGTGTAGCTCCTGCTGATGCACAGGCAGGCGCTGTACTGATGTATTATGGCGGAGATTTGATTGATTTGATCCTGATTTTCTTATTATGCTGGCAATGGTACCAAACCGCTGCTCCCAAAACGTCATTACCTGCAACAAAGACTGCCGAATAAGGCAGTTTTTTTCATGTCTGTCGGCATCATTGGTAAAAATAACGCTAAAATCAATTTACAAAGTGTCAAGACACATGTAAACTGTAGGTGTAAATTAACATAATTTAGCAGAGGTGTTGAGATGGAACAACCAATAGAGGGCAAAAAAGCCAACAGGCCGATTTCCGAGCGGAAGCTGCTCGGTATTGTCGGTACGGGCTGGTTATTTGATGCAATGGATGTAGGTATCTTATCTTTTATCATTACAGCGCTGACATTGGATTGGGGATTATCAGCCCAGCAGGCGGGCTGGATCGGCAGTGTGAACAGCATCGGAATGGCATTGGGTGCATTCGTATTCGGAATCATGGCGGATAGGGTTGGCCGCCGCACGGTATTTATGATAACGATTTTGGTATTCTCCATTGCGAGCGGCTTATCTGCGCTTGCAACTTCCTACTTGATCTTTGTCGTACTGCGCTTTTTAATCGGCGCAGGACTTGGTGGAGAGCTGCCGGTAGCGTCGACATTGGTTTCCGAATCGGTGGCACCTGAAAGACGAGGGCGCATGGTCGTGCTGCTGGAGAGTTTCTGGGCAGTCGGCTGGCTGCTTGCAGCAATCATCTCTTATTTTGTCATACCAGCTTACGGCTGGCGGATAGCGCTTGTGTTGACAGCCATACCGGCGCTGTTCGCCGTCTTTCTTCGCAAAAATCTGCCGGACTCGCCATCTTATACGAAGCTTGAGCAAAAAACATCTGTCATGGATGGTATCCGGCAGCTGCTGGCAAAAGGATTTGCCAAGCGCAGTGTCATGCTCTGGATCGTCTGGTTCTGCATCATGCTTAGCTATTATGGCATGTTTCTCTGGCTTCCAAGTGTCATGGTTGAAAAAGGATTCGATATGGTCCGCAGCTTCGAGTATGTACTGATCATGACGCTTGCACAGCTGCCAGGATATTTCTCTGCTGCCTGGCTGATCGAGAAAGTGGGACGCAAACCGATCTTGATCATTTATCTGATCGGTACTGCCATCAGTGCCGTGCTGTTCGGTAACGCAGAATCGGCTGTGATGCTGCTGACATCAGGTATGCTGCTGTCGTTCTTCAATCTCGGGGCTTATGGTATTTTATATGCGTACACACCGGAACAGTATCCGACGGCTATCCGTGCGACGGGTTCCGGGATTGCGGCAACCGCTGGCAGGATTGGCGGAATTTTGGGACCACTGCTGATCGGTTATCGCAGTACATTCGGGTTATCTGTCAGTACGGTCTTTCTTTTGTTCTGTGTGACGGTATTGATTGCTGTTGTCGCTGTTTGGATCCTTGGTGAGGAGACAAAAGGCAAGACGCTTGCTTGATGGCATGATTTCGGTGCTGTGTGGTAAAGTGGAGCAAGAGTAAGGGGGTTAAACGCTTTGTTTTCCATACAAGATTATACCGAGACAGTAAGTGTCTGCCTGGATAAGCATTCGGAAGATGTGATAGGCGAATTGAAGCAGATTTTCCAGCTGCCATTCCTGCCGGAAGTGAAGAAGATCGCTTTTCGCATGTTCAAAGAGCCAATGGCTTTCGAATTGACGATTATGTATTACGCGCTCGATGCAGATGGCAATGAACGTTATTATGATGAAATGGGCGATAAATACGCCGGCGGGAGCGAAGAAGTAGCGGAGGATATTGCCTATTTCCAGCTGCCAGATGATGCTTTCGATAAGTTCGAAGCTTTCCGTGAACTGCAGGACGATGCGGTGGAGAAAGTGGATGAGCAAGTGATGATTGCCTGGTTCAGTGACTGCTTCAAGCGTGCTGGGGGTAATGCTTTTCCACTTGAGGTGAATGTCGGTTTTCATAATGATGTGAAGGCGTATTCTATCAAACGGGGAACTTGGGCGGAAGATCGTGATTGAGTTAAAAGTGCGTACATGGTGTACGTGCTTTTTTTGTGCAAAAAAAATAACAGCTTCTCTGCGGCTGTTAATAGCTAAATATCTTTTCTCTGTTTCTCATATTCATTCAACAAATCATCGAGCTGTACACTGGCAGTGACGACTGCATCGGAAGTGAGCGGCAAGCGGCGGGACAAAGTGAGCATGCGGCTGCGCGTCTGTTCGATTTTTTCCAAAAGATTGTCTATTGTAACCATTTTTACCTCCAAAATCTGATATACTATTTGTCGTTATGATTACCCTGTCCATCATCATTTAAAACGTCTACATTTAAAAAAATATAAAAAAAGAAAAAACTGTTGCTGGCATACTATAAGGTTTATAAAAAGATATTTTCGTGAAAGTGAAACCTTTTCAGAACGTCATTCGTTACTAAGAAGCCGCAGTTAGGCGGGAGGATTTTCATGGAGAACATCATAAAATATCATATAAAAAACGTCAAGAAGGGTGATCACGCTGCCTTTGAGGAAATAGTTTCCTTTTACCAGAACAAGGTGTACCATATCGTATACCGCATGGTCGGGGACAGTCATGAAGCGCAGGATATCGCCCAAGAGGCATTTATCCGTGCTTACACCAACATTCATTCTTTTGACGAGAACCGGAAATTCTCCACATGGCTTTACCGGATCGCAACCAATCTCAGTATCGACCGTCTGCGTAAAAAAAAGCCGGATTTTCATCTTGATGCCGAGGTGAAGGGAACGGAAGGATTGGATATGTACTCGCAGCTCGCAGCTGACCAAGCGCTGCCTGAGCAAGAGGTGGAGAGCATGGAGCTTCAAAGCTATATCCATAAGGAAATATTGTCCCTTCCACCTAAATACCGCAGTGTCATCGTACTGCGGTTCCTGGATGATTTGTCATTAGCGGAGATAGGTGAAATCCTGGACCTGCCGCTAGGGACAGTGAAGACTCGTATCCACCGTGGCAGAGAACTACTACGGAAAAAACTGCGCCACGTATAAAGGGGGGTTACACATGAATTGCGAAGAAAGCCTTGCGCTTATGCATCTATATCTGGACGGAGACGCTTCAGAGGAAGAAGCACAGCAGCTCAGGGAGCATTTGAAATCCTGTCCTGACTGTAATCAGCATTACCGGGAGCTCAAACAGACGGAAAGCCTGCTTAGTGGCGCCGCTTACGAATTGAGCGCACCGGCCGGATTCACTGCCAGTGTCATGGCGAATCTGCCGAAAGAGAAGAAGCGTGTCGGCTACATGAGATGGTTCCGTGCGCATCCTGTCATCACAGCAGCTGCGGTATTCTTCCTTTTCATGTTCACAAGCATCATTTCTGCTTGGAATAGTGATGGCAGTGTCAGTGTATCGAAGCAAGAGGGTTTGATTGTAGAGAATGATCTCGTCATCGTACCGGAAGACGTCACGGTCAAGGGGGACCTTGTCGTTAAAAACGGTGATTTGGATATCAGGGGTAAGGTGGATGGCGATGTCACGATCATCAGTGGGGATCTCATCGATGATCCCGGTGCAAAAGTGAACATGGCGTCTGCTGACAATATCACAGGGGAGTACCAGGAAATCGACCGGATATTCGGCTGGACATGGTACCATATCAAAGAAATCTTTACATTCTGATAACATTCTACAGAGCTGCTTGTAAAAGGGGCTCTTTTTTGTACGAGAATCATTGGCGATATAAGCCTGTATTGGGGTAAGATAACAGGGGACAGTAAGAGTGGGACGCTCCCCCTGTTTGGAAGCGACCGCAATAGGGGAACTGTGCTATAATGTACGAAGAAATTCGAGCTATTCATATATAAAAGGACGTGTATCCATGTTTGGGGGATTAAGTGAACTTTCCATATTATCCATACTGCGGATCATCGTGGACATTGCGGCGGTATGGTTCATCTTTTATAAAGTATTGATGCTCATAAGGGGAACGAAAGCGATTCAGCTGCTGAAGGGTATTTTCATCGTCGTCATCATCGCTTTCCTGAGTAGTGAGCAGATACTCGACTTCCCGATGCTCGCCTTCTTGAGCTCACAGGCCATCACCTGGGGGTTTGTTGCCATCGTCGTCTTGTTCCAGCCGGAAATCAGACGTGCCTTGGAGCAGCTCGGCCGAGGCAGCTTCTTCTCCCGCAACAAGGGGTCGGAGGAAGAACAGGCAAACAAGAATATCGAAGCAATCGTGAAGTCCTGTAATTACATGGCGAAGCGTCGAATCGGTGCACTGATCACGCTGGAGCGCGAAACGGTTATGGGGGATTATATCGAGACAGGTATTCCGGTGAACGGTCACCTGACATTCGAACTGCTCACCAATATCTTCGTGCCGAATACGCCTTTGCATGACGGAGCTGTCATTTTGAAAGACAACCAGATTGCAGCAGCAGCCTGCTACTTGCCTCTATCAGAAAGTCCGTTCATATCCAAGGAACTCGGTACACGTCACCGTGCTGCCATGGGGATCAGTGAAGTGACGGATGCACTGACGATTGTCGTTTCGGAGGAGACAGGGGCAATTTCCTGTACCAAGAACGGAGAGTTGTTCCGTGATATCACACCTGATGCGTTAAAAGAAATCCTCGTCAGGGAACTCAGCGTACCAGCAACTGGTTCCAAGGTAAGAAGATGGAGGGGTAAAAATGGATAAATGGTTGAAGAGTCCATGGACCTTACGCGTTTTGTCTCTCGTATTTGCTGTCCTTCTCTACGCCTATGTGAGTGCTGAATCGGATGTGAACAACCGTGCGGGGGAAGTTCCGATCACAAGTTCGGATGAAACGAACACAGTCGATGCACCTGTCAGCATTCGCATCGATGACTCCAAATATGTCGTCAGCGGTGTTCCGGAGTATGTATCCATGCAGCTTGTTGGTTCAGCAAGTGATGTGACAGCTGCCATTCAGCAGAAAAACTATGAAGCTTATGTTGATTTGACAGACCTTGGTACCGGAACGCATACCGTGAAGCTGCATTACGAGAACGTTTCAGATAATCTGCAAGTATATATGCAGCCAGCTAGCGTCGAGGTGACAATCCAAGAAAAAGCTTCACAGCAATTTAATGTTAACGTAGGCTATACCAATGAAGATCAAATGGCAGCAGGTTTCCAAGTAGATAGTTCCACAGTGGAACCTCAGACCGTTTCAATCGTAAGTACACAGGAGGTCATCGATCAGATTGCCAGTGTACGTGCGTATGTGGATTTGACCGATGTCGATGCTGATATAAATAGCAAAGAAGCACCAGTGAAAGTGTATGATGCACAAGGTAATGAGCTTAGTGTGAATGTACAGCCGGAAACAGTCGAGATTTCCGTTCAGGTAAGCAATCCGAGCAAGACAGTCCCGGTGGAAGTCAAAACAAAAGGGCAAGCCCCGGATAATGCATCCGTTGCGTCGCTTTCAGCAGGAACGAAGGAAGTGACGATTTATGCACCGCAGGATACGCTGGATGGCATTGATTCCATCAGTACCGAAGAAATCGATTTGTCCAAGATAACAGAGAATCAAACGATCGATGCCGACTTGCAGCTGCCGGAAAATGTCCGATCTGCTAGCAAAGAGCAAGTAGAAGTCGACATAGAGCTGGAAGAAACGAGCGAGACGACGATCGAGAATGTGCCGATCACGATCGAGAACCTTTCAAGCAGGTTGGAAGCAGCGTTCAGCGACCCGCAAAATGAACAAATCGATGTCACTGTAAGTGGAGCGAAGTCGGAAATCGAAAGCCTCTCGGCTGATGATATTACGGCGACCATCGATGGCAGCGGCTTGGAACAAGGAGAACAGACAGTACCGATTGAAGTGACAGGACCTGAGAATATCGAGCTCACCCCTGGTCAGGAAGAAGCAACAATAACTGTCCAAACGACACAAGATGAAACGAATGAAGAGGCAGGTACGAATACAGATACACAGACACAGTGACTGTGAGCCATGTGAAGGAGAGGTAACAAATGGGAAAATATTTTGGAACGGACGGCGTCAGGGGGATTGCGAATAAGGAGCTCACCCCGGAGCTGGCCTTCAAGCTAGGCAGATATGGTGGTTATGTACTGACAAAGGATAATGAGGATCGTCCGAAAGTGATGATTGGCCGCGATACACGTATTTCCGGCGAAATGCTGGAAGGAGCACTTGTGGCAGGACTTCTGTCCATCGGTGCCGAGGTCATGCGCGTCGGTGTCATTTCCACACCAGGTGTCGCTTACCTTACGAAGAACATGGGAGCAGCTGCAGGTATCATGATTTCTGCTTCTCATAACCCTGTACAGGATAATGGGATCAAGTTCTTCGGTCCGGACGGCTTTAAGCTTTCCGATGAGCAAGAGAATGAAATCGAACAGCTGATCGACGCCGAAACAGATGATCTGCCGCGTCCATCCGGCGCAGATCTTGGTCAAATCAATGACTATTTCGAAGGTGGTCAAAAGTATATCCAATATTTGAAAGGGACAATCGATAATGATTTCGAAGGACTGCATATCGCCATCGACTGTGCCCACGGGGCGACTTCTTCCATTGCCACACACTTGTTTGCGGATCTGGAAGCAGATATCTCCTCGATCGGTTCATCACCTGATGGACTGAATATCAATAAGAACGTCGGTTCCACGCATCCCGAAACATTGCGTGATTTCCTTCTCGAGAAAGAAGCCGATATTGGACTTGCCTTTGATGGTGATGGTGACAGATTGATTGCTATCGATGAAAAAGGACAGATTGTAGATGGGGACAAAATCATGTACATCTGTGCCAAATTCCTGAATGATCATGGACGACTGCGTCATAACACAGTCGTATCCACGGTCATGAGTAACATTGGTTTCTACCGCGCTTTGGATAAGCAGGCTATCAAGAGCAATAAAACAGCTGTCGGTGATAGATACGTGATGGAAGAAATGCGCCGCGGCGATTTCAATCTCGGCGGAGAGCAATCCGGCCACATCATCTTCCTCGATTTCATGACGACTGGCGACGGGATGCTTGCAGCATTGCAGCTGATCAATGTGATGAAGGAAACGGGCAAAAAGCTATCCGAGCTTGCAAATGAAGTGGAGATCTTCCCGCAGATCCTGAAAAATGTGCCGGTAACAGACAAACAGGAAGCACTTGTGAACCAGCAGATCCTTGACTCCATCGCAGAAGTGGAGCAGGAGCTTGGTGATCAAGGCCGCGTCCTTGTACGACCTTCCGGTACGGAATCACTTGTACGGGTGATGGTGGAAGCACCGACGAAAGAAGACTGCGAAAAATACGCAGACAGAGTCGTTGCAGTAATTGAACAGGTATTAGGAACGAAGTAAAAGCCGCGTATGCGCCGGGAACAGAACATGCTCCCGGCGCATACGTTATTTACATAGCAAGAAATAATTGACCAACATGATTTCCTTCATGTAAAATGAAGGGGTTAGTCATTCCAGCAGGAAAGTGAGGATAGAGGTTACAACAATTTAAAAGCGCCAGGACTTATCCCGAGCGGTGGGGTAAGTTGACGAGGTGGAGGTTTATCGAAGTATTCGGCGGATGCCTCCCGATTGCACACATCTCAGTCGTCATGTTTATGGCCGAAAGCAAAGAGGCGACTCTTTGGATAAGGACAGAACAAGATGTGAAAAATAGATAAAACGAGAAAGGGGCAACTAACGCCCCGGAGCTTCATGCGCAGGCCGTTTGTTTGCCCCTTCCAAGTCTTGAGGAGGACAACAACGACATGTGTGGAATTGTAGGATATATCGGACAGAATGATACGAAGGAAGTATTGCTTAACGGACTCGAGAAGCTGGAGTATCGCGGATACGATTCAGCTGGTATCGCAATTGAAAACGAGCAAGGCGTGAACCTTTTTAAAGTAAAAGGCCGCATTGCTGCATTGCGTGAAAAAGTAGATCACAGCGTTTCATCCACAATGGGAATCGGCCATACACGCTGGGCGACACACGGTGCACCGAACGAAGATAACGCGCACCCGCATCAGAGTGCATCCGGCAAATTCACCATCGTGCATAACGGTGTAATCGAGAACTACGTCGACATCCGTAAAGAATACCTTGCTGATGTAACACTAAAAAGTGATACCGATACAGAAATCGTTGTACAGCTTGTAGAGAAAATGTATGAAGAGACACAGGATACAGCTCAAGCATTCCGCAAAGCGGTCAGCTTGCTTACTGGTTCTTATGCCCTTGCCATGATCGATGCAGATGATAAAGAAACAATCTATGTAGCGAAAAACAAAAGCCCATTGCTTGTAGGTATCGGCGAAGGCTTCAACGTCGTAGCAAGTGATGCGATGGCAACACTTCGCGAAACAGATACGTATAAAGAAATCCGTGACAAAGAAATCGTCATCGTTCGCCGTGACAGCGTGGAAATCCAGCTGCTTGACGGTACGAAGGTAGAGCGTGATACGTTCAAAACGGAAATCGATGCAGCCGATACGGAAAAAGGCACATACGATCACTTCATGCTGAAAGAAACAGATGAGCAGCCATTTGTTATCCGTAAAATCATCCAGCACTACCAGGATGAGGCGGAACAAATCAAAATGGAACCTGCTATCCGTCATGCGATGGTAAATGCAGACCGTATTTACATCGTGGCAGCGGGAACAAGCTACAACGCTGGATTAGTTGGTAAACAATTCATCGAAAACCTGGCTAAAATTCCGGTGGAAGTGCATATCGCGAGTGAATTTGCCTACAATATGCCGCTTCTATCTGAGAAGCCATTATTCATATTCCTTTCCCAATCCGGCGAAACTGCCGACAGCAGAGCCGTATTGGTAAAAATCAAAGAACTTGGACACCCAGCACTAACGATCACGAACGTGCCAGGATCCACCCTTTCTCGTGAAGCAGACTTCACATTGCCGCTATACGCTGGCCCAGAGATCGCGGTAGCCTCTACTAAAGCATATACAGCGCAGATGGCAGTTATGCTATTGCTTGCTGTGGATGCAGCAAAAGGCAAAGAAATCACACTTGATTTCAACCCGCTTCAAGAGCTTGCGATCGTTGCAAATGCAATGGAAGTACTGACAGACCAAAAAGAAACATTTGAAACACTAGCACAAAGCTATCTAAGTGTATCCCGCAACGCATTCTTCATCGGCCGCGGCGTCGATTACTTCGTCTGCGTCGAAGGATCACTGAAACTGAAAGAAATCTCCTACATCCAAGCAGAAGGCTTCGCTGGAGGAGAACTGAAACACGGAACAATCGCCTTGATCGAAGAAGGCACGCCTGTCATCGCGCTAGCAACACAAAGCTCCCTGAACCACTCCATCCGTGGTAACGTCCAGGAAGTAAACGCACGCGGTGCCAACACATTGCTTATCAGCATGAAAGGCCTAGAGCACGACGAAGACGCCTTCGTCATCCCAGCAGTGCATGAGCTATTAACACCACTTGCAAGTGTCGTACCGCTTCAATTGCTTGCTTATTATGCAGCAGTACAGCGCGGCGCTGATGTTGATAAGCCGAGGAACTTGGCTAAGAGTGTTACGGTGGAATAAAGAAACAAGGGACTGTACCTAGTTAGGTACAGTCTCTTTGTTTATGACAAAAATGACTTTTCTCGATAAAAAGACCCAAAAAGAAGTGATTTGGTCAGTAAAAAAGAATTTATAAGAAAATCAAAAAAAGAACTTTAACAGAACAAGAGAGACTGGTGCGCTTGTTTACGCTAGTCTCTCTTGTTCCAGAAGGTACATTAAGTACAACTACAGTATAGATGTTTTCTTAATTATTTCACATAAAGTTCGTAGAAGAGCCTCTTTGCAAAGTTTTTATTGTTTGGTAGATTGCTTATTTTTAAACGATTAGCTATTTGTTCTTTTTGGTTATCAGTAATTGATATATAATTATACCTTTTCTTTAATAAATCAATAGGTCGATTATGATAGTTAATTATACTTAAAAGGGTATGTGTTTTATTTGAAGATAATTTCAAGGCATAAATGAGTTGTTTTATAAAATTGCTTAGTTCACTTATATTATCATTGTTGTTTACGAACCTATAATTATACCCGAGGCCAAATTTAAACTTCATGCCTCTTTTATCATACGAAATAATTCCGAATACTGTATTTTTAAGTTTATAGTATAATCTCCAGAAGTCCTCTTTATTCTTACTACTTTTGTTATATTCGCGAAACAGCAAGTTAATGCGTTGACGTAACTTCCTATCTTTTGAATGACTAATGCCAATAGATAATAACTTATCTTGGCTTTTGAAATTGTAACCTAAGAAGTCAAAATCCAATTCTTTTTTAAAGTTATTAGAAGTAGTGTAATAGCTAAATTGAGTCTTTTTCACATTTCTTTGTAATGAATATTTACGAAATACCTCATCTAAAAACATTAAATCTTGTTGTTTTCTAGATTGCTGTTCTTGAGGAGATTGTGCTAAGTCGTACCTTAAAATAATAATGTCATCAACATACCTAAAATATGCCAAAGGGTTGAAATGTTTTTTTATGTCTAAGTCAAAATCTTCAAGGTATAATTCGGCTAGATCGCTCGAAAATTGAAGCCCTAATGGAACTCCAGAAATTCTTTTTGTAAAGGAAGATTGTTTTATGATTTGAAGTGTATGGTTGGATAACATATTAGAATTATTTAGCTTCCTGTATAGGCTGTGTTTATTAATACTGGGAAAGAAATTTTTAATATCAGTTCTAATGATATTGAGGTTAATGTTAGGGAGACTATACTTTAGATAATCACCTTGTATAAAATGACTGATTAATTCCTTAATTATTAAATCCCTGCCGGTTGATTTTATGTTGTATTTATTTCTTATCTCATCTTTTATCTTAGTGTATACTTTTGATTGCTCTTGATCCGGTACTAAGACTGTTCTATTGTTTCTGTTAATTTTGTGCGATGATCTTATCGTTTTAATAATAATTACCTCCAAAGCACTGCAACTTTGCTCAACTGACTGCTTGCATCAACTGAGCAAAAAGGGCCTTTTAAGGTACCCTTTGAAACCTTCTGAGATTTCATCGTGTGTGTACTCTCAAAGTTTTATGCGGGTAACCCGTTTTGCAGAGAGAGTGTATAGTTACATGTGCTGTGAATTGTTAACAAATCGTAATGATATGTATCTAGATATCACTCTCTAATAATATGTTAATATAGGTAAAAAGGTCAATACTTGGAGGAAATATGAGAGAGAATTTATTTTTTAAAACAGATGTATTGCCGGATGAAATTCCATTGTTATACACAAATAAAAATCTATATAATAACTTTAATAAAGAATACATATCTAAGTTACTAGAAAAAGAGAATTTATTGCCAAAGAATAAAAAGGGTAGTCAATTTAATTCTTATACTACGGTACCTTATTACTTTTCTATCCCCAAGAATGATAGAAAGAAAAGAAAAATGGCTCTTTTGCATCCTATCGCACAGTTGCAAATGTTTAGCTACATATTGAGATATGATCAACTTATTGTATCTTATGCCAAAAAGTCTAACTATAGTGTTAGATCACCTATAATTAGAAATAGACCGGTTCATGATATGACTAAAAGTAGTAAAGCTTATTTCACAAGAATGGAACAAGAATTTAGCTTCTCAAAGGAAACGGAAATAACTACTGAAGAGGATCAATCTCTATTTTATTCATACTTTTCTTATAAGCCATATAAAAGAATGCAGCAATTGTATGATTCTAATAAATTTAATAGGCAAAAATATAAATATCAATATTTTATGAAGTTCGATGTACAAAACTTCTTTCCGAGTATATATACTCATGCTCTATCATGGGCGATATTTGGTGATAAATCTTTAGCAAAGAAATTAAAAAGTATAAATGAGGCTTTTGCTAATGCTACTGATATTATCTGTCAAAAAATTAACTTTAATGAAACAAATGGAATAGTTGTTGGACCTGAATTCTCAAGGGTTGTGGCAGAATTACTAATGGTAGCTATAGACGTAGAGGTAGAAAGATCATTAGACGCACAAGGATTATCATTAAATAAAGATTATAACCTTTATAGATTTGTGGATGATTACTTTTTATTTACTCATAACAAAGAACAAGCTTTTAAGATTGAAAGAACTATTGAAAATTCATTAGAAATGTATAACTTGAAGATGAATGCTTCGAAAAGTGAATTACAAGAAAGGCCATTTGAGATGGTTGATGGCTCAATAGTAGAATTAAAGAATGCAATTAAGTTATTTCGTTTAAACTATAAGAGATATAGCGAGCAACCTGGAATAAACGGAGTAAAGATGTACAGGAAATGGCTAAGCAGATTATGGCAAGATTTATTCAATACATTAGAATTAATAATAACCAAATATCCCAATTCAAAAAATAGAATTGTTAATTATTTTCTTAAGACAGCAAGATCATTAATAGTATCTATTGATGTTTTAAATAAATTTAATGTAGCAGAAATATTAGAACTTGTATCAAATATATTTACCTTATCGATCAATACATCTAATACGAGTTCATTAATTGGACTATATATAAAAATACAGAACAATATAAATAAATCGGAAGACAATATGGATAAGGAATATTTAAATGAGAAGGTATTTCAATACGTATACTCCATCCTCAAAAATAATATAAATGATATTGAGCAGATGTTTGACTTGATTATATATCTGAGAACACTTGAGAAAAGGTTGGCGTCATCATTTTTATGTAATTTGATTGAGCACTGCAAAGATTCATACTTTCTAATGTGCTCAATAGCTTACTATATTTTAGATGATGATAGAAAAGGGGTATTGAATAGTTATAAAACTCCAAAGAAAATGCTTCAGACTTTAGTTCTAGATAGGGTAGAAAATTATGTTAGTAAAGGTTCGCAATATCTACTTTTAGAGAGTGAGTACTTTTATCTTATTAATGATTTTTATTATTATCCGGGATTTGACTCTAGAATCAAGGATAAGTTAAAAAAAACTATAGTTAGAAACAAGAAACAAATGAACTTTAGTAACCTCCCATCCAATAGCGCGGATAATCTTAAAGATGTAATGTCTATACATGCAAATATTTTTGAAGAAATAATGAAGGGACCATACTTTAACTGGAATATGAATACAAAAACATTCTTAAGAGAAACTGCAAGAAAAACTATTATTCAATCTATGAATAAAGCTACTTCTTACAATTAATAAAATAAATTTAATAAACATATAAGAAGCACCATACTTTTCTAAGCGTATGGTGCTTTTTATCAAGGAGATGATCGCCTAAGTGAGAAAAACATACTTGTACTGGCTTACTATCGATTGTTTAGTATGGGCAATATTTTATTGGGAGAGCGCATTAGATTTAAATGCTACGCGACTGGCGTGCATGAGTATTTTCTTTAGCCTAATATTTATTTTACCGCTCTTTACTGAGAAACCGGTGATGCAGACTACTATATTTTGTGTACAAGCTATACTTACAATCTTCATCTTCTGTCCAATAAACAACGAACTAAGCCCATATGGAATCCTCATACACTCATTAATAATGGCAGAAGCCGTCTTTTATCTTTCACGAACTAAAAGTTTAATAGTGATTACAGTGCAACTTGCGAGCACAGCTGTTATCTTAATGCTGTCGACACTCACAATCTCGCAATTAGTTTGGTGTGCATTATATTATCTTTTACTGGTGATTGCTTTACTTTATCATCAAGTTATACATAACCGAGAAAAAGAAACTCGTTTAAGCAATGAAGTTCTACTTGAAGAGTACAGGCGCATGAAAAGGCAGCTTGTCGTAGAAGAACAGCAAGCACGGCAAGATGAACGGATGCTGATTGGGCATGAAATTCACGATTCAGTCGGGCACAAGCTAACAGCGCTCCTTTTTCAATTCGAAGCTTTTCGTTTAACGGCGGCTGAGAAGGATAAGGAAATGGTCGGGAAGCTGAAAGAGCTGGCTGAACAGAGTCTGGAGGAAACGCGGCAGGCGGTTCGGTCATTCAAGCAAGATGAAGTAGGCGGATTGCAAGGTGTGATTCGGCTTATTCGGAAATTAGAGATAGAGAGTTTTATGAAAATCAATTTCTCGGTTAGGCATGGGGCGTTTGCGGCTCCTTTGACGGGTGAGCAGTCTTTTGCGATTTATCGTGCTGTGCAGGAGGCATTGACGAATATAATGAAGCATAGTTCAACTAGAGAAGCGCAAGTGATTTTTGAGTCACCTGGCGGGAGTATCTTTCGGTTTGAGGTAATTAATGCAGCATCGGATGATCGATATTTTCAAGAAGGGTATGGGTTGAAGGCGATGCGGGAGCGCTTAGAGAAAGTGGGCGGAACGCTTGAGATCGACTATGAGGCGCACCGGTTTTTAGTGAGAGGTACGATAAGATTGGTAGAATGGAGCGGTTCGGATGATTAGGATTTTGCTGGCTGAAGATCAAGTGATGGTTCGTCAGGGCTTGAAGATGATGATTGAAACGGATGAAGACATTCGTGTGACAGGGGAAGCAGATAACGGGAAAGAAGCGGTCAGCTTATGTGAAAAACAACTTTTCGATGTGGCTATTTTGGATATTCGTATGCCTGTGATGGATGGCATTGAAGCAGCGAAAATCCTGCGCTCACGATTCCCTCAAATTAAAATCCTCATGCTTACTACATTTGATGATAACGAGTATGTATTGAACGCCTTAAAGCTGGGGGTCAGCGGCTATATGCTGAAAAACGGGGATACAGCATCGCTCATTCGTTCCATCAAAAGTGCATTGAGCGGCGGTTTATCCTTGGAGGACCAGGTTGCTTCAAAGGTAATGCCGATTTTACTGCAAAATCAGGAAGAGAAACAAATTGACCCGACGCTGACTCCGAGGGAAAGAGCGATATTAAAGTGTATCGGAGAAGGATTGAATAATAAGGAAGTGGCCGAACGACTAGGCTTATCGGTTGGGACCGTTAAAAACCAGACGAGTCACATTTTAGATAAGTTGGAATTAAGGGATCGGACGCAGTTAGCCATTTATGCGATACGTCATCGTCTCGTATAAAAAAGTGACGAAAGTAATAAGTGTCCAATCGCGGAATGACCATAGTCAGTAGTGGCTTTGGTTTTTTTTATTTATGATGCAAGTAACAACATCAAAGGGGGCAAAAACATGCTGGAAACGATCAACTTAAGTAAGTCCTTCAAAGGAAAGAAGGTTGTGCAGGATATAAATTTATACCTGGACAATGGCGAATCCGTTGGGTTGCTTGGTCCAAATGGAGCTGGAAAGTCCACAACGATTTCCATGATCTCGACTTTGATCAAGCCGACGAGTGGCAGGATAACCATGAACGGTGTGAACGCGATTGCTAAACCGGGTGAAATCAGAAGCGTATCAGGTGTGGTGCCGCAGGAATTGGCGCTGTATCAGGAGCTGTCCGCTTATGAGAACCTGAAGTTTTTTGGATCGATCTATAAATTGAGAGGTAAAGAATTAGATAAAGCTATCCAGCAAGCTTTGGAGTTCGTCGGGTTGGAAAATCGCAAAAAGGACTTGGTAAAGACTTATTCCGGCGGGATGAAACGCAGACTTAATATAGCGGCAGCGTTATTGCACCGCCCGAAGATCTTGATCTTGGATGAACCGACAGTCGGTATCGATCCGCAATCGAGAAATCATATCTTGGAAGCAGTACGCGCGCTGAATCAGCAAGATGGAACGACGATTCTTTATACGAGTCATTATATGGAGGAAGTGGAGCAGCTTTGTGATCGATTATACATCATGGATCATGGCAAGATCATTGCGGCAGGAACAAAAGATGAATTACTCAGCATCTTGTCGACGGAGGATAAGATAAAAGTGGAGGTAAACAAGCTGGATGAAGCCTTTGTAGAGCAAGTAAAGACAATGGAAGGGGTGCGAAAACTAGAGGTATCGGAATTGCAGCTGAAGATTATAGCCGCAAAAGGCAGCAGCTTGATCAGCAAATTGGTTCATCTAACCGAACAGCATCAAATCCAATTGCTCAATTTCCATACTGAAACGCCTAGTTTGGAAGATGTATTCCTTCACTTAACCGGACGTACGCTGAGGGATTAAGGGGGTATCATGATGCGGAGTTTCATCAAAAAGGATTTGTTGATATTTTTACGTGACTGGAAAGAGCTGCTCACGGTCCTATTGCTTCCGATTGTTTTGGTTATCGTGTTGAATTTTGCTTTTGCTGGGTTATTTGATAGTGATGATGAAGTATCGATGGATTTACAATTAGCTGTGGTGAATCAGGATGATGAGACGGATGCAATGGAACAGCTGAAGGAGAGGTTGGTCAGCGATGCTGCTTTTGAAGAGCAGGAGGCAAATGCGATTGTAGAAGCAGCAGAAGAGATACAACCTGTTAACCTGCTATCGGATTATCTGGAAAGTGACGATGTAAAGGAATGGGTGACGATTCATCATCTGGAGGAAAAGGAAGCAGCTGAGAAAGTCAAAGCGGGCGACCTCGATGGTATGCTGATCATCCCCCAGGGGTATGCCGCGGACAGTTTATATGCGAGCTTCGCAGACGAACCTCCAACTACATCATTGATTTATAAAATGGAAGAAGAAACGACGGATAGCAGTGCGCTGCAACAATTCATACAAGGATTTATCGAGGAATTAAATTATCAATTTGCATTACAGGAAATAACGGGCGGTGCAGAAATAGCAGCGGCGCTTCCTGAAGGCGGATTGGAGGATATGGGGACAGCGCACGAGTTCACAATGACCCAGTATTTTACGATAGCGCTAGGAGCCTTATTTGCCTTATTCGTTGTAGCGACGGTAGCGATGAAAACAGGAGTGGAAATCAGGGACCAAGTATTCAACCGAATCTTATTAGCGAATATCCATCCGATGCGTTTTTTGATTGGTAAAATGGTATCCACAATTTACCTGGTTGTCCTGCAGATTGTTTTTGTCCTGCTTGTATCACACTTTCTATTGGGAGTATTTCCTGATCGTACGATAGCCTTTTGGGGTGGTATCTTCGCGTTGATCGTGTTGCTCGCTTTGGTGCTGTCGGGCTTAGCGGCTATTTATACGGCAATTTTATTGCGGATGAATAATGTAGATGCGGCAAATGGGGTTTTCATGTTGGCTACGTTGCTGTTCGGAACATTAGGAGGAGGATTTGTTCCCATTTATATGCTGCCTAAATGGCTACAGCAAATTGGCGAATGGACTCCGAACGGTCTATTCCTCGCCATACTGACAGAGTGGGTCCAATTTGAGAAGCTATCCTCCATCGTCCAGCCAAGCCTGTACATGGTCGGCTTTTTCTTCTTATTCACTATCATTGGTGTAGCTTTGTTTCCGAAAAGGGGGAAAGCGCAATGAAAAACGTATTATGGGCGCAATTCTCAAAAGATAAACGAAATCCGCTGTTCGTTCTATTATTAATTGCAGGAAGTATTGTCGCTACCATTGTATTTGGCGGAGGCATTCAGTCGGCAACAACAGTTGGCATTTTCAGTGAAGAAGACAATGCTGCAGCAATAGAAAAAAAGTGGGGAATGTTGTTAAATACGGATGACTCCTTCACATTTGAAATAGTGGACCCGGAAGAAGCGCGTAAAGACATAAAGAAAGGCAATATCGATGTAGCAGTAAAGGTCACGGAGGATGATTACCGACTGCTTGTCTCCAAGAAAATGCCGACCATTTCTTCCATTGAGCAACATGTGGATAAGGTGTTTAAGCAAGAAGCACAAATCCGTGCAGTTGAAGCACAAGTGGGAAGAGATGTACGGGATGAAATGGAGAACTATCTGGCGGATGCACCACTTCAGATGGAATCGCAAGGGGTGGATAGCGAACAGATTCCTACGTACAATATCCGTACGCAGCTGTTGTTTGCCTTCACTTTCTTGATCTCGATGTTCATCCTTGGATTCAAGGTTAACAATGTGACACAAGATAAAGTATCTGGTATTTGGGATCGAATGATCTTTTCACCAATGAAGAAAACAAGTATGTACAGTGGTTATTTGTTATATAGCTTTCTGATTACGATGCTTCAAATAATTGTCGTGCTGATCGTGTTTAAGTATGTCTTGCATTACGATGTCGGAGATAATCTGTGGCTGATTATACTCATTGCAGCTTGCTTTGTATTCGGCATGATCAGTATCGCCATGTTGATTACCGGTTTTGTCAGGACCCCAGAACAGTTTTATGCCATATACCCGTCCGTCATCCCGTTGATTCCGCTTATTAGCGGAGCTTATATGATGCCGGGGACGATTACGAATCCTGTCCTGCTGTTTATTGCGGATCTGTTCCCGCTGGCGCATGCGATGGATGCCATCATGTCAGTTGTTTTCTATGGTGCTGCTTTGCAGGATGTCACAATGTCTCTATTGTATATGCTGCTGATTGGAATAGTGGCGATGGGAGTGGGGATTAATCTTGTGGAGCGGCGGAGTAGATAGGTATGTGAGACTGAATCAGTGATTCAGTCTCTTTTTTTACCATAAATTTCTGTACATTTTATCCCATAAACCAGATAATTTACATATTGATCCTGAAAGTAAATAGAAGGAGATTGTTAGCATGCGCGTATTGGAAGTACCAAACGTAAAACTGAGAGAATTAATACTTTCTGATGCTGAGGATCGTTATCAATGGTGTCTTGATAAAGAAGTTATTAAACATCTGAACATGCCTTCGACGTATCCGCCCTTTAGCAAAAAAGAGACGGAAGAATGAATAAGGGCATGCATGAACAAGACAAACGGCTATCATCAAAAAGCCATTATGACGGAAAATGGGAAGCACATAGGCTGGGTAGATTTAAAGAACATCGATAAATTAAATAAACATGCAGAATTGGGAATAGCAATCGGGGACAAGGCGTTTTGGGGAAAAGGATATGGATTAGCAGCCATGAGAGAGATGCTGGGCTGGGGGTTTTGTCAGTTAGATTTAAACAAGATTTGGTTAAGAGTAGAGATTGATAATCTAAAAGCTATTAAATCATATAAGTGTATTGGATATATTGAAGAAGGTATCTTAAGGCAAGACCGGTTGCGAAATGGAGAATATGTGGAACGGCTAAGGATGAGTATGCTTAGAAGTGAGTTTCTCTATAAATGACACTAAACTATAGCGTTGCAGTTTCTTTATGTTCGCAATAGGAAAACGCTTTGTGCCGGAAAATAAGTGAGCGTAAAGGCATTAATTAAATAGAGATTTAGAGCCTTTTTAGTGATCGTTGTCTGGTCATTAACAGAATCCTGTATACTTGTGAAAGGAGCAAGCCTTATGAAAGTGCATGGACCAAATCGTGCAGATCGAAGGCCACCCAAACCAAGTAGTACGCCATTCGATAGAAAATATGTGTCAGAAGCCTATCTAGTGGGATTACCAATGTGCTTAGTGAGTTTGGTGATTTTATATCTTACGGATGATCATGATTTGTCATCTGTGTTTATAATTTCATATGTGTTATATCCTTTTGCGAAGTTTTTTTACGATTTGGTTATGGGTTTTTGGTTGGGTCGTAAAATAAAGAATGCATCAAACTGGGCAATAGGAAGTTCATTAGATCAGATCCAGTATGCTGTGTATGGTTTTTTCGTGTTTTTCCTAAGTATATTGCTAGCGCCCCTTGGTATGCTGTTCTTGCTGGCAAGATATCTTTTGAGAGTTTATCGAGTTAAAAAGAAAAATTATTAAAGGGGTGTATTTATTCCATGTCATACCATTTAATCAAGCTATATAAAATGCTGTCGAGCAATCCAATCTTAGCAGCCCTTGCAATGGCTCCATCGCCAAATCGTTCGCTACGTACAATGTAAGTGGCAGCGCGAATGGCATCTGCAACACTTAATTCCATAGAAGGCGAATATTCTGGCAATCCGTTACGTCCCCAATTGTATAAAGGGGTTATGGCGCCAATAGTATATAGCAGACTCGTGGCTTTGTTTATACGTTCACTATAGGCTGGGTAGCTTAATGATTGCTCGTTTCCTCCATTCGTCCATACTACATTACGATCTTCAACTGTCATCTCTTCCCCTACAGAACGCAATTCCTCCCAGGCATCTGTTTTCGTCCTGTCTAGTTCGTTAATGAGTTGCGCATTATCTGGATTTTCGCTCATAAACACCCTCCTTTTTTAAGATTATATCGCATTCCCAGTAGACGTTGAATCGCAAACATGAGATCGGTAACGATGGTATTAGAATGCTCTCAAATTCTACTACTGGACTAAAGTAACCTTAAATCTAAACACGGCCCCAGTCTCTCAAATGACAACGCGGTATATTTTTTATTTGTACGTATAAGTGTAAATATCTACTGTGAAAGCATAAATATTCTTCTGGTGTTGATAAAGAATCTGTTTATAAAACAGGGATTTTATACTTATTGACAACTTTATCTATTCCTCTTAATCTAAAATCAGCAATATGAAAGCGTTATCAATTATAAAGGAGGAAAGAGATGAAAGCTAACAAACGTATACTCATAACGTCGATGCTGTCTGCTGTCTTACTTATACCTGCCTTGCCAGGGGCTGATATCCTGGCAAAGGAAAAAGGGAGTCAAGGGAAGACGCCTGTCTTTGAAAATGCCTCTGTCCATGACCCATCCTTTATTGAGGTGGACGACCAGTACTATGTCTTCGGCTCTCACCTAGCGGCAGCAAAAACAAACGACCTCATGAAATGGAAAATGATCGACTCAGGCGTGCGTGATGGCAATAAGCTGATTCCGAATGTAACGGAGGAACTAAAGGAGGCGTTGGAATGGGCGCAGTCGGATACGCTTTGGGCAGCGGATGTAATTCAGTTGGCAGATGGGAAGTTTTATATGTACTACAATGCGTGTAAAGGGGATTCGCCGCGGTCTGCAATGGGTGTGGCAGTGGCGGACGATATCGAAGGACCATATAAGGACACCGGAATCATCCTGAAGTCGGGCATGTGGGATGAGCCGAGTGAGGACGGTACGATTTATGATGCGACGAAGCATCCGAATGTAGTGGATCCGGATGTGTTTTACGATGAGGACGGCAAGCTGTGGATGGTATATGGTTCATACTCTGGCGGTATTTTCATCATGGAGATGGATGAGGAGACAGGCAAGCCGCTTCCAGGCCAAGGGTATGGGAAGAAGCTAATGGGCGGAAACCATAGCCGGATTGAAGGACCGGCAATGATGTACAGCCCGGAAACAGACTACTATTATATGTTCCTTTCATTCGGCGGACTGGATGCTGTTGGCGGATACAATATTCGTGTAGCGCGTTCCAAGTCGCCGGATGGTCCGTTTTATGATGCGGAAGGAAATGACATGATAGATGTGAAAGCTGATCCGAATCAGCCGCTGTTCGATGATAAGTCGATCGAGCCTTATGGGGTGAAACTGCTGGGGAATCACTTGTTTGAAAAGAAAGTCGGTGATCCAGGGGAGGAACCAGGTATTGGCTATGTGTCACCGGGACATAATACCGCTTTTTATGATGAGGATACGAAAAATCATTATTTGATTTTCCATTCTCGTTTCCCTGATCGCGGTGAAGAGCATGAGGTGCGGGTACATCAGATGCATATGAACGAAAAAGGCTGGCCGGTCGTCGCCCCGTCCCGTAATACAAATGAGAAAGAAGCGAAAATCAAACGGAAGGATATGACCGGAGACTATCAGTATGTGAACCATGGAAAAGATATATCTGCTGATGTGAAAACTTCCGAACAGATTACCCTGAAAGAGAATGGAAAAGTCGAAGGTGCTGTAAAAGGAAAGTGGAAACAGGGCAAGGATAATGAAGTCACCCTGACGATTGATGGCGAGAATTATAATGGTTTCTTTCTGAGGCAGTGGGATGAAGCGGCGCAGGAATATGATACGACGTTCACCGCTTTGTCTGACAAAGGCGTCGCAGTCTGGGGAAATCGAATGGAGGATATGAAAGATAAAGAAGTGGTTGCAGTTGTTAAGAAGGATCTTACTATCACGAATAGCGATAATTTGTATCAAAGTGTGGAGCTGCCGACAGAAGGTACTCGCGGATCTGTAATTAAATGGACTTCCTCCAATCCAAAAGTGATAGAAACTGATGGTACGATTCACCGGCCAAAGGCAGGGAGCGGAGACGGCAAAGCTACGTTGACCGCTAGTATTCAAGCAGGAAAAAAGAAAGATACGAAAACATTCCAAGTGACAGTGAAGCAGCAAGCCTCCGAGCCGGAAATTGCGCACTATAGTTTCGACAATCCTGGCAGTCAAGAAGCGGCGGATTCCTCCGCCGGCAATCTGCCAGCTCAGCTGAAAGGCGCTGCCATCCAAACAGATGAGGGCAAGCTGGCATTGGATGGCAAGGATGCTTATGTGGAACTTTCCCCGTTAGTTGCCGATGCGGAGGATTTCACCTTCTCTGCCTGGGTGAATTGGCAAGGCGGAAGTGCGTGGCAGCGAATCTTTGACATCGGTGAGAGCAACGGCAAGAATATGTTTTTCACCCCATATGACGGTAGCGGCAAGCTTCGTTTTACGATTCATGATGGTGTTGATCAGAACATAACGGCTGATGAAGCATTGGCCGCAGGTGAGTGGGTGCATCTTGCGGTGACACTTGAAGGTAATACAGGAAAGCTGTACGTGAATGGCGAACTAGCAGGGGCGAATGAAAATATTACTGCTAATCCAGCCGATATTCTCGGAGATACAAATTATTTAGGGCGAAGCAGATATGGCGCGGATCCGTTCTTTGGCGGACAGATGGATGATGTGCGCATTTATCGGAAGGCGTTGAGTGAATCAGAAGTTAAGGAATTAGCTCATTAAAAATGGGACCTGACAATTTTGTCGGGTCTTATTTTGTAAATCTCTTCTTGGATACTTGATCTATTTAATGATATTGAAATATGCTTAATGAGAAAGACTCGAATTGTTCGCCTTGATCAAAACTTACAGAAAACCCCGGTCTTTATGTTGAAAGGATAAAAAAAGAAGACCACCATTTGATGATCTTCATCCTTGTTCTCCGTTTTATTTATTTAGAATATTCAGGGATAAAACTGCGCTGCCAAGATCAGTTTGCTTTTCACTTGTACTGTCCTGATTAGCGAATCCGAGCAAGCCACTTACAACAATCACACCAACTAGCACCAATGAGTAGACGATTTTTTTCATAGAAAATCCCTCCCGTTTATATTAGAGCCAACAGATAATACTTTGTTGCAAGTTCATGCTGCTTATTTCTAGTATAGTACTGGGCGAGTTCTTTTGAAAAGAGTCTTATATTGTAAAAATCTTTAACTCTTTGAAAATAGTCTATTCCCTCTTGCCATACGCTTTCAAAGTTCAATTTATCTTCATATTTCTTCGTTACATTATCTCCTTTGATGCTGGTTTCAATCCTTCATAGACTTCGATGACTTTTGAAGATTGATTGTACAGGCTTCCTCTTCTCACGCATGTAAAAACTAGGTCTTAAGAGATAATAAAGGTTATGATAGAAGAAGGAATTGATTTTCGGCTACACATAAGGAGAGATTGCTAATGACGCAATATTATTACATATCCTCACCAAGAAAGCTTCCTGAGGGCGATTTTGGTGCAAAGCCTATATCAGAAGATAAGCCATATATATTCAGCAATGAATTGGATTTTACAAGTTTGTTTTTTGAAAATAACTATGACTCGGATGAGAAAAAAAGATTCAGCTATGTTCCTAGCTTCCATTATAAGCACCAAGTCGCTGTTTATCACAATTTCCTTCCTATCAAATCCGAGGAAAGAGGTAATAATCCCATAGAAAGAAAGTGTTTGAAATTGTTCTATGACTATATAAGCAACGCTGTAGAGGAAAGTGGCATGATAGAATATTGTACTTGCTGGAATGGAACGGAAGAGCGAGGGAATTGGACGAGGAAAACACTTTACTGGGGAGATGTCGAATCGCACGATGACCTTGTGTTGAACGATAGGGAAATTTGTGAGATTGTGACGTGGAAGGGCTAGCGAAGGCAGTGGCTATAGTGTGCAGAACTATTAATGATCTTCAGTAGTCCATCTAGAACACCGTTTTCACAAATTCTTTTTGCGTAGCAGGATAACCCATTAGCCGAACTCGGATTTTACGATTCGTTCTAATTCTGATTTATACTTTTGGAGGTTGATGTCTTCAGCATATTCCGTAATTTTGGCTCTCACAGCTAGATTCGTTAAAAATACAGATCTATGCTCTTTCATCAAGCTACGGAACCATTCTAGCTTTTTTAGTGTCTTTAGATTTTTTTTGTATCTTTTGCCTTTCCGGGAGGGGATTAAATTTTCAATAAATAACATTGCCAATTCCCCTAAAATCTCTAAGAGAAAATTCATTAATTCACATTCCTTTATACTTACTAGATAAAAAACCACTGCACTCATTTTAACATATTCGCGGATTTTCAAAAGGATAATATTACTTTATTGTATTAAATAACCAAATGGAGAAGAAGTGTTAGGATGAGGTCGGCTTTTCTTTTTTATCGCTTGTGGTTATAGTAGTGATAGACCAACCATCTATCTCCTCATGGAGGAGGGCGCCAACCGTATTGATATTAATAAACTGCTATTGATAGGGGGAGATGATATGGAAGTATTTGCAGACTATTTAGCCAAGATCGGTAACCCAGAGCATCGAGCTCGTACGGAAGAAGTGCTCACTTGGGTAGCTGGGGAATTTCCGGATTTAGAGCCGAAAATTGCATGGAATCAACCGATGTTCACTGATCATGGAACCTATATTATTGGCTTCAGTGTGTCCAAACAGCATTTGGCTGTTGCTCCGGAGAAGGCTGGGATAGATCGTTTTTCCGAGGAAATTGTCCAGTCTGGATATGAGCACACGAAGCAGCTGGTACGGATTCGCTGGGATGGTCCTGTTGATTACTCATTACTGAAACGCATGATCGAGTTCAATATCATGGACAAGGCTGACTGTTCTACCTTTTGGCGATAATGAAAGAAATTGATTCCTAGTACAAGAGCCGAGACACCTCTTTCAAAAAGGGTGTTTCTTTGTTTAGTATGGTAATTTAAGATACTTGACCTGCTCAAAGAAATAAGGAGAAAAAACATGGAACAATCCGATCAAATAAAACACCAATCGACTCGTGTCGGGGTCGTATTACTTGTATTAAGCATCTTGCTTGTCGGTGCTAATCTGCGTGCACCGATAACGGGGTTAAGCCCATTGATCGACAATATCCGTTCAGATACCGGAATCGGCAATGCTTCCACTGGTATGCTGACTACATTGCCTTTGATTGCATTTGCTGTTTTTGCACTCGTTGCGCCAAGAATTGCAAAGCGCATCGGTATTGAAAGAACTTTATTCGCGGGTTTATTTATTATTTCCCTTGGACTTATACTCCGCTCTTTCTCACCTGTATGGATGCTTTTTACTGGAACGGCATTGGCAGGAATCGGAATTGCTATGGGGAACGTACTGCTGCCAGGCTTGATTAAGCGGGAATTCCCCGAAAAAGTAGGCATGATGACAGGTGCTTATGCCATGACGATGAATGGGATGGCTGCACTTGCTTCGGGCATAAGTATCCCTCTATCTGAAGGACTAGGGCTAGGGTGGCATGGCTCTCTCGCTGTCTGGGTGCTGTTGGCACTTGCAGCCTTGATTGTATGGATTCCGCAGCTGCGCCTTCGCGTCACTCCATCGATTGCCATCCCTGAAAGGGGGAAAGGATTGTGGTCATCTGGTCTAGCTTGGAAGGTTACAGGTTTCATGGGATTACAATCTTTGCTGTATTATATAATGATTACGTGGCTGCCTACCATACTCCAAAGTCAAGGTTTCAGCGAGTCGACATCTGGCTGGCTTTTAGCACTCACGCAGCTTTGCAGTTTGCCGACTTCCTTTTTGTTGCCGATTTTAGCAGGACGTTTAGCGGGACAAAGGCTAATTGTAACCATGATAGCTGTGTGTTTCGCACTTTCTTTCTCAGGGTTGTTGACTGGCATTACATGGGTAAGTGTTATTAGTGTTTTGTTATTCGGACTTGCTGGAGGCGGCGTTTTTAGCCTCGCTACGATGTTCTTCGTGTTACGTACGAACACATCCCAAGAAGCAGCAGAATTATCAGGTATGGCGCAGTTTGTTGGGTATCTGTTAGCCGCTGTTGGACCAACTTTGTTTGGCTTGATACACGATATCACGTCGGGCTGGACAGTGCCCTTGGTATTATTGTTAGTGGTTGCTGCGTTACTGTGGAGCGTTGGTATGGGAGCAGGGAAAAATGTATCTATCAATCAGCGGCAAGAGAGTTGATCCAGTAGAAAAGGCAGCTAACATTAGTCGTTAGCTGCCTTTTTGAATCATTTCGGTAACGGTGCTTTAGCTGAAATCAGTTCTTTCTCAACCAACTCCTGCCAGAAATCGGCCGCAATTTCCTCTTTCATTGCTGCCATGTCTTCTTTCACCCGGCTCGGGCGAGTAGATCCGGGGATGACAGCTTGTACGACTGGATGAGCAGTCGAGAATTGAAGTGCGGCAGCTTTTAAGCTGACACCATGACGCTTGGCAATTTCTTCTAATTGTTTGACGCGCTGCTTGATCTGAGCAGGCGCTTCCGCATAGTCGAAATAGTCGCCGCCGAGCAGTGCGCCAGAGTTATAAGGTCCGCCAACAACAATGCCGACGCCTTTTTCCTGTGCAGTTGGCAGCATGCGCTGCAATGCCTGCTTGTGCTGCAATAGTGTATAGCGGGTCGCTGACAGATTTAGGTCAGGCTGAACTTCTTCTAATTCCATTGCCACTTCGATCGGCTGGGTCGTATTCACACCGAGCCCCCAAGATTGGATGACGCCTTCCTCGCGCAGTTGCGTTAATACACGAAAAGCCCCTTTTCTCGCTTCATCAAACTTGGAAATCCATTCATCACCATGGAAATCCGGGGAAAGGTCATGTACATAAACAATATCAAGTCGATTTGTCTGCAAACGCTCTAAGCTCTGTTCAATCGAACGTTTTGTCGCATCCGCGGAATAATCTGTAACCACTTTATTTTTGCGAGCTTGCTTGAATAGACCTTCCTTCTCTTCCTCTTCATCAAGAAGGTAGCGGCCTACTTTGGTGCTGATGACATAATCGACACGATTCTTTTGAGACAATACCTTACCCAGGCGAAGCTCTGCCAAACCTGCACCATAAAAAGGCGCTGTATCAAAGTAACGGATTCCTTCATCCCACGCCGTTTCAATAGTAGCTATTGCTTCAGCTTCCGGTACTTCACGGAACATATTGCCAAGCGGCGCCGTTCCCAGACCGATACGGTGGTTTAGTATTTTTTTAAAATCTGTCATATTGAAATCCTCCTTATTGCCGAAACTTGTTCTTATGTTACATTACCAATAGCTAAACTCGCTAAACAAAAGCTTGCAGGTACTGCTCACTAGTTAGTCAGTAATCACAGCTCTTCTCTTCACAAGCTTCCTTATATTCCGGAAACCCCTCTTCAAGACTCATCGAACCAACTGTAAAGTCGTTGTTTAAGCTTATGGAAAAACCGGATTGCCCGTCATTGACAGTTCCATCAACTTTCATGCTGCCCATTGGTGATTGATAGGGTTCTTCCAACTCAACAGATTCAATATTCCTGAAGTTATTTTCGACATAGCTTTTGGCTGCCGCTTCTGCCTTTGCGATTGTTTCTTCATCATAAGAATTATCACCCCGGATTGCCAGACATCCTCCTATTAGGGTAAAACAAATAAAGCAAGTTATTGCAAATACACGTGTTTTTCTCATATATAACACCTCGTAGATAATTGTACTAGTTGAGGAAGTGGGTTGTGAATCTATTATTTCTAAAGACCACTTCAGGTTCAGGGACATTTTATGGCGGCATTTATTCACAAATCTTATCTGCACATCCCTCTTTCTTTTCCGGAGAATATTTTATCTTCGGCCATTGTGGAAAATTCCAAAACCTCAGTTAAGTGGAAGGTGGTAAACAATGAAATGCGTGTTCTTAAACTAAAAAAGTGAGAATCCGCCCGAAAGGCTAGCGGTTTCTCTTTTTTATGTCACTACTCACTCGTAATCGGATACAGCTCATACTTCCACTTATGCGTACATTCCTCCAGCATGTAGTATTGCCGTTCTTCGTTGCGTACAATACGGGAGCATTGCTGTCTTGGAATTGGGGCTTGGTCGTTGGGATTCTGCACTTCAATCCAGTATTGACCTGATAACGTGTCGTATCGTGTAACGAATATGTTTCCATTGATGGATATTTCATCTCCGTCTGTTTTCTGTTCTGCCTTCTCGATAAATTGTTCAATTGTATTACTATCTATTAATTCGAAATCAGATGTGTTTCTATCTATTGAATCGGGCTCGGGTGAAGTTGACGATTTCTCATCTAAGCGGGACGGGTTTAAGTATAGTTCCTTGATTCCGTCATTAGTAGAAAAACGAACGATATCTTCCCCGACCCATTCGCTATTATTCATGCCTAGTATATCTTCCGCCTGTGAACGTCCGGGCTTACCTGCATGCCGTACAAGAATGCGAATGGATTGGTCTCTTAGTTCTCTGCCGATAATGCCGAACTTAGTTTTATAAAAATTATAAGAATAGGTTGTTTCGCCGAGTGTGAAATGTTGATATTCTACGACAAGTGCTTGCTGATTATTAGGAGAAGTTATTTTTTTATAACTTGATTCTCCTATCAAGATGAAGAAAGCATGTACTAACATGATCGCAGTTCCTAGCAATACACCTGCAACGACTAGTAAACCATTGATTCTAGGATGACGAAAACCGATTATTGCTAGTGTAACAATATTGAGTGCAATAGGTATGAGATAACCAGTCGGTTTCAAGAAGAGAAAATAATAACCAATCAGATGCATGATAATTAGTAACAAGTCTATGGAACCAATGATGATGAGAAACTTTTTCGTTTTTGTCATTGCGATTTCTCCAAACATAATTAGTCGATCTTTATGTATATTAACATAAATTTACATGTGTTAGGCTGGGGTCTTAAGATACATAGAGTAGGTGAGAAACCATGAGATGAATACAGCAGAAGAAGAAAAACAACCATCCTCATTGTGACAGATGGTTGTTTGGTCTCACATTATCAATCCGACGCGGGCACTAACGTAGGCTGCCATGTCTCCAGTTTCTCCGGGTAATACACTTCCTGTTTCGGATCAAGCGGCTTGATCAGTTCCGGATGATGGCTATGCCAAGGTATGAGTACGCCGGGTTTTATTCTATCGATGATATAAAGGATATCCTCGTTCTTGGCATGACCGGATACATTAAGAGATTGATAGGTGACGCCGAATCGATCTAGCAGCGCGTGCATCGTGCTGTGAGCAGGGTCAAACGATCCCAGCGGCATGCCGTTCGAATGCAGGTAAATGCTGCCCTTCAAATCTAGATCCAATAAGTTGTGGATAAGATGATAACTGTTTTGCAGCAAGTAGTTGGCAGGGTTCTGATTGATGTCTGCAGCAGTAACACCTTTGTATTGCGTCAGCAGCTGTTCGGCAATCTTGCTATGTTTGCTGCTGTCGTCCAAGTAGATTTCAAACTTTGCATCAGTCAGGAACTGCTTAGCTAAATAAGCAGTCGGTACTTCCAATACCGGAGTTCTGTCGGTCAATGCAGCCATCTGAAGGAATGTATTGATTCTATCGATATTCCGGTGATAGATGTTGAATAGGCCTAACCCGTTTTGTTTGGGCAGTGAATCAATTCCAGCTGTCAGGATATCCGCTTCTTCAGCTGTTTCTGCATCTTTTGTATCTGGTCTGAACGTCGTACCTTCGATAAGCAATACATCGATATCTCTGGATGCCATATTTGTCAGCCAGCCCTCTGTATATTGCGGGTTTGCGCCATGCATGCGCAAGTCGCCGGAGTTCACGATCGTTGCATCAGGTGTTTCGATCAAGAAGGAGGAAGCGCCGATGATATCATGATCGACTTGATACGGCGTAACAGAGATTTCTCCAATTTGTATCTTTTGCTCATACGACATTCCGATTGTCTCCCTATGCACTGATAATCCTTCGCCGACAATCTCCAGTGCGTCATAAAGCCGTTTCGAGCCTTCTGTCATGTGGATCGGAATATGGGGTGATAGTGTATCGATTGCTCCCATATGATCCAAATGCAGATGGGAAATGAATACAGCAGTTTGATAAGATGATTCTTCCACTGGAAGAGGCGTTTTAATGGAGAAGCCATCCCCTGTCAATACTTCTTTACTGTAAATACCATCAATTGCTGGTATTGCTCCTAATTTCAGCATATCCAGTACATAGGACTGCTTGCGTTCTTTTGTATCAATGATAGCGTTAGCGGGATTATAAACAAGTCCGAAATCAAAGATGATCCGGTCGTTTCCATAAGTCACTTCTGCAATATTGCCGCCGATCGTGCGCAGCCCGCCCCAAAATTTGATCGTTGTCTTCATGTCTGTCACCTCTGAAAAAAAAGCAGGGGATAACCCTGCCGTTCATTTATTATTGTAATTCAGCTTTCGCTCGGTCTTGTGCTTCTGTCAAACCTTCTTCGACAGACTTCATGCCTTGCAGGATGTAATCCATTTCTTCAAGTACAATGTTGCGCACTGCATCGCCGCCAGGAACACGGGCGATGAAGAAGCCGGCATCGAACTGTTCTGTACCTGCTTTATAAGCTGGGTTTTCTTCAAGGAATGTTTGATATTCTTCTGTATCCAATGCTGATTGACGAATAGGCAAGTAGCCGGAAAGCATGGACCATTCGGAAGTTACTTCCGGGCTAGTCAAATACTTCATGAATTCCCAAGCTGCTTTTTGTTCAGCTTCTTCGCTTTGGTTGAAAATCACGACGTCATTTCCGGCAAATGTTGTCGCTGCTTGACCGTCCAAAGTAGGAATCGGAGCAGTGGACCATTCAATGCCATCTTCCATAGCGCCATCAACATGCGGAATGCCTGCAGAGGAACCAATGTACATCGCAACATCCCCGCGGCCGAATGGGTTCGACATGTACTCATCTTCACCAGCTGTCCGCGCGATGCCGTCGTCAATCATGTCTTTGATGAAAGTCATTGCTTCCTGGCCTTCTTTGGAAGCAAATTGCGGTTCGCCAGTTTCCTCATCCATGTACGTACCGCCCATTTGTTTCAAGATGCCTTGGAACTCTGCTTCGTAGGAGTTCTCGAAGCCCATTCCGACAACGCCGTCCTTCGTTACCGTTTTTGCGACTTCCTGCAGTTCGTCCCATGTTTTCGGAACTTCCAGCCCATTTTCTTCAAGCAGTGTCTGGTTGTAGTAAAGCACGCGGGTACTCTTGCTGAAAGGCAGGCTGTAGTAAGTGTCATCCCATGTACTGGAATCACGGAATACCTCGATATAGTCATTCAATTCATCCTCAGACAAGCCGATTTCCGGATCTTCGATGAAGTCATTCAAGGAAGTGATGAACTTATTATCGATGTATTCTGGGATGACATTTGTTGTGGCTTGAGCCATGTCAGGCAGATTACCAGCTTTGGCTGCGGCCATGATTTTTTGCTGCAGATCATCATAGCTGCCTTGGTTGACGGGCTTGATGGTAATATCTTCATGCGCACTATTGAAATCATCCGCAAATTTTTTGATTGCTTCTTCATGCGGGCCGCTCATGGCATGCCAGAACTCAATTTCAACTGGTCCATTTGCGTCACTATCTCCATTGGCATTGGCACCGGAACTATTATTGCAGGCAGCTAAAAAGAGAACCAAAAATAAGGACAGGACAGCTATTACTTTTTTCATATTTGACTTCCTCCTTAAAGGGATTTGGTGTTTTTCACTAATGACTGTTACCGTGTTCTGCAGCAGTTTCCCTGTGCATCACCTCCAATAAGCGCTTCATGATCAGCCTTTCAATCCGCTTCGGGCAACACCGGAGATGACATATTTCTGCATGACGAAAAAGAGGAGCAGCATGGGCAGGATGACCATTGTCGAAGCCGCCATAAGCAATTCGTATTTGATGCCGGCCTCGGTTGTGAATGCAGATAGTCCGACAGGCAGCGTCCGGAGTTCTTGTGAATTGGTGACAATCAGCGGCCAGAGAAAAGCATTCCAGCTGCCGATGATCTTCAGTAAGGCAATGGTGATGAGCGCAGGCTTCGCTAAAGGCACCATCACATACCATAGGAACTTGAAATCACTGCATCCATCCACTTTTGCCGCGTAGGACAATTCTTGCGGTACTGAAAAGAAATACTGGCGCAATAGGAAGATGGAGAAGATGCTCGCAATCCATGGGATGACCAATCCCTCATAGGAGTCGATCCAGCCCAGGTTGGAGACGGTGACGAAATTCGGGATCAATAGCATCTCCCCAGGTACCATCATCGTTCCGAGCAACACAGCAAACACGACTCCCTTGCCATGGAAGTTGATCCGGGAAAAAGCATAAGCGGCAAGTATTGTCGTCAATAACTCACCAATCGTAGTCAGTACCGTGACAATGATACTGTTGAAGAAGTAGGTGCCAAATGGCGCTGCTTCACTTGCACTACTATAATTTTCGAACTGCCACTCAGAAGGAATCCAAACGGGCGGCATCGCCATCACTTCATTGGGAGCCTTCAGTGAGGTGCTGATCATCCAGACAAATGGCAGCAGCATGAGGATGGCGCCTAATGATAAAAGTACATAGATTGTTCCTTTGGATAAAGCTTCCTTACGCATCCCGATTCCTCCTTAGTTGTAATGGACAAATTTCTTGCCGACTATCAATTGGATGATAGTGAACAGGAAGATGATAATGAAGAGAACAAAGGCGGCGGCAGACGCCAAACCGAATTCCCATTCCTCATAGAATTTCTGATACACATAATAGACAACGGTCAGGGCGCTATTAGCTGGTCCGGGTCTGCCATTGAATAGGGCGAATATTTCATCAAAGACCTTGAAGGCATTGATGATGGAGATGATCGAGACAAAGAACATCGTCGGTGACAGCAATGGCAAGGTAATATGCTTGAACCGATACCAGGCTGATGCCCCGTCCACTTTCGCTGCTAAGTAGTATTGATTTCCAATATTCTGCAGTCCGGCCAAAAAGATGATGATATTGAATCCAAGGCCCTTCCAGATGCTTAAAATGATCAACGCAGGCATTGCGTAAGTCGGATTCGTCAGCCAATTGATCGGGTCGATGCCGAACAAGCCCAGCGCATAGTTCAAAAGCCCATAATCCGAATGGAAAATCCAGCTCCAGACAATCGCTACAGCTACAACGGAAGTGACGAATGGCAGGAAGTAGATGGTACGGAAAAATCCGCTGAGCTTGATTTTGCTATTCAGTAATACAGCAATTGCCAAGGAAATGATGATCGACAGCGGCACGACACCAATGACGAAAATACCTGTATTTTTCAGGGCAGTGATGAAGTTGGGATCTTGGAATAATTTTGTGAAGTTCTCGAACCCATAAGCATTGACTGTGTCATTGAAGAAGTCGTAATCCGTATAAAAGCTCATCAGGAATGATTTGATGATCGGGTAAATGCTGAACACAATCAAGATAAGCAGAGCAGGCAGCAGATAAAGATAGCCTTTAAGCGTGCTCTTCCACGTGGGCTTTTGCATGCCGCATCCCGCCTCTCTTTTGGAGTGGAAGTCGCTTCCCATGTTCCCGGTGGAAGTAATGGATGCTTTCAGGATGTACTCCCAAGCCGTGGATGTCGCCAATTTGAAGCTGCTGATTGGGATCGACTAGGGCTCGTACTGTAATGCCACCGACCTGCATGCGAATTAACGTATCGCGGCCGATTGTTTCAATGTGTATGATTTTCCCGTGGAAAATCGGATTATCTTCAGAGATGTATAAATCCTCCGCTCGAATGCCCAAACGGACTGTTTGCAGCTCTGTTGGTGGCAACGCAGGTAAATTAATCGTTTGATCCATATCTTCCAGTCGATAAGAATCTGCAACTTTTGATTTGGTTATGGTCATGAGATTGATAGGGGGGTTACCGAGAAATGATGCAACAAACTCATTTTCCGGCTTTTTGTACATATTCTGTGGAGCGGATTCTTGCTGGATGATGCCGTCCTTCATCAGCATGACTCGATCGGAAATGCTCAGTGCTTCCTCCTGATCATGTGTTACGAAGATGGCAGTAATGCCGATTTCCTGCTGAATCCGGCGAATCTCTTCCCGCATTTCCAGTCGCAGCCGCGCATCAAGATTGGAGAGGGGTTCATCAAGTAATAGAACATTCGGTTTTTTGACCAGCGCCCTGGCAATGGCAACACGCTGCTGCTGGCCGCCGGACAATTGACCAGGTTTCCGGTCAAGCAGATGGCCGATTTGGACGAGATCAGCCATTTCTTTCGCCCGTATTTCGGCTTCTTTTTTAGGTACTTTCTGCATCTTCAGTGGAAACATAATATTTTTAAGGACGGATAAATGCGGATACAAGGCATAATTCTGGAATACCATGCCGATCCCGCGCTTTTGTGCATCTAGCTTCGTCACATCTTTATCGCCGAAATAGATAGTGCCAGAAGTGGGCTTGTACAAACCTGAGAGCAGCATCAGGGTCGTACTCTTCCCGCAGCCGCTTGGTCCCAGTAAAGATACAAGTTCCCCATCCTGGATGGTTGTCGTCATTTCACGAACGGCTGTCGTTTTATCAAAAACCATTGAAAGCTGATCAATACGGATATCCATGTTTTTATCCTCCAAGGTTGTCTATTTGAAAATGTCAGTACGTGCTAATTTCAAGTAAATACTATCAGACTAGTATCAAATTACTATTAAGGTATTGTAAAAATAAACTTAACAGCGGAAAGCTGGCAGAATCGTGTGTTATTCTGTAATCTTGGGTGATTTTCGGCCATCGGAAATGCACAGTAAACAATGCATATTTAACACCTTCCATAAAATTAACGGCAGTTTTTTTGTGTAGACTAGTTGTCTGTATGGTAACTACACTGTTTATGCCATTGCCGTAAGGGGAGGAGAGGGCATGCATGTCCTATTGACTGAAAGAGATGGGAAATGTTGATTCGGATGAAACGGAGAGTATAACCAGCTGTTAACGGAATTAAAAACCATGGAAAGGGTCGGCCGCTCTATGCTCAACCCAGCCTTACCCGAATCGCAAACCATGATATTCTTAAGTGCCATCCTCGCCTCAAAAAGTTAGACTATTGTAAGGAACCGTCAGCCGCTACTGCTGGCGGTTTTTTGGTTCATGGCATCTGATTATATCTAACAGGGTATAGATACAGTAGTGGGTTTGTCCATTAAGGATCGATTAAGCGTCAACCCTGATGAATTCCCTGGAATTGGTATGTTGGAAAGTATCGTATACAGCAGTCTTTGGTTGTATAATCATGATGCATATAGCAAAAGGAGCTATCACTAAGCAGCCCAGCAACCATGCGTATAGACCTTAAATAACGAGGTGCAGTGATATGAACCAAAATATTATGAATCAACATATAGGAAAAGAAGACTTACTTCATGCACTTGATCGAGAGGAATTTCGTCTAGTTTATCAGCCGAAGCTCAGCTTGAAGACGGGCAGATTGATTGGGGCAGAGGCGTTGATCCGCTGGGAGCACCCTGAGCATGGGATGATTTCGCCGTTATCATTCATCCCCGCGGCTGAAGAAACAGGAATGATTTTGCCAATCGGGGAATGGGTGCTCCAGTCAGCTTGTGAACAGAACAAGGCGTGGCAGGAAATGGGGCTGGCACCTATGATCATGGCGGTCAATCTTTCTGCCTGCCAGCTGTATCAAGAAGATCTGGCAGAGAAGGTGCAATCCATTCTGGACACATCGAGACTTGCCCCTGAGTTTTTGGAGCTGGAAATCACCGAATCAATGACGATGAATGTCGATCATGTACTGCCTGTTTTGCAGAAGCTGAAACGGATTGGTGTCCGGATCAGCATGGACGACTTTGGGACCGGATATAGTTCCCTTTATCATTTAAAGGAATTTCCGATAGACATCGTCAAAATAGATCGATCATTTGTACAAAATTGTACGATTGATTCGAAGGATGCCACTATCGTCAAAACGATCATCGCGATGGCGCATCAATTGAAGCTTGAAGTCAATGCCGAGGGCGTGGAATTCAAGGATCACCTTGTTTTTCTCCAGCAAAATCTATGTGATGAAGCACAAGGATATTTCTTCAGTAAGCCTATTCCGCCGGATGAATTAGTGGCGAGTCGAGTATTCCGCATTTAGAAGAGATCATTCCGAATGAAGGCATTTCATCGGAGTCATGCAGGCAGTCATGGCTGCAATGGGATGTGGAAAAATCATATCAGGACTTGAAAGAAACTGTACGGAAACAGCAAGGGATGATTTTCAAATATAAGAAAGAAGCCGGAAAATTCATCCATGGCTTCAGTGATGGTGAACTGATTTATCGAATGCAGCTTACTCCGGAACAAATTATCGGTAAGGAATTGAAAGATTTTCTTCCGGAAGCAGAAGCAGATAGAAAAAGGAAGTACTACGAGCGCGCGTGGAATGGGGAAGGAAATGTCATATACCAATCGATTGTAAATGGATTAAGATATGTTACCTCCCTTCGTCCTATCATTAGGGGCGGAAAGGTCGTCGAAGTAATTGGATGTTCTGTTGATATCACAGCTAAAGAAGAATCGGCACTCCATTTGGATGATCCAGGAAAGGTAAATACAGAAGAAGCATTGCGGCAGAGCGAGGCGCGATACAGGCTGATTGCAGAGAACATGACTGATTTGGTCTGCATCATTGACTGGGAGGGCTATTTTAAATATGCTTCGCCATCGCATGTAACCGTGCTCGGGTTTCCATCAGTGGCGTATGAGGGGAAGCATGCAGGAGGTTTCATGCATGGTGATGACCGGAAAAAGGTACGGAAACAGCTGGATGCAATGGTTGCTGCCAAGGAAGGCTGTGAGCTGAAATTCCGCTTCAAAAATATCAGGGGTGAATGGATCTGGCTGGAAGGAAAAGCAAGTCCTATCTTCGATGAAAACGATTTGTTTGAGCATTTTCTTATTGTCTCCAGGGATATCACCGAAAGGTTGGTTTATGAAGAGAAACTGACGTATATGGCTTATCACGATACATTGACGGGGCTGCCAAACCGGAGGCTGTTCAAGGAAAAGCTTGAGCAAGCACTGGAAGAAGCGAAGCAGACGAAGGAGAAAGCAGCTGTCATGTATCTGGACCTCGATAATTTCAAGTATATCAATGATACACTCGGGCATGATGTAGGCGACGAATTGTTGAAGCAATTCGCTCGCAGAGTCAAGGGATGCCTGCGGGATCGTGATGTAATTTCGAGGCAAGGCGGAGATGAATTCACAATTCTGTTGTCAGAAATCGAGGAAGAGCAGGATGCTATTCAAATTGCAGAGAATATCCGGGCCTCGTTTCAGAAAGTTTGGAATATAGGCAGGAATTTGTTTAACACGACATCCAGTATCGGAATAGCCTTTTACCCTGCAAATGGGGCGAAGGGATATGAGCTGATGCGGAGTGCAGATACCGCTTTGTACCAGGCGAAAAAGGACGGCAAGAATATGTATCGGGTGTTTTTGGGGTAAGAACTTATTTTAATGTATAAAAAGTTAGCGACCTTCTTTCACTAATTATGTTAAATTAAATTATATTAGTTGAGATGGTGGATATAAAAATGAAAAAGAAGATAATGATTTCTTTTGTTCTGTTACTTCTAATTGCTTCTGGAATATGGGGGTTCTTCGCATATAAGAAAAATAGTGTTGCAAATGCTGTGCATGAGTATTTAATTGACAGCGGAAAACAGGAAAGCGACATCGTTAGCCTTGAGCCATTTATCGCAAATTTAAGCGGCAATGAAAATTATATGGTAGCTGTTAAGCTTAAAGACGATGCGAGAACTTACTATTATTATAAAAGTGATGATGGAAAGGTAATGCTGGAATCAACTAGAATAGGCAGTACAGTATATTAGCTGGACTAAGATAAATGCTAGAAAACAAATTATGAATCCCATGAAGTAGGATTGCTCTTTATACATTATTAGAATCATAAGGGTGCCACGCGCTTCGAGTGTACTTAATATCATTGAGAACTTCCTGTGTACAGTTATTGTATCCGGGGAGTTTTTTTATGGCATAACAAAGGAAATACAGGAGAATGTGTCGAATAGTAGGGGATAATGACAGTGAGGATGCCTTTTTTCATTAGCCATACATAATGAGTGCCTAGCAGTTTAGGAGGTTAGTTATGCAAAAAGAACACATACTTGAGAATCATCCAACCCTGGAAACGGAGCGGCTTCTTCTTCGTAAAGTGACACCATCGGATGCAGAGGCGATATATGCCTATGGATCTGATCCAGATGTATCGCAATTCGTTTTCTGGTCCGCGTATCAATCGATGGTGGATACCCAGCAATTCCTGGATAACGTGTTGAGTTTATATGAAAGTAATCAAGCCATTTTTTGGGGGATAGAGCTTAAAGAAGAGAAGCGTCTGATTGGCACGATCAATTACGTGTCCTGGCAGCAGAAGCACTACATCGGTGAAATCGGTTATGTACTTGCGCAGCCGTATTGGCATAAGGGCTATATGTCGGAGGCGGCCAAGGAAGTGATCCGCTTTGGTTTCGATCGGATGGAGCTTGAACGGATTGAGGCGAAATGCTTGGCTGATAATGAAGGTTCAGAGCGTGTCATGCAGAAAGCGGGAATGCAGTATGAAGGAACTTTGCGGAAGAGAATGTACTTAAAAGGAAAGCAGCATGACGTGAAACAGTACTCAATCATCAGAGAAGAGTTTAATAACAACAAATAACGTTTCACTACTTATAAATGGAAAAGAAAAGACAGGTTCCTTGGCCTGTCTTTTCCAATGATATAACCGAGTTCAATCTTCCATGCGATAACTTACAAACGACAGCGCAGAGGCAATAAGGGCACAAATTCCACCAACAATAGCGAGATTCGGCAGATTCCCATAGGCGACAACCAAACCTCCTAAAGCCGAACCGAGTGTAATCCCAATATTGACTGACACAGGCGTAAGGGAGGAAGCGAAATCCCTGGCTGCTGTCGAGTAGGCTGCTGCCTGGTCCATCAAGTAGATTTGGATGGTAGCATTCATGACGTAAATCATGACGGCCATGAGCATGATGCTGATTAGTCCAGCTATGGTAATATCCATTGTCACGTAAAGGGAACCAATGATGATCGCTTGGATGATGAATGCGTAACGCAAATCACCGATTCCATTCCGGCCGGCGATTTTACCCGCCAGGAAGTTGCTGCCGATGGAGAAGGCGCCATATGCGAGCAGTACGATCCCAACAGAACTGGAGGCAATGCCTAATTCTTCTTCGATGATCGGCGTGATATACGTGTAAATCGTATACGTTCCTGCAATACTGAATGTCGGGATAAAGAAGCCGACAAGGATTTTTGGATTTTTAAATAGGACAAGCTGTTTCAGCATGGAACTTTTCTCACCGGCAGCTGTTTTCGGTAAAATAAACAGACTGATGATGAAGGCAATCAACCCAAGCAGTGCTGTTGCCCAGAATGTCAGGTGCCAGGAACCTAATTGACCGATAAAGGTGCCAAGGGGCACGCCGAGGACATTGGCAATCGTGAAACCGGCAAAAATGAGTGCAATGACAGAAGAACGTTTTGCTGCCGGCATGGTATCACTTGCTATTGTCATCGCTAAAGCGGTGAGGACACCACTTGCTGCTGCAGTCACGATACGTGCTGTGAGCAGGATGCCAAAAGATGATGTCAATGCGCTGACGATATTACCTAGAATGAAAACAATAATCAGAGTCAGCATAAGTGGGTATTTCCCAAACCTGCTTACCCATCCAGTCAATAGAGGGGTACCGATTGCGTAGGCAATGGCAAAGCCGGAAACGAGTGTGCCAGCTGTCGCAACGGTTACGTTCAAATCAGCAGCCACTTCCGTCAATAAGCCGACAATGACGAATTCGCTTGTTCCCATGACGAACGTTAGTAATGTTAAGGTGAATGCTAAGAATGTTTGTCTTTTTGTTAAAGTCATCGTGTCACTCCATTTTATTGGTATATCTGTATATCGGGATAAATCGATATTAAATGTTGAAAGAAAAGAAATCCCTGAAAGGATCTCCCGCAATTCAATTACAACTCTTTATCTAAATATGCTGCGAGCTTCTGCAGCGTCTCTTCATTTCTGCGGTAATACGTCCATTGATTATGACGGATAGATTCCAGCAATCCAGCGCGCTGCATCATGGCCAAATATTGAGATACCGTGGATTGAGAAGCTTGGACTTTTTCCTGAATATCTCCGACACAGACACCGCCTTTATAATGAACCTCCTTCGGCAGATGTGCCTGCTGCTTGGGGAAATGCTTCTCTGGTTCTTTCAGCCAATGCAGGATTTGCAGTCGTTTCTCATTCGACAAAGCTTTGAATAGTTCGATTGTATTCATGAGTCCATTGTATATCGAGGTTTCTCGATAAAGCAATCATAAAAACTTAAATTTACTAAAATCCTTTATTTAGAATAGCTGATTAATAAGTTAAACGGCTTGATAAGAGGAGGTAATCTATGAATAAATATCTTGCGAATATGATTGCTATTACCGCCATCGTTGCTTTATTGCTAATAGTAGTTAAGAATTGGATAGACGTTAACCTATATGGATACGCAAGTATCATCGCGGCGGGAATCTATGGCATTTGTATAAACCTTCATGCTCTGATAAAAGGGTGGAAACAAAATAAATCTAGTTAGTAAATAGTGGGATCCGTTCGAATCTTGCAGATATGCCAGTATCTTGCTATAATGCTCTAAGAAAATGGAATACGTTCGTTTTACACTGTATAACCTCAATAATTTGGTTTGAGGGTCTCTACCAGGAGCCATAACTCCCTGATTACAGATATTCATCTGTAATCAGGGGGTTTTTTATGTTGCCATTTTCGAATATAGGATATAGAAAGGAAATGGAAATTGAATTTCAGAGTCTTTATATTAGCTATTTCTGTTATATCGGTAGGGTTAGTAGAATTGATCGTTGGGGGTATATTGCCGACAATCGCAGATGATTTACAAGTTTCAATCGGCCAGGCTGGCCAGCTCATTACTGTGTTTGCCTTGGTTTACGCGCTGTCCGGTCCGGTTTTATATACACTGACGGCGAATATCGAGCGAAAGAAGCTCTTGCTGTTGACGCTAGGCGTGTTCGTTTTGGGGAATGTCGTTACTTATGTGAGTCCATCATTTCTTTTTGTCATGATTGCTCGTGTCATTACAGCCATGAGTACCGCATTGATCATTGTTCTTTCTTTGACTATCGCGGCAAAGATTGTCCAGCCACAGCACCGGGCAAAAGCAATCGGTCTTATTTATATGGGGATCAGTTCCTCGCTTGTGCTCGGGGTGCCAATCGGTATTATCATCAGTGATGCTTTCGGCTGGAGAATGCTGTTTCTGTTCATTGGCTTGATGGCTTTGTTGTCCATGATTTTGATTGCTATCACGCTCGATCGCATCGAAGTCGAACAGGTCCAGTCCTTGAAATCCCAGCTGAAAGCACTGCGGAACAAAAAGATGCTGACAGCCCATTTGACGATGCTGTTCCTGCTTGCAGGTCACTATACGATTTACGCGTATTTCACGCCTTTCCTGGAATCTGAATTGAATCTGAATACACAATGGATCAGTATTTGCTACTTCATTTTTGGTATTGCAGCAGTTGCTGGCGGGGCCTTCGGGGGAAGCCTGGCGGATAAATTCGGTTCTAAAGTGAGTATCATCCTTGTAGTCGTATCGTTTGCCATCATTTTATTCCTGCTGCCGTTCTCGACGGCTTCCTTCCCATTGTTCCTAGTGGTAATGGTAATCTGGGCTGCTTTAAGCTGGAGTCTGGCACCGCCGTTGCAGAATTATATCGTCGAAACAGATGCGGAGACAGCTGGCATTCATCAAAGCTTCAACAACTCAGCACTGCAGATTGGTATTTCATTAGGATCATTAGTAGGCGGTGTGGTGAATGGAGCGACGTCTTCGATGCAAACGACAGCGCATGTCGGCAGTCTCTTGGTCATTATATCTTTCATTTTCGCAGTATTATCTTTGCGGAGTTCAGTTCGGAGGGTAGTTCAGAATCACTAATAGTTAAAGCGGACAAGTCAGATTGTCCGCTTTTTTGTTTTCCTCTTGATAATATTGTCATGATGGCCGCTCGTGATGGATAAAGGTTTTTGCTTAAGGCGTGTCGTATTTCTCATTTAAACTACTTCTTACAAGGAAAGGTTGGATCGGATGCAGAAGTTCGGCTTGTTTGGCAGATTCCTAGTAGATAACGAAGATAGAGAAGAATTGAGTGAGATTCTTTTGGAGGCAGCAAAGGCTATGGAGGATGTAGATGGATGCGAAGTATATCAGGTCAGTGTGTCCAATGAAGAACCGCGAGCAGTATACGTATATGAGGTATGGAAAGATGAAGCAGCTCACCAAGCCTCACTTGCCCTGGAAGTGACACAAACATTAATCCATCGGGCAAAGCCTCTTATAACTGGAATGGAACGAATGAATACCTTGCAAACATTAGGCGGATTGGGTATTGATACTAATTGAAAGGCGGACCATTCAATTGTCCGTCTTTATCTTTTTCTGCAGCTTTTTTATACAACCCCATTCATCATTTCTATATCCATTCTATATTTCCAATTATGATACCATGGAGTGAGGGACAGGAATAGAGTTGTTTCCGAGAATATGAATGGTTCAGGATTTGTAGGGTTAAGTTGTACTCCGAGTATTTTGAAGATTCGAAAGATGGGGAGGTTTTATGATGAATGGTTTGAAAAACAGATTGAAAAAGATAGCAGAGGAAATAGATTTCTCTGGTGTAGCTTATATCGAAGAAGGTCAGGAAAGCTATTTCTTCCAAAATGGGTATGCCAATAAGCAAGAAAAGCTGGCATTCGATAAGCAGACAAGATTCGGAATAGCATCAGGAGCAAAGATCTTTACAGCTGTGGCGATTGCCAAGTTGGTAGAACAAAAGAAATTGGATTTTCATACGAAATTGAAAGATTGTCTGTCGATCACGTTTCCTTATTTCCATCAGGACGTCACGATACATCATCTACTGACGCACACATCGGGCATTCCCGATTATTTCGATGAAGAGGAAATGGATGACTTCGAGGAACTATGGGAAACTTTGCCGATGTATCGGGTGAAATCTGGTGCGGATCTTCTGCCTTTATTCCAAAATAAGGAGATGAAACTCTCGCCAGGTGAAAAATTCCATTATAACAATGCAGCATTCATCGTTTTGGGATTAGTAGTAGAAGAGCTGGCTGGTCAGCCTTTTACAGCATTTGTCCAAAGACATATTTTCGAACCTGCTGGAATGACAGAAGCTGGCTACTTTACTTTTGATAAATTACCTGGGAACACAGCGATCGGCTACATAAAAGAGGAAGAAGGATATCGTTCCAATATTTATGCACTACCGGTAAAAGGGGGCGCTGATGGTGGCGTATACGTGAGTGCGTCCGATATGGCGCGTTTCTGGGATGCGTTGTTCCAGTATGAGCTCTTAAGCACTGAACTTACGGGCGAGCTGTTGAAGCCACATGTTCAGGTGGATGAAGAAACATGTTATGGCTACGGTATCTGGATAAAAAAAGTAGCGAATGAGATCAAGAAATATTATGTTATCGGTTTTGATCCTGGTGTGAGTTTCCATGCAGCGTATTACCCGGAGAGTGGACGCAAGATAGTGGTGCCTTCCAATCATGGGGCTGGCCCATATTACATTGTCCAGGCAATGGAAGCCTAAAAGGAGTGGCAGGATGCAGGATTTAACTATCGATCTGGGAGAGCGAATACTGAATTGCCGGACGGCTGGCATTATCATAAAAGATTGCATAAGAATAAAAAAGACCCATTTTGGACGCTGATTGGAGGCAGGGTCCAGCTGGGAGAAGATTCAGCACAAGCTTGGGAACGGGAATTCGAGGAGGAACTTGGCATTCCTGCTAGGGCAGAGAGGCTGCTGTGGATAGTGGAGAATTTCTTCATCTTTCGGAATCGGCCTTTTCATGAATACAGTTTTATTTATCTGATGATGGATGCTGAAAATAAACTTCAAGCAACCGGTGAGGTCACTGCTTTCGAAGACGACAATTTTCTTTACGAATGGATTTCTATCGACAACATCAAAGCGCTCTCCTTAAGACCTGCTTTTTTAAAAGAGACACTTGCTGCCCTGCCATCTGCACCAGTACACCTGATTCATAAAGAAAAGCTTACGGCGGTGTCGGAGAGAAGCAGGTGCAGGCGGGACCACTTATCTTCATAGAGAGGACTTGCACATTCCCCGCCAAGCTTCAAGATATACACTTAATAGATATTCATGAAAATATCTCCTCCGACTTTGTGGAAAATACTATCACTTGAGTTAGAAACATGGGTTGTAAAAATAGCTTCTGGCAGTTGCAAATTGCTTGACCGCTTTTTCATAAAAAGTATAAGCTCTTATTATAGTAGGTAAATTAACCTATTTCATTTATGATTTGGGGGTATATGCTGGTGGATAGGTACAAAGTAGCGGTAATTACAGGAGGCGGAAGCGGTCTTGGACAAGCTGTCGCATTGAGATTAGCAGAAGAAGGCGTTGCAATCAGTGTTGTTGACGTATCTGAAGCCGCTGGTCAGGAAACGGTTCGCTTAGTGGAAGAAAAAGGGTCGAAAGCGATTTTTATCAAAGCGGATGTCAGCAAGGCGGAAGAAGTAAAGTATTACGTGGATAAAACGGTCGAGGAATTTGGTACTATTGATATGTTCTATAATAATGCAGGAATCTCTGGACCGGGCGTCAATTTTGTAGACAATACGATTGAACAGATTGATTTGGTTTTAGGTATCAACTTACATGGAGCTCTTTATGGTTTGAAATATGTTTTGGAAGTGATGCTTGCCAATGGCGGCGGGCGCATCGTCAACACATCATCCACAGCGGGTGTTGTCGGTCAGGCAACAGTTGGTACATATTCCGCGACAAAGCATGCAATGGTCGGCATCACGAAAACATTGGCTGCTGAGTATGCAGCGCAAGGCGTCGTAGTGAATGCAATTGCACCAGGTACGACAGAAACGCCAATGGTGCGGGAGTACAAAGAAAAAAATCCTGAGGCATTCGTGAATGCAACTGAACCAATCCCGCAGAAACGTCTTGGCCAGCCGGAGGAAGTGGCGGAGCTTGTTGCTTTCTTGTTGACTGGAAAAGCACCTTATATCAATGGTGTGGTTGTGCCAATCGATGGTGGATTCACTGCAATCTAAAACCTTAAAGGGAGCGATTCACATGAAACGTTTTGAAGATAAAGTGGTTTTGATCACAGGCGGCGGTTCCGGGTTGGGTCGTGCAGCAGCGCTCCAAGTAGCAAAAGAGGGTGCAAAGCTTTCCCTTGTCGACTTAAGCGAGAAGGGTTTGGAAGAGACAAAGCAGGAAATTCTTGCAGCAGCACCTGAAGCTGCGGTTCTTACCATTGTTGCAAACTGCGCGAATGAGCCTGAAGTGGAAGTTTATGTGAAGCAAACAGTAGATAAGTTCGGTAAAATCGACAGTTTCTTCAATAACGCAGGTGTGGAAGGAAAACAGAATCTTACAGAAGAATATGGTGTTGAAGAATTTGATCACGTTGTAAACATCAATTTGAATGGTGTCTTTTATGGCATGCGGCATGTGTTGAAAGTCATGAAAGAGCAAGGTTTCGGCTCTGTTGTCAACACAGCTTCTGTCGGCGGAATCCGCGGTGTCGGCAACCAGTCCGGCTATGCAGCGAGCAAGCATGGCGTGGTCGGATTGACACGCAACTCTGGTATTGAATACGGTCAATACGGTGTCAGTATCAAGGCAATTGCACCTGGCGCAATTATGACGCCAATGGTTGAGGGATCGCTCCGTCAGCTGGGCGGAGATAATTGGGAAGAGGCAGGTAAGGAATTCGTCAGCGTCAACCCGATGAAGCGATTCGGCAAGCCGGAAGAAGTAGGCTTTTTGGTTGCATTCCTGCTTTCTGATCAAGCGAATTTCATCAATGCAGCGGTTGTGCCAATTGACGGCGGACAATCTTATAAATACTGATCTATGTTTTCTCGGGAGACCATCTGGCTGATTCAGATGGTCTTTTTATTGCTTAAAAATTCTTGCATATTATGTTATTTATGCTACGATATGGATAAGTTCATAGTTAGTTTTTCACACTAGGGGATCCCTTCATAAGGGCTGAGATGAAGAGTGGCGACTCTTTAAACCCTCATAACCTGAACAGGTTCGGACCTGCGTAGGAAAGTGTAGACACTCGAGTTTACATGCTCTTTTGTATGTATTTTTCGCAGATCACACACCACTTTCCTCTGGGGGAGTGGTGTTTTTGTGCTTCCGGCCTGTTCACATGAAGAAGGTGATAATGATCAAATTGATGGCAGTGACAGATGACAGGCATGATACTCCTGACTTGCTCCGTATTTTGCTGGAGATTCATCCTTATGTCGATCGTGTACAGATTCGGGAGAAGAAAAAGCCAGCTGGGGTAGTGCATAAGCTGTGCCGGGAGTTAATAAAGGAAGGGTTGCCAGCGGAGAAGCTTTGGATCAATGACCGGGTTGATGCAGCATTGTTGCTTGGTTTGAAACAAGTGCATGTACCGGGGCATGGACTTCCGTTGAAAGAGTTGAAAAGGCAGTATCCTGAGTTAAAGATCGGGGCTCCTGTCCATTCGTTTGAGGAAGCTGTGCAGGCGGAAGCAGCTGGTGCAGCGTATGTGCTGTATGGTCATTGTTTTCCGACAGCAAGTAAGCAAAGGAAGGCTCCTCAGCCACTATCGAATCTAGGGAGAATCCGTCAAAACATCCAGGTTCCAATGTTCGGTATAGGAGGAATCACTAAAGAGAGATTAGCTGTATTGAAAGCGTTTGAATTGGATGGTGCTGCTGTGATGAGCGGCATTTTTTCAGCAAAACAACCGCTTGAAGCTGTGAAGGAATTAAGGAAGGAGTGTTTACGTCTTGAAGCAGTTCAGTGAGGTAGCTGTCGTTGGGGGAGGTATTATCGGCAGTGCTATTGCTTATTATTTGGCGAAGGCAGGTCACCAGGTTGATCTATTCGAAGCGGGTCAAGTCGGATCAGGCTCGACGCAGGCTGCGGCGGGTATGCTAGGTGCTCATTCGGAATATAAAGCTTTCGGTGCTTCGCTTCATTCCTTTGCCCGCACTAGTCAAAAGCTTTACGAAGAAGCGGAAACGGATATTCGTAGGCTTGTGGGAATAGATATCGAGCGGCGCACTGGCGGATTATTGCAGCTTGTGTTTACGGCGGAAGAAAAAGCAAGGGTATCCGAGATTTGTTCTTTGGAAGGTGTGACATGGCTTGACCAAACTAGTGCGGAAAAAGAAGTGCCCGGGCTGACAAAGTCAATACTAGGGGCTGTCCATATAGCTGATGACGTGCATGTCACCCCTGCCATTGCCTGCAGAGGATTCCATTCTGCTGCCCAAATGCTTGGGGCACGTATACATGCATTTACTAGAGTTGATGATGTCGTGAACGAAGCTGGGTGGTATCGGATACAGACTTCCAAGGGAGAATGGCAGGCTGACTATGCAGTCATTGCCGGCGGCGTATGGAGTAATGTCCTTTTGGAGCGTCTGGGCTTGGGAACACCGTTTTATCCGGTAAAGGGTGAATGCATCGCTGTCACCAATACACAGATGCCACTCTCATGCAGTTTATTCCATGATCAGCATTATATTGTTCCGCGGAACAATAACGAGCTGATCATCGGTGCGACGAAGGTCAGGGATGATTGGAGTACAGAGCCGACATTTGGAGGCATACAGACAGTCATGGAGAAAGCGAGACAGATGCTGCCGGAGATCGAGAAGATGCCACTCCTCAGAAGCTGGGCCGGTCTCAGACCTCAGACGATCGATGGCAAGCCGCTGATTGGGGAGCATCCCGAGAAGAAGGGGTTATTCATTGCTGCTGGCCATCAGCGCAATGGCATTCTGCTTGCTCCAGTTACAGGTAAGATGATTTGTGACTTGATTGACGGGAATGCTGTTCCTGAAGTTTGGACGAAAGCATTTCGAGTCAACCGATTGAATATCGGTGAGGAGGTATGGATATGAGCATTAAACTGAATGGCAGAGAGCATGAATTATCCGCAGATATTCAAAATGTTGCGCAGCTGCTGGGATCACTTTCTTTGGAAAACAGGATTGTGATTGTCGAACTGAACAAGGAAATCATCAGCAAATCTGCATATGCAGATCAACCTGTAAGAGATGGCGATAAAGTCGAACTGGTCCATTTTGTAGGAGGAGGATGAACGAGATGTTACAAATTGCGGATAAGATATTTGCTTCCCGTTTGTTATTGGGAACAGGTAAATACCCGACCTTTGAGGTACAAAAAGAGGCCGTGGCTATATCAGAAGCGGAGATACTGACGTTTGCGGTGCGCCGGATGGATATTTTCGAACCGTCCCAGCCTAATTTCCTTGAACAGCTTGATTTGAAACGGCATACCTTGCTGCCGAATACGGCGGGGGCTAAAACGGCAGAGGAAGCTGTCCGTATCGCCAAGCTGGCAAAAGCTTCGGGATTATGCGATATGGTGAAGGTGGAGGTGATCGGCTGTGATAGGACATTGCTTCCCGATCCAGTCGAAACACTGCGAGCATCCGAGATGTTATTGGAGGAGGGTTTCATTGTCCTTCCTTACACGTCGGATGATGTTGTGTTGGCCAAGCGGCTCGAAGATTTGGGTGTCCACGCTATCATGCCGGGTGCATCGCCAATTGGTTCAGGAAAAGGAATCATCAATCCTTTCAATCTTCGTATGATCATCGAGCAGAGCGGTGTGCCAGTGATTGTCGATGCGGGAATTGGCTCTCCGAAGGATGCTGCTTATGCAATGGAACTTGGTGCTGATGGTGTTTTGCTGAATACAGCAGTTTCCGGTGCTCGGGATCCTGTTAAAATGGCGCATGCAATGAAGCTGGCAGTTGATGCGGGCAGAATGGGGTTTGAAGCAGGCAGGATGCCTGAGAAGAACTATGCCGCAGCAAGCAGTCCGACGGAAGGGTTGTTTATTTGATGCAGGATCGTTATCGGAAGCAGGAACTGTTTATCGGCAAGGAAGGGCAGTCGAGGATGGAGAAAAGTAAAATTGTCTTGATCGGTATGGGGGCATTGGGCTCTGCTTCTGCAGAGATGCTTGTGCGTGCAGGGATCGGGGAGCTGGTGCTCATCGATCGGGATTATGTTGAACTTCATAACCTCCAGCGTCAGCAATTGTATACGGAAGAAGACGCTGCTGCCTATTTGCCGAAAGCATCTGCTGCGGCAAAGCGGCTAAAGGCAATAAACCAGCATGTAAAGCTGCAATCGGTGATTGAAAATGTCGATCATCATAATATCGAACAGCTGATGGAAGGTGCAGATGTGATTCTGGATGCTACAGACAATTTTGAGACACGCTTGCTTGTCAATGATGCAGCGTTGAAGCATGGTATTCCTTACTTATATGGGGCTTGTGTCGGAAGCTATGGGGTGACGTGTCCGATACTTGCCAACGGAGATGCCCCGTGTTTGCATTGTCTCTTGGAGCAGCTGCCGCAGCAAAGCGAAACATGTGATACGGCAGGGATCATCGGTCCGATTGTCCAATGGGTGGCAGCTGTGCAAGTCACGCAGGCTTTGCGGCTTTTATCCGGTCAAAAACTTAAAGCGGAGTTATGTGCGTTTGATATTTGGACGGGTGATTATTCAAGGGTGGATGTACGGGGTCTTCGAGATGCAAGCTGTCCCAGCTGCGGCATGGATGCAGTGCTGCCCTTTTTGAATGGAGCCGAACAGACGAGACTTGATGTTTTATGCGGCAGGGAGGCTGTTCACATCCGGCCCGGTGCCAAGAAATCACTTAATCTGCCGGCTTTAGCAGAAGAATGGGCTTTTGCGGTCGATCATGTCACTGCAAATGAGCACTTGCTGGCGTTTCGATACAGGGAGCATCGGATTGTGTTATTTACTGATGGACGGGCAATTATTCATGGCATAGACGATATTGTCCGAGCGCGTTCCCTATATGACAGTCTTGTCGGCTAATATTGTTAGAATTTTCAGTTGACTACTTTTCTTATTCATGCTAAACTCCTTCATAACAAACGAATACAAAACTCTTATCAAGAGCGGCGGAGGGACTGGCCCGATGATGCCCGGCAACCTGCAAGTTATCTTTGACTTGTATAGGTGCTAATTCCTGTAGATGAGAGAAGACACAGTACGGTTACATTCGTCTCCCTGTCCTCTCAGGGGGACTTTTTTTATGCGGAAAATCATTCGAAGGAGGCAGTATAGATGACAGCAGTTAAGATTGGATTGATAGGATACGGTACAGTGGGCAGTGCAGTGGAGCGGACGATCCGCTCCCATCAGGAGAATCTGCAGACCATTTTCGGGAAAGAAGTACAGGTGGCTGGAGTATTGGTACGGAATAAACAAAAATACACGCAGCAAGTCACAGACACACTGCTCACAGAAGAAGCAGCGGAGCTTTTCGCAATCGAAAATCTTGATGTTATCATCGAAGCAAGTGTGGGTATCGAGCCTGCCTTCCGTTACTTGACGGAGGCGATCCATCGCGGCTGCCACATCATCACGGCGAATAAAGAGCTGATTGCGTCCCGGGGCGCGGAGCTGAAGCAATTGGCCAAGGAGAAAGGTGTAAGGCTTGAATACGAAGCGGCAGTAGCAGGCGGTGTCCCGGTAATTGGCACGCTGAAGCAGCTTCTCCATATCAATCGAGTTGTCAAAGTGGAGGCAATTTTGAATGGGACCTCCAATTTCATTTTGACGGAAATGGCTGACAAAGGATTTGTATTTGAAGACGCACTGCGTCTGGCACAGGAAGCAGGATTTGCAGAGGCAGATCCGGCCAATGATGTGGATGGCTGGGATGCGTTTTATAAATTGATGGTCCTGAGCGATTTATTATTCGAGGCACAGCCGGACTGGGAAAAAGTGAGGCGCAGGGGAATCCGTTCGGTTTCCGCAGAGGATATCCAGGCAGCGGCAGAACAAGGATGGAAAATAAAGCATGTTGCCACACTTGAGAATGCAGAGGGTGAGGTTACTGCAACTGTCGAACCGGTGGTTTTATCCGCTGCCCATCCGCTCTACAGTGTCGATGGAGTGGATAATGCGGTATGTATTGAAGGAGACCTTGTTGGGAAACTGAAACTGCAAGGTCCAGGTGCCGGTGCCCTACCGACAGCAAGCGCCATCGTGGAAGATTTGGCAAATCTTGTTCATCAGCGGAAAGAAATCAATGTAAAACGGGAAATCCGCTTCACCGAGAAAAGCGGAACAGTCCCGTTCGTGCATTTACCGACGGGTGAGACTGTTTATTTACATGCAGACCACGTCGAATCTGACGGCCGCTATTACCGGATTGCCGCCAGGACACCGGCAAAAGCAGAGGCTTGAAAAGCTCGATTTTAGATGGCTGTTGGAACAGGCTGGGGACTGTTCCGCAGTCTATCTGTGTATCCTCTTCCTTGGATTAGGGTGCTGCCGAATATTATTAATATTGTGAAAATATGTTGACGAGTACAAGGATTGCGTTTATTCTAATTACCATAAGTTGTATAAATGCTGACTGGACCACCAGAAGCTTTTATTCCCGATCTGTAGGAGTAAAAGCGTTTTTTTATATAATCGAATATTCCTTATCAAGAGAAGTGGAGGGAAATGGCCCTGTGAAGCTTCGGCAGCGGGTTCCGCCGGGAATACTGTGCCAAATCCATCGGGTGATCCCGAAAGATAAGCAGGAATGACTCTCCGCTTATCTTTGTGGAGAGTCATTTTAATGTAAGTGCATTTTTATACTTTTAATTCCTACTATATTGATTGGATAAGTGTAATTAATGAATAGCGGAGGAGGATACAGCAATGCTGTATATATTGTCTCGTTTAGGGATGGCCATCGGTGTCATATGGGGGTCCATCACACTCGTATTTTTCATCGTGAATGTCCTTCCCGGGGATGTCGCAACGTTATTAGCCGGAGATGATGTACCGACAGAGACAGAGACGATACATCAGCTGCGGGAGGAACTCGGTCTGGATAGACCGCTTCTTGTGCAATACATGGATTACATAGCTGGACTGTTCCAAGGGGATCTGGGAACTTCTTATGCAAATAGCGAACCAGTGCTGGACCGGCTGCTTGATAATCTAGGTCCGACTTTGGCCTTGACCTTATCGAGTATGTTTGTTGCTGTTATACTTGGTCTGATTTTAGGGATCTTATCCGCGGTATATCAAAACAAATTGCTGGATGGAATCATCAGGGTGCTGAGTTTGATCGGGGTTTCGACGCCTAATTTCTGGATTGGCATTCTTCTTATTTGGATTTTTTCCGTACAGCTGCACTTGCTTCCATCCATTGGAAATGGATCTTTCGAACAATTGATTCTGCCGTCGATCGGTCTTGGAATCACGGGTGCCGGAGTAATTACAAGGCTTATTCGGAACAGTATCCTGGAGGCATCAAATGAGCCATTCATCCGCTCTTTGCGCGGGAAAGGCATCGGGCAGCGCGCGATTTTGCTGAAACACATCCTGCGTCATGCCCTGATCCCAGCTGTTACGATGCTTGGAATGATTTTCGGGGAGATGCTCGCAGGTTCGGTTGTAACGGAAACCGTCTTCTCCAGACAAGGATTAGGAAGACTTATAGTAGATGCAATCGACCAAAAAGATATACCAATCATTCAAGGTTCGATTTTATTCACTGCTGTGTTTTATGTCTGTATCAATATGCTGGTCGATATTTCTTACAGATTCATTGATCCAAGAATCAGGCTGAATGAAAAATGAGAGGAGGATCAGCGTATGATTGCTGGTTTGAAAAAGAAAAACCGCCGTAATAGCTTGTGGTCAGTTAGTCTGCTGCTGCTGTCAGCGGCCTTTATCTTGTTCATTGTGATTTGTTCCATCTTCCCTGACCAGATTGCCAGACATTCGCCGGAAAGGATGAATCCAAGTGATGCATTATTGGCTCCATCTCTTGATCATTTGCTGGGAACCGATCAGTTCGGCAGGGATATTTTCAGTTTGATTGTACATGGCAGTCAGCAATCCCTGGTCATCGGTGTCCTTTCCGTTTTGATTGGCGGGGGGATGGGCGGGTTGATCGGACTGGTGTCAGGCTATTGCAATCATGCATGGGATAGCGCATTCATGAGGATCATGGACATTATCATGACGATTCCGGGAATCATGATGGCCATTCTAGTTTCAGCAATCTTGGGCCCAAGTACGCTGAACCTGATTCTTGCTGTGTCCATCGCTTCATTACCCGGATATGCCAGGGTGATGCGGGGGCAAGTCCTGCACATAAAGGATGCCGGATATGTTCACGCTTCCAAATCGATTGGATCGGGGCATGCGGGAAGGATTCTTTTCCACATTCTCCCGAACAGCCTTCCGCCAATGCTTGTCATGGCTACAATCGGAGTTGGGAATAGCATCTTGATGGCAACGGGTTTGAGTTTCTTGGGATTAGGCACTGTCCATGAGATACCGGATTGGGGCTATTTGCTATCACTGGGCAGGGACTATCTTACCGTGGCGTGGTGGATCGGTTTCTTCCCGGGATTGTTCATTTCCTTATTCGTCATCTCCGTCAACATTCTTGGCGATGCCTATCGAAACTATCTCGATCCGCGGTCAGCCGCGTCTTAAAAGTAAGAGGGAGGAGTTGTATCGATGTCTGTATTACTGGAGATCAAGAACTTATCTGTTAGCGTAGAGCGAGGGAAAGAAATCCTTCCAGCGGTTCGTGATGTGAATCTGGGAATCGGGAGCGGGGAAATAGTCTGTCTTGTTGGCGAATCAGGAAGTGGGAAAACAGTAACGTCATTGGCTGTCTTGCGATTGATTGATTATGAAGGAGGACGGATTACCGGAGGAGAGATCATTTTTCATGAACAAGATATTGCATCGTTGGCGCAAAAGGAAATGAACGGTATACGAGGAAGAAAGATTGCTATGGTGACGCAAGATCCGATGACTGCATTGAATCCTGTTTTCACGATTGGCAACCAATTCGTTGAGGTAATCCGCCAGCATAAATCGGTCAGTCGTATGGAAGCATGGGAAGAAGCGATCCGATTATTGGAAAAGGTGCATATCCCGGAGCCTGCCTCGAGGATGAAGCAGTATCCATTCGAACTGTCAGGAGGCATGCTGCAGCGAGTAGCCATCGCACTTGCGCTGGCTTGTCAGCCGGAGCTGTTGATTGTGGATGAACCGACGACAGCATTGGATGTGACTATTCAAGCCCAGATTTTGAATCTGCTTCTTGAACTTCGAGAACAAGAGAGTATGTCGATTTTATTCATCACCCATGACTTAGCCGTAGCTGCCGAGATTGCCGATAAGGTAGCTGTGATGCATGAGGGGACCATTGTGGAGCAAGGAACGGTTCGTGAGATTTTTGCTTTTCCGGGTCATTGGTATACGAAAACCTTGGTGCAATCCAAGCGTGGTTTGCTTATGGGTTCGGCATCTGTGTACGACTGTCAGGATGACGAAATCATTCTGGAAGCTGAGGGACTGAGCAAATTTTATCCGCTGAAGAGCAAGCCGTTCCAACAGAAGAGATATGTCCAGGCTGTCGATCAAGTGAGCTTATCCATCCGGAAAGGAGAGACACTTGGGCTTGTCGGGGAGTCTGGCAGTGGAAAATCGACACTTGGTAAGCTGCTTGTTTCTCTTCAAAAAAGTGACAGTGGGCGTATTCTGTATCGAGGCAAGGATGTCACCGGAGGAACAAAGCGAACACAGAAGGAACTTCGGAAGAATACCCAAGTTGTCTTTCAAGATACCTTTTCTGCCTTGAATCCACGCTGGAAGGTAGAAGACATCATCGGGGAACCGCTCCGAGTCCATACAAAGCTTTCGAAGGATGGTATCAGGGAGCGAGTGGAGGAAGTCTTGCGGCTTGTCGATTTGGATCCGGCTTTTCGTACACGATATCCACACGAGATTTCCGGCGGACAGCGGCAGCGGATCAATATCGCGCGTGCCATCATCCTGCATCCGGAGTTCCTGCTATTGGATGAGGCGGTATCGGCATTGGATTTGGCTGTTCAATCCAAAGTAATCGATCTGCTGAAAAAGTTGCAGCAGGACATGGGGCTTTCTTATGTCTTCATCGCACATGGACTCGATGTGGTACGTGATATTTCACATCGGATTGGGGTCATGTATCTGGGTAGGATCGTGGAGATTGCGCCAGCTGAAGAGCTGTTCACGAAGCCAGCGCATCCTTATACGAAAGCTTTGTTTGAGGCAAATCCTACAATTGACTTGGATCGCAGGCGTAAGCGTCATGTGCTGCATGGAGAAATACCATCCCCTGTTAGTCCGCCTTCTGGCTGCCATTTTCATACCAGATGTCCGCTGGCAACAGAGAAATGCCGGTCAAAAGCGCCGGTTATGGATGTTCTGTCGGAGGAACGAACCGTTGCTTGTCATTATCCATTGGAGGAAAAAGAAAGGGTGGAATTGCTGAGATGACAGAAAGACGTTTGAAATTAGGAGCTATGCTGCATGGTGTCGGAACGGGCTGGGACAACTGGAAACATCCGGATGCAGTAGCCGACGCCGGAACGAACCTGGAATTTTATCTGGAACAGGCGAGGCAGGCGGAGGATGCAAAATTCGATTTCGGCTTCGTTGCCGACAGTGTTTACATCACTCCGGAATCCACGCCTCATTATTTGAATCGATTCGAACCACTCACGATTCTCTCTGCACTGGCGATGGCGACGAAGCATCTTGGGTTGGTCGCAACGATTACTGTCAGCTATACACAGCCCTATACCGTTGCCAGACAGCTGGCGTCGCTTGACCATATCAGCAAAGGACGCGCTGGATGGAATGTCGTAACGTCCTTCTTGGAAGGGACGGCGGATAACTATAGCCAAGCAGAACATTATCCGCATGACCTTAGGTATCAAATCGCAGATGAATTCTTGGAAGTGACGAAAGGATTGTGGGACTCGTGGGAAGATGATGCGTTCGTCCGTAATAAACAGACTGGAACATTTTATGAACGTGGCAAGCTGCACACGTTGAATCACAAGGGTGCATTTTTCTCTGTGAAAGGACCGCTTAATATTTCCCGTTCGAAGCAAGGACAGCCGGTCATCTTCCAGGCCGGGATGTCGGAAGCGGGCAGGGATTATGCTGCACGACATGCGGAAGGAATCTTCTGCGGGGTCGGCGGTATCGACAATGCTAAAGCTTTTTTCGGGGATATCAAGCAGCGCGCGGCTGCTTATGGCAGGGATCCGAACCATATCTCCGTCATGCCGGGCATCAATCCGATCATTGCCCCGACAGAGGAAGAGGCAGAAGAGAAATACCAGCAGCGTCTTCGTTTGATTACATTGGAAAATGCACTTACTTCCTTAGGGAGACCATTCAATTATTATGACTTTTCCAAGCATGATTTGGATGCCCCATTTCCGGATTTGGGGCAAATTGGCAAAGAATCGATCCGGAGTACGACAGAGAAAGTCGTGCAAATGGCCAAAGAGCGGAAGATGACGCTGCGTGAAGTAGCTTTGGAAAGCGCCATCCCGCGGACGCCGTTCATCGGTACGCCGGAGAAAGTGGCAGACCTTGTCCAGCAATGGTTCGAGGAAGAAGCAGCAGATGGCTTCATCATCGGCCCGGAAGCATCTCCTTCAAGCTTGCATGATTTTACGGCCTATGTGGTGCCGATCCTTCAGGAAAGAGGAGTCTTCCGCAAGGATTATACTTCGGATGCGACATTGCGTGATAATCTGGGGCTGCCAGTTCCTCTGAATCGAAATACCGGAAAGAGGATTGTTAAAGCGGAAATAGGGAGGTAAATCAGCTGATGAAGAGATTGTACCTCGTGATCCTCCTGCTTGGCATGTTCTGCCTGACAGCTTGTCGCGATGCAGAGCAGACAATCAATGCGGCGGATGTTTCCGAGAATGACAGGTATGGCGGCACGCTGACATTTGGGATCAGTGTTCCGATCGTTGGGGATCTGCTCGATCCGCATCGTTCAGCCAGTCCGGGCAACTCCAGGATTCAAAGGAGCATGTTTGACAGTCTCGTGGCCCAAAATGAAGACGGCAGCTTTGATCCTTGGCTGGCAACAAAGTGGGAGATATCCGAAGACCAAAAATCCTACACCTTTCATTTGCGTGATGATGTGACTTTCACGGATGGTACGCCATTTGACGCTGAAGCAGTGAAGTTTAATTTCGAGCGGATAAAAAAATTGGATTCTCCAGGGTTGTCGCTCAGTTTCCTTGGACCTTATGAATCGACGGAAATCATTGATGATCATACAGTCCGGATTCATTTTCAGGAAGCTTTCTCTCCATTCCTGAGCAATCTGGCAACCGAGAATCTGGCCATGGTGTCACCTGTGGCAGTAAAAGAAAGGGGAGATTCATTCGCAGTCAATCCGGTAGGTTCGGGGCCGTTCAAGGTAAAGGATTACACGCTTGGAACCGAATATGTGCTGGAGCGGAATGAGGATTATAACTGGGGACCGGCGAATGCGGGACACACGGGCAAAGCCTATCTGGATGAATTGGTCATTAAAATCATCACGGAGGATTCCACGCGGGTCAGCAGTCTGCATAGTGGTGACGTCGATGCCATCGATACGATTCCGCCGCAGCATGTCAAGGTTTTGAAAAACGATAACGACTTGAACATATCGGAAGTCGAGCTGCTGAACTATAATGCGGCGATTCAGTTCAATGCGACAAAGGGAATTCTACAGGATAAAAATCTGCGAGAGGCACTTCGGCTTGGTGTAGATTGGGATGCAATCGTTCGGACGGTCTATCTTGGGACGTATGATCGTGCATACACGGCATTATCTCCTTCCTTGATCGGAGCAGATGCAGATTTGGAGGAGAAATGGGAATTTGATGCGGACGAAGCAGAAGACATGCTTGATGAACTCGGGTGGAAAAAGGGGGGAGATGGCATCCGTGTGAAGGACGGCAAGCGACTTTCCTTGGAAATGATCGATTTCTATGCCAATCGTGAAAAGCGGATGGATGTCATGACAATGGTGCAGAACTCCTGGAAGAGTATCGGCGTCGAGCTGAATATCCATACCATTTCCCGCGGCGAATATACAGACAGAAGAATGGCCGGGGATTATGACATGTGGATCGGAAGCCAGTATGGCCCGGATCCTGATGGTGTCCTGCGGGCTTATCTGGTTGCCAAGGAAGGTTATCATGACGAATATCAGGATCCAAAAGTAACGGAAATGCTCGATGCAGCCAGGGACGAACAAGATTCCGCGAAGCGGGCAGTCCTTTATCGGAAATTGCTGGAGCATCTTTTCGAAGAAGTCTATTCGATTCCAGTCTATGTGCTGCCGTATACCGTTGCAGCCAATAAGCAAGTATTTGATATCGGCTTTGATATAAAAGGATCGCCTTATTTTTATGATACATGGATCGTTTCAGAGTGATGGGAGAGCAATGTGAAAAGGAGAAGAGTCACACAGTGGTGAGTATGGAGCAAGTACAGCTGCAATGGCCCGACCTTCAGTTCATCAATTGGTGCAGAGGCAAGTATGGTATCAATCGCGGCATTTATAACACGATCGATGCCTGGCTGTATGAGTACGGCATCCTTGATTTGAACGAAAGAAGAAAAGTGATGATCCAATTCCTGAAGCACGTTGGTCAGAGAGAAGGAGATAAATTTGGCAAAGGCGGACTTACGAGGAATCTGGAACAGTTCATCACAACATGCGAAGGGGTGGGGATATGACAGAAAAAAAGACCGCGAGTAAAAAGTTGGGTTTCGATACAGCTGCTCTCCACGCTGGTCAGCAGCCGGACCCAGTCAATGGTGCAAGAGCAGTACCGCTATTTCAGACGAGTTCCTATGTATTCGAGTCGACAGAGAAAGCAGCTGCGCTATTCCGGATGCAGGAGCCAGGTTACATCTATTCCCGGAACGGCAACCCTACCAATGCGGTGCTGGAGGAGCGTTTAGCCGAATTGGAAGGCGGTATCGGCGGCTTTGCTGTCTCTTCCGGGCAGGCCGCAGTCTCCGTTGCATTGCTGACATTGGCGAAAACTGGGGATGAGATCATCACGACGAATGCCCTTTATGGCGGGACTTATAATTTGTTCGCAGAAACGTTCAAAGGTTTCGGCGTTACGGTGAGGTTCGTTGATGGACATGATTTGGGCGAAGTGGAACAGGCAGTCAATGAACGGACAAAGGCCATTTTCACCGAATCGATCGGGAACCCGAATCTTGAAATTGCCGACCTGCACAAGTTGTCTGCTATTGCGAAAAGACATCATCTGCCCTTGGTTGTGGACAATACATTCGCTACACCGTATTTGCAGAGGCCGATTGATTTTGGAGCGGATATCGTCGTCTTTTCTACGACAAAATTCATCGGCGGCCACGGGACATCCATTGGCGGAGCCATCGTGGATGCTGGTACATTCGACTGGAATGACGGCAGGTTTCCTGATTTCAACCGGGATAAGCCGAGTATCGGAAATACATCATTTACAAAACTGGCCGGTAATCGGGCGTTCATTGCCAAAGCCCGTTTTGAGCTGGGGCATGATCTTGGTACAAGTTTATCTCCGTTTAATAGCTGGCTTTTCATCCAAGGTTTGGAGACCTTGTCATTCCGCATGAAGCAGCATGTCCATAATGCACAAGAAACGGCGGCGTTCCTGCGCAAGCACCCGGCTGTTGAATGGGTGAACTACCCGGATGCGCCGGAAGATCCGCAGTATGAGCTGGCACAGACATATTTGCCAAAAGGCGCAAGCTCCATTTTTACATTCGGTATCAAAGGCGGTCGCACAGCAGCGGAGGAATTCATTGATTCTCTGTCCCTCATCTCCCACTTAGCTAATGTAGGAGATTCGAAGACTTTGGCTATCCATCCAGCGAGCACGACACATGCCCGGATGACAGCAGAGCAGCAGCTGCAGGCTGGTGTCTTTCCAGACCAGATCAGATTATCGATTGGTTTGGAAGATATTGATGACATTCTCGCAGATCTTGAGCAAGCGTTGAAAGCAAAATAAGGGAGGCAGTGCAGATGAAACTAGCAGCAGTCATCAACGAGGATAATTTTATCGTCCCGATTGTAGAAGGAGCTACCTTGAGAATTTATGAAACACAAACTAAGCAGATTTCCGATCTGGAAAATCCTGCTCCAAAGTTAAAGGAAGGCAGGAGAGGGGCGGCGCTGGCACTGGCCAGACAGCATGGTGCGGAAGCCTTCGCAGCACCGCCGCAGACTTTTTGTGAGCTTTCCTATGAAAAAGCGCAGCAGGAGGAAATTGTATTCTACAATTTGGAGTCGCCGCAGCCTTTCGATGCATTTCTTGTCCTCCTGGAACAGGGAGCTGCTGTTGGGGAAAGAGAGATTGCTTCTGAACACGTAGCACCTAGCGCTCCTTCGACATCGGAACCAAAATAAAGGAGGAACAAGCATGGAAAAAAAGCAGTTGCACCTAGGGCTCTTCCTGATGGGAAGCGGCCATCATATTGCATCATGGCGCCATCCGGATGTGGAACCGGAACAAGTGACATCTTTCCGTTATTTCGCTGAAATCGCCAAAAAGGCAGAGGAAGGCAAGCTGGATATGCTGTTCCTTAGTGATGGCTTATCATTTCACGAGCTGTCCCATCCAGCCGAGCTGAGCAGATTCGAGCCGATTTCCCTGTTGAGTGCCCTTGCTGCTGTCACAAATAAAATCGGACTCGCTTCGACGGTCACGACTACTTATAATGAGCCCTTTCATGTGGCAAGGAAGTTCCTTTCCCTTGATCATCTGAGCGGCGGGAGAGCTGGCTGGAATGTGGTCACTTCCTATTATGAATCTGAAGCGAAAAACTTCAGCAAGAAAGAACACCTTGCCCATCAGGATCGGTACATACGGGCACAGGAGTTCCTTGAGGTAGTGGATGGACTATGGGGGAGCTGGGAACCGGATGCATTGGTGCGGGATAAGGAAAGCGGAGTTTATTTCGAAAAAGATAAGCTTCATCAGCTCAACCACGATGGTGCATTTTTTTCTGTGGAAGGTCCGCTGAATATTGAAAGGTCGCCTCAGGGGAAGCCTGTTATCATCCAAGCTGGTTCATCCAATGCAGGAGTGAATCTTGCTGCCAGATCCGCTGACATCATTTTCACCGCTCAGGATAATCTGGCTGATGCCAGAGCCTTCTATCGGAGCGTGAAAGACAAAGTTCAGGCATATGGCCGCAACCCAGAACATGTGAAAATCATGCCGGGTGTTTCTGTCTATGTCGGTAAGACATATGAAGAAGCTGTGCAGAAGTATGAACAATTACAGCAGTTGATCACACCGGAAGTTGGCCAGAATCTATTATCCGAATATCTGGGGGGCTTTGCTATCAGTCCTTATGATGTGGACGGACCGCTTCCTGAAAATATACCAGAAACGAATGGCAATAAAAGCCGCCGGGCGTTATTGATTAAGCTGGCAGAAGAGAAGCAGCTGACGATACGGGAACTCTATCAGTATGTGGCAGGTTCCAGAGGACATCGGCTTCTATTTGGAACGGCTGAACAGATTGCAGATGATCTGGAAAACTGGCTAATGGAAGGAGGGGCAGACGGATTCAATCTGATGCTGCCAACATTTCCGAGCAGTTTGGATGAATTCGTGGATCAAGTGGTGCCAGTCCTGCAGCAGAGAGGGATTTACCGCGAGGATTATTCCGGCAGCACATTACGAGCGCATCTTGGGCTGCTGGAACCAGTATATAAGCGTCCAATCCTAAATAATCCGTGATGAAAGGATGATAGATTGTGAGTAAGGAAAATGGAGAGAAATGGGAAGAAATCATCAAGAAAGTGGACGATCTGCAATATGGCACGGTCTTGATCACTGTGCATGATAATGAAATCAAGCAGGTGGATATTACGGAAAAGAAACGTTTCGTTTGAAGGTATACGAGTAAAAGGGCATACGTGGCGTATGCCTTTTTTTATGGATTTGTAAGAAGCACTGCCTCTTTTGTCCTATTTTCTGTATACTGAGGAAGTACATAGAGAAATGTGCAATTATTTGGTTAAGGGAGTAGATTTTATGGTAACTTGTCCGTCATGTGGACACGAGAATGCAGAGGGGAGTAAGTTTTGCGAAAAATGCGGTGCAGCTTTGCAGGGACAATCCATACAAAGTACCCAAAATACAGCTGCCGCATCTGCAGATAACGCCAAAGCTAATGAATATCTAGAAGCTACAAAACAGGTTTCGTTATCATTCTTCCATTATTTTTCGGATGTGATCAAACATCCATTTAGCTCGGGCAAACGTTATGGTGCAAGCAATCTTACAAATAGTATCATCACAATGGTGCTTTTTGCAGTCTTCTTGGGTTTAACGGTTTATTTCGGAATCAAAAACTTGATAAAAGAATTAGGAACGCTGAGCTATATCGGAGAGATTATACGTTCTGAAGAAATGAATATCCAAGTTTCTTTTGTTGAATTTGGCATCAAACCATTCCTATTTTTTGCTATTTTTGTCTTCATCATTGCAGCCTTAGTGTTTGCAGCAAGTAAACTGTCCAAGATGGACGCTGACTTTAAATCCATTCTTGTAAGATACGGAAGTTACCTGGTACCGTTTCTCGGTTTGGTAGCAATTGGCTTCCTTTTATCCTTGTTGAATATCGATATTTTCACATGGTTCTCTGCAATTGGGTTTATAGGGACATTCTTTATCGTACCAGTATTGGTATTGGTGAGTTTGTATCGGGAAAATAAAAATGGCTTGGATATCGCTTATAGTTCTTTGTTTGTTGTCGTATGTACGATGATTGTGCTTTATATTGCACAACGCATGTATATTGCTGGTCTTGTCGAAAAATTAGAGGAAATTATGGGTCAGGGACTATTCTTCTGATAATAGAAAAGAAGGGAGATGGGCTCGCCTGTCTCCCTTTCTATTTATTCCAGCTTAGTAAGTTTCCAATCATCACCGGATTTCTTCGCTGTATAGGTCCAGTCATATTGCTGTGACTCGGAAGTTCCATCGCTATAGGAGATGGTGATCGACTCTATTGTTGTGATGGTAGCGGAGTCTCCATCTTCACTGTATCCGGTAATGTCATAAGCATCGAGATTTTCTGTGATGCCCTTGGATGTCAAATTATCAACTAATGCAACTTGTGCTTCATACAGTTCAGAGTCTTCTTCCATGTAGGGTGCTACCGAGTCAAAGCTATCATTGTTGATTGCATCGATTAAACCATTCAAATAGTTATCCATCAATGCAGAAGCAGTCTCGGGTACATCAGCTTTACTTGTTGTTGCCGCCTCTGTTTTGGCAGATCCATCTGGTTTGTATAAAGTCGCTTCTTCATTCACTACTTCTTTCGTATTATCTCCCAAGGACCATACGGAGCCAACCTCATTAACGAGCCATTTCTTTGCTTTTTCGTCATAGATAAGCGTATAGCTGTTGTCCGAAGTATTCTCAGTCAGTTCGGGTTGTTCTTCTTTTCCATACCAGTCTTCCTTATAGGTGACACTTGCGTCTACTTGGGCGTACCACTTTCCATCTTTATAATCTAACAGGAATGAATCCATATCAAATAATGTGGATTGAAGGGAACCTTGGTAAGACTCGTCCCATGTGGTGTAAGTGTCGATTATGTCTTTAGCGTCATCCTGGTAATTGGCTGTTGCGTCCTTCAATTTACCTTTGTCAGCCAGTGCTTGGGCCTCTGCATATTGATCATTTACAGCAACCACGCGATCGATCAGCTGCTGTTTCATGTCTTCACTCGGCGCCGGCATGCTCATATAAGAGGAATCGATTGAAACATCCTCTGTTTTTGCGGTTCCCCATGGATATTCTGTTTCTACTGCCATCGTCATGGATCCGTCTACCAGGACTGGACCGAATGAGCGATCCTTATAAGGGTCGATTTCTGTTTCTTTCCCATTTACGTATAGCTTCCCTTTTACATCTGGCATTTCTTCCAAACCAAGAGAAAGTTCTACTTCTTCTCCATCCAATTGCAGATAAGCTGATGTGTCAGTCGATGTCCCCATCAGATCGATGGATGCATCCTTGGCTAATTCCGTGAAGTCCGTTGCCAGTGCGGCCGATAACTTGTGTGTTCCAGGAACGTAAGGGCCGAACGTCTTCTCAAACCCATCCGAATCAGCGGTACCCACTTCTTCCCCGTCCACTTTCAGTACAGTGTCTTTGTAATCAGTGGATAAAGTGATGTAATAAGGAGTGACATCTATTTGGTAGTTGTCGTAAAACAGAAGCTTTTTCCCATCCATCTTCAGATTGATTGGTCCTTCGGTACTTCTATCCGTACCAGACTGGTTATGGAGATCATCAACCAGCATGTCGAATTCTTCCGGATTCTCATCATAGTATGTAATTAGACCTTTGACCGTTTTATCGTTTACCTTGAGTTTGTTATCATCTGTGGAAATGACTTTTGCTAGTGCTTTTGCGTCCTTTTTGTCCACAGCTGTTTCGAATTTTTCAAGTAATCTTTCTTTGGAGGTAAAAGCTTCCCCTGTTTTATATCCGGCCAATAGGATGACAACGGCAGCGATGGCACTCGCTAGGATGATCTTGTTTTTCTTGCTCATCTTTTTCTGTGGTGCGGTCTGCTGCTGACGCTGTGGGACAGGGCTGCCGTTGACGCTTGTGCCGCAGTCATTACAGAATTGAGCACTGGGCTTCAACTCTTTACCGCATTCTTTACAATACTTCATAAATTCTCCTCTCTCTGTCTCGTCGGAATAATAATATAAGGATAAATAAAGACAGCATAACTTATTATAATATTATCCTACTAAATATCTAGACGGATGAGGGAATTAATTTGGAAAATTGGAAGTTTATTATAAAAAATGCGAAAGGTAAGATTGGCTGTACTTATAGATTACAGGAAAAACGAATCATGTCTCGGCACTGGATGCCATTTTCATAAATCGGCTTCTCATAATGCCGGAGGAAATAATCCTGGTCAATTGCTGTCATACGTAAACCGCATTTCTGGTAGAAAGCAATTTGATTGATACTGGAGTTGCCCGTTCCCACTTCCAAGGAGGCAAAGCCTTGTTCTCGGGCCTGTTCGATGGCATGGTGAATGAGTTTTTTCCCGATACCCTTTCCTTGATCGGCTTCCCTTACTGAAATATTGATTACTTCAGCGGTGTTTTCACTGATTCCCGCCAGGACATAGATACCAAGAATATGATTCTCTCTTTCTGCAACAAAGCAGCTGCTTTTGACAAGGTAGGACTTTATCCTGATTTTAGAGGGATCAGCTTCCAGGAGAAGGTCCATAGGGGGCGTTTCTGATGGGTGAAGTTTTCGTATCTTCATCGGATCACTCCAATTTTCGGTTATGTAAAAGGCTGCCGATGTATGACGGCAGCCGTTGTTGTTCATTTGACGATCATCACGGAACATTTGGCGCGTTTTGCGACACGGCTGCTGACGCTGCCGAGTACGACTTCCTGGAGAGGATTCAACCCGCGGCTGCCGATGATGATGAGATCGGCTTTCGTGTCACGGGCGTGCTCAAGGATCATCGGAGCAGGTTCACCTTGCTTCATGATTAATTTGTAAGGAATGGATGCAGCTTCGAATGCATCGCGGAAGCGCTGGAGCTTTTCGTCGTTGCTTTGCAGCTGAATGGAGTCGCTGCTGTGCAGGACATCTGCTTTTGTCTTCTCATAATCCAGGACTTGAATTCCTTCAATATGTGTTTCGGGCTGCAGCTTTGCCAGCTGGATTGCGTGCTCTGCAGCGAGAAAAGAATGGTCAGATCCGTCGATTGCCACTACGATCTTCTTATACATGGATGCACCGCCTTTTAATGGTTTGATACTTTCACATATGCCGAATCACTAGTTGTCAATCTGCGAATAAGCGCCTGACTGTCATTATTCAAGCCTTCCAAAGTGACAGTCGTACCTTTCTCCCTGAATTTTAGCATGATTTTATCGATTGCTGCCACTGCGGAGTCATCCCAGATATGGGTATTGGTAAAATCAAGAGTCACTTGCTTCAGATTGCCTTCATAAGAAAAGCTATTCGTAAAATCGGTGACCGAGGCAAAGAACAGCTGGCCTGTGATGGCGTATCGGATATGGTCTTTTGTTGATCCGGGACTTTTTTCTACCTTCACTTTTGAAATCTTGGCAACGAAGAAAATGGCACTTAGCAGGATGCCGATGAACACGCCGATGGATAAGTTATGAGTTGCTACTACCGCGATGACGGTCACAACCATGACAGCCGAATCTGATAAAGGAACACGTGTCAGGCTGCGCAGTGAATACCAATCGAATGTACCGATGGAAACCATGATCATGACACCGACAAGCGCAGGCATTGGAATCATGACGACCCAGTCTCCTAAAACAAGGATGAGGAATATCAGGAAGATTCCTGCAACAAGAGTGGAAAGACGGCCTCGGCCCCCGGATTTAACATTGATGACGGACTGTCCGATCATCGCACAGCCCGCCATGCCGCCGAAAAAGCCTGTCACGATATTGGCGATACCCTGTCCGCGAGCTTCTTTGTTCTTGTTGCTATCCGTATCCGTCATGTCATCAACAATCGATGCAGTCAGCAAGGACTCCAGCAACCCGACGATCGATAGTGCCAATGCCGTTGGGAAGATGATTTGCAAAGTCTCCCAATTGAGCGGGATATCAGGAATCAAGAAGGAAGGTAAAGCCTGTTTGATTTCTCCCAAATCACCTACAGTCCGGACATCAATATGCAATGTGATGGACAGAATTGTCACAGCCAAAATTGCTACAAGCGGTGCTGGTACGGATTTCGTGACGTAAGGGATCAGATAGATGATGGCAAGTGTGACTCCAACTACGATGTAAGTGGTCGTATTGATTCCGATGAAATGCGGAACTTGTGCCATGAAAATGAGGATGGCAAGTGCGTTCACAAATCCGATCATGACCGAACGCGGAATGAATTTCATGAATCGGGCAATACCCAAGACGCCGAATAAGAGCTGGAGGACACCTGTAAGGATAGTGGTGGCAAATAAATACTGCAAGCCGTGTTCTTTAACCAATGTCACCATCAATAATGCCATTGCGCCTGTTGCAGCAGAGATCATGGCGGGCCTTCCACCGACAATGGCAATGATGACGGCCATGGAAAATGATGCATATAATCCGACCATCGGGTCCACACCTGCGATGATGGAAAAGGCGATTGCTTCCGGAATCAAAGCCAAGGCAACGACAATCCCGGACAGGAGATCACCACGGATATTGCCAAACCATTGTTTATTCAGTTTTGTTTCTGACAATCTAATACACCCCGTTTTTATATATTTTGTTGACTTCCAAGTCTCATAGAAGTCGGGTCCGAATTTTGATAAGCTTACTGTAACATGATTGAAGTATTTTGTGAACCAAAACTAACGTTTTTGGTACATTGTTTGGAGTGATTTGGAATGAAAATCGCATATATAAGGGAATTTGTACAAGAAAAATGGAGACAGCAGCCACCAGAAATCCGGGGCTGTGAAACCGTGATAGAGGAAAGGGAAGACGTACAAGGACAGCCTTTGTTGGAGGAACTATTGGAGGAGCTGCAGCCAGGGGATGTGCTGGTTGTACGCAAATTGTACAGTTTAGCCAATTCGACAAAACATCTAATCGAAATTTGTCGAAATCTGAAGGAAAAGCAAGCAGCTCTAATATCGATTGAAGACAGCATTGATACTAGGGGAGATTCGTTTTTTCAGCACCTGGAACAGATTGCAAATTTCCGGAAAGAAGTAGTCGGAGAGAGAACTAAGGCAGGTTTGTCTGCAGCTAAATCAAGGAACCGGACAGGCGGCAGGCCGCGCAAGCCTGATAGGAATGTTCAAAAGGCGATTGACATGTATCGCAGCAAGAAATATACGATTGCGGACATTACCATCGAGACTGGCATAAGTAAGACGACATTATATCGATACCTGCAAGAGTAGATTTTTATCGAAAAGGGAAGTCAAACAAGCGTTTGAATTAATATGAAATAAGCTAATAGAGAAGGCTTGAATACAAAAAAGACAGTACACATCTTTAACGTGTGTACTGTCTTTTTTGTGGTGCCCTGGAAAATATACTAGCAGCTGATTATGCTCAACTCACATCCGAACGGAACGCATCCAAATGCCAAGGCTTAGAAAAATGATGCCTGTCATAGCCAGGATGCCTAGAATGACAGGGAGCTGCGTAACAGAATCGAATAAAGTGATTTGCAAGCCGAATGTTTCTTTGAATCCATCTAAAGTGGTGCTTGGAGCTTGGGCAAAAGTGATTTCCATTGCGGGCTGCATCAGGACGTCGCGAAGTGCCGCGACGCCATATGTCGGCGGGAAGAACTTCGTGATTTCCTGGACGAATGCAGGCAGCTGGCCAATCGGGATGTAAATGCCGAGCAGAAACCCGGATAAGGTTCCGACCAACGTGCCCATGGATGAAAAAGATTTTCGGGATTGGATTGGAACAGTTATTGCAAATAGAAACGCCGCGGAAGAAAAGGTGATCAGCATGATCAGTCCGATTGCTGTGATTAGGCTGCTCAAAGTAATGGTGGGCTTATCACTTAGCCAAAAATAGCCTTGGGAGATAAGCAGGGCACCAACAGAAAACACGACAGCAATGAGCCACGCAGATAATAGATATCCAATAACCAATTGCGTTCTCGTGATTGGTGTAATGAGCAATGCGTGCAACTGATTACTGGCAGCATCCTCGATCATCGTACCCAATACCGATAGCGTGACGGTCAGTGAGATGACGACGATGATCCCAGCCAATAGCCAGCTTTGCATCAAGGCATTCATGCCAGTTGCTCCTTGGGCTGCTTGCTGGGCTGAATCAGTTGTTACATCGGCCAGGAAAAGCAAGTAAAGCACAATGATGATCCCGGTCGTCAGTAAAGACATGAAAACAGCAGTCTTGTCGCGAAAATACAGTCGGTTAGAACGTGTTGTCAGCTGCCAAATTGTTTGCATGGGTATGCTCCTTTACTAAATTAATGAAAACATCGTCAAGGCTGCCTTTGATTAATTCGAAATCCGTTACACTACCCTCCAGCTGTCGGAGGATGTGATAAGCTGTCAGGCTATTGGGTACAGAAATCTGAAAGTAGCCTTGTTTCCGGATATAGTGATAGGATAGTTCATCCAATAATGCATTTGCATATGCGGGTTCATCCACTTGGAGGCGCAGTGTATCTTTGGCATATTCCCGCTTTAATTCAGCTGGCGTTCCTTGTGCTTTGATCTTTCCCTTATCGATTACAACAATCTGATCCGCTTCAGCGGCTTCTTCCATGTAATGCGTCGTCAGGAACACAGTCATTTGAAGCTGCTGCAGGCTGGAAACTGTTTTCCATACGTCCATCCTGGTTTGGGGGTCCAAACCGGTCGTCGGTTCATCCAAAAACAGGATTGCTGGTCGATGAAGCAGTGCCCTGGCAATTTCTGCCCGCCGTTTCTGCCCTCCGGACAGATGACGGAATTGCTTTTTCAAGATTGGGGCAAGCTGCAAGGTATCGGTGACCCATGAAATGCTGGTTTGCGTATCTGTTTTCGTCATGCCATAAAATCGTCCCCACATCTCGAGATTTTCCTTGATGGTAAGAACATCATCCAGTACGTTGTCTTGAAAAACGAGACCGATACGCTTGCGGATTTCTGCATCGTCTTTACCCGCATGGAACCCGTCTACGAGGATTGATCCTGCTGATTGCCGCAGACGGGTAGCAATCATGTGGATTGTGGTTGATTTACCTGCACCATTTACGCCCAGGAATGCGAATAGATGGCCTTTCTCTACATTAAATGTTAAATCATCTACAGCTTTTGACTTGCCATAGGATTTTGTCAGATTCTTGATTTCAATGATTTTCATCCATTCCACGCTTCTTCCTTTTATAATTAGCGAGTTCTTCATTTAACTGCTTTGTCTCAACGGTTTGAATTAGATGGTAAATGCCCCACAGGATGATATAAATAAAGATAACAAGAGCAAATAATAATCCGAGCAACTTCCAGTTGCCTGTATCAAACCAGTCGAAAAAGAAAGCAGCCCCTGTGAAGGCACTTAAGACGACTAAGAGGTATAGGAAGGTACGGATTAAGAAGTTTGATTCATTCGCACGGCGGCTAAAGATTAGTTTTTGTATCCAAGTCAGTACGAAAGTGATTAGTGCAGTTTGAGGTACGAAAGAAATAGCCATTTCCTTATTTCCAATAAACACATAGATATATATGCTGGTTGCAAAAATGGAAAACATGAACATGATGCCCCAACTTTGAATGAAATTTACGAATGTTTTCATGATTTATTCCTCCCTCCTATTCCGAGTTTACGTTTGAGTTGCGGTACGTATTGTCGGGAAATCACTAACTTTTCTCCGTTTGTCAGGGTGGCGGTCAGCTTGCGGCCAAGCGCGGGCTTCAGTTTCTCCACCTTCGCGAGGTTTACAATGACAGATTTGGAAACACGTATCAGATCGGGGCTGTAGTTCGCATCCTCGATTTGGTACAGCTTTAACGAGGATTGATAAACAGCATCCTTGTCATAGAGAAATACCGTATTATCTACGGACTCGATATAATAAAGGCTTTCCGGCTGGAGGAGATGCAGTTCGCCATTCCGCTCGCCAGACAATCTTTCTTGGCTGGATACCGATAGCATTCTGACCAATTCAAGAATTCGCGAATTGGCTTGGCGACAGGTGATCTGCACTTCTGTTTCCTTGCAATTATCGTCCTCCTGGATTGTGATTTTCATGGCACACCTCCTGTTTTTTTATTGATGTTATTTTCAGTGTAACGGTCGATCGAGGAAAAACAATAGCAGATGGTGTATCCTGCCAATAGGAACTAGTAAGATGCCATTGCAATTGGACAAACGTTTGATAAAGAATGCTTGGAGGGAAAAAATAAGTAATTAGGAGGAGAAGATGATGAAGATGATTAAGCTGCCGGATGGAACGGAAATACCTGCGATTGGACAAGGTACATGGAACATGGGGGATGATGAGTCGAGGCGTCATGATGAAATCCAAGCTTTGCGCACTGGTATCGATCAAGGACTTTTTGTGATCGACACAGCGGAAATGTACGGAAAGGGCCGATCGGAGTGTCTTGTGAGGGAAGCTATTATTAATAGAAGAGATGAAGTCTTCCTCGTTTCAAAAGTGCTGCCTTCCAATGCAGCATATGAAGATGTACTGGAGGCATGTAATCGTTCCCTAGAGCGCTTGGGCACTGATTATTTGGATATGTATCTGCTGCACTGGCGCGGAGCAGTACCTCTTGCAGAAACGGTAGCTGCTTTTGAACAGTTGAAGGAAGTTGGGAAAATCAAGCGCTGGGGCGTATCGAATTTCGATACAGATGATATGGAAGAGTTGTGGAATGTCGAAAACGGAAAAAATTGCGCAACCAATCAAGTGCTCTATAATCTCACAGCTAGAGGGATCGAATATGATTTGATTCCTTGGCATCAAGAAAAAAGGGTCCCAATCATGGCATATTGCCCACTGGCACAGGGCGACCGGCAGGAAATCTTGCAAAATGGCGCAGTAAGGGATTTGGCAAAAAAATACGAAGTGTCTGTATCCCAAATCGCTTTAGCGTGGACTGTGCAGACAGGACAAGTTCTCAGTATTCCAAAGGCAGGACAAGCTGCTCATGTGATAGAAAATGCTGAAGCGGGCAATCTTATATTGAGTAAAGAAGATCTTGCAAAATTGAACAAGGAATTCCCGCCGCCAACGTCGAAAGTACCGTTGGAGGTCGTGTGACCGCATAGGCATTTTACATGACAGCCTATGCAGGCAACGCTATACTAAATACGATAAAAACCGCTAAAGGAGTGCTTTCAATGAATTATGTAACACTAAACAATGGCTTGAAAATGCCACAGCTTGGCTTTGGAGTATGGCAAGTAGGAAACGAAGAAGCAACTGCTGCAGTAGCAAAAGCACTTGAAGTTGGTTATACAAGCATCGACACAGCCATGATTTATCAAAATGAAGAAGGCGTCGGCAAAGCGATCAAGGAAGCGAACGTGAACAGAGAAGATTTGTTCATCACGACAAAAGTGTGGAACTCCGATCAAGGATATGACAACACAATCGCAGCATTTGAAGCGAGCCTGGAGCGTCTTGGTCTGGATTATGTGGATCTTTATCTTATCCACTGGCCGACACCGCAATATGATGAGTATGTTGATACTTACAAAGCATTGGAGAAGCTTTATAAAGATGGCCGCGTGAAAGCAATCGGCGTATGTAACTTTGAAATTGAGCATCTCGAACGCCTGATGAAAGAAACAGAAATCACTCCAGTATTGAACCAAGTCGAATGCCACCCGTACTTGGCGCAAAACGAACTAAAAGAGTTCTGCAAGAAACATGATATCTTCTTGGAAGCGTGGAGCCCGCTGGATCAGGGCGGCGATGTACTGAAGGATGAAGTCGTGACAGCAATCGCTGAAAAGCTTGGCAAAACAGCAGCGCAAGTCGTGCTTCGCTGGCATCTACAGAATGACACAATCGTCATTCCGAAATCCGTTACACCATCCCGTATCGAAGAAAACTTCCAAGTATTCGACTTCGAGCTTTCTGCTGAAGATATGGATGCGATCAACAAATTGGATGCAGGTCGCCGCAAAGGTGCACATCCGAATGATATGAACAAGCGATAAGAAAGACGAAAAGAGCGCCGCATCGGCGCTCTTTTTTCATACATTGACGATCATGGGGAAGCAGAATCATTTATATTGGTATAGTCTGGACTGATTGTATTGAAAGGACGGAACTAATTGCTCTCAAATGTTATCGCTATTATCATTTTCTTGATATTAATTGGCTTATTGATAAAACTTCGGGTAGTAAAAATAGTGAGTAAGAAGGACTTTACATATAAGCAATTCAAACAGCAGTTAAGTATCACTTATGGTAAATTCAATGGTTTTGATTATTATTATTTTAAATTTAAGCCAGATCAGATGGTGACACTCTCTTATGAAGTGGAAGTAAAAGAAGGGGAATTGATGTTGGAATGGCGTGACCGTAAACAGGTGATCTGGCGGGAAACATTCTGTGAAGACGCGCAAGGAACGGTTACAGCTAAAACGAAACACTGTCGTTACTCCATCAGGGTCGAGGGAAAGCATACGAAAGGCGAATGTCGCATTCATTTTGCACAAGAGGAAGCAGCATAGCAATTAGGAGCAAGTAAGAAAGAGGGATAAGGCATATTGTAGTGTCATGGAAAAGAAGGCTGCCTGATAATCAGACAGCCTTATGCTTCCTACTCGCAGCCTACTCCATCACCATCACGATCCAAATGGCTGGCGTATCCTGGATCCCCTTTACGAACAGGTGCTGCTCCGGCTGCTTTAGCAGCGCTGCAATTTTTAAAATAAACGCTAGCCGCAGCGGGGGAATCATTCGAATTATCTCCGTGGGAAGTACTGGATGCTACGGATGAAGCAGATTCTGTCGATGTCGCCTCAGATCGTAAGGTTTCAATTTTCCCTTCGGCATCTGTGAGCTGAGTCGATAAGGTACTATTTTTCTCTTTCTCGGAATCCAAATCTGCTATGAGTGAATTTTTCTCTTCCTCTAATTTCTCTAACTTGTCTTCTAAAGATTCCTTTTCTGAACTACTTTTCTTTATGTCCTGAGTTAATTGTTCATTTTCCTCAGTAAGAGTCGATACAGTGGAGTCCAGTTCTTTCACTTTCTTTTCAAAGACATTTAACTCTTCTTGTAAAACGTCCTTCTTTTCTGATAGGTCTTGTATTTCTTGCTTCGCATTCGCGTTACTTTGGGCTGTAAGCCTTGAGGTATCACTTGTCAATGACCAACTTATAGTGAAGATAAGCATGCAAAGGAAGAAAAGAATAGTTACTCCCGGATAGAAGTAGAGTACATGTCTACGCTTTCTAAAAAAAGCGAACCTTGGATTGATTAATCCAAGTACTAAAAGTATAAAGGCTGCTAAAAATAAAGCTAAAAACATTAGTGCAAGAAACAACATAAATGAGACACTCCTTATATCTAAAAATTGAAAAACGAGGATGTGTATAGTGGTGAAATTTGTTTTTCTTGAGGATTATATACTATTTTTGGATTATTTGGTATATAGATTTACCTACTATATTATGAAAGTTAATTAAAATAGACCCTATGGTTGCTTAGTGAAATTTTAGTAAGGGAGAAATTCGAGGAGAGAAAGGGTCAGGTCATAACTACAACTACATTTCCATCGTAAAGATAGTTGTAGATCCATTACTAGCAAAGTTCAGTGTCCTGCAATTAAGCCCAGCGCTGGCTATCAATGTGCTGGTCATTTGCTCGAACTTTATAGTCTATCTTCCATTTCAAAACCTATAAAAAAACAGCCAACAATAAATCGATCCAATCATAGATCAATGGTAATCTTCTGGAATACGTATGCTATAGTAAAAAGGAAAAACAGAGGAGGGATCAGGATGAAGACAGAACGGTTACAAATGCACGATTTGGAAGCGGCAATGCAAATGTCGGAGTATGCCTTCCGGTATCGCATCGCGGAAGATGCGCGGGCTGAAAGACTGGGGCAGATGGATCAGTATCAGCAGCTTTACGGAATCAAGGAAGATGGGAAACTGGCGGCTAAGCTGCATTTGCTGCCGCTAGCGATCAGACTCGGTGAGCAGACGATTCCAATGGGCGGTATTGCGGGTGTAGCTACCTATCCTGAATACCGTCGTAATGGCTATATCAAGCAGCTTTTGACTGATACGCTTTATCACATGCGAAAGCAAGGGATGCCTGTTTCCATGCTGCATCCTTTCTATGTCGATTTTTATCGTCGGTTTGGCTATGAGCTATTCACAGATCGTACGATTTACACACTGAAGAAAAAAGATCTCGTACGGATGGCGCCGGTTGATGGAAAAATCGAACGTGTGAAGAAGGAAGAACATTCACAGGAAATCGAGGATATCTATACGGATTATGCAGCTACATACAGCGGCATGCTTGCACGGGATGCTTCCTGGTGGAAACAGCATTTTTACGGTGATCATGATTTCATCGCCCTTTATCGGGATGCTGATGAAAAGGCGCAGGGATACATCATTTATGAGATTGCATCTCGTGACAAACTAGCTATCTCAGAATTTGTTGCACTTACGGCAGATGCACGCATTGGTTTGTGGAACTTCATTGCGCAGCATGATTCCATGTTCGAAGAAGTTACGCTGGATTTGCCGCCGCATGATCCACTCATTTTCATGCTGCCGGATCCCGAACTTGCAGTGAAGCATTATCCATACTTTATGGCTCGAATTGTTGATATTCCTGCTTTCTTCCATACGTATGATTGGCAGGAGGATCCAGCAGGTGTTGTGCTTCAAGTGGAAGATCCCATCATCAAGGAACATAACCAGACATTTGTTTTTCATGATGGAAAAGCAAAGACATCTTCTGCGTCCAGTGGAATCAAGTTATCGATCAACATGCTCTCTGCTATTATGTTCGGCTACAAGCGTCCGTTTGTCCTGTGGCAGGCTGGTTTGATCGATGGACCAAAAGAGATGGTCAAAGAATTGGAGTATAGTATCCCGAGGCGTGAACCGTATATTTATGATTTCTTCTAAGGAGACTGGCATTATATGAACAAGAAAGAATTTCACCGCCTTGCCCGTGCCGTTATCCGAAAAGGTGACAGTATCCTGCTGGCTAAGGCAAACGGGTGGCAAAATAGCTTCCTGCCCGGCGGTCATGTCGAGATCGGGGAAGGTGCTGAATCGGCTTTGCTGCGAGAGCTGCAAGAGGAGCTGGGTGTAAAAGGGAAAGTCGTTCACTTTCTCGGAGACTTTGAACATAGCTGGCAGCACGGAGATACAACGCATTTTGAATTGACGCATGTATTTGAAGCGGTGATTGATAGCGACCAGATCGAGAGCAAGGAGCCGCATCTTCGTTTCTTTTGGGCGAAGCCGTCCGAACTTGAACAACTGGATTTGCAGCCATATCCGCTTATCGAGGTTTTGCGTGAAAAGCAGCTTCCTGCCTCAGTGTGGCGAAGCACATTTTAGACAAACTGATTTTATCTGTTTGTCTTTTTTTCTTTGAAAAAAGGCTTGTGGTTTACGCAGCGTCAACGTTTAGAGTGTAAATCAGAAGGGGGGAAGCATGATGATATATACCGTTCAAAAGCTTGCGGAGCTTGCTGGTGTAAGTAAACGTACATTGCGTTATTACGATCAAATCGACCTGCTCCGACCAGCTGAAATTAATGCGAGCGGCTACCGTATTTATACGGAAAAAGAGGTGGATTTGCTGCAGCAGATTCTCTTTTACCGGGAGTTGGATGTTGATCTGGATACAATCAAGTCCATCATTCATTCGCCGGGATTCGATAGGAAGAAGGCATTGGAGGAGCACAGGGATAGCTTACTAAAAGAGCAGGAACGTATTCGCATGCTCCTTGGAAACATTGAAAAAAGCATTCATGCAATGGAAAGGAAGATCCAAATGACGGATAACGAGAAGTTCACAGGCTTCAAGGAAAAGAAAATTGCGGAAAATGAAGCAATGTACGGGGAAGAGATCAGAGAAGCATATGGTGAACAAACAGTCGAAGCTACCAATCAGAAGTTCCGGGGATTATCGGAAGAGCAGTACAAGAAGATGCAGGAAGTGGAACGTTGTTTAGTTGAAAAGCTGAACCGTGCAATGCAGCAAGGGGATCCTGCTGGACAAGAAGCTATGCGAGTGGCTGAGCTGCATCGGGAATGGCTGGCTTTCACATGGCTGGATTATTCAAAGGAAGCGCATGCGGGTTTAGCGGAGATGTATGTTCAGGATGACCGTTTTACAGCTTATTATGAAGACAAGGCTGGCAAGGGTGCAGCCCATTTTCTGCGGGATTGCATCGAGCATTACACGAAAATTTAAACACCATGCTCCGTTTTTGTATTGTTTACCTAGGAGGTGATACACTTATTGATAAAGGAGCGATGACATGAATAGAAAAGTGGTTGTGAACGGTATGGAATTGGCTGCGTATGAATATGCACATCAGTATGTCGACAAAAGTGGAAAGCAGCTGCATGAGATCAAGTTTAAATTCCCGGTGACAAGCGAAGCTTATCATGATGTGGCGGTGTTGCTGTATAAAGATGATTTTCAGGTGGAAGTTCCTGAAGATAACCTTGTTTTCAACGCTTCGATCAAACAATATAGCACGAGCATCACTAACCTTTACGAAGAGGGACAGGTGGGAGAATATTCCCTGGTGCTGGAGGAGAAGACAGGGGCTGCGATGTGAGTATCAACGCAGTTCCCTTTTTATGTAAAATCAGCTGAATTACGGGATTGTTTTTAAAAGAATTCTTTCCTTGTATATCAGGCTTTGAAAGATACCTTTCTTTATGTATAAAACTTCACAAATTGGTCACACTGTAATGTGTAAGCGGTTACTTTATCGCGTATACTAACAGTATAAAGTGTGAGGTATACAGAAAGGAGAGGCTGAGGGTGATCTTGAAAGCGCTTAAGGAAAACGGTGATATGACGATCTCTTATTATGAGAACGGCGCGCTGCATACCTTTACCGGAAGATATCATAATCTGAATCTCTTGGACCAAACGCTTTGTCTGGAAAATGATGAGAAGAAACGAATGATAATCCATATCGCGGGTATTCAGCAGATACATTGATCGGACAGCCGAAAGCATCTTTCGATGTTTTCGGCATTTTTTTATGTTTTTAACCAGTTTTGCGGTACAATAGATGGAACGAATAAGATACCCGTCCCCTAATGTAAACGGATACGGGAAAACAGCTGTCAGAAGAAGGGCTGATTAGTGGAGGTTTCAAGCATGAGTTCGCAATATCCAGATGATGGACTGACTTTACATACAGATCTTTATCAAATCAATATGGCGGAGACGTATTGGAATGATGGGGTCCATGAGAAAAAAGCGGTATTCGAGGTTTCGTTCCGCAAGCTGCCGTTCGGTAATGGCTTTGCCATCTTTGCAGGATTGGAACGTGTCATAGAATATTTGCAGCAATTCCGGTTCACGGAAAGCGATTTAGCGTACTTGAGGGATGAGCTTAGGTTTGGGGAGGATTTCCTTAGCTATCTGAAGGATTTGCGCTTTACAGGAACAGTATACTCTGTCGTGGAAGGAGAGCTTGTTTTCAGCAATGAACCGCTTATGCGGGTCGAGGCTCCGCTGGCAGAAGCACAGCTGGTGGAGACGGCGATTTTGAACATCGTCAACTACCAGACATTGATCGCGACGAAAGCATCGAGGATCAAGCTCTTGCTGGGCGACGAGATTGCCTTGGAAATGGGGAGCCGACGTGCTCATGAGCTGGATGCAGCAGTGTGGGGGACGAGAGCGGCATATATCGGTGGATTCGAAGCGACTTCGAATGTCCGGGCGGGCAAGAAGTTCGGCATCCCGGTAGCCGGAACATTGGCGCATTCCATGATTCAGGCTTATCGTGATGAATATACGGCATTTACGAAGTATGCAGAACGGCATAAAGATTGTACATTCCTTGTCGACACGTATGATACACTTCGTTCTGGTGTGCCGAATGCGATTCGCGTGGCTAAGGAACAAGGCGATAGTATCAATTTCAATGCGATTAGACTCGATAGCGGCGACTTGGCTTACTTGTCCAAGAAAGCGCGAAAGGCATTGGATGACGCAGGATTTTCGGAGACTAAGATTTCTGCATCGAATGATTTGGATGAAGAGACGATCCAGAGCTTGAAAGCGCAAGGGGCGAAGATAGACATTTGGGGCATCGGGACAAAACTGATCACTGCTTATGATCAGCCGGCTTTGGGAGCGGTATATAAACTTGTAAGCATCGAGGAAGATGGCGTGATGCAGGATACGATCAAAATCAGCGGCAATCCGGAAAAAGTATCGACGCCAGGCTTGAAGAAGGTATATCGAATCGTCAATCGGATCAATAAAAAATCCGAGGGGGACTACATCGCCATGGAGGATGAGAACCCACAGGAAGAGGATCATCTCAAGATGTTCCATCCTGTCCATACGTATGTCAGTAAGTTCGTAACGAATTATGACGCAGTCGATTTGCATCAGACAATCTTCCAGGATGGCAAGCTTGTATACGAACTACCGGCTATTGACGATATCAAGACTTACGCGAAGGCGAATCTTTCGCTACTATGGGATGAGTATAAACGCCCGAAAGCGCCGGAGGAATATCCTGTCGATCTCAGTCAACAGTGCTGGGATAATAAGATGGATAATATCCAGAAAGTGAAAGACCACGTAAAATCTTTGCATAAGGCAACTTAATAGGGTTACAATTCTGTGTATTGGGAATAACTGTATCATCCGGTTGATATCTCGCAAATGGAAAACCTGTGAAAGTGCTGTTGCAGCAATGTTAAGAATGCAGATTAATAGCCATGGAAGCAAGGATACATGCTATAATAAGGAAATACGGGAGCAGCAATGTTCCTGCATATTAAACACAAACATACAGCTTTTACATCAGGTGAAGGTTATGTATAAATTTATTAAATGAGGTGTTTTTCATGAACAAAGCAGAATTAGTAGAAGCAGTAGCACAACAAGCAGAACTATCTAAAAAAGATGCAAGCAAAGCGGTTGATGCACTTCTTGAAACAATCTCTGAAACATTAGCTAAAGACGAAAAAGTACAGCTTGTAGGCTTCGGTACTTTCGAAGTGAGAGAGCGTGCGGCACGTACTGGCCGTAACCCGCAGACTGGTGAAGAAATCACTATCCCTGCTTCCAAAGCTCCAGCATTCAAAGCAGGTAAAGATTTCAAAGAAGCTGTCAAATAAGAGATTCCCTTTGCGGAATGGAAATGCCGACGCACGCATGCGTCGGCATTTTTTTATAATTTGCTGATATGGGTTATGGATAGCTGTTCGCTGCTTCTCTCCACTTTCCAAATAGGTTCGAACATCGTGCGCAGAATGGCGAGTGTAGTGTCGTCTGCTTTCAACCCGTGAACTGTCTTGTCATCTGTGGTGTAATCTTTGTCTTCTTCCAAACCGAAGCGCAATTGAAGAAGGTTGCGTATGCCGTTGAAGGTGGGGAATGAAATGTTATAGCCATCTTTCAAAGCAGCTGTGAGCTTGCTTTTTTGTTCTTGCAGCATTTCAGGGTCGGCTTTTGGGTAACTACCCTGGATGGCACTTATATTACCCGATTCGATCAGCTCAGCTGCTTGTTCCCGTCCCAGTCCGCTATGAACAATTCGTTCAATTTGATAGGCTTCTGCTTGTGATATGGTAGTTGTCATGTTATGCGTCTCCTTTAGTGAATGGCTTTATTCGGTGCTTGAATGGTGATGGATTTCCGTCTTTTGTATAGGTAGGCAATCAGCTCCAACAGAAAGCCGGGTATCTTTTTTGGGAAGAGCTTTTTCTTATAAAACCTCTTATAAGCCCGGTGCAAATCCTCCCATTGGGTGCAGTGCTTCTGCTGACGGAACCGCGCTGGGTCGATCAATCGGATATCTCCACCCGGTGTAATCAGGATGTTCCGGAGGTGGATATCGGATGGATTCAATCCTTCTGCTGCTGCATGTGTCAATGCATTATCGATATCTGCAATATGATGATCGGTTATGCGGATGCCCTCGCGGAGGCAATCGTACAGGGTATGGCCAGGGATGTAATCGATTACCAAATAACCGTCACCTGCTTCGTGCAGCGTTGGAAAGAAATGATTGTTCTCAAGCATTTTATAGATTTCCGCTTCCTCCGCTGCGATGTGACGGAAAGCAGGAAAGAACACCTTCATTACTTTAGAAGAATCATTAAGGCGGAATGCAAACGCGCTCCTGCCAGTCCCAATCAGGACTAAAGAGGCGGGATACGCTGTCAAATGGGGCGTCGTATCGGAACCTGACATCTGAATCTGCTCGGCAAGCTGCTCAAAATCAGCCATCTCCAGCACTCCTTTTCTTTGGAACAAAGGCTTGTACAGTCATTTATACGCATGAACTGGAAAGTAGGTGCATAAAAATAGTAAAAAAGCTGGTCCATCTTTCGTGATTTCAGCGGGTGTTTCCCGCTTTGTGGCTATTTTTATCAAAATGTGGACTGTTTGCTTTACTCGTCGGGAAAATAGCGATATCGTCCTTTATAAAGCCCCTTCTTTTTTCGGCCTAAACGATATCATATAAAGAAAAAGGTGATCCCATGAAAGAGAAACCTAGTACAACGGAATATCCTGCTTATTACCAAGATTACATGAATCGCGTTCCGGAGGGAAATATTATTACCTTGTTCAAGGAACAGGAGCGACAGACAACGAATCTTCTGCAAGGATTGACTGATGAGCAAGCAAGTTTTGCTTATGAAGCTGGAAAATGGACGATCAAAGAAATGATTGGCCATCTAACAGATACGGAAAGAATCCTTTCTTACCGGCTGCTTACCATTGCCCGCGGAGATATGACACCTCTGCCGGGTTTTGAAGAGGATTCCTATGTGGAGCAAGCGAAATTCATTCAGATGACAGTGGAGAGCCTGCTGGCGCAATACAAGGCAGTACGTGCATCAACGATCGCTTTAGTGGAATCACTAGGTGATCAGGACTGGATCAGGCAGGGTATGGCAAACGGCCATGTCATATCGGTCCGGGCGCTGGCTTATATGATGCTTGGCCATGAACGCCATCACCACCATATCCTGCATGACCGTTACTTCGCTTCTGCCATGTACCCGCTCAATCGTATGTGATTTGGGGTATATTGACAGAGGAATGACAATCATGTAGACTATATGGAAGATTAATAGAATAAGATTGTGATTGCTCCAAAGGGGAGTAGCTTCCAGTTAAGTCGACAATACGTGATAGCTTGCTGTCGCCGGTTTAACTGACAACGTCATGTTGTTTGCCAGACCTTTGCCAATTTGGTGAAGATTGATTACAGACGGGACCTTCACACTGTGGGGGTCCTTTTCGTTTAGTAAACGTTAATGGAGGAATTATTTCCGTGTTGAAGAAATGCTTAGAGTTGATGCAGCGGCGAGCACCATCCATCAGGCTCGAACTGAATCAAGCAAGCTATCATGCAGGCGATAAGATTGAAGGACACATTCAGATTCTTGGAGGCTGGAGGGACCAGGATTTAAATAGATTGGATTGCGATTTGGTTATAAAAAACAGCGCAACCGATAAAATAGTGAATATAAAGAATGTAATAAGCATCTTCATGTCCAAGCAGCTGAAATCAAATGAACAAATCGAGAAGCCGTTCACGTTCCGATTGCCGGAGGAACTGGAACCGAGCTCTGGTACATTAATCTATGAGCTGCAGACCAAGCTTGTATTCGCCAATGAAAAATGTGCGAGAAATGATAGGCAAGTACGGATTTTAGAGTAGATGCCATAAAGGAGGAGATTGCATTGGGGAGGCTTTGCTGAGAATAATAACCACTTATGACAGAAGTTTTGCTAGCGCTACTCCTCATCGAGGCGTCGCAGCTATTTTATTAATCGGCTTGTAAACTATCAATCAAATAAGTGAGGTGAGTCCCTTCAAATAGAGAAGGGAATTAATTGGACCCATCAATAGTCATTAATTTAAGTTTAGTTGTGTTATTCATCATTTTTACGGCCTTTTTCGTAGGTGCAGAGTTTTCAGTTGTGAAAGTGCGTATGTCTCGAATCGATCAGCTGGTCGCAGAGGGCAATAAACGGGCAACCATTGTGAAGAAACTAGTGGATAACCTGGATTATTATCTGTCGGCCTGTCAGCTTGGTATCACTGTAACCGCGCTTGTCTTGGGTGCGTTAGGTGAACCGACCGTGGAGAAAATGCTTCATCCTTTATTCCACGAAATCGGGCTGTCTGATTCCTTGTCTACGGTTCTGTCTTATGCCATTGCCTTTGCGTCGGTTACATTCTTGCATGTGGTGATTGGTGAATTGGCGCCAAAGACATTGGCAATCCAGTACACAGAGCAATTGACATTGATTCTAGGCCCGCCGCTGTATTGGTTCGGTAAGCTGATGGCACCATTCATTTACTTGCTGAATGGTTCTGCTCGTGTGTTCCTGAAGCTGTTCGGCGTGAAACCGGCAGCACATGAATCGGCACACTCGGAAGAAGAATTGCGCATTATTATGACGCAAAGCTATCAAAGTGGTGAAATCAACAAAACAGAACTTAGTTATATGGAAAACATCTTTACATTTGACGAACGCGTAGCGAAGGATATCATGGTACCGCGGACGCAGGTGGTCACGTTGGAGAAATCAATGACTGCTGCTGAAGTGATTGAAATCATCGATGAACACCAGTTCACACGTTATTTGGTGACAGAGGATGGTGATAAGGACCATATCATCGGCTTCGTCAATGTGAAGGAAATGCTGACGGATTTTGCTGCAGGCAGAAGACAGAGTCTGCCTAATTTCATTCATGAGCTGCCGCTCATTCATGAGGGAACATCCTTGCAGGATGCTCTACTGAAGATGCAGACAGAACGCGTGCATATTGCACTTGTGATGGATGAATATGGCGGGACTGCAGGGATCCTGACGATGGAGGACATTCTTGAAGAAATCGTGGGAGAAATCCATGATGAATTTGATGAAGATGAGGTACCGGATGTACAGGAAGTTTCTGATCTGACATACCATATCAATGGCCGTGTGCTGCTGGATGATTTGGAGGATCGATTCGGCTTTGCATTCGACAACCGGGACGATGTTGATACGATAGGCGGCTGGATTTTTGTTAAGAATGATGAAGTGGATTCACAGACAACTGTGGTGGATGCAGCAGGAAATGAGTGGGAAGTTATCGAAATGGATAATCATCAGATCATTTTGGTTGAACTGCGCATCCTGGAACAAGAACAGCTTCCGCGTCTGGAAGCTTGATAAGGTAAATAGAAAAAGGCCGGGATGCCTCGCATGCATCCCGGCCTTTTTTACTGGAGGTAACGTATATTGATTAAACTTTATGAAAATAAACATCAGGAAAAGAATGAAGTTGCCCGGCATCAGCATAACACTCATCAGCTGCTTTACGTCCTGGATGGAGAAGGAAAATGTGAATTGGATATGGAAAACCAGAAGCTGCATCCTGATAGCATTGTGCTTATCTCTCCGCATACAAACCATGCCATCCAAGCCGATTCTAAAATGACAGTGCTCGTGCTGGAATTCGATTTCCGGCATCTGGCTGAAGATGTTATATCTTATCTTGTCGAACCGGTATTTGCTAAAGCGCGAGTCTTGGATCTATCACTGTTCGAAAGCAGTGAGCTTCGTCAGTTGTTGCGCAAGATGCTGTTTGAGCAATCGCAGGGACATCCCATTCATACGATGGGGTTGAAGCTCCTGCTCTCGCAGGTACTGTATCAGCTTGCTATCATGCAGCGGGGAGATACGACGCAGGATACAAATACAAGACGGGCAAAATGGCTCAAGCATCACTTGGAAACAAGATATTTCGAGATTGCCAGTATGGAAGAAGTTGCTGCCAAAGCAGGTGTGAGCAGCCGTTACATGAATCAAATTTTCAAAGAAATGTATGATATGACACCCTATCAATTCCTGACAGAGGTCCGGCTGCTGAAAGTGAAGAAAATGCTGCGTGAAACGGATAGGGAAATTGTCTCGATCTGCTTTGAAGTCGGATTTGAAGCGGTCTCGACATTTTATCGTGTCTTCAAAAAATATGTAGGTGTCACACCGAATGTTTATCGGCGAACGACAGATGATTTCCGAAATTGAGAATAACGGAAAAGATTGATAAGAAAAATGTAAACGCTTTACTTATACTATCCTTAAATTGGATAGTGGGAGGGCGCGGAATGGCGACTAAAAAAATTGGGATAATCATGAACGGTGTAACAGGCAGGATGGGAACGAACCAGCATCTTATTCGGTCTATCGCTGCGATACGGGCAGAAGGCGGCGTACTGCTTTCGAGCGGGGACAAATTGATGCCGGATCCGATTCTTATCGGACGAAATGAAGAAAAATTGGCAAAGCTTGCACGGGAAAATGATGTGGAGCGTTATAGTACCAACTTAGATGCAGCCTTGGCCGATGATTATAATCAGATTTATTTTGATTCACAGACGACCAATCGTAGGGAAGCAAGCATCAAGCAGGCCATTGCGGCAGGGAAGCATATTTATTGCGAGAAACCGACGGCAACCAGCCTGGAAGGATCTTTGGAGCTAGCCAGATTGGCACGCGAGGCCGGTGTGAAAAATGGTGTAGTACAAGATAAGCTGTTCCTTCCGGGTCTTCGGAAGCTGAAACATTTGATCGATAGCAATTACTTCGGGGAGATACTTTCTGTAAAACTGGACTTCGGCTACTGGGTGTTCGAAGGCGACTGGCAAGAAGCACAGCGGCCAAGCTGGAATTACCGGGAGGAAGACGGCGGCGGTATCATCGTCGATATGTTTGCCCATTGGCGATATGTCATCGACCATCTTTTCGGAGAAATCGATAGCTTGACCTGCCTTGGAGCAACACATATCCCGTACCGGGTAGATGAAGCGGGCAATCGCTACAAAGCAACGGCTGATGATGCAGCTTATGCTATTTTTGCCCTTAAGAACGGGATCGTTGTCCAGGCCAATTCCTCGTGGACGACAAGGGTTGATCGTGATGACCTGGTTACTTTCCAAGTGGATGGAACATTGGGAAGCGCGGTGGCAGGTCTTCGTGATTGCAAGGTCCAGCATCGGGTGACAACGCCGAAGCCGGTATGGAATCCGGATATTCCAAATTCAATCGATTTCCGCTCCCAGTGGGAGACGTTACCGGAAAACCGCACGTATGATAATGGATTCAAGATTCAATGGGAATTGTTCCTGAAACATGTGGAGGAGAATGCAGCATTTCCGTGGGACTTGCTAGAGGGTGCAAAAGGCACCCAGCTGTCAGATTTAGGGCTGGAAGCTTGGCGTGAGAAAAAATGGGTCACTGTTCCGAGTCTGGAAGATTAAAAGGAGGAAGCTGCATGACAACGATTCTTTTACCAAAGCAAGGGCGTACGCTGGAAGAATATGAACTGGTCCATCCGGCTTCTTCTTATCCGACCGAGGGGGCCTTCCAAACAAGGATTGCCTATTCTGCAGCTCATGTGGTTGCAGATGCAACATCTAATGCACACCCTGTCCTTGGCGGAGCCGTTGATTGGGATGCTACTTTGGCGTATCGCAAAGCATTGTGGAAGCTTGGTTTCGGGGTGGCAGAAGCGATGGATACAGCACAGCGGGGGATGGGCCTTACGTGGGAAATGGCAAAGGAATTGATTTCGGTAAGTGCGGCGGAAGCGAAAAAGGAGAATGCAATGCTTGCATCCGGCGCTGGGACGGATCATTTGCCGGCAGACAGGACGTATACGATGGCAGAGATCAAGCAAGCTTATGAGGAGCAGTGTACATTTGTCGAAAGCACCGGAAGCCAGATTATTCTGATGGCAAGCCGTGCATTGGCTGCCAGTGGCCGATCTGCGGCAGATTACAAGGATGTATACGGGCATGTGCTGGAAGGAGTGAAAAAGCCAGTCATCCTGCATTGGCTTGGACCGATGTTCGACCCGAAATTGACGGGCTATTGGGGTGCGGAAGCAATCAGCCAGGCGATGGATGCTTGTCTTGATTTGATCCACCAGCATGAAACGAAAATCGACGGAATCAAGATTTCCCTGCTGGATAAAGACAAGGAAATCGAGATGCGATCCCAGTTGCCTGCATCTGTTCGTATGTATACAGGAGATGATTTCAACTATCCAGAGTTGATTCAAGGGGATGGCGAGCAGTACAGTCATGCACTGCTCGGGATATTCGATGCGATTGCACCAGCTGCATCGGAGGCGCTGCGTGCACTTGATGCCGGTGATCTGGAAGGATATCGGGAAATTTTCGATAAAACGGTGCCGCTTGCAAGGCACATCTTCGAGACACCGACGTACGCGTACAAAACAGGGGTCGTTTTCCTGGCCTATCTGAATGGTTATCAATCACATTTCCGGATGATCGGCGGGGCGGAAGGGGCTAGGTCGGTTGTTCATTTGAGTGAGCTATTCCGTCTGGCTGATCAAGCAGGTGTCCTGGTGGACCCAGCACTTGCTGCCGAGCGGATGCAGCTTGTACTGAAGCTTGCAGGCATTGAGCAGAAGGTGATGTCATGACAAAGGCAGATTTGCAGCTTCTCAGTCTCAATCAGATTACGACAGAAAACTGGTCCCTGACCGAAGCAATCCAAGGCTGTGCTCGCCATGATATCCATTGGATTTCGATTTGGCGTCACAAGTTGGAAGAAATCGGCGTGAAAGAAGCGAAAAAGCTGTTGACCGAATACGGCGTACAAGTTTCCAGTCTTTGCCGCGGCGGCATGTTCCCGGCAGCGACAGAGCAGGAGAGACAGCAGCGCATCGACGACAATAAACGGGCGATAGAAGATGCAAAGGCATTGGGGACCGATGTACTGGTACTCGTATGCGGACCTGCAACCGATAAAAATATTGCGCAGGCTCGTCATTGGGTGGAGGCAGGCATTGAGGCAATACTGCCGTATGCGGAAGAGATGGGTGTAAAGCTTGGAATCGAGCCGCTTCATCCGATGTATGCGGCAGACCGCTCGGTGATCAATACACTGGGCCAGGCGAACACACTGGCTGAAAAACTTCAGTCCGATCATCTAGGAGTAGTGGCCGATGCCTTCCATGTTTGGTGGGATCCTGAGCTTGAGAAACAGATTGCCCGTGCCAGAGGTAAGATTCTCGGGTTCCACGTATCGGATTGGAAGGTCCCGATGAAAGATATGTTCAAAGGAAGGGCCATGATGGGAGAGGGTGTCATCAATCTCCGGGAGATGCGCAGCATGGTGGAGGAAGCAGGCTACCAAGGACCGATAGAAGTGGAAATCATCAATCAGGAAATTTGGGATCAGCCGGGAGATGAGGTGCTTCATCAAATGAAGCGATGCTATCAGGCACATGTATAAAAGGGGAGTGTTTATATGGCACTGCTGAATCAATTGGAGGAGCTGGCCCAAAGCGCTGCTGAAGCGGCTGCCATCCGGGAAATCGTGCCTTTCACTTTTTCCGTTGCCGGGCTGGATCACCCGCATATCTATGGTATGGTACAAGGTTTATTGGATGCAGGGGCACAGCTTGTGCATATCTATGACCGTAATCCCGATCAGGCACATGCACTCTCGGCGGAATTCCAAACAGGAAAAGTCGCAGCGGAGCTGTCGGAGATATTGCATAGCGACGTTGATCTGGTAGCCACAAGTATTGTGCCATCCGAGAGGGGGGCGTTAGGTGTTCAGGTGTTGGAACATGACAAGCATTTTCTGTCTGCAAAAGCGCCATTCACAACGATGGCTCAATTGCATGCAGCGGAGGATGCGGTGCGCCGATCGGGAAAGAAATGGGCGGTGTTTTACAGCGAGCGATTAGCAGTGGAAGCTGCTTTGCTTGCTGATGAGATTGTACAGGAAGGACTGATCGGGGAGCTATTCCAGCTCACCGGTTCCGGTCCGCATCGACTGCAGGCACAAACGAGACCGGCATGGTTTTTCGATCCGCAGAAAAACGGTGGGATCCTTTGTGATATCGGCAGCCATCAAATCGAACAGCTGCTTCATTATGCAAGATGTAACGAAGCGAATGTGCTGCATAGCAAGGTGGCGAATTATGCCCATCCGCAGTATGGTGACTGGCAGGATTTCGGTGATGCAACACTTGTTACGAATACAGGGATCAGCCAATACTTCCGTGTCGATTGGTTCACACCCGAAGGACTTCGGGTCTGGGGAGACGGACGAACGGTGCTGCACGGCACGAATGGGTTTGTGGAACTGCGCAAATACACGGATGTGGCGCGATCGGCGGAAGGAGATCATCTGTACGTTGTAACGGACCGGGAGGAGGTTTACTTTCCTGCGAAAGGAAAGGTCGGGACTCCATATTTCAAACAGTTGATCGATGATTGTATGCTGGGGACGGAGAAGGCGATGAGTCAGGAACATACTTTCCAGGCAGCGGCTCTGGCAATCCAAGCGCAGGAGCAGGCAATCAGCCTGATAAAGGCAGGGGAGAAACAATGAAGCAAGCAGTCGTCTTAGTTGGAATGAATGGTTACGGGGAGCATTACTTGCATGCATTACTGAAAAGGGACGATATCACGCTAGCTGGTATCGTGGAAATCAATCCCGAAAGAAGCGGGCTTTTGAAACTCGTGGAGCAGCGGGAGGTTCCCGTCTATTCGGACATGGACGCTTTTTATCAGCAAAAGCAAGCAGATTTGGCGATAATTGCAACACCCATCCATTTGCATACCGAGCAGGCAATTTTTGCACTTCGGCATGGTTCAAATGTTCTTTGTGAAAAACCGATTTTCGCCGATATGCGTGATCGGGTGAAATGGGAAGAGGCAATTTCAGACTCAGGCAAGTGGGCTGCCATCGGTTTCAACTGGTCTTTTACTGCACCGATCCTTGAGCTGAAAAAGGATATCCGAAAAGGGATCTATGGAAAGCCGAAGCAGCTGAAAACCTTGATGCTGTGGCCGCGGGACGAAGCGTATTTTTCTCGTTCGGCTTGGGCGGGGAAGCTGCGTGCGCAAGATGGACGGCAAATTCGCGATAGTGTAGCCAATAATGCTGCGGCTCACTTCATCCATAATATGCTTTACATGCTGGGTCAGGAGCTGCAGGGGACGGTCGGCGTCAAACGCCTGGAAGCTGAGCTGTACCGAGCCAATGACATAGAAACATTTGATACATGTGCCATCCGTTTTTATACAGATGAAGGGTGCGAACTGCTTTTTTATGGATCTCATGCTACAGAGACAGAGCATGGACCGCAGTTCAGTTACACTTTCGAAAAAGGAAATATCATCTATGATTGCAATCTTGACCAAGGCATCATCACTGGGTACACGGAAGATGGTCAGGAGAAAGTCTATGGCAATCCGCAGGCGAATCATTTGGATAAATTGGATTATTGTATTGCAGCGCTGGCAGATGGCAGGGAGATTCCATGCACATTTGAAACTGCGCTCGGTCATGCGGCGATTATTGATGCATTACATCATGATAAAGCAGCTGTACAGCCATTCCCTAACGAAGTAATTTCAAAGACAGCGAAGAATAGCAGGACCGTCATCGGTTTGGATAAGACGATGCATGCGTGCTATAGGAGCGGAAAGCTGCCGCATGAATTGCATGTACCATGGAGCAAATCCGCTGAACGAGTTGATGTGATTTCGACACTGCAGAAGGGGAGTACTTGATTGCAGGCTGTCGGATGCTATAAATTGTAAGCGCTTTATAACAAATTATGGAGGGTGAGTTATGAATCGAGCAAAAACGACGTGGCTGATTCTTGCTGTTTTGCTGCTTGCCATTGGCGTGCTCATGTTTGTCGCTCCTTCTTCGGATGCCGCTGGCCAGGAGGCGAGGAGGCTGACGATGGGACATATCCATAATCCAAATAGTCCGGTATATGCCAGTCTGGAGGAATTCAGCGGGGAGCTGGAAAACCGCACGGATGGCGTGCTGACAACGGATATCTATACCGAAGGCGGTCTTGGGGATGAAAGAGTAATGCTTGAGCTTGTTCAAAATGGCGTAGTCGATATGGCGAAAGTGAATGGCGGGGTTCTGGAGAGTTTCTACTCCGATTTCTCTGTTTTCAGTTTGCCTTATGTCTTCGAGGATGAAGAGCATTTCAAACGGGTCATGCAGTCTGATATCGTAAAAGACCTCTATGAAGAGTTGGAGTCTATCGGTTTGCATGGTATCGCTTATTACGATGCCGGGGCAAGAAGCTTTTATACAGCAGACACACCGATTGAGGAGCCGGAAGACTTGAATGGGCTGAAGATACGGACCATGACGAATACAACATCCATCCGGACAATGGAATTGTTGGGAGCTTCACCGACGCCGCTGCCTGCCCCGGAGGTTTACACAGGGCTGCAGCAAGGGGTCATTGATGGGGCCGAGAGCAGCCCGATTGCATTGACGGATGCGAATCATGGCGAGGTAGCTAAGTTTTTTTCTTATGACGAACATACACGAATTCCGGATTTTCTTATCATGAGCGAAAAGACATGGGATAGTCTGACGGCAGAGCAGCAGCAGGCTGTCGAGGAAGCAGCAGCAATTTCTTCTGAGAATCATAATGACCGCTGGGACCAGCTGATCGAAGAAAGCATCAAGAAAGCAGAGGACGAGATGGGTGTAACTTTCAATGAACTCGATCAGGAGCCTTTCAAGGAACTAGTACAGCCGCTGATTGAAGAGAGACGAAAGGACCCGGAAGTGGCTAAAGTCTTGGATGACATTGCAGCCCTGCAGTGACACGGCGGCGTTACAGAAAAACCAGAGGAGCTGAACGAGGTGGAAAAAGTACGGTATTGGATAGATAAATGTATTTTGCTGGTGACTTGTACATTGACTGTCTTCTTGGTTGCAGGTGCAATCTGGCAAGTCTTCACACGCTTTGTCCTGCAGAATCCGAGCGTGTTCACAGAAGAGGTACTGCGGTTTTCTTTCATTTGGGTTGGATTGCTCGGAGCAAGTTATGCATTTGGAGTGAAAGAGCATATTGCGCTCACATTCCTGATGTCCAAATGGAAGGCTGCCAAAGATAAAAAAGCAGCCGAGCTAATCATCGAAGTGACGGTGCTTCTGTTCATGGTCGTCGTCTTTATCATTGGCGGCACACAGCTGATGCTTGCTTCCATGACACAGACTTCGCCGGTTCTTGGACTGCCGATGGGCTATGTCTATGCTGCGCTGCCATTGTCCGGTTTATTGAGTGTGTATTACATCGTGACGAATCGACTTATGGCACGTAAAGAAGCTGCCCGGGGGAGGGATGCAGCATGACGAGTGTCGTTCTTGCGGGTATTGTGCTATTTGCTTTGTTCTTTCTTTTGATCTTTTTCGGTGTCCCGATTGCGATCAGTATCGGGTTATCATCAATGGCAGCAGGAGCCATGCTGCTGCCATTCGACGAGATACTAATCGTTGTCTCACAACAGTTCGTTACCGGGATTGACAGCTTTGTGCTGTTGTCACTCATTTTCTTCACATTGGCAGGAAGTATTATGAATACAGGTGGAATTGCACAGCGGCTGATCAACTTTGCCAAGCTTTTAGCAGGACGGCTGCCGGGGTCCTTGGCCCATACAAATGTAATAGGCAACACATTATTTGGGGCTTTGTCCGGCTCAGCTATTGCTTCTGCAGCTACCATGGGGAAAATCATGTCACCCTTACAAAAGAAGGAAGGTTATGACCCTACATATTCAGCGGCCGTCAACGTAGCCTCCGCGCCTGCCGGTTTGATCATCCCGCCAAGCGGCACACCAATCTTATATTCTGTTTTAAGCGGCGGAACATCGATTGGCGCATTGTTTATTGCCGGGTATTTGCCAGGTATCCTAATGTCGGTGCTAATCATGGTGACAGCCTATATCATTGCAAAACGTAGGGGCTATGCTGTCTCTGAACCGATTCGCTTCTCGCAGGCAGCTAAAGTGACGTTGGATGCAATTCCTAGTCTTTTGCTTATTGTTGTTGTCATCGGAGGTATATCATTCGGTGTGTTCACTGCAACCGAAGGGGCAGCTGTAGCCATTCTCTATGCTGTGGTACTATGCTTGATTTACCGAAGCTTGAGATGGAAGGATGTTCCTGTAATATTGCGGGATACGGTTATCTTCTCTGGGGTCATCTTATTGCTTATCGGCGCATCGTCAGCAATGTCCTGGATTCTATCCTACTCCAAGCTGCCGCAACTTGTTAGTTCAGGTATCCTTCAAATCAGTGATAGTCCGATGATATTAATACTCATCATGGTGCTATTGCTGCTGCTTGTCGGAACGTTTATGGATATTGCCCCAGCTTTGCTCATCTTTACACCGATTCTTTTGCCGATTGCATTGGAGCTAGGTGTTCACCCTGTTCATTTCGGAATGATCATGTCTATGGGACTGGCAATCGGTACAATCACTCCGCCAGTGGGTACAGTGCTCTTTATAGGTGCTAAGGTGGGAAACGTCACAATCGAACAAGTGACCAAGCCTCTTTTGCTCTTTTATATTCCGGTGTTACTCGCCTTTTTGGCAGTCGCTTATATTCCAGGATTAAGCCTCTGGCTGCCGGAGCTCATGGGTGTACTCGATAAATAAAGAGAAAGCCTTCTTCCACAGGAAGAAGGCTTTTGTTATTGGTTTACAGCTAAATTTGTTACATCATTGAATACCCCGACATAACTCTTCGTTTCTCCCGCATGGTTTTTCACTGGACTGATTGTGAGCCATTCAGGATAGATCTCCCCGTTCTTTCGTTTATTCCATATTTCTCCTTCCCAGAAACCATCTCTTTCAATAGACTGCCACATGGCTTCGTAAAAGGCTTTATCATGTCGACCGGATTGCAGCAGATTGGGCTTTTTACCTGCTACGTCATCCTGTGTGTAGCCAGTGATGCGTGTGAATGCCGGATTGATTTGCTGAATGACCAAGTGACTGTCCGTGACCATGATACCTTCCGCTGTTCCGCTGATGATCTTGCTGCTAACATCCACTTGTTCGCGGTAGTAAAGATAGACGACGATCAAGAAACTCACCATCGCGAATTCAGATAACAACATGAAGGCGATTGCATGTTGTCCAGTGATGGCGGAAACCGATGTAAGAAGCAGCGGAGGGAAGAAACCGCCTAAGCCACCCATGGCAGACACGATTCCATTCACAATCCCTGCTTGTTTGTGGAAATACAACGGTACGAGCTTGAAAACCGTACCATTTCCGATACCGACTGTACATGCCACGGCAAGTGCGCCAACCGTATACCAAAGCAGACTTGGAGAGAAGGATAGCAAAATGCCGGACAAGGCGACGCCGACGAATACAAGCATCAACAGGATGAAGGCATCGAAGCGATCAGCCAGCCATCCCCCGACAGGACGCAGCAGCGTAGCGATGACAATGAAGATGGCAGTCCTGATCCCGGCATCAACGGGATCCAGTCCGAAGCTGTCGACCAAAAGACTTGGAAGGAATACAGTGAACGCCACAAAAGCCCCGAATGTAATGAAATAAAACAAACTGACAAACCAGAGAATCGGGTTTCGGTAAACGCCTTTGATTTGCTCTACCATGGATTTCTTTGCTTTCTCCTCACGCTTGTCTCCGAATAGGAAAATAAGCACGGCATATACGAGAAGTAAAATCAAATAAAGCCGCACGGTACTTTGCCAGCCTATCGACCCTGCTAGAATCGGTGCGCCAAAGGTCGTGATTGCTGTTCCGATATTGCCGATACCGTATATGCCGTTAATTAAACCGTGTTTTTCCTTCGGATAGTATTTTGGCAGGGAAGTTACCCCGATGGAAAAGGTTGCACCGCCTATACCTAAAATCAGCCCCCCGATAATCAAATCCATGAAGCTATCAGCTGTACTGATATAGAAAACTGGTGCCGATAAAATAATAAAGCTAAGCAAGAAAATGATCCGTGACCCGATTCGATCTGTATAAAAACCAATCGGAATACGTAATAGCGATCCAAGTACAACAGGAATAGCCGTAACGAGTGAGGCTTGGCCGGAAGTCAGTGTGATATCTTCCCGGATGTAAGGCATCAAGGAAGAAAGCAACACCCAAATCATGAATCCGACTACCAGACTGGATGTTTGTAAAGAGAGCTGAATCGTTGGTTTTTTCATGAGAAACCTTTCCTTTCCATTAGTGAATGTCTTTTATGCTGTCATCTTACAAACTCCGTAACAAATAGGTAGTGAAAAACATCACAATCTAGGACGGTTTTTTCAGAATGTGTGATGTTTCTCACAACTTGGCTTTTAGATTGGTGTTTAACTGAACGTAAGAACTTCGTTTGGAGGGACAACAATGAAAAAGAAAAGCTCACCGCTCTGGCAGCGTATGCATTATTTGAAACCAATCGAAAAATATGCCGAAAAGCATAGCCAATTACAAGAAGGAAACCGAGACTGGGAGAACGTTTACCGGAAAAGATGGCAGCACGATAAAGTGATTCGTTCCACGCATGGTGTGAACTGCACGGGTTCTTGCAGCTGGAACATATATGTGAAGGATGGAATTGTCACCTGGGAGGGTCAGCAGCTTGACTACCCGACAACTGGCCCGGATATGCCGGAATTCGAACCGCGCGGCTGTCCTCGTGGAGCAAGTTTCTCCTGGTACATCTACAGCCCGCTGCGCGTGAAGTATCCATACGTACGGAAAAAATTACTTCATCTTTGGAGAGACGCTTTAGCTGACCATGCGAACCCGCTGGAGGCGTGGAAATCGATTGTGGAAGATAAAGAAAAAGCCATGTCCTATAAGCGCGCACGCGGAAAAGGCGGATTGGTGCGCGGCACATGGGGGGAAGTAACGCAGCTTATAGCAGCGTCGGTACTGTATACGATGAAAAAGTATGGGCCGGATCGCAATGTCGGCTTTTCTCCGATTCCGGCTATGAGTATGATCAGTCACGCAGCAGGAAGTAGGTTCATGTCCTTGATCGGCGGCCCGATGCTGAGCTTTTATGATTGGTATGCTGATCTGCCGCCTGCTTCCCCGCAAATTTGGGGAGATCAAACCGATGTACCGGAATCATCGGACTGGTTCAACTCCAGCTATATCATGACATGGGGTTCAAACGTACCGCTTACACGTACGCCGGATGCTCATTTCCTTGTCGAAGCACGATACAAAGGAACAAAAGTCATTTCTGTCAGCCCGGATTATGCAGAATCCACAAAATTTGCAGACGACTGGCTGTCTGTTCGCCAAGGAACGGATGGAGCGCTGGCCATGGCGATGGGGCATGTCATTTTGTCGGAATATTATCAGAAGCAGCGTACGCCGTATTTTGAAACATACGCGAAACAGTATACGGACTTTCCATTTGCCGTAAAGCTGAAAAAAGACGGCGATACATTCACGGCAGATCGTTTTCTCCATGCAAAAGATCTTCATCGACCAACTGAAAATGATGAGTGGAAACCTGCGATGTACAACAAGGCAACCGATCGTTTCGCTATCCCGCATGGAACAATGGGCTCCCGCTGGGATAAAAAAGGGAAGTGGAATTTGAAGCTTGCGGATGAACAGACCGGCGAGAAAATCGAGCCTGTATTGAGTTTCCTTGGGCGGGAGGATGAAGTGGTGCATGTGAGCATGCCATATTTCGATGCCGAGAAAAATAAAGCGGTACCCCGGGCTGTGCCTGTCAAAAAGCTTGAAATAGATGGAGAAACACTGTACATCACCACTGTCTATGATCTGATGCTGGGGAACTATGGAGTGGATCGGGGCATCGGTGGCACAGTTGCCAAAACGTATGACGACATCGCGCCATTTTCTCCGGCGTGGCAAGAAAGCATCACTGGTGTCGACCGTAACTTGGTGACCAAAATAGCGAGGGAATTTGCGCAAAATGCCGTGGATACAAATGGTAAGTCCATGATCATTGTCGGTGCCGGCATCAACCATTGGTTCAACTCCGACACCATTTACCGCGCGGTACTGAATCTCGTATTGCTTGTCGGTGCACAAGGAGTGAATGGGGGCGGCTGGGCCCATTATGTCGGTCAGGAGAAACTGCGCCCGGTAGAAGGTTGGAACAGTATCGCGACAGCGAAGGACTGGGGTGGCCCGCCGAAATTGCAAAATGGTACATCCTTCTTCTATTTCGCGACTGATCAGTGGCGATTTGAGGAAACACCAGTCAGCGATTTGACGGCTGCAACGGTAGATCGGGCACGATATGATCATCATGGAGACTACAACGTCCTGGCGGCAAGGCTTGGATGGCTGCCCTCTTATCCGACATTCAATAAGAGCGGTATAGCGCTGTACGAAGAAGCAGTTGCCAAAGGAAAGCGGACAACGGAAGAAATCGGTGCATATATAGCTTCTCAGTTGAAAGAGAAAGAACTGCAATTTGCCATAGAGGATCCGGATGATGCAGTCAATTTTCCGCGTACGCTTTTTGTCTGGCGGGCGAATCTGATTTCCAGCTCTGGAAAAGGGCATGAGTACTTTTTGAAACACTTGCTCGGAGCTTCACATGGCCTGCTCAATTCAGATGAGGACAGCATACGGCCCGAGGAAATTAAATGGAGGGAAGAAGCACCGGAAGGAAAGCTCGATTTGCTTGTGAACCTGGATTTCCGGATGGCAGGTACGGCACTTTATTCCGATGTGATTCTTCCGGCGTCGACATGGTATGAAAAACATGACTTATCCAGTACGGATATGCACCCGTTCGTGCATCCATTCAATCCGGCAATTGCTTCTCCATGGGAAGCAAAATCGGATTGGGATATATTCAGTACACTGGCCAAGGGAGTATCCGACCTTGCCAAGGAACTCGAAATGGCGCCAGTGAAAGAAGTGGTGGCAACGCCGCTTAACCATGATACACCGGCAGAGATGGCACAGCCTATGGGAGAAATCAAAGACTGGTCCAAAGGCGAATGTGAGCCGGTACCGGGGAAGACGATGCCGCAGATTCACGTTGTCGAACGTGACTATAAGGACATATACGACAAGATGGTGGCACTTGGACCGAATATCGGCAAGCAGCCATTCGGAGGTAAAGGAATTAGCTGGGAGATGGAGAAGGAATACGAAGCTGTGAAGCATGTGCTGGGAACGGTGCAAAATGGCAGTATAGCTGATGGCTGTCCGGATATCAAACATGCACGCGATGCATGTGAAGCGATCTTGATGCTTTCTTCCACCACGAATGGAAAAGTCGCGGTGAAAGCCTGGAAGGCGCTTGAGGAGCAGACGAGCCTGGAACTGAAAGATTTGGCCGAAGAACGGGAAGAAGAGTTATTCACATTCGATCAAATAACCGCACAGCCGAAAACAGTGATCACATCTCCTGCTTTTAGCGGTTCCGAAAAGGGCGGCAGAAGATATTCGCCTTTCACTACCAATATTGAAAAGCTGATTCCGTTCCGAACCATTACAGGCAGACAATCTTATTTCCTTGATCATGACATGATGAAAGAATTCGGGGAGTCATTCGCCGTATTTAAACCGATCCTGAACCAACAGCCGTTCCGCAGCAAGCGGCCGGATATCGAAGGAAAAGAAATCACGCTGAACTATCTGACTCCGCATAATAAATGGTCCATCCATAGTATGTATTTCGATTCACAGCCGATGCTGACGCTATTCCGTGGCGGACCGACAGTATGGCTCAATAAAGACGATGCGGTAGAAGCCGGCGTGGAAGATAATGACTGGATTGAATGTTTCAATCGGAACGGCGTGGTCGTAGCACGGGCGGTCGTGTCACACAGAATACCAAGGACGATGGCTTTCATGCATCACGCCCAAGATCGCCATATTCATGTGCCAGGTACAAATCTGACCAAAAATCGAGGCGGTACACACAATAGCCCGACACGCATTCATGTGAAACCAACACATATGATCGGCGGCTATGCCCAATTAAGCTATGGGTTCAATTATTACGGCCCTACCGGCAACCAACGAGATTTGAATGTCATCATCCGCAAGCTGAAGGAGGTCGATTGGCTTGAAGATTAAAGCGCAAGTCGGCATGGTGATGAATTTGGATAAATGCATCGGCTGCCATACATGCAGCGTCACCTGTAAAAACACTTGGACAAATCGTCCTGGTGCGGAATATATGTACTTCAATAATGTCGAGACAAAACCTGGAATCGGCTATCCCAAACGCTGGGAAGACCAAGAGAAATACAAAGGCGGCTGGGAGCTCAAAGGCGACACATTACGCCTGAAATCCGGCTCCAAAACAAGCCGTTTGCTGAATTTATTCCATAACCCGTATCTGCCGGAATTGGATGATTACTACGAGCCTTGGAACTATGATTATGAAACGTTGACAACCAGCGCAGAACGCAAGCATCAGCCGGTGGCCCGCGCCAAATCTGCCATCACTGGTGAATTCATGGATCTGGAGTGGGGCCCGAACTGGGAAGATGACTTGGCTGGTGGACATGTGACTGGGCTGCGTGATCCGAACGTCGAAAAGATGGAAGAATCCATCAAGACGGAGTTCGAGGATGTATTCATGATGTACCTGCCTCGCATCTGTGAGCATTGCGTGAACCCATCCTGTGTGAGTTCCTGTCCATCCGGAGCTATGTATAAACGGGACGAGGATGGGATTGTGCTTGTCGATCAGAATGCTTGCCGTGCGTGGCGGCACTGTGTTTCCTCTTGCCCATACAAAAAGGTCTACTTCAATTGGCAGACAAATAAAGCGGAAAAATGCACATTATGTTTCCCGCGTATCGAAAATGGCCAGCCAACCATCTGTTCCGAAACCTGTGTCGGACGTATCCGCTATATCGGCGTCATGCTGTACGACGCAGACCGTGTATTGGAAGCTGCTTCCGTGCCGGATGAAAAGGAACTTTACCATGCGCAGCTTGGCATCTTCCTTGATCCAAATGATCCAGATGTCATCAAACAAGCGAAAAAAGACGGCATCCCGGCAGACTGGATCGAAGCTGCCCAGCAGTCACCGATCTATAAAATGATCATCGACTGGAAAATTGCTTTGCCGCTTCATCCGGAATACCGGACGATGCCGATGGTATGGTATGTGCCGCCTCTTAGTCCAATCATGAACATGATCGAAGGAAAAGGCAGCGGTGCAGATACAGCAGATATTTTCCCAGCCATCGATAACATGCGCATTCCAGTAGAGTATTTAGCCAACCTGCTGACAGCAGGTGATACGGGCCATATTCGTGCTGTGTTGAAAAAAATGGCGGTGATGCGTCAATTCATGCGGGCTGAAACGACAGGGCGAGCATTTGATGCAAGTTTGATAGAAGAGCTGGAGCTGACAGAGAAGGACATCCGCCATATGTATCGGCTGCTGGCAATCGCCAAATATAAAGATCGTTTTGTCATTCCGCACAGCCATAAGGAAGAAGTTGCCGATCTGTATGCCGAACAAGGAGCATGCGGCTTGGACTTTGCAGGCGGCCCTGGCAGCTGCGGCGTTGTGAAATAGGAAAGGAGATGTTACACATGCCTATCGCATTGCAAGTCGTGTCCTATCTGCTGCGTTATCCAACGAGGGATTTGACAGATGACCTGATGGATATCCGTGCATTTTGTGCAGAAATGGAGCCGAAGGAAGCGCAGGAACATTTGGCTGTCTTTTTAAAAGAATTAGAGGAACGCGACATAGATCAAATCATCGATCACTATATCCATCACTTCGATTTTGGGCGTCTGACCAATTTGTATGTATCGTATCTGAAGCTCGGGGAGCAGCGGGAACGCGGCTTGGAGCTGCTGAAGCTGAAGATGATTTATGAGGCATACGGCTTTACTCCGACAGAAGAGGAATTACCTGATTACTTGCCGCTGCTTTTGGAGTTCTGTGCTTATGCTCCTGAGGCAGCACGTAAGGAAGTGCTGGAGATGCATGGAAAGGCCATCAATGAAATTCGCAGCAAATTGAGGGAAGAAGGCAGCTATTACGCCGCCTTGCTAGATGCACTTTTCTGTTTGATGGAACAGGAAGGGATCGCGTGGGAGCCTGAGGAAAAGGCAGGCTAAAAAGGAGAGAAGCAGAGATGGAGACATTGCTATGGGGTATATTCCCCTACATCGTCGCTACGATATTCATTGGCGGGCATATCTATCGGTATCAGAAGGATCAGTTCGGCTGGACGACAAAGTCCAGTGAATTATTGGAGAAACGTAGATTGCGCGTCGGTTCCTTGCTCTTTCATTGGGGATTGATGATGGTATTCGGCGGTCACGTAATGGGGCTTTTGATTCCCATAGATTTCTATATGAGATTGGGTGTTTCCGAGCATACCTATCATATGATGGCTATTGTATTCGGGATACCGGCTGGCATTGCAACCTTTATCGGAGTGGGGCTGCTCGCGTACCGAAGATTCAGCTTTAAGCGGCTGCGTGCGACGTCGACAACGTCTGACTGGGTGACGTTGGTTTTATTGCTGCTTGTCATTGCGACAGGTCTCTTGGCAACGACATTCAATGTCGATTCACATGGCTTTGATTACCGGACGACAATCGCACCGTGGCTTCGCGGCTTGTTTATCTTCCGCGTGCAGCCGGAGCTGATGGCGTCCGTTCCGGTATGGTTCAAAATTCATATTTTCATGACGTTCGTTTTATATATCGCGTGGCCATTTACCAGATTGGTACATGCTTTCAGTTTCCCGGTTCGTTACTTATCCAGAAGTTATGTGATTTATAAAAGAAAAGTATCCGTCAAATAAAGGAGCGCATGCTTATGCCAGTGCAAATGGAAGAATTCACTGCTTTGAAAGCTGAACTGCAAACAGGAAAAGCACCAAAAGAAGTCATCAGGCGCCTGGAAGATATGTCGACTGGTACTGATGATTCCCTCAGACTTCGAATCTATCACCTGCTGGCGGGCTATCATGCGAGCAGCCGTCAATACGAACAAACCATCCTGCATTGTCAGCGTGCCATCCGTTTGGCGGAAGTGGTATCGGGTCCGGATTTATCACTTATCATCGACTCCTATCTCATCTACGCAGCGATGGAGACGAGTTACAAACAAACAGCCGCGGCCAGGGTGGAGTTGGCGAAGCTACTTCTTTTCCTGGAGAAACGGCAATTCAAGGACGCTTTTGTTTCGGGGAAAATATATCTCCAGCTTGCCAAAACAGCGATTGCCGAGGAACAGATTGATTTGGCCATTCGCGAGTTGAAGGAAAGTGCCAGCTTCTTCAAGCAAGCAGCCGCTGATCTGCACCCGGCAGTTCAGCAAGTGCTGCATTTGCTTGTCCAAGTCTATGAAGAGGCAGGACTATATGAAGAAGCACAAACTCTTGTGAAAGAACAGATCAAAGAAATGATGCGTCTGCAAGCAAGGAAACGTGAGCTCGCGTGGCGCATCAGACAAGGAGAACTTTTCTTCTACACCGATTTAAAGAAGGCGCGGCGCATTCTATCCAAGGCATTGCAGCTAACAGAACAAGCTGATGAAACGGAACTATCTGTGCGTGTATATGTGCTGCTTGGCGAGATAGATGAAGAGATGCGGCAATTTCCGCGAGCTATCTCGTACTATGAACGCGCCAGATCAGCAGGGAAAGCAGCCGATCAGCTCATGAGCTACCTGGAAATCAAGATTGGCTTGCTTGCCATGAAAGCAGGGCATATAGAGAAAGCGAAACGTTACTTGGAAAACATTCCTCCACACACACCTGCATCGATACAAGACCCAGCATTATATGCATTGGCCACGTTGTATGGACAAGAAAAGGAGTATGGGAGAGGGAGGCATATACTAAAGAAGCTGCTTTCAGGAAGGCAAGAGGAAACAAAGATGCGTGCAGATGCCTTGCAACTATTAGCTTCGTTCGAATTTGAGCTGCATCATATCGGGGAGGCAATCCGTCTTTTCGAGGATGCTTCGGGTATTTATCGAAAAAATTCCCATCATCGATTTGAGCAAGCCATGACAATGCTGAAGCTAGGGGGTAGTTATGAAGAAATAGGTGATCAGAAACAAGCAGCCATTTGTTATGAAGAAGCGGTGGCGGTAATGGAAAAAACACGCCATAGGCAGGGGATAGAAGAAGCGCTGGCGCAGATTCTTCGATTCTACGAAAAAAACGAGAATCCCTTGAAGCGCTATATCTATGAGAACAAATTAGTGAAATGGCAGTTGGAAAAAATCCGTTAAAGATGACTTTAGCGGATTTTTTATATGTTTATGTGTGACATATTTCACAGACTCTATTCATGAAAGGGAGTAAGATGAAGGCAAGAAACAAAGGAGATGGCATACATGAAACGACTAACAGATAAATTTGGACGCCCTTTGCAGGATTTGCGTATCTCTGTCATCGACCGGTGTAATTTCAGATGTACTTATTGTATGCCTCGTGAGATATTCGGAAAAGATTTCCCGTTTTTGCCCAAAGATTATTTGCTTACTTTCGATGAAATAGTACGTCTGGCCAGTATCTTCACAAGTCTGGGAGTCCGGAAGATTCGTCTCACAGGGGGAGAGCCGTTGCTGAGACGAAACCTGCCGCAACTGATCAGCAGGCTTACATCTTTATCGGGATTGGAAGATATCGGACTGACAACGAATGGTCTGCTGCTCGGCTCACAGGCAACTGATCTGAAACAAGCAGGATTAGATCGCGTGAATGTCAGCTTGGATGCGCTGGATGATAGCTTGCTTCGTTCCATCAACGACACGGGAATCGGTCCTGACCGCATAATAGCCAGCATAGAAAAAGCTAGATTGTCAGGGCTGGAAGTGAAGGTGAACATGGTGGTAATCAAAGGAAAGAACGAACAGGAAGTCCTGCCTATGGCCGCTTATTTTCGTGAAGCCGGTGTCACGCTTCGGTTTATTGAATTCATGGATGTCGGGCAGACGAATGGCTGGAATTTTGACAAAGTCGTTCCCAAACAGCAAATTCATGACTTGCTCGATACGCATTTTGGATTGGAGCCGCTGGAGCCTGCTTATAACGGGGAAGTAGCCAAGCGTTATCGCTATCAAAATAGTCAATCGGAAGTGGGTTTCATCACTTCAGTATCGGAGTCCTTTTGTTCAGGATGTACAAGGGCACGAATAGCAGCGGATGGGAAAATGTACAACTGCTTGTTTGCAACTGGTGGAGTGGATTTCAGGACATTACTCCGTAACGGTGCAACAGAGGAAGAATTAAAACAGCTGATCACTCAAACGTGGGCATGCCGTTCAGATAGATATTCAGATGAAAGAACAGCAGAAACCGTTCGCACCAGGAAAAAAATCGAGATGTCCTATATTGGCGGATGAAGAAAGGGCGAGCTTAGATGGAAGATCGATATGCCAGGCAGAAAGCGTGGTCAGGTATTGGACATGATGGTCAAGAACAAATTCGGCAAAAGCATGTTCTGATTGTAGGCTGCGGAGCACTTGGGACAGCGAATGCTGAAACACTCACACGAGCTGGAGTCGGCAAATTGAGTCTCATTGATCGAGACTATGTGGAATATACCAATTTGCAGCGCCAGCAGCTATTCACGGAAGCTGATGCTGCAAAAGCGATACCAAAAGCAATTGCAGCCAGAAATCATCTGCAAGCAATAAACGAAAACGTGGATGTACAGGCACATGTGATGGAAGCAACGAAGCAGACATTGCCGTCTTTAGTGGATGATGTGGATGTGGTGATTGATGCAACAGACAACTTCGATACAAGGTACGTGTTGAATGACATCTTGCTTCAGCGTAATATACCGTGGATTTTCGGCTCCTGTGCGGGAAGCGCAGGAATGAGCTATACCATCCTGCCGGGGCAGACCCCGTGCTTTCATTGTCTTTTCAAGCAAGCTGAGGGCGGTGCGACTTGTGATAAGGAAGGGATCATTGGTCCGGCAGTCCAGATGGTAGCAGCGCACCAAACGGCAGAAGCTTTGAAGCTGCTTGTAGGAGCAGATACTGCGTTGCGGTCAACCATGATGATGTTTGATTTGTGGTCGAACCATTATCGCCAAATCGATATGCAAGCTGCGCGACAGGAAAGCTGTCCATCCTGCGGGAAGGATCCTACTTATCCGTCACTGCTTCAAGATCCGCTGCGGGCAGCGGCATTATGCGGCAGAGATACAGTTCTTATCCGGCGGCATCCGGTGAATCTGGATGTCTTGGAGTCGTTGCTTCCGGACATATCAGTGAAAAATGAACATCTGATTGTAGCGGGATATGCGCATTTGCGATTTGTCTTTTTCTGTGATGGACGAACGCTCATACACGGCACCAATTCTGTCGCAGAAGCCAAACGACTTTATTACCAACTAGTGGGGTGAAAAAAATGCAAGTGGAAAAAAGAAGACCAATCCATGTCGGCGAAGCGATATGCCGGGTCATGCGTTATGCAGATAAAGGCGGAGTGGAAAGGGTTCCAATCGAGGAAAGTTACAATCGCGTATTAGCTAATCCCTTGACAGCGACTCATCCGGTCCCTCCGTTCCATAAGTCACCTTATGATGGTTATGCAATCCGGGCTTGTGATACAAAAGGAATCTCGCGTAAATACCCGAGGCGTTTTGAAGTCGTTGCCACAATTGGAGCAGGTTATTTATTTAACGGAGTAGTCGAACGTAATCAGGCGGTTCGAATCATGACAGGAGCTGCAATACCAACAGGCTGTGATGCTGTCGTGATGCTGGAGAAAGGAAAAGCCCTTCAGAAGGCAGGCAAGCAATTTGTCGAATTGAAACATCCAGTGGCAGCAGATGAGAATATTTCCTTCAAAGGCGAGGATGCAAGGGAAGGAAGTGTACTTGTACAGGAAGGACAACGAATCAATCCCGGCGTGACAGCACTGCTGGCCACATTTGGATATGCCCAAGTGCCAGTGGTTAAAAAACCGGTGATCGGCATCCTTTCAACGGGAAGCGAACTGCTTGATATCGGGGATGAAATGGAGCCGGGCAAAATTCGCAATAGCAACGCGGCAATGCTGCAGGCGCAAATCCAACGAGCTGGCGGGGAGGCGGTGTATTTTGGCCAATGTCCGGATGATTTGGAGAAGAGTCTGAAACGTGTAAAACAAGCGTTTGAACAAGTAGACATGCTGCTTACTACCGGAGGTGTTTCAGTAGGTGATTTCGATTACTTGCCGGTCATCTATGAACGGATGCAGGCAGATGTCCTGTTCAATAAAATTGCCATGCGACCTGGAAGTGTCACGACCGCTGCTGTGAAGGATAAGAAGTTGTTGTTCGGTCTATCCGGTAATCCTTCTGCTTGCTATGTCGGATTCGAATTATATGTTTATCCGGTGATTCGGGCATTTCTTCATTCGAAGACACCTTATCATCAGAAAGCATGCGCTTATCTTGGTGTCAGTTTTCCAAAGCCAAATCCTTATGATCGATTTGTGCGCGGCAGCATCTCGATAGTAGAAGGAGCGCTTCAGGCGACGCCAGTAGGGTTGGATAAGTCAAATTCGGTCACGTCACTTTCCGGAGCGGATTGTCTGATCATGCTGCCGCGTGGAACTGTCGGATACGATCGGGGAGCACGTGTGACCGTCATCTTGCTGGAGAATGACAGCGGCACAACCTGGAGCGGATTCAAACAAGTGACGTCCAAATACGATGGGAGTGAGCGATATGGATAAGGAATGCTATTGCGTTACAGAAGCACCAATTCCAGTGGATCAGGTCATCTGCCGGGTGCAAGCCAGGGATACCGGGGCAATCACTACTTTTATCGGGACTGTCCGGGAATGGACGAAAGGCAGGAGGACGCTGTATCTCGAGTACCAGGCTTATATACCGATGGCAGTTCGGATGCTGAAGCAGATCGGAGATGAAATCAAAGAAAGATGGCCGGGAACGGAAACTGCTATCACCCACAGAATCGGAAGGCTGGAGATCGGGGAGGCTGCAGTGGTCATCGCTGTTTCTTCCTCTCATCGGAAAGCAGCTTATGATGCGAATGCCTTTGCAATCGAGCGTATCAAAGAAATGGTCCCGATTTGGAAGAAAGAACATTGGGAAGATGGCGAGACGTGGATAGGCAATCAGGCAGGCAACATTGCCTATCCCGACAGGCAGCCGTTTTCAAAGGGGAGTTGAGATGAATGATTAGGGTATTATTGTTTGCGCACTTACAGGAGTCGGTAGGAGAATCCATGCTCGAAGTGCGAGGCGATATACAATCAGTTGGCACGTTGAAGGAATGGCTGGCGGAACATTACCCGTTGCCAGGGATAAGGCAAGTGATGACGGCGGTGAATGAGGCTTATGCAACAGATGAGACTGCCCTTCAATCAGGTGATACTGTTGCGTTCATCCCGCCTGTCAGCGGTGGATGATCATGCGCATCCTTCAAGTTGTTGGTTTCAAGGACAGTGGAAAAACAACGCTTGTTTGTCGCCTGGTTAAAAAATTCACGACAGAAGGGCTTAAGGTCGGGTCCCTGAAACACCATGGACACGGCGGGAAACCAAAAGGCTGGCAGGAAACGGATAGCGCCAAGCATCTGCAAGCCGGCGCAATGCTTGCTGGAGTGGAGGGGGCAGGTGTATTCGAATTGGAAACTTCTTCGTCGGAATGGGAGTTGGAGAAACTCATTCCAATCTACCAATATGCAGGTGTCGAAATACTGATTATCGAGGGCTACAAGCAAGCGGCTTATCCCAAAATCGTTTTGCTGCGATATCCGGAAGAGCTAGCATTGCTCGAGAGCGTGACGAATTGCGTGGCAGTTGTGTCCGATGAACAGGAAGCAAGGAAGTCTTCCTACCCGGTCTACAGCTATAGAGATACAGGAGATCTGCTGGCATCAATTGATATTGCAGATCTCTAGTGGACAGTTTTCGCAAGCAATTTGTTGTTTTAGATAGTGCATATCGGTGATGACGATGTGATGGCTACTCGTCATTTGGATTACACCCTGTTTCCTAAGGTCAGCCAGCATCCGATTGACACTTTCGCGTGTGGCGGCGCAGAATTTCGCCAGCTCTTGGTTTGTCATTACCAGGTTGATCCGTATACCTGATTCTGTCTGGGTTCCGTAGCTGTTCGCTAGACGAATCAAGGTGGAATAGAGGGCACCCTTCTTTCCGTTCAACAGCAGATCACGGATTTTGGATTGGAATTTGCGCATATGGTTATTGACCCATTTCAAGTACTCGAAAGTTAAGTGCCCATTTGTCATCAGTGCTTCTTCCAAGACATGTTTCTTGATGACGAAAACTTCACCGGATTCCAGCACAAGGGAGCTTAATAGATAGGTTGGCTGATCTCCGAATAATGTCAGCTCTCCCATGATGTCTTCTTTACGGCAGATCCGAAGAATCATTTCCTTTCCATCGGCCGTCAGCTTGTTGATTTGGATAAGGCCGCTTTTGAGGATATAGATCTCATCGGCAGTATCGCCTTCATGAAATAAATAGGTATCTTTTTCAATTTTCCGTTCGGTACCAAGACTGTGGAGCAGCCCGCGAAGCTCACTGGATATTCGATACCCTTCGTTGTTTGGCTGATGCAGTATATTCGCTTGCACGTTATCCCTCTCCTTTCGGTACATTGTTACTGCTATTTTACCATGGTAAAAGAAGCCTGCTTGTGAAGGAATTTACAAATTTATGACGGAAGGAGATGACGATTGTGGGAAGTTTCGTCGGAATTGTGTTGGCAGGAGGACAGTCACGGCGCTTCGGTTCGCCAAAAGCATTTGCCAAAACAGGCGGTAAGTATTTTTACCAGTATGCGATGGCAGCCTTGGAGCCAGTGACAGAGCAAGCGGTAGTAGTAACAAATCCGTCTTTATATGAAATGTTTGCGTCCCGGGGAGTAAAGTGCGTGAATGATCTTTCAGAATTCCGCCAAAAAGGACCGTTGGCAGGGCTATATACGGGGATGCAATACGTGAAATCGGATTGGTATATCGTCGTGCCAACCGACCTGCCGTGTCTGACTTCTTCTATCCTTTGCATGCTCAAAGCATATGCCGTCTCAACTTGTGAAGCGGTTGTTCCGATTATAAATGGGAAACCAGAGCCCCTTGTCGGTCTTTATCATGCAGGTACGATGCCAATCATCAACAAGCGGTTAAGAGAAGAAAAGCTTTCCATGAAAGGATTGCTGGAAGCCTTGCATGTCTGTTATGTAGACATGCTGGCATTAACAGCTTTTTGGAATATCAATTACAAACATGAACTGGACAAATTGGAGGGAAAAACATGACCATACAGAACCAGGATCGTATTTCGAGTATCGTCATCACCGTAAGTGACTCGCGGAATGAGTTCAATGACATCAGCGGGCAAACGATGCGGGAAATGCTTCATCAAGCAGGGCATCGAGTTGCTGCATACTGCATCGTTCCAGATGAAAAAGAGGAGATTCAGCAAGCGATTTTGGATGCGTCTGCAAACGATGATGTACGCATCATCTTATTGAATGGAGGGACAGGAATCGCCAAACGAGATGTGACAATCGAAACGGTCCAGCGTTTGATGGAGAAGGAGATGCCGGGGTTTGGTGAACTGTTTCGATTGCTTAGTTTTCAGGAAGATATCGGTTCTGCCAGCTTCCTCTCCTGTGCCACTGCCGGCACGCTCGGCAATAAGGCGATATTCTGTACACCGGGGTCTCCGAAAGCTGTCCGGCTCGCCATGGAACGATTGATCCTGCCAGAGCTTAGCCATGTTGTGGCTGAAATCGATAAAGGAGGGGAACGGGTATGAAAATACGGAAACTGATTAGTATGCTTGTATTCGTGCTGTTGCTGGTGGCAACGGGATGCAGCCATGCAGCAGGAACGGCGGAAACGAAACAGGAAACGGAGTTGACGATATCCGCTGCGGCAAGCTTGCAAGATTCCCTTGAAGAAATAAAACAACTTTATGAATCTCGGCATCCTGAGATAAAACTTCAGTTCAATTTTGGCGGATCGGGTTCCCTCCAGCAGCAAATCAGTAAAGGTGCTCCTGTTGATTTGTTTTTCGCAGCAGCGGCAGATAAATTCAATAAGTTGAAGGATGAAGGAATGATTGATGAAACTCATGCGGCAGATTTGCTCGGGAATGACTTGGTACTGGTTGTGCTGAAGGATGAAAAAGGTTTTACCGAAATGGCGGATGTACAAGGTGCGGATACTTTGGCGATGGGTACGGTGGAGACAGTTCCCGCTGGAGCTTATGCAAAAGAAACCCTGACAAATATGCAGCTGTGGAAAACAATGGAGCCGCACATTGTCTACACGAAGGACGTACGGCAGGTTTTGCAATACGTAGAGACAGGCAATGCAGATGCTGGGATGGTGTATAAAACGGATGCCCTGACCTCCAGCAAAGTCAAGATAGCTGCCATCGCTCCGTCTGATACACATGAGTCGATCGTCTATCCCGTGGGTGTGTTGAAGGATTCAACACATAAAGAAGCAGCTGTCGCATTTTATGATTTTCTTCAGACAGAGGAAGCTTTACAGGTGTTTGAAGATGACGGCTTTACTATCAACTGAAACTTTTTGGATGCCGGTTTGGTTATCGGTAAAGGTGACGTTCTGTGCCGGACTGCTGGTTATTATAGCTGGAACCTTCGTTGGCAGGCTGATGGCACACGCCAAGTTCAAAGGCAGGGCGATAGTCGAAACGATCTTGATGCTGCCGATTGTGCTTCCGCCAACTGTCATTGGATTTTTACTGATTACCTTGCTTGGCAGGAATAGCATGCTTGGTATAGGTTTGGAGTGGGTTCTGCAGAAACAAGTCATCTTTACTTGGCTGGCAGCTGTAGTGGCAGCGACCGTGGTGGCATTCCCACTTATGTATCATGCTGCAAAGATCGGTTTTCAAGGTGATGTGCAAGCGGCTGAGGAAGCTGCACGTATCGATGGAGCTGGTCGTTGGCAAGTATTCTGGTACGTATCCATCCCGCTGGCCAAACGTGCACTGCTCAGTGGCGCCATCTTGGCATTTGCCAGAGCCCTGGGAGAATTCGGTGCCACCTTCATGTTCGCAGGGAATATCCCAGGGAAAACCCAGACAATCCCGACAGCGATCTATATCGCATTGGAGGCGGGGGAGGTGCAACTGGCATGGTTATGGGTGGTCCTGCTGATTGGTTTATCTTTCTTGATGTTATGGATGGTGCGGAAAAATGATTAGGAGGGAACAAGCATGGAAAATTCTTTTACCCATTTTAATGAGCAAGCGAGAGCGCATATGGTGGACGTGACAAATAAGCAGCCGACGGCTCGAAAGGCAATTGCAAGGACTAGTGTACGAATGAATGAAGATGTCTATCGCTCCATCACGGAACTCCGGAACAAAAAAGGAGATGTATTGGCAGTTGCACAAGTAGCTGGAGTCATGGGCGCAAAACAGACTTCGAATCTCATTCCGATGTGTCATCCTATTCCGGTCGGAGCTGTGGATATACAATTCCAATGGAAGCAGGACAATGATATTCATATCTTATGCATTCAATCAGAGGTGAAAACAACTGGACTTACTGGTGTGGAAATGGAAGCGTTGACTGCGGCAAGCACCGTCGCATTGACTATATATGATATGTGTAAAGCTGTGGATAAACGAATTACGATTGGAGAGCTTTATCTCCAAGAGAAGAGCGGTGGGAAGAGTGGAGACTTCAAACGTTAAACCGGACGCAGCGAGGTCATCGAGGCAGTTTACTTCATGGCTGGAGAATGTATGGTACTTGGTAAAGGGACGTGTCCTGATTGCTAATACACTACCTGCGTTGCTCGGATTTTGGTTATGCTTACAAATGCAAAACCTCGATTTTTTGGAATATGCCGGCACTTTCATGCTTCTTTGGGCAGGCTGTATGCTGCTTATTGCAGGGGCTCTTATTTGGAATAATTGGATTGAATCAGAAATAGATAAGCAGATGCAGCGTACACAGAAACGTCCGACTGTTACAGGCAGTATGTCATCTGGATCCATTATAGGGCTCGGTATTTTAACAACCGCAGCCGGCAGTGCGATACTTCTATACTTACAAGTGGAGGCATTTTTGTATGGAATGATTGGCTGGTTTTTGTATGTGGTCTGTTATACAGTATGGACAAAAAGACGTTACACATGGAACACACTCATCGGAAGCTTGTCGGGAGCGGTTACTCCCTTGATCGGTTGGGCAGTTCTGAACCCGCAGCTGGCTTTTGCGCCGATTGCATTTGTACTACTTTTGTTTTTATGGCAGGTTCCGCATACCTATGCAATCGTATGCAGAAGATACCGCGATTACGAAGCATCTGGATTGTCGATGCTCCCTGTAGTCAAAGGAATAAAGGAAACGCGATATCATATGGGCTTCTACCTCATACTACTACTTTTATCAATTCCGCTCTTTCCGCTGGCAAGCGGCGGAAAGCTGATCAGTCTGCTGCTCACTGCTGCTTGGCTGCTGCAAACCGTGCTCGGGGGGCGTCAATCCAATCAGCAACGTTGGGCAACTATTAATTTTCAGTTGTCCATCATATACTTGCAAGTTCACCTGCTGTTATTCTTCTTAGCATATGTATGAAGCCGGGCAGCAAGCCCGGCTTTTCCAGTTAGCAACTGAATGCTGCGACACGATTGAGGTCGATGCCGAAATACTGCCAGCGGAACTGCTGCGGTCGCCAACGGAAACCGGCAATGGAGGTACGTCCGACAAAGACAGGGTAGTACCAGAAACGCTGTCCGTTTTCTAGCTGTATATAAGTGTACCGGAAAAGGCAAAATCTGATTCCGCCCGGATCAACAGCAAAGGCAGAAGGACCGCCGCTTACTGACTGCAGCTGCGGAATTTGGGATGGAGGAGGACCGGGAGGAGGACCGAATTGACCTTGCTGTCCGCCTTGCCCGCCAGCTCCTGGAGGAGGTCCAAATGGAAATCCGCCTTGCCCGCCTCCAAAACCAGGTCCGCCGAAGCCAGGACCACCGGTGCCGGGGCCGCCAAATCCAGGTCCGCCTGGAAACTGGATTTGCCGTTGCTGATTTTGTTTATCGTCGTTTTCGTTGTACATCATCATTCTCCCTTCTTGCTTCTTCTTCATCGTATGTAGGCCCTTGTGTAAGGGTAGCTTGCCTATCCTATTTTTACTGGTTTCTCTCATATACGCCTTGAGTATAGCTCTTAAAATAGGAGAAGAAGGCGGTTATAACCGACAAACGAGAATCAAATCATGAAAGTAAAAGGGGGGCTTTATCCGGGTAGGCTGCGTTGTCGGCAACATCATATATGCAAGTATTGCATTCATCGTTTTTCTGCTACGAATCACGTTAGCAGCAGAAGTGAGAAGTCCTTGTCGACAAAGGACAATGGGCTGCTTATCATTGGATGGGGATTTATGAATTTTTCAGTGGCGTTTCCGAAGTTTCATGTATCGTTTCAAAACAGCGGAAATGAACGGACCGGCTGTATTGATCTTATCAGCAGGGGCATTGTTTTTGGTGTAGTTGGTTCATTTTTCATCCTGACAGCAATCCAGTCAGGTCCAGACAAGGAAAAAGGATTGGACGGTGCGCGCGCTGAAGTTTCACAGCAGCCATTCGGACGATGGCTTCTTGGAATTGTCTCTAGTGGATTCATTCTGTTCGGGGTATCAGCCTCTAGGAGAAGATGGGTCTGGGAAAAAGCATAAAGATATTAATACTTTTTTGGAAAAAGGGAAAGCTACAAAACAGAAGAGTGAAAAGGCTTTTATTATGTCGTTTTTTTGAATATATAATAGGAAATGAAAAAAAATATTAACGTGTGTGAAATAACTTTTGACAAGTTCTCTAAGTAGGAGTAAAGTTGTAGGTGGATATTTTGAGCAATTTGTGAACGTACAGTTGTGAACAAATTCACAACGAAGTATAATGTTTACGTATAAATATAATGCATTGCCATAGCAAAGGAGAATACGTTATGTCAGAAACAAACGAAAGTGTTAGCCAGAGCCAACAAGACCTAGTTGACCAATTGCTAAAACCTGAAGTACAAGAATCATTGACTTCCCTGATCGAACAGCTGCCAAAGATCAATGAACTTGTGAACGCTTTGACTGCTTCTTACGACTTCGCGCAAGCGGTAGCAACAGACGATGTGTTGAAATCCGATACAGTTAATGCAATTTCAGAAGTGCTCCACCCAGTGACGGACTCCGTGAAATCAGTTGCTCAAACAGCAATCGAAGCAAAGGATCGCGCGGAAGCAAGCAACGAAACGATCGGCCTATTTGGATTGCTTCGTCTGATGAAAGATCCACAAGCGCAGAAGATGTTCCGTTTTGTTCAAAGCTATTTGGAAGTAGCGAACGAAAAAGAAAGACAAAAACAAAAATAAGAGCATAAAGGTAAGGACGGAGGATTAAGTATGGCAAAGAATATCGTTATTTTAGGCGCCGGTTACGGCGGAGTCTTAGCCGCTCAAACCGTACGTAAGTATTACAGCAAAGCACAAGCGAATGTAACACTTATCAATAAAACACCGACACATCAAATCATCACTGAGCTTCACCGTCTTGCAGCGGGCAGCATTTCCGAGCAAGCAGTGGCAATGCCTGTAACGAAGCTTTTGAAAGGTTTGGATGTAGACTTCAAAGTTGCAACAGTGGAAAGCTTCAATGTCGACAAGAAAGAAGTTGTCCTTGAAGGCGGCAGCACACTTTCCTATGATGCGTTGGTTGTAGGTCTTGGCAGCAAGACTGCCTACTTCGGCATTCCTGGATTGGAAGAAAACAGCCTTGTTCTGAAATCCGTAGACGATGCAAACAAAGTATTCAACCAAATCCAAGATAAAATCAAAGCATATGCAGCTTCCAAAAACCCTGCAGATGCAACGATCCTTATCGGCGGCGGCGGTTTGACTGGTGTTGAGCTAGTTGGCGAAATCGCGGACAAGCTTGCTTCTTATTGCTTGCCTCTTGGCGTAGATCCGAAAGAAATCAAGCTGCAGCTGGTCGAAGCTGGTCCGAAGATCCTTCCGATGCTTCCGCAGCACCTTATCGATCGTGCACAATCCAGCTTGGAAAAACGCGGCGTGGAATTCCTGCTTGGCTTGCCAGTAACGAACGTGGAAGGCAATGTCGTGGAATTGAAAGATGGTCAGAAAATCGAAACGAACACATTCGTTTGGACTGGTGGCGTTCAAGCCCTTCCGATGGTTGCGGAATCCGGTTTGGAAACAGACCGCGGCCGTGCGACTGTGAACGAATACTTGCAGTCCAAGAGCCATCAAGATGTCTTTGTTGTCGGTGACAGTGCAGTTTACTTCGGTGAAGACGGTCGCCCTTGGCCGCCAACAGCACAGATCGCTTGGCAAATGGGTGAGCTAGTGGGCTATAACCTATTCGCTTATCTGGAAGGAAAAACAATGGAAAGCTTCAGCCCGATCAACTCCGGTACACTTGCAAGCCTTGGCCGCAAGGATGCTGTAGCATTTGTCGGTGCTAACCAAACACCATTGAAAGGCCTTCCGGCAACAATGATGAAAGAAGCAAGTAACATCCGTTACTTGACTCACGTTAAAGGTCTATTCAGCTTAGCTTACTAAAATAAAAAAGACACTTCCTCTAGACTGACATAGCGATGTGAGACACAAATAAAACACCCTTATTAGGCTGCCATGCCACCAAACTCTTTTGGTGTGTGGTAGCCTAATTTTTCTT
>NZ_FMZB01000006.1 GCF_900101385.1 Terribacillus halophilus
TTTTCTGCATAAAAAATACCCTCCAAATTGACACTTAGTTTAAGTGTACCACTTGAAGGGTGTTTTTTTATGTCCCATTTGACTAGGTTAGTCTACTCGGGAAGTGTCTTTTTTATAATGCTAGATCGATTAAGGTGCAAAACCATAGAAAATAAGTATGAAGATAAAGAAGGATACATAACTCAATCCTGCCAGCAAAGCGAACCAAAAAATGTACATGGTGACTCTTATCCAAGTCAGTTCAGACAGCTTGGGAATCAGTTTGAATAATGTATATGCAATAAGTAAGATTGTTGGAATGATGTATAAATAGGAAAATACACTGACCCAATGATAAAGACTGTTGAAACCACCCTCCAATACAGGACCGTCATATATCCGATATTTGTTGGAAATGTATATGATTCCGGTTACGAAAATGATGGAAAGCAATGTGAAGTAGGTGAGGGTGGAATATCTTACACCTTTTTTTTCTCCCCTCAGAATGAAATACATAAAAAGAAGAAAAATTATCAAAATGAATATTTTAAACATTGTTTCACCTCGGATGAAAAGCATTATGCCAAAGACCAAGTGTACCATTATTTGCTACATGGAGACTAAGGTCGCTTAATAAAAGGGTATAAAAAAAAGCTATGTATTGCACAATAGTCATTCGAGTGTTAATATAGAAAAAATTTACAAGTGATGAAGCGGAGTAGTATAGTGTGTCAGTTCCTTCTACAGAGAATCCCCGCAATGCTGAAAAGGGTGGAGGAGCCCAGCTGGAACAAACCGTGGAGCTGCTTGCCGGATAGATGATGGCAGGCCGGGAGTGCTCGTTATTGCACAAAGGTCTACGCATTCAGCGTGTACTTTTTGAGTCTGGCAGGGTGACTTGTCAGGAAAACTAGGGTGGCACCGCGACGGAATCTCGCCCCTAAGATGACAATCTTGGGGGTGGGATTTTTTTATTTGCTTCACTTCAGAAAATGGGGAGGAATGAAGATGGGGAAATACCGTTTTCGTGCTATTGGAATGCTGATAGCGATTACCTGTGCATCTTGTGGGGATTGGTTGTATTTGATTGCTTTGAATTTGAAAGTATATGAGCAGGCAGAGCAGACAGCAGCAGCTGTCGCCATCCTCTATATGATCAAACCGGCAGCAGGATTGCTGATGAACAGCTGGGCTGGAAGTATTATTGATCGGTTGGATAATCGAAAGCTGATGATTACGTTGCACTTAATAAGGATTGTCGGATTAATCGGGATGATCATGGCTGATTCCCTATGGCAAATTTATGTGCTGGTGTTTTTCGTTGCAGCAGCTGGATCTATTTTTGAACCAGCGAGTTTGCCCTATATAACTGGATTGATCAAAGAACGGCACTGGCAGAAATTCAATTCATACCGCGCTATTGCAGATGGCAGCGGCTTTGTGATAGGGCCGGCAGCAGCGGGAATCTTGGTTGGTGCTGGGTCTGTTGAGGCTGCGTTAACCGTAAATATATTACTTTTGCTGTTGGCGGCAGTCATTTGCTTTGTTTTGCCATCTGTAAAAGTTGCCTTGGAGGAGAAAGCGGAAAGCAAATGGCTGCAGATCTGGAAAGAGGATTGGCGTCTAGTTTTCGATTATAGTAAAAGCTTTGCCATGCTGACATTTCTGCTTCTTTTATTCAGCTGCTTTACCGTCATGACCGCATCTGTTGATTCCATGGAAGTAGCTTTTGCGGCTGAAGCGATTGGGCTTTCAGAAGCTTCATATGGATTACTTGTAAGTATTGCTGGAGTCGGCTTTATCTCTGGTTCCGTACTGCTTACTGTAGTAACTCGTTATTTCAGGTCGGTTCAATTACTCACATATGGTGCATCAGCAGGAGCTATGGGATATGTACTGTTCGCTTTTTCACAAAGCTTCATACCGGCAAGTGCTGGTGTATTCATTCTATCCGGCGCACTGGCTTTTGCCAATGCTGGATATGTGACCTATATGCAAGAGCGGATTCCGGTCGAGCAGATGGGCCGTATGCTAAGTATGTATCAATCAATTGAAGCCGTCTTAATTATCGGGATGACGGCAGTACTTGCTGGTATCAACCAGTTGACGAGTGTGGCAGCTGCGGTACAAATCGGTTGTTTGATCATGCTGATGTTAGCGATCTTGCTAGGGATGTGCAGTTTGAAAGCGAATGTAAAAACAAAAGCTTGAATAATCAACAAAGGGTATGTGTCATCCTCATACCCTTTGTTGGCACATGGAAACTACTATAACACCAAGCCGCTGATAGCGCCGATTATTACAATGACCCAAGCTGGCACTTTCCAGAAGGCCAGCAGGCTATAGTAAACAGCAGCAAGTGCAATGTCAACAGCTGTGTGTATAGTCGTGGACCAGATAGGGATAAAAAATGCACTGATCAAGATTCCTACAACGGCAGCATCCCGATTATGAGCAAAAAGGCTGGAAGGAAAATGGCCAGTGTAGCAAGTAAACCTCCTTGCCAGCCGTACAGTACAGTTCCGAGATAAGCAGCAAATGTAAATAATGGCCCGGGTACTGCCTGGGCAGCGCCGTAACCGGCAAGGAAGTCTTGCTGACTGATCAATCCTGTAGAGACGAATTCCCGTTCAAGGAGTGGAAGGACAACATGACCGCCCCCGAAGACGAGTGAACCAGAACGGTAAAAACTATCGGCCATAACAAGAAAAGGAACATCTGCTATCAAACGCAGTAAGGGCAATCCGGCTAATAAAATGAAAAATAGACTTAGGCAGATTGCACCAATCTTTTTATTGATGGAGAGGCTTAGCTCGGCAGATTTTTTATCGCCCTGATCAGGGTGCAGCAGAAAATAGCCTGCAACAGCTGCAAGTAATATAGCCAGCAGCTGTGCCAATTGATGGGACCATAAAAGTGTAAGTACAAGAGCTCCTAATGCAATACCCTTTGTGATGGGACTTGCTGCGAGTTTCTGGCTCATTCCGAGTATGGCATGAGCGACAACGGCAACTGCTACGAGCTTCAACCCCTGAATCCACCCAGCATCCGCCAAATCTATATGAACAAGGAATAAGGCAAACAAAATGAGAATGATGACAGAAGGCAAGGTGAATCCTATGAATGAGATGATTCCTCCGAGTATGCCGCCTCTTATGATTCCGATCCCAATTCCAACTTGACTGCTGGCCGGCCCGGGCAGGAACTGACTTAATGCAACAAGATTGGCATATGCTTGTTCTCCAAGCCAACGTTTATTTCGTACATACGTCTCCTGGAAGTAACCAAGGTGGGCAATGGGGCCACCGAAGGATGTACAACCCAAGCGAAGAGATATAAGAAAAATTTCAATAAGGGCAGATAATTTCTTTTGGTTATTCGTCATATTCCATACGCCTTTCCATATATTAATCGTTGGTATGAGATGAAATGTGCTGTAAGAAATTCATTTGTACTATAACATTACCTTTGTTCTGGTGTTTAGAGATTTACAGTAACTTTATAAAATATTATACAGATTATATTCTTGACAGTCTGAACGAAAAAAAATATTATTATCTAGACCAATTGCTATAATTTAAGGAGTGTAAGGTTGTATGGTGCAGTGAAAAAGAAGGAAAGCACAAAAGAACTTATATTATGTACTGCTTCGGAATTGTTCCAGCGGCAGGGCTATCACGGAACAGGCTTGAATCAAATTATTGAGGAAAGCGGTGCCCCAAAAGGGTCGTTGTACTATCACTTTCCAAATGGAAAGGAAGAGATCGCAGTCGAAGCCATCAGGCTCATGAAAGAACATGTCTTGGAAGGAGCCGCGAGGGATCTGGCAGCGAAGGGTACGGCAGTAGAGGCTTTTCAGTACCATATTCACAAGATTGCTTCCGAATTTGAAAAAAAACATCAAATGGAAGGTGTGCAAATCGGACTGATTGCATCTGAAACTGCAGCAACGCACGAAGCATTGCGAAATAGCTGCCAGCATGCTTATGCAGATTGGCAGGCATTATATACAGATAGATTAATCGCCTTCAGTTACGATAAAGAAATGGCGAAAGAATTGGCGGTTACGATAAATGCCATGGTGGAAGGAGCGGTCATCCTTGCTCTGACAAGTGCATCGGGAAGTCCGTTGTATAGTGTCGCGAAACAGCTTCCATCATTACTTAATAAATAATTCCGCATTGGAGGAGAAAGCTTTGCAAATGGATAGTAATAATACAGCTGCAACAGCTGTGGATACCAGCAATATAAAGACGATGCCGATCATCATCTCATTCTTGATTGCTGGTTTTGTTGGACTTTTCAGTGAGACAGCGCTGAATATCGCGCTGCAGAATATCATTAATGGATTCGGAATATCCGCTTCCTCAGCTCAATGGCTGACTACTGGGTATCTATTGACATTAGGTGTGCTCGTACCGGTTTCCGGTTTAATCATGCAGTGGTTCACGACGCGTCAGCTATTCCTGACTTCTTTGGTCTTCTCGATCATTGGTACTTTGATCGCTGCCATTGCACCTTCATTCGCCGTATTGCTGATCGCGCGTATCGTGCAGGCAGTCGGGACGGCTTTGCTGCTTCCGCTTATGTTCAATACGATCCTGAACATCATCCCTCCGCATCGACGCGGTAAAGCAATGGGATTGATTGGATTGGTCATCATGTTCGCACCTGCCGTAGGTCCGACGGTTTCTGGTTTGATCATCGATAAATTGACTTGGCACTGGATCTTCTGGTTCTCCCTTCCATTGCTTGTAATTGCACTTGTTTTCGGTGCATTCTTTATGCAGAACGTTACGCAATTGACGAAGCCGAAAATCGATATCTTGTCCATCGTCCTATCGACTATCGGTTTTGGAGGAGTGGTTTACGGCTTCAGCCATGCTGGTGAAGGTGGCGGATGGGGCGATCCAATCGTTATTGTCACGATTGCGGTTGGTATCTTGAGTCTGATTCTATTCTCTGTCCGCCAAGTTAAGATGGAGCAGCCAATGATGAATTTGAATGCATTCAGATATCCAATGTTCGTATTGGGCTTGCTGCTGATACTTGTGAGTATGATGGTTATGCTTTCTTCCATGATCTTGCTGCCATTGTATTTGCAGACATCACTAGCACTCACACCGCTGGTTGCCGGTCTGACAATGCTTCCTGGCGGTGTTATCAACGGTTTGCTATCTCCTGTAATGGGTGGCTTGTTCGATAAATTCGGACCGAGATTCCTTGTAACACCTGGTCTGATCATCGTCACTTTGGTTATGTTCGGTTTCTCTACCATTTCATTGGAAACATCCACATCTTTCATCGTCGGTTTGCATATCGCGCTGATGATCGGTATTTCCATGATCATGATGCCGGCTCAGACAAATGGTCTGAACCAGCTGCCCCCTAGTCTGTATCCGGATGGGACGGCTATCATGAACACATTGCAGCAGGTTGCTGGTGCAATCGGTACAGCTGTTGCTATTTCCATCATGACAGCTGGAAGTGATAGATACATGGAGAGTGCTGCTAATCCGCAAGATCCAAATACAGCTATCCAAGCCTTTACAGAAGGTGTCCAAAGTTCCTTTATCTTTGGTATCATTGCTGCGATTGTCGGTGTTGTCATCAGCTTCTTCATCAGACGAGTGAAAGTGGACCATCAAGCAAATTAATCAGAATCCTGCCGTTAACGCGGCGGGATTTTTTATGTGGAAAATTAAGGTATAATAGGTGAAGCAACTGACATGGGGGGATCGAGATTGCTTACAGTGGCTCAACTAAAGGAAATAAAAGCGCTTCAGCAAACAGTGGAGCAGTACGACGGGATAGAGCTGAAACTGAATTGGGATATGCTTGAGAACAGGAGTGAATCCGAGCAGACAGATTTTATGTCATATGAAGCTGGCCAGCTTGTTGGTTTTCTGGGTCTATACAGCTTCGGCAGCAAAGTCGAGGTTTGCGGCATGGTGCATCCGGATTACCGGAGGAAAGGCATATTCAGTGAGCTTTTCCAAGAAAGCATCCCTGCCATGGAAAAAGCTCGGCACAAATTACTGAATGTGCCGGCAGATAGTATATCAGGCAAAGCATGGATAGAAACAGTGAATTGTACTTTTAAAGAATCGGAATACATGATGAGATGGGAAGGTGAAGCACTCCCAGGTTCCGATGGGTCAGTTCGTTTGCGCCCTTCTTCTTTGAAAGATATCGAAATGAAGATACAATTGGATATCCTTTGTTTCGACTTTGATGCGGAAGAAGCGCAAGTATACAATGACCGCATGGAGAAGGATGGTTTTCAGAAGGAGTTTTATATAATCGAGACTGAAAGTAAGGCAGTCGGAAAGATCCGGATTCATCAAAATGGAAAAAGAAGTGAGATATATGGATTCGCTGTGCTGCCGGAATTCCAAGGGAAAGGGTATGGGAGGAAGGCGCTGCAGGAAGCGGTGCGGATGGAAACAGCCAAGGGTCAACGTGTGTTTCTGGAAGTTCAGACCGAAAATGAAAAAGCATTGTCTTTGTATACTTCCATTGGATTTATGAAGGAAAGTCAACAAAATTATTATCTTTATCCAAATTGAAAGAGGCCGCCTCTATGGCGGCCTGATTTTATTTTTGCAACAGACGATTGATGCTGACCATTTCTACGCATAAGCATAGCACTTCGATAGCTTTTTTCAGCTCTTCAGTCGGCGGCAGTGTTGGTGCGATGCGGATGTTCCGGTCGGATGGATCCTTGCCGTACGGGTAGGTTGCACCCGCACCAGTCAATGTCACACCGGCTTTCTTGGCAAGCTCAACCACATCTTTGGCGCAACCGTCCATCGTGTTCAAGCTGATGAAGTAGCCACCATTCGGATTCGTCCAATCGGCAATCCCTTTTCCGCCCAATTTCTCCTCCAGGATGGATAAGACAGTATGGAATTTAGGTGCGATGATTGCTGCATGTTTTTTCATATGAGCAGAAAGTGTATCTTTATCTTTTAAAAATGCGACATGGCGTATTTGATTCAGTTTATCCGGACCAATTGATTGGACGGATAAGTTCTTTTTATAAAATGCTATATTCTTCTCGCTGGATGCAAGTGCTGCAACGCCCGACCCCGGGAAAGTCACCTTTGAAGTCGATGTGAATTCCATGATGCGGTCCGGGTATCCTGCTTTTGCTGCAGCAGGAAGGATGTTTTTCAATTCATCTGGTTCGTCTGAGAGATGATGGACGATATACGCATTATCCCAGAATATCCGGAAATCATTCGCGGCGGTCTGCATGCCCGCAAGTCGATCGACGACTGCATCGGTATATGTAAAACCATCCGGATTGCTGTATTTAGGTACACACCAGATTCCTTTGATTTGTGGGTCGGCAGCTGCCAGCTTTTCCACTTCATCCATATCCGGACCTTCTGGTGTCATCGCTACAGGAATCATTTCAATACCCAATGCTTCACAAATGGTGAAATGGCGATCGTAACCAGGGCTGGGGCAAAGGAATTTCACATTGCCTTGCTTTATCCATGGTGTAGCTTCCTCGGAAACACCATGCAGCAAAAATTGAACGATAGAATCATGCATCATTGTCAGACTGCTGTTTCCGCCTACGATCACTTGTGTCGGTTCAACTTCCAAAATAGAGGAAAAAAGTGCTTTTGCTTCCGGAATGCCGTCCAATACACCATAGTTCCGGGCATCTGTTCCGTTTTCTGTTTTGACTGTGCTGCTTGACGTAAGGATATCGAGCATCGGCTGGGAAAGATCAAGCTGCTCGGTGCAAGGTTTCCCGCGCGACATATCGAGCTGCAGCTGCTGACTGGCGATCGCCTCGTATGCATCCTGCAGCGTATTGTATTTCTGTTGTAACGCTTCATTCGAAAGATCTTGATAAGTAGCCATGGTTGCCGCCTCCGTCTGCGTGTTTTTCAAAGATAATCTTAACACGAAAAGTATGGAATTCCTAACGTGTTCGAATTATTCTATTATAATTACAAAGAAATGATTGGGGGTATGGAAAGTGGGAAATGTGTTTACTAGAATCGGGGAGTCAACAGGTGATTACCCGTTATTTGCAGGGGAATGGGAAAAACGAGCGCGGGAAATTCTCCCGGCTGGTCCGTTTGGTTTTTTGCAAAGCGGAGCAGGTGATGAGGTAACGTTAGGGCAGAATCGAGAAGCATTCAACGACTACGACATTCTGCCGCGGGTTCTGCGCGATGTTTCGAATGTGGATCCGTCCATCCAGCTGTTCGGCCAAGAACAAAGCCTGCCGTTGATGCTTGCTCCAGTCGGATTCCAAGGGATCTTTCATTCCGAGAAGGAAATTGGCAGTGTGAAAGCTGCTGCAGCTGCGGGTATTCCATTTGTTGCAAGCACGGTTACATCAGCTTCGTTAGAAGAGATTGCAGCGGCAGCGCCAAAAGCGGTGAAATGGTTTCAACTGTATTGGTCGAAGAATCTTGATTTAACTGCCAGCATGGCAAGAAGGGCTGAGGAGGCTGGTTATCAGGCTATTGTTGTCACAGTCGATACTGGACTGCTGGGCTGGAGGAAGCGAGATTATCGAAATGGATATTCTCCGCTCAAACTTTTGCAAGGAGCGGCAAATTACATACATGATCCTGTTTTTCAAGACATGGTGCCACAGCTTACAGAGAAGCATATAAGGGATGCGATTTTGGATAATATCCATCACCCGAATCTGTCATGGGATGATTTGCGATTCTTGCGGAACCAGACAAAGTTGCCGATTGTTGTAAAAGGTATCCTGCATCCTGCCGATGCAAGACAGGTAGTCGATTTGGGATTGGACGCAATTATCGTCTCCAATCACGGCGGCCGGCAGCTTGATGGTGCCATTGCTTCAGTGCGTGCACTGCCGGCTATTGTGCAAGAAGTAGATGAAGCAGTGCCCATACTGATGGATGGCGGTGTGCGGAGCGGTGCAGATGTATTCAAGGCGATCGCTTTGGGAGCTGACAGTGTCCTGATCGGCCGGCCTTATGTGTACGGACTCGTAGCTGATGGACAAGCTGGGGTAAGCCGTGTGATTGGTGATCTGCGAACTGAGCTTGAATTGACGTATGCATTATCCGGAGTGACACGAACTGCCGAAATCAGTTCCGCGTATTTGGTGAAAAGGTAGGGAATAGTAATATTTGAGGTGATACGATGCGGACCCAAATGCGTACAAAGAAGAAGCATACGAAAGCACAATTGCGAAAGTCTTGCGGAATATGTATTGAATATCGGCCTGATTCTTTTGGCAATCGCCATTACTATCTTGTTGGCGAAGGAATTGATCGATATTATCAACAATTCCTTATTCAATGAAGGGAACACTTCCAGACTGGAATTTTTGAATAATATTTTGGTGTTTTTCCTGTATTTCGAATTCATTGCCATGATAGTGAAGTACTTTCAGGAAGATTATCATTTTCCGATCCGCTATTTCCTGTATATAGGGATAACAGCATTGATTCGCCTTATCGTCGTCTGCGCACTCCATACATTATATTATTGCGGGGCAATCCTCTTGCTTGTCATCTGTTATTTCATTATGAATGTAGCTAATGAAAAATCGAAAAAGGAAGATTTCTAAAAAGAGAAGCATGCAGCTCTAGGAGCCTGCATGCTTCTCTTTTTTAGGAAACAGGATATAGCTGAAACTGATGAGAAAATCGATTCCGAGAACGATTGACCAGATCCGCAGAACACTGGTGAGTGCTGCTGTCCTTTCTGCATCATCAATCCAAAAGATGACAGCAAATAATAGCCCGGCACCAATGATATATGCAAGCACATGCTGCAGCCATCCTTTTACTTCCTTCAAGGCATGCTCTTTACCGTAGAGCTTCTTGGGCTTTTCACCTTGCTTTATGATGTAATAAGCAAACCGCTGATCAGCCCAGCGTATCATCGATTTCCCATAGGCTAGGCTTACACCGATGTACACGGCAGCAATTGCATGTGCGATTGTTGCTGTCGCTCCACGTGCCAAATCAAAGCTTGTAGCTGCAAGTAAAACCAGGTCGATCAATGGGGTTGCCGAGAGCAAGATCAAACCAACTTTGGGAAGCTTAAATACATAACGGGCAATTAACCCAGCTGCAATAAAAATCCAGAAACCAATTTCGCACAAGATGATCAATATAATGATGGCGTTCATTTTTCAGCTCCTTTTTTAGTACAGTTGTATTATTATGCTAACACAAGATTTATGGTGATACAACTGTATTAAAAAATTGATTTTGCATGCGCCCTCTGCTACATTAATGCTATGCCAAAAAAAATAGATCATGAAGCAAGGAAACAAGATATAGCCAAAGCAACTTGGAAGGTCATCATGGATAGGGGGATAGAGGCAGCATCCGTCCGGAATATTGCCAAGGAGGCCGGTTTGTCATTAGGTTCGCTGCGTCATTATTTCACAACGCAGGATGAACTGCTGGAGTATGCGATGGAACTTGTCAAAACCCGTTGTAAAGATCGGATCATGCAGGTCATCAAGCAGCCGCTGCCGCCAAAACAGCTTGCCAAAGAGGTGCTGTTGGAGCTTCTCCCGATAGATTCGGAGACAATGGCGGAGATGCAAGTATGGTTTGTATTCACCTTGCATTTCAAATATAAGCACGGGAATAATTTTCAGCAGACGGACGGAATCAGGGAAGTCGTACAGCGCTTATTGGTACTGCTTTCGGATAGTGATATATTGAAAAGTGGGAAGGATTTAAACAAGGAGACGGAAAAATTATATGCGCTGGTTGATGGATTGGCTATCCACCGATTTTTAGATCCAGGACATTTTACTGGCGAATATGCTGCGGAAATCCTAGGAGAATATGTAGATGATCTATGCCAGGAAGTGGAGGGGAGCGAATGATGCTCCTCTTTTTTTAGTTAAAAAAGAATGCATTTATACGTATATTCATCGGATTCCAATCTGTTATGGATAACAGATTTAACAATAATAATGACATACTAATTTTATATGTTATATACTTAGAAACCTTGATATTACGGAAAAAATTAAATTAATTTTTTTGAGCAAAAAGATTCCATTATAAAAATGTTAGTAGTAGAATGAGTGTCAGAAACTTTTTTAAGTTTTTTAATTAAATAAACTAACTGTAACACGAGGAGGAAAAAGGAATGGAGTCAACATTAACAGCACAACGTTATTACGTGAATGGCGAATGGAAAGAAAGCACCACCGGTAATGTAGTGGAAATCATGTCTCCGTACAAAGAGGGCGTCGTTGGAACTGTACAGGCATTATCCCAAGAAGAGGCAGCAGCGGCAATCCAATCTGCAAAGCAAGCACAAAAAGCATGGGCAAAGGTTTCCTTGCAGGAAAAGGCAGATTTGCTTTATAAATGGGCGGATGAACTGCTTGCAATGCAGGATGAACTTGCACAAACAATGATGTTTGAAGTCGGTAAGAGCCTGAAAGATGCCAAAAGTGAAGTGCAGCGGACATATGATTATATCCGTTATACTGCACAGGAAGCATTGCATACCAATGGCGAAAGCATGAGAGGCGATCGTTTCCCGGGTGGTTCCAGTTCCAAGGTTGGTATTGTGGATAGGGTACCATTAGGTGTCGTTCTGGCAATTGCGCCATTCAACTATCCAGTAAACTTATCAGCATCCAAACTGGCTCCAGCACTTATTTCCGGTAATACGGTCATCTTCAAGCCTGCAACGCAAGGCGCTTTGAGCGGTATCAAGATGATGGAGGCATTCGACCGAGCTGGCTTCCCAGCGGGTGTTGTCAATATTGTCACTGGCCGCGGTTCTGTCATCGGTGACTTCCTTGTGGAGCATAAAGATATAAGCATGGTTTCATTCACTGGGGGAACGAAAACAGGTGAGAATCTGGCGAAAGTTGCTGGCATGAAGCCTGTCGTTCTTGAGCTTGGCGGTAAAGATCCTGGTATTGTCCGCGAAGATGCAGATATTGATAAGGCTGTGAAGAATATCATCAGCGGAGCTTATTCTTATTCAGGTCAGCGTTGTACAGCGATCAAACGTGTACTTGTCCATGATAATGTGGCAAATGAATTGGTTGCGAAATTGCAGGCTGAAGTGGAGAAATTGGCTGTTGGTTCTCCAGAAGACGGCAATACAGTTGTTCCATTGATCGATAGTAAATCAGCGGATGGCGTGCAAGCGTTAATCGATGATGCATTGGAAAAAGGAGCGACACTTCTTGCAGGTAACAAACGCGAAGGCAATCTGATTCATCCGACTTTGCTTGATCATGTAACGGAAGATATGGATGTTGCATGGGTAGAGCCATTCGGTCCAGTACTTCCTGTCATCCGTGTTGGTTCTGATGAGGAAGCGATCGAAATCGCCAATAAATCCGAGTACGGCTTGCAGGCGAGCATCTTCACACGTGATGTGGATAAAGCCTTCTATATTGCGAATGAATTGGAAACTGGTGCTGTCCAAATCAACGGACGCACAGAGCGTGGTCCAGACCACTTCCCATTCCTTGGAGTAAAAGGTTCTGGTATGGGAACGCAAGGTATTGCGAACAGTATTCTTTCCATGACAAGAGAGAAACTGACTGTATTGAACTTGGATAAATAATAGAAAAGAGGAATCCCGCGGGATTCCTCTTTTTTGTGCTTAGTCTTTGTCGATGATTGTCAGCTGACGAGTTTTTTCAGCTACTTCTTCCGGATCAACCGTGATACGGTTGACACCAGTATCCATCGCCGCTTTTGCTACTGCTTTTGCAACAGCTGGCGCAACGCGAGGATCGAATGGAGCCGGGATTACGTAATCTTCGTTCAAATCGCTCTCGTCGATCAGCTCGGCAATCGCTTTCGCAGCTGCAATCTTCATCTCTTCGTTGATGCCAGTTGCGCGAACATCCAGGGCACCGCGGAAGATACCAGGGAAGGCAAGTACGTTGTTCACCTGGTTCGGGAAGTCAGAGCGGCCAGTACCGATTACGCGGGCGCCTGCTTCTTTTGCATCATCCGGCAGGATTTCCGGATCTGGATTCGCCATTGCGAAGATGATCGGATCTTTTGCCATTGTACGAACATCGTCTTTTGACAATAGGTTTGCCAACGATACACCAATGAACACATCAGCATCCTTGATCGCATCGGAAAGGCTACCTTCCTGACGGTCGCGGTTCGTGATTTTCGCTACACGGTCTTTCATTTTGTTCATGCCTTCCGGACGACCTTCGTAGATCATGCCTTTGGAGTCACACATGATGACATTGTTTACACCAAGGCTGTGCAGCAATTCGATGATTGCGATACCGGCAGCACCAGCACCATTCGCGACAACTTTGATGTTATCGAAGCTTTTGCCAACCAATTTCAACGCGTTCAGCAAACCGGCAACTGTTACAATCGCAGTACCATGCTGATCATCGTGGAATACTGGGATATCTGTTTCAGCTTTCAAACGCTCTTCGATTTCGAAGCAGCGAGGAGCAGAGATATCCTCCAAGTTCACGCCGCCGAATGTTGGCGCCATCAATTTCACAGTGCGAACGATTTCGTCCACATCGTTTGTATCAAGCACGATCGGGAAGCTATCAACACCCGCGAAACTTTGGAACAAGACAGATTTTCCTTCCATTACTGGAAGAGCAGCTTCAGGGCCGATATTTCCAAGGCCAAGCACGGCAGTACCGTCACTGACAACAGCAACCATATTGCCTTTCATTGTGTACTCGTAAACGTCATCCCTGTTTTGGTGGATTTCCTTACAAGGTTCCGCTACACCAGGAGAGTAAGCAAGGCTCAGATCCGTCGCATTACGAACGGGGATCTTCGACTTCATTGTCAGTTTCCCTTTATTTTCACGGTGTATTTTCAACGCATCTTCTCGTAGATTGCTCATCCTCTTACATCCCTTCTGTATATGTAAATATCTAATAGTAGATTTCTATACCAGCTTTGATTATACCTTTCTGCAGAGTAGGAAAGCGATTAATTGGCTTGTAATTTCCATTTTATAATTAAAATAATCGTTAGTTTAAATAAAGAAAGTGAAAACGGACTTTACTTCCTTAGATTGACAGGGAAATACTGCTGTGATATTTTCAGTGTAAAGCGTTTACAAATTGAGCGAGGATTGTTACCGCATTGCGGGCAAAACCTGAATTTGCACAAGCAGACAGCTGCTATGTGTAAATTTGGGTTTTTTTCATTCTGTTAGGACATGGGGGAAAACGATGAAGATAGAAAAAATCTTGAACAATAGTGTTGTAGTTACAAGGAATGATAAAAATCAGGAACTTGTCGTGATGGGAAAAGGTTTAGCTTTTAAGAAGAAAATAGGAGATAGCATAGATGTATCCCAGATTGAGAAAAAATTCATCTTGGAAAAGTCAGGTATGACCGATAAATTAGAGACATTATTGCGGGATGTTTCTCCAGTTTATCTTAATATTGTTGCCAAAATAGTGGAATATGCACGTGGCCATCTCCCGTACGACTTGGATGAATATCTTTATGTCGCATTGACTGATCACCTCAGTTTTGCCATCAGCAGAGAGAAACAAGGAATCACCTTGAAGAACCCGCTTGTTTGGGAGATACGGAAATATTATAAACAAGAATACAAGATTGCGTGGAAAGCGCTGGACATAATCGAGGAAGATACAGGTTATAAACTGGGTGAGGATGAAGCGGCATCCATCGCATTGCATTTGGTCAACAGTCAGCTGACAGGCGAGCACGTGATGACAGCCGTACAAGTGACGGAAATGGTCAGCAACCTGCTGAATATTGTTACGTATCATGTAAAAGGAAACCTGGATGAGAGCTCGGTCAATTATGAGCGTTTCCTGACACACTTGCGATTTTTTGCTGTGCGTTTCCTGCGAGATGAAAGATTGCCTGAATTAGCAGAATCATTCCTTTATGATCAAGTACGGCTGAAGTACAAGCATGCATTCGAATGTACAGAAAGAATAGACGTCTATTTGAGGGAAAAATTTGATTCTGGACTTACGCAGGATGAACAATTGTATCTTACTGTTCATATACATCGTCTGACAAAACAATCGAATCAGCATAAAAGTAAATAAATTGTAAATGTAAGCGTTGACATTTTTGGGTGAAGGTGATACATTTTAACCATCAGCTGAATATCCTTCGAAGGAATGTTACCTTAATAGGGCATAACCTGATTAGTTTGGCCGCACAGCATTTGTGCGCCAAAGCTAATCAGGTTTTTTATTTGCCAAATTCCAATAAAAGGTGGGATTAAGATGAAGTATGAACAATTGGCTAAAGATATCATCCAACATGTCGGCGGCCGGGAGAATGTCAACGGTGTTGTCCATTGTATCACCCGTTTACGGTTCAAATTGAAAGATGAAGATAAAGCAAACACCGATGCACTCAAGAACATGGACGATGTCGTCACCGTCCTGAAAAGCGGAGGGCAGTATCAGGTTGTCATTGGTAACCATGTGCCTGATGTTTATAAAGCAGTAACGCATGTCGGAGGTTTTACCGGCAACGAACAATCAGCACAGGAAGACGATAAAGATACGAATCCTTTCAATAAATTCATCGATATCATCTCAAGCATTTTTACGCCAGTACTTGGGGTTTTGGCTGCAACAGGTATGATCAAAGGTTTCAATGCCATGTTCCTGGCCTTTAAATGGATTGAAAAAGATTCCGGAACCTATCAAATCCTTAATGCTATTGGCGATTCCTTGTTCTACTTCTTTCCTATTTTCTTAGGTTATACCGCAATGAAGAAATTTGGCGGCAGTCATTTTATCGGGATGGCTATCGGTGCAGCACTTGTTTATCCGACATTATCGGGACTTACAACGGGCGATCCGCTGTATACATTATTCAGTGGTACGCTGTTTGAATCTCCTGTGCATATTACTTTCTTAGGGATCCCGGTAATCTTGATGACGTATTCATCCTCTGTCATTCCGATTATTTTGGCGACTTTCTTTGCAGCAAAGATCGAAAGAGGCTTCGCTAAGATTGTACCTGATGTCATCAAGACCTTTGTTGTACCGTTTTTGACACTGCTGGTGATAGTACCGCTGACATTTCTGATAATAGGCCCGATTGCTACGTGGGCAGGACAGCTTATCGGTCAAGCGACACTTAGCATTTATGATCTAAGTCCGATCATTGCTGGTTTGTTCCTAGGGGCTTTTTGGCAGATCTTCGTTATTTTCGGATTGCATTGGGGGCTTGTCCCAATCTCAATCAATAACTTGTCCGTATACGGCGGAGACCCGGTTTTGGCACTTGTTTTTGCTGCTTCCTTCGCTCAAATCGGTGCAGTATTGGCAGTGTGGATCCGTATTAAGCAGCGGAAACTAAAAACATTAAGCATACCAGCATTTATTTCAGGTATATTTGGTGTGACGGAGCCAGCAATTTATGGTATTACACTCCCGCTGAAACGTCCATTTATCATTAGCTGTATCGGCGGTGCTTTAGGGGGAGCTGTTTTAGGTATCTTCAAGACGACAGGGTATATGACAGGCGGACTCGGTATATTCCAGATTCCTACATTCATTGGTCCAAATGGATTCGACGTGGGATTCTGGGGTTCATTCGTTTCAATCGGAGTGGCGTTTGCTGCTGCATTTGTACTGACGATGCTATTTGGATTCACAAAGGAAAACAATAAGCCGGATACAGTTCAGGAGCCGACAACGCCAATTCAGAAAGAAGAGAAGCTAGCTATTGGCAATGATGTTATTGCTAGCCCATTCCAAGGTTCTGTAGTTCCTTTATCTGAAATCAAGGATGAGGCATTTGCAACAGGTGCACTAGGCAAGGGTGTGGCAATCATCCCGTCAGAAGGAAAACTGTACGCACCTGCTTCTGGCGTTGTGTCGGTTTTATTCCCAACAAAACATGCCGTTGGAATCACAACGGATAACGGAGCCGAAATTCTCATCCATATCGGTATGGATACAGTTCAGTTGGATGGGAAATTCTTTGAGGCTCAAGTAAAGCAAGGGGACCGCGTGGAAAAAGGACAGCTGTTAATAGAGTTCGATTTGGAAAGTGTCCAGAATGCGGGCTTCGATATCACGACACCAGTTGTAGTCACGGATGTAAAGGATTACAATCTGGTTGCGGCAACAGAGGAAAAGCAAGTGAAATGGGGCGAGCCGTTGCTTACCCTGAATATTTAATGCTTGATAGTAGATTGAGAGGAGCAGTGTACATGAGTATTTTTCCGGAAGGATTTTTATGGGGCGGTGCGGTTGCAGCCAACCAAGTAGAGGGTGCCTATCGTGAGGGCGGAAAAGGATTGACGACAGTCGATCTGCTGCCGATTGGAGCAGATAGATTCTCCATCATGCAAGGTAATATCGATACACTCGAACCAGTTGCAGGAGCGTATTATCCATCACACGAGGCTATTGATTTCTATCATAGCTATAAAGAGGATATTGCGTTGTTTGCAGAGATGGGATTCAAAGCATTGCGAGTTTCGATTGCTTGGGCTCGAATCTTCCCGCACGGGGATGACGAACAGCCGAATGAAGAAGGATTGCAGTTCTATGATGATTTGTTTGATGAATTGCTTAAATATGAAATTGAGCCAGTGGTTACGATGGCGCATTTCGATGTACCAGTCCATCTTGTACAGAAATATGGAAGCTGGCAGAATCGGGCACTTGTCTCCTTCTTTGAAAACTATGCCAGAACCATTTTCACCAGATACAAAGATAAAGTGAAGTACTGGATGACATTCAATGAAATCAATATGCTCCTGCATCTGCCATTTGTCGGTGCTGGATTAGTCTTCCGTGAGGGGGATGACAAAAAGCAAATCCAGTACCAGGCCGCTCATCATCAGCTGGTTGCGAGTGCATTGGCTGTGAAGCTATGTCACAAGATCATTCCCGGGGCAAAAATCGGCTGTATGCTGGCTGCGGGTACGACTTATCCGTATTCACCAAATCCGGCCGATTATCTGGAAGCGATGGATAGGGACAGGGATTCCTTCTTCTTTATCGACGTACAGGCTCGCGGTGCCTACCCAGGCTATGCGAAACGCTTTTTCAAAGATAATGATATTGTCATCGAGATGGAACCAGGCGATGAAGAAATACTGCGCCATACTGTCGATTATATTGGTTTCAGCTACTACGCCAGCCGTACGACAAGCACGGATCCGGAAGTGCTCGGCAAGACCACTGCCGGAAATGTATTTGGATCGGTGGAAAATCCATATTTGCCAAAATCTGAATGGGGTTGGACAATAGACCCGACAGGCTTCCGTATTACAGCGAATCAGCTTTATGATCGCTATCAGAAACCGTTGTTTGTAGTGGAAAATGGCTTGGGTGCAGTGGATACGGTCAATGAAGAGGGGAAAGTGGAAGATTCCTATCGGATTGACTATCTTCAAAAACATTTGGAACAAATGCGCGAAGCGATTGAGGATGGCGTAGAAATCCTTGGCTACACAAGCTGGGGACCGATCGATCTCGTCAGCGCGAGTACTGGGGAAATGAAGAAGCGATATGGCTATATATACGTAGATAAGGATAACGATGGTAATGGTTCTCTTAAAAGAGTGAAAAAGAGCAGCTTCCATTGGTATAAAAAGGTCATCAAAACAAATGGCGGAAGCTTGAGCGATTAACGAAAACAGCACCTCCCGGGGTCAGCCCGAGGGGTGCTTTTCCATTGTTATCAGTCTTTCTGTTTTGTCGGACGGTGGGCAGCTTCGGATATCAGATTCCACCTATTAATAACCTGTTTGGAGAATATGAAACATAAAAAAGAGCCTCCTTAAAGGAGACTCGGGTTTTGATCAGTCATCATCACCATCATCATCATCGTAATGGATGGATTCTTTTTCTGTATATGTCACGTCGCCGGATTCTGCGTCAACAGTCACTTCGATTTCATCCTTATCTGTGCGAAGTTCCACATCATATTCCAGTCTGCCATCGTCTTCATCTAGGGAGATATCAGTCAGTACAGCACCTTTTTCTTGTGCCAGAGCTGTTTTGGCTGCTGCTTTGATATCTACTTTTGGCTGCGTTACTTGATTATCATCATCATCGTCATCTTTCCGAGACTCGACTGATCCATCATCTGCATTTACGCGAAGATCATATTCTGCTTTATCGTCATTAATATCCACTTCGTAATAAGCCTGCCCATTACGTGCAGTATCCAGCTCTACGCTAGTGACTGTTCCTGCTTGTTCTTTGCTTGCATTATCGATTGCTTGATCCAGATTCACTTTTGTGTCAGTTGGAACTTTATCATCGTCCGCGCTCACATGCTGGAAACCGAACCCCAATCCTGCTGCCAATGTCAGTGCTAGACCGCTTGCTAGTAGATTCTTTCTTTTCATAGTAATCCATCTCCTTATTCGTTGTTATGGTTCTACTATATCCAACACATCTTAGAGCAGCATGAAGTGAAAATTAGAAAACGCTGAGAAATGGAGAAGACGTCTCACAGGTGACTTGTTTAATCTCATGCAGAGGGGGAATTGTCTCTAAGTCGAGATAAACCCAAGGGAGGCGTTATCATGCAAAAGCAGTTCGATTTACTTTATATAGACGGTGAATGGCGTAAAGGAAACAGTGAAGAGACGTTTGAAAATATCAATCCATATACAGGTGAAACTTTGTTTACGATTCAAGGAGCAAATGAAGCTGACGTGGATGAGGCTTATAAAGCAGCAGCCAGAGCGCAGAAGGAATGGGCAAAGCAGCCGCCGCAAGTGAAGCGGGAGCTTATTGAGAAGGCAATCCAGATCATGGAACAAGAGAAAGAGCTGTTCATCGAATGGCTGATCAAGGAAGCAGGCAGCACGTATCGGAAGGCGGTCGGCGAAATCACGACTGCGGTCAATTTTATGAAGGAAGCGGCTTCTTATCCGAATCGGATGAAAGGGGAAGTATTCCTTTCCCATGTTCCCGGCAAGGTGAATAAAGTTTATCAGGAACCGCTGGGAGTAGTGGGTGTTATCAGCCCTTGGAACTTCCCGCTTCATTTGACCATGCGTTCTGTTGCAGCGGCCTTGGCCGCTGGTAACGGCGTGGTCATCAAACCTTCCAAGGATACGACAGTGACAGCAGGTTCGCTTGTGGCTGCTTTGTTCGAGGAAGCTGGAGCGCCAAAAGGTCTGGTCAACCTTGTCAGTGGTAAGAGCTCCGAAATCGGTGATGCTTTTGTGAAGCATCCGATTCCGCGATTGATTTCTTTTACAGGATCCACCGGAGTCGGTAAGCATATCGCATCTCTTGCAGCTGGTGAACTTAAATGTACAGCATTGGAGCTGGGCGGTAACAACGTGCTCATCGTGATGGATGATGCCAGCATCGATATGGCAGTGGAATCCGCTGTTTACGGTAAGTTCTATCACCAAGGACAGGTTTGTATCGCGCTGAACCGCATCCTCGTTCAAGCCTCCGTAGCCGAGGAATTCACGAGCAAGTTCGTTGCAAAAGTCAAAAAACTGCGATACGGTGACCCTGGAGATAAAAATACTCAAGTAGGTCCGATTATAAATGCGCAGCAAGTGGAAAGCATAAAAGAGCAGCTGCAGCGTGCGATTGATGCTGGAGCAAACGTTTTGACTGGCGGCAATTGGAATGGCAATGTGTTAGAGCCTACTGTCGTCAACCAAGTGGACAATCGGTCTCCGCTTGCCGCAGAAGAAATTTTCGGACCGATTGCACCGATCATTACATTTGAAACAGAAGAGGAAGCGATCGAGATGGCCAATGAGCATCCATACGGTCTTTCCGGTGCTGTGCATTCTACAGTGGGGCATGGTGAATTGATTGCCAAGCGAGTCGAAACGGGAATGATTCATGTCAACGACCAGAGCATCAATGATGAACCGCAAGCGCCATTTGGCGGGGTGAAGCAATCCGGGCTTGGCCGTTTCAATGGTAAATGGGCATTGGAGGAATTCACCGAAACGAAATGGATCGGTGTCCAGAATGAGCGCACGGATTATGACAGCTTTTTGAAATAAACGGAAATGAGGGATGAACATGAGCAAAGTATTCATTATCGGAGCAAACGGTAAAGTAGGGAAAAACCTGGTTAACGTACTGAATGAGAAGAAAGAGCACGAAGTATCCGTCGGATTGCGGAAGGAAGAACAATTCGGATATTTCGAAGAGAAAGGCGTAAAACCGGTCTTCTTGAACTTGGAGGATAATGTGGACGCGATTACAGACGCAATTCAAGGCTCCGATGTTGTTGTATTTACAGCAGGTTCTGGAGGAAGTACTGGAGCTGATAAGACGTTGGCGATTGATTTGGACGGCGCTGCGAAGTCAGTGAAAGCCGCTGAAGCAATTGGAGCGAAGCAATTCATTATGGTCAGTGCTATCCACGCTGATTCTCCAGAAGAGTGGAGCGAAAGCATGAAGCCGTATTACATCGCGAAGCATTATGCGGATCAAATCGTTCAAGGCAGTAAGCTGAACTATACGATTTTGCGTCCAGGTGGATTATCGGATGATGCAGGAACTGGCAAAGTTACAACAGATCCATCCGAATTCAAGACAACACAGATTCCGCGAGAAGATGTGGCACGTGCAATTGTCGCAGCTATTGGAAATGAGAAGGCGGAAGGGAAGATTGTTTCCTTGCTGGCTGGAGATACACCAGTTGAGGAAGTTTATAGCTAATATAATGGAAAGAAGACCGCTAAAATAGTAGTGGTCTTCTTTTTATTGCCTTTTAACAATACTGCATAACGTTAATATATAATTTTAGAAATTAGATTAGAAATATCGGAAAAGTGTAATTCATATAAAGCATCCCATCTATCGTATTTAGCTTCTCGATAAAGTTAAAACAATAATTTCTGGACGATTAAATACTCCCAAAGGAATTGTACTATTTCCAAGACCTCTATTAACAAACATTGAAGTATTATCTGAGACGTGTTTACCTGCAGTATACTTTGGGAGAAAACCTTGGTTCGGAGCGACTAAACCACCAACAAAAGGTATTCTAACTTGACCGCCGTGAGCATGACCTGAAACTAATGCAATAACTGCTATTAAGGTAAATAACAATCGCTTTTTTATCTTCTTCAAAGTATCACTTCTTTCATTGTACGTGGAATATTATACCAATTTGTGTCTATTCAAAGAGATATTGATCGATTATACATAAAAAAAGAACCTCTTTAATTGAGGTTCTTTTACGTGATTACTTCCAAAGCTCGGATAGTAATGTATAGCTATTTCTGCGTTTTTCCTGATCAAAAATGTCGGCTGAAACGATAAGTTCATCAAACTGCGTTTTCGCATGGAATGCTTCTAATTCACTGGCTACTTTTTCTTTATCTCCGACGAAGGAGTAGGTCAATGTGTTTGTCACATGCAGCTTTTCGTGCTCGTTCCAAATATGATCCATGCTCTCGACAGGGGCAGTGGAAGATCCAGAGCGGCCGCGAATGATGCTGAGGAATTTAAGCTTTAATGTCGTGGAAAGGAATTCCGCTTCTTCATTCGTATCTGCAACGATACCGTTAACTGTAACCATTGCATATGGTTTGTCCAGGTAAACAGAAGGCTGGAATCGTTCGCGGTATAAGCGCAGTGCATTGTGCAGCTCTCCTGGTGCAAAGTGGCTGGCGAATGCAAAAGGCAAACCGAGCATCGCAGCAAGCTGTGCGCTGAACGTGCTGGAACCTAATAGATAAACCGGCACATTCGTACCGTGTCCAGGGTGTGCTTTAATTGGCAGGTTGGCATCACTGAAATAGGCGAGCAGCTCTTTCACGTCTTCTGGGAAGTTCTCTGCACTTGTATGTGCATCACGACGCAAAGCGCGGCTTGTCATATAGTCTGTACCAGGTGCACGTCCTAATCCAAGGTCGATACGGTCTGGATACATCGTTGCCAATGTGCCGAATTGCTCCGCTATGACTAGCGGAGAGTGGTTCGGCAGCATCACACCGCCGGAGCCGACACGGATAGTGGAGCTATGGCCAGCTAGATAACCGATCAAGACAGAAGTCGCAGAGCTGGCAATGCTCGGCATATTGTGATGCTCCGCAACCCAGTAACGATTATATCCCAGTTTTTCTGTGTGCTGAATCAGCTGTTTGCTGTTTTCAAAGGCTTCTTTTGGTGTTTTATTGTCTGGTACAGGTGATAAATCCAAAACCGATAAAGGTGTTCTGGTCATCATTCATACTTCCTTTCTGCTTGCTTCTTTTTATTTATAATCGTATCCGCTCTGTTTCAGAACGTCTGTTACTTTTCCGTATTCTTTATACCGTTCGGAATAGAAAGCGGCAATTCTTTCCGACCAAGGGTGTGCTTTCGTTTCGCCGGTGCGGGCTTTGATTGCTTCTTGCTGTCTTTTATCCATTTCTTCAACTGCTGCTTTCTGATTTTGTACGTATGTTTCCTTATGATAGAAAGCTTCCATTGGAATTCGCGGGCTCTGAGCTGGCAGTGGATCAGCAGGATAACCAATAGCAAGACCGGAGATCGGGAATGCGAGCTCTGGCAGCTCAAGCAGTTCGGAAATCTCAGCAGGACTTCTGCGGACGCCGCCAATCGGAACAGTGCCTATACCCATGGATTCTGCTGCAGCAACAGCAGTACCAAGCGCGATACCTACATCTGTAGAGCCTACTAATACAGCTTCGATATCCCTCATAACCTCAAGTTTCTTATCGTGTATATCAGTTATGTGCTTAGCGCGGCTGTAATCCATGCAGAAAACGAGAAAAGCAGCAGCGTCATCAATATGCTTCTGATTACCGGAAAGCTCCGCTAATCGGCTTTTTCTTTCCTTATCAGTTACGGCGACAACAGAAACCTGCTGGCCGTTAATCCAGTTCGGTGCTTGGATAGCTGCACCCATAATCGCATCCAGCTGCTCTTGAGTGAGTTTTTTATCAGTAAATGTCCGTACGGAACGGTGATTGTGCAATTGATTGATGAAGTCGTTCATAATAGCCTCCTATTTCGTCATGCGACTTACATGCTCTACGGAATATTATACGTAGGTGAAAGAATAGAAAGCAAAAGAACAGCTTACAAGCAGAAAGCACAAGCGCTACGCTCGTGCTTTCCTGCTTAGTCCTTATTCAATGTCAGAACTGTTTCAGCTGTTTCGTTCAATACATGAATCTGCTTGGTTTGAGTTTGTGGGAAGTAATAGCCATGCTCCATCATGTAACTGAAAATACGTTCATGCTGTTCGATGTGTTCATGTAGCTTTGATTTCAAATCGGTGCGCAGCTGTTCATTGCTCGTCTCATTTATAGCCTTCGCGGTGTTTATGATGCCGGTTTTAACAGTGACAAGTAAATCAGTCACAATGACTTGATCTGTTATTTCCCGGGCAGATCCAAGTATTTCAATAAGCTTATCCATGCGGCTCCTCCTGGTTCAGAAAGCGCTGCAGCATATGGATATGGCGCTTATCCGAATCGGCTTGAACTTTCAATAGCGTTTTTAGTCCATCATCTTTTGCCAAAAAGCGCATACCGGAGGATTTTGTCAGCGAAAGACACGATGTATTTAATAATTCCATTGCTTCCATGGTTTCGTGGATACCGGAATGATGCATACCAGAACGCCTCCTTTTTACTGATAGCTTGTGAGAAACAGGCCCATTTATACATAAAAACGTGTTCAGGGGACAAGCTGAAACAAGATAAGGAGGTTGGAGGATGAGTGATAATCAGCAATTGGCTCCGCATGAAACGATGGAGGTCCATGAGCTGCTTAACTTTAAAACGACAGCAGTCATGAAAGCGAAATTCCTGCAAGGTGTCGTGTTCGATCAGAAGATCAAGCAGCTGATGGAGAAAGATGTAGAAACTTCTGTACGTCAAATCAGGGAGCTGGAGGAGCTGTACAGCAAGTCCCAGCTGGTAAAGGGGGCCGAAGCGGATGCGTGATTACTTGGATCCGGAAAATGCAAAAGGGATGCCCGACTTGATGGATTCGGCCATTTGTACGGAAATGCTCATCACGGCGAAGTCGGCTGTGAACAATTATGCAATTGCGGTGACCGAAGCTGTGAATCCGGAATTGCGCCAAATATTGGTGCGCCATTTGGATGAAGCCATCGAGATGCAGGGCGCTATTTCGGCTTTGATGGCGCAGCACAACTGGCTGTTTCCAGCTGACCCGAAATCACAGTATCCGTTTGATAGGAAAGCAGCCAATACAGCAATCGATGTCGTCAGTATGGATTTATTCCCATATGATACCGACCGTCTGGGTATGTTTGCGACACCGACGAATACCGAATCTAAGGAGAATCAGCCATGAAGGCAGTGACATATCAAGGGATAAAGGATATCCGCGTAAAGGAAGTGAAAGCACCTTCGATCAAGAAGCCGGATGATATCATCGTCAAGCTGACTGCCACAGCGATATGCGGATCTGATTTGCATTTGTTCCATGGGATGATCCCGAATATGCCGGAGAATTATATCATCGGACATGAGCCGATGGGTGTCGTCGAAGAGGTCGGATCCGAAGTGACAAAGGTGAAAAAGGGTGATCGTGTCGTCATTCCGTTCAACGTAAGCTGCGGAGAGTGCTTCTTCTGTCAAAACCACTTGGAGAGTCAGTGTGATAACAGCAATAAAAATGGCCAGGTGGGTGCTTATTTCGGCTACTCGGACAATAATGGCGGCTATCCAGGGGGCCAAGCAGAATACATGCGCGTTCCATATGGTAATTTTGTTCCTTTCAAAATACCGGAAAACTCAGAGGTTGCGGATGAGCAGTTGATTATGCTGGCAGATGCAGGATCGACAGCGTTTTGGTCCGTCGATAATGGGGGTGTGAAGCCAGGGGATACGGTTATCATTTTTGGCTGTGGTCCTGTGGGTCTGCTGGCACAGAAATTCGCATGGCTAAAAGGTGCCAGCCGAGTCATCGCTGTCGATTACATCGATTATCGGCTGGAGCATGCCAAGCGAACCAATCAAGTGGAAATAGTCAATTTCGAACAGCATGAAAATACCGGGGAATATTTGAAAGAAATCACCAAAGGTGGTGCGGATGTTGTCATCGATGCAGTCGGCATGGACGGGAAGATGACGCCGATGGAGTTCATCGGCAGCGGGCTGAAGCTCCAGGGCGGAGCATTAGGTGCATTCGTCATGGCTGCGCAATGTGTGCGCAAGGGTGGCAATATCCAAGTGACAGGGGCATATGGCGGTCGTTATAATGCCTTTCCATTCGGCGACATCTTCCAGCGCAATATCACGATCAAGAGTGGTCAAGCGCCTGTCATCCATACAATGCCTTATTTACATGGTCTGCTGCAGGAGCGGAAAGTCAATCTTGCTGACATCATCACGCATATCCTGCCGCTTGATCAAGCGAAGGAAGGCTATGAAAAATTCGACACGAAAACGGATGGCTGTATCAAAGTCATCTTGAAACCTTAAAAGCACCCTGAGCAAGGGTGCTTTTCCTATGCCAATTTATCAATCCACAGTTTACGGAAATTCGGGTGGCCGAATCCAGTCAGTTCCAAATCCTGCAGAAAAGAAGTATGGGTTCGTTCTTTGATCGGATGGTTTTGAAAGATGATAAGTCTTTCCATATGAAGATAAGCTTCGATTTTTTCAGCAATACTGCTGCGTTCGTCCTTGGTCTGTCCTTGTTGATAGCGATCTAATTGTGCGTCGATTTCCTTTAAATGGGGACCGAAATAAGTTCGAAACAGCAAAGCTTCATTCTTGAAGGCGCCGATAAAGGAAAGTTCCCGATCACTGTTCGCCACTTCTCCCATAAAAGCCATATCAAATCCAAGCATTTCCTCATTATTATAAATGCTGTCCAAGTTATATTCGCATAGTTCGAGCATGATGTTGTATTTAGCTGCTTCCTCTACGAGCCACTCGGCCTGCACAAGGGCTGATTTATGACGGAGAACGCCAACTTTCAGTGCCTCACCTTGATATGCTGATTTAGCCAGGGCTCGCTGCATTTCCTCTACACTTTTCCGGGGAGGGAAAGAGTTTTCGGGAAAGTAGCTGCTCGCATGCTTCAGCTTACCAAACTGCTGCTCCAGATTTAATTCAGTAAAAATTCGCTCCGTATCTACTAAGTGATACATTGCTTCCCGGAAATATCTGTCCTGGATAATGGAATCACTATGAAAGTTGAATGCAAGGAATCGGAACCCTTGCTCGATTTCATAATGAGATTGGGTCGGCCCCTTTTGATCAGGCAGGCTGTAATTCACTTCTTTTTCGTCTGGTTTGATGCGCCACATTTCAATCCGGTCAAGGAAGGGGCGCATATGAAAGTAGGAAGGGAAGATTTCTAGTACAATTCTTTGATCAGTCCGTTCTTTCAGTTGATAAGGGCCGGTAGCTACCCATTCATTTTCATCGAAAGGTACATCATGCGGCAAGATGGCCATATGAGCACTTGCTATGTATCGCAGAAAAAACGGATTCGGTTTGGCTAATTTGAACCGGATTATATAGCGATCCATCACTTCGGTCTGTGAAATATCCCTGACTAGCCAATGAAAAGGGGTACCGACAGTAAATCGTTCCACTGTATAAGCGATGTCTGCCGCACTCATCTCACGTAAATGATGGAAGAGTACGCCTTTGCGTAAATAAAAAATCCACTCGGTACAATCCTCATTGGTTTTCCAATGATGGGCAAGATGAGGGTGTACGCTATCTGTTTCTTGATCATAAATGACAAGTGTATCGCTGAGTTGTTCGATTAGATGGCTTTCGAAGGTGACTGAGCTTTTGCAAGGGTCAAGCGTCGTAATCTGTCGGTTAAAGACCGTGCGAAGTGTATCCTGCCCTTCCTGCTGCTGGTATCCGAAAAGCTGCTCCAGCTCCGTCATATGCGTATACCAGTGACGAGGGATCGGCAGCTGCAAGACCTGGAAAAGAATAGTTGGCTTGTCCTCGCGAATACAATAGGACAGACAGTTTTCAACCTCTTCCTGGAAATCGGTCAAAAACGTAAGGGCAGAACTGTGTCCTCTGCCGCGCCCTGGCTGATAACGAAGCATACCGAGCTCCTCCAGCTTTTTCAGCTTGCGGATGACATGCCTTCTAGTGCATTGCCAAATAGCCTCGATTTCCTGCAGCGTACATGAAACTTGTTGGTTCTGTTCTTTCCCGTATAAATGAGCTCGTAAAAGGTAGTAACTGATATCCAACTTTCTCCCCCCTAAAAGGTGACATCTTTAATAGAATTATACACTTTTCACCTCTTTTTAACTTCTACATAATGGAAAAAAGAGAGAGGGGGAGCAGAAATGTTCAAAAGCCTGCATCCAAATATACGGATAAGAATTTATACATCTTTCATGAGCCGGATGATCGGTTCGATGATTTTCCCATTCATGGCGGTCTATTTCGTTCGGGAAATGAATGCTACGATTGCTGGAGTGCTGATGATGATCAATGTCATCATCCAGTTCCTTGCGAGCCTATATGGCGGGCACTTAGCCGACCGGATCGGGAGGAAGCGGATGATGGTGCTTGGAGAAGCGGCGAAAATGATCGCATTCATCGGAATGGTACTTGCTAATATGCCGGGCTTCACTTCCGCGATCATTACTTTTGCCATGCTGATGGTGATCAGCGTTGCCAGCGGGATGATCATGCCGGCGCAAGAGGCGATGCTGATAGATGTGAGTACACAGGAAACGCGAGCATATATGTATGCCATCAACTATTGGGCTAATAATTTGGCCATGATGATCGGTCTTACGATTGGTGGCTGGTTGTTCCAGGATTATATGTTCCAGCTGCTTATCGGATTGGCCGTCATGTCACTTGCAACGCTGGCTGTCACTGCAGGATTCATCCAGGAGACATATACTGTCAGCTCGATGTCCGGAGAAAAGAACAATCTGGGATTGAAATCTTTATTTGCAAGTTATCGCAGCGTGAGCAAAGATACGGCATTTCTGCTGTTCGTTCTAGGTGGAATCGCTATTCTTTCGCTTGAATTTCAGCGCAGCAATTATTTGACAGTCCGAATGGAGAAGGACATTTCCGAAATGGGGTTATCCTTATTTGGTTTCAGTTTTTCCATTGACGGTTTGCGATTGGTCAGTCTCCTGACGGTGGAGAATACGCTTTTGATCGTGTTGTTCACAGGGGTGGTTACCAAATTGATCAAAGGACATAATGAACGTCTGGTCATGTATGCAGGCTTTATTCTGTTCGGAGCGGGATTCATCATCATGGCTGTCAGCAATAACCCATTCATATTGGCGGCAGCGGTATTGATCCTATCCGTTGGCGAGCTGATGTATGTGCCAACCCGACAAAGCATGCTCGCTGATATGGTCGATGATACAAGACGAGGGACATACATGGCCTTCCATGGTTTTGTGTTCCAATTCGGGAAGCTGATTGGCGCAGGGGGCATCATCATGGGTGAAGCAGTTGGTAAATACGGCATGGGTCTTAGCTATATTGTGCTCACCTTGCTTGGCATCTTGTTTTGCGAAATGGCAAGGAGGCAGCGTCAAGTTTCTATTATGCCTACATCAACAAAAGAAAAAGAACTTATCTAGAAGTTGGAACAAAAGCCCCCATCTCTTCGTATCCAGGAAATAGAGATATTAGCGGAGGTGCGGCAATATGGGGACTTATTATATCAAGCAAAAAGTATTCAGCTTCAAGGATAGCTTTTCAGTATTTGATGAAAAGGAGCAGGAGGTTTACCGCGTCAAAAGTAAACTGTTCTCCTTCCAGGATCGATTGACAATCACCGATTTGAATGATCAGCCGCTAGTTGCGATCAAGCAGCAACTATCCTTTTGGAAGCCAAGATATATTATTGAAGAAAATGGCAGGCAGGTAGCTGAAGTGACCAAGAATTTCACCTTTTTTAAAGCCAATTTCTCGTTGAAGCCGCAAAACTGGACCCTGGATGGCGATGTGTGGTCTCACAAGTACACACTGTCGGATGAGAATGGATTGCTGATGCATGTAACGAAGAAGTGGTTCACTTGGGGTGACACATATGAGCTGCAGATAGAGGATGAATCCCATCTGCTTACCTATATCGCTGTCATGATCGTATTGGATATGGTCTTACACAATAATAATGGCTCCTTCTCAGTGGATGGAGGCGGAGGGGAATGACAAAGGCAGCACGTCATGTACAGCACGGTATATAGGGAGATACGTTTTAAGATCAATCAGGATAAAGGGTGGGACACATATGAAATTGGAGCGTTTGATCTCTATAATCTACAAACTTTTGAACAACGAAGTTCTGTCTGCATCTATGCTCGCTGAAGAATTTCAAGTTTCCCCAAGAACTATCTACCGGGATATTGATGTGATTTCAGCTGCGGGCATCCCAGTTATATCGTATCAGGGAAATAAGGGTGGCTATGGCATAGTGGACGGATACAAGATGGACAGAAGTTTGCTCGGCTCATATGATGTCGACTATCTAATAACGGTGCTCAAGAGCCTTTCCACTGTATTTGAAGATGAGCGTGCACAGGGAACCATTGAGCGACTGCAAACAATTGGGGAGGAGCATAAGCATCAGAATCTCTCGGTGGACTTTGAAAGCTATCGGACAGAGCCTGAAGCACTTCGCCAATTGCGCTCTGGCATCACGGAGCGGAAGGTTGTCCGCTTTGATTATATCAATGCACAGAATGAACGTACCGCACGTGATATGGAACCACTACAGCTACATTATAAGTACAGCAATTGGTACATTAATGGATTTTGCCGTAAACGACAGGATTATAGGGAGTTCCGATTGTCGCGGATGCTGAACTTGACTTTGACACAGGAAACATTTCAGCCACATGATGAAATGCCGAAAGAAGACCTTACTTCCGATAATGTATGGCGGAATAAGGTGTCTGATGTGGTAATAAAGGTTAGGAAGGAGGCATTGGCGGAAGCGCTCGATCAGTTTCACCAGGTGGATAAGCAATTTCAAGATGATGGTAGCATGATGATGAGAATCCCTGTTTATGAGCCTTTAAAAGCAAGATGGTTATGGTCGATCCTGCTGAGTTTCAGCAGCGGAGCTGAAGTTGTCGAGCCACTTGCCTTGCGAGTCATTCTAAAAGAGAGGCTGCAAAACACCATTAAACTTTATGAAGAAGTATGACAGACTGCTGTCATACTTCTTTTTTTATAATGTGATCAGCAACAACTCAATACTATTATCTCAAAAGGAGACGATACGAATGAATCATCCTGAACAAATGTTTAACTACCACTCTTGGGCTAATCAAGTTCTCTTGAATCGGATCAAGGAGCTCCCATCCGCTGTGCTGCGCGAAGAAGTGAACACCTCGTTTCCGACTATCGCCCAAGCTTTTGGCCATATCTATGCAGTGGAAAGCGTCTGGTATAGGGTTTTAAATGGTGTCCGTATGCAGGAGGCTCTGGAGATGTGCATGCCTCTCGAAAAGGAGACCCTGCTGCATTCTGCAGATCATTTCGCAAACGACTTCGCGCAGTTGGCAGAACAATACAGAGAATGGTTTCGAAGGCAGGAGGATTTGGACCGGACTATTCTGCTCGAGAACCCATATGCTGGAACGAGGGAAACTCGTTTATCGGAAATTGTACTGCATGTAGTCAATCACGGTACCTATCACCGGGGTAATATTTCTGCAATGCTGCGCCAGTTGGGTCACGCCTCTACTATGAACGATTATTCACTCTTTTGGTATCAAGGAGCCGGAAACTCAACTAATCTTTGACATAGTAACTTTATGGTTGATGCACGCTGGGAGAATCCTTTTTGATCTTTGGCAGCTCATTAGGGGCTGCCTTTTTCCAATGTTATGCGCGAATTTGGCTGCTTATTACGGATCAGTCGCTTAAGATGTATCCGATACAGGAACATGACAAGCATATGAATTGGTGCTTGGGTATATTTGTAAACAATCCATGGCAAGGACGGCAAATACTCGTGGATTGCTACGATCATCTCCTCTTTCCCGGGTATTTGCCGGAATTCGATCCGACCGTTCTGTGTTTCTTTGACATTTGCGAATAAGCCACCAGTAATATAATAAAGCGCACAACGAGAGGTGCTTCTTTCTTTGGCGTAAGAAAGGATCAATATGGATTTCTTCATAAACGTTAGATAGATTTTGCAATTGTGGTTCTCATCAACTTCTGTCCGAACAAAAGGCCAGAGCGATTCGGATAACCAGCTCATATAATGCTTGGCTGCCCAATCTGCATCTTTAAAATCGGGAAGCGGCATCCGTTGAACAGATCGTACATCCTGGCGAGATGGGAGGGAAGGGAGCTTCGTATTTTTGCTATGCTTGGGACCTTTATTTTGCTGCTCCTCTTCCAGGGCTGCCCGGGCAGCTTCCTCAAAGGAAATCTTGCCATCACTATAAACCTCTACATAGTGGGATGGCTGTGCTACCATCGGATGGGACAAGCTTTCGATAAGAGGATAGACCGTCTCTTTTGGTATACCGCTGATTAATTTCACCCATAGGCGGGAAAGCCTGACTGTCGGAAATGGTATATGGAAACTGCGGAATTTCTTCCCCGTCACATGTGCAATGTGCTTCAGCATTTCTTGATACGTCATGACCTCCGGACCGCCGACATCAATTGCTTTGCTAGCAACATCATGGTTGCCGACACTCTTTTGTAAGGCAGTCAGTACAACGGCAAGCGCAATCGGGGGTGTTTTCGTCCTTGTCCAGCTCGGAAGGATCATGACAGGCAAGCGTTTGACCAATTTTTCGGCTATCGGGAAGGAGGAGCCTTTCGGGCCGACAATAAGTCCGGCACGAACAGTTGTGACCGGCACACCATAGGATCCCAGGATTTTCTCTACTTCCAAACGGCTGCGGAGATGGCGCGAAAGTTTCTCTTCTGGCGGTATGATGCCGCTTAAATACACGATTTGCTTCACTCCGTTTTTCTTGGCAGCCTGGGCGAAATTATCGGCCAGGATGACGTCCATATCCTCAAACCGAGCCTGTGTGAGTTTTGCGGAAGGGCGTATGGAATGAACAAGGTAAACAGCGATGTCAGCTCCATGCAGTCCTTTTTCGGTATCGATCTGGGAAAACAGGTCACATGACTGCCATGTAACATGTTCTGTATTTTCCCGCTTATCACCGCTGCGGGACAGGGCGATGATATCAAAGCGCTCCTTCAATTTATCCAGTAAATGACTGCCGATATAGCCGCTTGTCCCTGTCAAAGCAACAACTGGCCGATTCTTCTTTTTTGTCTCCATGATATATACACCTCTATCTTCTCGTTAACCGTTGTAAACGTACCCTTCGTTCAGATGACTGTAACACGAATAAACCTTCTCTGTAACAGAGAAGGTCAATTTGGTACAAGTTTAGTAGCGCCATTCTTGTTATAAAGGTGAGAAAGCGCCAGCTGCAGCTGATGGAGCTCCTGCTGCAGGTCGAGTTCCTCGTACCTTTCAAAGGAAACAGGCTGACGTGTGGTGAGACTGGTCATGATGCTTGCAAGTTGATTCTGAATCGCGTCGTATTGAGCTTCCGTCAATTTATCTTTGTGCTTACGGTAGGACATGAGCAAGTAGCCGGCATGCTGGGTGTGCATGATGGCAGGCCAGAGAATCTCTGCTTGCTGCTGGGAAGCCGAGAGGTCACCTAGGCTTCGCTCATAAGCAGCGCGCAGTTCGATCAAATTGTTCATCAGTTTTTTCGTTTGTTTCTTTTCCTGACCTCCTGAGTGTATGGCACGGAGCAGCTCCTGCATATGCAGAATGGTTTCTTTCATTATGATTGGCAGGAAGCGGGAATGGATACTGCGCCATAGAAGCAAAACCGCCAAAATGGCGATCAAGCTGCCGACAATCGTATCCACGACTCTGGCTGTCACGAAGTAGCTCACGGTATTGCCAGGATTCATTGTTTCTACCAGTACAAGGACGAGTGGAGCGATGAACATATTGGCAAAGACATAGTTACGTACAATCACAAGTTCCACGCATAGCTGCAGCAGACCGACAATAAAGATCAGATAAAAGCCTGACGGGTCCAATGATAGAATCAATCCGCCGATTAATGTACCAACAATGGTGCCGAGTGAGCGCTGAATGGCCCGGTGTATGGTCAGGGTCATATTGGCACCGATAAGGACAGCAGCGCAGGCAACAGGTACCCAGTATGGACGATTGAAACCAAGCCAATGTGCCAGTAAGGATGCAATCATGATAAACAGACCATAAAACAAGGAGTGCCGGACAGTGATGTTCGTGCGGGAAATACCATTGCGAAGCACATTCCAAGCAGATTCAGTCTCGACTTGCGCAGGAACCTCTGCCGTTTGCTGTGAAGCGAGATTATATGCTTGTTCCAGTTCGGATTGAAGCGTTTTTAGCAATGGTTTTTCGGATGCTGTATATGCAGGCCAATTACCTTTTGCATCCTCAAGTGCATCGACGACGGCAGTCAGTTGATCTTCCAGCGGCTTTCGAATGTCCGTTGAGAAATTCTTGCTTTTGAGCTGAGTCAACGTTTGGAAAATGTCGGCGGCCAGTTCATGTAAACGAAGTGTTGCAGGTTGTCTTTTGGATGCATAGATGATTCGATCCGCTTGCTTCAAAGTAAGGACAGTGAGATGCTGCATCTGATAAAACGATGGTGACCCGATCGACTGCAGCATAGCCATAAGCTGTCGGTAAGATTTGACAAGCATTTGCTTTTCGCTGTTTTTCTTCGTCCATAGCCAGCTTGACATGGCCAACAGCCAAGAGAGTGCGCCTCCGAGCAGGACATAGAAACCTCTTTCCCAGGCACTCTGTGGATCCAGGGGCAGCCCCGTCGCCATAGAGAATATCAAGACGAAGAACATCGGGCCGGGAATGAGGAGCTGCAGGGTGTTCAGGACATAAAAAGCAATCACACCGATAATGCCTGCAACAATGGAAAGTAGAATGGTATAAGGGGCAAGCAAGCTTCCAAGTACCATGGATACTGCAAGGCAGATAGCGACTGCAGCAAGTTTTTTGGCACGTTGTTTATACGTTTCAGCTCCTATATATAAAAATGTGAAAGCACCTAGAGCGGCCGAGAATCCATGTGTGATGTCACCCAGCAGGAATCCGATCAATATCGGCAGACAGGTGGCAAGACCTGAGCCTATTGCCCGGTTCCAAGGATAAGCTGCGGATCTGACACGCAATGCATCTCGCAGACTGAGTCGCGCCGGTGCTTGTGGTAAATGATAATCTTTCAAGTAAAATCCCTTCTTTTCTTCCGTGATACCCATAAAAAAAGGGCTTAATCAGAACTATTATATTGTAATGCAATTCACAAACTAATTCAATCGAGTGAAGTATTAACCTGTAATCAAATTTGTTGCAAGGCATCCATTTTTACTTTTTAATGTTATGATGAGATGTGAAAGATGAAATCTATTAATTCTGTAATAAAGGAGCGATTAGATGGCAAAGAAGAAATCCGCAGGCAACACATCACAGGCTGCTTCCAAAGCCTCGAAGGTCATCGTTTGGGTAGTCTTGGCGATTGTTCTTTTAGTTGTGGCGCTGGTCCTTATCAATTCCTATTCCGGCAGCGATGACGCACAGGACATCGACTACAGCAATCAGCCATTCCTCGGTGATGAAAATGCCCCGGTTAAAATAGTTGAATTCGGCGATTACAAATGCATCCACTGCCAGGAGTTCCATCATAATAATTTCCCGGTGATCGATCAGGAACTGATCGAAACAGGTAAGGCTAGTTTTTATTTCATGAATATGCCAATCATCAATGCAGACTCAAAGAAGGGTGCGCGTTTCAGTGAGGCAGTTTACCAAGTCCTTGGAGATGATGGGTTCTGGAAATTCCACGATGTTCTCTTCGCCGAAGATTTGAACACGAGTTTCACCGAGGAGTTCCTGATGGACAAGCTGCGTGAAGTGGTCAGCGATGAAGAAGCGGAAGAGGTGCTGCAAGTCTATCAAGATAACGGCACTGATGATGCCGTTTCAACGGATACGGAGCTTGCAAAAGAACTCGATGTCCAAGGTACACCTACGATCTTCGTCAACGGAAAGCTATTCGAAGGTGAAGATATGAACGACCTGATTGAGATGGTGGATGAGGAAACACAGGAGGCGAACTGATGAATAAGAGTCTGTTATTTGCCTGGATAACAGCTGTGATTGCTACGCTGGGCAGCCTCTACTTCAGTGAAATCATGAAGTTCGTTCCATGTACGCTCTGCTGGTACCAGCGGATCCTCATGTACCCGCTTGCCATCATACTGGGCATCGCATTTTATAAGAACGATGTGCGGATCCATAAATATGTGCTGCCGCTCAGTATTCTTGGCATAATCATTTCAGGTTATCATTACTTGCACCAAAAAGTGCCTGCTTTGCAGGGGGCGAGTCTATGCTCGGGCGGTGTGCCATGCTCCGGTTATTATATCAACTGGTTCGGATTCATTACGATCCCGCTGCTGGCCTTCACCGCTTTTGTGATCATTACAGTAAGCATGTTCATCCTTCGTAAAAAACATGCATAAGAAAAAGCATTTGCCATATTGGCAAATGCTTTTTTTTATAAGATGGTGATCTGCAGCAAGGAAGGAATGAGCAAGCCTGCCCAAATCAATGTCATACCAGCAGCCATGATCATGCCGATCGTGGAGAATGTCCCTTCTTGCTCACCATATTCCATTGCTTTGTTGGTGCCGACTCCATGGGCACCCATACCAAGTGCCAAACCACGGGCAACTGGGGATTTAAGTGCCATCAGACGAATGACGTAAGGACCGATGATCCCGCCTGTCACACCGGTGACAATGACGAAAACGGTCGTCAATGTTGGTAAGCCGCCGATTGTCTTCGATACTTCGATAGCAATTGGTGTTGTAATCGACCGAGGCAGGATACTGATCAGTAAATCGCCATTGAATTGCATGACAAGGCTCAACAGCAGGGAAGACCCGATTGCAACCAGTGTCCCGGCTGCAATACTTGTCAAAATGATCATGATATTTTTGCGTAGCAAGTGAGCGTGTTTATAGATGGGGATTGCAAAGGCTACAGTCGCAGGTCCAAGCATATGTGTCCACAAGCTCGAAGATAAGGCATATTCGCCAGGATCTAAATGAGATAATTGAATGATTGCAATCAGAATAAGCGGACACAAAAGCAATGGGTGAAAGAACGGCAGCGGCCATTTTTTATACACGATCTTAGAAGCGCGGTAAATGACATAAGTAACGATGGTGCCGATCAAAATGATGAGTGCAGTAGTCATGATGTGTGTCCTCCTTTTCTTTTTCGTCTATACAGTTTCTCAGCAGTGAATCCAGTAGCGGCCATCACGATGAAGGTACTGATCAGGATGAGCAGGACGGTCTCCAGCCCTTGCCAATTCAGTATTTCCTTATAATTCAGGATGCCGACGGCGGAGGGGACAAAGAAAAGCAGAAGTTCAGCTAACAGCCAGCCTCCTGCTTTCTCGATCCATTCCAGTTTGACGATGCCTGCAAATAAGCTTAGTAATAACAAGACCAGACCTACAATCGAGCCTGGTACCGGAAGTGATAGTATATGTGCTAAGCCGACACCGGCAAAATAAAAAACGTGAATGAGCGCTAGCTGAGAAAGTATGGTAATCGTTTTTAGTACCATATTTCTTCCTCCTAACGGAAAGTTATCCATACCTAATATTATTGATAACTCCATCATACAGCGTTCCCCACGTATTCGTAAAATACATATATTTCATATTATATATAACTTATAGTTATATCGATTCAGAGGAAAAATTCGATGAATCGTCTGCCGGCATAAGAGATATATCTGTCTTTTTTTGTGATGATTGCCAAGTTCCATGGGATGGAAGGCGTTAAGTCGATGATTCGGATGTCAGCATTATAGGTTCGATTACAGATTGACTCAGGCAGCAGGCTGACACCGAGGTTAGCGGCAACCATTTCACTGATGAAATCCCATTGCGCACTTTTGAAGAGGATATGCGGTTCGAAACCTTCTTCAATGCATCTTTTCCGCATGATATCGTGCAAAGCAAATTCTTCATTATAGAAAATGAAATCTTCATTCTTCAGTTCCTTGAGTTCGACCAATTCCCGATTTGCCAACGGATGATCGCGATGCACCATCAGTTTCATGTCTTCCTCGACAATCGGATAATAGTTGAACTCTGTTTCATCAAGAGGAAGTACTGCCACCCCAAGCTCGAATTCACCTTCATTTACCGCTTTAACGACACGAGCAGCCCCGTATTCGGTGATGTTGATCGTGACATTCGGATAGGTTTGGTGAAAGCGTGCCATCACTTTCGGGAAGAAAAGACTGCCGATGATTGGCGGTATTCCGATTGTAACTGCCCCTTGTTTCAAGTCGGTAAGATCTTGAATCGTTGTCTGCATTTCATCCAATTGAGCGAGCACCTGCTGAGCGTAAGTATGTACGACCTTCCCAGCATCGGTCAAGGTAGTTGATTTGTTAGTTCGATTGAATAAAGTGATGCCGAGTTCCTCTTCCAAGCTCTTGATGGTCTTGCTGAGAGCTGGTTGGGATACGTGCAGGTTCTCGGCTGCTTTGGTCAACCTTTTCTGTTTCACGATTTCGACCAGATATCGCAGCTGCCGTAATTCCATAAACGTTACCGTCCTTTCTTATATTCAAGTATACCCATTTCTCAGTGAATGAGAAATGCTATAATACAAGCAAAAGTAATAGAAGGAGTCCTATCGATGGGATATGAGATAAAATCTTTAACTGCTGATGATGCGTATACAATATTACATTGGCGTTATGCCCCTCCTTACGATCTTTATAACCTCACCTATACGGAAGGTGCCGTCATGATGCTCATGGTCGGTGGCTATTATGGGGTATATGAAAATGGGGTCCTGCTCGGGTACTTCTGTGTCGGAGAAGATGCCCGTGTGCCTGGTGGTGATTACAGCGATCATTCCTTTCTCGACATTGGAATTGGCATGGCACCTGAAAGGACCGGACAGGGAAAGGGCTCGATGTTTTTCACCCAGATTCAGCATTGGATCGAAGGGAATTTACAAAAGAAACGTTACCGCCTTACGGTAGCTGCATTCAATGAGCGTGCTATCCGTCTTTACGACAAAACTGGGTTCAGGGAAGTAGATCGTTTTACAAGGGAAAAGGATGGATTGCTGTTCATGGTTATGACAAAGAGCCCATGCTGAACATGGGCTCCGTTTAAGCTAACGCGCCTTCCGGATTATAGGCAGAGATATTAATGTCCGTTTCCTGTCCAAGCATCAGCTTGGTGAGCTGGTAGGCGACAAAAGGACCCATCGTGAGCCCCGACGCACCTAACCCATTCATCACATATAGATTCTGATGCTGTGGCATACGGCCGAATACTGGCAAGAAGCCGGGTGTGAATGGACGGAAGCCGACTCTTGTCTCGGTCAATCCAGCTTCGGCAAGTCCTGGAGCAAGCTGCATGGCTTTCGTCAGCACTTCATGCACCCCGCCAGCAGTGATGCTTGTATCCATTTCGGTATCATTTTCGTGCGTAGCACCAGCCACGATTCTTCCATCAGGGAAAGCTAGCAGGTATTGGTCATTTGGAGGCATAATCACTGGCCATTCATCTGTCATCCTATCTTGCAGCTGCAAATGGCAGATTTGTGCTTTCTGGAAACTGACTTGCATGTTATAGTCCAATGGCGCTAACAGCTGTTTAGTCCAAGCGCCTGCTGTGACAGCAACTTGATCAGGAGTCCATTCTTCATCGCCGGCTGTGACGACAATTGCTCCTTCTCTCATGGAAAGGTGGGCTTCGGCCGCGATGAAACGTGCGTTGTATTTCTTGGCTGCTCGGTGCAAGCTGTTACGTAAAGCCCGGCCATCGACACGAGCTGCACCGCTTACATGGACGGCGCCATATCCAGGTGCAAGCAAAGGAAACAGATTGCGTGCGTCTTCCTCATCGAGTCGGGTGATCGTACCGATTTCCGGTGCATCCGCTTTCCGTTTCTCTGCCCGATCCTGCATGGCATCAAGTTTCTTCGAATCTTGATGCAGACTTAAGGCGCCCACTCGGGCGTAGCCTGTTTCCTCTTCTCCGTCAAGGCGAAGTTCCTCGATGATTTCTGGGTAATAACGGGCTCCGCCCTTGGCAAGCTGGTACCAATCCTTATTCCGTCGCTGAGACAGCCACGGACACACAATTCCGGCGGCAGCGTCTGTTGCTTGTCCATCATCGAAACGATCGACCACAGTTACCTGCATGCCAGCTTTGGCCAGCTTATAAGCGGTGACGGATCCAGCTATTCCGGCTCCAATGATTGCTATATGCATATCGAACATCCTTTTCTTTATTTAGCTACAATATACCATAGCATATTCGTCCTTTTTTCAGTATCATAATCGAATGATATAGTATGAGTGGAGGTTCCAACAAAAAATTCACAATTGATAGCTATATTGTCGATGTATCCGTTTTCGGTTTCTCAATCTTTTTATTTCAGATAAAATAAAACTTACATCATTAAGGCATTAGGGGAGTGACAGACTTGGATAAGAAAGAAATAGAAATACTCGAGCTATTAGAAAAAAACGGCAGAATGGATGTACATATGATAGCGCGCATGGTAGAGATGTCTGCTGAGGAAGTGGAATCTGCCATCAAAAAATTCGAGGAGATGCAGATCGTTCACGGCTATTCAACGCTGATTGATTGGACAGAAGTACGCGGTTATGAAGGAGTGACCGCTATGATAGATGTAAAAGTGACACCTATACGAGGCAAGGGATTCAACGATGTAGCAGAGCGGATTTATCGTTTCCCGGAAGTGAAAGCTGTCTACTTGATGTCGGGTGCATATGATCTTTCCGTTTCAGTGGAAGGGAAAACAATGTCGCAGGTTGCACGCTTTGTATCCGAAAAGCTGTCCACTCTGGACACAGTCATTTCGACGACAACACATTTCATCCTGAAAAAGTATAAACATGATGGCATCATTTTCGGTGAGGATGACGATAACGACCGCAGAATGCCGGTGAGCCCATGAGTCCCGGTACAAGCCGTTTCATTGCGGAACATGTAGAGGCATTGAAACCATCCGGAATCCGGCGTTTCTTCGATCTGGCTTCGACGATGGATAATGTCATCTCGCTGGGTGTTGGGGAACCAGATTTCGTCACGCCGTGGAATGTAATCGAAGCGAGCTATCATTCACTCGAGCAAGGTTATACGGCCTATACGGCCAATGCTGGGCTGATGGAACTGAGGGAATTGATAGCTGATTACCTTAAAACGACTTATTCCGTTTCTTATCGTCCTGCAGATCAAGTGATCGTGACAGTAGGAGCCAGCCAGGCCATCGATATTGCCTTGCGGGCAATCCTCAACCCTGGTGATGAGGTTATCATCGTCGAACCGTGCTTTGTGGCCTATGCTTCGGCTGTGACATTGGCAGGCGGTGTGCCGATCTCTGTCGGTACGAAGGCGGAGAATGGCTTCAAACTGCAGCCAGAAGAGCTGGAGAAAGCCCTTACGCCGAAAACCAAGGCAATCATCCTATGTAATCCGAACAATCCGACAGGCACGATGCTGAATCGGGAGGAATTGCTGCCGATTGCAGAGCTTGTGGAGGCACACGATTTACTCGTCCTATCTGATGAGATATATGCAGAACTTAGCTATGAAGCTGATTATGTCAGCTTTTCCAGTTTGCCTGGTATGCAGGAACGCACCATCCTCATCTCTGGATTCTCCAAGTCATTTGCGATGACAGGCTGGCGTCTCGGCTATGCCGCAGGACCTGTGGAACTGATCCAAGCAATGACGAAAATTCATCAGTATACGATCATGTGCGCGCCAACCATGGCTCAATACGGTGCAGTCGAAGCGCTGCGCAGCGGATCTGCAAGTGTGGAACATATGAAGAAAAGCTATCGGCAACGGCGGAATTTCGTCACTTCATCCTTTGAGGAAATGGGTTTGATGACGAACAGACCTGGTGGAGCTTTCTATATCTTCCCGTCTATCAAGGAGACCGGAATGAGCTCGGAAGCCTTTGCGGAAGCTTTGTTGATGGAAGAAAAGGTTGCCGTTGTACCCGGAAGTGTATTCGGGGAAAGTGGGGAAGGCTATATCCGCTGTTCATACGCAACTTCCATGAAGCAGCTGACCGAAGCGATGAAACGGATGAAGCGATTTGTTGACAAACGCCTTGCAAGATAAAACCCCTCTCGTATGAGAAGGGTTTTTGGCTATTCATTCAATAATAGTTTATCCCGGCCGAACTGGAACCAGTCCTTAACCGTCTGCTTCTGATCCTTGTCGAGACTAGTCAGTCCTTTATCGGATTCTGCTGCAAAAACAGCATCGCCATGGAGCTTGCCCAATTCATGAACGTGATCATTGTGGCGTTGGAAAATGGTGAAGTTCAATGGATCATTTTCTGTAGCATTTTCATTGCTGACGACGACAATTCCATCAACCAATCTTGTCATGATCGGTGAACCGCCGACATATTTCTGAATGCCTTGCGGGTCTGAAGGTACAGACTTAGCAGCGAAATCTCTTTCTGGTTTAAGTACCAATGCTGATATTTTTGCCATAGTGGCTCTCTCCTTCGTGCTTTTCTTCCATTAAAGCATAATGCAGTATGCTTTTGCCATTACTCTGCTTTGGTCGGAACCCAGCCTTTTGTTTGCAGGATGATATTCCAAAGCGGCTCTGGAATGCCGTGGTGGTCTTCGCGTGCTGGGTCGATCAGACGGATGATCTCGTCTTCGCGCCCTTCTTTAAGCTTGGTAACGAATTCTGGATCGATCAGCAGTTCGCGTCCCATGGCAATCAGCGGAACACCGGTAGCTTTAGCTGCAGCTACGTCTTCTGCGGAATACAAAGATCCGACACCAATCAATGGAATTCTGCCATTGATTCGTTCTTTGAGCAAATCGATACGTTTCGCATTTGCGTCAGCACCGCGACGAGCTGTGGAATGGAAGTCCATCAAAGATACGTGCAGGTAATCCAATGGTTTCTCTACAAGCGCGTCAATTAGCTCAAATGTTTCTTTCATTGTCAATCCAGGTGTTTCCGGTTCTTCTGGAGAGAAGCGGTAGCCAATGATAAAGTCTTTGGAGCCATGTTTTTCTACCGTTTCCTTCACTTTGTCAATGACAGCTAATGGGAAGCGCAAACGCTCGCCCCACTCATCGTCACGACGATTGGAGAATGGAGAGAAGAACTGCTGAATGATATAGCCATTAGCACCATGGATCTCTACTCCATCAAAACCTGCTTCGATAGCGCGGCGAGTAGCTTCACCGAAATCTTCTATAATTTGCTGTACTTCAGCTGTTTCCAATGCGCGCGGAGTAGCTGCGCCTTCTTTTTCAACAGCACTAGGGGCAACAACATCTCCATTAGGCACAAGATCAGCAACTGCTTCACGGCCGCCGTGGTGGATCTGGATGATTGCTTTTGCTCCTTCAGCCTTGATTGTGTCTGCCTGCTTTTTCAAGCCAGGAATGTCTGTATCGTGGGCAACAGAAGGCTGTCCAGGGAATGCTTTCCCGCTGTCAGATACATTGGATGCAGCAGTGATGACCAAGCCGATATCCTTGGAACGCTGGGCGATATATGGAAGTTCCTGATCGGAAATCGTACCATCAGGATTCGAAGAGTAATGTGTCATCGGGGCGAGTACGAATCGGTTTTTCAACGTAACGCCATTTGGTAAAGTCAAACTTTCGAAAAGTGAAGCGTATTTTTCATTCATAGGGAACTATTCCTCCTTTATATGGACTTTATTCTAGAGACTTGTGAAAAGGGTAGCAAACAAAATGCTCATTCGTAAGCAAGTTACCATTGGTAACAGATGTATCTGCAAAATATACTTTCGTCATGCTATACTGTTGACACAACATAGACAGGAGCAATGATAGTATGCTGAACAAATATGATTATTATTATGGTGCCTTCCTCTCCAAGCTTGTGTCCATGCAGATCGTTCCGGCGCTGATCGAGGAAAGTAAGGAAAGGCGCGTCTACCAGCTTGAAACACGTTCGAATCGGATGAAAGTCTACTCTAAATATGCGACAAGTACGACTAATACATGGAATTTTCGTTTTTCAGAAGAAGAAAGGGTACGGCTGCTGCAGTGGTCTGACGAAGAACGTGACCAGCTTTTCGTGCTGATTTGCAGTAAAAAAGATCTTCTTGGGGGAGAAATCGCTATCCTGACCTTCGACCAGTTGCTTGCCTGTATGGATGTCCGGGAAAAATACAAGGAAGCAAGCTTAAGAGTTGCAATCAGGAAAAAGAAACACAGTCCGTTCCTTTATGCGTACGGTACTTCCCGAAGCTTGGATGATGCCTTGCCGGTAACGCGTAATTTCGCAGATATTTTATTGCATACATCGATACCAGAGCCAGTATAAAGAAGTGTATAGCATAAAATAGCTATGCATTTTTTCTATTTAGGGAAGAAAGCGGATACAAAAAAATTACACAAAGGACTAAATATCTATTACAATGGCGGTATGAATAAAAAAGGAGAAAGTCTATGGGGAAATCCTTTTCTGTCCAGAAGGTATTGAATAATAATGTACTGATTGCCGAAAATGAGGAGACAAAAGAAGTTGTGCTGATCGGTAAAGGCGTCGGTTTCGGGAAAAAAGCAGGCAGCAGGCTGGAGGAGGGCGAATTTGAAAAGTTGTTTGTGCTTCAGGATGAAAAGGAGCAGAACAGCTACAAGCAGATGCTGGATCATATCGATGAAGAACTGGTTGCGGTGATGAATGATGTGATCCGTATGATTACAGAGCGGATGGAACAGCCGCTGAATGAGCATATCCACGTTGGATTGACAGATCATTTGGCTTTTGCGATGAAACGTCTGGAAGAAGGTTTGGGTATTAAGAACCCATTTGCAGTTGAAACAAAATTTATCTATCCGAAGGAATACAGCGTGGCAAGTGAGGCAGTTTCACTTTTGAATGAACGGCTCGGCATTCAGCTGCCCGAAAGTGAGATCGGTTTCATCGCCCTGCATATTCACAGTGCTTGCATCAACCAGCCTGTAGGAGAACTTAGTCAATATACGAGACTGATTGCACAGATGTTCCAAGTGATCGAGGGGAGTTTGGCTATTACAGTGGATCGGGAAAGCATAAATTATATAAGGCTTGTCCGTCATTTCCGTTTTGCGATCGACCGGATAAAACGGGGAGAGGAAGTTAGGGAGCCGGAAAAGATTATGAATCTATTGAAAACCGAATATCCGCTGTGCTATAATACGGCTTGGAAGTTAGTCAAAATATTACAACATACGTTAAAGCGTCCAGTACAAGAAGCAGAGGCAGTCTATCTCACTTTGCACTTGTACCGTTTGACCAATAAATTATAAGGTGCATTGCATTTGTACGTGTAACTGATTTGATCAGGCATGAGGATAAAGGATGCGCAGAAAGAATTATATTCTTTTTGTGTTATTTTCTTTATTTCTCGTGCTTTTTTATTGGCTGGATTGTAACCGTTACCATAATTTGTGATGGAGATGAATAGGATGAAAAACGCTTTTGGAGTCTTGCAGAAAATTGGCCGGGCACTCATGCTTCCTGTGGCGATCCTTCCTGCTGCGGGTATTTTGCTCGCGTTGGGTGATGCGCTGCAGAACCCTGATTTGATAGGTAATATCGGATTCCTGAACAGTACTTGGATGCAGCTGATTGCTTCTGTCATGCAAAGTGCGGGGGATATCGTATTTGACAACTTGCCGCTGTTATTTGCTGTCGGCGTTGCCATCGGGCTTGCTAATGGTGATGGCGTGGCAGGTATTGCTGCAATCATTGGTTATCTTATCATGAATGCAACGATGAGTGCGGTACTCATCGCTAATGGAAGCATCCCGGCTGATGCTGTAGAGCGGGCAGAATTCATTGCAGGAAATAATCCGGCTTATACATCGATGCTCGGGATACCGACACTCGCCACGGGTGTATTCGGCGGTATCATTGTCGGGGTGCTGGCAGCTATCATGTTCAATAAGTTTTATAAAATCGAATTGCCGCAGTATCTAGGTTTCTTCGCGGGTAAACGTTTTGTCCCGATTGTCACATCGCTTGCGGCTTTGGCTCTGGGTCTGATGATGCTCGTCGTCTGGCCGCCGATCCAAAATGCGCTGAATAGCTTCTCTAATGGTCTGTTATCATCTAACATGACACTAACAGCTTTCATTTTCGGGGTCATCGAGCGAGCCTTGATTCCCTTTGGTTTGCATCATATATTCTATTCACCGTTCTGGTATGAGTTTTTCAGCTACACGAATACCGCTGGTGAATTGATCCGCGGCGATCAGCGTATTTTCATGGCACAAATCAGAGATGGCGTTGAACTGACAGCAGGTACTTTCATGACTGGTAAATATCCGTTCATGATGTTCGGTTTGCCAGCTGCTGCTTTGGCTATTTATCACGAAGCAAGTCCGACTAGGAAAAAAGTCGTGGCAGGTCTGATGGGTTCAGCAGCATTGACGTCTTTCTTGACTGGTATAACCGAGCCGCTGGAGTTCTCCTTCCTGTTCGTAGCACCATTATTGTTTGCTGTACACTGTGTATTTGCTGGATTGTCCTTCATGACGATGCACATTCTGAACGTCAAAATCGGGATGACTTTTTCCGGAGGGTTCATTGATTTCTTCCTTTACGGAATCCTGCCGAACCGGACGGATTGGTGGCTGGTCATTCCGGTGGGATTGGCTATTGCAGTCATCTATTATCTTGGATTTCGATTCGCTATCCGTAAATTCAACCTCATGACACCAGGCCGTGAAAAAGAGGTGGCAGAGGATGGAGATGGTAGAGGTGTACGGACAGGTCAATTATCTTATCATGTGCTGGAAGCAATGGGGGATAAAGAAAACATCAAGCATTTGGACGCTTGTATCACACGTCTGCGTGTGACAGTACATGATAAGAACAAGGTCGATAAAGATGCATTGAAAAAACTTGGCGCAGCAGGTGTCCTGGAAGTCGGCAATAATATGCAGGCTATCTTCGGGCCTATATCGGAGGGCCTGAAAGAACAGATACAGGATATCATTCTTGGGAAGATGCCAACCCCGCAGGCAGAAGCTGCTCCAGCTGTAGAAGTTGGCAAGCAGATTGAAAATATCATGACGAATCCCTTTCAATATGACCCAAAAGCAAACGTCTTTGTCATCCCGATGACCGGAACGCTTCGTTACTTGGAGGATGTGCCTGATCATGTATTCTCGGAAAAGATGATGGGGGATGGGTTTGCTATCGAGCCGACTGAAGGCACGGTTGTTTCTCCGGTGAATGGAAGAGTGATCAATGTCTTCCCGACCAAGCATGCGATTGGATTACTGGCCGACAACGGTCGCGAAATACTGATCCATATCGGTTTGGAAACGGTGAATTTGAAAGGGGTAGGTTTTCATGTCTTCGTGAAAGAGGGAGATCGGGTTACTGCGGGTCAGAAGCTTGTAGAAGCCGAATTTTCTAGTATAAAGACGCAAGTTCCCTCCTTGATGACACCGATTGTATTCACGAATCTGGGGGCTGCCGAGAGAGTTATCTTCCAGGAAGGGGAGCAAGTAAAAGCAGAGCAGGATAACAAAGTAAACATTGAGGTGTTCTAAGTAAAAACAGCTATAGCGTAAATGCTATAGCTGTTTTTATTCGTTCAGATATGTTTTTTCGAGATAATCCTCTTTATTACCGTACACTTTGACGATATGCGATTCACCCCAGCTGCATAAGGAATCAAGAATTCCTCTCAAGCTCCAGCCATAGTCGCTCAGCTCATATTCGACACGCGGCGGCAGCTCATGGTATTGGATGCGAGTGATGATACCATCAGCTTCCAGCTCCCGGAGCTGCTGTGTGAGCATTTTTTGGGAGATATTCGGCATAAGCCGCTTCAATTCGCTTGTCCTTCTTTTACCGTGAGTCAGATGACATAGAATGACAGTTTTCCATTTACCACCGATCACTTCCAGCGTTGCTTCCACGGAAATATTGTATTTTTTCTTCAAGCTGATTCCTCCTTGATAGGTACTGAAAGGTGCCTATAGCACAAAAAAGTACGTACTGTTCAAGCTGTACCCCATACGACATAATAACATTACTCCAGCAGAAGCGGGAGATAAAAAACCGGAAAGGAAACGTAGTATGAAAGGAAAACAAACCTTTGCTTTGATTGCTTTGGCTATTACTGCTTTTGCGATCGGCACGACAGAATTCATCAGTGTGGGTCTGTTGCCGCTGATTGCGGATGACTTTCAATCATCAGTGCAGGCGGCCGGACTTACCGTATCCCTATATGCCATCGGGGTCGTGGTCGGTGCGCCGATCCTGACACCGATGCTTTCCAGGATACCGAAAAAGAAGCTACTTCTTTTGGTCATGCTTGTCTTTTTGATAGGTAATAGTATAGCCGCTGCCGCTCCGAGTATGTCCATTTTACTCATGGCGCGTTTTATATCAGCTTTGGCGCATGGTGTCTTCATGTCGATCGGTTCGACAATCGCTGCCAGTCTGGTTCCGCCCGATAAGCGAGCTGGAGCCATCAGCATCATGTTCACAGGACTAACAGTTGCGACCATCACTGGCGTTCCATTCGGCACGTTCATCGGGCAGCAGCTCGATTGGCGACTGGCATTTTTATTTATTGTAGTGATCGGGCTTCTCGCTTGTTTGGCTAATTTGGCGCTGCTGCCGAATACCCTTCCCAAAGGTGTGAAAGTTCATCTGAAAGATCAAGGAAGCCTTTTGCGATCGGTGCCTATCCTGCTTGTTCTTATTATCACGGCGCTTGGCTACGGCGGTACATTCGTCGTCTTTACGTATTTATCACCATTGCTCCAGCATATAAGCGGATTCCAGCCAGAGACCGTGACGTGGCTGTTGCTTGTGTACGGAATAGCAGTTGCTATCGGAAATATTGCTGGAGGCAAGCTTGCCAATAAACGGCCCGTCCATGCGTTATTTTATATGTTTGCCATCCAAGCAATCGTACTTGCAGCACTGTACATTACTTTGCCTGTCAAATGGCTTGGGCTGGTCTTTATTTTGCTGATGGGATTATTCGCTTTCATGAATGTGCCAGGTTTGCAGTCCTATGTCGTCGTGCTGGCAGAGCGGCTTGTACCGCAGGCCGTCGATGTTGCATCTGCTTGGAATATCGCTGCTTTCAATGCAGGGATTGCCCTCGGTTCTTATTTGGGTGGAATGATCTCAGATCAATTCGATCTCCTCCATACAAGCTGGGTGGCAGCAATCATGGTTGGTACAGCAGCTGTTTTAACAGCTATTTCGAGAAAACTTGAAAACAAAGGAGAAGTATATCGTGAAATCAGTAAAGCTCAATAATGGCATATCGATGCCGATGTTAGGTTACGGCGTTTTTCGTGTGGAAGATGGAAAGGAACTGGCTGATAAAGTTTATTTCGCTATCGAACAAGGCTATCGCAGCATTGATACAGCGGCCATTTATGGTAATGAAGCAAGTGTGGGGGAAGGGATCAACCGGGCCATAGAAGCAGGCGTGGTGAAAAGGGAAGAGTTGTTCGTCACCTCCAAAGTGTGGAATGCAGGTCTGACGTTTGAACAGACGAAAGCAGCCTATGCAGAAAGTTTGGAAAAGATGCAGCTGGACTATTTGGATCTCTATTTGATCCACTGGCCAGGAAAAGATAGGTTCAAAGAGCCATATCGAGCACTGGAGGAACTTTACAAAGACGAGAAAGTGAAGGGCATCGGCGTCAGCAACTTCCAAGTGCATCACCTGGAAGAACTGCTAAGTACAGCATCTATCGTGCCTGCAGTCAATCAGGTAGAATTCCATCCGCGTTTGATCCAAGAAGAACTCCGAGTGTATACGGATAGGAAGGGAATACTTTTGGAAGCATGGTCTCCGCTTATGAATGGGGAACTCCTTGCACATCCCTTGCTGCAAGAGCTATCCAGCAAATACGGTAAGTCTTTGGCACAAATCGTTCTTCGCTGGGATATCGAGCATGGTGTCATCACGATTCCTAAGTCCATGACAGATTCAAGAATCATCGAAAACAAAGACATCTTCGATTTTGAGATTGAGCCAGCGGATATGGAGCGCTTGGACCAATTGGATGACGGTACGCGAAGCGGACCGCATCCGGATGAATTTGATTTTTGATCAAAACAAAGGCAGCTGTCGTCTCCAGACAGCTGCCTTCGTTTATTTATATTGTTTGAACCATTGTTTCCATCTGGACTTGCCGGCTTTCAGCAAGGATTCAGTGGTTTTGTCGTGCTTCTGTTTCTGGTATTCCATGTAGCTCGCTGAAGCGATTAGCAATAAGCCGGCCCCGATGAGGTAAAGCCACCACGGCGCACTGCCCCAAAGCATGCGCGTGTTGAAGAATAAATTGAATACAACGGTGATTGTCCCAGTCAGGAAGTATGCACGATATTTTCGTAAAAATCCGATGACCGCTGCTGCCAGGGAAAGGCTGCCAAGGGACAGTGCATCATAAATCGTCATGGTAGACAATCCATCTATCACCAGTACGCCAAAGCCGATGGATAGCAAAATCAGCTCAATATGCGGCGTTACTTCAGGATCGTAAAAGAACAACCGCAAAATGATCAGGACGAGCAAGGCAACCGGAACGACGTGTAACTCTGCCGATAAATACGGACTGATATCTGCAATCTGCAGAGCAAGCAGATAAGGATACAGACAGGATATAATGGCAGCCAACCGGACATAACGCTTTTCGGCTGCAGGTGCCGTGTACATGCTGATTGCGAACAACAATGCCGGGATCGTCAAACCAAACAGTGTATCCGCCAAGCCGGATTCGTAGGCGTTGACACCGGCCAGACTCCCGATGAGTGCATACACGATGGCTGAGATCCGGTAAACATCCACTCTGTTCCAAACAGGGTGCTTTTCTGCTTTGGCAACAAAAGATTGGTAGTTGCTGAAGCTGGTAACAGCCAAAGCTATTGCGCCTGCGAGCAGTAAGTAAGCTGTCCGGGCTTCCTCGCCGATTGTTCCATACAAAAGAATAATAGCTAAAAGCAGGAACAAGGTGCTGGAAGAAACGAGGTCCAGCTGCCACTTATACTGCTGATAAACTGCGATAATCCCGACAATGATGGATAATAAAATGATCTGCCAAGAGAACGAAACAGTGAGTTCGGCTAGAGCGAACAGCAGCATCATATTATAAACTGCCAGAAGGCTGAAGCGCAGGAAATCACGCCACACAGGCAGCAATGCATAAACACTGGCTGTGCAGATTGCTGTCAATGCCATAGATAACGTCATCAGATGCGTCAAATTCGTGTACTGATACAGATGCGTGGTTGCCAGGATGAAGACCATGAAAATACTGACATTGGCAAAGATGAACCTTTCTGCCATTCTCTTTGTCTGATGTGCTGAAAAAACGAACTGGGCGAGCGGCAGGAAAAGCCAGGCCGGCGGAACCAGATCGATACTTTGCGCGAAGAACACCCACATGATGGCGAATGCAGCGACAGCATGACTGCACCAGAAGAAATAAACGGCGCCAATCGGAATTCTTCTCTGCATGAAGAGGCTTCCAGCGAACAAAAGCACAGCGCATGCTATTAGATAGGCTGCCGTTGCATTCGGACCTTCGATTCCAACTAAATCCTGCAAAGAGGCATACGACACGATGATGGAACCAAGCAGAGCAGCCCACAGTGGATGCTTGCGGAATATAGTGAGTGCAATGAACTGGATCCCTACATTGATGAGTGTGACCAAAGTGACGGTTACAGCAGGCAGATTCCAGGATAAGATGGCCAGTAAAGCTGCCAAGCTTTGCAAAATCTGGCCAGTTAGAAAGAACGACAAAAACATAGGTTGATATTGGTATTTACGGCTTAGGAAGGCAATGCCCAAAGCTACGATAGCGATCAACGTTGCGTGCCCGGGAATCCCGAATTGCTGTTGATAAAATTCATTTTCAGCATATAAGCGGTAACCGCCAAGATACAAGGCAGCAATCAAACTGACAGGTGTAATGATCTTACTGATGAGCACGATTTCTGTATTTTCTTTGCGGTAGCAGAAAAAGCCAGCTGCGGCCACCAATAAGAGAAGGTAGCTATTTGCCTCATACAGACTGTAATGATGATTCACAAAGAATAGAGGAATCACCAAGCCGACTGCAACCCAGTTGATCGTTTTTTGGAATGACCTCAAAAAAGTCTTTCCCGGCCAAATATAACAGTATGCCAACCCGATGAAAGCCAAGGTTGCAAAGGTGCCAGTATACAGCCAAGTCGGTGCATCGATCATATAAAGCAGCCAGTAAAAGACTACTAGAATCAGCCCGACACTTGGATAGCTGTAATAGACATTGCGGGACGCTGCCGTCCAAACCGTATATTGGACAAGCAGGAATAAGATTCCGATCAAGTACGCCCAGTCGAACACAAAATAATAGATAAGACTTGTGAAAATAAGAAAAATAAATCCGTTAATAGCATGAATCAAGCATTCATAGACTATTTGCAACCACCTTGGCATATTCCATGTCAGCAAGACTAAAATGAAACCTACGGACAGGAATTGACCCAGGAACATGTTGAAAAAAGAATCGAACTCCAGTAGCAGCAAGATGCCTGAAATCAACGTAAAAGCCATGAAGCCGAAATGGTAAAGTCTGCTGAAATTCTTGGCAGCCAAAATCAATGCGTTGATTCCGATCAACAGCACAGTAAGATCATAAGTAATGGCGCTGCTCATGAGAATGATGGTGATGACGGCTTCCGTGCCAAGCTTCATCTGCAAATAGTAGGGCCAGTATCGCTTTAAAGCCTGCAAATTAAGTGATTTGCGAATCGTTCGCTCGAATAGAAGCAGCAGGAAATTGGCCAGCTGTAAACAAAATAAGAAGGCGCTATACGTAGTCGTCATATACAACAATGCAGAGATCAGTGTGGTCGATAAACCGACATAAGTCACCCAAATGAATGCTTTGGACCCTGTACGTGCTGCCACGGAATAGTACAAGGCAGTACATCCCAATGCCGCTATGGTGCCAATCAAGGCCGCTCCATCACCACCGAAGGACAAATAGCTGCCGAACAGCTGATAATAAGAAGCAGAGAAAATCACGATTGGTACGAACAAGGCTGCCAGCATCAAAAAGGCAAAAGCAGTCTGCGGTATGGCAACTTTATAGCTGATATAACTCAAGCCGGCGAAAAGGAAAGGAATCAAACTGATTAACAGCACTTTTCCTAAAGAAGAAAAGTTCCCCCAATTGGAAGTTCCAAGATACAATCCGCCGAAGAAAAGCATGATGATTCCGAGAACAAGTATGATTGTCAGATTGCGTTCCCGGATTTGTTCGGGAGTCTTTTGTTTTTTCTGCTTTTGGTGAGAGTATGCGTTTTTGGCCATAGCAGGTTTTCGTGAAGCTTGCATATGCTCTATGGCTGCAGCTGTTTGCGGCACAGGAGATGCTGCTTTTTTAATCTGTGTCTCCCTGCGTTTGGAGGCATCACCAACCAGTTTTGTCCGGTAACCGGTCAAAACACTTGTGTATGCTTCGTCAGATATGTAGCCTTGCGCAAATAAATCCTGAAGCTTTCGTTCAAAGAGATCCTCGGATTTATTGGGAGGCATATTAGCCATCATTTCACCCCGCGTTGGATTGGTTTTTATTTCCACAGTCCATTATATAGAAGTGTGACTTGTCTGAAAAGACGTGTCATTCCTTTCATTCCGGTTTTCTGTTATGATAGGCGGTAGAAAACGTGAACGAATCTGTTCATATAGAAGGAGAATGGATATGAAGGATTTTCTACAATTAAAGGATAAGCACATCGTCATCATGGGTGTGGCGAATGATCGCAGTATTGCATGGGGTGTTGCACAATCCTTATATGCAGCAGGTGCGAAATTGATTTTTACATATCGTCAGGATCGCTCTGCCAAAAAGTTGAACAAGCTGTTGGAGAAAAACGAGATGGAAGCAGCAGTCATTCAATGTGATGTGAATGATGATGAAAGCATCGCGTCTGCATTTGCTGAAATCAAGGAAAAATACACAACTGTCCACGGCTTGGTACATTCCGTTGCCCATGCGCATAAAGAAGATTTGAACGGCGATTTCATCGATACTTCCCGTGATGGCTATGCATTTGCACAAGATACAAGTGCCTACTCGCTGGTAGCGGTAGCGAAGGCAGTCCGCCCGCTGATGACCGAAGGTGGTTCAATCGTGACGATGAGCTATCTCGGAGCTGACCGAGTACTTCAAGGCTATAATGTCATGGGTGTAGCGAAGGCTGCCTTGGAAGCAAGCGTACGCTACCTGGCAAATGACCTTGGTCCGGATGATATCCGTATCAACGCCATTTCTGCAGGTCCAATCCGTACTTTGGCCGCAAAAGGTGTACCTTCTTTCAATGACATTCTGTCCAAAGTGGAAGAAACAGCACCGCTTCGCCGTAATGTGTCTGCCGAAGAAGTCGGCGATATGACTGTTGGCCTTTTGGGTGCACTATCCCGAGGTGTGACTGGTGAAATCGTTTATGTGGACGCAGGTTTCAACATTATCGGCATTGGCTAACTTTGTGCTTATGTCCGCACCAATCCTTGATTGGTGCGGTTTTTCATGTTCTCAATAAATGGGTACGATACTTTTGGTGCGAAAGAAGCAATTGGAAAGTTATGCTTAATTTAGCTTATGGAAAACCGGACTAGAGGGCAGATCAAATTAGATTCGCCCTCTAGTTCGGTTTATTTATATGCAGCAGTAATTACACTCGCTGAGTACTGCATGATGAGGCTAACCAGCCGCCCACACGAAAACGGAGTGTTCTGCGGTGCCGGACATCCATATTATTCGTATTTAGAAAGGGTCTCCTTTCTTTTTTGTTTTTTGGAAGAAAGTTCTTTTCAATTGGTAGACGTTGGTGTATACTACAGTGTATCAAGCGTACTACTATAACTAATACAGTTAATACAGAAGCCTGAATGAGGTGAATTCATGTTTGAACTTGACTTGCGAAGCGGCAAGCCGATTTATGAACAAATCGTGGATAAGTTCAAGGAACTGATCATCAATCAGGTGCTGGATACAGACGAAAAGCTCCCTTCGGTACGGGAACTTGCCCAGCAGCTGACGATCAATCCGAATACAATCCAAAAAGCGTACCGTGAATTAGAGAATCAGGAATTGATTTATTCCGTAAAGGGACGGGGGAGTTTCGTGAACGCGATTAGTTCAAAAGTCAATCCGCATAAAGTGAAGCAAATGGAGGAAGAGTTGAAAAAACTGCTGACCGAAGCGCTGTATATCGGCATGACAATAGATGAGATTCGAGATGTTGTGGAGCAGCAGCTGCGTAATGGGGGAGGAAGCGACACATGATCAAAGCAGTGGAGATCAGTAAGAAATTCGACCGGAAGCAAGTACTGGATCAGGTCGGTTTCCAAGTGAGAAAAGGAACAATCTATGGCCTGTTAGGTTCGAATGGTGCTGGGAAGACAACCATCATGCGTATCCTTGCTGGTATTTTGAAGCAAGACAAAGGCAGCGTGCTGGTTGACGGTAAGTCTGTATTTGAAAATGTAAAGCTGAAACAGCGTGTCATTTTCATGCCGGATATCCTTTACTTTTTCCCGCAATACACCGTGAAGCAAATGGGACAGTATTATGCCGATATGTACGACAATTGGGACCAGCAGCGATATGATCAGCTGATCAGCCAATTCAAGCTGGAGAATAAGAAAGTCACAACATTTTCCAAAGGTATGCAGCGGCAAGTGGCCTTTTGTCTGGCATTGGCAGCAAAGCCTGATTTTTTGATCATGGATGAACCGCTGGATGGGCTGGATGCTGTCGTGCGGCAGCGGATCAAAGGCCTGCTCATCAATGATGTCGCGGAGAGGGAAATGACCGTACTCATATCTTCCCACAATCTGCGCGAGATGGAAAACCTATGTGATGACGTCGGTATCTTACATAAAGGGAAGATGATTTTGGAGCGTAATCTGGATGATATGAAGACGGAAGTGCAGAAGGTTCAATTCGCATTGCGAAAAGGTCAGGATATGAGCTTCCTGGAAAAACTGAACATCCTGCATCAGGAAAAACGCGGCAGCATTCATCTGCTGATCGTGAAAGCAGACCTCCAGGAAGTGGAGACGATACTTACGGCGCAGAATCCAGTCGTGCTCGATATGCTCCCGCTTTCCCTGGAAGAGATCTTTATTTACGAAATGGGAGGTGCTGGCTATGCCATCGAAAACATCCTCGATTAAGAAACAGATCATTTTGCACGACATCCGTCAGGGTGGCTGGCTTAGCGTGCTGTACTTTTTGGCTTTATTGCTTATTTTGCCACTACAAATCATCATTCAGTACTCGGATCCACAAACGAGGAAGTATATGGAAAAAGGGAATCTATTCCTTTATTCCCCTGATCTCCAATGGCTTCTTTCTATAACAGTACCAGTGCTTTTGGGAATATTACTGCTGCGTTACTTGCATAAAAAACAGGTATCCGATTTCGTTCACAGTATGCCTATTAAAAGGGTGTCCTTGTTCCATCATCATTTGATAGTGGGAATGGTACTGTTGATTATACCAATCTTGCTTAATGGACTGATTCTTTTTGGTTTACGTGCTTTTGGTAGTATAGGAGATTATTTCACTGCCCTGCATGTTTTTGCCTGGCTGGGCATGCTGCTATTCCTGAATATCCTTATGCTGCTTGCCACGGTATTCACAGGGATGATAACGGGTATGTTCTCCATGCATTTCATACTCACGTATATCTTTATTTTGCTTCCAGCTGGTCTTGTCCTTTTAGTGCTGGCAAACATGGGTGTATTATTCGTTGGTTTTCCAGTTGATTATTATTTTGAATTGGCAATTCATAAATTTTCGCCAATCTCTTATTTCTTTGTTAACTTCACTGCTACCCTGAATTTATCTTGGGTTATCATGTCTGCCTACGCAGTTGCAGGTATCCTCTTGTACTTGGCAGCATTATGGCTGTATATTCACCGCCGAATGGAAGCAACATCCCAAGCAATCGTGTATCCATTTATGCGACCTGTCTTCCGTTATGGCGTAACTTTCTGCTTTATGATGGCAGGAGGGTTCTATTTCCATGTGATGTCTTCCTCATTCGCTTGGGTGATATTCGGCTATGCAGGAGGATCGCTGATTGGTTTTATCATCGCCGAAGCAATACTGCAGAAAACATGGCGTATATACAGCAGCTATAAATCATATTTGGTATTCGTGATTTTCTTGGCTGTTGTGATGGTTGCAACCAACCTTGTAAAAGGGAACTATGATAATAAGATTCCTTCAGCTGATGCTGTAAAACAAGTTTATTTTGGAGAATTTTATAACTACACAGGAGACGTGGAAGATCAAAGCATCAAGCCATTATACTTCACGGACAAAAGAGAAATCGAATTGGTTCAGAAGTTACATGAACGAGCTATAGAAACTCCTGAAATAAACGGTTGGTATGAAGGAGATCAGCGTACCACGTTCATTGTATATGAGATGAAAAACGGAAGTAAGGTGAGCCGATCTTATACGTATGCACTTGATGATGATCCGGAGCTTAAAAAATTGCAATACGAAATCGAGGGATTGAACGCGTATAAGCATGCGAATAATCCGGTTTTCAATATAGCGTCGAGTGAAGTGTATGGTGTGGATGTGCAGCCGAATAATATTAAACAAAGCAGCACTACCATATCAGATCGTGAATTGATCGATAGGCTTATAGAAGCTGTTAGAAAAGATATTGAGCTTGCGGATCCACAAACTGATCTAGAAGAAGTGCGTACTTATTCTATGGATCTATTGACAAATAAAGAGCAAGGTTACTATTATGTCGAATTTGATGATAGTTATAAGAATACCATCAGTGTATTGAAAGATGCGGGACTGTATGACGATTTACATGTGTATCCAGAAGATATATCCAGTATCAAATTAGAGAATTTTGAACGAAACAATACCATGATGGTTGAGGATCAAGAAGATATCAAGCATATACTCGATCATGCTATTTACTACAGTGAAGAAGAGGATTCTTATTATGTAACGTTCAACCTCGACAGGGGAAGAAGTTTGCAGGATGAGCTGTCGATTGAATACGAAGACCTGCCAGAATCTATCAAAAAACAATTGGAGGAATAAAACGTGGCAAGCGAATGTGTATATGTGATGGAGTCGTTGTTTCAGCATATCTATTCGCTCTACCATCAGCGAGTTTATCACGCAGCCCAGAAGGTGCTGCGTGATGCACAGCTGGCGGAGGATGCGGCGCAGGAAACGTTCATTAAAGCTTATCGGAATCTGGATAAGCTGGACGATATGGCAAAGGCGGGTGCATGGCTGGCAACAATTGCTTCCCGCACGGCAATCGATATGCTGCGTAAAGAAGGAAAGCGAAAGTTCATCAGTATGGAGCTTGCCAGCTGGGAACTGGAGCAGCATTATCTTGAGCATATCGTCATCGAGGAAGTCGAATTGCGGGAGACACAGCAAGAACTTGAGCGGGACATTCGGGAATTGAAGCCGAAGCTCAGAGAAGTGCTGGCACTGCGCTATGTGAATGAAATGAAAGAGAGTGAAATTGCTGCTTCTTTATCCTTGCCCAAAGCAACAGTGAAGACAAGGCTGTACCGTGCGAAAGCAGCAGTTAAGCAAGCAAAGCTGCAGCGGGAACGAATAGAGTATGTGTAAAGGATACAGATCAATCGACGATCTGTATCCTTTTTGCCGAACTTTTCTTTTAATTATTCCAAATAATATGTATAATTTAATTGGAATTATGATTTTTAATAAAAAAATGTTCGTGTTTGGGGTGTTTTATGAGGGAAAAGCTGATTTTGGATGTGGATACAGGCATTGATGATGCAATTGGGATTCTTATGGCAGTGCAAAGTGAAAAGTTAGAGCTTATCGGTATCACCACTGCCTGCGGAAATGTTTCGTTGGAAGCCGCAACAAGGAATACATGTAAGGTGCTGGATCTAATTGATGCACCTGTGATTCCGGTAGTCCAAGGTAGTGATAAACCGTTAAAACGCCAGCCGCATTATGAGCATAAGGTGCACGGGACGGATGGAATTGGCGGAGCCTTGCAGGATGTTGTCTCCAATCGAAAGCTAGCAGATGGAGATGCAGCTGCTTTTATGGTCGAGCAAGTCATGAAAAGTCCCGGGGATATCACAATTGTCTGCACTGGACCGCTTACCAACCTGGCTTTGGCCATTCAACGGGAACCAGCCATTGTAAACAATGTAAAAGAAGTCATCTACATGGGCGGAGCTATCAACGGAGTTGGAAATGTCACGCCGGTTGCAGAATTCAATATGTTTGCCGATCCGGAAGCTGCAGCCATTGTTTTGGAAGCTGGTATACCGAAACTAACCCAAGTTGGGCTGGACGTCACAAAAAAGGCTTTGCTCACAGAGAAGTATATCGGTGCAATTCAGCATCCGGTGCTGCATGATTTTGTGAAAACGAGTACAGCTACATATCGAGAAGCATTCTATGAACAGAACGGAATATGGGCATGTGCCATGCATGATCCGCTGGCAGTAGGGGTGCTCATCGATCCAACCTTGGTTGAAAAGGCATCGTGTTCAGTTGCAGTGGAAACAAACAGTACATACTGTGATGGTCAGACTGTGTGGGACCGCCAAGGAAAATGGGGTAAGCAGGAGAATGTCCAAGTATGTATGGAAGTCGCAGCAGATCGTTTCCTCGAATTAATGGTTGATGTGCTGAACCGTGCATAAAAGTTACTTGGGGGTATCCTTTTTCGTGCGGGAGTTTTTACATAGTTAGATGGAAGGAGTCTGCGTCTGCAGGCTCTTTTTCATATGCTCATGATAGAAGCGTTTACCTTGTTTCGATATAATGAAGGAAAATCATGAAGATGAAGGTGAATTCGCATGCTAGACATAAATGAAGCACTTTACGACTACATCATGGATAGCGCTCCTCAAATAACGGATCGGTGGGCCTCTTTGTTATATGATTACAAGAATTCGATTTATGCAGAGGATGCTGGTGATGAGATGCGTGCGAAACTCCGGAAACAGCACCGGATGACAATTGAGACTGTAGCCAGTGCAATCTTGGGAGATGAAGAGCAATACAATAAAAATGTGAAGGTATGGGTGGACAGAGTAGCGAATAGCCGAGTGAAGACGAATACGCCGATCCATGAAGTGCTGAAAGCGGTAGGGAAATCAGGAACGGTCATTTGGGAATTCATCGAAACTTTCACTGAATTGCATAGGCAGCATGTTACTCCGGCAATGGTCATCCATTGGTCGAAAAATCTCCACCGGGCATTAGATGAGGTTAACAATAAATTTACAAGATTTTATTATGAGCTGATCGACAGGAAAATCAAGAGCCAGCGCGAAGAGATTCATAAGACTAGTTCGCCTGTTATCCCGATAATGAAAGGTATCGGAGTTTTTCCCCTGGTTGGGCAAATCAGTGAAAGGCGGGCAGATCTGATCATTCAATATATACCGCAAGTTTGCAAGGAGAAAGACATCGAAATACTCTTCATAGACCTGTCCGGGACAAGTTTTACGGAGACATACGTTAGGGAAAAGCTCAGACAGATGGTAGGGATCCTGCATATGCTGGGAATTGATTGTGCAGTTTCCGGTCTCCGTCCTGATTCGGTGATGATTTTAGGAGGGAACAGGCAAGTGCAGGATATTCCTTTCTATAATTCCTTGCAGCAGGCATTGGCACATTATGGTTTGACCCGCAGTTAATACTTCATAGGAGGATTCGAATGAGAGTCGAGCAATTAACAGTGAAAGCGAATGGAATAAATTTGCATATGGCTGCAGCCGGTCCGAATGATGGGGAGTTGGTGATACTCCTGCATGGGTTCCCGGAATTCTGGTATGGATGGAAGGAGCAGATTGTGCCGCTTGCGGAGCAGGGGTTCCGTGTGCTGGCGTTGGATCAGCGAGGCTATAATCTAAGTGATAAACCAGAAGGTGCTGACAAGTATGTGCTCGACATGTTACGTGATGATGTACTTTCAGTCATGCGCGTTTTCCAAAGGGAAAAAGCAATTATCATCGGGCATGATTGGGGAGGAGTTGTTGGCTGGCATTTGGCAGTAACGCGTCCCGAGCATGTGGAGAAATTCATTGTTATCAATATGCCGCATCCCGCTAGCATGCCGAAAATACTTGCAACCGAACCACTGCAATGGTTCAAGAGTTCCTATATGGCTTTTTTCCAAATGCAGGATGCACTTGAGCGTTCTTTGGCAGCCAATGATTATCATCGCCTCGCAATGGCGCTGACAAAATTCAGTCAAGCAGGCGCGTTTTCCCAGTTGGATGTGGATCATTATAAAGAAGCGTGGGCTAAGCCAGGTGCGCTGACAGGGATGCTGAATTGGTATCGAGCGTTGACGGAAAAGGACAATATTAGCATGTATGGCAAGAAGGATTCAGTCATGGTCCATGTTCCGACAAAGATCATCTGGGGAATCAAGGATCAATTCCTGTTGAAGAAATTAGCCCAGAAATCAACGGAATTTTGTACCGATTACGAGCTGGTGTACATCGATGATGCAACGCATTGGGTCCATCATGAACAGCCGGAAATCGTCAATCGACTGATAAAAGAATTCCTGGAAGATAAAAGCCAAGTGGCAGAAGGAGCAGGTGTATGACATTCGATTTGCATACACATCATTATCGATGTGGGCACGCAGAAGGCCAAATAGAAGACTACGTCAAAGCAGCGATAGAAAAAGGATTGGACTATATCGGAATCGCAGATCACTCTCCGTATTTCTATAGTGAGGAAGACCAGCTTTATCCTGGTATTGCCATGCCGATCAGCGGATTCGAAGCTTATGTTCAGGAAGTACTGCAACTGAAAGAAAAATATAAGGAGCAAATCCATGTCCTGTTAGGAATGGAGAGTGACTTCTTTCCGCAGCATGCTGCATTATATGCGGACTATTACCGTAAATACCCATTCGACTATATTATCGGCTCGGTGCATTATGTGGATGAAGTGAATATCTTCAAGAAAGGCAGATGGGATGGCTTATCGGAAGCAGAGCATATCAGAGTGAAAGAATCCTATTATGATTTGATTCAGCAGTCGGCAAGAAGCGGCATATTCCAGGTGCTTGGTCATATCGATGCGATGAAAGGATTCTATCCGGCTTTTTCTGATATTCCTGCTGATCATGCCATCGAACAGACATTGAAGGTGATTGGGGAAGCTGGCGTCGCCATTGAAGTAAATACATCGGGAAGTACGAAAGCAGTCGGCGGCTGGTACCCTTCCGACCGTATCCTTGAGCGGGCGCTGCATTATGGAGTGGATATTTCCTTCGGTTCCGATGCCCATATACCTTCCCGGATCGGCGAGGATTTCGATAAAGTGAAAGCGCGTTTGAAGGATATCGGATTCAAGGAAATGGTCTACTTTGTCCAAAAACAAAAAAGGTCGCTGCCATTGTAATGCCCGTTTTTTGTTTACTTTCATTGGGAAGGGGTATGTATACACCAATAGAGCAAACAAAAAAGTCTAAGGAGTGTTCATAATGGTACAAGCACAAACAGTAGACAAGCATGAAGTGAAAGAGCAGGCAAAAGCAGGTTCCAAACTATTGACTGGCGCAGTCGCTGGAGCTGTTACCGGAGCGGCAATCGTTTTACTCAACAAACACACACGTCAGAAAGTATTCCAGAATGTCGGCATGGCAAAGGATACAGTTGTCAGCTTTGTGAAAGAGACGAAACAAGATCCGCAGGGTACAAAAGAACAAGTGATGTCCAAAGTACAGGATGCGACGGAGCTCGCCAAGGATGCGGCGAATGACGTCAAGAATGTATATGACAAAGCGCAAAACGAAATCATGTCTTCTGTCAATGACGTTCAAGAAGACTCCAAATCAGCTCTAGGCACTGTGAAAGAAGTAAAAGACGATTTGAAAAATGCCGGCAGCAAAGCGAAGGAAGCTTCCAATAAGCTGATGGAAACTAAACCGGAAAGTGCACCGGATAATCCAATGACAAAGCCAAAGAATGAAGCTAATGGTTCTTCGGATGAACAGAAGAACCAGCCGACCAACAAGACAACCAACAAGACAACAACAACACCAGCAGCTCCAAATAATAAACAGTCTATCTAAAAAATCGCCTCCAATTTGGAGGCGATTTTTTAATTGGTGATTTCTTTAATATATTGTCCGATGTCATTGCTTTGTGAATCGAGGTTCTGAATATCTTCCATGAACTCTACCATCACACGGGATTGCTCTTCGGAGGCAGTGGATACCTCGCCGATACTTAATGTCAGGTTCTCCATATTAGTCCGTATCTCCTGAAGCGACTGCCCGATCGTTCCGACAGCCTCCTTCGTTCCAATGGAAAGCTTGCGGATCTCATCTGCCACGACACCGAAGCCTCTGCCAGCATCGCCTGAGCGGGCTGCTTCAATGGCTGCATTCAAGCCGAGTAAATTCGTCTGTGTCGAGATATCTTCAATTAACTGAACAACCTTGCTGATTTCCTGAGAGTTGGCATTCGCATGGGATGCTTGACTGTTGATATCGGTACTTGTAGCGGAGAGCTCTTCTGCTTGCGCTGCCACTTGCTGTACTTTTCCTTGCAGGCTGCTTACGATTGCACGTAATTCATCCAGCTCTTCATCTAATGCTTCTTCGTCTTTCAACGTTTTGGTGATCTGGATGACACCGACGACTTCTCCACTTTCGTCACGGATAGGATTGGCGGTGTTTTGCATACCGATGCCAAAGCGTTCTTTTGGAATATGTACTTGTACTTTTTCACCTTGTAACGCTTGAAGCAGCAGGTCATTTTCCTCTGTAAAGGCAAAATCGCCAACCTTGATACCCAGATCCAAATCTTTAGAAGGAGAGAAATAAACGAAATTTTCCCTATCTGTTACTGTTACAACATTGTTTTCCCCGATATTCTTTTTGATTTCCGGTGCTAAGTGGACCATTGCTTGTACTGTAGGGTGCATGGTATGGATAACCTCCTTAATCTTGGTTCGTTACTTTTTTCATTGTTTCGATGATTTGTTTGCTCTTTTCATCCAAAGCCTGGATATCATCCATGAATTCAACCATGACGACGGACTGCTCCTCGGAGGAAGTGGATACTTCATTGATGCTTAGTGTGAGATTCTCAATGCTGGTACGGATTTCTGTTAGGGATTTACCAATCGTTTGGACGGCTTCCTTTGTGTTATCGGATAGCTTTCGGATTTCATCTGCTACAACTCCGAAGCCTTTTCCTGCTTCGCCTGACCGAGCTGCTTCAATGGCTGCATTCAGACCAAGAAGATTTGTCTGTGTGGATATTTGTTCAATAAGCTGAACCACTTCACCGATTTGGTGTGAGTTTTGATTGGCGCTATTCGCTTGCGCATTTATGTCACTGCTTGTAGCGGAAAGCTCTTCTGCTTGGGCAGCTACATGCTGTACTTTTCCTTGAAGGGCATCAATCACTTCATTTAATTTGCTAAGCTCTTTATCCAGCTTAGCTTGATGCTCCAATGTACGGGATAAGGATAATAAGCCTACAATTTCATTAGTCTCCATATCGCGGATGGGAGTTATGGAAGTGACGACAGGTGCGCCAAGTTCTTCATAATCCTCAGTGATGGCAAATACGATTTGTTCCCCTTTGATTGCGCGCAGATAAACGTCATGTTCATCCAGTCTTGTTTTTCCCGCTTCGATGTCTAGAGTCAAGATTGTCGATGGTGCATAGTATACAAACTTCTCGGTATCCAGTACGCCCATAGCGGCTGTCGGGCCTAGTGTGTCCTTTATAATCGGGGCAATATTGACTACTGCCTGAATTGTAGAATTCATAAAGCGAGCTCCTCTGCACATGATTTCTCTTTATATCGGTAAGAAGTACCTGGAAGTGAAGCGCTTCACTGCAAAAAGTCCTATTTTGTCATATTTTGTAGAAAAGTTTCCTTGAAATGAATTAGGGGAAAAGCAGAGAAGAACATAATTCGGGAGGGTATCGACATGTACAATGACCTGGAAGGAAAGACTGCAATCGTCACTGGATCATCCAAAGGAATCGGGCGGGCAATTGCAGAACGTTTCGGACAAGAGGGCATGAATGTTGTTGTTAATTATCACGGAGATGAGGATGGTGCTAACGAAGCTGCTGAAAATATCCGTCAAGCAGGTGGGGAAGCGATCGTCATTCAAGCGGATGTATCCAAGAAAGATGAGGTACAGCAATTGCTGGAGGCGGCATTGAAGGTATTCGGCGGAGTGGACATAATGGTGAACAACTCTGGTTTCAGTAAGCCGGAGTCATTTCATGAAATGGATGAAGATACATGGAGAAGTGTCATTGATGTGAATCTGACGGGTACCTTCCTTGGCGGGCAAATGGCCCTTCGTCACATGCTGGATCATGATATGAAAGGCAGCATCATCAATATCTCGAGTGTGCATCAGCAGATTCCGAAACCGTCGGATAGTCATTACGCAGCGTCAAAAGGCGGAATCAAGCTTTTGACGGAGACAATGGCCCTCGAGTATGCAGACAAGGGTATCCGTGTGAATGCCATTGCACCAGGAACGATCGCCACGGAGCGAAACAAAGATACAAAACCGGAAAATGAAGCAAAACAGATGAAAAAGATACCGATGCAGTCCTTCGGTAAACCAGAGGAAATTGCAGCAGCAGCGGCATGGTTGGCATCTAAGGAAGCAAGCTATGTAACGGGCACGACACTCTTCGTCGATGGCGGAATGACGCTGTATCCTTCCCAACTTGAATTGTGATAGGTGACAAAATCGTCACTTCCCTGCTCATAATGTTACCAAAATAACAGGAGTTCGTACCCGTTTCCTTCTATTATAAGAGTAAGGAATGGAAAAGGAGAGGGTGGAAATAGAGCAGATCACTTTTGTAGGCGCTATGCTGATGCTGGGGATTACCTTTGTGCTTGCAGCAGCCGCTATTTTGTCCAATGGGTTGAAGGTGTTGTTCGACCTGACAAGCAATTACATGCGAGTAGCAGTTTTCTGTTTTGCCATCTACGTTATCAGTTTTAGTGCCTATCTTGTTATTGCTAACTAAAAAAGCGCCTTTAAGGGCGCTTTTCTTTTTAGAGAACGTCATAGTATATAACTATTGCAATCGAGCTTACTAAAGCAGTAAATGGGAGGTAAGCAGAAGGTGGAAAATCTTATTTCAGCCGTTTTATAACCTAGATAACTTTATTATGGGCTTGTGCCCGATTGCTCGCACTTATCGAAAATCACTATGCTTGCCAGAAGTAATAACACCATCAAGTCCATATAGAAACTTATGGATAGAAGCCAAATCAATGAAATTCCGCAACAATAGTAAGACAGACGATAAGCGAAGCATTATTGGCTAGGAACCATGCTGTTAATGGCGAGCCAGCAGTGTACGATATTGATCGTTCGCTTACAGCCTTCCCCGGATTTAGTGTAATAATCAAAAAAGCGCCTATAGGGCGCTCTTCATTGGTCGATATGCATTTCCAGATGCGGGTAATCCTTGAAGCCCTGCCAATCCCCGCCCCATTCAAAGCCAAGGTTTTTGGCGATTTCGACTACTTCCATCCAATCGGATTTCCCATTTTCATTCCCATCGTATTCCATATCCCAAATGACATTTCCCGGTTCTGGCTCCAAGGCGAAATCGATGGCGAGTCCATAATTATGCATGGATTCTCCGCCTTGGACATTAGTGACGATCTGTCCATCTGTTGTCCGTCCTTGGGCGTACAGCTTGTCTTGTTCTTCATTGGAACGATAGTCATCTGTTATGATGATGGAAATTCCGATATCAGCAGACTTGTCGATTAGTTCATGCATGTTCTCTTCCACTGTAGGATGGAGGCCGGTGATGCCTTGTGTATCCATGGAATCGGCTGGGGTGGATTGATTGGGCGAAAGCTGCTCTATATGCAAAAAGCCGAATAGGATCAACGCTGCAACTGTCAAAGCCAAGGTCGTTACTATAATCCTTTTCCAGTGCAAGTTCTATTCTCCTTTTGTAATCTCGAATACTATAAGTCTAGCATAGCGGAATGAGGGACAGATTGCACGTTTTGAAGAGTAGATTTAACAGGTAAGATAGGAGATTTAAGGAAGGGGGAGGAAGCGGTCATGATCAGCTTGTCTGGACTTGTCTCATCATGCGCTTCTCGATGCTTGCGTCCAATTTGCGGATGCGTTTCAGTGCTTCCTGCTGAGAAATGGTCTTGTAATGATGTGCGCCGCCAGCTTCTTCATCAGCCGTATCTGCTTCAGCTACCACTTGCTGTAATGGATCAAGCTTCAAGTTATGCTCTGGCAAGTACGAGTCAGTATGCAAAAGGATAGCCAAGGAAATCGCTTTAGCTGCCTGTGGATCTTCACCTAAACGGATCAATAATTTGTGGGCACGCGCAGCCCCTTTGATGGCGTGGATATCGTTTTGTTTATAAAGATCATAATCCCATTTACCATCACGATACCATTCGTAATGACCAATATCATGCAGCAATGCCGCTTTGACTGCCATGTCTGGATCGACTTGCTCCCTTTCACTGATGATCAAGGCTTTTTCCGCTACCGATATCGCATGAGCCTGCCCGGAGCGTCCGAGGTATTTCAATGCAATCGGATGCGTGTAGATCTGTTCTAATGTTACTTTTCTCATTTTTGTGTCTCCTTCCTTTGTAAAAGTATATTGTTCAAGATATTAACACGTCGGGCTGAAGACTGCAAGTGAAAAAAGTTGAGTTCCATGTATATGGAATAACCGTTTGTACTAAAACTAAAACACAATGGCTGCGCATACGGGTCTGTGTTGCATTCAATGTATGCTATGCTAAAATTATTGTTACCATAAACTACTACATATAAATACCACAAAGAAGGAAGAGACAGCATGAAAGAATATGTAAGTCTGTTACGTCAGGGAAGTAAATCAGCTGCATTGGCTGCAATGGTCAATCTGGTTATTGCACTTGTAAAAGGAGGAGCTTTCCTGCTGACGGGGAATGTGGCAATGTTCGCGGAAACGATGCACAGTTTCGGTGATGCTGCTAACCAGCTATTCGTCTATGTTGGATCAGCGCTTAGCAAGAAAGCCCCGACAGAGCGGTTCCCGGGAGGGTTTGGCCGGGCAGTCAACTTAGTGCTACTTGGGGCTGTCCTGATCGTCGGGATATTAGCTTATGAAACGATACGTGAGGGAATTACGCACTTGGCGCATCCATCGGAATCAGAAGGACTATGGATAAGTATCACAGTACTTGCACTCGGCTGTATTCTTGAAGGGTATGTGCTGCTGAAAGCGATGCGTGAGATTGCCCATGAGAGTGAATCAGGTGCGAAGGGGTTTGCGGTCATTCCAATGAGTTTCGTGCATGTGAAACGGGCTAAGCCAGCTACAAAATTGGTTTTCATGGAAGACTTGGTGGCAACCAGCGGGGGACTGGTTGCCATTATCGCGATCCTGATTGCTGCGTATACACCGTTTTACCAAGCAGAAGGCATCGCTTCCATCATAATAGGTGCAATGATGTTTTTAGTGGTGGGACGCGTTTTCCTTGATAATGCTGCTGGTGTCATCGGGGAAGCTGACGAGGAGATGGCCGACAAAATCGGAAATATTCTTTTTGCAGATAAAGACGTGAAGGATATCCAGGAAATGACCGTGGTAAAGGAAGGAGAGTCCTTCCACGTAGAAGCAAAACTGGAGATCGACCCGGCACTTACAGTAGCTGCTGCCGATGATATCAAGGACCGTCTGGAAGCTCAGATAATGGAGCATAGAGGTGTCACGGATGTCATTATCGAATTTGATGAAGATGATAAAACACAAGCTTGGAAAAGCAAAGAATAAGGAAGCTGCATCTGCAGCTTCCTTATTTCATTTAAGATGACATATAGTCTCCGCCATTTACGTGGATGAACTGTCCAGTAATATAAGCTGCTTCATCACAAGCGAGCAGCACATAGCTTCCGATTAGATCAACAGGCTGGCCGGGTCTGCCAAGGGGTGTTTGGGTACCGAAGCTTCCCAGGGTCTCTTGCGGCATGGTGGCCGGGATGAGCGGTGTCCAAATCGGTCCGGGTGCTACGCCATTCACTCGTATTCCTTTGGAAGCAAGACCTTTCGCCAGTGAGCGAGTAAAAGCGACGATGGCTCCCTTGGTCGACGTATAGTCAATCAATGTCGGGTTGCCGATATACGGTGTGACGGATGATGTATTGATGATACAGTTGCCTTTGCCAAGATGCGGCAGCGCAGCACGTGTCAGGTAGAAATAGCTGAAGAAATTGGTACGGAATGTACGCTCTAACTGCTCAGGCGTAATATCGGTCAAATCATTCTGAACTTCCTGACGTGCAGCATTGTTTACCAGGATATCAAGCTTATTGAAGTCCTGTACAACATGATCGATCAGATTGTCACAAAACACAGCATCGCTTATGTCCCCTGGATAGAGAATACATTTGACACCTTCTTGCTCGATGCGTTTCTTTGCATAGTCCGCGTCCTTTTGTTCATCCAGATAGGAAATCGCAATATCAGCACCTTCTTTTGCATACGCGATAGCAACAGCACGTCCGATACCGCTGTCTCCTCCGGTAATCAAAGCCACCTTGCCCCGCAGTTTTCCGCTTCCCTTCCAATGCTCGAATTCCTCAATCGGGAGGGGGTCCATCTCATGCTGGATACCTGGCTGTCTGGTTTGTTGTCTCCCGGGATTGCCCTCTTTCATGAATTCATATAAATCCATCTTTTCTCTGCCTCCTTCTGTTCCATAAATGAAGTTATTGACATAAACGGGATGTTCTAAAACGCAGGGAGGGTGAATAAGTTCCTTTGAATGGGTTTTTTTCGGCAGGGAATTGAGCTAGAATAGACGAAAGAAGAAATGGAAAGGAGTTGTTTGCGATGCGAGCTTATGAAGACTACATTGCAGAGCTTTTCACTTTTGATGATCCATTCTTTCGTTCAACAGATCTTGATTTTGATATAGATGTCCAGCGTATGGAAAAGACGATGGAGGATATGAAGGCATATCTGAATACGAAGCCCGCGGAGAACTGATTCGCGGGTTTTATTTTTCGGCTTTTATCAGGTGATTGGTTTATACTATAGAAAGAGAGCATGATACATAAATAGATTACGTTCCAGCTTGAGAGGGAAAAGAGTACTATCATTATTCATCGAGGAGGCAAAATCATGTCCAATCAAACAAGAATCATCGAAGAGCTGCAAGTAAAACCAACAATAGACGCTAAGCAGGAAATCCGCAGCCGAATCGACTTCCTGAAGGAATATTTGCTTAAGACCGGTGCTAAAGGTTTCGTTCTCGGTATCAGCGGGGGACAGGATTCCACATTGGCAGGACGTCTTGCGCAGCTGGCAATTGAAGAATTGAAAAACGAAGGCAAGGATGTGACCTTTGCTGCAGTACGTTTGCCATATGGGGAGCAAGCGGATGAAGAAGATGCACAGCTGGCATTGAAATTCATCGATCCGGCCGAGTCTTATGTATACAATATCAAGGAGGCTGTAATCAAAGCTGCCGATGCTTACGAAGATGCTGCAGGCGAAAAGCTTGCTGATTACCATAAAGGCAATATCAAAGCAAGGATGCGTATGATTGCCCAATATGCAATTGGCGGTCAGAAGGGGTTGCTTGTCATCGGTACAGACCATGCAGCGGAAGCAATCACCGGTTTCTTCACGAAATACGGAGATGGCGGGGCAGATGTTCTGCCGCTCAGCGGCCTGAATAAACGGCAAGGCAAGCAGCTGCTGATAGAGCTTGGTGCCCCGGAACGTTTATATGAGAAATTACCAACTGCTGATTTGCTTGATGAAAAGCCAGGGCAAGCAGATGAAGCGGAGCTTGGGTTGAAATACGAGGATATTGATGATTATCTCGAAGGGAAAATCATCGACGAGAACACGGCAAAGCTGCTTGAAGATCGTTATTTCAAAACAACACATAAACGGCAGCAACCTGCATCCATACATGATGACTGGTGGAAATAATTATAATGGCAAACGGGACTCCATGCGGGGTCTCGTTTTATTTTGGGATGGCTATACTTGAAAAAGATAGATGGATGCGTAAAAATGGTACTAGCCGAAGGAGGGATACATACGATGCTCAAGGAATTCAAAGAGTTTGCGTTACGCGGAAACGTCGTGGACTTGGCTGTAGCCGTAGTGATCGGTTCCGCGTTCAGTGCCATCACGACTTCCCTCGTCAACGATATCATCATGCCGATTATCGGCATCATCACAGGCGGGCATGATTTTAGCGGGCTTCAGTTCACTGTTGGCAGCGCTGTAGTGAAGTATGGTGCATTCATTCAAACGGTGATCAATTTCTTTTTGATTGCTGCAGCGTTATTCATTGTCGTCAAAGTAATGAATCGTCTGAAGCGCAAGCAGCCGCAGACAGAAGAGGTAGTCGAGAAATTGAGCGTGGAACAGGAGCTGCTCACGGAAATTCGCGATTTATTGAAAAAAGAAGAGAAATTGGAGGATCAGATATGAGTCTGATCCTTTTTGATTATTTTCTGAGCGGTTCGGGAATGCAAGAACAGCACCCTTGTAATCTGCTATAATCTGGATTATGAGGAGATGAGACAGCATGTCAGTTTTACGTTCACTGCATCCTTTTAGCTGGACGATCATCATCGGAACGGTGTTCGGCAGGATGGCCACTAGTATGAGTATTCCTTTTTTAGCAATTTATTTGACGCAGGAGAAGGGAGCGTCTGCCGGGTTCACAGGATTGATCATTGCCATCAGTTCCTTGGTCGGTATATTATCCAGCTTTTACGGCGGATACTTTTCTGATCGATTCGGCAGAAAGAAAATCATCGCTATCAGTATATTTGGCTGGTGCGGCGTTTTCGTAGGATTCGCGCTGGCAGATGCCATCTGGGTATTCTTCGTTATGAATGCACTGAATGGATTATGCCGTTCATTATTCGAACCTACATCGAAAGCCCTTTTATCAGATGTGACTGATCAAAAAAATCGATTGCTCGTTTTCAATCTGCGCTATACGGCAATCAATATTGGAGTCGTATTCGGACCGCTCCTGGGGCTGTACTTCGGTTCCGCTTCTTCGACAGCTCCATTCCTGATAGCTGCTTTCGTTTATTTTGTATATGGACTTGTTTTGATTTTTCAATTCTTACGTGTCAAAGTGGAAGAAATAGCTGCCGCAGCAAACAGGATCAGCGTCCGTGAAGCATTTCATGTAACGCGAAAGGATACTTTATTTATGTTCCTGCTGATCGGGGTCACGATCAGTGTGTTTGGGTATTCGCACTTTAGCGCTACCTTGCCGCAATTTTTCGCAGCTACGCCTACTATAGAAGATGGGGCTAAAGTTTTCAGCATGATGCTCACGTTGAATGCTCTAACAGTCCTGGTTGTGCAATATCCGATAGTGGCTGTGGCGAAACGGTATTCGCTTGTTTTGTCCTTGATGCTTGGGAATATACTGATTGCCATCAGTTTGCTGAGTATGGCATTCTTGCATAATATCATCTGGATTGCAGCTGCCGTCATATTATTCACGATCGGGGAAGTGCTGTTATTCTCGATGTCGGATATGTTCATCGATGAGATTGCCAATCCTGATATGAAGGGGACATATTTTGGGGCGATGGGCTTTACAGGCTTTGGAAGTGTGGCAGGCCCGCTGATCGGAGGCATGCTGCTGGATCGTTTCGGTGCTGTCCATCCGATTCCGATATTTACTATCATAAGCCTTCTCGTCATTATCGGTGCCCCATTCTTATTCCAAGTTTGGGTAATGCTAAAAGGGAAGGAGCAAAAACCGAAACCTCTTTTGAAAAAGGAGCATGTTAAATGACAAGTTATCCACCGCTGCCCCAATCATTTTATGAGCAGCCTACACTGGAGCTGGCTCCAAGTTTATTGGGTTGTCTGCTCGTACATGAAACGCCGGAGGGGATCACCTCCGGATATATTGTAGAAACCGAAGCATACCGTGGGTCACTCGACCGCGCTGCGCATAGCTTCAATAATCGGCGTACGAAACGCACGGAGATCATGTTCCATGCCCCGGGTCATATCTATACGTACACGATGCATCGGCAAGTGCTGCTCAATGTCGTCAGTGCTGATTCAGAGATACCGGAAGCAGTTCTCATCCGAGCGCTTGAACCGAAGGAAGGCATCGAACTCATGGAAACGCGCAGACCCGGACGAAAACCGAGGGAATTGACGAATGGTCCAGGTAAGCTGTGTCAGGCGATGGGGATCATGCAATCGCAGTACGGCGGTCACTTTACCAATCCGCCATTATATATCACACAAGGTTACAAACCGGAGCAAGTGGAGATAGGACCGAGGATCGGCATTCCGAATGCACAGGAAGCCCGTGATTTTCCTTGGCGTTTCTGGGTTCACGGAAATAGGTATGTTTCCAAGTGAGTCCCTTTTTAAAACAGCTATAATCATGTAAAATAAATACATCATGTCCGGCATTAGCCGGCAATGCAAAAAAGGAGAGATAGGCAGTGGGTAAAGTACTCGTCTTTGGACATAAAAACCCGGATACAGATGCGGTTACATCCGCAATTGCATACGCACATTTGAAAAATAAACTAGGTATGGAAGCAGAAGCAGTCCGCCTGGGGGAATTGAATGAAGAAACGGCATACGCTTTGAAAGCTTTCGGTTTGGAAGCTCCCCGGATGATCGAGGCAATCGATGGAGATGCAGAGCAAGTCATCCTAGTCGATCATAATGAAAAACAGCAAAGCGTATCAGATATCGACACCGTTTCTGTCGTTGAAGTGGTCGACCACCATCGTATCGCGAACTTCGAAACGGCGGATCCGCTTTATTACCGTGCAGAGCCAGTAGGCTGTACAGCTACCATCATCAAAAAAATCTATAAAGAACATGATGTGGAGATTCCGAAAGAAATCGCAGGTGCCATGCTGAGTGCGATCATCTCTGACTCTTTATTGTTCAAATCTCCTACTTGCACGGAACAGGATGTCAAGGCCGCGAAGGAACTTGCAGAGATAGCAGGTGTCGATGTAAATACATACGGCTTGGATATGCTGAAAGCAGGCGCGGATGTCAGCAAGAAAACAGCCGATGAATTGATCACACTTGATGCAAAAGAATTTCAGATGGGTGATGCAACAGTGGAAATCGCCCAGGTCAATGTCGTCGACGAACAGGATGTCCTTGTCCGTCAAGCTGAAGTGGAAGCAGCGATGAAGCAGAAGATCACGGATAAAGGGTTGAAACTGTATCTGTTCGCCATCACGAATATCCTGACCAATGATTCCACAGCAATTGCAATCGGGGCTGATACGGAAGCCGTTGAAAAAGCGTTCAACGTGACACTATCCAACAATACAGCAACACTTAAAGGTGTCGTATCCCGTAAAAAACAAATCGTACCAGTTCTGACTGAAGTCATGAATGGCTAATAATATCCGAGCAGGCTTCTAAAGGCCTGCTCATTTTATTTGCTGTCAGCTTGTACTTAATGCTAAAGTGGATATACACCCGCATAGGAAACAACCTCGCAACATCTTCTTCCAATCAAGAACTCTGTTTTTTCTGCAGCGGCAAAGGATGCTTTTTCTCTGAAAGAGGGAATAGGTATGCAAGCTACTGACTTATTTTTCAGAATAAAAGGGAGGCTTTTCGGATGAAATATACAGCTATGCCAGGAATCGAGCGCCCGCTCTCAAAATTGATCCTGGGAACGACAAAATTCTTCGAAGAAAAAAGACAAGATGTATTCGCTGTTCTGGACGCTTTCTTGCAGGTAGGAGGCAATACAATCGATACAGGTCCGAAATACGCAAAATACCAGGCGGAGAAATTGATCGGACAATGGATGCAAGAGCGCGATACCCGCAAAAACGTCATCCTCATTTCAAAAGGCGGCCATTATCATATCGATCGGGATGGAACGCATCATCCAGAAGTGAAGCGCGTGGATCCGGATGAGATCACGAAGGATCTTCATGAGAGCTTGGAGAACTTGCAGACTGATTTCATCGATATTTACCTCATACACCGAGATGATCGGAGTGTACCTGTCCAGGTACTGATGGATATGCTGCATGAGCATCAACAGGCCGGCAAAATAGGCGTATATGGAGTATCAAACTGGCAGCCTGACCGTATGGAAGAAGCTAATGCATATGCCGATAGCAAAGGATATGACAGGCTGGTGGTCAATAGCCCGAATCTTAGTCTTGCGCAGCTGAATGAAGTACGATGGGCGGAGACAGTGGCGCTGGATGATGAATATTTAGCTTGGCATCGCCGTACGGGAATGCCGGTGATTTCATGGGCAGCCCAGGCAGGCGGTTTCTTCACCGGTACATATGATCGAAACCATGTGACAGATGAAGAAGTTGCTCGCGTCTATTACAATGATGATAACTGGGAACGATTTGACCGAGCTGCCGAAATAGCCGCTAGAAAAGGCGTGACTGCGAACCAGGTTGCGATTGCATATGTCCTGCATCAAGCGTTTCCGACATGCGCCATTGTCGGTTGTAAAAATGTGCAGCGGCTGGAAGAAGCACTCCCGGCAATCGATATCGATTTGACTGACGAAGAAGTGAAGTGGCTGAATTTGGAGCTGGAAGATGCCAAGGTGGAATAAGGTATTTCTCTCTTACGATTTTTTGACTTATCGTATACAATAGAACATATTACAAAGTATACGGTAAGAAAGAGAGGAGTTATGGTGTGCGGACAATGAGCAGACAGCATATACCCGTGAGGGCGAAAAACATCGTCCTGATCGGATTCATGGGTGTCGGGAAGACGACGATCGGCAAGCTTGTGGCCGATAAACTATTTAGGGACTTCATCGATATCGATATCGAAATCGAGCGCCGTTACGGCATGACAATACCAGAAATATTCGCACAGCATGGTGAAGGATATTTTCGGGAGATCGAACGGCACACTGTCATCGATATTTGTGATAATAAACAATGTAATATCGTTTCCCTTGGCGGCGGTGCGTTCAAGCAGGAAGCCATCCGGGAGAAATGTCTCGACAGCTGTCTCGTACTATTCCTTGATTTAAGCTGGGATCGATGGAAGGAACGTATGGATCTGCTGATCGAAAATCGTCCTGTACTGCATAATAAGTCGGTAGACGAGGTACAGCAGATATTCGATGAACGGCAGGCAATTTATGCAGAACATAACGCACGCGTTACAACTGATAATCTGAATCCGGAAGAAGTTGCGGATTATATCGTAGAAATATTGAAACTGGGATGGGAGCTCCACGAGCCGCTATCCTGATCAATGACTTGATCAAAGAGCTATTGCAATAATACTTGTTGTAATAGCTCTTTTTAACCGGAATAATTGTCCTAATTGTCAAATAATTATAAGTCCTATCTGCTTATTTTCGTCGCTTCATGTTTTCAAAAACGGAAAGCAGGGTACAGAAACTTACGATTTCAAAGGAGGATGAACGTCTTGCATCACAAAGATACGATCCATGTTGTTTCCAGTGCGGATGATAATTATGCTCACCATCTTGGTGTGATGCTGGCATCACTGCTTACAAATGTCAATCGAAATAGACGAATCATGCTATATGTAATCGACGGAGGAATTACCAAGCCGAACAAGCGGATGCTGATGAAGACGACGATGCAATTTGGTGTTCCGATCCGTTTTCTGACCATAGATACGGAATCATATAAGAATGCAACGGAAAGCAGATATATCAATAAAACAGCTTATTACCGAATCTCAATTCCAGAAGTCATTACAGATCCAAACGTAGAACGTGTCATTTATATCGACTGCGATACATTGGTTCTGACGGACATTTCGGAGCTGCATGACATGGACTTTGATAGGAAATTGATGGCCGCAGTGGAAGATGCTGGCCAGCTGCAGCGACTGGAAAAGATGGATATTACGACGGAAGGGAAATACTTCAATTCTGGCATGATGGTCATCGATATGGAAGGCTGGCGCAAACAGAATATCTCCAAGAAGGTGCTGCAATTCATCGATGAGAACAATGATCCGGATTTCCTCTACTTGCATGACCAGGATGCCCTGAATGCAATTCTTTGGGATAAGTGGAAGCCGATCCATCCACGATGGAATGCGCAATCCTTCATCATACTCAAGACCAAGACGCCGACGGAGCTGGCAGAACGGAAACGGTATAAGGAAGCACGTCAATCACCGGCCATCGTGCATTTCACCGGTGCAAATAAACCGTGGAATTCTGATGTCGGACATCCATTTGCGCCGCTTTATTTCGATTTCCTGCAGCAGACACCATGGAAAGTACTTCCCGGACAAAAGGAACAGGAAGTATATGCAGACTAAGGCACAGCTGGGGTGGCTGTGTCTTTTTTATTTGCTATAATACAGGAAACGGCAAAAAGGGCGGATCAGAATGGTTCAAGAGAGAAAGAAGCTATTGGGGAAAACACGCAGGAAATGGCTGTTGGAAAAGCTGCAGACAGCAGATGCTCCACTCAAGGGGAGTGAATTGGCCAAAGAAGCAAATGTCAGCAGGCAAGTGATCGTAGGCGATGTCACACTGCTGAAAGCGGAGCAGCATCCGATCATTGCTACCAGTGAAGGATATATACTCCAGCAGCAGCCTGTTTATGCAGTGGAAAGAATCGTAGCATGTCAGCATGCACCAGAACGGACAGAAGAGGAGCTGCAATTGCTCGTGGATTTGGGTGTGATAGTGAAGGATGTCCGGGTGGAGCATCCTGTTTACGGGCAGATAACGGCCTCCATCATGGTTTCCAGCCGCAGGGAAGTCAAGAAGTTCATTGAAAGGATAGCAAACAGCAGAGCGGGTTATTTATCAGAATTGACAGAAGGCATTCATCTTCATACATTGGCAGCAGACGATGAAACAATAATGGATGAAGCGATCGAGCTGTTGAGGGAGCGCGGCTTTCTGGTGCCAGAGTGGGATTGACTAAACAGTCAATCCCACTTTCCTTTCGCTCATTGCCCATAGCTGTTTGGCTAATTCATCGTTATCCGCTTGTCCTTTTACTTCCTGGATCCGTCGTTTATAGAAATATCCTCCGGAGACATGCTGAACATCGGGGCTTTCTGCTAAATACAAAGCAGTATCCGCTCCTTCGGCAGGTGATTGGAAAAATGGGCGGAGCAGTTGATGGACTTTTTTGCCGAAACCGGATTGTCTGTCCACCCCAAGACTCGTGCTGACCGCTCCTGGGTGTACAGCATTCACCGTGGTGTTTGAATGATGCAGCCGTAAGGAGAGCTCTTTTGTGAACAAAAGGTTAGCAAGCTTGCTGTGACCGTAATTTTGCCATGGCGTAAAAGATGCTGTTCCCCCTAAATCATCAAGGTTGATTTTTCCGATTTTATAGGCACCGGAGGATACGACGACAATGCGTCCCTGAATTGCTGCTTTGATCTGTTTCAACAGCAAATTGGTCAGCAGAAAGTGGCCGAAGTGATTCACGCCCATCATCATCTCCAATCCATCTGCAGTGTATTGCTTTTTTGTTGTGACAACGCCGGCATTATTGATGAGAATATCGATAACAGGATACTGTGTTCTCAATACTTCTGCACAGGCATGGATACTGGAGAATGACGCAAGGTCACATACATACAGATGGATATTGTCCGAACCACTGCGTTCTTTTGCTTCCTCCAATGCTTGCAAACCACGCTCTTCAGAACGACAGAGCATACATACTGTATGACCTCTCCTGGCTAAAGTTACCGTTGTGGCAAAACCCATGCCGGAATTCGCTCCGGTAATTACAACTGTCTTCTGCATTGTGAACACCACTTTCCTGTTTATTCTGGACGTTTCAATGTAAATAGCTCACCCAGCTTACTATAATCATTGCCTGCTAAGCGGCTGATTGGCTGGATTGCTCTTGCATCCAAATAGCCGGTATTTTCATCATAAACTTCCGGCGAAAGATGATACCCTACTACTTTTGCGAGCAATAAGTCCGCTGTCACTGTTCCTTCTTCATCCTTAATCTCGATATGATCATATAATGTGCATTCCATCCGGATGGATGTTTCTCGAATTCCAGGAACCGAGACATATGTGCTCGGTGCAAGCGTCAAGTTGGTGCGGTCCAATTCACTTTCTTCAGCAGGCAAGGTGGCTGCTGTTTTGTTCAAATCCTCGACAATCGGCTCGGTGCTGATATGGACCACAAGCTCCTTGGAGCGAATGGCATGTCGTGCTGTGTCTTTCTGTCTGCCCTCTTTACGCTGTACCGAAATACTGATCAGCGGAGGTGCTGCACTAACGATTGAGAAATAACTGAATGGTGCGGCATTCACGACATCTGATTCTGCTGATTGGGTTGTGACGAAAGCTACCGGTCTTGGAATGATGCTTCCCGTCAGTATCTTATATTGTGTTTTGGCTGAGAGATTGTTCGCATCGAATGTATACAAGCTTTTTACCCCTTTCTGTCAGGCTAACATATGAATCTTACGGGCACTTAACAGTTTTATTACCTTTTAAAGATATTCTTAAGCATTGTTGCAAAGGAGTTTTCCTTTTTTTCGGTGATTTCCTCTGCTGTATCTTCCTCCAAAAAGATGTCTTGCTTATTTATCGCATGGTCGACGTGCAGCACAAGCGCAATGTCCACATCGGCTTCTTGATTGGTAACCGATGTGTAAGGGATACGGCGTGATGATGCGAGTGTTTTATATGGCTTGAAGAATCGTATATTCACTTCTCCCGATAAACGCAAGGATGCATCCGGATAGCTCTTCATTGCTGCTTCCAGTTGCTTCAGTCCTTTTTGCTGGACGACATCACCTTCTGTCATAGCGAGAATGGTACGCTCCCGCAATGTTCCTAAATACTCTCTCCTTTCACTTGCTTTTGTTTCTTTCGTTCCGTATATTCCCTCATTAAGGTAGTCATCTATATTTTTTTTCAAGGCATTTCATCTCCGATTCAGTATTTCTAATTCATGGCGTTAGCTTTACAATAAAAGTAAAACAGGAGGCGATACATAAATGACGACATTGCAATTCGAAAATATCAGCAAGACTTTCCATAATACAATGATCCTGCCTCCAATCGATATAGAACTGCAAGCAGGGGAATGTTATGTGATTCGCTGTAATAAAGTGATTGGGAGTCAGCTGCTTAAAATAATTAACAAAATAGAAAACCCTTCTACCGGTAGTGTACTACTATTCGGTGAAAATATCGAAAACCTGCGTTCCGTGAATGATCGGATCGGCTTTCTTTATCTTGACGATGCCACGTATACGAGGATGAAGGTAAGGAATTATCTTGCTTTCTTTCGGAAACTGTATGGCAGTAAGATCGATTTAGAAGAAGTGATGCAGCAAATCGGCTTGCGTGAGTGGCAAAGTACAAAAATCAGCAAATTGACGTTTTCGCAGGTACGCCGCCTGCAAATCGGCAGACTGCTTGTGCAGGATCAGCCGATTTTCATCATGGAAGAACCTGAACAGAATGTTGATTTGGAAACCAGCTTGATCATTCATCGCGTTATTGAGGAGCTGAGAAACAAAGATAAAACGATACTCATTACCACTATAGACTTGGAAAATGCATTGGCACTGACCAATCATGTCTATTCTTTGACGGATAAGAGCTGTAAACGGATAGCTGTTGAGGAAGAAAATGAAAAAGAAGTTGAGAGAGGAGAAGTGGCTCAGCCAGTCAAATTAGAAAAGATACCGGCGAAAATCGATGATAAGATCATTTTATTCAATCCGTTTGATATTAACTTTATCGAGAGCAGTGAAGGAGTGGCGCAGCTTCATCTACAAGATGGAGTCTATCCATGTACATATACGCTTCAGGAGTTAGAGGAGCGGCTTAGGGCTTTCGGCTTCTTCCGCTGTCACCGTTCTTATCTTGTGAATCTGCAGCAAGTGAAGGAAGTGGTGACTTGGACGCGGAATAGCTTTAGTTTAATTCTGGATGACCATTCGCGCAGCTCGGTTCCGTTATCGAAGAACCGTTTCGAAGAATTGAAGGGAATGCTCGGCTTATAACCTGCTCCATTCACCCTGATATTTTGCAGTATTCAGGGGCCTAATTGCTCCATTCAGCTTTTTTAGGCGCTATTAACCCTGATTTTACAGCGTTTTTTCGTGAATGCCAGTAAGCTATGGTTATCAACCGTTACGAACGGAAAGGAGCAGCACAATATGGAGTACGCATTGCAAGTCAAAGATTTGTCCAAGATATTCGGACAGCAGCGTGCGCTGCAGCAAGTCTCATTCAATGTAAAAAAAGGTGAAATCTTTGGTTTTCTGGGACCGAGTGGTTCAGGGAAGACGACGACTGTTAAAATCCTGACCGGTCAGCTTTTGCAGACTGCGGGAGATGTTAATATCCTGGGTAAACCAGCTTCTAAAATGAAAGATGCCGATTTGGGGAAAATAGGTATTTTGACAGATAATAGTGGGTTATATGAACGGATGACAGTTAAAGATAATTTGGAGTTTTATGCAAAACTTTATAGAACACCGACTGAGAGAGTGGAAGAGGTTCTAAAGCAAGTTGGATTAGCGGATGAGAAAAAGAAGCAGGTCAAAAAGCTGTCAAAAGGAATGAAGCAGCGAATCTTGCTTGCTCGTGCCGTGCTGCATAAGCCTGAAGTATTATTCCTGGATGAGCCTACCTCAGCACTTGATCCTGCCAATGTCCAAAAGATGCATGAGTTGCTGCTGGATTTAAATAAGGAAGGCACGACGATATTCCTCACGACACATAACATGGAGGAAGCGGCACAGCTTTGTGATAGGGTCGCATTTCTCCATGAGGGACAGATTCGGGAATTGAACTCCCCGAAAGCATTACAACATCAATATGCGAAAAAAACCATCCATATCGAACTGAAGGATGGACGACTGGAAACGGTAGGAAATGATGCGGCAGGTGCTGAAAAGATTTATCAATACATGCAAACCGATCAACTACTGACCGTACATTCTGATCAACCGACATTAGGAGATATATTCATTGAAGTGACAGGGAGGAAACTGGCATGAATGCAGCGCGTATTTCAGCAATTATCGTAAAGGAATATCACGACTTGAAAGCGAATGTGCAAGTTTTGATGATGCTTTTAATACCTATCTTTTTGGCTGTTTTGTATAGCAGGATGGGGGATGATGGGAAGGAATTCAGTTTTGTGTTCGTCTCTCTGTTTTCTCTAACTTTCGTCACCATGTATGTGCAGTCCATGCTGATTTCTGAGGAGAAAGAGAAAAATACGCTTCAAGCTTTACTTATGTCCCCGGCTAATACAGTGGAGATAATGGTTGGTAAAAGTACTATGACTGTAATAATCACCATAATATCATTGGTTATATCTTGGTTTATTATGGATATAGAGTTAAACAATCTCGGAATCTTACTGCTTGTTTTTATCTTGTCCGTTGTACTGTTCTTGTGTATTGGAACGATTGTTGGTCTGATCAGCAAGAACTTGATTCAAACAGGCGTCTATATCATGCCTTTTATGTTTTTGTTTGGGCTTGCCCCGATGATTCAGTTATATTTCTCGGAAAGCTGGATAGGAGACATTCTTTCTTATTCCCCAAGCGTATTTACAATGGATATCTCGATGAGTGCTTTGGAAGGGAGTGCTTTTTCGTCTTATCAAACTGATTTACTATGGTTAGCAGGTTGGATGATTGTCGGATTAATCGGTACGTTTATGTTACTCAAAAAGAATAGTCTTTCCAATTAAAAATGCCGCCCGATATGGGCGGCATTTTCATTTAACTGCTGCGTGTACGCAAATCTTCCTCTATTTGTTCCAAGCTCTTTCCTCGTGTCTCGGTCGTGAAGAACTTGATGAATAGGAAGGCCAGGATACCGATGACGGCAAAAATATAGAATAGGTAGCTGATACCGATTGCTCTGAGCAAGATCGGGAATAGCAGGGATACGATCAAGTTGGCACCATGCAGAGCGAATGTAGCTGCACCTGTTCCGATTCCCCGGACGCTGGCAGGGAATAATTCTGGAAGCATGATCCAAACAACTGGTCCCCATGTTGTGGAGAAAGCGACAATGAAGGCGCCGAGGCATACAATGATTGCCCAGGTGGCTGCTGTGGAATCAGGTGCCAGTAAGTTGATGGTAGAGAGCACAATCAGGCTGACAACCATACCGATATTACCTGCCATCAGCAAGGTTTTACGGTTAACTTTGTCTACAAATCGGATCGCAATAATTGTCATCACAACATTGACCGCGCCGATGCCAACAGTACCAAGAATGGCAGCAGAATCCGCAAATCCGGCATTTTCCAATGTTATTGGCGTGTAGTAGATGATAGTATTGATACCAATGAACTGCTGGAAGAAGGCGATACCTACTCCGGCGATCAATGCAGGACGAACCCAACTGGAAAGCAGTTCCTTCATGCCGCCTTCCTCTTCTTTTGCTGTCTTATTAACTTCGGAGATTTCTTCATTGATGGAAGCATCTTCGCCTCGTACACGTCTCAGGATGGCACGGGCTTGTTCTTCTTTTCCTACTGTCAGGAGCCAACGCGGGCTTTCAGGCATGAAAATCATGCCGATGATCAAGATGACTGCTGGAATGACAGCTAGTCCAAGCATCCAGCGCCATGCGCCTGCATCGGACAGAGCATAGTTCACGAGGTAGGAAGATAGAATACCGATTGTAATGAGAAGCTGATTCAATGAAGCGAGTGAGCCGCGTTTTTCTTTTGGAGCAAGTTCAGATAAGTATAATGGTACAATCGTAGTGGAACATCCGACGGCTAAACCAAGGATGACACGAGCAATAACCATCATCGTTACATTGACAGCCAGTCCGGCAGCAAGTGCGCCGATAAGAAATAGGATGCCGGCTCCGATTATCGTTTTTTTACGTCCGATCTTGTCTGTAACCCGTCCAGTGATGGCGGCACTGATGATGGCGCCGACTAAAAGGGAACTGACGACCAAGCCTTCTGTAAAGGAAGTGAGGCCGAGATCTTCATCGATGTACAGCAACGCACCAGATATGACTCCGGTATCATAGCCATAAAGCAAGCCGCCTAATGCACCGAAAAAATACAATAAGCTGCTTGATTGCTTTTTCTGCATATTTTGCTACCTCCTAAGTTGTGCGATGATTGTGTTATAATATGTAAGCCTTTTCCTCTTTCGTTATAAGATGAAACCTTTTCACCTGCTCTCGATTGAAAAGTCCCACAATAAACCATTATAATTTAATAATGGTAGAAATGACTACATAAAAATATTATTAGGAGGATTTTACTTGGCTAAAAAAATGATCGCGATCGATTTGGATGGAACATTACTGAATACCGAGAGTCAAATCCCCAAAGAGAATAAAGCGGCAATCAAACGTGCCATCGATGCTGATATGCTGGTTGCCATCAGTACCGGCCGTGCGACATTCGATGTGAAATCCCTTGTAGGCGATGATTTGGATATTCCGATCATCGCATCCAATGGCGGCACGATTCATGATGTCGGCTATAGGTTACTAAACAAGATTACTTTTGAAAAAGAATTGGCGAAGGAAGTTGCGAATTTCCTAGTCGAACAGGATATCTACTTTGAGGTGTATACAGAAACAGAGCTGCTTTCCCCATATAATGGGGAAGAGAAGCTGAAGGCGGAATTGGATAAGGTGGTATCTGCCAATCCGGATGAAAGTCTGGAGCAGCTATGGGTCGGTGCCATGTCTCAATTCAAACAATCGGGCATTCGCTTTGTGCCGAATATCGACCATATTTTCACTGATGAAAATACAATCTTCAAGATTCTTTGCTTCAGTTTCGATCTGCAAAGTCTGGCTGGAGTATATAAGGCAATCAGTCAGAATTCCAGAATCACAGTGACCTCTTCCGGGGAGCATATTTTGGAGATTTTGCCGGAGAATTCAGGTAAAGGATATGCGGTTACCATGCTTGCTGAAAAGTACGGGATCCAAACGGAAGATATCTATGCGGTGGGGGACAGTCCGAATGATATCAGTATGTTCGAGGTTGCTGGTAACGGTGTAGCCATGGAAAATGCGATGACAGAGCTTATGGAAATCGCTACACATGTGACAAAATCCAATGATGAACTTGGCGTTGCTTACTTCTTGGATAAATTGATTGCTGGGGAGCAGGATGAGCTACGACGAGTCGAGGAAGAAGTGTAAGGGAAACCGGTGCAGCATGCGCCGGTTTTTTTGTGTACTAAATTCTGATAAAGGGATGCGCTGTCGCGTTGTTTTATGTAAAATAGAGTGATAATCATTCTCAGAAAGAAGTGTTGGTTCTTGTTAAAGGATTTTTTCGCTTTTTATAAACCATATAAACGGCTGTTCATGCTGGATTTCGGCAGTGCGGTCTTTGTAGCTATACTGGAGCTTGCTTTTCCGATCGGCGTAAATATGATGGTGGACCGCTTGCTTCCGACGGAAAACTGGAGCTGGATTGTCACTGCATGTATTTTGCTGTTCATCGTCTATGGCTTGAGTACAGTCATGCAATACATCGTAACCTATTGGGGGCATAAGCTTGGTATCAATATAGAGCGCGATATGCGTAAACAGCTGTTCACGCATATGCAGAAACTGAGTTTTCGTTTCTTTGATAATACGAAGGTAGGAAATCTGATTTCCCGCTTGACCAACGATTTATTCATGATCGGGGAGATGGCCCACCACGGCCCGGAAGATTTGTTCATAGCAGTGATGACGATTGCTGGTGCGCTGTTGATCATGTTCTTCATCAATTGGCCGCTGGCGCTGATGACAATGCTGGTCGTGCCGATTCTATTCTGGATTGTCCTTTATTGTAATAAGAAAATGACAGAAGCCTCCAGAAGGATGAATGAAGATACTGCCGATTTCAGTGCCCGTATCGAAAACACTGTCGGCGGTATCCGGGTCGTGCAGGCTTTTACTAATGAAGCGCATGAAGAAGCGCGCTTTAAGGTCAATAATGAACGCTACCGTCTGACGAAATTACTATCTTATAAGATCATGGCTTTGAACTTATCTGTTACGTATATGTTGATGCGATTCATAGCGGTGTTCCAGTTAGTTGCCGGTGCATGGTTCATCATCCAGGATAGGATGTCATATGGGGATTTAGTAGCTTTCATTCTCCTGACAAATGTATTCTTCCAGCCGATTCAGAAAATCGGCGCCATCATTGAGCTATATCCGAAAGGAATCGCGGGTTTTCAACGTTATATGGATATCATGCGGCTGGATCCGGATATTAAAGATGCTCCAAATGCCAAGCATGTAGAAGCTTTGTCCGGGAATATCCGCTATGATAATGTTTCCTTCGGATATAAAGAGGGCAGCTCGATCCTTAAAGATATCAGTTTCTCCATCAATGCCGGGCAGACGGTCGCTTTTGTCGGTCCGTCAGGGGCTGGTAAATCCACGATTAGCAGCTTGCTGCCGCGTTTTTACGAACGGAATGCCGGAGAGATCACCATCGATGGCATACCAAACAATGAAATGACGCTTGCATCCCTGCGCAGTCAAATTGGGATTGTGCAGCAGGATGTGTATTTGTTTGGCGGTACAATCAGAGAGAATATCGCCTACGGTAAGTTGGGTGCAACGGATGATGAGATCGAGGAAGCAGCCCGAAGAGCACAGTTGACTGATTTTCTAGCAGAACTTCCGGATGGATTGGATACTGTCATCGGTGAACGAGGCGTAATGATTTCTGGTGGTCAGAAACAGCGCATATCCATCGCGCGTGTATTCTTGAAAAACCCGCCGATCCTTATTCTGGATGAAGCGACATCTGCACTGGATACAGAAACGGAAGTGAAGATACAAGAAGCGCTGGATGAGTTGTCAGCAGGACGGACAACATTAGTGATTGCGCATCGCCTGGCTACAATCAAACATGCTGATAAAATAATAATGGTCACCAAGCAAGGTATCACAGAAGAAGGGAAGCATAGCGAGCTATTGGAAAAAGAAGGTGCATATCGTCGCCTTTATGACGCGCAATTTACGCATTGATGTGTGAAACAGGGAGTTTTCTTCCGAACAAGGGATAAGACTTCCTGTTTTTTTGTCAAATATGTAAGCGTTTTCTTTATGATATGGTAGAATGGCTTACAACAAAAAAAGAATTATTAGACTTTTTTGACGATATGCTATTGCGGATTTTTATTTCTTTATGTAACATCACAGGTGAAGAAAGCTAACATGAAAACTTGTGCCAAGGAGGAGAGTCAATGGAAACAATCTCGGTGGATGGCCTTTTAAAAGATAAAGCAGCAAAACTATGCGTGGTGAGTGAACGGATTTGGGAGTTCGCGGAATTGCGCTTTCAAGAAAAGCAATCTGCTGCTCTGCTTGCAACCGTACTGGAAGAGGAAGGTTTTGAAGTAGAGCGTGGTATAGCTGGGATTGAGACAGCTTTTGTAGCGAATTATGGTCAAGGAAAGCCGGTCATTTCCTTTTTGGGAGAATTCGATGCGTTGTCGGATTTAAGCCAGGAGGCGGGAGTCATTGAACAAAAGGCAATCATACCTGGAGGTACAGGTCATGGATGCGGACATAATCTGCTTGGTACAAGTGCTCTTGGGGCAGCGTTGGCTGTCAAGGAGTATATGCAGGAAAACGGGTGGAGCGGAACGGTCCGTTATTACGGCTGCCCTGGAGAAGAGGGTGGATCGGGAAAGACGTTCATGGCAAAAGAGGGCGTCTTCGATGATGCGGATGCAGCCATTACGTGGCATCCGTTTACGCACAGTGGGGTGCAAAGAGCCGAGACGCTGGCCAACTATCAAGTTTATTTCAAATTCAAAGGGAAAAGTGCACACGCAGCAGCCGGGCCCCATTTAGGAAGAAGTGCACTGGATGCAGTTGAATTGATGAATATCGGTACTAACTTCCTGCGCGAGCATGTTATACAGGATGCGCGTCTGCATTATGCGATTACGAATGCGGGCGGAGTGTCTCCAAACGTTGTCCAACCGGAAGCTGAAGTACTTTACTTAGTCCGGGCTCCGGAGACAGAACAGGTGGAAAGCATCTATCAGCGAGTCGTAAAGATTGCCCAAGGTGCGGCATTGATGACGGAAACGGAGCTTGAGATAACTTTTGATAAAGCTTGTTCCGGATTCATCCGCAATACAGTCCTTGAACGAATCATGCAAGAACAAGTGGAACGTATCAAGGTCCCTGATTATACAGCAGATGAACTTGATTTTGCCAAAGGTATTCAGGCGACATTGAGTGAAGAGGATATTTCCTCTGATAAACGATCCATTTTGCAGCTGATTGGAAAGGATGCCGTACTGTGGGAAGAAGAAATGGATGCATCGCCAATCCTTACAACACCAATTCCATATCATGATTCGGAGAATTTCCAATATGGCTCGACTGATGTAGGGGATGTGAGCAGAATCACACCGACTGTCCAGTTCCACGCAGCTTGCTTCGCTGTTGGGTCGCCATTACATACATGGCAAGTAGTATCCCAAGGCAAAACATCCCTAGCCCAAAAAGGAATGTTGTATGCGAGTGAAGTAATGGCAGCCACGGCGCTATCTTTATTCGATAAACCGGAGCAGCTGGAGGCAGCGAAGCTCGAAATGAAAAAACGCCTTGGGCCAAATGGATATACGAATCCTATTCCAAACAGCGTCAAACCAACTATTTTAGCTTAACTAACAGATTGGGGGTAAAGAGATGGAAAATCAAAAGCGAAATGGCGGCTCGCGAAAGCCTAAAAAGGAAGAGGGTCGGGCCCTGAGATTCCTTTCTGCAATTGAACGTGCTGGGAACAAGCTTCCTGATCCATTCATGCTTTTCATTTATCTGGCAGTAATCATTGCCATTGTTTCCTGGGTCATGAGTATGCTTGGTGTATCCGTCACCACGCCTGAAAACGAGGTTGTGGAAGTAAACAACATGCTATCGAAGGAAGGATTGATTTTCGCTTTATCCTCCATGCTGGATAACTTCACTGGATTTGCTCCGCTTGGTCTTGTGCTGGTGATGATGTTTGGTATCGGACTTGCGCAGCATGTCGGATTTTTTGAGGTAGTCATGCGCGGAATGGTAGCAAATATCCCGAAAAGCTTGATCACCTATATGGTCATCTTCACGGGGGTGTTAGGAAATATTGCTTCTGATGCTTCGATGGTTATTATACCGCCGCTCGCTGCGATGATTTATTATTCCGTTGGCAAGCACCCAATTGCAGGACTTTTAACTGCCTTTGTTGCTGTATCAGCCGGATTTACAGCGAATTTCATGATTGCTGGAACAGATGTATTGTTATCTGGCATTTCAACAGAAGTCATTCAAGGGCAGTATAGTGATGCCAGAGCTGTTTCGCCGCTGGATAACTGGTACTTTATGGCTGCATCGACGATAATGCTTGTTTTTGTTGTAGCTTTCATTTCGAAGAAGTTAATTGAACCGAGGCTTGGTGAATATAATCCTGAATTCGCAGATAAGAGCATCCTGACTGCACAGATAGAGAAGCTGCGTCCAGAACAAAAACGCGGCATTCGGAATGCATTCATAGCAGCCGGAGTTTATTTGATTCTTGTTTCCTTGCTTATTTTACCTTCCAATGGTCTTTTGCGCGGAGAAAATGGAGAAGTTCTGCAATCACCATTTTTGAGTAATATTGTTCCGCTGATTTTAATGCTTTTCATCATTCTGGCAGTGTCGTATGGTTTTACTGCCGGTACACTCAAAAAAATCTCTGATATCCCAGAGAAAATGGGCGCAGCGATGAAAGAGATGTCGGGATTCATCGTGCTCGTCTTTGCTGCTGCGCAATTCATCGCATATTTTGAATGGACCAATATCAGTACGATCATTTCGGTGAACGGCAGTATCGCTTTGGAAAACATGAATATGACGGGCATTGGGGCGATGGTGGGATTCACCATCATCTCATCTATCGTCAACTTGTTCATCACGAGCGGCTCAGCGCTTTGGGCACTGCTTGCACCGGTATTCCTTCCTATGTTTTATCAGCTGGGTTACGACCCGGCTTATACACAGGTAGCGTTCCGTATCGGGGATTCAGCTTTTAATATCCTGTCTCCAATGAATCCATATGTTGTCATGCTGCTTGGGTTCATGAAACGATATGATAAGCGCTCTGGTCTCGGTACACTTATGTCGCTGATGCTTCCGTTTGCCCTCTTGATTTTGGCTGCTTGGATCATTATGTTCGTCATATGGAGTTTGCTCGGTTTGCAAGTTGGTCCGGGTGTTGATATTCGTTTATAAGAAAATTTTGAGGCTTCCTTTTTTATTGACGTTTTCTTTTGGATACGATAAATTGATTACTGAAAGTAACTCGATTATTTTGGATAACTAATAGAGGCTTACCTATTCGGGTATGCTATCAAGCGGTACTACAATTTTTGGAGGGATATATAATGACTCAGGATTTTTTCAAAGCATTGGAAAACAGAAGGTCCATTTATGGACTAGCAAAAGAATCTCCGGTTTCTGATGAGCGTATTCAGGAAATTGTGGAGTTTGCAGTTAAATATACGCCATCCGCATTCAATTCTCAAAGCACGCGTGTAGTCGTACTTCTTGGAGACAAGCATGATCGTTTCTGGGATCTTACAGAAGAGCAGCTTCGTGCAGTTGTACCGGCTGATAACTTTGCGCCGACGGAAGAAAAAATCGCTTCATTCCGCAATGGATACGGTACGGTACTATTCTTTGAAGATGAAACAGTTGTAAAAGGTCTTCAAGAGCAGTTCGCGCTATATGCGGATAACTTCCCGATCTGGTCTGAGCAGACTTCCGGTATGCATCAGCTTGTTGTCTGGACTGCTTTGGAAATGGAAGGACTCGGTGCAAGCTTGCAGCATTATAATCCATTAGTGGATGAAGCAATTCAAAAGGAATGGGATATCCCATCCAACTGGAAACTTCGAGCGCAAATGCCTTTCGGTAAGCCGGCGATGCCAGCTGGAGATAAAGAATTCAAACCATTGGAAGAGCGTGTGAAAATCATTAAATAAGGTACACAAAGCGCTATTGCCCCATCTGGACAATAGTGCTTTTCTTAGGTATAATTATTTGAAAATTCTGTTACAAGTATATTACATATGTTTCTTGTCCGGGGAGCCGGGGTATATGGTAGCTACCAACATAATCAATCCTATTAAAATGAAAGGAAGGAAGTAAAGTGAGTGCAAATCCATATAAGAAGTTGCAGCATGCCGGTGACTTGTCGGATGACGAACGAGATGAAATTCTAACCACTTTGGAACGATACATGGATTACTTGCGAGACGAAATGTCGAAATCAGATGACCTTCCTGCCGTCAAATAGAAAAAGGAGTATCCCCGATAAGAGGGATACTCCTTTTGTTTTACATTATGGCCGTTATTAAGAATGGCAATGTAATGATAGAGAGGATTGCACTGATTACAAAGGCAGATGCAACCTCTGTTTCCAAGCTTCTGAATCGAATTGCGATCATAGATGCAACCGCAGAACCTGGGAAGGATACAAGCAATACAGCCATGACGAAATCATCATGTTTCAAACCAAGTGCAAGCGCGATGAGAACCATTGCAAGCGGCTGAACGATTGCTTTCAAGATAGCGATCGAGAATGCGGAGAAGCTTAGTTTGATTCTGTTGATACCGATTGTAACACCGACTGCGAACAACGCAACACCGGATACGACGTCACCGATTTGATCAAGTGATTTCTCTCCCAATTCTGGTAGATGGAAGTTAAAAACGAGTACAAGGATCAAACCGACGATCGGTACACAAGCAAGTGGCTCACTAAGACCATGCAGGATGGACTTGCCTGTCACTTTGAGAAGGCTCTCTTGTTTTTCATCGGAATTCGCATCAGTATTACGGTTACGTTCGCCGACTGTACCAAGGATGGTTGCCAATGGATCGAGCACGGCGTTTACGATGATACCCATCAATGCAATCGGAATTGCAATTGCTTCGGCTCCAAAGATACTTCCCATAACAGGAATACCCATGAATGCGAATGTTGGCTGTGTCGAGTTCAAGGAAAACATCGTTGACTGTACAAAATCATATTTAGAAGTCCATTTAGTGATAAGAAGTACAACAACGAAGAATCCGATGACACCAATCAATAATGATCCAAGAAATGAAGCTTTATCAAAGATCGTTTCGCGTGATGTAGTTGTAATACCTACGAATAAGTGTGCTGGTAATGCAATTTTTGTTACAAGCGTATTAATCCCTTTAGATGTTTCTTTATTGAAAATGCCACGATTTCCGGCGATGAATCCAAGTAGGATGACGAAGAAAATCGGGACAAGTATGATGAAAATTTCACCAAAACTCATGTTCATTCCACTCCCTCAGTAGTAATGTTGCTCAAGTTGTCAAAATTAATACAGGTGCCTCCTTATTGGAAGGAGTCACCTGCACCATGAGAAATTCTTTAAAATCTTAGCCTCTGATGGATTTGTATTCTGGTTTCCATACAGATTTAGCGATAAGGTCTTTGATTTCTTCAGGTTTTGCATCAGATACGCCGTCTTCGATTGCAGCTTTAGCAACTGCTTCTGCAACAGCGGTTGAAACAGGTTGAAGTTCGTCGATTGCCGGAAGCAAAGAACCGCCTTGTGTGTTGCTTTCAACCATGTCCGCGATTGCGTTGGCTGCAGCAGCAAACATGGAATCAGTGATACGGCTAGCTTTCACAGCGATGGAACCAAGTCCAAGACCAGGGAAAGCAAAGGCGTTGTTCGCTTGACCGATATGGTAAGTCGTACCTTTGTATTGAACTGGATCGAACGGGCTTCCTGTTGCAATCAATGCTTTTCCGTCAGTCCACTCAAGCAAGTCTTTTGGAATTGCTTCTGCTAGTGGAGTTGGGTTGGACATAGGCATGATAACTGGATATTCTACATGTTTTGCCATTTCCTTGATGATTTCGGCACTGAATGCACCAGCTTGTCCGGAAGTACCGATCAGGATAGTCGGTTTCACTTGGCGGATAACTTCAGCAAGTCCGATGATGCCGTCTTCTTTATTCCAGTCTTTTACTTCATCGGTAGGACGAAGGTATGGTTTCTGGAAGTCAGCAATGCCATCCATATCATCAGTCAAAAGACCGCGTTGGTCGATCGCCCAGAAGTTTTTCAATGCATCTTCTTTGGAGATACCATCAAGTACCATTGCAGCAGCGATTTGATCGGCATTACCGATACCTGCAGAACCAGGACCGAATACAACGACGCGCTGCTCGCTGATTGGTGTGCCGGCTACCTTGGAAGCACTCATGACAGCAGCAAGTGTGATGGCGCCAGTACCTTGAATGTCATCATTGAAAGTAAGGATCTTGTCGCTGTACTTATCGATGATGTTACGTGCATTGCGGTTACCGAAGTCTTCCCAGTGAAGAAGTACGTTAGGGAACTTCGCAACTGTTTTACTGATGAATGCATCGATGAACTGATCATATTGCTCACCGCGGACGCGTTTGTGGCGGTTACCAACATAAAGTGGGTCGTTAAGCAATGATTCGTTATCTGTACCTGCATCAATAACTACAGGAAGTACACGGTTAGGATCGATACCAGCAGCTGCTGTGTATACAGCCAATTTGCCGATGGCGATATTCAAACCGCCGACACCCCAGTCACCTATTCCAAGAATGCTCTCAGAGTCAGTTACTACGATCAAGTCGATTTCATCTGTGTTAAGCAATGTATTGTCGTATGCTTGCTCGATGTTGTCCGGGTTGTTGATATCAAGGTAAACACCGCCTGGACGTTGGTACTCGTGGCTGTATTCCTGGATAGCTTGTCCTACAGTCGGAGTATAAACGACAGGAAGCATTTCGCTTAGATGATCAGTCAAAAGACGATAGTAAAGAACGACATTACGGTTGTAAAGCTGGTTCAATGTATTGTTTTTCAACAAATTGTTCGGCTGTGCATTGAACTGTTCGTAAGCACGCTTCACTTGCTCATCCAATGTCAAAACTGTCGCTGGCAAAACGCCTTCAAGACCAAGCTCTGCGCGTTCATCTTTTGTAAAAGCGACACCTTTATTTAGAAAAGGATTTGAAATTAAGTTTTTACCTCTTAGAGAAGTGGAAATGGATCCATCTTCATTATTACGATATGTGTTCATATCTGATTCCACCTTTTCGAATGATTACTTACCTTTTGTAACTGCCACAGACAATTCTATCACTAATCAATTGTTAATCAATTTTAACAAAGTATTTAAAATAACTATTGCATTTATAGAGTTTGTGTGATATTTCACATACTGATTGACGTTCCGAAAAACCGCGGCATCAGAGTATTTAACAGATGTGAAATAAATTAGATATTTACTTTATTATTGTTTTTTTTACTTAGAAAAATATACATACTGCGGGTTATCTTATCATGTTTATTTATTCTAATTATTCTGCTTTTTAATTCACAATCATCATGTTAAGCTTATTTATATATAGAAAGAAGGTGCAGTAAGGCATGGACATTGTGAAAGAACTGAGTAAGATTGTTAATCCAGGGAGAATTTCAACCGCAGCTGCGGTCATCAGTCAGCATAATCACGATGCATCCTATCACCCTGAGGCAGATCCGGATGTTGTAGTCTTTCCGGAGAATACGGAGGAAGTCAGCGCAATCGTTGCATTTGCCAGCGAACACGGAGTGCCTGTCACTCCTTTTGGGAAAGGTTCCAGCTTGGAAGGGCATGCTATTCCTTATGAAGGTGGCATATCACTGGACCTTGGGTTGATGAACGATCTGAAGGCGGTTGGAGATAGGGATGGTTATGTTGTTGTCGGAGCGGGGCTGACGCAGTTTCAGTTGAATGATGCCCTAAAGAAGCATGGATTATTCTTCAGTGTAGATCCTGGGGCTGAGGCAACACTTGGAGGGATGGCGGGTACGAATGCAAGCGGCTCGTATACAGTGAAATACGGTACGATGCGGGATAATATACTTGATATGGAAGTAGTGTTGCCGAACGGTGAAATCATCCACACAGGTTCAAAAGCAGTGAAATCATCTTCCGGATTGCATCTTTCGGGTATATTTGCTGGTTCGGAAGGTACTCTTGGTATCATTACGGAACTCACACTACGTGTCTATCCGATACCTGAGGCGACAGTGGCTGCACGTGCTGTGTTCCACGATTTCGAAGAAGCCGTTACAGCTGTCGTAACACTGCGTACCGCCGGACTGGATTTGGCGCGGATTGAATTCGTGGATGCTGATTCGGTGACACATGTCAATCATTTCGCCAAAACAGCTTATATCGAACAGCCGACCATCTTTTTCGAATTGAACGGGGAGGTCGAGCATCTCCAGCATCAGCTAAAACGGATGGAGGAATTATTGAAACCTTTCGAGGTGGTCGAATTCTTGGCAGAGACAGATCAGGCAGCCCAAGAGCGATTGTGGGATGCAAGGCATAACCTTGCTTATTATTACATACAAGGGGCTCCGACGAAACAAATGCTCGTAACAGATGTATGTCTGCCTATATCTGAACTATCCGCGGCGATTCTGCATGCAAGAAGGGCAGTGGATGAAAGCGGCTTGGAAGCTGGAATTGTAGGACATGTAGGAGATGGGAACTTTCATATCATTGCCATGGCGGATTTCGCGGATGAAAAGGAAGTGGCTGCAGCTAAACTGCTCCATGAAGCGGTTGTGGACTATGCGCTTGCACATGATGGTACTTGCACAGGTGAACATGGCGTAGGGGTCGGTAAGAAAAGATACCAATCAAGGGAACATGGTACAGCCTATGATTTGATGCGCACAATCAAACATGCGATCGATCCGCATGGCATCATGAATCCTGGCAAATTAATCGATTAAATAAAAAAGAGCGTATTCCCCCTCAAGAATACGCTCTTTCCTATTTATCCTTTTTTGCTGAATAGGTCTGAAATCGCATGCACCACTTCAATGCCTTGATATGCAAAGATGGATAGTGCGCTAACGGAAAGTGCTATGACCATGATCGCTCTTGCCACAAACATTTTCGTCCCCTCCTTTGGATTGCTAAAACAACCTAAAGCAAAAGGAGTGCTATTCAGCGGTAACTCGATTGATAGAAGACGGCCAGCAGGAAATGCCGGACCGCCTGCTTGGTCTGCAACATACGTGCTTGTATCATACTTGTGGCAAGCAGTATTGGCAGAAAAGTCAGGACTGCTGTTTGTGCTATAATCGGAAGCCAATGTTTTTCATCATCCGGTAAATCGGCCTTATGGATGACAACATGCTGTGGTTGGATATCATCTGTTCCCAGATGATAAATCGGATGCAGCACCATTACTTGCAGTGTGATCGACATCACGAGACCAATGAACAAAAGAGCAGCTTTACGTTGCATTTCCTCCCCACCTCCTATCCGTCATGATTTCTTAACTATATACCCGTTGCGGCAAAATGTAAATAGTTTTTTAATAATATTTTCATAATTCAGAATAGTTTACAAACAAAAAAACCTGTCCTATGGCTAGGGCAGGCCATTTTCAGCATACTATTGTTTTGTTGGGGCTGGTTCATCCGGTGTAATCCATTTCTCCGCCCATTCTCTTATGGAAGTAATCACAGGGCGCAATGCATGCCCTTTTTCTGTCAGTTCATATTCAATACGGACAGGTGTGTCCGGATATACTGTTCTTGTTGCGATACCCGCTGCTTCGAGCTCTTTGAGGCGTTCGGAAAGCAAGCGGCCGCTGATCGGAAGGGAAGATTCCAATTCGGAGAATCGCTGTGATCCTTCTAAGAGGCGGAAAATGATAAGGCCAGTCCAACGTTTGCTTAGAAGCTCCATTCCTGACTCAAAGCGTGGACATAATTCTGCAGATTTCATCTGTCATCACCTCTTCAAAAGCACTGTTTACTTAATCTTTTATGTTTCATTATATATGAGGTTACGAAAAGTAACAAGTGTATTGTTCCTGATCATAGCGTATTCTATGCAGACTTTCTGGCTAATAATTATGAAAAATCTTATAATTGGATGGTGAGTATGATACAGGAGGAGATGGAATGAATCATCATCATTATATAGAATACGCATGTAAACTGGCAGTTGAAAATGTAACCAGTGGCAAGGGGGGACCCTTCGGAGCTGTGATCGTCCGAGATGGGGAAATTGTCGGTCAAGGAACGAATCTGGTGACAAGCTTGCATGATCCAACCGCGCATGCGGAAATACAGGCTATCCGGGACGCCACAAGCAATCTGGGGCATTACGAACTGGAGGAATGTATCATTTACTCCAGTTGTGAACCGTGCCCGATGTGTTTGGGAGCAATCTATTGGGCTCGTCCAAAGGCACTGTACTTTGCATATACAAAAAAGGATGCTGCAGCAATCGGTTTTGATGATGACTTCATTTATCAGGAAATTGAAAAACCATATGAGAAACGGAAGATTCATACGGTACAGCTTCGTGATAAGGAGACATCTGATCCGATGAAAGCTTGGATGCAGCAGGAAGATAGAGCAGAATATTGAAGAAGGCGATCCTGTCATACAGGAGTCGCCTTCTTTTTTTGCTGCATGGAATGTATGGGGAAAAGTCATGAACTCCGATACTAGCAATGGTTTACTGAACATATTGCCTTGTGCATAGTCGCACCCACGTCAGCTGTTCTTGGCTTTCCGCATCTTCAGCCACTACGGACACTTAGCTACATACATGGCGATATCGGCAAAACGCATCAATTTCTTGCTTGAGGTTCCGTTGTCCGGAATCAGATCGATATCGATACTTGAACTGCCCTCGATGAAAAAAAGGTTCCTTTACACGTGAGATGATCGCTTGTGTCAGTTGTGTTGTGTCTACCTTTGCAAGGTGAATTGTTCTTCGACTAGCTGACAGCAGTTTGTCTTCGAATTTATGTCTAAGTGACTGCTAGGAAAAGAGCTGCTGGCCACTTGTACGCTCTTTCAAATAGTTGAGGGGATGTTGTTCGAAATAATGGCAATTTGTAGCTTCCGCCAATTCCTCGGAGTGAATACGACTTTCGTTGTTGTATAATGCATGCGCGCCATCGTTAAAGTGGTGATGAATTTCAGCAAGGACGGTTTTGTCCCATGGAAGTAATGGCATATTAATCGAGCAATTCAAGGTGTTATAATAGCAACAATGAGCTGCAGGGAGGGTTCTACATTGCGGAATGATCTTATATACGATGTGATCATCGTAGGAGGAGGGACGACCGGCCTCTATACGTCCTTTTATACAAAGCTGCGGAGAATGACGACATTATTGATTGAAGCTTCATCGGATTTTGGCGGGAAAGTGGCGCAGTTCTATCCGGAAAAGCAAATTTATGATGTGGGCGCATATCCCGTCGCCACGGGGGAGGAGATGGTCGACAGGCTGCTTGAGCAAAGCAGGGCAGCAGAACCTGAAATCGTAACCGGGGAATTTGTCGAACAGGTGAGAAAACAGGAAAACGGGATATTCGAAGTGAAAACCACTTCCGGCAAGCTGTATATGACTCGGACAATCATCCTTGCCTGCGGAATGGGAACTTATCAAATGAAACCGTTACGGCTTGCAGAAGCGCCGTTTTATGAGGGGAAAAATCTACATTATTATTTGAAGTCGGCCGAGAGATTCCGTGATATGAGCGTCACTGTCTATGCGATGAACAGGACGGGTATTGATTGGGCGATGGCACTTGAGAAGACAGCAAAGGAAGTGACATTGCTTAATCAGCAGGATTATTTTCTATACACGCCGCCGCATGTAATTGAAGCACTGGAGGAAACTTCGATAAAGGTCAAGTACAATCATAAAGTGACTAAGCTAATAGGGAACAGCCAAGGGTTGCATACATTATTAGTAGATCAGGAAGGTTTACAGAGGATGCATGAGACCGATGCGCTGCTATATTATGAAAACGTCAATTTGACACAAACACCTTTTGCAGTCTGGGGAATCGAGACAGACAAGAATAAAGTCATCGTAGATCATACGATGTCGACAAGCATACCGGGCATCTACGCCGCAGGTGATGCTGTACATTATCCCAATAAGAATATGCTGATTGCGACAGGTTTCGCTGAGGCAATCACTGCAGTCAATAGTGCGAAGCTGTATCTGGATCCTTCAGCAAGTGCTCAAGTATATAGCACAATCGAATATCAAAAAAATAGAGGCTGATGGCAGCCTCTATTTTTGTAGTATTTCACGTTCGAGCATTCTAGCGACGCCGCCGTTCTCATTGGTCTCGGTCGTGTGGTCGCAATACTGTTTCACTTCTTCAGCTGCATTGCCCATAGCGACCTTCGTCCCTGCTACTTCAAGCATTGGCAAATCATTCATGCTGTCACCGATAGCAATGATATCCTCTTTCTTAAAGTCCAATTTCTTTGCGAGTTTTTTCAGTGCATGTCCTTTCGATGCTTTGCCATCAACGATTTCCAAATTGAAATCGGCAGAAGAAAATAGATTCAGCCCTTTCTTGCTCAGTGTATCGGCTGCGACGCGCTGTCTTTCTTCATCAAAACTTACAATGGTTATTTTGTAAATTTCTTTCTCGGACTGAAAGACTTCGATATAATCCTCAACTTCCTGCAAATTAGTCTGTCCGAGCTGGCGTTTGCGGGCTTTCTCCATCTCGCTTCTGTCCACATTCTGCACTACGTCCATTTCATCCAGCAGCAGTTGCTTCGCTTTGCTCGTAATGAATATTTCGTCATCTGTGACAATTTCATAATAATAATTCTCTTCATTCAGCCATGTGACAATCTCTTTGGCATAGATAGTTTCTAACGGCAGGGAAACTGTCAATTTCCCTGCCGGATCGCAGGTGGTAGCTCCATTTGCTCCGATCACCCATGTTGAAAGCTGCTGGTCTTGGAAGAGGCGATGAACATCGAAGTGCGCCCGTCCTGTTGCGATGACGATTTCGGCGCCTTTTTGCTGCGCTTTTTTTACGGCAGCGGCATGCATCGCAGAGATAGTATAATCTTGATTAAGAAAAGTTCCATCCAAGTCTATTGCTGCTAATTTGCGCATCTCTCTAGCTCCTTTACTCATTTTTAACACATATTCCCTCTTTTAAATAGGATGTAAACTGACGAATTAAGGGTAGTAAAGTATAATAAGGAGTCAAGCCGCTCACAATTTTAACAATACATAGATAATGGTTTATGTCTAAATGGAGGGAAAAGAATGGCTGGGAGATTACTATCCGTAATTGTGCCTTCGTTTAATGAAGCGGAAAATGTGAAGCTATTTTATGAAGAACTTGCCAAGGAATTGCAATACGCATCCTATGATTATGAAGTGATTTATGTGGATGATGGCAGTTCAGACACCACGCTATTGGAACTGAAAGAATTAGCAGATATGCATTACAATGTGCGGTATTTGTCATTCACAAGGAATTTCGGCAAGGAGGCAGCAATTTTGGCTGGATTCCAACATGCCAAGGGAGATTGCGCGGTCGTCATCGATGCGGATTTGCAGCACCCTGTTTCCTTGCTGCATGAGCTATTGACTGGCTTCGAAGAGGGATATGATCAAGTCATCGCCCGAAGAAACAGAAAAGGGGAAAGCCTTTCGCGTAAAGTTATTTCGACGATGTACTATAAGATCATCAACCGTTTCATTGATGTCCGCATTCAAAATGGGGTCGGGGATTTCCGTTTGCTCAGCCGCCGGGCTATCGATGCCTTGCTGATCCTGAGTGAGGGCAATCGGTTTTCAAAAGGATTATTTTCCTGGATTGGATTCGAACAGAAAACGGTCTACTATGATAATGTTTGCCGTCAAAATGGGGAATCAAAATGGTCGTTTGGAAAACTATTCGATTATGGTGTGGATGGTATCGTATCCTTCAATACAAAACCATTGCGTGCCTGCTTGTATGCTGGTTTCATCGTGTTATTCCTTTCACTGGCATATATCCTTTATACGTTCGTGGAAGTGCTGGTCCGCGGAGTCGTCACACCGGGTTATTTCACTTTGATCACTGCCATCTTGTTCTTGGGTGGAGTGCAGCTAGTCAGCTTGGGTGTGATCGGGGAATATATCGGTCGTATTTACAACGAAACAAAACGCAGACCGCATTACTTAGTAAAAGACACAAATATCGAGGCAAGGAAACGTTATGAAAAAAATATGGAAGCTTGAATTCACTCGTTTTATCATTGTCGGTGTGCTGAACACTATCTGTTATTACCTGGTGTACTTGTTCTTTTATCAGCTGGCAGATGTGCATTATCTTGTATCCCATTGGATTGGGATCATCATCAGCATGATTTTTTCATTTTTCTTGAACAGTTACTTCACCTATGGCGTGAGACCGACTTGGCGGAAGTTTTTCCAGTTTCCGTTAACGCAGGTTGTCAATATCACCGTATCGTCCGTCCTGGTATACATCTTCATCGAGGGCTTCGGCTGGAATGGTACAGTGGCACCTGTAGCGGCAGTCTTCTTCACTGTGCCGATCACGTTTGTCATTACTAGTAAAATCATGAAAAATGGGCGTGGGGATGTGACAAATGAAGCGTAGATGGAAGCTGGTGCTGCTCGTTTTAGCAGCACTTGCATTTGCTATTTTAGTACATATACATTTCATTCGGGAATACTTGGATGGTCGCCTCATGCTCGGCCCGAATGATGGAATGGCGCAGATGCTGCCATTTAAGCAGCACTTGTATGAGCAATATGCGCAAGGGAACTTCTTCTATTCGTTCTCTTTCGGGCTTGGAGGCGGCATATACAGTCAGCTGGCCTACTATTTCTCTACAAGTATCGTTTACCTGCTGACAATGCTTGCGATAAAAGTTCTCGATATTACCAATGTGATCGGAACCCCGGATGCCATCACCTGGGCGAAAGCTATTCTGCCTGTCAGTATCATCCGTCTTACTACGGCGCTTTTGCTTGCGGTCGGTGTATTTCGGTATATGCGTATCCCCTTTATACCTGCATTTGTTGGGGCTTGTTTTTATGCCGGCAGTGCAATCTATTTCCGGCATGTCGTATATTGGGAGTTTTTCGCCAATGCTTTTCTTTGGCTGCCGCTGCTAGTACTTGGAGTGGAAAAAATCATTCGGGAGCGGAAACCATACTGGTTCATTGCCGCTGTGGCGATATCCGTTTTCGATAATTTCTATTTTGCGTACATAAGCTTTGTTTTTATCGGAATCTATGTCATCGCTCGGTGGTTTATCAAATTGTCAGAGGATGAACTGCCAGTCAAATTCCAGCTGCTTTATTTTATTCCGGCTGCATTGCTTGGTTTTGGAATCGGTTCGATTTCATTCATTCCATCTGTCTATGCATTTCTGAATAATTACCGGCCGGCTTTTGATGACCCGATACCGTTTTATGGAAATGACGATAATATCCTGTTCACGAGCCGAACGTTGCTTCTGCCTGTCTTATTTGTCATCTTTGTATGTGTAGCAGGGTTTTATAAGAACAAGTTGTTCCGATTGTTTGCACTGTTGAGCATCTTGTTCATTTTCTTCCAAGGCAGTCCTCGTATCGCCAGCATTTTCAATGGTTTCTCGGCGCCACAATATCGTTTTGAGTACTTATCGATGTTCGTTGTTGCGGGTACCATCGCTGTGGGGCTCACATTATTGCCAAAGGTGAAAAAACTGCATCTGCTATTGGCTTTAGGGCTTACGGTTCTATTGTACAGCCTCTATCTGCACCATGATTTGAGGATGGATTGGGAGGATGACTGGGCGAAATACGTTTGGAATGGTGTTGCGCTGGTACTGTTTGTTTTCCTCTTTTATACTTTCAAAAGGAAAGTATGGATGTTAGGTCTTTGTCTTATCGTTGTTTTCGCGACCTACATACCGCTGATCAATGCACATCAGGAAAGGCAGCTGTCTGATTCGGGTCATGTAGAGAATTCCACACTCCAATTCCTGACAAGTGACAAGTATGCAAGTGATGAACAGCAGGAATTGATACAGGATGTCCTTGATTCGGATGAGAGCTTTACCAGACTCGAATGGAAGACAGACAATCGGAATAATACGAATTTGGTGCAAAGTTTTCCCGGTGTCAGCATCTATTCAAGCATTTTGAATAAGGAACTGCTGTTTTTCTATTACTATGATCTGAATATCGATATGAAACGGGAAAGTGTGAGCCGCTATTCAGGCTTTGGCAACAGAGCGAACCTGTACAGTTTGCTCAATGGGAAATACATCATGTACGATAAAAAGGAGCCGATTGCTGCACCGTACGGCTTTGAGCCGTACATGGAAAGCAGCAATTATATCGTTTATCGGAACGACAATTTGCTTCCGTTCGCAAAGGTTTCCACAGAAGTTTTCCAGGAGGGAAATCTGGAAAGTCATACGCCGCTTGAACGGGAACATGCAATGCTTGAGGGCATAATTCTTGCAGATGGTGAAACGACCGGAACTATCGATTCACTGCCGGATCTGATGGATCAGGTAACAGTAGAGGCTGCCGGGGGTACTTATCAGGATGGACAACTCCAGGTAGATCAAGAGGAAGGCGGGCTCGATCTGCGGCTGGATGATGATTTACCACAAACAGGTGATTATTACATCAGCTTCTATCTGAAGAATAATGATGCCAGCGCTCCATTATATGATTTGACAGTCAATGAGTTTGAAACAAACAGGAAATCCCAGCAGTCGATTTATCGTACGAAGGTCGATGAATTGACCATCCGCGTCAAGGCAGCTGATACAATTCGGATAAGGCTGCCCGAGGGGAGTTATACGATCGAAGATTTCCAGCTGCAGCATGAGAATTACCAAAAGCTTGAGGAGACTGAATCTGCAGCGGAGGCAATACCATTTTCGATCAATAACAGCCAAGTGACGGTGGACTACGATAATCAGCAAAACGGTGAAAGCTATTTGAAAATACCTGTGCCATACGAAAAAGGTTGGCAAGTATCCGTGAATGGTGAGGAACAGGAACTCCTGAAGGCTGATTATGCATTTGTAGGTGTCAAGCTTCAGGATGGGGAAAATCATATTGTCTTCACATACAGACCACCGTTTTGGAATATGCTGCTCGTTCTCTGTCTGGGAAGCATCCTCATGTCACTAGGATGGGGAGGCTTTCTGCGAAAACGTCATATGGCGGGTGAGAAAGGTGAAAAAGAAGCGTAACAGGAAGAAACAATCTCTTTTGTATGCATTTGGTACAGTACTTTTGTTCGGTTTGGGTCTATTCTTTCTTCTGTTCTTGCTGTCTGTTGTGGTAAACGATAGCGACAATGAGCAGAACGAAGGAAGGGCGCTTTCTGAGGATGCATTGGCTTATCGGGATATGGTAGAGCAAGAATTAGCCAAAACGAATCAGGAATCGCTGGCGCCGCTCGTTCTCTCTGTCATGATGCAGGAGTCTGGCGGCAGGGGAAGTGACCCGATGCAAGCTTCCGAAAGCAAATGTGGAGTGCCAGGCTGTATACAAGATGCAAAGGAATCCATCGTCTATGGCATCGCCCATTTTCTCCGTATGCTGGAAGAAGCGAATGGAGAGGAAGATGTAGCAATCCAGGCTTATAATTTCGGTGCGGGATTTATTGGTTTTGTCAATGAAAACGGCGGGGTATTCAGTGAAGATCTGGCAGTCCGATTTGCTCAAGAACAATATGCGAATCTTGATAATCCGGAAGATTATCGCTGTATACGTCCAGAATCGGAAGAATTGGATGCGTGTTACGGAGATATTCATTATGTAAAAGCTGTCTACAGTTACTTGCCTGCAGCAAAAGCTGCTTATAAATAAAAAATGACCCCCGATCAAGCCGTCGGGGGTTTGAAATTGGAAAATACTTTAAAATCACGCCACGCCTGCTCAATTGTGCGGAGGCGTTTTTTTACGTCATCAGCTTTTTCTTTTCCAATCAAAGCGATGAACGCATGAATCAGACTGATCGGGGCAGTCAAAGAATGTGTCAGCGATGGCGATATGCTTGAAGCCATGAATGAATAATCCGCCGCTGTAAGCAGAGGAGATGATAATCCATCGGTAATGGCGATGGCTTTAGCACCGCGATCCTTGGCCATCTGGAATAACCGCAGCGTGTGATTCGAATAACGGACGAAGCTTAAGGCAATCAGTGCATCTTCCTCTCGTATGGTGGAGATCTGGTCTATTGCTCTGTCAGAGGGTTCGACGATCTCGACATTTTCGAAGATGAAAGATAGGTGATAATGCAATAGATCCGCTACACTGATGGCACTTCGGTTTGCCAGGATGAAAATACGTTTGGAATTGATCACGGTATCAGCAGCTGCATGGAATGCCTGCATATCGATTCCTTCCATTGTTTCCTGGATATTCGCTTGGTCACGGAGGAAGATGGCATATAAGTCTTGGTCTTCCGCCTGGGTGTCCTCCGAAGGATGCTTGAAACGTTCCGTTGCATTCAGCTGCTCTTGCATCGCGTTCTGCAAAGCAAGCTGCATCTCAGGAAAACCGCGGTATCCCATAAAAGCGGCAAAGCGTACGATCGTAGCATCACTCACACCTGCTGCATTCGCCAACCCCTCCACATTGAGGAAGGGTGCTTGATTCGGATGTTCGATGATGAAATTAGCAATTTTCTTTTGGGACTTTGACATCTGCTCCCGCTGACTGGAAATACGGTGGTAGATATCCGGCATGACGGAAAAAGACCCCTTTCGCTTCAGAGTTTACGTAAATATACGTCTTCGACTTCATGATTGTTGCCCTTGCGGAGGATGAGATCGGAACGGCCCTTGGTGGGCAGTATGTTCTCATGCAAATTCTTTGCATTGATCTCCTCCCATATCGTATCGGCAGATTGTAATGCTTCTTCAAGGGAAACTTCCGCATAGTGGCGGAAATAGGATTTTGGATCCTGAAACGCCGTTGCACGCAGCATAAGGAAGCGTTCCTTATACCATTTTTCGATGTTAGGTTCTTCGGCATCGATATATATTGAGAAATCAAAGAAGTCGCTGACGAAGAATTGATATTCTTTCTTCACTTGCAGCACATTCACTCCTTCAACGATCAGGATATCCGGATCAGAAACCAATTCTTCCTGCTCTGGCAGGACGTCGTAAGTAAGATGGGAATACTGCGGCCCCATGATATGCGTAGTGCCTGCCTTCACCTGTCCCATAAAATCGATCAATGCTTTGATATCATAGCTTTCCGGGAAACCTTTCCGTTTCATCAGCTGCTTTTCCTGCAGTACAGCATTCGGATAAAGAAAGCCGTCAGTCGTTACAAGTTCTGTTTTCTTATGAGGCAGAACCCGGGAAAGCAGCAATTGCAGCAATCGCGCGATTGTACTCTTGCCGACTGCTACACTTCCAGCAATACCAATTATGAAAGGTACTTTTTTCTCACTTGTACCAAGGAAAGCACCTGCTTTCGCATGAAGCGTTTCTGCCGCTTCAAGATAAAAGGAAATCAGTTTCGTCAGCGGCATATACGCGGTTTCCACCTCGGATAAGGAAATCCGAGTATTGATGCCACGAATTTCTTCCAGCTCTGTTTGCGTCAGGGGCGGTGTTTCAGTTTCCGAAAGAGCAGCCCACGCTTCCCGGGAAAAATGATAGTAAGGTTTGTATGTATGCATGATTACCCTCAACTTTTGTCTGCGAATTTGAGAATTAGTGCCAAGTAAAAACGTTTACAAATACTTTTCCATTTTACTACGACAAAATTTAATAATCCAGAGTTGAATCTTGGGGTATAGAGAAGTAGTAATCGTTTGCATAACTTGTATATACAAGTTATGATAAAAATGTATTCGCCTTCATTTTGAATGGGAGATGAGGTGTCCGAAGTGGATTTAAAACAGCACGCAGAGGAAATACTGGCAGCTCTTGGCGGTAAGGAGAACGTCCAGGCTGCGACACATTGTGTCACGCGGCTGCGGTTGGCGTTGGTGGATGAAAGAAAAGTGGACAAAGAAGCATTGCATCATATCGATGTTGTTAAAGGTTCTTTTTCAGCAAATAACCAGTATCAGGTTGTCATCGGACAAGGCACAGTCGATAAAGTATATAAGGAATTCATTCAAGTTGCCGATATCGGGGAATCCAGTAAGGAGGAAGTTAAAGAGACTGTAAGCGGTAAAGGAAATCCGCTGCAGCGGGCGTTAAAGACACTCGGTGATATTTTCATCCCGATTTTGCCAGCCATCGTCACAGCAGGACTATTACTGGGAATTCATAACATCCTGAATAATGAAGGCATCTTCTTTGATGGCGCATCGATCATACAGGTTTATCCACAGTGGGCCGGTATTGCCGATATGATTTATGTAATCGCTAACACGGCTTTTGCTTTCCTGCCAGCACTGATCGGCTGGTCAGCCGTCAAAAAGTTCGGCGGCAGCCCGCTGCTTGGTATGGTGCTCGGGTTGGCTTTGATTCATCCATCCCTATTGAATCCGACTGATTACGCCAGCGCTGCCTTGGAAGGGAATGCACCGGTATGGAATCTGTTCGGAATGGAAATCCAGCGTGTCGGGTATCAAGGACAAGTACTGCCCGTATTATTTGCGGCTTGGGTTTTGGCAAAGATAGAAATATTCCTGCGCCGGAAAGTGGCTGACAGTTTCCAGCTCCTCGTGGTAGCTCCTGTGGCGCTCTTACTTACTGGGATTGTAAGTTTCGTAGTGATCGGGCCGATCATGTTCACCGTTGGAAATGTCATCACTGATGGATTCGTTGCTGTTTTTGATACAGTAGCTCCGCTGGGAGGGCTGCTGTATGGGGCATTATACGGAGCTTTGGTCGTTACCGGACTGCACCATACGTTCCTCGCGCTTGATTTACAGCTGATTGCCAATACAGGTGCCACTTTCCTATGGCCGATATTGGCTTTGTCCAATATATCCCAAGGATCAGCCACACTTGGTGTAATGCTGGCAACCAAGGATGAAAAGCTGCGCGGATTGTCGCTGACATCCTGGATCAGTGCTTGGCTCGGTGTCACGGAACCAGCTGTGTTCGGTGTCAATTTGCGTTTTCGCTATCCTTTCTTCCTTGCTCTTGGAGCGTCGGCCATCGCTGGAATGGTCATTGCCTGGAGGGGCGTAGAAGCAAGCTCAGTGGGAATAGGCGGCGTACCAGGTATCTTCTCGATCCTTCCTGACAGTTGGGGAGCATTTGCTATCGGAATGGTGGTTGTCATCGTTGTACCATTCATAACAACATATTTAGTGGCTAAAAAGAAAAGGAATGTGTAAACGGGAGGGAAAATGATAATGCAAGAAGCCTGGTGGAAAAGAAGTACGGTTTATCAAATTTATCCGAAAAGCTTCCATGATACGAAAGGCACAGGCATGGGAGATATACAAGGAATCATCGAGAAGCTAGATTATCTGAAGGAGCTTGGTGTGGATATGGTGTGGCTGACGCCTATCTATCAATCTCCCCAACAAGATAATGGGTATGATATCAGTGATTATTATAGGGTAGTGCCAGCATATGGCACGATGGAGGATTTGGAGCGATTAATCAGTGAATTGCATGATCGTGATATGAAATTGATGATGGATATAGTCATCAACCATACGTCAACTGATCATGAATGGTTCCGCCAGGCTACTTCTTCAATCGATAATCCATACCGTGACTATTATATTTGGCGTGATCCCCGGGAAGGAGCAGAGCCGAATAATTGGGTATCCAAGTTCGGCGGCAGTGCTTGGTCATTGGAAGATCATACGAATCAGTACTATTTGCACTTATTCGACAAGACACAGGCTGATCTTAACTGGGAAAACGAAAAGGTGCGGGAAGAATTATTTCAAATGATGAATTTTTGGGCAGATAAAGGCCTCGATGGGTTACGGCTGGATGTCATCAACCTCGTGTCGAAAGCTCAGAGCTTCCCTGATGATCATGACGCCCCGGATGGTCAGTACGGTAAGGAATATTACACAGATGGCCCCCGTATCCACGAGTTTATGCATCAGATGAACCAAGCGGTATTTGCTCCGCATGACTTGGTGACAGTCGGCGAGATGTCATCCACGAGTTTGGCCGCTTGCCAACAGTATACGAAACCAGATGCCGAGGAACTGGATATGACATTCAACTTTCATCATCTGAAAGTGGATTATGAAAACGGGAAAAAATGGACGGATGGCAGACTTGAATTTATCAAACTGAAACAAATCCTGTCAGATTGGCAAGTTGGTATGCAGGAAGTCGGCGGCTGGAATGCCCTTTTCTGGTGCAACCACGATCAGCCTCGCATTGTGAGCAGATTCGGGAATGAAGGTCCTTATTGGAAAGAGTCAGCAAAGATGCTGGCATCCGTTCTGCATATGATGCAAGGAACCCCTTATATCTATCAGGGAGAAGAGATAGGGATGACAGATCCGAAATTCACAAAGCTGGAAGATTATAAGGATGTCGAAACACATAATGCTTATATGGCTCTAAGAGAAACGGGGATGGCGGAAGAACAAGTGCTGCGGATCATCCAGCTTCGCTCGAGAGATAATTCGAGGACCCCGATGCAATGGAATGACACAGAAAATGCCGGGTTCACAGACGGCAAGCCATGGCTTAAAGTAGCATCGAATTATCAAGACATCAATGTGGAAAAGGCACTCCGGGATGAAAATTCCATCTTCTATCATTATCAAAAGCTGATTCGCTTGCGGAAGGAGTATGCTATCATTACTCATGGAGATTATGAACCGTTATGTATGGATGATGAGCGCATCTTCTGTTATGAGCGAAGGTGGAATGGTGAAAAACTACTTGTCGTAGCGAATTTTTTTGGAGAGGAAGCGGAATTTTCCTATCCAAAAGCCCAAACGGCAAAAGCTGAAATCCTGCTTTCCAATTACCAGGACAGTCCGTCTGAATACAGACAGATCAAGCTTCGCCCGTACGAAGCGGTCATTTATCACAGCAAAGTGTAAAGGCCTGATGGGATGGAGAAGAAATTTCAAGCAATCTATGATGTATTAGCTAAAGAAATTCAGACAGAGAAAATCCGGGCGGGACAATTACTGCCTTCTGAAAATGAGTTGACGGAGAGATTCGCGACATCACGGGAAACGGTTCGTAAAGCTTTGCAGCTATTATCCCAAAATGGATATATCCAAAAGCTGCAAGGAAAAGGCTCGATTGTGCTTGAACAGGACAAGCTGCCTTTGCCTGTCAGTGGTTTGACAAGCTTTAAGGAACTGGCACGTTCGATGTCCCAAAAAGTAGAAACAAGTGTCATCGAACTCTCAAGCAAGGAAGCGCATGGATGTAACCAGCAAGTGCTGCAATGCGAGGAAGGCACACCTATATGGGAGTTGCAGCGAATGCGCAAGCTTGATGGAGAAGCGGTCATTTACGATAAGGACTTGCTATTGAAGAAGCTGGCTCCGGGTCTTACGAAGGAAATTGCCGCTGATTCGATTTATGATTATCTGGAACAGGAACTGGGCTTGTCAATCAGTTATGCGAGGAAGGAAGTTGTCGTCGAAGAAGCAGATGCAAAAGATAAAGAGATATTGGATATGGGAAGTTATCAACAGCTGGTGGTCGTTCGCAGTGCTGTTTATCTGGAGGATACAACTTTATTCCAATATACGGAGTCGAAACACCGTCCCGACAAGTTCCGCTTTGTCGATTTTGCACGAAGGACAAAATAAGAAATACATAAAATGTGCATAGTTCAGAGGCTATGCACATTTTTGTGTGAGTAAAGAGAAGTTTGTACACAGAAAAATTCTGTTTGTTCACATAATTTGTGTGTAACATCAGTTATACACAGAAAAATTTGGCGAATGATGCTGCAATGTACTTATCCACAAGTGGATAGCTGTTACGGACGAATCCGCTTGCCTAAAATAACTAAATCGCGCTCTATGCCATCCAGCTCAGCTACATGCGGCATATTGGCCCAACGCTCGAATCCAAAACGTTCAAAAAGCCGGATGCTCGGTTTGTTATGTCCAAAAACAAAACCTAAAACGGTCTTGAAATCCAATGCCTCGGACTGATCAAGAACGAACTGCAGCATATTTCTTCCCAGCCCTTTGCCTCGGGCATCCTCATGAAGATAGATACTGACTTCCACAGTCTTATGATAAGCAGCCCGGCCGTAAAACGGCTCCAGGCTGATCCAGCCCAATATTTTCCCATCTTCCTCCACGACCCAAAGCGGTCTTAAGTCAGTATGACGCTGGAACCATTCCAATCTGCTTTCGACGGTTATCTCTTCCAGATCCGCTGTGACCATCCTGCCGGCAATCGTTGAATTATAAATGGAAACAATCGCGGGAAGATCATGAATGTCTGCGATACGATATTGCATGTCCATTTCCCCCAGTGTTTTTGGCTTATTATACTAAACGATCGGATGGAAGAATAGTCTCATTCGGTTTGGGGTAGAAGAAAAGTAAGTGAAAAGGCAGATGAGAGGATGTGGATAGATGTATTCCGTAACATTCGGTAAAATACTCCAATTCACTGCTATTGGCTTAGTGATCGGATTTGTCATCGGTGTGATCGCTATGCTCGGCTTTGATTTAGACTTCATGGCAATGATCGTAAGTGTGCTGCTCAGCATCATTGGGGCATTTGCAGCAGGTATGTATGCTGAATTGTATCATATTAGACAAGCGGTGAATGAACAGACGGACAAGACATTGAAAAGAAGAGGATAGAAGGGAGTTTCAGCTGCTGATGATGGCGGTTGAAACTTTTTTTGATAAAATTTATTTCACATGTATGAAGTAATAATGTATACTAATACTAGTAGAAAGCAATTGGGGGTTTGTCTGTGGAAAGCAGAGATATGGTAGATTTTATCGAATTAGTGCGCAATGTCAATAAAGCGTTGCGGAAGGAATGGGATTTTCAGATTTCCGGGCCGCAGCTCGTGTTGCTGAGGCTGCTGAAAAATAATGGTCCGATGCGCATGTCTGATTTAGCCGAAGAAGTAGGTATCAGCTACAGCGGAGCGACGAATTTAGGGAACCGTATGATCAAGGAAGGTTACCTGGAGCGCATCCATTCAGAGAAAGACCGTCGGGTGGTCATGCTTACAATTACCCAAAAAGGGTCTGAATTCTATGAGAGCTTCTCAGGTGCCAGGGATAAAGCATTTGGTTCTTTTTTGGATAAATTGACGGAAGAAGAAAAGAATGAGTTCATAAGGCTGAGCCGCAAGATGCTCGCCGAATAAAAGAAAGGAGATGAGTGTATGTCGGACATTCGTAATGAAACGATACCCGATGGACACGAAATCGAACAAGCAGAAAAAGAATTACAGGAAGACGCACACAGTATAAAACGGATTTTTCAGCAACCGAAAGCAGCATGGGCGGTTGCTTTTGCATGTGTGGTTGCATTTATGGGGATCGGGCTGGTCGACCCGATCCTGCCTTCCATTGCAGCCCAAATGGATGCGACGCCAAGTCAGGTCGAATTATTATTTACGAGCTATTTGCTCGTTACCGGGATCATGATGCTGATCACAGGCTGGTTATCGAGCCGGATCGGTCCGAAAATGACGTTGCTGACTGGATTGGTCATCATCATCTTGTTCTCGACCTTAGGTGGACTGGCAGGCAGTGTCGATGAACTGGTCGGACTTCGTGCCGGCTGGGGATTAGGCAATGCATTATTCATCTCCACTGCACTTGCTGTGATCGTCAGCGTGGCCAGCGGTGGTTCGGCAGTTGCCATCATGCTTTATGAAGCGGCTCTTGGTTTGGGGATGTCAGTTGGACCGCTTTTGGGCGGTTTGCTCGGATCTATCCACTGGCGCGCACCTTTCTTCGGGGTGGCTGTACTGATGTTGATCGGATTGCTGGCAGTATGGATATTGCTGACCGATGTACCGAAACCGGCGAAGAAAATTTCGCTTTCGGCACCATTTCAAGCGCTTCGGCATCCAGGACTCCTGACGATGGGTTTGACCGCTTTATTTTATAACTTCGGGTTCTTTACTTTACTGACTTATTCACCATTTGTTTTGAATCTTGGTGAATTCGGTATCGGATTCGTCTTCTTTGTCTGGGGTATCATGCTGGCGATCGGTTCAATCTTCATCGCTCCGTCTTTTGAAGCAAAATTGGGCACGAAGAAGTCACTTAGTCTGGTGATGGTAGGTATCATCATTACATTGGCTTTAATGGGAGTAGGAGCAGATTGGCCGGTGTTCTTGATAGTGATGATTGCCTTGATGGGATTATTACTCGGTATCAACAATACTGTCATGACAACAGCTGTCATGGAAGTATCGCCAGTTGAACGTTCCACTGCATCAGCGGCATATAGTTTCCTTCGCTTCACGGGCGGTTCGATATCACCGTGGCTTGCGGGGAAAGTATCGGAGCATATTTCAATCGGGGCTCCATATTATGTAGCTGCAGCAGCAGTGCTTGTCGGATTGCTCTTATTCACAGCAAGAAGAAGTGCAATGGATCGTTTGAACTGAAAAAAGCCATGATCATTTGATCATGGTTTTTTTGCATGGAGATAGAAGGTGAACTGCTATAATCGCTTTTCTTCATTTGCTGCCCTAAAGTTAGCGAAGAATAAGGCTTTTTAAAGGATTCCGTGTATATCGTCGACTCGATTTTCAATGTACCTGCTGAAAAATCGAAACCGATCGAAACTGGTGGATCAAGCTCTTGGTTTCTGCCAAGTTCAGCAAGCCAGGAGAGCTGACTGTCGAAATTACTTGGATTGGGGGAGCGGGGAAATACGAGTTGGAGAAAAAGGATCCGGATCAGGAGCTTGCAGCAATCCGACCGATCGTGAAAATGCTCGGGGTGGTGAACCAGCAGTCAAGAAATGAAGCATTGCTTGATGAAATCGTAGAGGATATTTTTGCTGCATGTCCATCTATTTATGGGCGATATGGCGAGAATGGGATTTGGGTAATTATTCCAAAATAGCCCCGAAGAAGGAATCCAGGCATTGTTTGCAGAAAATAAAAAGATGGAGACAACTGAGGATGATACATGATGACAAAAGCACAGCGTTTTGCTGCTGCGTTGCTTATGGACGGCGAGCGACGATGGGCAGTCTCAAACAGGTGATTTCCCAATATATAAAAAAGCAGAACCAAAGGTAGTTCTGCTTTTTCGTTATAGATCGACAGTATATACGTCGTTTTTACTCACGTTCTTCAAGTAGATTTTATCGGGATTGATCTCCAATACGACATAATCGGGGTCATCGGGTCCGTCCAGCCATGCACGGAAGCTGTCTTTCCAAAGCTGTTGTTTCAGTTCGGGAGACTCACTCACTTTGGCATCGGCCTCGATTTCCACGTAATCGTCACCGACGCCATCCCCATTATATCCGAGCAAGATATGAACGTTGTGATTGCTCTTTATATCGTCCACTTTGTGTGAGTTGCCGCTAGTTGCACAATATAAGGTATACCCTTCGTTGAAGAAGGCCATATATCGAGTATAAGGCTTGCCGCCTTGAATGGTGGCAAGTGTGCCGATTTTTTGATTTTCGAGAATTTGTTCAACGTGTTTTCTGACTTCCGATTGTTCCATCGTGCTCTCCTCCTTCTGATTTCTACAGGTAGTATCCCTTTTTTGGTAGCTTATTAAACCCGAAAACAGGGAATGATATGGAGAGTGTTGTCCAAAAGCCAACAATGGAGGGTACCATATGACTAAGATGCAGGAAGAGAAAAAACCTCAAATCAAGTGCCAGACGGAATTTGGTCTGCTTAAGCACGTTGTCGTCTGTCCGCCAACATTTATGGAAATACGGAAAGTGATCAATGAAACACAAAAGCACTATTTGAATCATAATATCGATCAGCATACAGCCATGAAGCAGCACGCCGATTTTGTAAATGCACTAAGGGATCATGGGGTGGATGTGATGTCATTACCGGCACAGGAACCATTCAATGAGCAAGTCTATACCCGGGATATCGGTTTTTGTATAGGAGATACGTTATTCGCGTCGAATATGGAAGATGACATACGCAAAGGGGAAACCAGAGTATTGCGTGAATGGCTTGAGGAACAGGAACTTACATACAAGGATATCACGGCGGGTACGATTGAAGGCGGGGATGTTGTTGTTGATCATCAACGAGTATGGATCGGTCTGAGTAAACGGACAGACAAGAATGCTGTACAGCAATTACAGCAGCTGCTGCCGGAATATGAAGTGATTCCAGTGAAGATTCGTGAGGATATCCTGCATTTGGATTGCGTCTTCAATTTGGTCCGGGATGATTTGGCAATCCTTTATCCAGGAGCTTTTGAGCAGGCAGATCTGGATAGGTTCCGCAAGCTGTATAAGACGATCGAGATTTCTGAAGAAGAACAATTCTATATGGGGACCAATATCCTTTCGTTTGCACCAAATAAGCTGGTTAGCCTGCCTTCCAATAAGCGCGTGAATGAAGCGCTGCGTAAAGAAGGCGTGACGGTCGTCGAAGTGACTTTCTCGGAAATCATCAAATCCGGCGGCTCATTCCGCTGCTGTTCTCTACCGCTGCAGCGAGAATGAGTGAATGAAATGGACATATTTATATATCTCAAGTTTTGACAGGCTGAGCGGATTGCTTTACTTCTGTTCCGGCCCTTTAGCATAATAAAATGTGGAGGCGATTAGATTGGATAATTTTACGTTTTATAACCCGACGAAATTGATTTTCGGTAAAGATCAATTAGATAAATTGAAAGAAGAAATTCCTGCTTATGGCAAAAAAGTTTTGCTTGTATATGGTGGCGGCAGCATCAAACGCAGCGGCTTGTATGACAAAGTAATAACGGAACTGAAAGAAATCGACGCAGAAGTATTCGAGCTTTCTGGTGTGGAGCCGAACCCTCGTGTCTCTACTGCACGCAAAGGTGTGGAAATCTGTAAAACAGAAGGAATCGATGTCCTGCTCGCTGTTGGCGGCGGTAGTGTAATTGACTGTACAAAAGCGATTGCAGCAGGTGCGAAATATGATGGTGATGTATGGGATATCGTGACGAAGAAAGCCTTCGCAGAAGATGCTCTTCCATTCGGTACAGTGCTGACCCTTGCAGCGACAGGTTCTGAAATGAACTCTGGTTCTGTTATCACGAACTGGGAAACAAATGAGAAATATGGCTGGGGAAGCCCGCATACATTCCCGAGATTTTCTATCTTGGATCCGCAGAATACGTTCACGGTACCGCGTGATCAAACAATCTATGGCATCGTTGACATGATGTCCCACACATTGGAGCATTACTTCCATACAACAACAAACACGGAATTACAGGATCGTTTCTGTGAATCCTTGTTGCGCACTGTGATGGAAATAGGACCGAAGCTTCTTGAGGATCTGGAGAATTACGACAATCGCGCTGCTATCCTTTATAGCGGAACTATGGCATTGAATGGCGTGCTGAATATGGGCTATCGTGGCGACTGGGCGACACATAACTTGGAGCATGCTGTTTCTGCAGTCCATGACATTCCGCATGGCGGCGGTCTGGCGATCATCTTCCCGAACTGGATGAAGCATGTACTTGATGATGAGACTGCCCCTCGTTTCAAACAGCTTGCAGTCCGTGTCTTCGGGGTTGATCCGACAGACAAAACGGATAAGGAAGCTGCGCTGGAAGGAATTGATGCCCTGCGTGCATTCTGGAACAGCATCGATGCTCCGGCTACGCTTCGTGACTACGACATATCCGAGGATAGTTTGGAATTGATGGCTGAAAAAGCTTACGCGAACGGTGAATTCGGCGGATATCGCAAACTGAATAAAGAAGATTCACTTGAGATTTACAAAGCATCCTATTGAAACTAAAAGCCTGCGCATACTGATTGCGCAGGCTTTTTCTTTTAGGAACTCACCATTGTACCGCCGTTTACGTGAATGATTTGCCCTGTTACGTAGGAGGAGTCTTCACTAGCCAGGTATACATATGCCGGAGCCAGTTCATATGGCTGGCCGGCACGTTTCATTGGTACATCCTGACCGAAAGTGGCAACATCCTCAGCGGAGAAACTGGAAGGGATGAGTGGTGTCCAGATCGGTCCCGGCGCTACACCGTTCACTCGTATTCCTTTTGTGGCAAGGTTCTGGGATAGCGCCCTGGTGAAGCCAACAATTGCTCCTTTCGTACAAACATAATCAATCAAGTCAGGTTTTCCTTCGTAAGCGGTCACTGACGTCGTATTCACAATGGTGCTTCCCCTTTTCAAATGAGGGAGTGCTGCCTTGGTCAAATAGAAGAAAGCAAAGATATTGGTGTGAAATGTCGCATCCCATTGAGCGGTGGAAATATCCGTCAGGGAGTCTTGAGGGAATTGGACCCCGTGGTTGTTCACAAGGATATCCAGTTTCCCATAAGTTTGGATAGTATGCTCGACGACAGCCCGGCAATGCGCTTCGCTGCGCAGGTCGCCTACAATCAATGTACAGCGCTGGCCAAGCTGCTCGATTCTGTTCTTTGTACGTCTGGCATCTTCGTTTTCGTACTCATAATAATAGGGGATGACAACATCGGCACCTTCTTTTGCAAAAGCAATGGCTGCTGCTGCACCGATGCCGCTGTCACCTCCAGTGATGATGGCTACCCTTCCAGTAAGTTTTCCTGCTCCTTTATACTTATCTGTCTCAATGATCGGCCTCGGTTGCATCAGCCCCTCTATACCAGGCTGCTGGTCTTGGTGCTGGGGTGGGAAATAGAAGTTCGTGCCGGGCTGGGCCGGCCGGTATTTGTTATTGGATTGCTGCGTCAATTCTAGCCCTCCTCTACATTCATGGCTCCAGATGAAATATATGCACAAAGCGCGATTAATTTGCCAAGAAAGAGGAAATTTACGTTAGCAAACAGAACAAAAAGGGAAAAGGATTTGGAGTGTGATTATTTAAAAGTTGGAGAGGGGTCTTATTCATGGAAAAAGTATTTATCAGTCCAAGCCGCTATGTTCAAGGAAAGGATGTGCTCCAGAAAGCTGGCGAGCATGTGAAAAAAATCGGAGATAGTGCACTAGTACTTGCTGATGATTTTGTATGGGACTTGGCAGGTGATACAGTGCTTGAGGATTTGGGGAAAAACGGTATCCAAACACAGAAAATCGTATTCGGCGGAGAAGCCTCGACGGAAGAGATCAAAAGAATTGCGGGTGAAGGCAAGGAAAGTAATGTTGTTATCGGTATCGGAGGCGGGAAAACACTGGATACAGCCAAAGCAGTCGCGGACGAGCTGCAGGTCGGGGTTGTCATCATGCCGACGACAGCATCGACTGATGCACCGACGAGCGGCTTGAGCGTTATTTACTCTGAGGAAGGAACATTCGAGAGCTACAAGTTTTATGACAAGAATCCGGACCTTGTCCTAGTCGATACAAAAATCATCTCCCAAGCACCTCCGCGCTTTTTAGCTTCCGGAATTGCGGATGCGATGGCCACTTGGGTGGAAGCGCGTGCCTCCATCGAAGGACGGGGCACGAACATGGCTGGCGGTCTGGCGACGATTGCCGGGCAAGCGATTGCGGAGAAAGCGGAAGAAGTATTGTTTGAGTATGGTTTGCTTGCATATGAAGCTAATAAGCGTCAGATCGTCACGCCTGCATTGGAAGCTGTGGTCGAAGCCAATACACTGCTCAGCGGACTCGGTTTTGAAAGCGGCGGACTTGGAGCGGCACATGCCATCCACAATGGTTTCACCGCCCTGCATGGCGAAATCCACAATCTTACTCACGGGGAAAAAGTTGCATTCGGTACATTGACACAGCTGGCCCTGGAGGATCGCACATTGGATGAAATCAACACATACATTGATTTCTATCTCGCTCTGGGACTCCCGGTTACGCTGGAAGATATCAAACTGAAAGATGTGTCGGATGAAGACTTGCTCAAGGTTGCCGAACTAGCAGTACAAGAAGGGGAATCCATTCACAATTTGCCTGGAACAATCACAGCAGACCAGGTCGTGGATGCTATCAAAGCAGCCGATCAATACGCGAAAGCCTACAAGGAATCCATCGGATACGAAGGCTGAAACTAAGAAAAAGCTGGAACAGGAAAAAATGTTCCAGCTTTTTTTCTTTGCCTATTGACGTGTATTTATGTATTAGTGTACTATTTGATTAATACAGCAATACATCAGGAGGGTTTATTTCATGAAAGCTTGGCTAGCATTAGTTAAGAAGGAGTTCCGTGTGGGATTGCCGATCTTGCTATTGGCAGTTGTTCTATTCCTTGTCGGCTTAGTTATAGTCGCCGCTACTACCTATAGATTTGGACATGTGTGGGATGCTGTCGGTATCATCGGTTTAGTCTGGGGCAGCGGACACTTCTTTTTCATGGCTATTTACATGCTTTATAGTCTTGGAGTAGAAAGAAAAAAATTGCATCTCTGGCTCCATAATCCGATGCACGCTTCAGGCCTTCTCGCAGCAAAACTGGTGACAGGAACGGTTTACATGATTATTTCTTTGCTCATCGTAAGTATTGCGGCATATTTAGGTGGTTTGCACTTTGTCGAGTTTTCAAATGACACATGGTTTAAGATCGGTATAATTGCATTCCTGCACGTAGTTTCCTTTTCAGTAGACTTTTCTGTTTACGTCATTCTTGCATACGTTGTTTTTCTACTATTGGAAAGATACATGCCATCATTTCTAAGTGGAACAGTTGTCTTCATAGGCTGGTGGGTGTTTGCCTATCTTTCATATGGACTTATAGTAGATACCAAATTCTACACTGCGATTACAGAATGGGGGAAAATCGATTTAGGCTTTATCGCAAATTCTCTTCAATTCGATATTAGTGTCAAAGAAGCCATAGTCAATTTTCAAGGTGAGAACACTTTCATCTATGCTGGTAATTATGTTATTGAATTGATTACTATTCTCATCATCTTCTTCATCGCATCTTGGTTATTAGACAAAAAAGTAGAGGTGTAGAGTATGACCGATACATTTCAATCTTCCCAGCCGATTTATCTGCAGCTGGCAGATCGGCTGAATAGACAGATTGTCAGCGGCGAATTGAAGCCTGGCGACAAACTGCCTTCTGTACGGGAAATGGCAGTTTCATCGAAAGTAAATCCGAATACGGTACAGCGGACGTACCGCGAACTGGAGGCATCGGGAATCGTGGAATCACGCAGAGGGCAAGGAACATTCGTGACGGAAAATGAAGATATTCTTCTTTCGATACGTGAGAAGCTGAAACAAGAACAAATCGAGAATTTCATCCAAGTCATGCACGACATGGGTTATCAAAATCAGGAAATAACCGAAGGGCTCCAAACTTATTTGGAAGGAGGCGCGCGTCATGATTGAATTCAAAGATGTGACAAAGCGTTATATGACGAAGACGGCACTGAGAGACGTGAATTTGAAGCTCGATAAAGGCAAAATCATCGGTCTTGTCGGATTGAATGGAGCGGGTAAATCAACGACGATGAAGCTCATTGCTGGTCTGATCAGCCCGACCAAAGGGTCTGTGGAACTGGACGGAAAGAAAGTGACACGCCGGATGGCTTCGAAAGTGAGTTATCTGTCCGAGCTAGATGAGTATTATTCTTTCTACACCGTTCAGCAGACGATCGATTTCTTTGCGACGCAATTCCCTGATTTCAATAAAGAAAAAGCCGAAGAAATCCGAGCTTATATGAATCTGGATGCCAATACCAAGGTGAAACATTTGTCCAAGGGGAATCGCGGCAGGCTGAAAATCATCCTGACGCTGTCGAGGGAAGTACCGGTCCTGCTGATGGATGAGCCGCTATCCGGTCTGGATCCGCTTGTCCGGGATTCCATTGTGAAAGGCCTGATCACATTCGTGGACACACAGAAGCAGCTTGTTCTCCTTTCCACGCATCAGATCATGGAAGTGGAAATGATCCTCGATGAAGTGATTGCTATTAAGGATGGTGTATTGGTGGATCACCGGGATGTGGAAGAACTTCGCTATGATGAGCAGAAGGGCATATTGGAATGGATGAGCTCGATCTATGAGTAAAGAAGCATTACAACTCTTATTACAAGCAAAGGAGCAAAAAAACATGCATAAGCAGCCAGCAGTTGAAATCAAACAAGTAACCAAAGTGATACGCGGCCGGAAAATCATCGATCGCATCAATTTCTCCATTTATCCAGGTGAGGTGTTCGGCTTCCTAGGGCCCAATGGTGCCGGGAAGACTACTACGATCCGGATGATTGTCGGATTAATGGGCATAACGGATGGAGATATCCTGATTAAAGGCAATAGTATCAAAACATCTCATGGAGCAGCGATGAAACATATCGGTGCGATTGTCGAGAACCCGGAAATGTATAAGTATCTGTCTGGTTATCTGAATCTTGTGCATTTTGCAAGAATGAATGATGGCGTTGATAAAAAACGGATTGATGAAGTCATCGAGCTGGTTGGCTTGAAGAAACGGATACATGACAAGGTAAAAACCTATTCCCTTGGGATGAGACAGCGTCTCGGTATTGCACAAGCATTGCTGCATCGTCCGGATGTCCTCATTCTTGATGAACCGACAAATGGCTTGGATCCAGCCGGGATTCGCGAAATGCGTGAATATATCCGCAACCTGGCAGAAACAGAGGGGCTTGCAGTTATCGTATCCAGTCACTTATTGAGCGAAATGGAATTGATGTGTGACCGAATCGGAGTGCTGCAGCATGGCAAGATGCTAGGGGTGCAGCAAGTACATGAAATATCGAGTGAACAAACACAAATGGTCAGCTTCCAGGTCGAACCGGTGGATCAGGCAGCAATCGTTCTGAGGGATATGGGAAGCAAAAAACCGCAGATCAAGGATAAACATGTCATCATTGAGCTGACGCGTGATGAGATTCCGGCAGCGGCAGCCAAATTGACGCAGGAAGCAATCAACATCTACGGCATCCAAGCAGAAACGAAAACATTGGAAGATACATTCCTGGAATTGACTGGAGGGAAGGAAATTGTCTAAGTTTATTAATCTGGTAAGAAATGAACATATGAAAACTTTCCGTCGTCTGTCGACGTGGATCATGCTGGGTATTGCGGCGGCATTACTCATTACAATCGCTGCATTTACGGCATATTACGCAGAGGACAGTAATGGTGACTGGCGAGCAAACACAGAACAGCAGATACAGGACTTACAAAAACAAGTTGAGGCTGGAGAGTTGGATGCCGCGGACATCCAGCAGGATTTGACCACCATGCAATATCAGCTGGATCACGACATCGCGCCAGTTCAAAATGATTCACTTGCATCTTATATGGAAAGCATCATGTACTACTGTGCGCCATTTCTTATCTTGTTCATCGCTATCATTGCAGGGGGGCTTGTCTCTTCTGAATTCGGTACGGGCACAATCAAATTATTGCTTACCAAGACTCCTTCTCGTTTCAGTGTGTTAACTTCCAAGTATGTAAGCATGCTCGTCACAACAGTTATTTTCTTTGTATTCTTCATCGGATTTTCCTTTATTATCGGTGGAATATTCTTCGGATTTAATGGATTCGAGGCGAAGAGTGTTGTCTTTGATAATGGAGAAGCTGTGACAAATAATATACTAGCTTCCACTTTGAGAGATTACGGGCTGAATTTTGTCCAGACGTTAATCTATGCGACAATTGCATTTGCTTTATCTGCCATTTTCCGTAATACGGCCTTGGCAATCGGATTTTCCATCTTCATTTCGATGTTCTTCCCGACCATTAGTTTCATACTTTCAAGATATGATTGGTCGAAGTATATCTTATTCAATAATGTGGATCTGACAGTATACAACCCGGGTAATGTTCCGCCTGTGGATGGTATGACAATAGGGTTCTCCGTGGCAGTGATGGCGATTTATTTTGTCATCATCACTGGTATCACCTGGTTCAGCTTCATGAAAAGAGACGTCACAGCTTAAGCAATTCGTTTGCTTTATGTTTAAAATAACGGTAAAAAGGAATTAGTAATACTGTATGCAGTTTTTTCAAACTAATAAACGAAACAGGAGTGAATTAACATGAGTGATGTATTGTTCACATCTCACGCAAAAGCAACTGGCGGTCGTGAAGGCCATGTAAAATCTGATGATGGTTTGATCGATCTTGACCTTGTTCAACCGGGCAGCAAGAAAGATCGTGAAGGTTCCAATCCAGAGCAATTATTTGCAGCAGGATATTCCGCTTGCTTTGACGGAGCTTTCAATCATGTAGCAAGAGCTGAGCGTAAGCGCGTTGAGACAGAAACTTCTGTTGATGTAAGCTTATTGAAAGATGGCGATGGTTTCAAAATCGCTGCTGCTATCACTGTGGACGTAAAAGGAGTTTCCCAGGAAGAAGCAGAAGATCTATTGGAAAAGACCCATCAGTTCTGCCCATACTCCAAAGCGACTCGCGGCAACATCGATGTTGATTTGAAAGTGAATGTTGTAGAATAATAAGCAAAAAACCACTTCCGATCATGGAAGTGGTTTTTTTATGCTCATTTTTTACGTTGGAATAAAAACTTTGCCAGCAATGTCTGACAGATGACGAATAGTCCACCGACTGCCCAGTATAGCGGTAGTACCGCTGGTGAACTGAAGGAGATAAAGCCGATCATGAGTGGTGAAATGATACCGATCATACGGGCTTGCTGCCTTCTTGCCGGATCCACCCCAATCTGGGAGACGCGGTATTGCAGCCAGTAGACTGCCATGGCAATCACTGTCAGCGCAATATCCGGCGTCCCGAGATTGAACCAAAGGAAATCATGCGTTGCGATATCTGGTGTGTTACGGATGGCCGAATAGAATCCGATCAGAAACGGCATCTGGATCAACAGCGGGAGACATCCCATTGCTGAGAAAGGGTTCATACCATGAGTCCGATATAGCTCCATCATTTCCTGCTGCTGTTTTTGCCGGGACTCAGCATCTGTTTTGTTTTTGTACTTGGCTTGCAGAGCATCAAGCTCCGGCTTGAACAGTTTCATTTTTTCCTGTGTTTCGTACCCTTTTTTCAGCTGCATCAGCATCAAAGGCATCAAGATGAGACGTACTGCCAAGGTGATCAAAATGATGCTGATACCGTAATCATCGTGGAAGTAACTGGCAATCAGCTTGATCAAGTAAGAGAACGGACTGATGAAATAATGGTTGAACCATCCCTCACCAGATGTTCCTCCGCTTGTGCCCTGGCATCCTGCCAATACTGCGAGCAGACCAATGGAACTTAAAATAATACCGTACTTTTTGAAGAAAGTGGATACAGATGTGCGTTGCAAATTGTTTTTCCTCCTTGTTGTATCGATTGATTCTTATATGGATACAAACAAGAAGCTGCTTCACCATCATCGTCCGGACCGTCTTTGCGCATGGTAGTGCGAACGAGCCAATGAACGATCGGCCTGCTGTAAGAAATAGTAGTAGGAGTATGCAATTGCCAGTTGTCTAATGAATAGACATACTGCCATTGCATCACATCACTGGTACGAAAACGACTCGTGACTTTCGTTGTTGTCCGATGCGCCAATATGAGGGTCATCGTCAGACCGATATAAAATACCAACGATGTAAAATCATCGGCGAACATATTCCAAAAAGCGTACAGCATCTGTATACACCTCCTTTCGTTCCTTCTATTTTCCTATAGATCTAGAAACTTGTCAAAGTTACGCAGGGATTCCCGATTCGTTTGGAGAAATGGCTAGAAGAAGCGTTTTCTCTGCTGACGGCAGTTTATTTGAACAGTTTTATGACGGAGGGGGACGAACATGATAAACTGGTTAACAAGACTACAAGCTGCAGAGGTGAAGCCGATGTTCAAGATACGCGAAGCCAAGGTCTCTGATTATGACCAAGTCGCTGTTCTGTACAAGGAATTATACAATACACATTATCAAAATCAGCCGGAGTATTTCGCCCAAAAGACGGAACCGCTTGATCAGCATGTGTTCGAAAGCAATATTTATCTCGATAATAAAAAGGTTTTCTTGGTGGAAAAAGCAAAGGAAGTCATGGCTTTTGCTACAATACGGATAACAAATGAGACGGTTTCACATCGTGCACATATCTTTATTGAGGAATTCTGTGTCCGATCCGATATGCGCGGCAAAGGAATCGGTGGCCATCTGTTTGAGAAAGTCAAACGACATGGCAAAAAAATCGGGGCCTCAGAGATAGAGTTGAATGTATGGAATTTCAACTCCAGGGCAGAAGATTTCTACGTCAAAATGGGCATGCAAACCCGCTCAAAACGAATGGGAATATCTTTGAAATAAGTAAATTATTGTCGAAAAACCCCTTGAATGAGGGGTTTTTCGATGTCAAGTAAAAAAGTTTAAATTTTGTGGAAAATTATGTAGCCAAGCCTTCGGGTTGCGTTTATAATATTCTGGAATTACATAAATATATTTCCAGGAGGAAACATACGTGACAAAGAAACTAGTGGTTGGAATGATCATGGTTTTGCTTTGCTTGCAAGCGGTGGCTCCGCAGACTGCGTTCGCTGCCATTGATGTGAAAGAGCTTGAAGCTTATGCTGCTGAGCTTGGTACAGATGCAGAAGGTTTGAAACGTTATTTAGTTGATTTTGACTGGGGAACTCTCGAGGAAATCGATGCAGGATCCGTGGAAGAACTACGTGAATCACTCGGTGATCCGGTAACAAGTGAAAACTTCCAAGCATTTTTGGATGAAAATAATTATACTGCGGAACAATTCGAGCAAAGGCTAAAGGATCAAGGATATGCAGAGAAGGGTTATACGGCCAAGGATGTTTTACTTGTTACCGACTTGTACTATGTGATGGGTGAACCGGTAAATGCCGTGAACCTCCAGATGCTTGCCGATGATCTTGATATGACAGAGAAGGAATTAGCCGATCTCTTTGCTGAAAATGGATTCGATCTTTACAGCTATGTGTATATGGATGATCTATACGAAATGATCTACAACGATATCAACGGTGTGTCCTTGCATTTCCTGTTGCTGGAAGTGGACATGAGCAAAGAAGAGTTGGATCAACTTTTGAACGATAATGGAATGACATTGGATGACTTTGCTAGCTATGATGAATTAGCATCATTCATCTATACCGAAAGCGGCTATGAATTCGAGATGGAATGGGAATCAGTAAGTTCATTCCTTCAAGCAATCGGGATCAGCAAAGAGGAATACCTGAATTTCTATGACCATCTACATACAGTCCTGAGCAGCATGGATGAGGCGTTCTTTGAGAGACTGCTGGCATTGTATGATCGCTTGGAGGTATTCAGTGACTTTGAAACGATCAATGAGCTTGATGACAGCCAACGAGAAGAAATCGTGTCCATTTGGGCAGAAGCAATGGATTTGTTCCAGCTTCAAGCCAAATTTTATTTAGTAGATGGGGAAACGAAGCAGGAAGTCACCATCGAGGAGTTATCTCGTATAACAGACATCGGCAATCAAATACTGTTTGTCGAGCTGTATGATGCAGACGGTAACCTACTGATGGATTTCTCTTTGACTGGAGATCTGGTGAACCATGACATCTTTGACATTCCGGCTGCTGTCGAACAACCAAAGCCGGCAGTTGAGCAGGCAGCTCCAAAACACAAAGCGCCTGTAAAAGAAAAGGTAACAGTCACACCAGCGGAGACTGCAACTAAGACAGTGAAAGAAGAAGGGAAGCGCCTGCCGGATACAGCGTCTCCGGTTGGTAATGTTCTCTTAACCGGTGCGGTATTGATGGCTGCCGGAGCGGTACTTTATGCATGGAACCGTCGTAAAAAACATAGTAATTAATAACTAATGCACCATGAATTACGTGATTCATGGTGTTTTTCTATTAAAAAATGAAACAATCTGACAAGGAGGCTCGTACATATTATGGAAAGTGACAAATATGTTACAAGGAAAGGGTGAACCAAATGGCAGAACCGGCGATGCAGCTGATCGGGCTGAAGAAACAGATCGGCTCTAAACTGATTGTGAAGGGATTGGACTTCGACATTCAGCCGGGTGAGGTATTCGGCTTCCTAGGACCGAATGGAGCAGGAAAAACAACGACAATCCGCATGATGGTCGGCTTGATCCGGATTTCGGAAGGTGATGTGCGCATTCAAGGAAAGAGCATTAAGACGGATTATAAAGAGGCAATCCGACATGTAGGCGCTATCGTCGAGAACCCGGAATTATATGGATTCATGTCAGGTTATAAGAATTTGCTTGTATTTTCAAGAATGATTCCCGGGATTTCGAGAGAGCGAATCGATGAAGTGGTGAAACTCGTCGGACTTGAAAAGCGCATCCATCAAAAAGTAAAGCGATATTCCTTGGGTATGCGTCAGCGGCTAGGCATCGCACAGGCATTATTACATAATCCATCCATCTTGATTTTGGATGAGCCGACGAATGGTTTGGATCCATCAGGTATTCGTGAAATCCGCCAATACATACGCAGATTGGCAGAACAGGAAAATGTGGCAGTCATCGTCTCCAGCCACTTGCTTTCCGAAATGGAACTGATGTGTGACAGGATCGGTATCCTGAAAAACGGCGAACTCATCTCTATCCAGCAAATCCAAAATACCGAAGAGGATGCACCTACTGAAGTTGTTCAGATCGATTGTCCACCAAGCTATCACGAAAAAGCACAGCGTCTTTTGCAGGAACGATTTGGTGTAACGGCTATGGCCAGCGGTGAGAAACTGACATTCCCGATAACACGCGGTGAAATTCCATCCATTATCAAAGAACTGGCAGTCGCTGATATTGAAATGCATGGCTTTGCAGTCGAACGGAAGACGCTAGAGGATAAATTCTTACATGTGATTGGAGAGAATGTCATTGAGTAATTTTTTCCAGCTTGTCCGTAACGAACAGACAAAGCTGTACAGCCAGCTGTCGACATGGATATTGCTTGGTATCCTTGTTGTCATCGTTCTTGGTTTTGCAATAATAATGCGGACAGCTGAAGGTATCATGCCGTACGAAGATGAGACATGGAAGCAGACCTTGCAAGAAGAAAATCAAATGTATGCAGAAATTGACCCAACAGACCCGAACATCGCCATAAACAATTACCGGATAGAGAACGATTTAAAGCCGGAAGGAATGTCGGCTTGGGGATTCCTGTATGAGAGCCATTACCTGACAAGTGTGCTCAGTCTGATTACTATCATCGTTGCCGGAGGTATTTTGGCCAATGAATTCCGTTGGGGTACAATCAAATTATTGTTGACCCGACCTGCAACAAGAACAAAGATCTTCTTTGCAAAGTATGCGAGCGTCCTTTTGTTTGCATTGACGGCATTGATTGTTTTATTTATCTCCGCCTGGTTGTTCGGCATGATTTTCTTCGGACTTGGGGGAGATGGTTCTGTGCTCCAATTGAAGGACGGAGAAATCGTCGATGTTTCTGTCTGGACACGGATTGCCCAGGATTATGGGCTGCAGCTGGTTAAGCTGGCAGTATGGTCAACATTTGCCTTCATGATATCGGCAGCATTCCGTAACAGTGCATTGGCCATCGGAACGGCCATCTTCTTGATGTTCGCTGGCATATCGGTTGTCAGCTTCATAGCAGACAAACCGTTTGCAAAATACATCTTGTTTGCTAATCTGGATTTAACGCAATTTACAACAGGGTATAAGATGATAGACGATTTAACACTTACATTTGCGATTGTAACCATCATTGTGTATTATCTAATCTTCTTAGTCGTAGGATGGGTATTGTTCGCCAAGCGAGATGTGGCGGGTCACTAAAATAAGAGAGGGGAATTTATATGTTGAAAAGAACAGCAGAAAAAGTATTGGCAATCATTGGGGCAGTTTTGTTTCTTATCTTCGCAGGTTGGTCAGCTTTAGGTCTTGGAGGATCGGATGAAGCGGCAACCAATGAACTCCTAAACCAAGGTTTTACGCAAGAGGATGCTTCCATGTTTACTGATCTCGTGAATGGAATGTCTATTTGGCTGATCATTCTATATGTGATTTGTGCAATTCTTGGTTTTGTTTCCCTAGCTATGCTTAAACCAAATAAGAAAGCAACAGGTGCTGGTGTGCTTCTTATCGTTACAGCAGTGCTTGGTACACTTCTGTCTATCTTTACAGGCATCATCGGCGGCATCCTCTACTTGATCGCAGGGATCATGGCGATTGTGCGAAAGCCTGTTGAGCAATATAATGATAGGGGAGAGACTTATTAAGAACTAACGCGGGAAGGAGGTTTGACATGTTGAAACGAACAGCGGAGAAGGTACTTGCCATCATTGGTGCAATTGTCTTCCTCATTACTGCGGTCATGACAACTGTTAGAGTTGCTACGTACGATCCCGAAGCGGCTCGCGGTGAAATTTTGGATAATGGGTTGGATCAGCCGATTGATACAGATCTGGTTGCCAATATGGCAAGTTCCATCGGGATCTTTATCATCATTGTAAGTGTGATCTCTGCCATCTTAGGTATTGTGGCAGCAGTAAAGCTTAAAGCAGGTCGTAAGCAGGTTGGACTGGGTGTCATGTTGATCATCGCGGCTTTGGTGGGTTCGATCGGTACATTCCTATCGGGCTTTATCGGTGGTGTATTGTACACGATCGCAGGCATCCTGGTACTTGCGAGAAGACCTTTGGATGAAAGTAGAGTAGAGGGCTGAGAGAGAGGGAAACAGATTGATTGGACGTACTGCAGAATTGGTTTTGGGAATTATAGGTGTTGTTTTTAATGCATTGGCTGCCATTTTGGTTGGATTTTTCATCGTGGCAGCTGGAGATGCCATGAGGGAGGAGATTTATAATGATCCTACCCTTACAGCTCAAGATGCAGATCTGATAAGCAGTGTATTAGGCGGATTGGGATGGTATTTCGTCATTGTCAGTGTAATATCGGCTATTCTGGGTATTGTAGGAATCTTGCTATTACGCCGTGACGGCAGAGCCACAGTTTCTGGCGTTATCTTTATTGTAACTGCCGTTCTGTCTGCTTTGCTGACACTTTTCGTATCTTTTATCCCGTCAATCCTATTTCTAGTCGCAGGGATCCTGGCGATTGTCAGGAAACCAATTGACACAAATGACAACACGATAGAGAGCTACTAAAAAAACGGGGCACTGCTTTGGGGCAGTGCCCTTTTTACATGGATAACCCGATCAACGCTAAAGCAATACCAGCAGCATAACTGCATAGCAAGTAACTGACAGCGATGATTATTCGCTTTTTGCTGCTTAATTGGACAATTTCCAAATGGAAAGTAGAGAATGTGGTAAACGAGCCCAGGAACCCAACGGCGAGGAAGTTGTGCCAGTCCGTTCCCCAATCTGCCTGAAAAACCAGTCCGATCAGGAAAGAACCCATTACATTGATCAGAAAGGTCGCCAGCGGGAAGCTGTATGTCCAGAATGTCTCTACTCGTCTGCTGATTTCATAGCGAATCACTGCTCCAAGCCATCCACCTATTAAAACGAAGATAATATTCATATAGTATGCTCCTTATGACTTGGGACCGGCGAAAGTCGCAGCCCGAGAAGCAGAGCACCTAGACCACCGGTTGTACTGCAAGCAAGGTAGAGCAATCCGATATGTAACAGATCGTCTTGGATAAGCAAGGCTGTTTCCAGACTGACAGTCGAAAAAGTCGTAAAGGCGCCGACCATGCCAGTAGTCAGTCCTTTAGCAAGGGCAGGATTATCCGCAAAGAATCGTCTTTTCACAAAGTTAGTCAAATACCCCATAGCGAAACAACCTATGATATTGACGCAAAGCGTACCAAAGGGGAAGGTGCCAGTCTGCGGCATGATCACCCCGATAAGATAACGCAGAAGTGCCCCGACACTGCCGCCGCAGCCGATGGCGATATACACTTTCATACACAAACCTTCTTTTTCTGCATATACTGCTGTATGCCTGTATTATACCCTAATAGTTGTGTTACGCTAGTATGACGGATTTATAAGGAAGGGTAGTATGATGATGAAAAACGCGGCGATTCTTAGTGAGGAATACTTCATATCCTATTTTCGCCTGTTGCTGAATACACGTGGATGTACTGTGGGAGAAGCTTATCAGCTCGCAGTTGAACAGATTTTCGAAGGTGATATTAATATCTTCGGCGAAGAAACAAAAAAGAATTTTAAACTTGCCTATCAGACCGTCAAAGGATACTGATGCTTCCTTGACTGCCCTATTTGACATTGAGAATGGTTATCAATTAAAATGAGGGTAGATGAAGGGAAGTGAATGAAGGTGGCAAGTGTACTGATCGCATTCACCAGTATGTCGGGCAATACGGAAGAGATGGCTGACATCATGGAACAGACTTTGGAAGAAAAAGGAGTCGAGGTAACGAAGCTCCAAATTGATATAGATCAGTTAGATGTTTTTACCATGACCGATTATGATGGCATCTTGATGGGCACCTATACATGGGGAGACGGAGACATCCCTTATGAAATCGAGGATTTCTACGATGAACTGGATGACATCGAACTGGATGGCAAGCCGGTTGCCCTGTTTGGATCTTGTGACTCGATTTATGCAAGCTATGGTGCGGCCATTGATACATTCGAGGAGAAGTTCAAGGAACGCGGAGCAGAAATTGTCCTAGATAATATGAAAGTTGACCTATCACCAGAAGACGAAGATATTCGGAACTGTCAGGAATTCGCAGCTTCGTTTGCTTCGATAGTGGATAAACAGCATATATAAAAAGCAGTCTGCTAATGCAGACTGCTTTTTACGTCATGAGATTTTTTCTTCTGTTATTTCTCTTAGCATCAAGTTAATCACTTCGTCACCGATTTCCACTTTAGCCGCTTCTGTCCTGGTAACAGAGATATAAGAGGAAGAGTTCGTTATAATGATCGGTGTAGTGAGGGAGAAGCCGGCTGCTTTGATTCCCTCCATATCAAATTCCAGCAGCAAGTCTCCAGGTTTTACTCGATCACCTTGCTGTACATGCAGGGTAAAATGTTTACCGTCCAACTGGACAGTATCAATGCCTACGTGAATCAGTATTTCTGCTCCATGGTCAGAAGTCAAACCGATGGCATGCTTGGTCTTGAAAGCGACCGTTACTTCTCCATCGATCGGGGATACAACCTTGCCAGCAGTCGGCTCAATTGCAATCCCTTTCCCCATCGCTTCGGATGCAAATGCTGGATCATCCACGTTTTGGAGAGCGGTGACTCGGCCAGAAAGGGGGCTGGAGATAATTTCATTCTGCTGTAACGTCAACGTGTCTTCTGTTTCCTTTTTATCTATATTTGTTTCTGTTTTATCGTCAAAACCGAGAATGAGAGTTAGTATAACGGAAACGGCAAAGGCAGCTGCTATTCCAATGAGCAGACCAGGGAATCCTTCACCGCCGGGACCGTAGAAAATAGGCAAAGTAAGTAAACCTGGTGCACCGGATGCAAACGCCTTCGTTCCTGCCTGCGCAATGATGGCACCACCTACAGCCCCGCCGATTATGCCAGCGATAAATGGTTTCTTCAAAGGAAGCGTGACACCGTAGATTGCTGGTTCTGTAATACCGAAAAGGGCGGTGATTGTAGCTGACCCCGAAAGAGCTTTCATTTTCTTATTCCTTGTCTTGATCATGACAGCCAGTGCGGCCCCTGTTTGTGCGAAGATAGAAGCTGCTGCCGCCGGTTTTAATGGATCACTTCCATTTACAGCGATATTATTGATGAATACAGGTGCTAACCCCCAATGTACACCAAAGATAACCAGGAGCTGCCAGCCGCCGCCAAGCAGAGCGCCAAATAACAATGGACTGAAATTGAATACTGCTAGAAGTCCAGAGGCAATCCCATTACCGATATTGACACCAAGCGGTCCGAATACAATCAACGTGACAGGAACCATTATCGTCAGCAAAATAAGTGGTGTCACGAAGTTGCGGACAGATTGATGGATAAAGCGGTTACATATATTTTCCAGCTTCGACATTAATATTATTGAGAATATGATTGGAAGAACTGTTGAAGCGTATTTCATTAGAACAACTGGAATACCAAAGAAGGAAGTATCTGTACCTTCCTCAAACAAGGTAACAATTGTAGGATATAAAAGCGCACCTGCAATAGTCAAGGCAACAAAAATATTACCATTGAATTTCCGGGCAGTTGTCACAGCCAACAGCAGCGGCAAGAAATAAAAGAAGCTATCAGCGGCTGCGTAAAGGATCGTATAAGTCGTCCCTGCAGAATCAAGCCAGCCTAAGTTGTCTGAAATCAGCAGCAAACCTTTCAGAATACCGGCACCAGCCATTACACCTAATAGTGGTGCAAAGATACTCGAAATAACATCAATGGCTCTGCTGAGCATATTGCCGCTTTTCTGCTGATCCTTATCTGCTTTTTTGCTGTCGGAAGTCAAGTCGGTGAAGGTACCGATAGCTTGATAGACTTGGGATACGTCATTTCCAATAACGACCTGATACTGGCCGCCGCTTCTTTTGACGGTTATGATTCCATCGGTATTTTCCAGTTTAGTTGTGTCAGCTTTCGATTCATCCTTGAGTACGAATCGCAGTCGAGTTGCACAGTGGACAAGTGAGTGGACATTCCCCTCCCCGCCAACAAGCTTGATGATTTTTTTTGCCAATTCATTGTACATAGATAACACCTCCATAAAAAATGAAAAAACCTAAACACAGTAAAGCGTGGGGGTGCATCCGCCGCTTCCTGCATTTAGGTTTTGCCTGAGAATCAGTTACAATCCTAATATCTATATTTGGTTGATGATTTCATTATAATTAATAGAAATGATATGTCAACGCTTACATTGATTATCTGTTCATCACTCGCTGAAGGTGGATTGTTAAATAGAACATCTCTTCCTTTGTCAGCTCATGTCCATACTCGGATACGATGAAATCTTTAATTTTCCTGCTGCAGTCAGCTGCTTCGGGGTACTTTTCTGACATCATTGTATAAAGATAAGCATCATTGCTGCCATAATATGTTTTCGTGAATATACGCTGTGCAAAATATCGTAAATGAGTGATGAATCGAGATACATTCAAGGAATTCTCATCTAGATCCATCTTGTAATGATACTTCACGATTGTCATGATATGCTCGACGAAATGGGTGATATCCATCGTGTTGGATACTTGTTCATTCATTTCAGCATTTATGAAATGGATAGCAATCAAGCCAGCTTCCTCATCGGGCAATTGATATCCAAGAGACTCCTTGATTTTAGCTAAAGCTTGCTTTCCAACATCAAATTCAGCAGGGTAAAGCTGCTTTGTCTCCCATAATAGGGCATTTTTAATATCATATCCCTGCTGATGCCTTTCGATAGCGAAATGGATATGATCTGTCAGTGCCACGTAAATATTTTCGTGAAATTGTTTTTGCAGCTGTACAGTTGCTTCCTGGACGATCGTTTCTACAAGTGAAGCTAGCTCCATCGGTACTTGTCGCAATAATGTCTGAAAGTTATTTGATACTTGCTTGTCTTTCAATGTAAAGATCTTCTGAATCTTGTCATCATCCAGCCGATCCCCGACTTTTTTGTGGAAAGCCAAACCTTTCCCCATGACAACCAATTCTGTGCCATCCAATTGATACACACTTACGACATTATTATTGATGATCCTGGCTATCCGCATGTATATGACCTCCTTGGGAGAGCCATGATGCCCTAAACGAACGGTTGGGCGTCTGGTCTTCCTATACTGCTATCATGTTAAACCATTTGTACTGATCACTTTCTGGTACCAATGGAAACTTTTCTTCTTTTTTCGTTCCAAGCTGCCATTCCCCTGATTATCACGATCTACATAAATATAGCCATATCGTTTCTTCATTTCACCGGTGGATGCACTGACCAGGTCGATTGGTCCCCAGCTTGTGTAGCCGATAAGATCAACACCATCTTTGATTGCTTCTGCCATCTGCTCGATATGCTGCTTTAAGTATTCGATCCGGTAGCCGTCTTCTATCTCATCTTCTTTATTCGGAACGTCAATTGCACCCAATCCATTTTCGACAACGAAGAGGGGCAGCTGATATCGATCATAAAGCTGGTTCGCTGTTATTCGGAAGCCTTTTGGATCAATTGTCCAGCCCCACTCGGACTTCTTGAGGTATGGATTGGAAACAGAGTGGAACACATTTCCCGCAGTCGATTTGGCCAAGACCTCCGGATCAGTGCTGGTCGTCCTGGAGGAGTAATAGCTGAAGCCGATGTAATCTACTGTATTAGCTTTCAAAATCTCTTGATCTTCAGGTTGCATATCAATCTGAATATCATTTTCCTCGAAGAATCTACGGGCATAGCTTGGATAGTATCCACGAGCTTGGACATCGATGAAAAAGTAAGATTCCCGATCCCGATCCAACGCAGCTTTGACATCATCCGGATTGCTTGTATATGGATAAAACATACCTGCAGCAAGCATGCAGCCAATTTTTGCTTCTGGCGCTATCTCATGACAAGCTTTCACCGCTAAAGCGCTTGCTACCAGTTGGTGATGTGCAGCTTGGTATTTAATCTGCAATTCTTGATCACCTTTTTCAAATATCAGCCCTGCACCGAGGAAAGGAAGATGAAGCAACATATTGATTTCGTTGAATGTCATCCAATACTTTACTTTATCGCGGTAACGTGTCAGGACGGTTTTGGCATACTTCTCAAATAAAGTAACCAGTTTCCGGTTACGCCAGCTGCCATATTTCTCTACGAGGGCAACTGGGACATCGAAATGAGCTAAGGTTACGACAGGCTCGATTTTATGCTCCAATAAGCAATCAAACAAAGAATCATAGAAAGCGAGACCCTGTTCATTCGGTTCATCTTCTTCACCAGTGGGAAAAATCCTGGTCCATGCAATAGATACTCGAAGTGCCTTGAAGCCCATTTCAGCAAACAAAGTAATGTCCTCACGAAAGCGATGATAAAAGTCGATGGCTTCATGGGATGGATAGAATAAATCATTTTGCAGCTCTAATGTAGGGATATGACCTTCCATATATGCCCTTCGTTTCTCCCCCGCCGGGAGCAAATCAACGGTGCTCAGTCCTTTTCCGTCTTCCAGAAAAGCTCCTTCTGTTTGATTGGCAGCCAATGCACCACCCCATAGAAAATCATTTGGAAAAACTGAATTACTCATCCTTATCTCTCCTCCAAAAATAAGAATAACCCAGCACAATAACACACTGCAGCGCAGTGGTATCGACTAGGTTATGCCCAAAAAGGTAACATTCCATATTTCTATATATACAAGTCTATTTTAAGGAAATGTGACAGCGCTGTCAAAGGGCATTTCAAACAGTTTTTTTAATTTAAAAAGGAATATGTAGAACAATGTCGAATAAATTCGGGTATAGGATCAGAATAGGAGGCAGGACTATGGACATATTCCCTATCGTAACAAATCAGCATGATGAAATGATTGAAATTACCGAATCTATTCAGCGCTATATACAGTCAACAGGCATCTTGGAAGGGATAGCAGTCATCTCCTCCTTGCATACAACAGCGGGCATCACCGTAAATGAGAATGCAGACCCGGATGTGAAGCAAGATTTTCTTCGTCGGCTTGCTGAAGTATTTCCTTGGGAACATAAATTGGATCTCCACGCAGAAGGAAACACAGCTGCTCATTTGAAAACAAGTACCGTCGGGCATGCTCAGACCGTGCTTATTTCGGGGGGCAGATTAGTGTTAGGGACGTGGCAAGGCGTCTATTTTTGTGAGTTTGATGGACCAAGATCGCGGAAATACGCAGTACAAGTCCTGTCGTCCGGAAAGGGTGGGGCATGATGGAGCAGCCCTCTGTTTGCGCAATGTGCGGTACTGTCCTGCATATACCGGAGAAAGGTGAATTACTGCTGCAGCTGCCGGAATCCCCTCAACACCCAGCACTAGGTAATCCGCTCAGGCAGGAAGATACATATACGATTTATCAATATTTCAATAAACAGCAGTTGGAGCAGATGCTGCTCTCCATTCGAAGTCATAGTATTACCTCAGCAATGTGTTCTGTTGCCAAAAAAGTCACACATAGTTATCCGATGCTATCTGTCGAAGAGCTGCTGCATCGGATACAATATCCTCAATTTACGGAGATTATCCACAAAAGAGCATTTCGTTCCTTTTTGCAGCCGATCATTTCAATGAAGGATGAAGCAATTTTCGGTTTTGAGCATTTATTGCGCGCAGACAAATTGGAAGTATCCCCTGCTGTTTTATTTAATTTCGCAGCAGAAGCAGGACTCACTTCCATGCTCGATCAAGAAGCAAGACAGACAGCAGTCAGGAAGAGGGCGCGCGAAGGCATACCTGTTGGAGTGAAAAGTTTCATCAACTTCCTGCCCTCCACCATCTACGATCCCGATTTCTGTCTGAGACAGACTTTCCATATAGTCAATGAATATGGGATTGCTCCAAACGACCTTGTATTCGAAGTGGTTGAAACAGAGAAGTTGGATGACATAGCCCGTTTGAAACGAATTTTCAAACGCTACAAACAAGAGGGCATGATGGTGGCTCTTGATGATATAGGCGCAGGCTATTCCACACTCGATCTGTTCAGGGAACTGGAACCTGATTTCGTCAAAATAGACAGAGCATACATATCTTATTGCGATACGGATTCCAAAAAACAGGAATTTCTCCATAAAGTAATTGATGTTGCCAGAAATCTTGGTTCAAAGGTTCTGGCAGAAGGGATTGAAAGAGAAGCAGAATTCAGTTTTTGCAAACAAATCGGTATCGATTTAGCCCAAGGCTACTTTGTTGGGAAACCGAGCCCGGAAGCTCTAGCTGATGATAGACTGTTTCCATTAAGATAAATGTTTGAAAGACCTGGTACTTGGCGGTTACATTACGCCGAAGTGGCAGGGCTTTTTGTTGTGTTTTATATAAAATTTAATCGGAAAATTTTACATAACCTTTACAATCACTTCATTTTCTTTTAACTTCGCCGATATATGGTACGTGATTATGCAGCGTAGTGCTGTGTAATAGTTATTAGTTTAAAGGAGATACATAAGTGAAAGTGATGAGAAATGTAAAAATCAGGTCAAAGCTATTTATTTTGATCCTGGTAGGAGCCATTGCGCTCGGTGTTGTAGGTGCATCTGGGTTGATTTACACACGGGAGATGGCTAAAGATGCTGAAAAGATGTATACAGACAAAATTCTGCCCAATTTATCACTTGGTATAATCCAAGAAGATAACACTGCGAACGATACATATTTATTGGAAATGATGCTCGTGACGGAAGAGGCAAGGAATGATGAACTGAATAAGCTGCTTACTGACTCCATAGTTGAAATTGATGATGAAGTGGAGAAACTGGAGCATAGTTATATGTCCCAAGATAGTAAGAAAATCTTCGAAACCTACCAGCAAGAGCGTGAAAAGTTGCATGATGTTCGAAATCGAGTTTTGAGCCTGACATTGGCGAACCAGAATGAAGAAGCTTATGATTTGTATGTCAAAGAACAGGTTCCGCAGCTTACTCTCGTAAATGATAGACTGAAGAAAATGCAGCTGCAGAACACAAAAGAAGCAGAGCAGGCTTATAACGAAGCGAATGAGGACGTAAAAACAGCCACAATTATCTTATCGATTGTCATTGCTGTCGCGTTGATACTGCTCATTGCGATAGGTATCTTGATTACGAAGCTTATTGTAACTCCTGTAAAAGAGTTGAGTGAATTACTGGGCAAGGCAGCAGATGGTGATTTCAGCAGCGATGGTTCGTATCAATCCAAAGATGAGATGGGGGAGCTGACAGCTTCTTATAACACTATGGCTGATGGTATGCGATCCATCATCCGTGTTGTGAACGATACATCTCAGCAAGTGGCAGCTTCCGCTGAGGAATTGAGTGCTAGTGCGGAACAAAGCAGTTCGTCATCCGAACATGTGGCAAGAACGATGCAGGAATTGGCAGGCGGGTCTGTCCAGCAGCTCGAACTTGTTACGACAGCTACAGGGACAATGAACGCCATGGGACAGCATACGAGTACATTAGCTGCAAACGTACAGACCGTTGAAGAAGCGGTAAGAAAGACTTCTGAGCTTTCTGTCCAGGGAGGAAATGCAATCAAGGATGTCAATAAACAGATGGATACGATCACTTCCCATGTTCAGGAATTGTCTGCTTCCATTGACAGCCTGAACAAGCGGTCGACGGAAATCAGTGATATTACAAGTGTCATCACAGATATCTCGGCACAGACGAATCTTCTTGCCCTGAACGCCACCATCGAGGCAGCTCAGGCTGGAGAACATGGGAAAGGATTTGCAGTTGTTGCGGATGAAGTGCGGAAACTGGCCGAGGAAACGAAGGGAGCAGCAGCGCAAATCGCTTCTTTGATCGACTTTATCCAAAAAGACACAACTGCAACAATCGACCTGATGCAGTATGCGGCGAATGAAGTGCAGGCAGGTACGCAAGTTGCAGGTCAAGCAGGCGGATCCTTCCATCAAATTGAAACTGCTGTAGCTGGACTGGTGAAGGAATTCCAAGAAGTGCGAGTCGCTCTGGAAGGTATGCTTGCTGGAACGGATTCTGTCAATCGTTCACTTGGTGATGTGAACGAGGTAGCTGAGGAAGGAGCTGCTTCAACGGAAAGTGTATCAGCTGCAACTGAGCAGCAGCTGGCAGCTATGCAGGAAATCGCTGCTTCATCCAGTTCGCTTGCGTATCTAGCAGAAGAGCTGCAAACCTCTGTAGCTCGTTTCCGCGTATGATTTAATTGGCCAGCAGATAGTAGACGATAAAAGATAAAATGATCAACAGAAAAATATAGATAAAGATTTTCACTCTTGAACCCTCCCTAAGAAGTAGACGAATACTTCCTGGAAAAGGGTTCATTTTTTTACATGCTTTGTCTGCAAACTGTGCATACTAGCCCCAGTGTGTATAAAAAAGGAGGTAATTGGCATGGATGCATTTCAAGCAGGTGATATCGTCTACGTCATCATTCGCAACCCCCATGCGCAGGGAGTGGCAAATATACAGGAAGCAGCAGTCGTCCATAATCCAGAGAAGCCAGGGGAACTTGCGTTGTTTGTTTATGAAACATATTATCCGTTGACGGATGAAGTAGCCGTCTATCAAGATCTTGGGGAGGCGGAAGAGGCGTATGTGGCTGCTTTCGGTCTCACCGAGGGCGGATATTATGGTTAAACCATTCGTACCACAGCTAGTCTATATCGAACCAAGGGCATTAGAGTACCCGCTTGGAGTGAAACTGCAAAATAAATTCAAGGATATGGGAGTGGAAATCCGTGAGACCACTTCCCATAATCAGGTTCGCAATCTGCCAGGGGACAATGATTTCCAGAAGTATCGCACGGCTAAATCGACATTGGTCGTCGGGGTACGGAAGACATTGAAATTTGATACGTCGAAACCATCAGCGGAATACGCGATTCCTTTTGCGACAGGCTGTATGGGGCATTGTCATTATTGCTACCTGCAGACAACGATGGGATCCAAACCTTATATCCGTACGTATGTGAATACAGATGAGATATTTGAAGCAGCAGAGCAGTACATGCAGGAGAGGGCTCCTGAGGAAACAAGGTTCGAGGCTTCGTGTACATCGGATATTGTCGGGATCGATCATCTGACGCATACGTTGAAGCATGCAATAGAATATTTCGGGCGGTCCAAGCACGGCCAGCTGCGCTTCGTAACGAAATTTGCCCACGTGGATCATTTGCTGGACGCAGATCATCAGGGACGGACACGATTTCGCTTCAGCATCAACGATGATTATGTGATCAAATATTTCGAGCCTGGCACCTCCCGTTTGAAAGATCGGATTGAAGCAGCTGTAAAAGTAGCCGAAGCTGGGTATCCGCTCGGTTTCATCGTTGCCCCGATATATTTACATGAAGGATGGCAAAGTGGTTACCCGGAAATGCTGGAGCATTTGGAAGCAGCGCTGCCTGCACATGCCAAAAAGAACCTCACTTTTGAATTGATTCAGCACCGTTTCACCAAGCCAGCGAAACGTGTCATCCAGAAAAACTATCCGATGACGAAGCTGGAACTGGATGAGAATAAGCGAAAATACAAGTGGGGGCGCTATGGAATCGGAAAATATGTATATCAGAACGAAGAACAGGAAGAAATCAAGGATGTGATCGGCAGTACGATTTACAAGATGTTCCCGCAAGCACGAATTGAATATTTCACCTGATGCATCGGTTGACAATCTTATCCATGCATGTGATAGTTAAGGGGACAATTGAATTTTGAGGAAGTCCACTAGGGGTGCCGTTTGGCTGAGATAAGAGAAATCTTTATCCCTTTGAACCTGATCTGGTTAACACCAGCGTAGGGAAGTGGAGCCGGATTCGTGTAAGCTTTGACACTATCACTATGTATACGAGTCGCTCCATACTTCTGGAGCGGCTTTTTTTATATAGCCGGCGCCAATCACACTTCATCAGGGCTTTCTCCAATAAGGGGAGGAAATGACATGTTTTCTGCACAATTGAGAGAAGAAGCAAACCCGGTTTTCGAAGCGATCTATAAACATCCATTTGTTACAGGAGTAGCAAATGGCCATGTGCCGAAAGAAGCATTGATCCATTATGTGAAGGCAGATTATGAGTATCTGACTGCGTTCGCTCGTATCTATGGCTTGGCAGTCAGCAAATGTGAGACACGGGAAGAGATGGATTTCTATCAATCTCAGATCAACTTTGTCCTGCATAGTGAAATTCATCCGCATAATGTTTTTTGTAAGGTTGCCGGTGTGAAATATGAAGATTTGCAACGTATGACACCGCCGCCAGCAGCGGACCACTATATATCCCACATGATGAATAGTGCTGTACATGGAGATATTGGGGAATTAATGGCAGCACTCCTGCCTTGCCCATGGACGTATCAAGCACTGGCGGCCCATATTATCGAGACGAAGTCACCGGATGCATCCAATCCGTTCCTGGAGTGGATCTTGTTCTATGGCAGCAGGGAAGATGGTATGCCGGATGTGACATCCGAACTTTGCAAGCGGCTGGACAAATGGGCTGAAACGGCAGGATCAGCAGCGAAAGAACGAGCACGGAAAGCCTTCCTGAAAAGCTGTATGCTGGAACATGCCTTCTGGGAGATGGCAACCACCGAGCAAGACTGGATGGTGCCGTTGAAAGGAGATACCCTTCATGCCTGATGTTAGAAGTGCTTTGACGATTGCTGGTACGGACCCTTCAGGCGGTGCTGGAATCCAGGCGGACCTGAAGACATTCCAAGAGCGTGAGGTATATGGCATGAGTGTGATCACATCTCTCGTCGCACAGAACACGACAGGCGTGCAAGCGATTCATCATGTACCCGTTACATTTCTGGAACAGCAGCTGGAATCCATTTTTTCAGATATCATACCGGCTGCTGTCAAAACCGGAATGATTGCATCAGAAGAAATGATGCAGTGTATTGCCGCTGTGTTGCATAAATCGAAGGCAGCTTATATCATGGATCCGGTCATGTATGCCAAAAGCGGGCATGCCCTCATGGGGGAAGATTCGAGAGATGCGCTCAAGTCGCATCTCGTTCCGCTGGCAACACTGGTTACGCCGAACGTACCCGAGGCAGAAGAACTGACTGGTATCCGGATAGATGATGAGTCTAGCATCAAAACAGCAGCAAAAAGAATCGTCCGGGAATATGGAGCAAAAGCTGTCCTGTTGAAAGGCGGGCATATGGAAGGGGCTTTTGCAGCAGATTGGCTTTATGATGGCGAAAACTTCACCTCCTTCACAGCCGAGCGTGTACAGACAAAGCATACACACGGTACAGGGTGCACATATTCGGCAGCGATTACAGCGGAATTGGCGAAGGGGAGATCCTTGCAACAAGCGGTTAAGGTTGGCAAGGAGTTTGTGACAGATGCCATTCGATATTCGCTGCAGCTAGGCAAAGGAAATGGACCGACAAATCATTGGGGCTACCGTCTGAAAAGTGTGCCTGTGCAGGAGGAACAGCATCATGAAGTATACTGATGCGATAAAGGAAGTCCGCGCAAAGAACCCATTGATTCACTGTATTACAAACAATGTTGTCATCAATTTCACGGCGAATGGATTGATTGCACTCGGTGCATCACCGGTGATGGCATCTGCCAAGGAAGAAGCGGCACAGATGGTGCAGCATGCACAGGCGTTGCTGATCAATATCGGTACACTGTCTATAGCGGATGTGGAAGCGATGATCCTAGCCGGGAAAGAAGCGAACAGACTCGGTATACCGGTGATTTTCGATCCTGTAGGTGTGGGTGCGACAACATACCGTACAGAAACAGCCCGTCGTATACTGGCAGAGGTGGATATCACTGTCATCCGCGGAAATGCGGGTGAAATAGCTGTCCTGGGCGGTACATCTGCCAACATAAAAGGGGTGGACGGTTCAGGTGAAGGTATCTCACCTAGTCTCGTTCAGCAGATAGCAAGGGAACTGGATTCGGTTGTGATTGCAACAGGAAAAATAGATATCCTCTCGGATGGGAACAATACGTACAGCATAGCGAATGGTCATGAAATGCTCACTAACATAACAGGGTCTGGCTGCTTGCTTGGTGCAGTTGTTGCGGCATTTACAGGAGTAGCAGATGATATAATGGAAGCATGCATCGGCGCGCTCAGCTTTTATGGTATAGCAGCAGAAGCAGCGGCTGAACATACAGAAGCCCCGGGAAGTTTTCAGGTTGCTTTTCTGGATCAGCTTTATTTATTAGGGGATAGTGCAAGTGATATGGAACAGGTGGATAAAATCGAAGTAGTTGTGAAATGAAACAATCAGCAGGAATTATCCTGCTGATTGAAATGGTCAGTCATCCGGATGGGGATGATGACCATGCCTATGTGGCTTTGGAATGAAGCCATCCTTCTCCAACTGCTCAAATCGTTGGTCCAAGTGCTTCACGATTTGGTCTGCTCTTTCCTCGGAGAAGACGCCGAATTCAACGTATTTCTCGATGATTTGCTTTTCCTGCTCCAATGCTTGTTTCTGCAGTGCTGCTATTTCCTGCTTTTGCTTATCTGTCAAAACATCGGCGACAACTTCATCAGCAGCGAAAGAAGCAGCAGGATTGGTAATGACCAATCCGAGACATAGAGCGATGATGACAGCCCCGGCTTTTATCCATTTCAACTTTACCATCTCCTTGCTCAAAGCTTGGGCTTACTTTACGCAGTTTTGGGATTACTATCCATCTTCCACACTTTTTCCTAAATTAGCAGCAAGGAGTTTTTCTATCTGGGGAATGAGAACATATTCGATTGGGGATCAGGATGTGTAAGTATCAATGGAAAAGGAGCAGTAACATGAAAGAAGAATTGGAGCTATATTTCATCATGGGCAGTCAAAACTGCCCGGACAAGGATCCAGAGGACATACTGGAACACGCGCTCAAAGCTGGTATCACGATGTTCCAGTTTCGTGAAAAAGGGGAAAGAGCGAGGGTAGGAGAAGCAAAACGGCAGCTGGCTGAGCGGCTCCAGGCTAGATGCAGGGCGCACCGCATTCCTTTCATCGTTAATGACGATGTCGACCTTGCCATTGCGATTGGCGCAGACGGCGTGCATGTCGGACAGACAGATGAAGCGATGCAGGTAGTGAAGGAGCGTTGTCCAGAGCATTTCATAATCGGTGTAAGTGCCCAAAATGCCGAAGAAGCCAAGAAGGCAATCCGAGACGGAGCGCATTATATCGGGGTCGGTCCGATTGCTGCCACCCGTACTAAAATCGATGCCAAGTTCCCGATCGGACTGACTGGGCTGCGGGAAATCCGGAAACAAGTCGGGGACTTCCCTATTGTTGCAATCGGGGGTATCAATCAAAAAAACGCAGAAGCTGTTCGTCAAGCCGGCGCGGATGGCATCTCGTTCATCTCGGTCTTGACCAAAGCAGTAAATATCCGGCAGGCTGTCGATGAGTTGAAAATGGGAATGGAAAAGATGCACAGATAAGTGCATCTTTTTTATTTGGCAGGGGGCAACGCTGCTTGAGGATATAAAAATGTAAGTTTTTGGTCACAATTCATTATATACGCTTGTCTTTTTCTTTTATACGATGGAAGAGACATTTGAAAATTGGAGTGGTAGATAATGAAGAAGGTGATGTTCGTCTTGCTGGCATTATTTTTATATATGCTGCCGCAGACTGTATCTGCCCATGCAGTCTTGACGGCATCTGACCCCGGACAGGGTGATATCGTGAGAGAGAGCTTGGATGCTTTCACGCTGACATTCAATTCGGATGTGGAAGATGTTGTGGAAACAAAGGTGACGGTTGATGGACAAACATTCAGCACAGAACCTGCGACTGTGGATGGAACGACAATTAACGTACCATTGGCACAAGAAATGATCAATGGCGATTATGCATTGAGCTACAAAGTGATTTCAGCTGATGGACATGAGGTTGGTAACACAGTTTCTTTTACAGCAGAAGGGTTGACAACGAATGACGATGAAGATGTTCAATCCGCAGAGAAAAGCGATCAAAATCTGAAAGTGAACGAGCAGGAGCAAACAGCTGCTGAAAAAACGAATGAAGAAGAGGAAGGTTCCAATACAGGATTCATCACCACTGGTTTGGTGGTCATCATCCTTCTTTGTGCGGGAGTCTTGTTCTTCGGATATCGGAAAAAGGATTAATTCTCCATGATTCTTGTCCCATTATTGGAGTTGCTGTCGTATATCGCTTTCTCTTTTCTCGCAGGGTCTATTGTATTCCGATTTGTACGCAAGGACGAAGCAGCTATCCAGACGCCGCGAAGTGATGTCTTGGCATCGGCAGCATCGGCAGCTCTTGTTACAAGCGGCCCGGTCATCAATCTTGTTTCTCTGCTTGGTACACAAAACGGTTATGGCCAGGCATTGAGACAGGTTTTATTTCAATTCACGGCCGGAAAAGTATGGATCGGAATCTTTGTTCTCGCCATTGGTGTCTGGCTGCTGCTTTATTTCGATAAACTTCCGGTTCTGACACTCATCTTGTTCCTTGGGATGCTATTTCTTGATGCGTATGGCAGCCACACAGCCACAGAGGGCGGTTTGGTCGGTGCATTCGCTCATTTCATACATTTAGGTGCTGCCGTTTTCTGGGTTGGTGTGCTGATTCATGTTTGTTTTTATGCTTCGGAACACTTCAGTTGGGAAAGTTTCCTGAAGTGGTTCACGCCGTTTGCAATCCTGCTCGTTATTGCAGTGATAGCCAGTGGAATCGTCATCATGCTGTTTGCGATGGATATCCGGGATTACGGAAATGCTTTGATGCTCACTTATGGGCAAATGCTGTTCATAAAACATATCGTGTTCATTCCAGTGCTTATATTTGCTGTCATCAATGGATTTCTGGCAAGGAAGGCACATCGTGATCCAGACTTCCGTCCAGTCGGCTGGATACGTGCTGAAGCTATCTTGTTGGCGATTGTCTTCATTTGCACAGCGATACTTGGTACATCCGCCACACCAGCGGACATTCCCGCTACTTTAAGCAATGAAGGTTCTGCACTGATTTTTGGCAGCATTTTTCCTCGTGTAACGGCTGAAAGTGTCGCAACCTGGCATTGGGGTGTGGCTGGAGTTATTTGCTTCATCGGATTTTTCTTCTTTTTGACCAGTATCATATATTTTTTCAAGAAAAGAGCAGCAGCAAGCTTCGCATTGGCAGCGGCGTTTGTTGCCTCGGGACTTTTATACACTGCCATTATGACTAGCTTGCAATATTGATAGTCTATAAAAAAAGACATTATTCCACTTTTTATCACGGAATGTTTCGTTTGGGCAAACATTCTGCTGGAAAAAGGAAAAAGAAATTGGAATCATGTCTTTTTTTGTGTGCTGCTGTCACCTATTTTCCCAATACATTTCGTTGGAAGCTTATGCTAGATTTACTGTAATAGTTTCTGAGAGTCTAGATTGACAGTGATCGGACTCTACCCCAGTGACTATAAAATCCAGCGAGGTGATGAAATGAAAAGAAAACTGGCAAGTATCGCTGCTGTCGCAATGATAGGATTATCTGTATTTCAGCCGCTGCAAGCTTCAGCTGCTCCTGACGAAACGGCAAAGAATGAGGAAGTCCGAGTACTAGTCAAGCAGAAGGAGGGTGTGTTCTCCACGCAAGCCACTGACAAGGTCAAGGAAGAACATGGTGTCCGTAACAGCTTCGGTAATGAAGGCTTTACAACTGAGGTATCTGAAAAAGAGCTCGAGGAGCTAAAATCCGACAAAGCCCTGGAAGTAACCGAAGTTAGTGTATATACGAAACAAGAAGTGTCTGAAAAACGAGATCTTTCGACACAAGCTGTATCCGACCGCACACCGTGGGGAATTCAAGCAATCTATAATAATCCATCCATTACTAGAACAAGTGGCGGAAATAATATTAACATCGCTGTCCTCGATACTGGTACATCTGTTAATCACCCAGACCTTGCTGCCAACGTGGAGCAGTGCATCGACTTTACTCAAGCCTCCAGTGGACAAGTCAATGGCTCTTGTGTTGACCGTGATGGACATGGTACGCACGTTTCCGGTTCTGCGCTTGCCAATGGCGGGAGTGGTTCAGGTATCTTTGGTGTAGCACCTGAAGCAGATCTGTGGGCATACAAAGTACTTGGCGATGATGGACGAGGTTATTCCGATGATATCGCAAACGGAATCAGGAAAGCTGCGGATGATGGAGCAAACCGTGGCGAGAAAGTCGTCATTTCTATGTCCCTTGGCGGCGGACAGGATTCTCTCATCTCCAGTGCAGTTCGTTATGCGAACAGCAGAGGCGCATTGGTTATCGCAGCAACTGGCAACTCTGGTCCATATGAAGGCTCAATCGGCTATCCTGCTGCACTGCCGGAAGCAGTTGCAGTTGCCAACCTCGAGAACCGTCAGCAAAACGGTACTTACCGTGTTGCCGATTCCTCCTCCAGAGGCTACAGCCGTACAGATGGTGATTACGTGATCCAACAGGGAGACGTAGAAGTATCAGCTCCTGGATCAGCCATCCTATCTACGTATCCAGGAAATACGTATGCATCACTGACTGGTACATCCATGGCTACACCGCATATCTCTGGTCTGGCTGCAAAAATCTGGTCTGAAAACACTAGTCTCAACAGCTCTCAGGTGAGACAGACACTGCAGTCGCGTGCCCGTGCCAATGATATTCTTGGCGGCTATGGTGCTGCGCGTGGCGATGATTATGCATCTGGTTTCGGTTTCCCCCGTGTACAATAATTTAAGGAAATGAAAAAAGAAGGCTCCTTTTGCGAGGAGCCTTCTTTTTTATAGTTTTCGAGGCAATCTCCATACAAGCACACTTGCTGTGCTGGCAATGCATCCGCCGATTAAAATCGTTGTGCCGATGCCTATCCATTCCGATAGCAAACCAGCAAATATAGAGGCCGCTGGGAGTAAGGTGAATGTGATGAAGCGGGATGTGGATTGGACTCGTCCGAGTAAATGGCGCGGTGTATAACGCTGTCGAATCGTTTTGATGATCGGATTCACCGCCCCTGCTGCCGCTGTGCCAATCATATTGAGACATGCAGCAAGCCATATCGTTTCTGTGAGGCCGACAAAGATGATGGATAATCCCCCGATCACTTTGGCAACGAATAGGATTTGTCTGTATGTAGAGAAGCGATCCGCAACAAAACCTAAGAAAGTCCCTAGCATGGCTCCGATTCCACCTGAGGATAGGACGATGCCGATAAGCATTGGATCATTTGTGAGTTTATCTATGTAAATGACCAGTAAGACAATGAGAAATTGAACGCCGAAATTGGAAATAAGTGAAATGAGATTTGTATACCAAATTTCTTTCTGGTGATAAATGAAAAGGAATCCTTCCTTCAGCTCTTGTATGTAGTTGGATATGGAAAATGCGCGCAAGCTGGATGTATGCTGATCGTATGGCAGCAGGAGGACCAGCCATACTGCGAGTAAGGATAATATGCATACTGCTATCAAGCTGTTATAGGTGCTGAGAAATAATAGAACAGCGCCGCCAAGACTTGGGCCAATCACGATTGTAAGTTGATATAGGGCACTTTCCAAACTGTTGGCATAATGAAGCTGGCGTCCGGAAACTAGATAAGGTATGGCGGTGAATTGTGCCCCTTGATAGAATTGCCCGGCAAAACCGATACATATAGATATGAAACAGATGAGGAGTAGGTTGAGCTGTCCAGTCGCAGCAAGGACACTTAACAGCAGAAAACAAAGGAAGCGTGTCAAGTCGGCCAACAGCAGTACATACTTCCAATTCGATCGGTCAAGCAAAGGGCCGATAAGAGGCTGTAGCAGCATAGTTGACCGTTCTGCAGCTATGGCGATCGTAACAGCTATGGCCGAAGAGGTCACTTCCAGCACGAGCAGCGGCAGCAGGAGGCTGTACACCTGCCCAGCCATGGCTGCCATGGTCGTGCTCATCATCAGGCGGGATAATGGATGGGTCAGCGTGATTTTTTGAGCGGGCATGTGTATCATCCTTCCAAAAAGGTCTGAAGTTCATGATCCAAAGACGCAATCGCGTCTTTATTCGCGTAGTAAACTTGTTTATTTGACCCGATGAGTCCGGCAGATTTGAGCATTTTCAAATGATGATGCAGAGTGGATTTGGCAACGGGAAGCTGTTCAGCTAAATACTGGAGCGTATGTTCACTTTCCATCAAACGTTTTAGTAAATTAAGTCTGATTGCATCCCCTAATGCCTTATATTTTCTTACAAGCATCGTATCCGGATTATATTTATTTTCTGGGTCGATACTGCCTGCGTGGATCGGATAATAGAACACTTTTGTTCCAGGCAGATCAGCGAGTATCGTCCACGGTCTATAATGGTAATGCGGAATAAATAGGATGGTGCGGATAGAGTCGTCCGGTTTATAGCTGGAGCTATTTGTCACCCAGCGTATGAAAGTCAGTTTATCCATTGCAGTCAGCCTTTGTTTTTTGTTGGAGATATCTCTTTCCAGCACATCTTGCAATAGCTTTTTCTTCGGCTCAATCACCTCGATGAACCATTTGGTCATGATCGAGATCAAATGACTTTTCAGGAAGGATATATCTACCTTTACGATAAAACCGATATAATTTGGGAAGAAAGGATTGTCCTTGGTTATTTTTTGGAGAGTGGCCAAGGAACTGGCATTTCCCTGAGCAGCCTTGATTCGGTGCTTTTCGAATGTGCTGCCAATGTAAGGTAGGCATCTCTCCCGCAATCTCTGTTTGGGCATGTCGGAGATTTCCGCTGTCCATTCTTTTAAAGTCCGGACATTTGAGTGGTGCAGCAACTGAAGCAGTGCTTTCCATGTATTGTGCGCATGGACGATTTGCAATTCGTGCTGCAGTTCCGGTGAAAAGCCGTTTTCCGGATCATCCCACATTTTTTCCAAGTGTTCGAGCGTTCCTTCCAGCGATGTATTCGTAACCGCCGCAATCCCTAAAGCAGCTTCCCATAATAAGGATGATTCAAAGGAAATGGTATAATCGTTTTTTGCCTTAAAACCAGTTTGAATTGTCTGCATATTCATCACCTCAATTGATATCCTATACTAATAGAATTATAAATTCAATAAAAATAGAACGGGGAAAAATAATGATACATTATCACCATGCATTCGGTGTCTATGCCGTTATACAGAAAGACGGCAATCTGCTCGTCATCCATAAAAGCCGCGGTCCTTATACCAATCGCTATGATTTACCAGGTGGGAGTCCAGAAAATGGGGAAGGGTTACTGGAAGCTGTCATCCGTGAAGTAAAAGAGGAGACAGGTCTGATTGCAGAAGTTACGAAACAGATTGGAGTGGTGGATTTCAAGCTTCCTTGGCAGTGGAAGCATTTTACCGATGTGCACCATACCGCTGTCTTTTATACAGGGGAGGTTACAGGGACATTGGAAGTCCCCAAGCAGTTTGCAGGGCAGGATGCACTCGCAGCTGAGTGGGTTCCCATCGAGAAGTTATTCAGTAAGAACAGCTCGCCTTTGGTCATGCAGGCAATCAAATGGCAATCGTCGTTTGAAATGCCGCTTGAGACCGTTGTCTATCCTGATTGGGAAATCAGGAAGAAGAGTTACCTGCAAGGTGATCGGAGTATTAGATAAGGAAAAAAGAGGGTGCAGCTTCAGTGAAAATAGCCGGGATGCATGTATTATAGTTTGCTGTTTATCGTGGCAGGTATTTTGCACTTCGTATTGGATGATGGTTTTGCTGTCATGCTCCAGCGTACGTACCGCTGCGCTATTTCCGGAGCACATTAACAGTGCTGTTTATTATATTCCGATACCGGGGTTTGATCCGGCATATTCGAGTTCCTTTCGCATAGGTTGAAAACAACAATGTATGTCGAGGTGACCTATGCATACCATCAGTCTATGTATGATTGTTAAAAATGAGGAAGAGGTGCTGGCCGGCTGTTTGGAGAGTGTCCGGGATCTAGTTGATGAAATCGTGATCGTAGATACAGGATCCACTGATCGGACAAAGGAAATTGCAGCACAGTATACTCCACGCATCTTCGATTTTGAATGGATAAACGATTTTTCAGCTGCTCGGAATTACAGCTTCAGTAAAGCGACGAGTGATTACATTATGTGGCTGGATGCGGATGATGTGCTGTTGCCCAAAGATCAGGAGGCTTTCCGTAAATTGTGGAAAGAGCTGGCCGATGAAGTAGATGTCGTATCGATGTTTTATCATACATCCTTGGATGAGAAAGGGAATCCGTTATATCTTTATCGGCGCAATCGAATTGTAAGGCGCAGCAAGAATTTTCGCTGGCACGGTGCCGTGCATGAATACTTGGAATTCGGCGGCAATATCGTGGCGTCGGAAATAGCCGTCACACATCGTAAAAATAAAAAAACGCATACGATATCAGATCGAAATCTGCGAATCTATGAGTCTTACATTGCTTCGGGCAGAAGCTTGACGCCGCGCGATATGTTTTACTACGCAAATGAGTTAAAAGATCACGGAAAGTTCGACCTTGCCAAGAGTTACTATACCGATTTCCTTCATTCAGAAGCGGGTTGGGTGGAGGATAATATCCGTGCGTGCCAGTACTTGGCGGATTGCTGCAAAGCAGAAGGAGATATGGAAGGGTATCGAATGCACTTATTTCAATCGTTTCGATATGATCGTCCGCGGCCAGAATTTTGCTGTTTGATCGGGGATTTGCTGACGGAGGACCGGAATTATGAGGCAGCTGCATACTGGTATCGGCAGGCATTGGATTATGAAGGGAAGGAACTGCCGGGATTCAGTGTACCTGCTTATACGACATGGTATCCATACTTGCAGCTGACACTTTGCTATTCACGGATCGGCCTGATGGAAGAGGCAAAATTAGCCCATGACAAAGCTGTGTCCTATCATCCAGATCACCCGAGTATCCTCCATAACACAGCTTTTTTTGAGAAGTTTAAGCTTTGATTTCCTTTTGCTGTTTCCTATGTCATAATACGTACTATCAAGGTAAGATATGGAGGATTGGTTGTGGCACTGGATATAATTGCTTGGATTATCATTGCGGTGGCATTCATCGCTAGTTTTGCGGGAATCATCTATCCCGTCATCCCATCTCCGCTTATGCTCTGGATTGGATTTTTAGTATTTCAGTTCATGCTTAGTGATGGAGACTTATCTGTAATCTTCTGGATCGCTATGGTCATCCTGACGGTGATTTTGATCATCTCGGATATCATCGCGAACAGTTACTTTGTTAAGAAATTCGGCGGCAGTAAGTGGGGAGAGCGAATTGCGGCGATCGGCGTAATCGTAGGTTCCTTCATCATCCCGCCTTTGGGCATCATCGTGGTGCCGTTTGTTGCTGTGCTTGTGACGGAGTTAGTCCAAAAAAGGACACCGAGGGAAGCTATTTATTCTTCCATTGGCTCATTGCTTGGCTTCCTTGGAGGCTCGATAGCTAAAATCGTCATCCAACTGATCATGATCGTATGGTTCTTGATAGCAGCATTCGTATAAAGTGAAATAAGAAAGAGTGATTTCAACGTGAGGTCACTCTTTTTTGTTTGTGTCTATCAAACGAATTGAGGTAATGCTGATTGGAGGTGTATAAGAAAGTCATCATGCCTTCCGATCCCTGTAATAACGCCATTAAAAAACACCCTGTGGAAACAGGATGTTCGTTTATAAATATTGCTTATGCATATTGTGTTTTCTGCAATCTCATATCAAAGATGTAATAGCCAAATGGAATGACGGATGCGAGCAAGGCGAAGATTGCCCATTTCAATCCCCAGCCGACTTTCAGTGTTGTGTATCCAGCCCAAATCACATATAGGACGAAAAGCCCACCGTGGATGGCACCTATATAGGTGACGAAGATTGGCATATCCATCATATATTTTAGCGGCATTGCTATGAATAATAACAAAAGCAAGGAAGTCCCTTCGAGAAATCCGATGATTCGGAACCATTTCAGTGTCGCTTGCATGAAAGCCCTCCCAGAAACTATTTGTTAATAGTATAAGCAAGCTAGCCTATCTTTACCACTGCCCAGGAGAACTTGTCATAACATTGTCAAAATATCACTGCACGTCATAGATGGACGGGCGTCTGTCCTGGAATACGGGAATACGATTTCGTACGTCAGCCACTTGGTCGAGATCTGCTTCGCCATACAGGATGGTCGCTTCCTCTTTGGCTTCAGCGATGATTTCACCCCACGGCCCGATGATCAGGCTGTGCCCGGCAAAGTCATTTGCTGGATCACTTCCGGAGCGATTACAAGCAACTACAAAACATTGGTTTTCGATTGCCCGACTGAGCAGGAGTGCGCGCCAGTGATCGAGCCGCTGCTTTGGCCATTCGGCGACGACGAATAATACTTGCTGATCACCTGTCATATGCGTGCGGATGAATTCAGGAAAACGGATGTCGTAGCAGATGACACCGGCTGCTCGTTTATTTCCAATGGAGAAGGAGGCGGATCTGTCACCTTGGGAGAGGAACTTCTCTTCATCCATCAGACGGAATAGATGTGCCTTATCGTATTCATGGAGCAGTTCACCTGCTGGGCCATAGACAAGCATCGTGTTGTAGACGCCTGTTTCAGTACGTTTCGCGATGGAACCAGCGACAATATATATTTGGTGGGTCTTGGCCAGTCTGCGGATAAAGTGCCTTGTCGTTTCCCCTTCCTTATCGCTGATGGAATCAAGCCGCGTCAGATCATAACCAGTTGTCCAAAGCTCCGGCAGTACAATAACATCTGCATTTTCCTGCGCCTCGTTTATCAATGCTTCCATTTTTCTATAATTGGCTTCCGGGTTTCCAAAAACAATATCATGCTGGATCAATGCAAGTTTCATTGTGTCACTCCCTGATTTGCTGCAACGAAGGTCTCCACACTTTGCATGGCATCCACCACTTGTTCCGAAGAAGAAACATGCATGAAATGAATGGATTCTCCTGGTGCAACTGCACCGTCTGCAGCAATTTTCATCGCCTTATCCACATTCTCTTTTACGCCGAGCTCATTCAGTATAGTCGGCAATCCGAGCTTCCGATAGATTGGAAGCAAAGTCAGGATCTCCTCAAATTTATCTTCCAGTGCCAGCTGTACGAGAATACCGTAAGCTACCTTATTCCCGTGCAGCTGCTCATGTGTTTCGGAAAGTCTTGTCAGTCCGTTGTGGATGGAATGGGCGCCAGCAATGCGACCATATGCATCACCGAATCCGCCCACCATACCGCCTGCCATGATGATTGTTTCTGCTACGCGCAGAAATGCATTATCTGCTTGCTTATTCTGCAAGGAACAAATTGCTGCATCTCCTTCGGCAATGAGGATATCCCGGCATAGCTTAGCGGCATTACGGGCTATTTGAACAGCAAGCGGCTGATCAGTCATCTTTTCGGTAAGTGCATCCGCTTCGTACCATTTAGCCAATGTGTCACCAATTCCCGCAATCAGATACGGTGTAGGTGTCGTGAGCAGCAATTTCGGTTCAACTAGCAGCATGAAAGTGCTGCGCGGGAAGACCGTGTATTCGGCGAAATTGCCTTCTTCGTCATAGAACACACTTAGTGAGGCCCATGGGGAGCAATTGGATACGATTGTCGGAATCAGGATGACTGGGAGTCCTGCATCATTGGCAGCAGCTTTGGCAGTATCCAACACTTTTCCGCCGCCCACACCGATTATGAATTGAGCAGCTTCGCCGGCTGCGATACCTGCTAATCGAGCTGCTTCTGCATGTGTGCATTGGCCGTTGTAAGCAATCCGTTTCACTGGTAAATCGATCGGATCCAAGAATGGGGAAGCTGCTTTCCATGATGCATCCCCGTGAATAAGCAAACCATTGGTCCAGTTCAATTCGGATAGCCGTGCTGGTAGGCTTTCCAATATATTATCCTCGCAGACGTAATAGTTCGGGGCGCCTTTTATGTTGATGGTCATGTTGTCACCTCATTGAATTTTTACATAAAAAAACTCTTCCAGACTAATATGGAAGAGGGAAAGGCGTGTGTCTTCATCCCCTTATCCCTCAGCGTGTCGCTGTTGGAATTAGCACCGTGTGCAAATGCACCGGTTGCCGGGCTTCATCGGGCCAATTCCCTCCGCCTTCTCTTGATAAGAGTGTGTGATTCATGTATGATTTGTTCATTATCGCATTCTATTTCCAACACTGTCAAGATTGGTAATAGTCAGAATAGGAAGCGCGACACAACAGGAGAGTGAGTAAGATGGATTTTCCGTTTTCGGATGCATTGAAACGATTGCCGGAGCAGTTTTTTGCCGGCTTAGTACATAAAGTAAGCCTGCTGGAAAAAGAGGGCCACGATATCATCAAGCTCGGACAAGGGAACCCTGATCTGCCGACACCGCAGCATATCGTGGACAAACTGAAGGAAGCCGCAGATAATCCGGCTTATCATAAATATTCACCATTCAGAGGATTTGATTTCCTTAAACAGGTCATTTGTGACTTTTATGATCGGGAATACGGAGTGAAATTAGATCCGACAACAGAAGTGGCTATCATGTTCGGGTCAAAAACAGGTTTGGTGGAAATCAGCCAATGTCTGTTGAATCCAGGTGATTTGGCACTGCTTCCGGATCCGGGATATCCCGATTATATGTCCGGCATTGAACTTGCACAAGCACGGACATCGCTCATGCCATTAACGGCTGAAAATGAATTCCTGCCTAATTATGGTGCTATTCCTGCAAGTGATCTGGAAGAAGCAAAGCTGATGTTCCTGAACTATCCAAACAACCCGACTGCTGCAACAGCGGATCAGAAGTTCTTCGATAAGACAGTGGAACTGGCAAAGAAACATAAAATATGTGTACTGCATGATTTCGCTTATGGTGCACTTGGGTTTGACGGAGAAAAACCGCAAAGCTTCCTGCAATCCGAAGGCAGCAAGGAAGTTGGCGTCGAGATGTATACCTTGTCCAAAACATATAATATGGCAGGCTGGCGCATCGCGTTTGCAGTCGGTAATGCCTCTGTCATTGAAAGCATCAATCTAATTCAAGACCATGTTTATGTAAGCTTATTCGGTGGCATGCAGGAAGCAGCAGCTTACGCGTTAACTACAGATCAGACATGCGTGGAAGAACTTGTTCATACATATGAAAGCAGAAGAGATGCTTTCATCGGCCATTTACGTGCAATCGGCTGGGATGTACCCGAACCAAAAGGAACCTTCTTCGTTTGGCTGCCAGTTCCGCATGGTTATACATCCGAGGAATTCGCTGACTTGCTGCTCGAAAAGGCACATGTTGCGGTAGCGCCAGGGAATGGATTCGGAGAATATGGAGAAGGATACGTCCGAGCGGGTCTATTGGATACAGAAGAAAGATTGCTGGAAGCGGCAAAGCGAATCGAAAAGCTCGGAATCTTCTCAAAAGCATAAGAAAGAGCCAGTCACGGAATGGGACTGGCTCTTTTGTCTGTCAGCTGGTTACCGCGCAGCGATTTGGTCCGGATTCGATATCGGCTTCGTCTGTGCTGTCTATCGTCGCTTTTCCTTGGTTGGCTTCTCGAATCAGCTGATAACTATTCGGCTGTTGGGCAGGAATGCTTTTCAGAACGGAGGAAGCAAATTCGTCCGCATTCTGCAGCTGCAGTCTTGGATTTTTTCTGTACAGGTCTTCCATACGTGCTTGGACTGTACCATCACTTCCGATCTCTGACAGCTCGGAAAAATGAGAAGGCAGGACAATCAAGTCCAGGGATAATAATGGATATTCTTTATATAAAGTGTTATGCAGATCTTGTACCCATTGTTCTGCTTGACCCGCCAAATCCGGGCGTCCGATCGACTCGGTGAAGAGCGTATCCCCAGATAGCAAGTACGTGTCGTCAACGACAAAGCTCATGCTTCCTTCTGTATGGCCTGGTGAGGCCAGACAGCGCATGCCTTCTTCAGACTTCCCGAATGGTATTTCGGTCCCGTCTTGTAATGGGGAAAAGCTGAATTTTGCTTCTTTCCCATCATTAGCGGGGAACCAATACGTTGCCCCGGTTTCCTCTGCAAGCTTACTTCCGCCAGATAAATGATCTGCATGGAGGTGAGTATCAAGTACATGTTTGATTTTCCAGCCATTTTCCTTTGCAAAAGAAACATAGACTTTCGTGAATCTGGAGGGATCCACTACGGCTGCTTCGTCACCTGAGACGATCATATAGGAAAGGCAGCCTTTCCCGATACGCATAAACTGGTAAATGGACCCGCCATAAGTAAGATCGCCTACTTTACGGGGACTGATTGTTTCTCCCCAAGCTTGCATGCCTCCGACAACGTGGACAATATTTTCCATTCCAGCTGCTTTTAAGAGGGAGGCGGCGGTCTGAGCTGATTTACCCCGATAGCACATCACATAAACAGGTTCATGTTCTGGCAGCTGACGGCGGGCATGATTCGGGTCTGCTTTGATGTCGGCAAACGGAATATCATATCTTTTGACGCTGTCGACATCAATCGCCCAGTCTTGCACATCTGACCCTTGGCGGATATCAAGCAGATGAACGGTTTCTTTCTTTTTGACTCTTTCTGCCAATTCTGCTGTGTGCAATGGATTCATGCGATCGTCTCCTTTAGAAATCTTTTTTTAATATAGGAAGGAGCAGTTTGACTCCTTTCTTATTAACAGGGAATATCTTGCTGTCAGCCAGCAAGTGGCTTGCATAGCCAGCTGTACCCGCGAGTTGGGTACCGAATAGGGCTGTCTCCTGTTCGAAGAATGTCATCAATACGTAGAAATAGACCAACCCGATCAAAGAATGTGTGTAGCTTCGATGGCTGAGGAAAGATGCAATCCCGATATAACAGCCGCTCATGACAACCCATGTATGTCCCGTGTACAATCCGGTCAGCAGCACAGCGATACCTGTAATCAGCAGCATGAACTTCTTATTGATTACGCGGGAAAGAACCATAATTCCTGCTCCGATCGCTAAACCAATATAACGATCTTGGCCAAATAAATTCCACATACTATATAGAATGAGCAATAATCCGATAAAAATTGTAATATTGCGGATGGCTTTGTGTGAAAAAGTGATGCGGTTGGAGAGGATACCGCCTGTATCCAAATCTGGTACAAGGGCTGCAACTGCTGCTGTACAAGTCATGGTGACGGTAACAGCGCCTTCAGCATCCAAGGCGGTTGCACTTGCGAATCCAGCGCCTGCTCCGATTAATAAATGTGTAATTCCTTTCATTCTAGCTGTGCCTCCAAAAGTTAGTCTTTAAAAGCATACTAGAATCTTTATGTCATGGCTATCCGTATTGCTTCCAATGTACTTTCTTTCGCGAAAAATAATCCTCATCTTCTCTTGTTTCATCTACTTCGTTTTAAAAACTGGGAGGAAGCTGCTTTTACTTTATCCAATTGCCACCTGTACTTTTCTGTCTAGTCTTCCACTTTGTATTTTTGCAGCCTTTGTAGTGGACATAGCGACGAGCCCGGATATTGCCCATCTGGATATTCCTCCTTGTCATATTCATCCCGATAATATCGACCTGCTTGTGGTATTCCACAAACATCTTCGGCAGGATTCTTTTTAATTTCTGATGTCTTGAAGCGCCAATGGGGAAGGGTTTCACTCTTATAAGGCTCCACCATCAGCACACCTTGTTCACCGCGGCCGACACGATACTTATCCGTGTGTTTGCGAAAATCGGTGGAGGCATCAAAATGATCGTAATAGCCCATTTCCTTTCCCTCTGTCTAATTGTTAATGTATATAGTTACCGAATGTGCAGCATGTGAAACGCGATTTTTCTAATGGACATAGAAGGCAGCCGCATTCGTTTGTGATAAAATGAAAGTAATGGTCTCATGTCAGAAAGGAATGATTACAGTTGGGTAAAACAAAAGTGGGTATCGTCTTCGGCGGAAAATCCGCAGAACATGAAGTTTCCTTACAATCAGCAAAAAACATTGCCGATGCAATCGATAAAAATAAATATGATGTTGTCTTGATAGGAATCGATAAAGAAGGGAAATGGCAGCTGAATGATAAAGCAGATTATCTGCTGAATGCAAACGATCCGAAATTGATCGAATTGAAGCCTTCTAAGCAAGGCATCGCTGTTGTACCAGGGGTTAAGGAGCAGCAGCTTGTCAGTCCGAGCCAAGGCTCTGTCCTTGATCAAGTGGATGTCATCTTCAGCATCCTTCACGGAACACTCGGCGAGGACGGAAGCATGCAAGGGATGCTTCGAATCGCCAATCTTCCATATGTAGGCCCGAATGTACTCAGCTCGGCCGTCTGTATGGATAAAGATATCGCCAAGCGTCTATTGAAGGAAGCGGGAATTCGTGTTGCGAATGGTTTCACCTTCAAAAAGCGTCAGCTTGGATCCATCAAATATGAAGAAGTGGCAAAAGTGCTGGGCAGCACAGTCTTCATCAAACCTGCCAACCAAGGTTCCTCTGTCGGTGTAAGCAAAGCCAAGACAGAAGAGGAATTCTACAAAGGTTTGGAAGAAGCATTCCGTTATGACACGAAAGTGCTCGTGGAAGAAGCTATCGCAGGCCGTGAAATTGAAGTGGCAGTACTTGGCAATGAAGAACCAATGGCATCATTGCCTGGAGAAATCCTGCCGAAAACGGAATTTTATTCGTATGAATCCAAGTATATAGATGAATCCGGTGCAGAGCTTGCAATCCCGGCTCAGCTTTCCGAGTCTGTTACAGTACAAGCGAGGAAGCTTGCAGTTGAGGTGTTCCAGACACTGGATGTCGAAGGACTTGCGCGCGTTGACTTCTTCTTGACAGAAGATGGCGAATTCGTTGTGAATGAAGTGAACACACTGCCAGGCTTCACAAAAATCAGTATGTATCCAAAGCTTTGGGACATCACAGGCATCTCTTATTCAGACCTGATCGACCGTCTGATTCAACTTGCCATTGAGCGACACAAACGGGATAACGAATTGAGTAGTGCAGCTTTTGAACAATTTTGATTGAGATATACACATAGTATTTTAAAAAGGAGAACCCGAACTGAATGGTGACTCGTAAAATAGATTCACTACAGTTAAGGTTTTCCTTTTTGATTTGCCGTCTGAACGGAATGGAATAGTCGAGATAAGGAATGCGGCGGTTTTCGTTTCTATATTACGTCCAAAGGATTTATATTCCCTTATATGGATTTAAATGGTATATTGGGTTGATACGAGGTGAATAGTAATGATAGAAGTTAAACGTCAGAGAAGTTGGTCGGATCAGTTAAGAAATTATGATGTGATATTGGATGGTAAAAAGTTAGGAACTGTTGGTCGGAAAGAAAGCTGCAGTTTTCATGTGGAGCCTGGCAGACATACAATCCACTTAGAAATTGATTGGTGCAGGAGTAAAAAAATAGAGTTTGAATCTCGTGAAAACGAAACAATAAGCTTTAATTGCGGAGGACTGAAAGGAATAAGATTTCTTTTTTTAGTTTGGTATATCACTTTTGGCCGCAGCAGCTATCTTTGGTTAAAACGAGTCTGAAAGTGGCGTGAGCAAATAACTGACAGGGCTGTTACTGGCGGCCCTCTAGTTGACTCGAGTCATTTTTCATATGCAAAAGACTCCGCCTATGATACAATGAACTGCAGAATAGAATAAAAAATCCAGGCCATTCTGGGAGAGGTTCTAGCACAACCCTCTATAAAAAACTAAGGAACTATATCCTTGGGTATAGTCTTTTTTATTTTTTTATGGATAATTGGCAGCCTCTTCCGCGTGGAAGAGGCTTTTTTATTGGAGTGTCTGGAAAAAAGGAGAAACGCAATGAAGAAGGGTAAAGCCATCGTCGTATTCAGCGGCGGTCAAGATAGTACAACTTGTTTGTTTTGGGCAATGGAGCAGTTCGAGGAAGTGGAGGCTGTCACATTTAATTATAATCAGCGCCATAGCCTGGAGATCGAAGTTGCTGAACAAATAGCGAAAGAACAAGGAATCAGACATCATGTATTGGATATGTCCCTACTGAATCAGCTTGCTCCAAACGCGCTGACAAGAGATGATATCGAAATCGAACAGGAGGAAGGAGAGCTTCCGTCCACATTCGTGCCAGGGCGTAATTTAGTATTCCTCTCCTTTGCTGCGATTTTGGCTCACCAAGTAGGTGCCAAGCATCTTGTCACAGGTGTCTGTGAAACGGACTTCAGCGGCTATCCGGATTGCCGCGATATCTTCGTGAAATCACTGAATGTATCTCTCAATCTATCAATGGATAAAGATTTCGTCATCCATACGCCATTGATGTGGCTGGATAAAGCCGAAACTTGGGAAATGGCGGATCAGCTCGGTCAGCTTGAGTATGTGAAAGAAAAAACACTTACTTGCTATAACGGCATTGTAGCCCAGGGCTGCGGCGATTGCCCAGCTTGTAAGCTACGCCAAAACGGACTTGATCAATACGAAGCGAAAAAGGCGGCAAAGGTATGATCCAGCAAATTTATCCACAAGTACAGCATGACTATAGTTACGAGCTGAACAAGGATTTGCATTTCGCTGCAGCACACAGCATCCAGCATCCTGATGCCGGCAAGTGCCAGCAGGTGCATGGCCATACGTATTTTGCCAATGTGACGATTGCTGGGGATGAATTGGATGACAGTGGATTTTTATTCAATTTCTCCACAATCAAAGCACTGATTCATAAGAAATTCGACCATACCTTATTGAATGACCACACAGATGTATTCGAAAAAAACGATTTCCCGACAACAGAAGTGATGGCTCGAAAAATCTATGAATTGATTCAACAAGAACTGGATCAGCTGCCTCACAAGCCGAAATGCCTGCAAGTTTTCTTGCGTGAGACACCGACCAGCTATTGCGTATACCGACCAAAGCGAGGAACAGAAAATGGCCAGTAAATTTCCAGTTTTAGAAGTATTCGGTCCTACCGTGCAAGGAGAAGGAATGGTTGTTGGACAAAAGACGATGTTCGTCCGTACAGCAGGCTGTGACTACAGCTGTAGCTGGTGTGATTCTGCCTTTACATGGGATGGATCGGCCAAGGATGACATTCGGCAGCTGACTGCCGAAGAAATTTGGGACCGATTGGAGGAAGTGGGCGGAGATCGGTTCCGTCACGTAACCATCTCTGGCGGAAACCCTGCACTTCTTAAGAATCTAGGGGAGTTCACAGAGCTTCTTAAAAAGAAGGAAGTAAAAATAGCTTTGGAGACGCAAGGGAGCCGGTATCAGCCTTGGTTCCTGGAAATCGATGACCTTACCATATCCCCTAAGCCGCCAAGCTCCTTGATGAAGACAGATTTTCATCGTCTTGATGAGATAATCAACAATCTGAGAGATGCAGGGCGACTTATGCATGTGAGTCTGAAGGTTGTCATTTTCGATGAAGAAGATTTGCGTTATGCAACGAATGTTCATAAACGTTATCCAGATGTTAGTTTTTACGTACAAGTCGGTAACCATGATACAGCTACTTTGGATGATGCAGCATTGAAGGATGCATTGCTGTCCAAGTATGAATGGCTGATTGACCAGGTATCTGCTTCCAACGAACTGAATCATGTGCGTGTCCTGCCGCAACTTCATACACTTGTATGGGGAAATAAACGCGGTGTATAAATGAAGACGAGTTCTTAGACTCGTCTTTTTTTATGCCTGAAAGTGGGCAGGCACAATCTACCTGTCAAAATAATAGGATACCTAGTCAATAAATTAACAAAAAATGCTTGAATTTATATTAGTTATAATGCATAATAATTCACATAAATAAATCGAGCATTCAGCATGGAGAGGGAGATTCATTATGGCAAAGGATAAAATCGTACTCGCATACTCTGGTGGTTTAGATACTTCTGTAGCAATCAAGTGGCTGCAGGATAAATATAATTATGATGTAATCGCAGTTGGTTTGGATGTTGGGGAAGGAAAGGATTTGGATTTCGTTCAGGAGAAAGCCTTGCAGGTGGGAGCTATCAAATCCTATACAGTCGATGCTAAAGCTGCGTATGCAGAGGAATACGTACTTCCAGCTTTGAAAGCAAACTTGCTATATGAAGGAAAATATCCCCTTGTTTCCGCGCTTAGCCGTCCGTTGATCGCGAAGGTGCTAGTCGATATCGCGAAAGAAGAAGGAGCGGTGGCTGTAGCTCATGGCTGCACTGGTAAAGGAAATGACCAAGTGCGCTTTGACGTAAGCTTCACAGCTTTGAATCCAGACTTGAAGATTGTTGCTCCTGTGCGTGAATGGGCAATGAGCCGTGATGAAGAGATTGAATATGCACAGCAGCATGGCATTCCAGTCCCGGTTGGCAAAGAAAGCCCATATAGTGTCGATCAAAATCTTTGGGGCCGTTCCAACGAGTGCGGAATTTTGGAAGATCCGTGGGAGCAGCCGCCTGGTGATGCTTTCGGATTGACGGTTGATCCGGAAGATGCTCCGGATGAGGCACAGATCGTGACAATCACTTTTGAAAAAGGGAAGCCGGTCGCAATTGATGGCGAGGCTTATGCATTGGATGAACTTATCCTGAAATTGAACGAAATCGCAGGTAAGCACGGTGTCGGACGTATTGACCATGTTGAAAATAGATTGGTCGGAATCAAATCCCGTGAAATTTATGAATGCCCGGCAGCCGTGACACTTATTGCTGCCCATCAGGAATTGGAAGCTTTGACGATGACTCGCGAAATTTCCCAATTCAAGCCGATCGTCGAACAGAAACTGGCACAGACGATTTATGATGGTCTATGGTATTCTCCGCTTACAAAAGCGCTGCAAGCATTCATCGAAGAAACACAGCAGACAGTCTCCGGTAATGTCAAAGTGAAGTTGTACAAAGGACATGCACTTGTTGTCGGCAGGGAGTCCGCTGAATCGCTGTACAGCTTTGATTTGGCAACATATAAACCAGAAGATAAATTCGATCATGATGCAGCACTCGGATTCATCCAGCTTTGGGGTCTTCCTACAAAGGTGCAGGCTGAGGTTGCCCGTCAGCAAACAGTACAAATCGAGGCACCATCTCTATTGAAAATCGACAAAAAAGAAGCTGTGAAACAATGAAGCTCTGGGGAGGAAGATTCACGAAGCCGACCAATGAATTAGTAGACGCCTACACTTCCTCCATCGGCTTTGATCAGAAACTGGCTGAATATGATATCCAAGGCAGTCTGGCGCATGTGGCAATGCTCGGCAAATGCGGCATCATCGAACAGCATGAAGCGGAAACGATCGCAGATGGATTAAAGCAGGTGCTGAACAAAATCCAGGAAGGCGAAGCAACGCTCACGCAAGCAGATGAAGATATCCATATGAATGTGGAGCGGTTATTGATCGAGCACATCGGTCCGGTGGGCGGCAAGCTGCATACCGGAAGAAGCCGTAACGACCAAGTGGCATTGGATATGCGTTTATATTTGCGGGAAGCAATCGTCGATATTGTCGGATTGCTGGGAGCTGTACAGACGGCATTGACGGAACAGGCAAAGCAGCATCTGGATACGATCCTTCCTGGCTATACGCATTTACAGCGGGCGCAGCCAGTATTGTTTGGCCATCACCTTATGGCATACGCATATATGCTGCAGCGGGATGTCGAGCGTCTGCAGGATAGTTGGAAGCGCGTAAACAAAATGCCGCTTGGCGCAGGAGCCTTGGCTGGGACCACTTTCCCGATCGATCGGCATTTTGTCGCGGGGCAGCTCCATTTTGACGGGATTACCGAAAACAGTCTGGACAGTGTCAGTGATCGTGATTTTGTCGTGGAATTCCTGTCAGCTGCAAGTTTGATCAGTATGCACCTATCACGACTATCAGAGGAGTTGGTGCAATGGTCCAGTGCGGAGTTCAATTTCATCGAATTGGATGACGCATTTTCGACTGGCAGCAGCATGATGCCACAGAAAAAGAACCCTGATGTGGCAGAGCTTGTCCGGGGTAAATCCGGCCGGGTCTTCGGCCATCTAATGGGGATGCTGACAACCTTGAAAGGTCTTCCGCTTGCGTATAACAAGGATATGCAGGAAGACAAAGAAGGTATGTTCGATACAGTGGAGACACTGAAGGGGGCACTTGGGCTTTTCGCGCCGATGATCGAGACGATGTCTGTGAAGCAGGATAATATGTACCGCGCTGTCCGTAATGATTTCTCGAATGCGACAGATCTTGCCGATTATTTGGTGGCAAAAGGCATGGCTTTTCGTGAATCACATGCAGTGGTCGGTCAGACAGTATTGTACAGTATCGAACAAGGAAAGTACTTGCTGGATCTTGGTCTAGAGGAGCTGCAGCAGTTTTCCAGTCTGATAGAAGAAGATATTTATGAGGCACTTGCGCCGGAAACGGTCGTAGCAGCCAGGAATATTCCGGGAGGTACGGCCAAAGCAAGGGTCCAGGACCAAGTGGATAATATAGAAGCCTTGCTGGAAACAAATAGGAAGTGGACAGAAGAGCAGGCTGCCAAACTGGAGGGGTGAGCAGCTGCTCACCTTTCTTTTTCTTATAAATGCATATTTATTAGTTTTTCGGAATAAAGATAATGTCCGTTTCGGAAAGGAGCAGCATGAATGGAAGAGACAAAGGGTTATTTGATGCTCAGTACAGGCGATATATTGGAAGGTGTCTGGCTCGGTAAAACAACGGAATCAGATGGGGAAATGGTTTTCAATACAGCGATGACAGGCTATCAGGAAGTGATGACGGATCCTTCTTATGCCGGGCAGATTGTTACGATGACATATCCGCTGATCGGAAATTATGGTTTCAATGCACAGGACAAGGAAAGCCATACACCGTTTATCCATGGGCTTGTCATTTCGACGCCATGTGAAACACCGGCGCACTACCAAGCAACCCAGACATTGCAGGATATTGCGGATGCGTACAATTTTCCGATTTTGGCACAGGTGGATACGCGAAGACTGACAAAAATAATTCGCCAGCATGGGGACGTTTATGGAAAAATGACCAAAACGCCGGGAGCTGTTCCGGATAAAGCAAAGGTATCCGAGAAAATCGTGGAGAAAGTCTCCGTTAAACAGGAGCAGTTCCACCAAGCAGAAGGCCCACCGGCTGCCCATGTAGCAATCATCGATTATGGGTATAAGCATTCCATACGGGATATGCTGCTGGAAAATAACTGTGACGTCACCATTTTTCCTTTTGATACGACGCTGGAAGAGCTGCAGAAAGCAAAAGTGGATGGGGTTCTGCTGTCCAATGGTCCTGGCGATCCGAAATCCTTGGCATACTTAGCGGAAGAAATCAAACGGATTGCAGATTTTTACCCGACTCTGGGTATCTGTCTCGGACATCAGCTGCTGGCACTTGCATTCGGTGGAAATACGATGCGGCTGCCTTATGGACATCGCGGAAGCAACCACCCGGTTCAGCATCTGCCGAGCGGCAAAGTATCGATTACTTCTCAGAACCATGGATATGTCGTCGATGAAGCTTCTATTTCCCAGTCGCTTTGGAATATCCTTTACAGCAATGTCAATGATGGTTCGGTGGAAGGGCTGCAGCACTGCTCCAAACCGATCATGAGTGTCCAATTCCATCCCGAAGCGCATCCTGGACCGAGCGATACGTATGATGTGTTCGAACAATTCTTGAATTCGGTACGAAACAGAGGAGTGACAGCATATGCCTAAACAGCCACACATCAAGAAAGTCTTAGTCATCGGTTCTGGTCCGATTGTCATCGGGCAGGCGGCAGAATTCGATTATGCAGGCACACAAGCTTGTCTGGCTTTGAAAGAGGAAGGAGTAGAGGTCATCCTCGTCAATAATAATCCAGCCACGATCATGACGGATCAGGCATTTGCCGATCAAGTGTATTTGGAGCCGCTCACCTGTGAGTCCTTGACCAATATCATCGAAAAGGAAAGACCGGATGGCCTGCTGCCTACTTTAGGCGGCCAGACCGGCCTTAACCTTGCTGTAAGTCTGGATCAAGCAGGTGTTTTGGAAAAATACGATGTCACCCTTTTAGGTACACCGCTGGATGCCATCCAGCGTGGTGAAGATCGCGAACTGTTCAAGCAGATGATGCAAGATATCAACGAACCAGTACCGGAAAGCCTTCCGATCACTTCCATCCAAGAAGCCAAAGCTTTCGCTGAAAAAACGGGATTTCCAATCATCATCCGCCCGGCTTATACGCTGGGAGGAGCCGGCGGGGGGATCGCCAATGACCTACCTGAACTGCTGCGTTATGTGAAAAGCGGAATCCAGGCAAGTCCGATCAACCAAGTATTGATCGAGCAAAGTGTAAAAGGCTGGAAGGAAATCGAATATGAAGTGATGCGTGACGCCAATGACACCTGCATCATTGTCTGCAATATGGAAAATATCGACCCTGTTGGCATACATACAGGAGACAGTATCGTGGTCGCGCCTTCCCAGACGCTGACGGATAGACAGTATCAGATGCTCCGGACAGTATCTTGTAAAGTCATCCGTGAACTGGGGGTTGTCGGAGGATGTAATATCCAGTTTGCACTGAATCCGCATAGCGATGAGTACGTCATCATCGAGGTGAATCCGCGAGTAAGCCGCTCCAGTGCACTGGCTTCCAAAGCAACGGGCTATCCGATTGCCCGGATTGCCGCAAAGCTTGCACTGGGCTATCACCTACATGAGGTGCCGAATCCGATCACCGGAGATACATTTGCCAGCTTCGAGCCGGCCATCGACTATGTAGCGGTGAAAATTCCGCGCTGGCCATTCGATAAGTTCACACAGGCTGATCGTTTGCTTGGTACACAAATGAAAGCGACAGGCGAAGTCATGGCACTTTCCCGCAACTTGCCGGCTGGATTGCATAAAGCAATTCGTTCTTTGGAGATTGGACTTGAAGAATTCCGTCTCCCGTCTGCTGAAGCACTGTCGGACATCGAGCTGGAACAAGGTCTCAAAGCTGCAGATGATCGCCGGCTGTTCCTGCTTGCAGAAGCACTGCGCCGCGGGATAACGATTGAAACCATTCATGAATGGACAGAAATCACGACATTCTTCCTTCATGAAATGAAGCGAATCATTGATGTCGAGCAGGAATTGAAGGATGGAGGCTGGCAGCCGGATGAAATGCTTGTTCGAAAGGCAAAGACACTTGGGTTCAGCAATGTCGCCCTGGCCAGCGTTCTTGATCAGCCACTGGCGGCAGTCGAAGGACTGATTAAGGAGCTTGGAACCAAGCCATCTTATAAGATGGTAGATACATGTGCAGCAGAGTTTTCCGCGCAAACGCCTTATTTTTATTCCAGCTGGCAGGAAGAAGATGAGGTCGATCCATTGCCAGCAGCAGGTAAAAAAGTAGTGGTGCTCGGCTCTGGTCCGATTCGGATCGGGCAAGGGGTGGAATTTGATTTCTGTTCTGTACAATCGGCTCTATCTTTGCGGGAGCAAGGAATCCGTTCGATCGTCATCAATAATAATCCGGAAACTGTCAGTACAGATTTTAATACGGCAGACCATTTGTACTTCGAGCCGCTCACAAAAGAAGATGTGCTGCACATCATCGAAAAAGAGCAAGCCGATGAAGTGCTCGTCCAGTTCGGAGGGCAGACAGCAATCAATTTGGCTGCGGATTTGGCGGAAGCTGGGGTGACGATTGCTGGAACCAGCACGGCTTCGATCGATCGTGTAGAGAACAGGGAAGCTTTCTATGATTTGCTGCATTCTTTGAACATCCCGCATATTCCAGGCGCGACGGTGATGGATACAGCATCGTTGAAGGACGAGGCTCGCCGTATCGGCTATCCGATTTTGATTCGTCCATCTTATGTGATCGGCGGTCAAGGAATGGTCATCCTTCATTCGGAAGATGAGCTCGAGTCTTATTTGGAAGGACTGCAGCACCAAATCCAAACTTCCCATCTGTTCCCGCTGCTTCTCGATAAATATGTTCCAGGTATGGAAGTAGAGGTGGATGTTGTATGTGATGGAGCAGATATCCTTATTCCGGGCATCTATGAACATATCGAACCGGCTGGTATCCATAGCGGGGACAGTACTGCAATTTTCCCTGCTCCCAGCTTGAGTCAATCAGAGACAGATAGGATTGTAAGTTATGCAAGTCGAATCTCGGATGCTCTTCAGATGAAAGGCATCATGAACATACAATTTGTCTTCAGTAAGGATCGTGGCATTCTGTATGTCCTGGAAGTCAATCCGCGTGCCTCCCGTACAGTACCTATTTCCAGTAAGGTGACAGGTATCCCATTGGTTGACTTAGCGACAAGAATCCAGATGGGTGCAGCATTGCAGCAATTAGGTTACCCGCTTGGATTGCAAAAAGAGATACCATTCTTTGCCGTGAAGCTGCCTGTCTTCTCGACGACAAAGCTTGCAGGTGTTGATCCGCTCCTTGGACCGGATATGCAATCGACGGGAGAAGCAATCGGTTTAGGGAAAACGGTGCCGGAAGCACTGAATAAGGCATTTGGCTGGAAGGAAAAAACACTTAGAACTTTGACGGATGACGCACAGATCCTCTTGGATGCAGAAGCTTCCGATTTGATCCAGCTGGAAGCACTGCTTGGGCAGCTGCAAGCCAAAGCAGTACTGACAGAGGAAACGGCAGCGCTTCTGCCAGATGCGGATGGATATCAAGTTATTTCCTATGAAGAAGCGATCGATATGGTTGAAGATCAAAAAATGACAGCAGTATGCAGTACGAGAAAGGGGCGTCAAGGTATCCGTGAATCGGCATGGAAGACAGAGACGCCGTGTATGACAAGTTTGCCGACCATGCAAAGCTATTTGATGGCTAGCAAAGAGATGCTGGCAGACAGCCTATCAATTTCAGAATATCTGGATCAAGCGGAAAAGGAGCATGTGCGATGAAACAACGGACAGAGGAGCATTCCCTTGCAGGCAGAAGCCTTTTATCCTTGCAGGATTTGACAAAGGAAGAGATTCATTACGTGCTGGATTTGGCTGCCGGGCTGAAGAGTCAGCAGCAAAAAGGGGAGCTGATCCAGCCGCTGAATGGGAAAACATTAGGGATGATTTTCGAGAAATCTTCCACACGTACACGAGTCTCTTTTGAAACCGGCATTTATCAGCTTGGCGGTATGGGACTTTATCTGAATGCAAATGACCTGCAGCTCGGCCGCGGTGAACCTGTTGCAGATACAGCAAAGGTGTTGTCGGGCTATCTGGATGTGATCATGATCCGTGCCAATTCACATAAGATGGTCGAAGAGCTGGCAGCCCATGCCAGCATCCCGGTGATCAATGGTTTGACGGATTTGTTCCATCCATGTCAGGCACTGGCTGATATGCAGACAATCCTGGAATATAAGGAAACATTGGAAGGTGTGAAACTTGCCTATATCGGAGACGCCAACAATGTAGCCAACAGCCTGATGTTTGCGGCAGCGAAGACAGGTATGCAAATCCGGATTGCATCACCTGCCGGTTATCAGCCACTTCCTGAAATGGTAGAGAAAGCAAGCGCAATTAGTGATGATCCGGAATTTCTGCTTATTACGGAGAGTCCAGAAGTTGCATGCGCAGGAGCGGATGTCATTTATACAGATGTCTGGACGAGTATGGGGCAGGAACAGGAGACAAAAGCAAGACTTGCGGCTTTCCATGGATATCAAGTGAATGAAGCACTCATGGATTCTGCAGCGTCAGATGCCATCTTCTTGCACTGTTTACCGGCGCATCGGGGAGAGGAAGTCACCGCTGCTGTCATTGATGGTCCACAATCGGCCGTATTCCAGGAAGCGGAAAACCGTCTACATGTCCAAAAAGCGCTTATGCTTGCTGTTATGGGAAAATAGATAAAAAACAAAGAGGCTGGGACAAAAGTGTTTTAGCTAAATGAAAACCCGAACTATTGACGTGAATCTTGAAAAAAAGATACGCGTAAGTTCGGGTTTTTTGACGTTAACCTATACTAGCGTAGATAGAATACGGAGACTCCAACGGGAACAGCACGAGCTGAAGACCCCGCAGTGGTGATCTTTCCACGAGGAGGCTGAGGCCGTGCCCGTGGAAAGCGGAGTATTCTGCCGAAGCGGCAGCAATGTTCGCTTTTAAGCAATCATATTTTAGTTATGTCCCAGCCTCTTTCTGTATCTATGCGTTCACAATAAAGGAAAAATCATGTAGACTAGACGGTATATGTCCACTTACTCCACGTAAGGGACTTCTAGCATACAGGAGAGAGTAATTACTATGTTAACTTACGTAGCGCCAGCTATTTTCCTGGCGTTTGTCTATTTATTGTCCATCATTCCGTTTCACCAGACGTTCGGTATTACCAAGAAACAGCATTTATTGATGGCATCGTTCGCCATATATGTGATTGCCGTCGTCTGTCTTACATTTTTCCCATTGCCCGTGGATCAGCACCTCATCGAAGAAAATCAGCAGCTGGAAACAAGCTACCGCTGGAATACATCGCCGCTTGCTTCCATCATGCAAATCTGGCATACGACGCAAATAGATGGCTTCGGATACGGGCTGGCACTTAAAAATCTAGGAGGCAACATTCTCTTATTCGTACCGCTTGGCTTTTATCTGCCTTTGCTCGTGCGCCGCACCAGATCGTTCTTTGCCGTCGTTCTGTGCGGACTCATATTCAGTACGGCAATCGAGTCGACACAAGGTCTGCTCAATTATTTTGTCGGCTATAATTATCGATCTGTCGATATAGATGATATCATCCTCAATGTGTTAGGAGCTATGCTCGGCTATGCATTTTATTGGGTGGCGCTGCGTCCATTGTTGAAAAAGGACAAACTGTGATCAGCTTGTTTCCTGCCGGGAACCCTTGAAACCGAGCAATTCTGGTGAAAGGGAAGCTAGCGGTCCTAGTTTGCGCAGCTTCGGATACAGAAGCCAGGATATGGAAAGCAAGGCTAGGCCGACACCAGCGGCGCAAAAGACCCAAGACACAGGAAGAAGTGTGGCTGCGTAACCGCCGGTCAACGATCCGATTGGTGTTGCAATGGTGCTGAAGCTCGCGGTTGCGCTTGTGACTCTGCCGATCAAGGAAACAGGAAGTAAGGTCTGTAACATCGTTGCGAACGTAACATTGATGCAGCCGACAGGGACCCAAGCGAGCCCGAATAGGATTACACTCATCCAAGTCCATGGCACAAAAGCAGCAGCTGCCCATATTGCAGAAGCTAAGAACATGGTGAGGATTGTCGCTTTGCCGATGGGAAGTTTACTGAAAGAGGCTGCTAATAGTGCTCCTATCAAAGCGCCGCAAGACATAGCTGCTAAATACAAACCATATACAGCAGCCCCTTGCCGCTCGTCTGCAAAAGCTGGCATCACAGCCATAGCTGCACCAATTGCCAGATTGCATAATACTGCCCCGAATAATGCGGCAGCCAAAATGGTTGTGAATAGAATCTTGAGCCCTTCTTTCAATTCAGTGATGTAAGAATTTATAGCTGAACGAGCAGTGCCGGACATATCAGTCTGTACTTTTTGATGCGGAATTCTAAGGAAGCTGAATAAAAGGAAAGCAATACAGAAGGTGAAAGAGTCGATGATGAATAATAATGTCGCTCCAAAGACAGCAATCATCACGCCTGCAATGGCGTTAAAGATAAGATCGACACCTTGGTAAGCAAGGGAGAATAATGCATTACCAGCAGGCAGTTCTTCTTTTTTCAGAACGAGTGGTAATGCCTTGGTTTCTGTCGGATATGCGAATGCATTGATAGAAGTCAAAATCGGCATGATGATGAGTACCAGTGTGACAGACAGGAAGTCCAGCCAAGCCGCAAGCGGAATAAGCAGGATAAGCACGGCTTGGAGTGCTTGCGTCCATAGCAGCGTGGCACGTATCGGCCAGCGGTCAATAAGCGGGCCGATCAGGAACTGCAAAATATTCGGGATCTGTGTCAGGGCTCCGGCTAGCCCCGAATAAAATGCGCTGCCGCTCAGGTCATAAACAAGCCACATAGCGGCAATGAAATAAATGCTGTCGCCAATATTGGTGACAATGCGCCCTGAGAAAAGAAGGCTATAATTTCGCTGTTTTAAAATAGCAAACATCCTCAATCCTCCTCTTTTAGTTCAGTTTGATCGAACGACGGTGTATCGATTTCAAAACCGAAGGCAGAAAAGTGATAAAGCTTGCCATTTGGGTCATTTTCGGCCGCTTCACTTTTTTCACGCAGCGTCTGTATCAAGCCGAATAAACCTTGAATGAACTCCTTGAAATCGGCTTCTGTAGCACTGATTTCCCATATACTGCCGATTGCGTCCCAATCTTTCGGATCAGTGGAACCAGCTGCTTTGGCAAAGGATGATTCCGGGGCGGTGAGTATGGATGACCTCGTCTTATTTGCCATTTGCACATAAAGCTGTCTGGTCGATTCGCTGAGTTCTTCTGCATAGGGAAGTAAATTTTCCGATGGAAAGAAGCCACTTGCTGTGGATCGATAGAACTTCTGTACAATACCATTCTTTTCTTCGGTATGGACCACCTCAATCAAACTGTTTTTCTCCAACTCTTTTAAATGATAATGGATCTTTGGTCTGCTTGTTTCCAACAGGACAGCCAGCTGCTGGCCAGTATAAGATGTTTCGACTAGCTTCATCATCATTTCGGCGCGAAGCGGATCACTAATTGCTTTGAGCTGCTCAAGGGTCGTCAATGCCATTGCCTGTTTCATTTTGAAAACTCCTTTCGGTAAATTTATTTTGAACGGTCAACTTTATTTTACGGATTTAGTTTAGCGATTGTTCCACATATTGTCAACTCAGTTTTCAGACTTTTTTCCTGCTGTACAAGAAGATAAAAAATATGTTAAGGTAAAAGCAATCGAATAGGTTTTCTCTTGGGGCAGGGTGAAATTCCCGACCGGCGGTGATAGGCAGCACAGCTGTCTTCAGTCCGTGACCCGTTTTTACAACGGTGGATTTGGTGAGATTCCAAAGCCGACAGTATAGTCTGGATGGGAAAGAGGAAACGAGCGTGCTATCCACACGCCAAAAATGCTTTTCGTCTATTGACGATAGCTTGTTTCGCTATACTTTTGAATTCCTGAGCCCCAGAATTTTTGATTCTGGGGCTTTTTATATGAAGGATAGTGATGAAAGAGACAAGATTAAACTTGCTTCTCTTATTTCGACATCTAAAAAATTTAGTGATGAGATGTTACATGTTCGATGGCATCTCCATACCCCGATCAACCGTCACATTGCCCCGAGACGGTAATATTCCCATTCGTAGTATCTATGGAAGATTAGAAGGATAGGAGGAAGAATTGTGTTTACTGGAATCATCCAGGAAGTAGGCAGCATGATTGCTGTAGATCAACAGGAAAAGGCGATGCAGCTTACCATTGCCAGCGAGAAGCTGACAAAGGATATGCATATTGGAGACAGCATTGCTGTTAACGGTGTCTGCCTTACAGTCACCAGCTTTACATCGCATGCATTCCGAGTCGATGTGATGCCGGAAACATTTCGTGATAGTTCTTTATCGAATTTGCGCAGTACCGATGCAGTGAACTTGGAACCAGCACTTCAGCCAAGTGGAAGACTGGGCGGCCATTTCGTAAGTGGTCACGTGGATACGACCGGCACTATTCTATCCATCCGGGATGAGTCAAATGCACGCTATGTTGATATTGGCGTCACAGAAGGCCTGCAGTACTTAATGAAAAAAGGATCGGTCTCTGTCGATGGTGTGTCATTGACTGTGTTTGATGTGCAGGATGATTTATTTACCATTTCGCTTATTCCTGAGACAAGGAAGGCAACGATTTTAGGGAACAAAAAAGCTGGTGATCTAGTGAATCTTGAATTTGACCAGCTGGCCAAATACATGGAACGGCTTATGGGATACCAAAACAGCCCGCAGCCTGCTGGCATCACGACAGAAACATTAGCACAACACGGATTCATGGATTAGGAGGGAAAAGAATGAAAACGACGATAGCCCATGCAATAGAGTACTTGAAAAGCGGCAAAGCCATCATTGTCACCGACGATGAGAAAAGAGAGAATGAAGGGGATTTACTTGCCTTGGCAGCATTTGCAAGTCCTGAAACAGTTAATTTCATGGCTTCTGTCGGAAAAGGTCTGATATGTGCACCTATTTCCCGGGAAATTGCCGAAAGATTGGATTTGCCCCCGATGGTGGATACGAATACAGACCCACACGGAACGGCATTTACTGTCAGTATCGATCACATCGCTTCTACTACAGGCATCAGTGCATTCGAGCGTGCCCATACCATTGGGAAACTGGCTGATAAGGCTAGTGTACCGACTGATTTCCAGCGCCCTGGGCATATCTTTCCGCTAATCGCCAAACCGAATGGTGTGCTGGAGCGTCCTGGGCATACCGAAGCAGCAGTGGATTTGGCTGCGTTGGCCGGGACAGCAGAAGCTGCCTATATATGTGAAATCATGAATGAAGATGGCACGATGGCTCGCATGCCCGAACTTGAGCAGCTAGCTGAAATACACCAGTTGCCGATTATCACAATTGCCGATTTAATCGCTTATCGACAGCTGCATGAAAGCAAGGTAAAGGGTTGAATCAAATCAACTTCCACGATTAAATAATAAAACTACAAAATGGGCTGATAATGCCTGTATATAAAGGAGTATTCAAATGGTTAACGTATTGGAAGGAAATGTAGTAGGAACAGATTTGAAGATTGGTATTGTTGTAGGAAGATTCAATGAGTTCATCACGAGCAAGCTATTGAGCGGTGCCGTTGATACGCTGAAGCGTCATGGTGTCGATGAAACTAAAGTGGATGTGGCATGGGTGCCTGGTGCATTTGAAATACCTCTTGCAGCCAACAAACTTGCCCAGAGTGGAAAATATGATGCTGTCATCACATTGGGAACTGTGATCAAAGGCTCTACACCTCATTTCGATTATGTCAGCAATGAAGTCGCTAAAGGTGTCGCAAGTGCTGCTGATAAAGCTGGAATTCCAATTATCTTTGGTGTGCTGACAACCAATACAATTGAGCAAGCCATCGAACGCGCGGGTACGAAAGCGGGCAATAAAGGCGCAGAGGCAGCTGTTTCTGCAATTGAGATGGCTAATTTGCTAAGACAAATCTAACCAAAGCGAGAAGCAGGGGATATCCTCTGCTTCTTTTTCGTATTCAGAAAATAATGTACACTTTTAGTGGGAGGTGCTTGTATGAGAATGCGATGTGAATCATCGGGCGTTGTAACGAAACCAACATTCATAATGATCCACGGTCTGGGTTGGAAGGAAGTTCAAGTAGCGCTATATGAAAATTCGGACCATCTCACCATGCTTGATAAATCAGGCAGATTTATTGCTGATATAAAACAGTGCATTCGTGGGACAGTTGTGGAATGAGTGAGGAATTTCGGCCGCAGAAAATACATATCATCGGTTCTGTCGGCAGCGGCAAAACAACGCTTGCCAAGGAGTTGTCAGCATTGTCAAGCGCAGCCCACTACGAGTTGGATAACATTGTTTGGGAGCGCTCTTCGATTGGAGATAGACGCCGTACCGACAAGGAGAAGAAGGAAATCCTGAACGAAATCATCGGATCTGCTGCTTGGATCATCGAGGGAGTTCATACAGATGCTTGGATGGAAGGCAGCCTGCAGCAAGCAGATGTAATCATTTTGCTGGATCCTGGTTATAAGGTAAGGAACCTGCGAATCATCAAACGATATCTGCGACAGATATCAGGTTTGGAATCAGCTAATTATAAACCGTCTTTCCGTATCTTTCTTAATATGTTCAAATGGAACCGTTATTTTGAACATACGACTAAGCCTTATATCTTTGACACGTATTTAAACTATGGTCATAAGGTGATTATTGCTGAAAATAAAGCAGATGTGATCGATTATTTGCATTTTGCTAAAAAGCCATTCTGAAACAGGTTAATAGCCTGTTTTTTTGTTTTTGGGAAAAAGATGCAAAAATTACTTTGACACGCAGAGTAATATCGATTATGATTACTTTATCAGATAGAGTAATTTAGAAAGAAGGGGTGCCATATTCGGAGTGATACGATTCGAGGGCATCTGGACTCCATCATCCTTCGTCTGCTGATGGACGGGGATAAGTATGGCTACCAGATTTCGAAAGATATAGCAGCTTGGACACACGATGTATTCCAAATCAAAGAAGCGACGCTTTATGCTGTTTTCCAGCGGCTGGAGCGCCGGGAACTGATAGAGTCCTACCAAGGTGAAAAATCGCATGGAGGCAAGCGTAAATATTATACTATCACGATACTTGGGAAGGCATACTTGCATGAGGCAGCGAAAGAATGGAAAGAAGCAAAACAATTAATCGATGTATTTATGGAGGGTGTTTGATGCAAAAGATCAGAACGTATGTTGAAGAACAGTTTGCCGATCTGCCAGAGACCGAACAGGTAGTGACGTTAAAGGAAGAGATAAAGGATTCGATGGAAGAGAAGGCAGCGGATTTCATGCGCGACGGAAAAATGGAAGAGGATGCAGTTAACAAGGCAATCGTCGATTTCGGTAATTTAGCCGAAATTAAGAAAGAATTCATGCTCCAGCATACCTCACCGGAAACACCGAATAAAAAGAAGAAGCAAAAAGAAGATATGAGCACATTGAATCTTGGTTTTTCCATATGCGGTAGTGCCTTGGTCATAGCATTACTCGTCTTTGTGAATATGTATTATACACCGAGCGAAATCTGGTTTGTTTATCCGACCTTTGGTATCCTTTGGTGGCCGGTGAGTATGACTTTCGTTTGGTTGAAAGCTAGAAAAAGAAAGGTGTTGCATCGATGAAGCCGTGGAGATTGTTTTTAGCATTCATGTTGGTTAGCATGGGCGCATTTTCTGTTTATATCAACATGATGACGACACCGCAGGAGATTTGGTATACGTATAGTTTAGGTGCTGCTATCATCATCGCCTTACAGATTCTTCTGCCAAAGCAATTAACATTTGTCACATGGGTGTCGGCCATCATTGTCGGTGCGGTACTTGTAAGAGAGAATTTCTTGGATTCACCGTCGTATCCTTGGTATTTATACACTATCGGTGGTTTGGTTTTATGGGCTGTCGCAGTCACGTTTCGGAAGCATTTAGCGAATCTAGGCATAGCATGTCTCGTCAGCTTGACCGTCTGCCTGTACTATTTCAGTTTACATTCTTATTTCGGTCATGAAAATCCTTGGTACGGCTTCATTATCTTTACAATGAGCTGGTGGCCATTGTCCATCATAGGTCATCGCACCTCCAGTTTATTCTTTTCCGTAATAGGATTCGGATCACTCAGTGTGTTCTTCCTATTCGTGAATATTGCATATTCGCCTTCTGTGATCTGGGCGATCTACCCTATTTTTGGAGCGGCATGGTGGCCGTTGACAGCATACTTCTATAGTCATCGCCGTCATCTCAGCAGATAAAAAGACACCCTCTCGGGTGTCTTTTCGCTTACCTTGTATACATCTTCTTGGTCATTTTACTCAGCAGGCTGCTCGGCATGAGCTTCATGAACAGCACGGCTGCATGGATGTTCGCTGACGGGAATACAACCCGTTTTCCCTTTATGAATCCTAGGAAACCTTGTCTGGCCACATCTTCCGGAGCGTCACGGAACGAAGACATGATTTTGTCGTTGCCTGCCCGTTTGAAGAATTCGGTCTGCGTGGGACCTGGGCAAAGTGTCGTCACCGTTACGCCGTCCCCAGTCAACTCCTCTGCAAGTGCTTCCGAATAGCGCTGGACGAATGCTTTGGATGCATGATATGCCGCCATATATGGACCGGGAAGGAAGGCGGCCATGCTGGAAATATTCAAAATCCCATTTGGAACATTCCGGTAAGGGGAGTGAATGATATCATCGATGAACAGACGAGTCAGGTTTGCCAATGAAACCATGTTCAGATGCAGCAGCTTTTGCTGTGTCTCAAAGCTTGTATCCTCGAACTTGCCGCTAAGTCCGAAGCCGGCATTGTTCACAAGCACCTCGACGGTTTTACCTTCATCACGAATCTTTTGATATAGTTCATAGGCGCTGTTAGGCACGGACAAATCATGAGGAATGACAGTCACATTCGAATCTTGCAGTTCTGTTTGCAGCGATAGGAGTTTGTCCTTGGAACGCGCTACGATGATGAGATCATAGCCTGCTTTGGCAAACCATTTGGCTATATGGTAGCCGATCCCGCTGGAGGCTCCTGTAATTAGCGCGGTTGGTTTCATTGTGCTTCACCTCATTTGACAATCTATACCCTGTTGTCGGGCAGTAAAAACGCTATCTCCTATTAGTATACCCTTTGCTTGGTTCTGTTACAAAGCAGCAGGAATGTTTTTACCCATGGAAGAAAGGGAAAGGGCTTACAAAGGAGGGGAAAAGAGATGGTGCAAAAAAACGGTGCCAAAGGCGACAAGGATAAGCACGGATTTTCCAAGGTCGAAAGTGAGAATCGGGAAAAACAACTGGAGAATAAACAAGATATGCAGGTGGATGATATACCCGTGGATGAAGTGGAGCGGGAGCTGCAGGATGATCGGCATAAGCATCGGACAAAACAGGCATCCAATTCGGATCCGGAAGAATGAATCCTGCATCAAACTGGGTGCGGGGCTTTTTTTGTAAAATAGGAAATAAGCAGATGTGTCACTTGGACATTATCTGCTTATTTGAGCTGTTTTTCAATTGCCGGCTTCATGTCCAATGGGCTAGTTTTGGGAGCAAAGCGCTCGACAACATTGCCCTTGGCATCGACGAGGAACTTGGTGAAATTCCATTTGATGCTTTTGGTGAATAGTCCGCTGGCTTGACTGGTTAGATGTTTATAAAGCGGGTGGGCGTCAGGTCCATTTACTTTCACTTTCTCGAACATCGGGAAGCTGACACCGTAATTGCGCTGACAAACAGCTGCTATTTCTTTACTGCTGCCTGGTTCCTGATTCATGAATTGATTGCTCGGAAAACCAAGGATGACCAGGCCTTTCTCTTGGTATTCCTTATATAATTCCTGAAGCTGTTCCAATTGTGGAGCAAAACCACATTTACTGGCTGTATTCACAATGACGAGCACTTTGCCTGCGTAATCCTTGAGACTGACTTCTTTACCCTCTAAAGTAACGGCTGAATAGTCGTATACTGTCATATCGTTTTCCTCCTCTGCAAATTCAATGTAGCATAAACCGTAAAGTAGCGATAACAATCCGAACTTTTAATGGTAGAATATAGAAAAAAAGGGGGGTTATCCGATGGAGTTTTTCCTGAAACAGCTTGATCATGTGCAGCTTGCCTGTCCACGCGGCAGCGAAGGGCAAGCAAGGGAGTTCTTTGGGGATGTTCTTGGTTTTGAGGAGATCGAAAAACCAGCCAATTTGCGAGCAAGAGGGGGTGTGTGGTTCAGCTGCAATGCTATTACTGTGCACATGGGGGTGGAAGAACCGTTTTCCCCGGCACGAAAAGCCCATCCAGCTTTTGAGGTGGAAGGACTCGCGTCGCTTAGGCGCCATTTGGGTGAACACAATATTTCTTTCATGGATGATACAGATCTGCCTGGGGCTAACCGGATTTATGTATATGACCCTTTTGGAAACCGATTGGAATTCTTGGAATGGCAATAAAAAAAGAACCCCGCAGGGTTCTTTTTTAGTTTGCTACTGTTTCGTTTTCAAGTTTTGCAAGACGTTCTTCCACTTCTTCTTCAGTCAAGCCGTGTTCTGCCACGTACATGTTACGCGGGGAACGGCGGCAGCTGTCGGAGCAGCCGCGAAGATATTTGTGCTCATTCTCTTCAGAACAGATGATCTGGCGGTTGCAGGAAGGATCTGCACAATTTACATAACGTTCACAAGGCTGTCCATCGAAGTAATCTTTCGCAACGATGACATGTTCTGTTTGGTTGATCGGTACGGAAATGCGGGAATCAAAGACATACATTCTACCGTCCCAAAGTTTACCTTGTACTTCCGGATCTTTTCCGTAAGTGGCGATACCGCCATGCAATTGACCGACATCTTCAAAACCTTCGCGCACGAGCCAGCCGGAGAATTTCTCACAGCGGATACCGCCTGTGCAGTAAGTCAATACGCGTTTGCCTTCCAAAATATCTTTGTTTTCACGGACCCAATCCGGCAGGTCACGGAATGTTTCGATATCAGGGCGGATAGCGCCGCGGAAGTGACCAAGATCATATTCATAATCATTCCGTGCATCGAGAACAATCGTGTTCTCATCTTGCATTGCTTCATAAAATTCATGCGGAGAGAGGTAGTTTCCTGTCATCTCGCGGGGATCTATATCATCTTCAAGACGCAGCGTCACCAATTCAGGACGGTGGCGTACATGCATTTTCTTGAAAGCATGTCCATCTGCTTCGTCGATTTTGAAGACCATGTCCTCAAATCCTGGTTTTGCATGCATCATATCCATATAAGCTTGTGTCTGTTCCACTGTTCCGGAGCAAGTACCGTTGATGCCTTCCTTCGCAACGAGGATACGGCCCTTAAGTCCAAGTTCCTTACATTGCTTCAGATGTTCTTTGGCAAAAGCTTCCGGATCTTCAATATCTACATAGTTGTAATACAACAATACTCGATAATCACTCATTATTTTTTTCCACCTGTCATTTATATTTGCAAGATACAAAATTAGGCGTCATGTCGTTATTCATACTCTTGCAATCAAATATTTTAACATGAATGGAAGTCCAGTACAAATGGAATTTAAAACAACTTATTTTTGAAGTAATACCACATGCCAAAAGTGACCAATACAAGAAGGACACTGATGCCTAATGTTGTCCAGGGGCTGTCTTGGAATGGTATCGGCAGGTTCATCCCGAAAAATCCGGTCACGAATGTGAGCGGGAGCATGATTGTGGAAATAATCGTCAGGACGTTCAGTTTTTCCGCAGACTTGGCACTGATGATGGAATAATACGTATCCAATGCACTATTCACCAAGTCACGGAATGTTTCGGTAGAGTCGACGATACGTTCCAAGTGATCGATCAAGTCGGTGTAAAAAGGTACGTTTTCTTCCTGGATATCGAATTTCCATTTGCCGTTCACATTCAGGAAGATGCGCCGCTGAGGCAGGATCACTCGCCTGATCAGTATGATCGTCCGTTTCAAGGCGAGGAATTCCTCGGTTACCTCTTTGACGCCTTCGCTGTACATCTCATCTTCAAGTTCCTCAATCCGGATGCCGATTCGATCCAGAACCGGGAAGTATTCATCCGTGATGCCATCTGCCAGTGCATATAGCAAAAAGTCGGCTCCTTGGCTCATGAAGCGGGAAGAACGAGAGCAAATGGCATCCATCTGGCCGAGCCAGCGAAGCTTATGCCTATGGATGGTAACGACATAATTCGGTCCCAAAAAAACATTCAGCTCTAGTGTCGTAATTTCATTATCACTTTATTCGTTGTAACGCAGGGCGTGGAAGACGAAGAATTTGTATGCATCATAATCATCGACCTTTGCGCGCGGGCTGTCATGCAGGCAATCCTCGATCGCAAGCGGATGGAAATCGAATATCCCAGCTAGTTCATGCAATTCATGGGATTGCACGTCATAGGCATCGATCCATAGCAGATTATCCGGATCCTCCAAATGTCGATTGCTGTCTTGCAAAGAAATATTCGTATGCATCGTGTCTGTATGATGATCATAGAGATACGTCTTAATCATGCTGCCACCCCTTTCGTTACGCTTATTCTTTCACAAAATCTATAGTCACTATAAAAAAAGGGGGTAAGGACTGTCAACAGGAATATTTCTTCTTCAAAGCGGGTATAGAAAAGAAAACCAACGGGGAAACTGGAAGACAAATGACATGTTTGTCGGAATATTACTTGAAATAAATGACAATAGTCACAGGTCTTATTACATCTCCTTGTAAGCGGATTCTGCCAATAATGTCAGTAATGTAAGCGGTTTTATAGGGCGTAGGTCTCATTCTTAACTTAATTTGGAGAAAAAGTTAGAATTGGCTTGCATTCTTATTGAAAAAAAGGTACTCTTAAAGAGCAAAAGGAAACGGTTGAATAATCTTTACGATCTCTTTCACAATAAGTGGTGTAAAGGTATAACGATTCAATACCTGTACTTTTGTACTTCTATTGTAAGGAGGTCATTTAAATGACTGGAAAAGTAAAATGGTTTAACGCAGACAAAGGTTTTGGTTTCATCGAAAGAGAAGACGGCGACGACGTATTCGTACACTTCTCTGCTATCCAAGCTGACGGCTTCAAAACTCTTGACGAAGGTCAAGAAGTTGAATTCGAAATCGTTGAAGGCAACCGCGGCCCACAAGCTGCTAACGTAACTCGTCTGTAATATATCATACGACGACAGAGGCGCATTCTGGATTTTCCAGGATGCGTCTTTTATCGTTTTTAGGAGAGGTGAGCGCTGATGAGTCAAGAAGAGCTGTCTAGAAAAATCATCGAAAAGTATCAGGAAGACGAACGGATGATGATCCGGATATTCGTCCAGTGGTGTACGAATCATGACTTGGATGCTGTTTCCTTGTACGAACAAGCCTATCCGAACCAGGGGAAAAACGAGGCTTTGTCGGAAGCTTTGGAAGATGTCCTTCCTAAGGAAGAAGCGTCCGATATTTCGGATGAGATGGTATTGGAAGTACTGCAATTTTTCGGCAATGATGATTTGGCTTTCGTAGTCGCTTCTGCTGCACATAAAAGGAAGGGGAGCCGATAGATGGAACTGCTCGAAAAAGCAATTCAAGAAAGAGGAACCATCATTGGAGACACAATCGTTAAAGTGGATAGCTTTTTGAATCATGAGTTGGATACCTCCCTCCTTTATGAAATAGGGAAGGAATTCCAGCAGCAATTCAGGCATAAACGAGTGACGAAGATTGTAACAATCGAAGCGGGCGGTATTGCTCCTGCTCTAATGGCGGGGTTGGCTTTCAACGTTCCGGTTGTTTATGCAAAAAAGCAGAAATCGCTGACAATGAAGGGTGACGTATACTGTGAATCTGTTTATTCGTTCACCAAACAAGTCTACTCGGATGTGACGATTTCAAAAGATAGATTATCATCAGAAGATCATGTGCTGATCGTCGATGATTTCCTTGCCAATGGGGAAGCGGCAGCTGGATTGATCAGTATTTTGAAACAAGCCGGTGCTGAAGTTGCGGGTATTGGAATTGTAATTGAGAAGAGCTTCCAAAATGGACGGAAACGTCTGGAGGAATTGGGGATGGAGGTAGTGTCCCTTGCGCGGATTGCTCGCATCGGTGAAGCACGGATAGAGTTTTTGAAATCATAAAATCATAATGTGATAGGATGATAGTCTTTGGCTTACATATTGACATTATTGCCGATATTCGGCATTTTTCTTCTTGGCTTCATCGGGCAGAAACTGCTGAAGTTCGACATCAGAAGCATCTCGAAGATGTCGGTTTATCTGCTGTCGCCGGTATTGGCTTTCCAAACATTCTTTGAGAATCGTCTGAGTGTGGATTATATTTATCTGGCCATTTTCGTAGTGGGGATATGTCTGGCACTCGTTTTGATTTGTTATATCATCAGTTTGCTGCGAGGGTATGATCGCCAGGATACATACAGTTTGATGCTTGGTGCTTCCTTCATGAACAATGGAAACTACGGAACGCCGCTCGTATTGTTCGTTTTCGGTGCAGCGGGTTTTGATTATGCGGTCATCCTGCTTGTCTTGCAGCAGCTTGTCATGGTTACAATCGGCGTCTTCATCGCAGCTAAAGGAGGCGGTGCTGCGTTATCGGTCCGTGGTACGTTCTTGTCAGTCTTGAAGATTCCGATCATTTATGGAGCTTTGCTTGGTATCTTGTTCCAGACTTTATCCATACCGCTTAGCGGACCGGTTACCGAAGCCGTTCATCTCGTAGCTGATGCAGCGATTCCTACCGTCATGATCGTGCTTGGTATGCAGCTGGCTAATATTTCATTGAAATCCTTTGAATACGAGCGTCTTACTTATGCGCTCGTACTGAAGCTGCTTGTTTCACCGGCAATCGCGTACCTTTTCACCTTATTCCTCCCGGTCGACGATATGGTGAAACAGATCATGATCTTGGTAGCTGCCATGCCGACGGCTGCAAACACGACGCTTTATGCACTTGAATTCGGTGCCAAACCAGCTTATGTATCAAGTGCAACCTTGATCAGCACGCTTCTCAGTCTTATCACCTTGCCGCTCTTATTATATATACTTATATAAAGAGGCCAGTTTCCTGGCCTCTTTGCTCATGCTTTTTTCGTAAATAGTTTGATCAGAGCTTGTGTGCCGAGGTCTCCGTCGCCGTTTTCGGCCAGGCGTTCATATAACGAAAGGCTTAATTCCAATCCGGGAGTCATCAAGCCCATTTCTTTGGCGGCTTCCAGGGCAAGCAACATGTCCTTGATAAAGTGCTTTACATAAAAGCCGGGATCATAATCTCCTTTGATCATTCGAGGGGCAAGATTGCTCAAGCTGAAACTGCCGGCAGCGCCTGTCGTAATAGACTGAAGCACCTTCGAAGGATCCATGCCGGCATATTCCGCATAGGAAATCGCTTCACAAACCCCGACCATATTGCTTGCAATCGTCACTTGGTTGATCAGCTTCGTATGCTGTCCGAAACCGGCAGGACCTTGAAGGATGATATTCTCCCCCATTGCCTCGAAAATCGGCAGTACAGCTTGGAATGCCTCTTCTTCACCGCCGACCATGATGGCGAGTTTGCCGTTCTTGGCGCCGACATCTCCGCCTGAGACAGGAGCATCCAAGGCGAATATTCCCTTAGCTTTTGCAGCAGTATGAATTTCTTCTGCAAGGGCCGGTCTGGAAGTTGTCATATCGATTGCGTATGTACCGGACTTCGCGTGCTGTAGAATACCGCTTTCGCCAAAGTAAACTTCTTGCACATCACTTGGATAGCCGACCATCGTGATGACGGCATCCACACTGGCTGCAAGGCTTGCTGGTGTATCGTGCCAAACTGCCCCAGCATCGATCAATTCTTCCGCTTTCGCTTTCGTCCTCGTGTAGACAGCCAATTCAAAACCAGCCTGCATCAAGTTGCGGCTCATGCTCTTGCCCATGACCCCCGTGCCGATGAAACCGACCTTTTTAATGGTTCCCATATTATCCCTCCTTTGAATCTGTTTTCATCGTACCGCTAAGATGCAGGAATGTCGAGTGGGGTGATATTTTGACTCAAAATCACAAACATTTTTTCGCTAGGAAAAAACCTCGAAAGATGGCAGTTTCCGTTCTAAGATAGATTGTGAAATGAAGCTTGTGATCAAAGTAGAGATTGAAAGAGCCGGGGATGTATGGTAAAGTTTTTATACAACATCTTGTTAGTTCAGACATGAATCAATACTATATATAGTTTCGAAGGCGAGCAAGCCGGGTATCGACAGGTAGATGAAGAAATCGCTTTATCAGCCTGATAGACAGTGTTCTGTGACACTTTTTATTTGTCGATTCTGATCTAAGTTACTACTGTATCTAGTAGGACGGACAGAAGAGACACCTTCCTGGTAGTTGCTCACTTTGTGCGTTTAGGGGAAAGAAAAGTACTTACAATCACACCTGTATTTTGGAGGAGGAAGTTTCAACATGTTAGATACGACGCAGACAGACAATTGGAAAGAGCATATAGCATCCGTGCTCGAATCACCCTTTGCAGCAGCAGATGCGAAGCACTTAGTGCAATATGGCGAACGCCTGATGGAACAAAAGGCGTGGTCATCGGATAAGGAATGGCTGAACCAGCTGATTTTGGAAGGCTTGGCGCAGCTGGATGAAGAAGAGCCGCAGTGGACATATATCGCAGCCAGCTTATATCTGGAACTGCTTTATTTCCAAGCTTCACAGAACAGGGGTTATCATTTCGAGGACAAGTACGGATCCTTTTACAGCTTGATTCAGCAATTGACTGAAATCGGTATCTACAACAAATTCCTTCTCGACACATACAGTGAAGAGGAAATCAATTATTACAACAGCTTGATTGATTATAAAAAAGATGGTTTGTTCACATATATCGGGTTGCGTACGTTGGCGGATCGTTATTTAGCTACGGATCATAAAGGCGGTACATACGAGCTGCCGCAGGAAAGGTTCATGATCATTGCCATGACGATCATGAGCAAGGAGCCTGAAGCATCTCGTAAAGAGCTTGTTACAGAAGCTTACTGGGCATTGAGCAATCTTTACATGACAGTTGCTACACCAACATTGTCCAATTCAGGTAAGAGTTACGGTCAGCTTTCCAGCTGCTTCATCGACACAGTCGATGACAGCCTGCAAGGCATCTTCGACAGCAACACGGATATTGCCAACCTGTCCAAAAACGGCGGCGGCATCGGTGTCTATCTAGGTAAAATCCGCAGCCGAGGCAGTGCCATCAAAGGCTTTGAAGGTGCTTCTTCTGGAGTGCTTCCATGGATGAAACAGCTGAATAACACTGCGGTCAGTGTCGATCAGCTTGGACAGCGTAAAGGTGCGATTGCCACATATCTTGATATTTGGCATAAGGATATCTTCCCGTTCCTTGATGCAAAACTGAATAATGGTGACGAACGTCAGCGTACACATGATTTATTCACAGGCGTCTGCCTGCCTGATATCTTCATGGAACAAGTACAAGCACGAGGCAATTGGTACCTGTTCGATCCGCATGAAGTCCGCCGCGTGATGGGCTTCTCCCTGGAAGATTTCTATGATGAAACAAGAGGCGAAGGATCCTTCCGTGAGAAATACTGGGCATGTGTGGAGAATCCCGACTTGCATAAAGAAGAGGTTCCAGCAATCAATGTTATGAAGCGTATCCTGCGCAGCCAGCTGGAAACAGGCGGTCCATTCATGTTCTATCGCGACGAAGTCAACCGTCAAAATGCGAACAAACATGCAGGTATGATTTACTCCAGCAACCTTTGTACGGAAATCATGCAAAACCAAAGCCCGACACTCATGACGGAACAGACGACAAAAGACGGCAAAATCATCATTACGAAAGAGCCGGGAGATTTCGTCGTATGTAACCTTTCTTCCATCTCTTTGGCGAAAGCAGTTACAGAAGACGTCCTGGAACGTTTGATCCCGATCCAGGTGCGTATGCTGGATAATGTTATCGATTTGAATACGATCCCTGTCCTGCAAGCACAGATCACGAACCAGAAATACCGTGCCATCGGACTCGGCACATTTGGCTGGCATCATCTGCTTGCTTTGAAACAAATCGATTGGGAAAGTGATGAAGCTGTTGCATATGCAGATGAACTGTACGAGAAAATCGCATATCTGACTATCCGATCCAGCATGGAAATCGCAAAAGAAAAAGGTGCATATCCTATTTTCGAAGGTTCTGAATGGGCAGATGGCAGTTACTTCGACAATAAAGGCTATACCACTGGCGATTCAGCGCTTGACTGGAAAGGTCTGCAGGAGCAAGTGAAGGAAAACGGTATGCGCAACGCTTACTTAATGGCGGTAGCACCGAACTCTTCCACTGCACTGATCGCAGGAAGCACAGCGACTACAGATCCGATCTTCAGCAAATTCTATTCGGAAGAGAAGAAGGACTACAAAATTCCTGTCACTGCACCTGATTTGAATGAGGACACAGATCGTTTCTATAAATCCGCTTATGAGATCGATCAGCAGTGGAGCGTGAAACAAAACGCAGCACGCCAAAAGCACATCGACCAAGCGATTTCATTCAACATGTATGTACCGAACTCCATCAAAGCAAAAGAATTGCTTGATTTGCATATGGCCGTTTGGGACTCCGGAATTAAGACATCTTACTATTTGCGTTCTACATCCAACTAATACAGAAGGGACCCTATGAATGGGTCCCTTTTTCTATGCGTTTCACTTGTTCGTTACCGAAAGAAGCAGTGGGCTGCTCGTTTTCAAGATATAAACAGGCGTCCTCATCTATGCCGTACCCGATAGGGATGTCGTGCCGAATCAAACCCGCAATAAGGTTCGGCTCATCCTGCCATTGGGAGAAGTGGACACTGATCAGCTGGTTCTGGAGAAGACCAATACCCGGCCCGCTCCAAGCTAGCTGATGATCCGTGTCATGCGGGGATAGCAAAACGGTTTCGGGCATGATCAAGGCCCCGGCGCTATTTCCTGCCAACGGGATGCCGGCACGGTATTTCTCTTTTAGCAGCTGCTTGAATGGCTGCTGGGTATACAGTGCATGGTATGTTTCTGAATGACCGCCTCCGATGAATATACCAGTGGCATTTTGTATTATATCAGCTGCCTTTTCTGTATCTAAATTCCCTGTCTCATCAGGCACGATGACGGAAATGCTTTTCTCGTTGACTCCTTGGGTGATCCAGTGACTGGTATAACGCGGCAGGAATTCTTCCCAGCCTTCCCGATAGACGATCAATAGGGCAAGATGTGCTTTTTGACCGCCCGCTGCCCTGGCAAAGTGGACATTGGCTTCTTCCTGTGATGTATTGCCGCCGAGCAGATACAATTTACGTGTTTGCATAGACCTCTCCTCCATTTTCCTGATTATACAATAAGTACCGTCTTAATAGAGATAGGTTTTTTGTCGCATACTAAGTTGCAGCAGGAAATGAACAGGAGGAAAGTGCATGGTCACACAACAGACATTGAACGCCTGTAAGGAAATGCTTGAAAATCGTATGCAGGAATTGAAACAGGCACTGAAGGACCATTTTGGCGCCGAGATGTCCTATACGAAGGATGCGATGGGCGAGTTAAGTAACTACGATAACCACCCTGGTGATACAGCAACAGAATTATATGAGCGGGAGAAAGATATTGCATTGAATGATCATTTGGAGCAAGAGATGCAGGATATCAAGGCCGCACTTGCCCGGATAGAGGATGGAACCTACGGAATTTGTAAGATCTCAGGAAAGCCGATCCCAAAAGAACGGCTGCTGGCGATGCCGACAGCAGAAACACTTGTGGAATATAAGCCACAGCAGATGACCCTGCATGATAGACCGGCAGAGGAAGCTGTCATCCATCCTCGGCTCGAAGATCTTGAAGGAAAAGACGATGAGGAAGATACAGAGCACAACTTTTACGATGGAGAGGATACCTTGCAGGATCTGCAAGCGTACGGTTCGTCAGAAACACCTTCCGATTTTGTGAACGCAGAAAAGGATTATGATTACATGGCTGTGAATTCAGATGAAGAAACAGGCGGGGCACAGGATATCGAGAATTTCCTGCTGGCTGATATGGATGGGCATTATGATGGTGTGAATGAAGATCATGAAAAATATGAGGATTATCTGGAGGATGCAGACGTCAAATCGATTCTTTATGATGAATGAAGGGGCCGGGCTGGCATGCCCGGTTCTTTCATGTAAAGAGAAAGCAAGCATACATGCTTATCCTGCGGAATACGTTGGTACTACACGTCATGTATTCTAAAAAAGGGGTTGAAGCATGTTGACAGAGGCATGGACTTCGAGATTTTTCAAGCACGAGGATCGGGCAGCGCGGGACTTTGTGCTGAAATTACCGGATGCTTGGTGGAGCCGCAGCTATGAATATGGATGGGCAGCTTCTTTTGTGGAAGCAGAAGATATCGTATTGGATGCGGCTTCCGGAATCAGTCATCCGTTCAAGTTTCATTTGGCAGCCTCAGCTAAAACAGTCTATGCATGTGATATAGATAGCAGGATTACCGATGATCAAGCGATTTTGGATGATGTTACCAGGGAATTTGGACCGCAGGAAGCAGCGCGTTTGCCTGAAGGTATTCTTCAAAAAATTCATCGTGCCGAAGCAGACTTGACGTCATTACCGTATGAAGATGCTTTTTTTGATAAGATTTTCTGTATCTCGGTGATGGAACATCTGGATGTAAGTGTACAAAAGCGCGCTTGGGAACAATTCGGCCGCACCTTGAAGCCGGAGGGGCACGTTATTATGACATTCGATTATCCAACCGTCGAGATCGGCATCCTCGAAACATTGGCTGAACTTGCCGGGTTTGAATATGCCGGTCCAGTCGATTCGGAAATGCCTGCAGGTGCTTTATTCGATGACCGATGGGGGCGACTGTACTGCTATCGCGCTATTTTTCGGAAGAAGAAACCTCCGTCCACTTGATCAAGTTCGGGTAAGGGTCAAGAATGCTCTCATATTGCTCTTTCTGACCATAGAGAGCTTTGGGGTCCTGCTGGCGATAACGTTCATATTTCCGAATGCGATCTTCCGTTTTGGCCCAGCCAAAATGCTTGATGCGGGTAGCGCTTAGGCCGTTCGGCAGCTGGAAGATATTCTCGGGGAAGCGGCCGCAGTGTACTGGGGTATCCAGCCACTTGTAAGGAAATGCAGGCTGATAGCGCAGCAAAAAAGGACGATAGAATAAATGTGCCTGCCAATACTGATCTTCCCGATAATGCTCTTCATCCCAGAAATCATATAGACGAAACGAATATAGATCAAGGCCAGCTTGGTTCAGCAGCTGGTCTTTTTCTGTGAGAAAGGTGCTGTCCAGTACTTCATCAGCATCGAGATTAAGAATCCAATCAGGCTTGGCAGCAATCGTTTCCTCCCACTGCTGTTTCCGAAGCGCCACTTCATTGCTGAAAGTGGATGCAGGATTTTCGATCAGTTTCAATGGAACATCATATTCCTCGCAAAGCTGTCTGCAAATGGTTTTCGTATCATCTGTGCTGTGATCATCGATGATGACGGCTTGATCGACTGCGGGAAGGGAAGAACGCAGGGAACGCTCCAAAAAACGATCAGATTCATTTTTGACAATCATGGATAAAGTGAGCGTGTTGCTGCTAGTCTTTGTAACCCGAACATTATAACCGGGCCATTCATTCTCCCATCGGAAGGCGGGGAGCTTCGCTAGATCGGTCTTTCGGTAAAGATGGAACGCTGGGTAATGTGTATCCACATATAAGGGGATGTCGAGTGCGGCTGCACGGATGCAGAAGTGGCGATCTTCCCCCCAAAACGAAAGATTCGGAATTTCCCCGAAGTGGACACCCTTCTCCAACGCTTCCCTGCTGATCAGTGTGCAGGCACCAAGACCGCCAACTTCGTATAATCCAGGCTGTTGCATTTGTTCAAGGAATTTTTGATGCCGATCTATCGTTTCTTCTTCGGATAACGATTCGCCCCGGTGAATTAGAAATTGATCATATTCATCTTTCAGCCAGACTTGGGGCAGGGCTTGCGTGCCAGGCTGCCACGCTGTCCAAAAAATGCAGGAGATGATATCTTTTTGGTTCGCAAGCAATTGTTCCAAGGTAGCAGGGTGCAGGATGATATCGGAATCGACGAAAAAGATATAGTCCATTTTCTGCTCGATTGCATAAGCAATGAGCTTATTTTTCAATGCAGCAACTTTCCATATCAGAGCTTCCGTCCAGTAATGTGTGTGCTCATCTTTATGGTAAGTATCGGCTGTTTTGGATGGCAGAATGACGGCGTCGTTTTCTGCGGCAAAATCATGAAGTAAAGAACTGGATTCTGGGTCGTCATTATCGTCCACAAAACAGTAGGAGATAGATAAGTCCTTTGTTTGCAAGCTTTTGAGGGAATTCAAGTAGACGGTTAATATGTCGGGATCCTGTTTGACGGTGGTGCCGATCAATACGTTATACATGCATCATGCTCCTTTATGTAATCTGTTTATACTGTATTATCTGCAAGCATGGCATGTGCCTGTTCAGCTGGTTTTAACAATCTTTTTTCTTATCAGCTGCAGGAGTTGATTTTGTGAAGCTGCCAGCGGTGAGTGTGAATGAGCAGTTGATACGTGTCTTTGTGATTTCGTATGATATAAGCCAATACCCTTTTCGACCAATGATCTGATGTTACAAAAAAGGCGATCACCTACATTATTCAGGTGATCGCCTTTTTTATGGAAAGCTCTGGGGGGAGCGTATTCGGCCGCGAAGATGACATTTGGGGATATCATGTTTAGTTTTGTTTATGCTGCGGCCTTCATCTATCTGATCAATAAGCTGGGCTTATTGTTGTTGTTGCTGTTGGGTAGATTGTTCGGATTGCGTTGTTTGTTCTTTGGCTAATGTTAGTTTGGTTGTTTCTTTCTTTCCATCGCGATAATACGTTACGGTTACCTCATCACCGATATCCTTATCGGAATAAAGGTACGAGCGCAAGTCGACCATGCTCGTGATATCTTGGTCATCAATCTTCGTAACGACATCGTATTGCTGCAGGCCAGCTTCTGCTGCTGGAGAATTCTCCACCACTTGAGCCAGCACGACACCTTGTGTCACGTCTTCCGGCAGGTTCAATGTTTGCTGCGCATTAACATGCGGTACTTGATCGAGGCTGACTGCCCCAATGCCGATGTAAGGACGTTCTACTTTTCCGGAAGTCTCCAATTGATTGATGATTGGTTTGGCTGCATCGATCGGAATGGCGAAACCGATTCCTTCCACTTCTTCTTGGGCAATCTTCATAGAGTTGATACCGATCACTTCTCCGTTTGCATTAATGAGCGCGCCACCGCTATTACCAGGGTTGATTGCTGCATCTGTCTGTAATACTTCTGTTACCCAATCTTCTGTGCCATCATTATTGGAATCCACTGCTACGGAGCGATCCAACCCGCTGATGATGCCTTGTGTAACGGAACCTGCGAACTCGGCTCCTAATGGGTTGCCGATGGCAATTGCCTGCTGACCGACCGTCAAGTCATCTGAAGTACCGAATGTAGCCACAGTATCTACATTGGTTCCATCGATTTCAAGTACAGCTAAGTCGCTTATTTGATCTGTTCCAAGCAATGTAGCTTTTTCTTTTCCACCATTGGCTAGTGTGACTTCCAAGCTGGAGGCTCCATCGACTACGTGGTTGTTTGTAACGACGTATGCCTTGCCGTTTTCTTTCTTATAGATGACACCTGAGCCGGAACCAGCTTCTTCGGATTCAGAGAACAGATCAGTCTGCTGCAGGTTTTCAACACCTACTACTGCTGCCGATGCATCCTGAATCGCAGTGGTCAGGTTCTCGGTACTTGTTTGCGTTGCTAATGTCTTATTGCTTGATTGTGTTGTTGATGTATTATCTGTCCCCATGGTTGCGGGACTGGCTGCATTGGAGCTGAATGATATCACATTTGTAAAAACAAGAATGGCAACAATTGCAAGTACCAGGATGCCGCCTGCAATTCCGCTGATGAAGCTCGTCCATACTTTTCCTTTTTGTTTTGGCTGCTGCGGTTCTTTGATTGGTTCATCCACTTGTATTGCTTGTCTGTATTTGGTCGTTCCTTCAGTATGATCAGAGCCTTCGTGTTCATTGTCCATAAAAGACCGCTCTTGCTCTAATGATGAGTCATGCTGCTGTCCTTCTGGCTGCTCATTGAATTGATTGTCATTTTCTCTATTCATGTAAGACACCTCTTTCGTGTTGTGTATGCGTCGTTCTATACTACACATTCTACTGTCTGGTTTTGGCATCTTTTCGGAGCAATTATGTAAAATATGTGGAATGGACAATTGACAGGAAAGTCTTTTCTTTTTGCGATTTTGTGGGAAAATAACCGTAGAGAGGAAAGGGGTACGACAAAATGACGCATCATATAATCGTTGTCGAAGACGATCAAAATATACGGAATATAGTAGAAGCTTATTTGAAAAAGGAAGGCTATCAGATCAGCGTCGCCGAAACAGCGGAGCTGGCACTAGAAATTGCCGATAAAGAAACGCCTGATATGTGGATCATGGATATCATGCTGCCAGGTATGGATGGATACGCACTCTGCAATAAAATCCGTCAGACAAGTGAAGTGCCGATCATCATCATCTCGGCAAAGGATGAAGAAATCGATCGAATCCTCGGTTTGGAGCTTGGTGGGGATGATTATCTGACCAAACCATTCAGCCCGAGAGAATTGGTTGCACGCGTGAAGCGCCTGTTCAAGAGGTGGAACCTGCAAACAAATCAGGAACCGCAGCAAATGAAACAAATGGACCTCCAAGCAGGTGACTTGCAGCTTCAATTAGGAGAACGCCGTATCTACTGGCATGAGGCAGAGATAGAAGTAACGGCGAAAGAATTCGAGATGCTTGTGATCCTTGTCCAGAATCCGAACCGAGCTTTCTCACGTGATGAATTGCTGACACAAGTATGGGGGGAAGACTATTTCGGCAGTGATCGCGCCGTTGACGACTTGGTCAAACGACTGCGCAAGAAGATGGACGGCATCCCGATCGAAACAGTCTGGGGCTTTGGTTACCGATTCAGGATGAGTGAGGCATGAGACTGAAGACACAGCTGAATATTGCATTTACAACCCTATTGATTATTGTGATGGGCTTCACAGCTATTACGCTGTATTCGCAGCTTAGGGGACTGCTGGTTACGAATGAAACGAGGCAGCTAGAGGAAAGCGGGCAGATTTTAATCACGGCGATCAGCGGTGTAGATACGATTCCTGCTGCTACACTTGATTCCATGCTTAATAATTTGGATCTCAAAATGTTCATTTATAACGAAGAAACAGAGCAAGTGACCTATACCAACCTTGTTCGGTCTGATGCAGAACGATTTGCAGATAAATATGATACTGCTCCAACTCATAAGAACACTATCTGGCAAGAAAATCGAAATAGTTATGTAGTTAAATCAATCAGAACCAGCGAAGATCAAAACATGGTCATCCTCCGTCCGATACGTGAATTGGAAGAAGTGCAGCAAAGTTTCTTTCAGCGTATTTTTCTTGTGTTTTTGATCGGTGTCATGATAGCCATCTTAATCAGCACTTATCTGACACAGCGTCTTGTCAAACCACTCACGGAATTAAAATATCAGCTGAAAAAAATCGAACGGCGTGAATTCGATAATATAAAATCAGTCAAAGCAAGCGGTGAAATCAAAGAAGTAGAGCAAAGCGCCATCGAGATGGCCAAGGAATTGAATCGCTACATCACATCCCAGCGTCAATTCTTCCAAAACGCAAGTCATGAACTGAAAACACCGCTCATGACTATTCAAGGCTACGCAGAAGGAATCAAAGACGGTGTCTTCACAGGCAAAGATCAGGAACATGGACTGGAAGTCGTTGTGTCCGAAATCAAGCGTTTGAAACAGCTTATCAACGAAATGATCCTGTTGGCCAAGCTCGACAGTGAAGAAGGTATTTATAAAGAAGAGCAGATTGAAATCAAGGAACTGGTCGACTTGACCATTGACCGCGCCTTGCCGCTTGCAAGCGACAAAGATATCCAACTTACTTACAACAAACCTGCTGCAATTGTAATTAATGGGGATAAGGAGAAACTGCTTCGGGCAATGATGAATATAACGTCCAATGCCATCCGTCATGCCAACAGCAGGGTGCATATCTCTGTGCAGCCAAGCAGCATCAGGCAAGTAGAAATTACCATCAACGATGATGGAGCGGGTATTGCAGAGGAATTGATGCCGAATATGTTCCAGCGCTTTGTCAAAGGTGAAGGCGGAGAAACAGGACTTGGCTTGGCTATTTCGCGTGCCATCGTGGAACGGCATAACGGTATCATTCGAGCTGGGAAATCGGATTTGGGCGGAGCAAGCTTTACAATAATATTATAATGTTAATGTTTACCTATCCTATTGTACGGGTCATGAACTGTGGTATAATTAACAAGTTGTAGTCGGTTAGGATTACATGAAGAAGAGGAGACATGTATACATGCAATTAAGAGAAGATATTCGCAATATCGCGATTATTGCCCACGTTGACCACGGGAAAACGACTTTGGTCGATCAGTTGCTTAAATATTCTGGTACGTTCCGTGACAATGAACACGTGGATGAGCGTGCAATGGATTCCAACGACATTGAAAAAGAGCGTGGAATCACAATTTTGGCGAAGAACACTGCGATTAATTATAACGATACACGCATTAACATATTGGATACACCAGGACACGCCGATTTCGGTGGAGAGGTGGAACGCGTACTGAAAATGGTAGACGGCGTTTTGCTTGTCGTGGATGCATACGAAGGCGCAATGCCACAGACTCGTTTCGTATTGAAAAAAGCTTTGGAGCAAAAGCTTACCCCGGTTGTAGTCGTGAACAAAATCGACAAACCGAGTGCACGTCCTGAACACGTCATCGATGAAGTACTCGATCTCTTCATCGAGCTTGGTGCGGATGATGATCAGCTTGAGTTCCCAGTTGTTTATGCTTCAGCATTGAACGGTACTTCCGGTGAAGAACCAGACGGGCAAGTGGAATCCATGGATGCCATCTTTAAAACAATCATGGATAACATCCCGGCTCCAATCGATAACGCTGATGAAGGCTTGCAATTCCAGGTTACCATCCTGGATTACAACGACTTCCTTGGCCGTATCGGTGTTGGCCGTATCTTCCGTGGTTCCGTCAAAGTCGGTGATCAGGTTGCCTTGATGAAAAAAGACGGTTCCGTGAAGAATTTCCGCATTACGAAACTATTCGGCTTCATTGGTTTGAAACGCATCGAGATCACGGAAGCAAAAGCTGGTGATATCGTTGCAGTTGCTGGTCTTGAAGACATCAACGTTGGAGAGACTGTCTGCTCCGTGGATCAGCAGGAAGCATTGCCGGTTCCGCGTATCGATGAACCGACATTGCAGATGACATTCCTAGTGAACAACAGCCCGTTCGCAGGTAAGGAAGGTAAATATATCACTTCCCGTAAAATCGAAGAGCGTCTGCTTAACCAGCTTGAGACAGATGTAAGTCTTCGTGTAGAACCAACTGATTCTCCTGATGCTTGGACAGTATCCGGTCGTGGAGAGCTTCACCTTTCCATCCTGATCGAGAACATGCGTCGTGAAGGCTATGAGCTTCAGTTGTCCAAACCACAGGTAATCCTGAAGGAAATCGACGGCAAAACGTGTGAACCGGTAGAACGTGTACAAGCGGATGTACCGGAAGAATACACTGGAGCAGTCATGGAGTCCCTAGGTTCCCGTAAAGGGGAAATGGTCGACATGATCAACCAAGGTAACGGTCAAGTACGCCTTGAGTTCCGTGTTCCTTCCCGTGGATTGATCGGATATTCTACTGAATTCATGTCCCAGACGCGCGGATTCGGTATCCTGAACCACACATTTGATGGGTATGAACCTGTTGTTGCCGGCCAAGTGGGCGGAAGATCCAAAGGTGTGCTTGTTGCCCTTGAACAAGGTAAAGCATCCACTTACGGTATCATGAAGTTGGAAGACCGCGGTGTCATCTTCGTACCGCCTGGTACAGATGTGTATGCTGGTATGATCGTTGGAGAACACAGCCGTGACAACGATCTTACAGTTAACATCACTGTGGAAAAACACTTGACTAACGTCCGTTCTGCGACGAAGGACCAAACGTCCACTATTCGTAAAACACGCGACTTGTCCCTTGAAGAGGCAATCGAGTACTTGAACGATGATGAGTATTGCGAAGTAACGCCGGAGTCCATCCGCCTTCGTAAGAAAATCCTTAACAAGAACGAACGTGAAAAAGCAACGAAAAAGAAAAAAGCATAAGTTAAGAGAGCTCAGCATGTTGATGCTGGGCTCTTACTTTACGTTAAAATAGTTAATTGTGGAATTACTACCCAATGCAATTCCTCTCCCAGGAACTTGTGAAAAAGTCCGGTATCCCTTAAAATGGGAACAGCTCCACTTGGGGCAGAAAGGAAGGATGATATGACCAGACTATGGAGCAGGCTCCGTTTTCTGTTCAATTTCCGCAAATCGATTCCATTTCTGAAAGCCTTCTTTACAGCTAAAGAGGTGGCAGCAGCCAAGAAGGTAACCGCCATTGCATTGATCGTCCTGTACTTTGTCTTCCCGTTTGATTTGATTCCGGATTTCCTTATCGGAATTGGTATCGTGGATGACTTGGCAGTCGCAACATTCATCCTGCAGCTTATCATCAAGATGGCTCCTGCAACTATTAAAGCGAAGTATGACGTTGACCGAAACGATAATAAGGTTATAGATATATGAGAAAGCGCCCAGTCGGGCGCTTTTTCTGTTTGCATCGTTCGAAAGGGCGGTTTACAGCTTCCGTGAATCTTTATAGCCGAACATCCAAGTCAGCGTGAAGGCTACCGCCATGGCAGCCAAATTGACCAGAATATACAAAGGGAGCTGACTATTTAAATAGAGCAAGGTTCCAGGTATGACAGTCACACTCATTCCTGTTCCAGCTAAATCGAATAGAGAAGCAAGGAAACCTCCGACACCTCCGCCAATCAACCCCATGATAAAAGGCTTGATGAATCTTAAATTGACTCCAAAGATAGCCGGTTCCGATATACCAAGAAATGCGGAGAAGGAGGATGGGAGTGCTAGCGCTTTCAATTTAGCATCCTTTGTTTTAAGGCCAACTGCCAGACAGGCAGCACCTTGCGCAGCCATACCGCATGTAATGATCGCATTGAAGGGGTTCATTCCACGATTTTCTAATAGCTGTATCTCCAGGAAGTTGAAAATATGATGCACACCGGTGACCACGACTAGCTGATTGAGAGAGCCGATCAATAATCCAGCAATTCCAAATGGTAAATCCAATACTGCTAATGTACCAGCCAGGACAAGATCCTCCAAGGAATGGAAGATTGGACCAATAGCAAACAGTCCTAGAGTAATCATGATCGTCAATGTAAGGAAGGGGGTAAGAATCAAATCAAGTGCTTCCGTTATGCGACGACGTAATGCTTTCTCTAACTTTGCACCGATCAGTCCGATGAAAAAGGCAGGCAATACAGATCCTTGATAACCTACCACAGGTATAAAACCAAATAGAGTAATGGCTTCAGCGGACCCATTTGCTACTTCGTATGCATTGGGTAAAGCAGGATTGACAAGCATGAGACCAAGTACGATACCTAAAACAGGGCTTCCGCCGAATACTTTAAAAGATGACCAAGCGACTAGTGCCGGTAGAAAGGCAAATGCAGTATCAGTCAGAACTTCCGTAAATAAGAGAAAGTTCGCCGGAATATCTGCCGGAGCCAAACCGAACAGATTGAGAATTTGATCCTGTGTCAGCAGACCGCGAAGTCCCATGAATAAACCAGTCGCAACGAGGACAGGGATGATCGGCACGAAGACATCCCCGAAAGTACGGATTGCCCGTTGGAAAGCGGAACCTTCTTTTTTAGCAGCTTGTTTGACGTCCTGTACAGAAGCACCACCGATACCGATTGATTGCAATTCATCATGGATTTTATTCACGGTACCGGTACCGAAGATGATTTGATATTGTCCAGAGTTGAAAAATGCACCTTTGACCTTATCGATATTTTCGACTTTATCCTTATCAATCTTTTCCTTATCATGTACGACAATCCGAAGGCGAGTTGCACAATGCGCCAATGAGGCGATATTCTCTTTTCCTCCGATGGCATCGATGACTTCTTCAGCAATTTTCCTGTTTTCTGTCATTATATATCACCCTTTCAGGATTAATATCTAACTGTAAAGCCACTGCACTGCGTCGAATGTTGCCTTTCCTCCTTCCGTGAAGAAGGTGACGCCATTACTGTCCTTTGCTGGAAATAGTCTTGCTGTCATGACGGCTTCTCCGTCATTGATGAAAATCTCAACGGATGATTGGTCGACAAATAATCTGAGCTTTATTTTTTTTGCATCGAATGCATAACGTCGAATGTTTCCATTTTCACTTTTCATTGCCGCACCTGATCGGGTTCGGTCCAGGACAAGATACTTAGAAACAGCGTCATAATAAAGCAGTGTCTCTTCCGTATCCCCAACTCGAAAAGCAATTCCGGCCTTTTCAGCATCCTCCATACACAGTTCGCAAATTAATTCATAGGATGAACCATTTATTTCTTCGAGCTCGATTTTGGCATCTTGTACTGTATGAGCAGCAGTATATTTCTCTTTTCGAAGCAGCTCCAATTCTTTGACAGGCCGCTGCAGCAGTCTGCCATCTTGGATGGTAAGTTCTCTCGGGAGCGTAAGGCAATGTGCCCAGCCATGCGCATCTGTCGGATAAGTAGTATCGGGAAGTCCCATCCATCCGATGAGGATACGCTTTCCTTCAGGAGAAAGGGTGGTTTGCGCAGCATAAAAATCAAACCCTCGATCCAGTTCCATGAAGCTGCCATGCTGAAAGTGCGGTTTTTCGGGATTGATTGGTTCGCCTATCAAAAATCCGGCTTGATGAATATTCTCAAAACGATCCTCTTCGGCAGATAATCCTTGTGGACAAAAGAGAAGCACACCTTTTTCGCCTAGTTCGAAGTAATCAGGGCATTCCCACATATATCCGAAATCAGCAAGGGAAGTTTCCAGCTCCCCGATGAATGACCAAGTAAGCAAATCATCCGATCGATAAATCAGCACACATCCTGTTTGGTTCAGCCGCTGTGCACCTAAAACAGCATAGTAGCGATCAGCTGCTTTCCACACTTTTGGATCGCGGAAGTGGGCGGTATAGCCTGGAGGAGGGGCATCAATGACTGGGACTTCTTGTTTTGTTATATGCCCTTGTTTATCTAACACGGCAAGACATTGATAGGGATGTCTCACCCACTCTTCATCCCGGGTATTCCCAGTGTAAAAGAGGTAGAGCTTGCCTTCCTTAGCCAAGGCACTGCCTGAGTATGCACCATGTGAATCATACTGTCCGCCAGGTTCTATCCCAATTCCCTCATCTTTCCAATGAATCAAATCGGTCGAGGTTACGTGATACCAATACTTCATTCCATGAACCGGCCCGAATGGGTGCCACTGATAAAACAGATGGTACTGGCCATTATAATAGACAAACCCATTCGGATCGTTCAATAATCCGGTGGTGGGCTGAATATGATAGTGCTGACGCCATGGGGAGGCATTGACCTGCTTTGCCAGGTTTTTTAATTCATCAGGCGCAGCATCCGATAATAAACGGTATTTATCTGAATTCGTCACCTTATCACTACTTTCCAAATGGAGTTTCGGAACCGGTTCCAAAATGAATGAAAAAAAACCAAAGATTCGAGTTCGTTTATGTTGGAACCGGTTTCTTTGGTACTAGCATATACTGTGGCTTATATTATGTCAACGCTTTCACGTTTTTTTAACTGCACAGGATAAATAGTGAGATTCTCACAGTATTCCTCCTCGACAAGCTGTACAATTTTTTCACCAGCTTTTTTCCCGGAGTCAAGGTAATCGTATGTAACCGTAGTTAAAGCTGGTGTGACAATCTCTGCTGTATCATAGCCCCCAAATCCCGCGATCGATATATCGTCAGGGATTCGAAGGTTTAATTGATGTGCTGCTTTGATGATACCCAAGGCGATATTATCGGTTGCCCCGACAATCACTGTGGCTTCTGTTTCGGAAAGGAAGCTTTGTGCCAACTCCATCGCATCCTGCATCCGAAAGCTTGTTTCCAGATAATCTGCCTGGCAGTCATGACGTTCCAAAGCTTCGCGGAAACCGCGTTTCCTTTCGATTCCGACAGCAATATCACGTTCCGTAACACCGAGATAAATGATGTGACGGTGCCCGTTGTTTATGACATATTCCCCCATCATCTTTCCTGCCTCATAATCATCGTGTATCAAACTGGGGAGTAAAGGGTGCTGCTGCCCCACTAATAGAGTTGGTATATTTGCTTCTTTTATTGCGTGCAAGTGTTCTGCAGTGATTTGTGTAGACATGAGGATGATGCCGGCAAGCTTCTGCCTGGCAAAGTTATGAATTGCTTCGATTTCCTGGCTGACCTCTTGATTGGCACTTGCAATCAGCAATTGATAGCCCTGTCTGCGCAAGGAATCATCAATCCCCATCATCGTATGAGATGCTGCAAAGGAATCCAGACGAGGCACGATGATACCGATCATGGCCGTTTTTTTAGCCTTGAGACTTTGAGCAAATGTATTTGGTACATAATTTTGTTCAATTATGATACGTTCCAGCTTCTTCTTTGTGGCTGAACTGACAGAACCGCCATTCAAATAACGGGATACCGTACTTTTTGAAACGCCAGCCAGATCTGCAATATCCGCTATAGTCTTCATCTTTTCTTCCCTTTCAAAAAGCAATGGTTTTCCTCAGTATACTATGAGAATGGCGGACTTGTCATAGACACTAGATCTCACGCCGCAATGCGCGTAGTACGTCTACATTCGTTGCCTGTTTTGCTGGTCTTGATCCGGACAGGACAGTGACAATCAGGCAGATTGTGATGCTGATTGCTACTAACAGGAATGGAATGGACGACAGCTGCAAGGTGCTGGGGATTTCCTCATTGAATATCTGCTCCAAGATGACGGGGACCCCTGCATTGACGATGAAGCTGATCAGATAAGCAACTGTTGTTCCGATCAAGGCACCAGCCAATCCGATGAATGTGCTTTCCATGAGGAAAATCTGTTTGATGGTCTTAGGATTGGCTCCAATCGCTTTCATGATGCCGATATCTGGTGCACGTTCGGTTACTGCCATTGTCATCGTATTATAAATGCCGATGGAGGCAATCAAAACAGCAATTGTGCCGACAATAATAAGCCCGGCCTTGACGACGTTGAAAAGAATATTGATATTTTTAAGTTCCTCCAAATTCGAATAAGCGAGATAGCCTTTCTCTTCCAGAGTGGTAAGGATGCCTTCCACTGCTTCTGCATTGACTGCATATACTTCCGCTTGGTCGTATAAAGGATCTCCTTGTTCTGTAACACTTTCTGTTACACCCAACGCTTTATCGAGCTTATTTTTCAGTGCGGGAGTTGTTTTTACGGAGTTCGTGTAGAGATATTCGTTCGCCGGTGCTGCTTCAATCCCGACAATCTCGACTTTTTCCGTTGCTGTACGAGGCTTGCTTCCATCCTCCGGAAAGGTAGAAGCTTCGAGTTCGATCTCCTTGCCCAGAAGATCCTCTTGGTAGCGATGCTCGGATTTAATCGTTCCATCGTCAGCATACTTGTCTTTATCTTCCAAACCATCTTTGCCTAGGAGTGCTCCAAAGTCACTGCTGACAACGATCTCATTCTCGGCTTCTGGCAATCTCCCGCTGCCAAGCTCCAGTCCCGCTTGCTTTTCGCTTTCGAAATCGACTGCGATAGCAGATGGCATATCATTCGTGTATCCGTCCAGATGAAAGCTGGTTTCGCCTAAATTTTGGATTTGCCGTACTGCCCTGACATCTTCAATCTGCTTCAATTCGGCAATGTTCTCGGTCGTAAAGCCCAGCTGATCTTCATCACCGGTACCGTAAATATCAATTTTGGTTACTGCTCTGCTTTCCATTTCGTCCTTGATCAAGGAATCATGCAAGCCAAAGCCGACAGAAGCCAGGACAATCAAGAAACAGCTTCCCATAGCTGCTGCGAGTATCGTCATGAATACGCGAACTTTATTCTTCTTCATATTTTGCTGTACGAACCGCCACTTATCTCCGAATGTCATACCGGCATCACACCTTTCACCTTCAACATCTGTCCATCTTTGATTTCCAGCTGCCTGTCCGCAATCGCTGCAACTTCCTGATCATGCGTAATCAAAAAGAACGTAATGCCGTTTTGTTCGTTCAGTTTCCTGATCAGCGTAAGCAGTTCAGCTTCGGTATCACTATCCAAGCTGCCCGTAGGCTCATCTGCCAAGATCAGTGGCGGATCGAGGATAAGTGCCCTGGCGATGGCAACACGCTGCTGCTGTCCGCCGGATAACTCGGAAGGGTAATGATCCGGGTATGCTTCCAGCTCCACTTGGCGCAATATCTCAGCGACTTTTTGTTTGCGCTCTTGTTTGGCTGTTCCATTCAAGATGAGCGGCAGTTCGATATTCTGGGCTGCTGTCATACTCGGAATTAGCTGGAAGTTTTGAAAGATATAGCCGATATGCTGCAGACGGAAGTCGGCCAATTTGCCTTCATCCCAGCCAGTGATCGTTTTTCCATTTATCACGACTTGCCCGCTGGTTGGCTGGATAAAGCCTCCGATAATATGCAGCAAAGTCGATTTACCGGATCCGCTTTTACCGACAAGGCTGACGATTTCACCTTTTTCCACGTGTAAGTCTATTCCGTGCAATACGGGTACAGTCGTTTCCTTCGCTTTTTTACCCATCGTGTAATGATGGGACACTTGCTTGATCGTTATCATTTTTTTTCTCCTCCTGTCTTGCTTCTATAAATAATGACGGAAGCAAGGAGGAAAAGTATTCAAAAAAAATCCTGCTGTTTTTGTTTGACAGCAGGATTTCCACACTTATTTGTTTTTCTTCTTACGGAAGCCGCCGGCGATATCCGCTTGTTTGAATTCTTTGCGGAATGCGACTTCACGGGCATCAGATAGACTGATACCATTCATCCGTACAGGCTGATAGTTGCCATATTGCTTAGCCATGCGATCATCCTCCTTTTTACGGGTTATCAAAAGTGTTCCCCTGACTATTGTGTTCTAAACAAGGGTTGCATCTTTTGTCAGAACAGCTATAATGAAAAACAATATATATTTGCCGATAAGAAAGAGAGTACTGCAGCTGGAAACAAAAGCGAGTCCCGGACGGTGGAAGCGGGATGTGGAAGGTAGCAGGAACCGGACTTTCTTGGCTGTAGTCCTGAACGTACGTGAAGTAGGGGCTGCCGGGAGCTATCATTCCCGTTATCCAATTGAGCAGGTCCGATCAGGACAATTAGAGTGGCACCGCGGATATACCGTCTCTTCCAAGTGGAAGAGGCGGTTTTTTATTTGAAGGAGGAAGTGGGATAATGTACAAACAGATTGCAGCAGAATTACTGGCTAAATCTTTAAACAAATCAGCAGAAGAAATCGAGGAGCAAATGGAGCGACCGAAGCAGCTGCAGCATGGGGATTATGCTTTTCCGTGCTTTGCTTTGGCGAAAGAAAAAAGGCAAGCACCGCAAATCATCGCAGCTGAACTAGCTAACGATCTATCACATGATGTATTTTCTGGCATTACGGCAAGGGGTGGCTATGTCAACTTCAAGCTCGATAAACAAATTGCCGGCAGCCGCGTTTTGCGCAGTATCCATCAGCAACGTGAGCGTTACGGAAGCGCAGCTGTTGGCCAGGGGCAGGTAGTCGCAATCGATCTATCTTCTCCCAATATTGCCAAGCCCTTCTCCATGGGTCATCTGCGCTCGACCGTCATCGGGAACAGCATCAGTCTGCTGCTGGAAAAGCAAGGGTATGAAGTTGTCAGGATCAATCATGTCGGTGATTGGGGGACACAATTCGGCAAGCTTATGTGTGCGTATGAAAAATGGGGCGAGGAAGCAAAGGTCCGTTCCAATACGATTCCGGAGCTGTTGAAGCTCTATATACGCTTCCATGAAGAAGCCGCCAATGATGAGCAGCTGGAGCAGGAAGGCAGGGAATGGTTCCGAAAATTGGAGCAGGGCGATGCATATGCCAATAAGCTCTGGCGCTGGTTCCGTGACGCGTCGATGGAGGAATTCGAGCGTGTGTATCAGCTGATGGGCGTGCGATTTGACTCCGATGCGGGGGAAGCTTTTTATAATGACAAAATGGAACGAGTCATTGAGGAATTGGAACAGAAGAAACTGTTAAGCTGGTCGGAAGGAGCGCAAGTAGTCCGTTTGGATGAACAGGAGCTTCCGCCCAGCCTGATCAAGAAAAAGGATGGTGCCACACTATATGCAACACGTGACCTAGCCGCGGCTATTTATCGCAAGGAAACATATGGATTTTCCGAGAGTCTGTATGTTGTCGGTCATGAACAGAGCTTGCATTTCCGACAGCTGAAGCTGGTACTCAAGAAAATGGGATATGAATGGGCAGATGGAATCAGCCATCTTTCATTTGGTATGGTATTGCAGGATGGAAAGAAAATGTCAACCAGAAAAGGAAAGTTGGTGCTGCTTGATAAAGTGCTGAAGCAGGCGATTCAGCTGGCAGCCGCTAATATTGCCAAGAAAAATCCTGAATTGGCAGATAAGGAGGAAGTTGCAAGGCAGGTCGGCGTAGGAGCAGTGTTATTCCATGACTTGAAGCACGAACGCATACGTGATATCGAGTTTTCACTGGAAGATATGCTTCGTGTAGAAGGTGAGACGGGACCATATGTGCAATATACGCATGCTCGAGCATGTACGCTGCTTACGAAAGCAGGTGACATCCGCTGCGATTCAGAAGTTGCAGCAGCCATTGCCGCGGATGCTTGGCCGATACTTTCCCTGCTGATGCAGTTCCCGGAAGCAGTGGCCGATGCGATCGCCAACCATGATCCTTCCCGTATCGCAAAATACGTGATTGATCTTGCCCAAGCGTTCAACAGTTACTATGGAAAGGTCCGCATTTTGGATGAAGATGATGACCTTGGTGCTCGCCTGGCCATTGTCAAAGCTGTGGCAATAGTTTTGGCAGAAGGACTGCGCCTCCTTGGTATTGCTGCACCGAAACAGATGTGATCATCAGCTCCGGATAAGATTTCTGGTAACAGGATATCGCTTTGACATCGGGGCAGGGATAGGTGCCATCACCTTGGAAATGGAATTTTTTATCGTTTTTATATTCAAGATTTTTCACCTTTTATGCAAAACAGACTATTTTTTATGCGAGCCTCCGCTTATAATACGGTTAAATAACAGGAACAGGCGGATTACGCATGAAAATTAAAGCATTCTTTGTCATATTGTCGAGTTTTGTCATCTTAGCAGCGTGCAGTGGCGGTGTTCCCTTAGAGCAGCCAAAAGCGATGCATGCAGTACAGCAGAATATAATTGAGCTGGAACCGAAAGAACCGCCAGTCATTTCATCATCGATCTCCATTACAGCCGTTGGTGACGTGCTCTTACATAGTTCTATCTATTCAGAGGCGAAAAATGGGACAGGTTATGATTTCGATCCGATGTTTGGGGATATCAAACCTTATCTTGGAGAATCGACACTTACCGTAGCAAATCAGGAGTCGATCATGGGCGGGGAAGCATTGGGTATCTCCTCTTATCCGACATTCAACAGTCCCGATGAAATAGGAAATACATTGAAGGACGTCGGGGTGGACGTAGTCACAATGGCCAATAACCACACACTTGATCAAGGGGAAGCTGGTGTGGAACATGCAACAGCACAGTATGAAAAAATCGGGATGGCATATACTGGAGCGTATCGAAACAAGGATGATAGTGAAAAGCTAACAATAGAAAAAACAGAGGGAATTTCTGTTGCCTTCCTTAGTTATACGTATGGGACGAATGGTATTGCTATACCTGACGGAAAAGATTATCTAGTCAATCTGATTGACAAGCAGAAAATAAAAGAAGATATCAAAAAAGCAAAACAGGAAGCAGATGCTATCATCGTAAGCTTACATTTTGGTATCGAATACGAACATGACCCCAATGATGAACAAAAAGAGCTGGCCCAATATGTTGCTGACCAGGGAGCGACAGCGGTATTAGGCTGTCACCCGCATGTGCTGCAGCCGGTTGAATGGCTGACAGGAAAAGATGGAAATAAGACACTTGTCATCTATTCGCTGGGGAATTTCATTGCAGCACAGGAAGAAACGGATCGACGTATAGGAGCTGCGTTTCAATTTGATATTGTGAAGGATGGCAAAAAGGCAACGGCAACGTCCCCAAAAATGCTGCTGACATACTTATCTTTCACGGATTGGCATCATTATCGTATTGAGCCGATGTATCAGCTTCCGGAACTGAAACACGAGTATGAGGAGAAGAAAACGCATATGGCAAAGCTTGCTCCTGACCTTTCTTTTATGGAAGAAAGTCCATCAAGCTAACTGCTTGATTCCCTTTCGTAGGTACCGTATCTTTAGAAAGAAAGCAGAAGGGGGAAACAGATAATGGAACAAATCAATACAAAAGAAAAGTTCAACGAAATCATCATGAGTGAAGAACCGGTCATCGTTAAGTTCTTCGCAGATTGGTGTCCGGATTGCACACGCATGAATATGTTTATCGATCAGGTGCTTGCGGAATATGGCAATTATAAATGGTATGAGCTGAATAATGATGAAGTACCTGATGTTGCAGCGGAACAGGAAGTGATGGGGATTCCAAGTATCCTCCTCTTCCAGAATGGTGAAAAGCTGGCGCACTTGCATAGCGCAAACGCGAAGTCTCCTGAAGAGGTTATCGCGTTCCTTCAACAGCAGCTTGGATGAGGAATCAGCTGAGAAGCTTCCCTGAATCAGCAGGGAAGCTCTTTTTATATACACGCATATCTTTTCTTTGACTAAAAAAGTTTCCTTTGGTAAACTTGCGCTAACAACAACTAGAAAGAAGCGATCTTTATGAATAAAGAACGAGATAAAGACTGGCTCAAAAGGGCAGGGAATGCAAGTTTAGAGGAGTCGAACCATAGTGTAGCCATTCCAGAGAATGGCGGCTTTTTCAAAAAACTCTTCGCTTTTATGGGGCCAGGTGTCCTGGTGGCTGTTGGTTTCATTGATCCGGGTAACTGGGAGACTTCCATATCGGCAGGATCGTCTTTTGGCTATATGCTGCTGGCGGTCGTCTTGCTTTCCAATTTGATTGCCATGCTCATGCAAGGACTTGCTGCCAAGCTTGGGATTGTTACTGGTCGTGATTTAGCACAAGCGACAAGGGATGCTTTTTCTCCGAAAGTGGTCGTGGTGCTTTGGTTACTGACGGAGCTGGCAATCATTGCAACGGATTTGGCCGAGGTATTGGGATCTGCCATAGCATTGAACTTGCTTTTTCATATCCCGATCACAGCAGGTATCATCATCACAGCTTTGGATGTGCTCTTGCTGCTTTTATTACAGAAAAAAGGATTCCGCTGGATGGAGGCGATCATCACCGTTTTGATGATAACCATTGCGGGCTGTTTCTTATTCGAAATGATATTCTCCCATCCGGCTCTTTCAGAAGCATTGAAAGGCTATGTCCCTTCCCCGGAAATAGTTACTGATCCATCGGTTTTGTTTTTGGCGCTTGGTATTCTCGGGGCAACGGTAATGCCGCATAATCTGTATTTACATTCTTCCATCGTCCAGACAAGGAATTACCAGGATACAGAGAAGGGTAAAAAGGAAGCTGTCCGTTTCGCATATATCGATTCGACCTTCTCACTCGGCGTAGCCTTCTTTGTCAACTCGGCGATTCTGATTCTTGGTGCAGCGGCCTTCCATACGATCGGACAGCATGTGGAAGGAATCGAGGATGCGTACAAGCTGCTCAGTCCGGCAATCGGTGCTGGTGCGGCCAGCTTCTTGTTCGGGTTCGCGCTGCTTCTGTCTGGTCAGTCTTCGACCATTACGGGAACGCTGACAGGTCAGATCGTCATGGAAGGATTCATCCAATTTCGGATGAAGCCATGGGTCAGACGACTTGTCACAAGAATCATCGCGATCATACCCGCACTCATCGTAGTGGGAATTTACGGTCCTTCCAGCACGGGTGATTTGCTCGTCTGGAGTCAGGTGATACTTAGCCTGCAGCTCTCCTTTGCTGTCATTCCGCTTGTGCTGTTCACAAGCAGCAAGAAAAAGATGGGAGCATTCGTAAATAAACCGCATATCAAGGTGCTGGCATGGACGGCGACAGGATTGATTGTCTGTTTGAATGCATTCATGCTTGGCTATATGATCGTGACAGGGCATGCTTTATAAAGCCGGTTTCCAGCCGGCTTTTTTTATTTGCCAAAGTTTAGACAATCCAATATACAGGGAACGATAATAAGGAAGGAGAGGAGAACGATGCAAACTTTCAAACGCGCTGTATATATAGTGAATGGGAATATGGATAATGACCAAATCGAACGGGAACTCGCACAGACGCTGCCAAAGCTAGCAACTGCGATCAAGCAGTTTGAGATCATGCAAACGAAGGATTTGGAAGAATTGGTGAGCTACAGTCAGCAATCTGCTGCACATATAGATTTAATGATCATTCATGGGGGCGATGGTACCATCCATCAAGTGATCAATGCAATCGCTTCTTTGCCGAAGCGTCCGACAATCGCCATCATTCCAGGGGGGACCTGCAATGATTTCAGCCGCATGCTTGGTCTTCCGCAGAATTTGGGAAAGGCAACTGATGCAATCGTTCGCGGAAACACCACTGCTATTGATATTGGTCAGTACGGAGACAGATACTTTCTGAATTTCTGGGGGGTAGGACTGATTGCGGATGCCTCGAACAATATCGATGAAAATCAGAAAGCCCGTCTTGGTGTGCTGTCCTACTTTATCAGCACTTTAAAGACAGTCAACCAAGCAGAGCCATTTGCATATGAGCTGGAAATTGACGGAGAAAGACTTACTGGGGAAGCAGTCATGCTTTTGGTGATGAATGGTCGTTTTATTGGTACGAGAGAATTCGCAGGATCAGATATCCGACCTGATGATGGAAAACTGCATGTCTTTGTCGTGAAGAATTCCAATTTGACCAGCTTTAAGGAACTACTTCAAATCAAGCAAGAAAAAACGGATCTTTCAGAGCTTAACGAAGTAGCTATGTTAGAGGCCGAGAAAATCCGCTTTCTTTCTCCAAATGGCAAACCGATCGATATGGACGGGGAGGTTTATCGGGAAACACCTGGTGAGGTGAAAGTCTTACCAGCTCATCTGGATATGATAATTGGAGAATAGTTTGACAATTAAGTGCCATATCTTCTATAATAGAAATACTTATTATGAAAAGGAGGGGAATCAGATGTTGCACACACTTTCGCGTGAAGCCGATCAGAATCTATTGCATCGCCGCGCGATTATTCATGGTTTTGTTGGTAACGGGATACGTATGCCCTTTTTTACCAACTGAATAATGGATAATGTGCAGGATCTATTTCTCTACGACACGACTGAAAAGAATAGCGTTTCAAGAGGACCACACCCTGCGTGTGGTTTTTTTGTACTCTTTTTTCGAGTCGATTCAGAGTCAGACAGTCTTGCTGTTTGGCTTTTTTTAATAGGAAAAGGAGCGGATATCATGTTGATTACATTGAAGGATGTCAAGAAAATCATGGGTGGCAATATATTGTTTGAAAAGCTCAACCTGGAGCTTAAACCAGGGGAAAAGCTCGGTTTGGTCGGAAGGAATGGCAGCGGTAAATCAACTATTTTCAAATTAATTACTGGCACGGAAGATTGTGACGACGGGCAAGTATTCATTCGGAAGCAAGCTAAAATCGGTTACTTGGAACAAATCCCCACTGGTCATGAGGGTACAGTCAAGGATTACTTAATGGGAGCTTTTGAAGAGCTGAGTGTTTTGCAGGAGAGAATGCGGAAGCTGGAAGTAGAAATGCTGGATCCGGATAAATTGGATAAAGCATTGGCCGCATATGGAGAGATACAGAACGCATTTGCAGAAGCTGGGGGTTATGAAATGGATGCGCAGATTGCGCGGACAGCAAATGGTCTGCATATTGCCCATTTGCTGGAGGAACCATTCGCCCGTCTTAGTGGAGGGGAAAAAACGAAAGTGGGCTTGGCATATGTTCTCCTGCAGCAGCCTGATTTGCTGCTGTTGGATGAGCCGACGAACCATCTCGATTTATCGGCGATTGAATGGCTGGAAAACTTCCTTGCAAACTATGCGGGAGCCGTATTCATCATATCGCATGATCAATACTTTCTGGATGCAACTGTCTCGCGAATTGCTGATTTGGAGGATGGGGAAGTGACTGTTTATACTGGCAATTTCACGTCCTATTTGAAACAAAAAGAAGCAAAGCTTTTGCAGGAATTCGAAGCATACAAAGAGCAGCAGAAGAAAATCAAGAAAATGAAGGAGACAATCAAGCGACTGAAATTATGGGCGAACCAGGCTAATCCGCCAAACGAAGGGTTGCATAAGCGTGCCCGTAATATGGAGAGAGCATTGGAGCGAATGGAGAAGCTATCCCGACCGAATATCGATCCAGCCAAGATGAAACTCAAGCTTGCTGCCGATGAACGTAGCGGGGAGGATGTCATCCGCTTGGAATCCATCAGCAAGCGTTTTGGTGACAGGGAAGTGCTGCGGAATATCATGCTGCACGTGCGCTATAAAGAAAGATTGGCCATTGTCGGAGATAACGGCAGCGGAAAATCGACTTTAGTCAAGATAGTTCTTGGTACTTTGGAGGCTGACGATGGGAGTATCAAGGTGGGGAGTTCGGTAAGGGTAGGTTACTTGCCGCAGCACCCTTTGGAGGAAGCTGATCCAGCTATGCGGATGATTGATTATTTCCGGACTGCCATTTCTGTAACCGAAGCCCAAGCACGGCATATGCTGGCAGCCTTCTTGTTTTATGGTTACGCGGTATTCCAGCCAATCGGACGATTGAGCGGCGGAGAAAGAATGCGGCTGAAGCTGGCAATTTTCATGCATCAAGGTATCAATCTGCTCATCTTGGACGAACCGACAAACCATTTGGATCTGGAATCCAGAGAAGTGTTGGAGGAAGCGCTTGGGCGTTTCGATGGGACAGTGATCGGTATCAGTCATGATCGGCATCTTTTGAATACTTGCTTTGATCAAACAGCTTACCTGGAAGATGGGTCACTGCATCGACACCCGGGTAATTATGAACAGACGAAAGCCCATTGGAAAAGCATATAACGACATCTTCTCAGACTATTAAAAAGTGTTGAGAAATCAAAAAGGCAGAGGGTAACCTATGACATGTAGGCACCTTCTGCTTTTTAACCTTACTTCTTTAGGTTTGTTCGTTTTTCAGTGATCTTTATTTACTCGCCATCTTTCTTTATGCAGTCGGAACGCCGCCAGTGATGCTATATACCTGTGCGGTAACATAACTGGATTCCTCGGATGCTAGGAAAACGTATACGCTGGCAAGCTCGACAGGCTGTCCGGCACGACCGATAGGAGTTTCTGGCGTGCTGGAGCCGAATTCCGGGATATTATCCTGCAGCTGCCCGCCGGAAATCTGCAACGGAGTCCAAATCGGGCCTGGCGCAACGGAGTTCACCCGAATGCCTTTATCAGCGATCTGTTTGGCCAAACCTTTCGTGAATCCGATAATCGTGCTTTTGGTTGCCGCATAATCCAACAGCATCGGGGAAGGGTTAAAGCCTTCCACAGAAGTTGTTGTAATGATGGAAGATCCTCTTGGCAAATGCGGCAGAGCAGCTTTTGTCAGCCAGTATAATGGGTAGACGTTTGTCTCGAATGTAGATTTCAGCTGTTCGGTAGTCAAGTCAGCAATGTCCTCGACAGCTTGTTGCTTACCAGCGACAAGTGCAAGGATATCAAGACCGCCTAGTTGTTCGACTGCTTCTTCCACCAGCTTATAGTTAAATCGCTCGCTTTTAAGATCTCCAGGGATAAGGATGGCTTTTCTTCCCTCTGCCTCGACCAATTCTTTTACTTCCTCGGCATCGGGCTGCTCCTCTGGGAGGTAGTTGATGGCAACGTCTGCGCCTTCCCTGGCATATGCAATCGCAGCTGCACGACCGATACCGGAGTCGCCGCCTGTTACCAGTGCTTTTCGGCCAGTCAGTTTACCGGCCCCTCGGTAGCTTTCTTCCCCACAATCAGGCTTTGGATCCATTTCTTTTTGCAGTCCAGGAGGATCTTGGAATTGTTTAGGGAAAGTATCGTGGTAGTATTGTGTTATTGGATCTTTTGGCATATGAAGACAGCTCCTTTTATCGTTGTATATGATATTGATACCACGTACCAGATAACTCAAACTGTATTTTCGCAATGTAAAGGGTTGCATGAAGAAATAAAAGAAATTATGTTGGGAATGGGTTTAAAGTACTAGAAGTCAGGGTATTATTTGACAGGACCTTAACTTCTTAGAAAATAAAGGAGAGTGTTCATGAGGCATCGCGAGGTGGAAGTATACATCAGTGATGATTGCAGACAATGCGAGCAAGTAATAGATCAGCTTAAAAAATGGAACATCCATTACACTGTTAAAAATATCACGAATTCACCGGCTTTCTTGAAAGAGATGCAGGCACATTCCATATATAGTGTACCGCTTGTCTTGATAAATGGTGAGAAAGTGCACGGTTTTCAAAAAGACAGAATTCAACAGTTGCTTGGCTAATCAACAGAATGCGGACCATTCGGACTCATTTTTAGCTATTGTGCAAAAATCACGCACACGCGATGTTTTTTGCTTTCTTTTTATTCTTGGTAATAACGCCCTCCCTTCGCCTGACATAGGATAAAGGAGAACCAGGAAAGGTGTGTGGAGATGTATTATTACAATACGACAGAGCCACGCTCCCATGTACAGCAACAACAGATGAGCGATGGCACACAGCGCTATTACTACGAACCGATTTTTCAAACCGAGCCCCAAGAGCAATATAATGAGATGTACAATCATACATGGATGCAAGCAAATGAAAATGTTGAGGATACTAATAGACAGACCCAGCCTTATTCTTACAATCCTTATCCGCCCGAGTATTTCACACAGTGGGGAGGATGGCAGCAGCAAGCGCAGCCCCAACAGCCGGTAACGCCTTATGAATATTTCAAGAAACCGCCTCTTGCACCGTATTGGCATGCATTTGCTCAGCCGACGAATGTCTATCAGCCAAAGCAGCAAGCGCAGCTGACAAAAGGTCTGGCATCCTATTTTCAGGATAAGAACGGCCAAATGGATATCAATAAAATGATGTCCACTGTCGGTCAAATGGCCTCGACAGTTCAGCAAGTTTCCCCTATCGTCAAATCACTCGGTTCTTTTTTGAAGATACTGAGATAAACATTAAGGAAAGCGAAGATGATCCAATGACAGGAATACTATGTATCCACGGCTTCACTGGCGGCACATATGAAGTGGAGCCTTTGAGCGAGCATTTAATGAATCATACGGATTGGAAAGTGGAGATGGTTGCTTTACCCGGTCATGGGACGACCAAAGAGCTATCTTTACATGAAGTCGGGCACAAGGAATGGATAGAGGCAGCAGAAGAAGCATACGAGCGGATGGCTCGGGAATGTTCGCATATCTATGTGATCGGGTTCTCGATGGGTGGGATGATTGCCTCACATTTAGCTGCGAAATATGGTGCAGACAAGCTTGTGCTGTTATCAGCTTCTGGGAAATACCTGAACTGGAAGCTGCTTACACAGGAAGCATGGCAATACATGAAAAAGTATATGAGCGGGGACATTGTCGAGGATTATAATAAGCTTCGGAAAGAAAAGAAAGGCAAGGTCCCGTTCCGGGCATTCTTGGAATTCAAGAAGTGTGTGGATTACACGAAGAAATCATTGCCCGCTGTCTCTTGCCCGGTCTTCATCATTCAGGGAATCCAGGACAGCATGGTACCGCACCGGACCGTCAAGTATTTGCACAAGCATCTTGGCTCTGAGAATCAGAAGATGGTGCTTTTCGATGAATCGAGACATCTGATCTGCCACGGACCGGATATCGACCAGATCTGTACGCAAGTGGAAGAATTCCTGCTGGAGGCATGAATTTTCGCGCGATGTGTTTAATATCTTTTCGCTAGGGAGAAAATATAGTGAAAGCTGTGAAGATCGGCAGTTTGCTGCTTGAAAAGCGCATAAGAAAATCCAAAGATTATGTAATTCTTTTGGAAGGGCTTTAATGGTACATTGTACGCGTGAATATACGTGTAATCATAGATATAGGTAGAATTCAGACAAATAGTGTGTTACTATTATTAAATCCAATGAATGCTTGCTTAAGGCCTCTTCCCAAGCGTGGAGGAAGGCTTTTTTATTGTGTATAACTGCCGTGCTTCATCAGTGAGACTTTTTTTATATAAAGGAGTAATAAGAAATTGACAACATTTAGTTCATTAGGTATTTCGGAACCAATTTTGAAAGCATTAAATAAAATGGGATTTGAAGAAGCTACACCGATCCAAGCTGAAACGATCCCATTCGCCCTAGAAGGTAAAGACGTACTAGGTCAAGCGCAGACTGGTACTGGTAAAACTGCTGCCTTCGGTATCCCGATGATCAACAAGATTGATCGCTCTAAACGCCAGATCCAAGGTTTGGTAATTGCACCGACTCGTGAGCTTGCTATCCAGGTAGGAGAAGAGCTTCACCGTCTTGGCCAATTCAAAGGAATCCGTACACTTCCAGTATACGGTGGTCAGCATATGGATCGTCAGATTCGTTCATTAAAAGAAGGCCCGCATATCGTCGTAGCGACACCTGGCCGACTGCTTGACCATATCCGCCGTAAAACGATCAATATCAGCAATGTACACACTGCTGTATTGGATGAAGCAGACGAAATGCTTAACATGGGCTTCATCGATGATATCCGTGAAATCCTTTCATCTATCCCTGAAGAGCGTCAGACATTGCTATTCAGTGCGACAATGCCGAAGGAAATCCGTGATATCGGAACCAAATTGATGAAAGACCCTACAGAAGTGAAAGTAAAAGCAAAAGAAATGACTGTAACGAATATCGATCAGTCTTACATCGAAGTTCAGGAAAGACAGAAATTCGATACACTTTCCAACTTGCTTGATATCGATGAGCCAACATTGGCTATCATTTTCGGCAGAACGAAAAAACGTGTTGATGAAGTGACAGAAGGCCTGCAGGCTCGCGGTTTCCGCGCAGAAGGTATTCATGGCGATCTTACACAAGGCAAGCGTATGTCCGTGTTGAACAAATTCAAAAATGGCCGCGTAGAAATTTTGGTTGCGACTGACGTTGCCGCACGTGGTCTTGATATCTCTAATGTAACACATGTATATAACTTCGATATCCCGCAGGATCCGGAAAGCTACGTACACCGTATTGGTCGTACAGGACGTGCTGGTAAAACTGGACGAGCTGTCTCCTTTATCACGCCTAGAGAGATTTCTCACCTGCATTTGATCGAAAAAACAACGAAGAGCAAGATTGCACGTAAAGATGCTCCGACAAACGATGAAGCTGCACAAGGACAGCAGCAGATCGCTATCGATAAAATGATGCGTACGATTGAAAACAAAGATCTAAAAGCATACAACGAAAAAGCAAATGACCTGATCAACCAGTTCGGCGCTGAAACAGTTGTGGCAGCTGCTTTGAAAATGCTGACAAAAGAGCGCCGTAATACACCGGTTCGTATTACTTCCCTTGCTCCTGTCAGTGTGAAAGGCAGCTTCAAGGATAAGAAGAAATATCGCGGCGGTTCCCGAGGCGGTAATGGCGACAGACGCGGTTATGGCGGTCGCAATGGTAAGCCTCGCAGCCGTAACTATCAAGGACAAGGCAAACGCAATAACAGCGGCGGCTATCGCGGCAAACGCAATAACGATAATTAATAGAGGCAGACACCTGAGAAGGTGTCTGTTTTTTTATGGATTATTATTCGATGAAACAAATTTCTGGTCCAATCGTATGATATAACTGGAAAGAGGGGGAATTGTATGAAGACACAACCAAGCAATAGAATTGCAGCCAATGCAAAGAAAGTATGGAGGATAAATGCAAGTCTATATATGCTGCTGCCGATCATTGCGGCGGGGGTTGTTACATATTTTCAAAATGCATGGTCCATTCCCGATTATATCCTGTATATAGGATGGGCTGTTCTCATTGCTGCCTTATTCATTTTTATTTGGCTGCTTCCGGCAGTGCGGTGGAAGAGATGGCGTTATGAGGTGTTTGAGCAAGAAATATACATACAAAGCGGCATTCTCATTGTGACACAGACAATTGTGCCGATGATACGGGTGCAGCATGTCGATACGGAGCAAGGCCCGGTCCTGAAGAAATTCGGTTTGGCTACGGTATCTGTTTCGACAGCGGCAACGACGCACCATATACCAGCTCTTGCTTTGGAGGAAGCGCTAGAGCTGCGTGATCGGATTGGAGTGCTTGCGCGCGTGGAGGAAGACGATGTCTGAACCGAGACGGATGCATCCCATCAGCATTTTCCTCCGAATGCTGAAGATTATCAAGGATGTCATCATCCCGATGGCGATTGGTTTTATTGCTGTCATAAAAAATATAAGTGCCATGTTTTGGTGGCTTCCATTCGTGCTAGGTGGCGGAATCCTGCTGATTATCGGATTATTTGCATTTCTCTATTGGTTCCGATTCACTTATCGCACGGAAGATGATGAGCTGCGAATAGAATCTGGCATCTTCGTCCGGAAGAAAAGGTATATATCCAGACATCGTATCCACTCGGTGAATACAAGTGCCAATATCTTTCACAGATTATTTGGGCTGGTGAAGCTGGAAGTACAGACAGCTGGCGGCGGAAAAGAAGCGGAGGGGGTAATTCCGGCCCTTTCCAAATTGGATGCATCAGCAATCCAGCAATTTGTAAAAAGAAAAGAGCAAGATGTTGTTCTTGAAAATACAGAGGATATAAAGCTTTCAGAGCATAAAGTGAGCTACCGGCTCAGTTTTCGTCGCTTGTTAGCAGCTGCTGCGACTTCGGGCGGAACAGGAATCATTTTTGGTTTTCTATTTGCAATCACACAGCAAGCTGACAATGTCATGGATATTAATATCTATTCATTCTTCTATCACTGGCTGTTGGAGCAGAGTCTGCTTTTGTCCATCCTTTTTGCAGTCGGCAGTTTGGCGGTGACGTGGATGGTAGCGATGATTGGTACAATCCTGAAATATTGCTTCTTTGAAATATCCAAGCAGGGAAATGAGCTTTTCATTCAAAGAGGTCTCTTGGAACGTAAGGAAATGACCATACCACTGCATAGGATTCAGGCGGTGAAGGTGGAGGAGAATATTTTCCGTCAGCCATTCGGGTTGCTGGCGGTCAGTGCGGAAATAGCAGGAGGGGAAGCTGGGAAAGACGAAAAGAACATTTCCACTGTCCTCTTCCCTCTGTTAAGGAAAAAGGAGCTGCAAGCCTTCTTGGAAGAGCTTCTTTCTGATTATGTAGTCGAGACTGCTTATCGGAAACCGCCGAAGCGGGCATTCATGAGATATTTATTCCTTCCATTAGCAATATCCGTTCTCATCACAGGTGTGCTCATTTATTTCTTCGGCGGGTATGGACTGTTTGCTCTGGTGCTTGTTGTACTTACCATCATATTTTGTGTGTTGGACTATCGGGATGCCGGAGTATCATGGACGGCAGATACGCTGACCATGCGGTACCGGGAACTGACTCGTGTGACCGTTCATGTGCATCGTAAAAGGGTGCAGACTTTCTATGAATCCCAGCATTACTTCCAATCGAAAAAGCAGCTCGGGACTTTGAAGGTTGCTGTTGCATCAGGAGGTACTGCCGGAAGCAGATTCAAAGTAAAACACTTGGAGGAGAAGGATGCAGATGAGGCATATGATTGGTATTCCTTCCGAAGCCAAAAAAGAACCGCACAGTAGCTGTGCGGTTCAATTCATATAGTCGTAGATGCCGATCAGCACCAAGGCTGCAATAACGATCCAGAGAACCAGCTTCTTATTGGTGCGTCTTCCATACGGACGCTTTTTCCAGCGGTCTGGATCAAAGCCCGTGTCATCCTCCCGCTGAGGCGGACGTTTGTTCCGATAAATCGAGAACGGATTGGCTTTGATAAGGAAGAGCGGAGCCAGTACAAATCCTCCCACAGCTCCTGCCAGATGTGCTGTGAGGTTTATATTTGCAGAAAAGAGGGACATGATGATACCAATCACAAAAATGATGAGTATCAATTGTGCATTTCCGGAATCAATCAAGTGCTTGCGGAAATATACCATGAACAAATAGCATCCGAACAAACCGTAGATGGCACCGGAGGCACCAATATGACTGACAAAGCTGTAAGGGTCCAGTATATACGTAATAGCGTTTCCGATGATTCCTGTAAGCAAATAAAATAAGCTGAATTTCAGTTTGCCCAGCATCTGCTCAAGGGCAGGTCCGAAGATTACCAGGGAAAAGCAGTTGAATAATACATGCGAGACGCTTCCAGGAGCGTGCAGGAAAATCGGCGTGACCAGCCGCCAAAATTCTCCGCCCGAGATGAATAGATTCACACCTGCACCTAATTGATACAGGCTGTTCCCGAATGGATTCTGGAACAGTCCGGTTATGATCCAAAGCAGCAGATTGACTGCCACGATTAAACTGATGACAGGATAAGCGTACAAATATTCTTTAAAGGTTTCGGTCCTGCGGAACAATCGAATTCCTCCTTCTATTAATCAGCAAAACGGAAAGCATTAAAAATTTGCTTTGTTTACATCCTATAACTTTCCTCCCTGCTTTTATACATATAGGGTACAATACTCGGTAGAGAAATTCAGCTGGAAGGTAGGTTGTACAGCCGTGATTAAGGGTATCGGTTTAGATATTACAGAATTAGCACGAATTAAGAAAGCGATTGAGCATAATGAGAGGATCCTGGACAGGATCCTGACGAAATCGGAAAAAACGCACTATGAATCACTGACATCGGATAAACGGAAGATGGAATTTGCAGCTGGTCGTTTTGCGGCCAAGGAAGCATATGCAAAAGCAAGGGGGACCGGATTAGGCAAACTGGGCCTTCATGATATTGAAATATTGCCCAATGAAGCAGGAGCGCCAGTTTTGAATTCTGCTGACCTGACAGAGGAGGAGCTCGTCTTCTTGTCGATCACACATTCGGATGCATATGCAGCAGCACAAGTGATCATTACACAAGGCAAATAGACTTGTCTGCATATTTCTTGGGCATGTCTCATAGATTGTAGTGCGGGTAGGAGGGAACAGCGTGTATATTGTCACCGCAAAGGAAATGTACGAAGTGGATCGCTATGCGATGGAGGATATTGGAATAGTCGGCAGCATCCTGATGGAATCTGCTGGACGAGCCATCGCTGAACGGATGAAACCGCTGATCGGAACCACGGACCGGATAATTGTCCTCTGTGGCTCTGGCAATAATGGCGGCGATGGATATGTGGTAGCTAGAACACTGCTGAATGAAGGATATGACGTGGCTGCCGTTCAGGTCGGGCGAAATTTGACAGCTGATGCCGCCATGCATCAGCAAGTCTATGACCGTCTTGGCGGTGAAGTGATGGATGTCGAAGCAGATACTTTCCAAGCAGCATTGAAAGAAGCGGATGTCATTGTTGACGCGATGCTCGGCTTGGGTGTCAGAGGTAAGCTGAAAAGCCCTTATAAGGAAACTGTACAGGCTGTCAATGAAGCGGATGCACTTGTTTTTGCCATTGATTTGCCTTCTGGTGTACCGGCGGATGATGCCTCGGATTTCTCAGAGGCGATTTTCGCCGATCATACCTTCGTCATCGAAGCGCCAAAGCCAAGCGTATTTATCCAGAAGACAGCAGCACATTACGGAAAGTGGCATACCGTATCCATCGGTCTGCCCGTTGCTTATTTAGGCAGACAAGCCGGTGCCAGGATTTGGACAAAACAGGACGTGAAGCGGTCATTTCCGAACCGACAGCCTTTTTCGCACAAAGGAACCCATGGCAAAGGCTTCCTCATCGGGGGAGGGGCGGAGATGCCAGGATCAGTTACGATGTCCAGCATGGCTGCTTTACGAGCCGGGGCGGGTCTTCTTACCGTCGGTACATTACGTCAAGTCATTCCGACTGTATCAGCTCACTTGTCTGAAGCGACATTCGCTGTCTTGGAAGGCGAGAATGGCGTGATAGTCGACTCGGAAACCCTGGATGTGAGTGCATATGATGGTATTGTCGTTGGTATGGGGATGGGTAGGGGCGAAGCGACAGCAGCCTTGACCAAAAGGGTGCTGGAGCAGGCAGAGGTTCCTGTCCTGTTGGATGCTGACGGTCTTCATCATATCAAATCCGACTTGGAGATCCTGCGGAATAGACAAGCTCCTACGATATTGACGCCTCATCCTGGCGAAATGGCGATGCTCTTGGATATGAAAGTGCCGGAGCTCCTGGAAAATCCTTTCGAGCTCGCCCGGAAATTTGCGATTGTACACCAGGTACATCTCGTGCTGAAAGGAACGTACACGATCATCACCGCCCCTGACGGCAGCCAGATTGTCAATACGACAGGAAACCCTGGCCTTGGAAAAGGCGGAAGCGGAGATGTACTCTCGGGTATTCTGCTGGCTATGCAGATGCAGCACGAAAATCTGATGGAGGCAATCGCAAACGGAGTCTACGTCCATGGAAAAGCAGCAGATGTGCTGGTAAAAGAGATGCATTCGCAGCAGGATCTGCTGGCAACTGATCTTATGAAAGGGCTGGCCAAGGTTTTTCGTGACATTTCCGATTGATGGTGGCATGTTCTCTTTGTTCGCTTTATAGCTGACAAAGGAGTGTGACCATGAAAAGATTTGCTGGTTTGATTGTCTTTGCTGCCTTTTTATTTTTATTAGCCGGCTGCAGCGATGCTTCCCGCGAGGAAGTAGTCCAAAAGCTGGAGGAGACATCGGCTGAGCTGCAAGGCTATAAGGCCGAAGCCACTATGAAGCTGAACACAGGGGAAGAACAGCAAGCCTACGGAATCGATATATGGTATCAAAAAGATGACCAATACCGGGTTTTATTGAAAAACGATGCTGACGAACAAGGCAGTCAGGTGATCCTGCGTAATAAGGATGGTGTATTTGTGCTCACCCCGGCTTTGAGAAAAAGCTTCAAATTCCAAAGCGAATGGCCTTATAACAGCAGTCAGCCTTATTTGTACCAGTCGCTTGTCCAGGATGTTTTGAAGGATGGAAATGCTACTTTTGAAACAACGGAAGAACATTATGTCTTCCAGACAAAAACGACTTATCAGAACAATACGACACTACCTTATCAAGAAATCTATTTCAATAAAAAGACATACACACCAGAGCTGGTGAAGGTCTTGGACAAAGATAAGAAACCAATGGTTGAAGTGACGTTCTCCGCATTCAAGCTGGATCCGAAGTTCACAGAAAAGGATTTTGAACTGGAAAACAATATGACAGGTTCCTTATCCGGCGTACCTGCTTCTGCCACACCAACCGAGCAGCAAGGGTTGACGGTACTGTATCCTACCGAAACAGTCGGCGCAACGCTTGCCGAGGAGAAGGAAGTAAGTGCGGATGGGAAGGAACGTGTGATTTTGACTTATGAAGGTGAAAAGAGCTTTACTTTGATACAGGAACTTGCGGATGTATCGGAAATCGCGCCGGCTGCTGCAACGCCTGCAAGCGGGGAGCCTTTTAGTCTCGGTTTCACCGTGGGAGCCATTACATCGTCCAGTCTGACCTGGACACATAATGGTGTGGATTATATGCTTGCCAGTGAGGAATTGACCAGGGAAGAGATACAGGAAGTAGCCGCATCCATCAATGGGCAGGCTATGAAATAACGATTGAGAGCAGACGAACCGAGTCTGCTTTTTTATTTTCCTGTTATAATAGGCAAAGGTAAAAATTCTAGGAGATGAATACATATGCGGAACGATCATTTTTATCGGGATTCCTGGGTGGAAATAAATCTCGATCATGTTGAATATAATATAAAGCAACTGGCAGCGCATATCGGAGAAGACAAAGGGATCTATGGAGTTGTCAAAGCGAATGCATACGGACATGGTTATGTGCAAGTCGCGCAGACGGCGTTGGATGCAGGGGCTCAAGCCCTGGCGGTCGCTTTTTTGGATGAGGCGCTCCATCTGCGTAAGAATGGTGTCCATGCAGCCATCCTTGTGCTTGGGGCGACAAGACCGGAGGATGCGGCGATTGCCGCAGATCACGATATCTCGCTGACTTTCTATCGCAAGGATTGGTTGGAGGCCGTACGTACCCAGCGATTCCGTAAGCCGCTGCAGCTGCATATGAAGCTTGATACGGGAATGGGAAGATTGGGTTTCCGGACGGAGGAGGAGATCCATGCAGCCTTGCCGTTGCTTGACGTCCCATCTCTTCACTTGGAAGGTGTTTATACGCATTTTGCAACAGCTGACGATGCGGATTTGGCATATTTCGAAGGGCAGCGGAGTAAGTTTGATAAGCTATACAAATCGCTGCAGAAAGCATGGCCGCATCCACTCATCGTACACAGTGACAACAGCGCAGCAAGTATGCGCTTTGCTGCGGATGAGTCGGATTTTGTCCGTTTTGGCATTGGCATGTACGGACTGTATCCGTCGAAGATTGTCAAAGAAGAGCATCCGATAGCTCTCCGCCAAGCGTTTTCCCTACACAGCAAGCTTGTACATGTCAAACAGCTTGAAGCGCATGAAGCTGTAAGTTATGGTGCAACCTATGAAACAAATAAAGCCGAGTGGATCGGGACACTGCCGATTGGCTACGCGGATGGCTGGATCCGTAAGATGCAAGGCTTCGAGGTACTTGTGGAAGGCAAACGAATGCCGATTGTCGGCAGGGTCTGCATGGATCAATGCATGGTGAAGCTCGATAAAGCTTATCCGAACGGTACGGAGGTTGTTCTCATTGGAATGCAGCAGAATGCATTTATCAGCATGGATGAAGTGGCAGACTGGATCGATACCATAAATTATGAGGTTCCTTGCCTCATCGCCGCACGCATGCCGCGCGTTTACAAACGCTCTGGCAGGATTGTCGAAGTCGCCAATGCGCTTTCTCCCGGCGAAAGCTTGTAATTTTCGGCAGAAAGCCAGCCTTTCTCCCAAGTTTTTTGTTTGAAAAAGGCTTTTTTTATCAAAAAGTTCCGGAGGGTCCTTTGCAAACACAATGCTCGGATGGTATGATGGAAATGGATTTTTACAGAAACGACCCGAGCGAATTGGTGGAGGTGTATGGTTGTGTCCGAAGGCTTACAAGAAATCGTTGTAAAGCTGCCTAAGAAACTCCTGAATGAGGTGGATGGTTTGATGCAGAATAATAACAATAGTCTCGATCATTTCTTCTATCAAGCAACGAAGTCATACGTGCAGGAAAGAAAGAATATCCGTGAAACCATGCAAAAAGGATACATGGAAATGGCACGTATTAATCTTAATATCGCTTCAGAAGCTTTCCAAGCTGAAGAGGAGGCAGAAATAACGTTAGAGCGCCTTGTAAGCGGGGTGTAGGCCCTTGATCGTTAAAAGAGGCGAAGTCTATTTCGCCGACCTGTCCCCGGTAGTGGGATCGGAACAGGGGGGCGTGCGCCCAGTGTTGGTCCTGCAAAATGATATCGGAAACAGATTCAGTCCGACCGTCATCATAGCGGCGATCACGGCACAGATCCAAAAAGCCAAGCTGCCGACCCACGTGGAGATCGATGCCAAGAAGTATGGTTTTGAACGGGATTCCGTCATTCTTCTGGAACAGATCCGAACTATCGACAAGCAGCGTCTGACCGATAAGATCACCCAGCTTGACCCTCAGATGATGGGGAATATCAATCGAGCACTTGAAATAAGTCTAGGCCTTACAGAGTTCTAGGTACGGACCAGCCCTTACGGAAACGTAAGGGCTTTTTTGTTTTGATTTCAGTCCCGTTGGATTATGGTATATACTAAAAAGAAGTCGCCTTATTGGCAAGGCGGACATATAGGTGTTAGATTAATAAGTAGATAAAAGTGACCTTGAATATATGACTGGCATCATACAGCCTTTGACAAGGTGAACGTTACAATACGGGGGTTTCATGATGGCAAAAAATCTGAAGGAGATTCTGGTTGAAAATAGTAACAATCTGGTTCATATGTGGCTTGAGGAAGTCGCAGAGAAACAGAAAGAAGTCGCAAATTCATCTATTTCACAGGAACTTTTCGAGAATACGAACCGAGAATTCGTCAATATCATTTTCGGCAGTGTCGAGAAAGAGAGTTTGACTTCTGATCTTGACAGCTTTACAGAACGGGTTATCAATCTTGGCTGGCCGCTTAGCTATCTTACGGAGGGACTTCAGCTTTTCAAACGCGTCGCAGTTGAATTTCTTATTGATCATGAAGAATTGGATGTCCCTGTGTCGAAAGTGTTAAGGCATGTGGACGAGCTTGTGAACCCGGTTATCAATCAACTTGTGAACGAGTACTCCGGCAACTGGGAAAATACAGTATCCCTTCAGCGTGTCGCGTTGCAGGAATTATCCGCACCTTTGATCCCGGTCATGGATAACATCACAGTCATGCCGCTGATTGGAACGATCGATACCGAGCGGGCTAAATTCATCATGGAGAATCTGCTCGATGGAGTGATCAAGCATCACGCAGAAGTAGTGCTGATTGATATTACAGGCGTGCCGGTTGTAGATACAATGGTCGCGCATCATATCATCCAGGCTGCCGAAGCAGTGAGGCTTGTCGGGTCTACTTGTATTCTTGTCGGCATCCGACCGGAGATTGCGCAGACAATAGTGAATTTAGGAATTGATCTTAGTAAATTCCCGACGAAGAGCTCGTTGCGCAAAGGCTTCACTACTGCTCTGGAAATGACGAATCAAATGATCGTACAAACAAACAGCGAAGAACAGACTATAGAAGAACTGATCGATACGCTTGATAGGAGTGAACAATCGTGAGAATCCCGATATTGAAGCTGCATAACTATTTGCTGATCAGTATCCAGATCGACTTGGATGATCAGACTGCGATTCAATTCCAGGAAGACTTGCTCAATAAAATCCATCAAAGCGGAGCAACAGGGGTAGTCATCGACTTGACTTCCGTTGACATCATCGACTCCTTCATTGCCAAAGTACTGGGCGATGTGGTGACGATGTCCGACTTGATGGGTGCAAAAGTCGTCCTGACCGGAATCCAGCCAGCAGTGGCAGTAACACTTATTGACCTGGGCATTCATTTGAATGAGGTAACGACGGCATTAGATCTGGAACAAGGATTGATCAAATTGCGCCAGGAACTGGAGGAGTGAAAATGGACTTCAGAACCTGTGTGAATATACAGAAAGAATGGGACATTGTCGGTGCAAGACAATTCGGTCGCGACTTTTCGAAAAAGCTGGGCTTTGGGATCGTTGATCAAGCTCGTATCGCTACTGCTATTTCGGAGCTTGCGCGTAATATCTATCTTTATGCTGGAAGTGGAAAAATCTGCTTTGATGAGGTAGAGAATGTCGGTTCGCGCGGAATTTGCATCATTGCAATCGACACAGGTCCCGGTATAAAAGATATCAGTCAGGTGATGGAGGATGGTTACTCCACATCCGGAGGTCTGGGCGCAGGTCTTCCTGGTGTAAAACGCCTGATGGATGAATTCGATATCAGTTCAAAGACAGGCGAAGGGACGGAAATTCGCGTCGTTAAATGGGTCCGTTAGAGGAGGATGATGCCAGGTGGACGCACTTAAGCTAGATCTATCCCACTATCGGGAACTGCTCAAGCAATACATCGATACACAAGATGAGTCTGCCTTATATGAGGCGGAGCAGATAAGTAAACGCTCCATCCAGCACAATATATCGCTGGAGGAGATCATCAACACGCATATCAATGCGCTGGAAGATATCTATCCTGATCTTCCGGAGAATATACAGCACTCGATGAGCTTCCTATTGGAGGTGATGATTTCCTACGGACTGGCACTACAGGAATTCCAGGATCTGCGGGAAGCGCAGCTCGAGATCAAATCGGAGATCTCCGTGGCAGCCCGGGTGCAGAATACATTGCTGTCCACCGAAAAGCCTGATGTGGAAGGTTTTGATATCGGTGTTGTCAGCGTACCTGCGAATCAGATGAATGGTGATTATCATCACTTCATACATCACGAAGACGGTACTGTAGGTATCACAGTGGCGGATGTGATCGGTAAAGGCATCCCGGCGGCATTATGTATGTCCATGATCAAATATGCCATGGAGAGTTTTCCGTCTGAGCATAAAAACCCGAGTGAGATTCTTGAAAGCCTTAATCGGGTAGTGGAACGCAATGTCGACCCAAGCATGTTCATCACGATGTTTTATGCTCTTTTCAACCCGGCAGCCAGTACGATTTCCTATTCATCTGCAGGGCATGAGCCTGGTTTTTATTATCATGCTGCTGATGATACATTCGAGGAGATCCGGGCAAAAGGGGTCGTCCTCGGTGTTACGGACATGGCGCAATATCGCCAATATGAAAGGGAAATCCACGCGGGGGATATGATCATCCTGCTGACGGACGGCGTTACGGAATGCCGTCAGGGCGATCGCTTCATTGAGAGTGAGGAAGTGCTTGAGGTCATCAAGGGCTTCTCCCATCTATCAGCACAGGAATTGGTGGAAAATGTATATAAGCATTTCGAAAAACTACAGGATTTTCACCTGCGAGATGACTTCACTTTAATTATTATCAAAAAAGATGTTTGAATGGAGAACAAACGGGTATTACATAGGATGGTAACTAGCCATTAGGAGGTACAGGATGAACTTAACTGTTGACGTACAAGAACACACAGGAAAATCAATTGTTCTTTTAGCTGGTGAAATAGATGCATATACAGCCCCCAAATTGAAAGAAACACTTTTATCCCTGACGAGTAAAGAGGGGAATAAAGTCGAAGTCAATCTGGAGCAGGTGAACTATATGGACAGTACCGGATTAGGCGTATTCGTAAGTGGGTTGAAATCGACGAAAGAAAACAACAGTGAATTGAAGCTCGTACAGTTGCAGGACCGTGTATACCGTTTGTTCGAGATTACAGGTTTGATCGATGTGATCGATGTTGACAAAACAGTACGAGGTGGCTATTAATTATGGAATCTTTCGATTTTATCGAGATCAAAGTACCGGCTAAACCAGAATACGTTGGTGTGATTCGCTTGACGGCTTCAGGTGTTGCAAACCGGATGGGTTTTTCCTACGAGGATATCGAGGATTTAAAGGTTGCAATTTCCGAGGCTGTGACGAACACAGTAAACCATGCATATGAAAAAGATGAAGATGGCGAAGTTACGATTGGTTTCGGTGTATATGAGAATCGTCTCGAAGTGATGGTCGCTGATCACGGCGGCAGTTTCAACTTGGATCAAGTAAAACGGAATATTGGGCCGTATGAGGCTGCAGAACCCATCGAACAACTGAGGGAGGGCGGTTTCGGTTTATTCCTGATTGACGCGTTGATGGACAAAGTGGAAATCAACAGCGATTCTGGAGTGATCGTCCTCATGACGAAATACCTTCATGAAAATGAGGTGGGGCTAGATGACGACCAAATCTCAACCACACAATAACCGTGAGGATGAGGTTTATAAATGGATAGATCATCTGCAAAAGCATCCCACAGATGAAGAAATCCAAGAAAAAATCGTACTCACATACAAAGACCTCGTCGTATCCATAGCAAGGAAATATTCCAAGAACAGTTCCATCCATGAAGATTTGGTCCAAGTCGGAATGCTGGGTTTGCTTGCGGCAATCCGACGATACAATCCGGATTTCGGCAAGTCTTTTGAATCATTTGCCATCCCGACCATCATTGGGGAAATCAAACGTTTCATCCGCGATAAGACATGGAGCGTCCATGTGCCGCGGCGGATCAAAGAGCTGGGTCCGAAAATACGCAAGGCAATCGACGAACTGACGACAGAGAATCAGAAGTCGCCGACTGTGGCAGAAATCGCTGCTTATCTGGAAGTGTCCGAGGAGGACATATTGGAAACGATGGAAATGGGTAAAAGCTATAAGGCATTATCTGTTGACAGAAAGATTGAAGCTGACTCGGACGGCAGTACGGTAGCGATCCTCGATTTGGTAGGTTCGACGGATAATGGTTACGAAGATATCGACCGCAGAATGCTGCTGGAAAAGGTGCTTCCGATTCTTAGTGAGCGGGAGCAGGAAATTCTTCGCTGTACTTATTTCGAAAATATGAGCCAAAAAGACACCGGAGAAAGACTCGGCATTTCTCAGATGCATGTATCGCGTCTGCAGAGAAGAGCTTTGCGTAAGCTGCGGGAAGCCTTGCAAGCCGAGGGTGCTGACAGTTTTGAATGATTTCTACTTGCATATGGAAGTGTCGGCATTCCAGGAGCCCAAAAAAGGAAACTATTATTGCGGAGATAGTTACTTCTACCATGAATCGGAACATGAATTCATCTGTGTGCTGGCTGATGGTCTTGGAAGCGGGGAATTTGCCAAAGAGTCATCACAAGTAGTGATAGATGTAATCCGTGACCATGTGTATAGCGGAATCGATGAGTTGATCAAAAGATCGAATGAAGTACTGGTCGGTAAACGCGGAGTCGTGCTCGGTATCTTGAAGGTGGACTATCGGGCAAGCACTTATTCCTTCACTTCCATTGGCAATATCGGAATCATGACGATTACAAGCGGTAAAAAAGAGCGGTGTATACCGAGCCAAGGATTTCTTGCAGGATATCCAAGGAAGTACAAGATATCACGTGGAATTCTGCAAGACGATATGATATTCGTTATGTTTTCTGATGGGGTTTCTGATAATGAGCTTACGCAGGATCTTTTCAAAGAAAAGGAAGCCCGGAAAATAAGGGATATGTTCGCTCTTAGCAAACAAAAGCCACATGAAGATGATATTACATTGATTGCTATGAAATACACAGAATAGGATCACTACCTGACTCAGGTGCTGATCCTTTTTTTATCTGCCCCGCAATTCTGATACAATGAGGATAGCAGCAGTCAGGAGGAACAATATTGGAAGCATCGATTCAAGACAGACTCATACAATGGGTCGAAAAAGAAACAGCAATTAAACAGTCATCCATCAAACAGGTCATCCACCTGCTGGGAGAGGGCAATACTGTACCGTTTATTGCCAGGTACCGAAAAGAGCAGACGGGAGCTCTCGATGAAGTAGAAATCAAAGCAATTCAAGATAAGTGGGAATATGCACAGCAGCTTCACCAACGGAAAACAGAAGTGATCCGTTTGATTGAGGAGCAAGGGAAACTTACGGAGGAACTCAATCGCGATATCCTAGCAGCCATGCAGCTTCAGCGCGTGGAAGATTTGTACCGTCCGTATAAGCAAAAGCGGAGGACAAAGGCAACGATTGCGAAAGAAAAAGGATTGGAGCCTCTTGCAAAAGGGCTGTATGAACAAACTATTCCAAACCTTGAAAAAGAAGCGCAGAACTATCTGGACCCTCAAATAGAGTTACATACTGTGGAAGAAGTGCTGCAAGGTGCTGGCGACATAGTGGCGGAATGGATCAGTGAGCAAGCGGCTTTCCGGGATTATATTAGAGAAAAGACCGAGAAGCAAGGCATTCTTTTAACCAAAGTCAAAAAGGCAGAAGACGATGAAAAAGGCGTATACGAAATGTACTATGCGTATCAGGAGCCGATCCGTCAAATGGCTTCCCATCGAACCTTGGCTGTCAACCGAGGTGAGAAGGAAGGTATTTTGCGGGTTACTGTTGAGCCTCCTGCGGATGACATCCTAGCTTATCTTAATCGTAAAATCATCAAGCAAAGGACTTCTGCTGAAGTTGCTTCGGCATTGAAAACAGTGATCGAGGATAGCTATAAGCGACTCATCCAGCCGTCGGTAGAACGGGAAATTCGTGCTTTGCTTTCGGAGAAGGCGGAAGGACAAGCCATTAAAATCTTCTCGGAGAATTTGAAGAATCTCTTGCTTCAACCGCCATTGAAAGGGCGTGTCGTATTAGGTGTGGACCCGGCATTCCGTACAGGCTGTAAACTGGCTGTAATCGACGAGACAGGAAAGCTGCTTGAAAAAAATGTGATTTATCCTACAGCACCGCGCAACGATGTCAAAGGTGCGAAAAAGGTAGTCGATGGATTGCTGGATAAATACAATGTCGAACTGATAGCCATAGGAAATGGAACTGCATCAAGGGAAACAGAGCAATTCATTGCGGATGTGATTCGCCAAGCGGGGAGCAGTGTCGCTTATATAATCGTAAATGAAGCTGGCGCAAGTGTGTATTCCGCATCAGAATTGGCCAGAAAGGAATTTCCTGATCTGCAAGTGGAGGAACGCAGTGCTATTTCCATTGGTCGCAGAATACAGGATCCGTTAGCAGAGTTGGTCAAAATTGATCCCAAATCGATAGGTGTGGGGCAATATCAGCATGATGTAAGTCAAAAAAAGCTGAATAACTCTCTCGGGTTTGTCGTGGAAACTGCGGTAAACCAAGTTGGGGTTAATGTGAATACAGCTTCGGAATCTTTGCTGCAGTACGTCTCTGGATTTAGTAAGACAGTGGCAGCAAATGTGGTGAAGCAACGGAATGAGGTTGGCAAATTCACATCGCGTAAGCAACTGAAATCCATTCCAAGGCTTGGAAGTAAAACATATGAGCAGAGTATCGGTTTCTTACGTGTCTTGGATGGCGAGGAGCCGCTTGATAGGACACCGATCCATCCAGAGAGCTATACGATTACGAAACAGCTTTTGGAGCGGCTTGGTGCAACGGTTGCGGATATAGGCAGCGTTCAGCTGCAAGAGAAGCTGGCAGATCTGGATATCAACCAGATTGCAGTCGAGTTCGATATTGGTGAATTAACGCTGCAGGATATCATACAGGCACTGAATCAACCGGGAAGAGACCCGCGTGATGATTTGGCTCAGCCATTATTGAAACAAGATGTATTGGCAATGGAAGATCTCAAGGAAGGTATGGAGCTCCAGGGAACTGTCCGCAACGTAGTCGATTTCGGTGTATTCGTCGATATAGGAGTCAAACAAGATGGGCTTGTCCATATATCCAAAATGTCGAATAAATTCGTGAAACATCCAATGGATATCGCTTCGGTGGGGGATGTTGTCACTGTCTGGGTAGATAAAGTGGACATTGACAAACAGCGAATAGCCCTTACAATGGTGAAGTAACAGCAGCAGTGAAAAGCCCCTGTCCCGTGTGGGACAGGGGCTTTAGCCGCCGTTGGAATGCTGTTTCTGCTTATAGAAGAACCAGCATTGGTTCAACACCTTCAATTGGTTTACGTTTTTTGTGAGAAAAGCTTGTGATAGTTGATTTTTCAACCAATTAGGCATTCTTTTACCTCCTGCAGCCCTTGGATGTCGGGAAAAATGAATGTCTGCAGCATCATATGCATGACTGAAACAGGAGGTGCTTATGTAATGAAAGAAATCACCATGCATAATCTGCAACAAATCGTCGAAGAAATTTCTATTGTATGGTTTCAAAAGCCATTTGTTGATAGAGCAAGGTACAATAATCGTCTCCGGACGACCGGAGGCAGATATTTGCCGGGGAAAAGAATCATTGAAATCAATCCCAAGTACTTGGATGAACTCGGACAAGAAGAGACGATTGGAATCATCAAGCACGAACTATGCCATTATCATTTGCATATCGAAGGCAAAGGGTATGGCCATCGTGATCCAGAATTTCGGGAGTTGCTGCACCGAACCAATTCACCGCGCTTTTGCAATGTGCTTCCATCTGTAACAGAAAAGCAGCTGCTATCTTATCAATGTACAAAATGCGGACATATGTATAAGCGCAGAAAGGCAGTCGATACACGTAAATATGGATGTGGTAAATGTGGAGGGAAGCTGAAAAAGATGGAGGACAGAAGTATATTGGAGAAATAAAAACAAAAACTTTCAAGAAAAGTGTTGACGTGTTTTGAAATCCATGATAAATTTATTAAGCCGTCGACGAACGGTACGAAAAAAATCACAAAAGTGGTTGACAGATAGCGAAAGTTGTTGTAAGATACATAAGGTCGCTAAGATGTTATAAAGATCATTCCACAGTAGCTCAGTGGTAGAGCTATCGGCTGTTAACCGATCGGTCGCAGGTTCGAATCCTGCCTGTGGAGCCAGTGGAGAAGTACTCAAGTGGCTGAAGAGGCGCCCCTGCTAAGGGTGTAGGTCGCGTAAGCGGCGCGAGGGTTCAAATCCCTCCTTCTCCGCCATCATAAATGGCCCGTTGGTCAAGCGGTTAAGACACCGCCCTTTCACGGCGGTAACACGGGTTCGAATCCCGTACGGGTCATCGTTTTCATAACGAGTCTTTCAAGGCTCGGTCCGGTAGTTCAGTTGGTTAGAATGCCTGCCTGTCACGCAGGAGGTCGCGGGTTCGAGTCCCGTCCGGACCGCCATTTATTGGGCTATAGCCAAGCGGTAAGGCAACGGGTTTTGGTCCCGTGATCGTTGGTTCGAATCCAGCTAGCCCAGCTTACTTTTTTGTTGTGAGCCATTAGCTCAGTTGGTAGAGCATCTGACTTTTAATCAGAGGGTCGAAGGTTCGAGTCCTTCATGGCTCATCTGTTTAAAATGAAAGATGATCATATAGATCTGCCGATGCTGTGCAGCACAGACAGCATTTTTCTTTTGACTTTATGCGGTCGTGGCGGAATGGCAGACGCGCTAGGTTGAGGGCCTAGTGGGTGAATAACCCGTGGAGGTTCAAGTCCTCTCGGCCGCACCAAAAAAAGTGTTGACAAGTTATGAGCTGAATGATATGATATAAAAGTTGTTCTTAAGATAAGCGCCCGTAGCTCAATTGGATAGAGCGTTTGACTACGGATCAAAAGGTTAGGGGTTCGACTCCTCTCGGGCGCGCCATTATTACTCCGGGAAGTAGCTCAGCTTGGTAGAGCACTTGGTTTGGGACCAAGGGGTCGCAGGTTCAAATCCTGTCTTCCCGACCAGTAGTTCCAATCCATCAATCTTAACATTAATATATGCGGGTGTAGTTTAGTGGTAAAACCTCAGCCTTCCAAGCTGATGTCGAGGGTTCGATTCCCTTCACCCGCTCCATTATTACAACATACGATATGGGCCTATAGCTCAGCTGGTTAGAGCGCACGCCTGATAAGCGTGAGGTCGGTGGTTCGAGTCCACTTAGGCCCACCATGATTTTGATCTTTGAAAACTGAACAAAACAACCAATTACGAACTAAACGACATGATCATTAAGATCAACGTCAGCTCTAACGAGCAAAAGCATCAACAC
>NZ_FMZB01000003.1 GCF_900101385.1 Terribacillus halophilus
TTTTCTGCATAAAAAATACCCTCCAAATTGACACTTAGTTTAAGTGTACCACTTGAAGGGTGTTTTTTTATGTCCCATTTGACTAGGTTAGTCTACTTGACTGCTGGTTTTTTTATGCTTCTGTCAGTTCATTCAATCGACGCAAAATACCTTCTGCTTGCTCCATGGCTCCTTTCACATCCGTGAGCTCAGCTGAAAATCGTTTGATGCTTTCCTCCGTCCGGCTGCTGATTTGTTCATTGCTCTGGGAATGGGTCATGATGTTTTCGAATTTACTGGTGACATCCCCAAGCTGCACCGTACCATTGGAAATCAAATCCTCCGCCGTTGCCATGAACTTGCTTACATTGCTGATTTGCGCGTGTGTATCTTGAATAAGCACTGAGACATCGGAGACAGATGTTTTCGTCTCTTCTGCTAGTTTCCGGACTTCGCTTGCGACAACAGCAAACCCTTTCCCCTGCTCACCTGCCCGAGCCGATTCAATCGAAGCATTAAGAGACAGCAGATTTGTCTGCTCGGCAATACCTTCGACCAGACCTACAATGCTGCCAATTTTTGCAGCCGCTTGCTCCAAAGCGATCAGTTCCTGCTGTACCATCGTCATCTGCTCTCCGATACGCTGCATCCGTTCCTGTTGGGATGCAAGTCCTGCTTGTCCTTCCTCCGAGTGACTCACGACTTCTTTTGCTGTATGTTTCGTTTCATTGCTCTGCTCTGTCAGTGTTGCCGAGAATGCAACCAGCCCCTCTACAGCTCGGTTCACCTGCAGGAATATGCTTGTAAGGCTCTCGGAAGTAACTTGAATGCGCTCATGCAGCTTATCTTGCGTTGTAATATGTTCAATATGTACTCGTTCATGTTCTGTATTGTAAGCATCCAATACAATTTGCTGTTCGATATTGAAAATTTTCGTCGTAGCCAAAACGGCTGTACGATAAGCGTGGAAGTCAGTAATATGCTTTTCATAAATGGACAGCATCTGCTGCAGAAGATCTTGGAAAGCTCCCATATACCATTTCGGTTCCAAGCCGATTTTGGCATGTATCAAAGCGATTCGTTTGCGTTTCTCCACATAGTCTCCGTCTACTTTTCCATCAAACATTTCCTCGATATGCCGTTTCAACGTTTGCTTCAGCCTGTCAACGGAACTATTTGATTCGATGATAGCAAGCAAATTATCTTGATTTGTAATGTTTTGATAAAAACGGCTCACAATACTGTCGATCTCCTGATAAACAAGCGGCTGCATATTGATCAAGATACGCAAATCCTCTGCTGTCAAATGGATCATATCCAGTTGCTTCCTGAGCTCGCCATCGATTTGCACGACTACTTTGGCTTCTTTTGTTTGCTTTGCATGTTCCTCGGTTTCAATTTTTCTCTCTTTTTTTCGTTTTAATAACATTTTGGTCCTCCTTATTGAATCCCCCATTTTTACATTATCGGTTGATCAGCAGAAAAATGAAGGTGTCCTTCCAAAATACTGGCAGGAATCCTCACAAGTTGCTGGCTCCATGGCGTTTCTCAAGGCATAATAAAAGCAGAACTTCCGTCTGACGGAAATTCTGCTTCTTGATTAAGGTAAAACTGTCTCACCCATAAGCTGAAGATCGACTTGTTTGGCAACGTCCCTGCCTTCATTGATAGCCCAAACGATCAGACTTTGTCCGCGACGGGCATCGCCGGCAGCGTAAACGTTATCTACATTCGTACGATAATTTCCATATGCTGCTTCTACACGTTTATTCGGTGTAACGTTAACCCCAAACTCTGTAAGCAATGGCGTTTCAGTACCTTCAAAGCCGATCGCAATCAACACGAGCTCAGCAGGCCATACTTTTTCAGATCCTTCGACTTCCTGATAGACGAACATGCCTTGTTCATTACGGACTTTCTGCATATCGATCGTATGCAATTCCTTTAGATTTCCTTGCTCATCCATTACGAATTTCGTTGTCTGGATGGAGTATTGGCGCGGGTCTTGGCCATAGACCGCTTTTGCTTCTTTGTGTGCATATTCCAAGCCGAATACATGCGGATATTCCGGCCATTGGTTATCAGCACTGCGAGCAAGCGGCAGCTGTGGATGTTTACCGAATTGCGTAACACTTTTCGCTCCTTGACGGACAGCAGTTGCGATACAGTCTGCTCCAGTATCTCCGCCGCCGATGACGATGACATTTTTACCTTCAGCATCGAACGCAGGCTGAATGGTGTGTTTGTCATCAAGCAGCGCTTTTGTGGAAGCTGTCAAATAATCCATAGCGATGTGGATTCCTTTTGCTTCCCTTCCTTTGATGACAAGGTCGCGCTGTTTCTGTGCACCTGTGCAGAGAATGACCGCATCATACTGTTCGCGAAGCTCCTCAGCAAGGATATCTTTGCCGATTTCTGTGTTCAGGATAAAATCGATTCCTTCCTGGCGTAATAAATTCACACGGCGCTCTACCACGTCTTTTTCGAGCTTCATATTCGGAATACCATACATTAGCAAACCACCAGCACGATCAGCACGCTCATAAACCGTTACAGAGTGACCAGCTTGGTTCAGCTGATCGGCACTTGCAAGACCAGCAGGGCCGGAACCGATGATGGCTATCTTTTTGCCAGTCCGTTTCTTCGGGATACGTGGTGTAATCCAGCCATTTTCAAAGCCTTTATCGATGATGGCCCGTTCGATATTCTTGATGGTCACTGCCGGGTCGCTGATTGCAACCGTACAGGAACCTTCACAAGGTGCCGGACAGACACGGCCTGTGAATTCCGGGAAGTTATTTGTCAGCATCAATCTTTCCAATGCTTCTTTCCATTTCCCCTTATACACTAGGTCGTTCCACTCCGGGATCAGATTGTAAATCGGACAGCCGGATGTAGCGCCGCCGATTTCCATGCCGATATGACAGAACGGTGTACCGCAGTCCATACAGCGGGCCCCTTGTGTCTTCAGCGTAACATCAGAGAAAGGAGCGGCGTATTCGTTCCAGTCCCCGGTGCGCGTTTTCGGATCGCGTTCAGTTGCTTCTTCTCTTTTGTAGTCGATAAAACCGGTTGCTTTCCCCATACTTCCACCTCTTTCTTAATGTACAGCTGCTGGTTTCTCGGATTCTTTCACTGGTAGCGGCTGCTGATTCTTCAATACAAATGCTTCCATGGCCGCTTCCTCCTGAGAAAGTCCAAGTTCACGCTGTGCATCAATTTGATGCATCATGCTGCGGTAATCAATTGGAATCACTTTTACAAAGTAAGCTAGTTCCGCTTCCCAGTTTTCCAGGATGAAGGATGCTTTTTCACTTTCTGTGTAAGCAGCATGCTTCTCGATCATACTCCGAAGCTCTGCAATTTCTTTTTTATCTGTTAACTGTTCAAAGTCGATCATTTCCGTATTGCAAAGCTGTTTGAATGCTTCCCGATTTGCAGTGTGGACATAAGCGATACCGCCAGACATTCCGGCTGCGAAGTTTTTGCCAACCTCACCGAGTATGACCACCTTACCGCCTGTCATATATTCACAGCCATGCTCCCCGATTCCTTCCACAACTGCTGTCGCGCCGCTATTACGGACTGCGAAGCGTTCACCAGCCATACCGTTGATATAAGCTTCGCCTGAAGTAGCTCCATACAGCGCCACGTTTCCAGCAATTACTTGATGGGCAGCGGATGCTTGGAATTCAGCCGGTTTTTTGACGATCAGTTTTGCCCCGGATAAGCCTTTGCCGACATAGTCATTGGCATCTCCTGTCACCTTCAGCGTCATTCCTTTTGGTGTGAAAGCACCAAAGCTCTGTCCTGCTGAACCGTTGAAATGCAGATTCACTGTGTCTTCCGGAAGACCAGCTTCGGCAAATTTCTTGCTGATATTGCTTCCTGCAAGCGTCCCGGCCACACGGTTGATATTGCGGATCGGCATTTCCAGATTTACTTTTCCTTCGCCAGAAAGTGCTTTTTCCAGCTGCGGCAGGATATCAGTCGTATCCAACGCGATATCGATCTTATGGTTTTGCGGTGTGCTGTAAGTCCGCGGACCATCGATTTGATGAAGCAGTCTGCTCAAATCTAGCTGACCTGCTTTCCAATGCGATTTGGCCCGTTCGGAAACTTCCAGCACGTCTGTTCGGCCGACCATTTCTTCCATTGTGCGGAAACCAAGCTCTGCCATTATTTCCCTGACTTCCTGCGCGATGAACGTCATGAAGTTGACGACATGATCCGGATCACCCATGAATTTCTTGCGCAGCTCTGGGTTTTGCGTCGCGATGCCGACAGGGCAAGTATCGATATGGCAGACACGCATCATGACACAGCCCAAAACTACCAGTGGAGCTGTCGCAAAGCCATACTCTTCTGCACCAAGCAGTGCTGCCATGACAACATCACGGCCAGTCATCAATTTACCGTCGGTCTCCAAACGGACACGGTCGCGCAAACCATTCAGCATAAGCGTCTGGTGTGCTTCCGCCAGTCCGATCTCCCATGGAAGACCAGCGTGCTTGATACTTGTTTTCGGCGATGCTCCTGTACCGCCGTCGTAACCACTGATGACGATAACGTCAGCAGCGCCTTTGGCAACGCCGGCAGCAATCGTTCCGACGCCGCCTTTTGCGACCAATTTAACACTGATTCTTGCGTCGCTATTGGCATTTTTCAAATCGTGGATCAGCTGCGCCAAATCCTCGATACTGTAAATATCGTGATGCGGAGGCGGAGAAATCAAACCGACACCAGGAGTCGATTTCCGAACATCTGCAACCCATGGATACACTTTCTTGCCTGGCAACTGTCCGCCTTCTCCTGGTTTTGCACCTTGAGCGACTTTGATTTGCAGCTCATTTGCTTGCACTAGATAAGAACTCATGACACCGAAACGGCCAGAAGCTATCTGCTTGATGGCACTGCGGCGATAATCCCCGTTTTCATCCGGCGTATAGCGCTTCGCGTTTTCGCCACCTTCACCACTGTTACTTTTTCCGCCTAAACGGTTCATTGCTATGGCTAATGCTTCATGTGCTTCTTCGCTGATCGAGCCAAAGGACATCGCACCAGTCTTGAAGCGCGTCACGATGCTTTCCACCGATTCAACTTCTGCAAGCGGAATCGCCTTCGTTTTCTTGAAATCAAATAAGTTGCGGAGGAAGCCGAGCCGTTCTTGATCGGCAGCTTCGGTATATTCTTTGAACAAATCGTAATTATTGCGTCGGCATGCCCATTGCAGTGTATGGATCGTTTTCGGGTTGAACGCATGATGCTCGCCGTTTTTACGCCATTGATACTCGCTGCCCGTTTCAAGGGTTGTCGTTTGTGATTTATAAGCCTCCTGATGGCGTTTTTTCGCCTCAAGAGCAATCGTGTTCAAGTCGATGCCATCAACTTGGGATGTTGTTCCAGTGAAATACTTGGAAATGACTTGATGACTGATACCGACTGCTTCAAAGATTTGGGCCCCGCGGTAGCTTTGTACAGTGCTGATTCCCATTTTGGACATGACCTTGACGACGCCTTCTGTCATCGCAGCAGCATATTGTCTGATGGCATCAGGATATGACAATGCAATATCATCGTTATCGATCGCTTCCTTCACTGTTGCATAAGCCAGATAAGGATGGATGGCATCTGCTCCATAGCCGAGCAGTGTTGCAACATGATGCACTTCCCTAACTTCCCCGGCAGAGGCGATCAAGCTGACCTTCGTCCGAAGACCTTTGCGGACAAGATGCTGATGCAAGCCGCTCACAGCTAGCAGCGTCGGAACCGGTACATAAATATCCGACATGAGGCGGTCTGTCAGCACGAGTACGCTGACACCCTTACTGATCGCTTCCTCTGCTTCCTGGAAAATGCGCTGCATGCTTTTCTTCAGATTTTCCCCGAATAATGTGTGGATTTCCTGCAGCTTGAAATCACCGCTTTGGTCGGATACCAGCTGTTCCAGTTGATTATTCGTCATGACAGGTGATGATAATTTGATCCGTCGGCAATTCGTTTCATCCGGATGCAGCAAATTGCCCTCTTTGCCAAGATAAGAAAGCGTGCTTGTGACGATTTGCTCTCGATACGCATCGATTGGCGGGTTCGTTACTTGGGCGAATAGCTGTTTGAAATAATTGAACAGCGATTGCGGCCGATCGGACAGCACGGAAAGTGGCGTGTCATTCCCCATCGCTCCGATTGGGTCTTTGCCTTCCGATACAAGCGGAACAAGATACTTCTTCACATCTTCATAGGTGTAGCCGAAAGCTTTCTGTCGTGTGACAAGATCTTCGATAGCGCTATCGTCCGAAACCGTCTGATCATGAAGTTCCACGATATGATCATCCAGCCATTTTTGATACGGCTGTGCCGCAGCCATTTCTTGCTTGATTTCCTCATCAGGGATCAGGCGGCCTTGCTCCATATCCAATAACAGCATTTTGCCAGGGCTGAGTCGTTCTTTGAGCAGGACATTTTCTTCTTCGACATCAATGACGCCTACTTCAGAGGAAAGGATAAGATGATCATCTTTCGTCACATAATAGCGGCCTGGACGCAAACCGTTGCGGTCAAGGACTGCTCCGATTTGTTTGCCGTTCGTGAATGAAATGGCTGTCGGTCCGTCCCATGGCTCCATCAATGTGCTATGATAAGCATAAAATGCACGTTTTTCTTTATTCATGTATGGGTTCTTATCCCATGGTTCCGGAATCATCATCATGGCTGCATGAGCCGGTTTGCGACCCGCAAGCACGAAGAATTCAAAAGCATTATCCATGATGGAGGAATCACTTCCGTCCGTATCAAGAATCGGCAGAATCTTCGCAGTGTCCTTACCAAAAGCTTTTGAAACCAACTGCTTCTGTCGGGCGTGCATCCAGTTGACGTTCCCTTGCAGTGTATTGATTTCGCCATTATGGATGAGATAACGGTTTGGATGGGCGCGTTCCCAGCTTGGGAATGTATTTGTACTGAATCGAGAGTGTACAAGTGCAAAAGCACTTTCAAAAAGCGGATCCTGAAGATCCAGATAAAACTGATCCACTTGCACGGAAGTCAGCATCCCTTTGTAGACGATCGTTTCACTGGAAAAGCTTGCGAAATACAAATGCTGCTGCATTTCTTTTGCTTCGTTTTCCGCTTGCTTGCGAATCACGTACAGTTTGCGCTCGAACGGGAGCCCTTTTTCAGTCTGCTCGCCGATTCCGACGAACAGTTGGCGGACAAAAGGCTTCACATCGCGTGCCATCGTGCCGATGTGCGTGTCATCGACAGGTACAGTGCGCCAGCCGATTACGTGCTGCCCTTCTGCTTCCACAAGCGCGCTGATCTTGCTTTCCAATTCTTCTTGCTGTGCGTCCTGTGTGTTGAAGAAAATCATGGCTACGCCATAGAGCCCTGCTTCAGGTAAAGAAAATTCCGTCTTTTCGGAAAAATAACGGTGTGGAAGCTGTACCATGATCCCTGCTCCGTCCCCTGATGCGGGATCGCTTCCTTGACCGCCGCGGTGATCCAGCTGACATAATAGCTGCAATCCTTTTTGAACGATATAATGGGCGGCTTTCCCCTTCATATGCGCGTATAAGCCGATACCGCATGCATCGTGCTCGAATTCCGGGCGATAAAGGCCTTGTGCTTTTGGTAGAAAATGAAATGCCATTATTAATCCCTCACTCTCTGTCTCGAAACCGACATGTTGTCTTATAGAACATTGTAGGTTTTCTGATTGATCGAAACAATATATAATTTAGATAGAATCAATCTCATTTTGAGATAGAACGGAGGAAAACTGCATGGAATTACGTCAACTGCGCTATTTTATCGAGGTTGCCAAGCGGGAGCATATGTCGGAAGCGGCCGAATATTTGCTTGTTGCACAGTCAGCCATCAGCCGGCAAATCAGTAATTTGGAAGATGAACTTGGGGTGGACTTGTTCGAACGGGAAGGTAGAAATGTCAAGCTGACCAAAATCGGCCGCACCTTCCTTTCCCATGTCGAGACAGCCATGCAGGCAATCGATTATGCGAAAAAGCAAATCGATGAGCATTTGGATCCGGAGCGCGGGTCCATCAAAATCGGCTTTCCGACCAGCTTGGCCGGTCAGCTCTTGCCGACAGTCATCTATTCTTTTAAAGAAGCTTACCCGAACATTCAATTTCAGCTTCGCCAGGGTACCTATCAATTCCTTATCGAGCAAGTATCCCGCGGCGATATTGATATTGCTTTCATCGGCCCGGTTCCTAGGGATCATGACCGGATTGAAGGCGAAATCCTCTTCACGGAAAGCTTCTCTGCGCTCGTACCTGTCGCGCACCGTTTCGCTGAGAGGGAACAGCTGCAGTTGAAGGATCTGCAGAATGAGCAGTTTGTGCTTTTCCCTGACGGATATAAGCTGAGGCAGCTGGTGATGGATGGGTGTAAAAAAGCAGGTTTTGAACCGACTGTATCATCGGAAGGCGAAGATCTTGATGCCATCAAGGGCCTTGTCGCGGCTAGTATCGGCATCAGCATTTTGCCGGAAAGTACATTCTATGATGCCACGCCCCGGCTGACAACAAAAATCCCCATCACCTTCCCGGAGGTCAGGAGATCTGTCGGTATCATTATGCCGAAGGAAAGGCAAGTGGCGCCTTCTGAACGTTTATTTTATGAATTTGTGCGGGATTTCTTTTCCCGTCTGCAGCAATTCAGATGAAAAAAAGCGATTGTGCGTTGTGCACAATCGCTTTTTAGTTTGCCAGCTGGTCAGCCGGGCGCAGTAGACGGCTTAGTTTTGTCAGTTCGAATTCCTCAAGCATCGCTTGTTTCTGCTTCTCATCCACTGCCCAGACAGCATCTTCCAGAGAACAGCTGATCGGAACCTCACAATGGATAGCCGCGAGCTTTCTGCTCAAATGCAAGTTATCCAAGTCTGACTCGATCTTTTTTCTGACGCCATTGGGCAGTTCTGTTAAGTTCTCCAGCAGTTTATCGATGTTTTCAAATTGGGTCAGCAGCTTAATCGCTGTCTTTTCACCGATTCCTTTGACACCAGGATAGTTATCCGAGCTATCTCCCATCAAACCTTTCATATCGATGATTTGTGCTGGAGTCAGGCCTTTTTGTTCCAAGAAGGTGGCTTCCTGGAATACTTCATAGTTGCCTTCGCCTTTACGCATGATGGCCACATCGACATTCGGGCGGACAAGCTGCAGCATATCCTGGTCACCGGTAACTATCGTCACTTGATGTCCTTCTTCTGCATAAAGACATGCCAATGTCCCGATGCAGTCATCTGCTTCATAATTTTTGAGTCCGATATTGGGGATGCCATATCCAGCTGCGACCTGTTTGACTGCCTCGAATTGCGGAATCAGTTCAACAGGCGGTGCTTCACGATTACCTTTGTACGTATCCAGCATCTCGCTGCGGAATGTCTTCGAACCCATATCCCAGCAGGCAGCAACATGCGTCGGTTCAAAGTGTTCGACAGCTGCGGACAAATGCCGGATGAAGCCATGCAGGCCATTTGTCGGCATCCCTTTTGAATTGACCATATAATAATTGCGGTAAGCTGTGGCATGAAATGCTCGGAATAAAATCGCCATGCCATCTATTAATAAAATGTGGTTTTTCATACGTTTCTCAATGTCCCCTTCTTTTCTTTCATCCTCTTATCCAATATTACAAGCTTTTAGTTTAACATACTAGTACAAGTTATTTATATAGGGTAAAATAAGTCATATTACACCAGGAAGGAGCTATTGAATATGACAACAAACTTTGCCAAAGCAACATTCGCAGGAGGATGCTTCTGGTGTATGGTGAAACCATTCGATCAATGGGATGGAGTGGAATCAGTCATTTCCGGCTACACAGGAGGCCACGTCGAAAATCCGACATACGAACAAGTGAAAACAGGGACATCGGGACACTATGAAGCTGTCGAAATCACCTATGACCCAACCAAAATAACATACCAGCAAATTCTGGATTTATATTGGCCGCAAATCGATCCCACCGATGCAGGCGGGCAATTCCACGACCGCGGCGACCAGTACCGTACAGCTGTCTTCTACCATGATGATGTACAGGAAGAGCTAGCCCAATTTTCCAAGAAGGCGCTAGAAGAAAGCGGCAAGTTCAAGCAGCCGATCGTGACGGAAATTCTTCCGGCAGCTGTCTTCTACCCTGCCGAGGAATATCATCAGGACTTCTATAAGAAAGAAAAAGAAGCTTATGAAGAAGACCGCGCCAAATCCGGGCGTGATGAATTCATCGATGAGCATTGGAATAAATAAAGGAGCGACTTTTCGCTCCTTGTTTTCAACTCTTTGGTTTACATAATGATATTATGGTCGACTTCATGCTTGATCAGTTCATATGATTTCCATTTCGCTTCCTTATCGTGGATATTCGTGATCAGCATGAACTCGTCCGCTTGATAAAGTTCCTTCAGTCTTTCCAGCTCCATCCTGACTTGCTCAGGTGTTCCAATGACGCAGCGTTTGCGGTTTTGCCGAATTGTTTCTCTATCCGTTTCTGTAAGCTGGCGTTTTGCTATAAGCTCAGGCGACGGAACTTGTGTATCGCGCCCTTTCCCGACGCTCAGCAGCCAATGATCCTGACTCTCCGCCAACGCTTCCGCCTGTTCTTTTGTTTCCGCACAGACAACGAAGATACAAACAATGCCATATGGTTTCTCCCTCGTGACCGATGGACGAAATGCTTCCTTATATATAGGCATCGCTTTTGGCTTAGCTGGACTGATGAAGTGACCGAATACATAACCGATACCCAATTCACCCGCCCGTTTGGCACTCTCTTCCGATAAACCAAGGACCCATAATGGAGCTGGCTCCTTAACACGCGGTGATGCTTTCACCGAACGATAAGGGTGATCACGCGGGAGTGTGTTGGATAGAAAGCCTTGGAGTTCTTCGAGCTTTCTTGGAAATGCTCCCATGCCGTTTTCTGCTCCATCCGCCAAAGCACTTCTCGTCTGTTCATTTCCCCCTGGTGAACGGCCGACTCCCAAATCGACCCGTCCAGGAAATAATCCCGCCAACGTATGAAAGGTTTCCGCTACCTTCAACGGGCTGTACTGCGGCAGCAATACCCCGCCCGTCCCAACTTTTATCGTTTTCGTCGCACTAGCAATTCTCGTCGCCATGATTTCAGGTGCGACGCTGACCAGTCCGTTTGTATTGTGATGCTCTGCAAACCAGTAACGCTCATAACCTAATCCTTCTGCATGCTGGGCAAGTTCTACTGCTTCTTGTAATGCATCTTCCGGCGTAGCGCCCCTTCTGATCGGTGCCTGATCCAATATGCTGAGCTTCATGCGCCCACCTCTTCTCTGATCTTCTCATTTTTATTTTAGGGAAAGTGATGGGAGGCATACAAGGTATTCGCTCAGCAACGCTAAAAATTACTTTTTAAGGGAGATGCCTAAATTATGAGATTGGCTTACTTTATTATTTTTCGTTCTAAAGTGTCCTCTATCAAGGACCAGGCTTCATGACAGCTGGGAGTTGTGATAAACGGTTTAAATCCATAGTTTAGGTACATATTAACCGCTTGGTAACTTGTTGTTTGCGAAGTTAGATAGGCCTTTGAGTGATAGTTTGCCAAGATATTCATGGCTGCACTCAGTAAAGGTTTGGATAGTTTTTTTCCTTGATATGCAGGAACAATTCCTACCCAATGGATTCTCCCTAAAATTTCTCCATCGTCTTTTAAGCTGCCATACCATGCCGTTGTGGTTCCAATCACTTCTCCATGTTCATTTTCGATGAACACACATCTTTTTATCATTTCTTCAATGTATGGTCCAAATTCTTTATGAAAGTGCTCTATTGCAGATTCTTTACTATCAAATTCATCTACACTTGCTTCCACACGTGCCCAATGATGTTCGTCACCTTTCTCAAAAAATCTGATTCGAAATCCATCAGGAAGCGGGTATTGAGGAATATGCAACAAATCCTCTCTCACCATACGAAGTGGAATTCTTTTCATTTAAATCATCTCCTTATAAAATTACATGTCTTGTACGCATCCGCCTCGAAGTTCGAAGTGATTCACTTTACTAAACCTTGCATTCACTTATGTATTCTACTAAAAAAAGTGTTTAGTCTTTACCAATCCTTCAATAACTGCTCAGAAGTGGCATATCCAGCACCCGGTGCTGCGTTCAGTGACAATTACAATCTCTCCTTTCTACGAATGCACTTTCATCATTTCATTGCCTTTTACTAGGTTTTGAAACACATGAATGCGAGGTTAAGCTGGCATTTAATTAAGTTTCTCAACGCAAAAAAGCTTCATTAACAAACTACTGCCTGCCACGAAAACAATGCCTTCACCCCCTTGTTGGCAACACAGGGTTCAATTATCGCAAATCCTGCTTTAACAAGGCATCGCATCCATACCCTCAATTGTAAGCGATAACAAGTCTATCAGCTATTCTTCTTGCATGTTTGATGATTATATGAGGGCTGTACTGCGGCAGCAATACCCCGGATGTTCAAACTTCGATTGTATGGAACGTACTCGCAATCCGCGTTGCCATGATTTCAGTGCGACACTCCCTTTTGTATGATGATGCTCCGCAAACCAGTATAGCTCATAGCCTAATCTTTCTGTATGCCAGGCTAATTCTGGGCTTTTCCTGCAATGCCTCTTCCGGCGTAGTTCCCCTTCTTATCCCTGCTTGCCTCAATACGCTGAGCTTTTTGCGCCCACATCTTCTCAGCTAATTCTATTTAGCATTGTAGGGAATGAAACAGGAAGCATGCAAGGTATTCGCTCAGCGATTGTAAAGACAAAATTTTAAAAAGGGGTGAGCAGCACTAATGCTTTTTCATACTATATTCAAATATAAACTTGAACAAAAAAACCGCATTCTATATACTTTATTCAAATATTACTTTGAATATGGAGATGACGAAATGGCAAAAGAAACAGCTTTTTGCAATGTTACCTGCCTCCACGAGGATAAAGTGAACCGAGTCAAGGAGAACTTGTCCGATGAACATTTACATGATGTTACCAAGTTATTGAAAGCTGTTGCGGATCAAACACGTATAAAGATCATTTCAGCTTTGACAATCGAAGAAGAATTATGTGTCTGTGACGTAGCCAATATTCTGGATTGCAGCATTGCCACCACATCCCATCACTTGCGTACGTTAAAAAAAGCTGGACTTACGAGTACAAGGAAAGAAGGCAAAACGGTTTATTATAAGCTTAGCGATCATTATATGACCGGCTTTATCCTCCAGGCCATTTCACAACAAAAAGAAATAGCACTAATAAAAGGAGAATGCGAAAATGACAAATCAAAGCAAAAAAAGCTCCTGCTGTCAGGGAGCCGTTCAGAATCAAAATAATTGCTGCAGCACGAACATGCAAGTTGCTGCAACGTCCACTGCATCCCATGCCAATTCAACTTCAGAAGGAATTAATAACACTGTCACTGTTGCGGTAAAAAACGAGAAAAAAGAAGATTGCTGCTCGGCGGACGACCCCGACGAATCGGACAGAGGAAACTGTTGTCCTTCTGGCGGAATCGGGACTGACGAAGCACCTTGTTGCTCTTCTTCAAAAACCCAAACAGAAACATCTTGCTGTTCTCCCATTGAAGTGGCCACTTCAGAGATTTCTTGCTGCATAAATAGTACGGTAAAAGACCTTGATACCCTATCAAAAACAGACACCTTAGCAGGCAGTAACTGCTACACTGCTGATACTTGCAAATCAACTGCAGCGGCACAGCATAAGGCTCTTTCTAATAGCCCAATCATGACATATAATGTCTCCGGCATGGATTGCGGTGCATGTGCAAAAACAATTGAGAAAGCGGTCCGGATGCTGCCTGGCGTTCAATCCGTCAAAGTGCAATTTTCCACTGGAAAGATGAAAGTTGCTGCCAAAGAAGCGTCACAACTTACCATCATTCCGAAGACTGTTTCGAAACTTGGCTACAGTGCTGTTGAGCTTCCTGGTAATGGAGAAACATATGTGGTCGAAGGAATGGACTGCGGTGCATGTGCCAAAACGATCGAGAATCATTTACGGAAAATACCTGAAGTCAAACACATAGAAGTTAACTTTTCTACAGGTAAAATGCAAATTGATCACGAAGCTGATAAAGAAACGATTATCCGTGAGGTTCAAAAAGCTGGTTATAAAGCAGAGTTATCCTCCAAGCGAAATCCTTCAGACCCCGAGGAGAAAAAAAGTTTTGACTTTGGCAGTATTTCTGTCGCTGGGTCCGGTATCCTCCTCGTCCTGGGATTTGGCCTTAGCTATACTGAGATACCAAGCCTTGTCTCAGTTCTGCTTTATGCACTTGTGATGGTAATCTGCGGGTATAAGCCTCTGAAAAGCGCTTATTACGCTGTTAAAAGCGGTTCACTTGATATGAATGTACTGATGTCTGTAGCCGCGATCGGCGCTGCCATTATCGGCGAGTGGCTGGAAGGTGCCGTTGTCGTCTGGCTGTTCTCCCTAGGCGCCATGCTCCAAATGAGGTCGGTGAATCGAACACGTCATAGCATCAAAGAATTGATGGACCTTGCTCCACCGGAAGCATGGGTAAGAAAAGGCGGTGACTTAATAAAAGTCGCCGTGGAAGAAGTCAAGCTTGGTGACACGATTGTTGTCAAAGCCGGTGATCGCATTCCGCTTGATGGTGAGGTAATCAAAGGAGAATCCAGTGTAAATCAGGCATCGATCACCGGAGAATCCATCCCTGTTGATAAAACAGTCAACGATAATGTCTTTGCAGGTACAGTAAATGAAAATGGCACATTGGAAATCAATGTCACCAAGCTAGTCGAAGATACAACCATCGCTAAAATCATTGAAATGGTAGAAGAGGCACAAGGGAAGCAAGCGCCAACCCAAGCATTCATTGATCGGTTTACCAGCATCTATACACCCGTCGTGTTTGTACTGGCGCTTTTGGTTATCGCTGTTCCCCCTTTTTTTGGATTTGGCACTAGGAGTGAATGGGTTTATCGGGGGCTTGAACTGCTTGTCATTGCATGTCCTTGCGCCTTGGTCATTTCCACTCCCGTAGCAATCGTTGCGGCAATCGGTAACGCTGCAAAAAATGGCGTGCTGATCAAAGGCGGCACTTCATTGGAAATCGCAGGAAAAATCAGTGCGATTGCATTTGATAAGACAGGAACAATAACGGAAGGAAAACCGAAAGTTACCGACATACGAGTATGCAGTGGCAGTCAGGAATCTTTGTTGGAGATCGCAAAGACACTTGAAGCTTATTCCAATCATCCAATCGCTAATTCGATTGTTGCATATGCGGATGAACTGAATATTCACCAATTAGAAGGCGATAAGTTTCAAAGTATTGCCGGAAAAGGTGTATCTGCTTTAATAGATGGAAGAACCTATTTCGCAGGAAATGTAAAGTTATTCAATGATTTGAAAGTAACCATTCCTCCTGTCATTGGGGATATACAGGAGCAAGCAAAAACAATCGTTATCGTTGGCAGCAGGCAAGCGATACTTGGTGTTATTTGTGTAGAGGATACAATCCGCCATATAACGGTGAAAGCAATCCAGCAGCTGGAAGCAGACGGCCTGAAGGAAATGGTCATGCTCACCGGCGATAATGAAAAAACAGCCGCACTTATGGCCAAGAAATCAAAGGTGAACCGCTATTTCGCCAACTTACTGCCGGAAGATAAAGTGACATCCATCAAAAAGCTGCAGCAGGAAGGCTACAAAACGGCAATGGTCGGAGACGGCATCAATGATGCTCCTGCCTTGGCAACAGCGGATCTGGGAATCGCCATGGGCGGTGCCGGCACGGATACGGCCATCGAAACAGCAGACATCGTCCTGATGGCCGACAATCTTGAGAAACTGCCTTTCACGATAAAACTCAGTAAAAAAGCCATAACTATCATCAAACAGAACATCTGGTTCTCCATTTTGATAAAAGCGGCAGCTTTAGTATTGATTGTTCCCGGCTGGCTGACCTTGTGGCTGGCGGTTTTGAGTGATACCGGTGCGGCAATACTCGTTATATTGAGTAGTTTACGTCTGTTTAAAATGAAATAACGTATTGTTAAAACCCTGATCAGCAATCTTAGATCGGGCTTTAATAAGAAAAGTTGTATCATTGTAATTGAGGATCTCTTCTTTATTCAGAATTGAAGTGGCTTTCCTTAAACATTGAACTCAATTCATCAAATAACGAATCTTATTTCCATCAAGGTCATAGAAAACACAGTTTTTCCTGCATGTACCCTGCTTTTAATCTGTCCACCCATAATTTGTTTGTCCATAAAATCCCTTAGTATTGATTACAACGCACTTAATCTATTAGCTTACAAAAGGTAATGAAAATGCTCTTTGCCGTGAATAGCAATGATAATTGCGAGGTGATTTTCTTAGCCGATCCAAGCATTTTTCCTTGAAAAATACGGTTGGTGCACGCTGCATCGGTATTCTTTCCATGAATGCTTGGTTCTTTTCTTGGTTCTCAGTTGTAAGTGGCCGTTCTACTGAGCCTAGCAATTTCGTATTGTCCCGTATATTGTAACGAGCTATCTCAAAAGCAAACAGCTGATTATAGCTGAATGCATAATCATTTCATACCTTATGCAACTTGGAGCCATATAATTAAAGAATTGAATGAAATTAAAGAGGATCATTAGTCGCGACTAGTAAAAAGCATCACAAACATAGCATTGCAACACAAAAAATGTAAAGGTGTTTCAAAATGAAAAAAATAACCCATTATTTTTATGTCACCTGCTTCCTTTTTCTCATTACAGGTTGTCAACAACAACAAAATACAGGCGAAGAGAAAGTGATTATTTACGTTATGGAATCTGTTACATCACCTGTGCAGGGTTTTACTGTCACACTAGCAGAAACAGGTGAAGAAGTACTTGATATAGGAATAATACTTGAGCCGACAGATACGCAAGGGAAAACAGAAGCAGTGTTGAAAGTTGGGACGACGTACGAAGCTTCCTTAGTTCTCAATGATCACCAAACTCAATACGAAAAAATTACAGTTTCAGAAGATGCAGACGATAATATATTCACTTTTGTACTTGATGAATAATGAAACAGCCATCTGTTTCTACATAAATGGCTGTTTTGAGATACTAACGTAATTATCTATTCACAAACAATAACCTGCCTAGAAAACAAAGCCTTGAGACCCTTATTAGCAACACATCGATCAATTATTGTGAATCCTGCCTCCCACAACATCTCATCCATATCCTCGATTGTAAGGATCACAAGTCTATCAGCTATCCTTCTGGCGTTCTTGATAATAGTGAATTGCTCTTCTGCAGTCGCACGGGAATACAGATTATAAGGCATATCAACGATTGCGACATCGTAGTGCCCTTCTTGTTCGGCAATGTCTTTGACAGCAACTTCCCCCTGATAGTTAAAGTGCGCAATATTTTCCCGTGCTCCTTTTACTGCGAGCGGATTACGATCGGCACCAACGATAGGGATACTCATCGATAAAGCTTCCACTAAAACGGTGCCAATCCCACAGCAAGGGTCGATAACACTGACTCCACGTGGATTTGGCACTGCGATATTTACAATCGTTCTTGCCAAACGTGTGTTTAAAGCTGTTGAATATTCCTGTGGCTTTTTGGCATGATGCAGCCAGACCGATTCATTCTTTACATAGGTGCCGAAATACCATCGCCCTTTGAATGGAACGATGCCAAAAAGAACATCAGGATTCCGCATTTTTGCTTTTCCGGTTATATTCCAGCCAACTTTCCTCTCAATAGCTCGCTGTTCCTCAAATTCTATTTTCTGTTCATTGTCTAAATCATTTATTTTTAGGTAAAGTACCTTAAAGGTTTTATCTTGAAGCTTTATTTGATGCACCAGTTCGGCGATATCATCAATAGTCTCCCCTGAGTAAAGAATGGAAAGTCTTCCTTTGATGAATGGACTCCTGCTTGGCTCGATTTTTGTCGTACTTTTGATCAGGTTGTCTGATTCCTGTCCGAAAAGTGATCTTTGCTCCAATTTACATAGGGAAGTCTCTTCCCTGCCCGCTGTAAAGGTATATAAATATTCCAATGATTCGATGGATTTTATCGTCATGTATCTGCCTTTCTTAAACCGCAATTAAGAATCCATTATAACAGAAATGGCGTAAAGGTCTTCGAAAGTATATGACAAAAGAAAATTCTCATAATGAAAGGAGCGAAAATTGATAGCGCAGGAAAGATTGAAAGATATTCAGGTTTGCATGCCCTATGTGGAGTGATTCTGGACTCGGATACAGCGGTCTTTTAAGCTTCGCATTGAAACAGGCAACCTATAAAACAGTGGAAAGGGGGATTGATTACATTCCAAATTTCAGTAATAATGAATCGAACTTGGAGAAGGAACATAAAAGTCCAGGGCTTATCCGCTTACCGGTAAGGCTAAATGATGTGAAGGATTCACTTGAGGATTTAAAGCAGACTGCAATACTATTGCTGGGATATAACTCTTCCTAAATCGAGAGAGGATAAATCAGAAAAGCCAAGCCTTCCTAGTGACCTGGCCTCATCCATTAGCAGAAAGACTACATTTTAAGATGGATGCCTTCTAACAGCAATACTACTTTCTAAATGATTTCAGTTCCTGATTTAAGCCCTTCGTAGAAACATAAACTTCCTGATAAATGCGGAATAATCTTTTGTATCTTTCCACGTTTGCAGCAATCGGCTTGAACTCTTTCATCTTTTCCGTAAACACTTCGGCACATTCTTCAAGTGACGTAAACCACCCGACACCGACAGCTGCCAGCATTGCCGCTCCAACACCGGGGCCTTGTTCACTCTTTAAGCGTACAATCGTGGCATCGAAGATATCCGCCTGCATCTGAAGCCATGCATCATTTTTTGCTCCTCCGCCAATCGAGACAACGGTATCAATGACTTTGCCATTCTCCCGGAATATCTGGATGGATTCATGAAGTGAAAACGTTATTCCCTCCAGTACCGCTCTTACAAAATCTTTAATCGAATGAGAAGAGTCCATACCAATAAAACTTCCGCGAATAACCGAATCAGCATAGGGAGTTCGCTCACCAGTAAGATACGGTGTAAAGATCAATCCGTTGGAGCCGATTGGTACATTGTCAGTTCCCTCCAACAATGTTTCAAAATCATTCTCTTTGGCAAAAACCTCTTTGAACCAATGAAGACTGTGGCCTGCCGACAGAGTGACACCCATGGTATAGAAGGCGTCCTTTTTGCCATGATTAAAATAATGCACCTTTCCTTCAAAATCCAAGTCGCCTTTGTCTTCATAAGACAAGATGACTCCCGAGGTTCCAATACTGCATAAAGTTTCCCCTTTTTTTAAAATTCCGGAGCCAATTGCTCCGCAGGCATTATCCGCCCCTCCGGCAAACACTTGCGTTGCTGGTGACAGGCCCGATTCAGACGCAAAAGCCGGAGTCAGTGTTCCGACACAGTCCTGTGATTCTACCAGCGGAGGACATAAAGTAGGCGGGATTCCCAAAGCTTCGCATATTTCCAAACTCCATGTTTTTTCATTTATATTCAATAAGAGCGTCCCCGCCGCATCGGAATATTCAGTCGCGATATGGCCCGTCATACGATAACGCACATAATCCTTTGGAAGCATGAATGTTGATGCCTTACTGAATAATTCCGGTTCGTTCTCTTTCACCCACAATAATTTTGGTAATGTAAAGCCCTCCAGCGCTGGGTTTTTAGTGACAGTCAATAGCTTTTCCTTGCTGAATTTATTATAAATTTCCTCACATTGCTTGGCAGTGCGGGTATCATTCCATAGGATAGCATCACGCAGAACATTCCCATCCCCATCAAGCAAAACAAGTCCATGCATCTGACCGGAAAAACTAATCCCTTCTATATCCTCGATATTTCCTTCAAATCTCCTTAATAAGCTTTGCAGGGCGTCAATCGTCTTACGTATCCACTCCTCCGGATCTTGTTCGCTGAATCCAGATTTTATCTGTATTAAAGGATAGCCCCTTGTTTCCTCCAAACAAACTGCTCCCGCTTTGTTTAGGAGCAGTATTTTTACAGCGCTTGTTCCTAAATCTATTCCAAGCACATATTTCAATTCCTCTCCTCCTTTTCTCGAAACAATAGGATATACCAAATGAAATCCCTCCATGTGGTATATCCTGAATTTCCTATTCTGCCAGAACGGTTAATAAGTATTGATTAATGGTCGCTTTCAGCTGTTCTGTACGGCCTGAATCGTTTTTGATTTCTCCTAATCCCAAAGCATATTCCTCGAGTTTATGAAAGTCCGTATTGTTGTCTACGATTTCCTTTCCTATCCCGCTTCCAAAACTGTTATAACGAGTTTCGATAAAGTCCTCCAATACGCGGTCTTCCAACAATTTTTGGGCCGTCTTCAAACCTGCCGCAAAGCTGTCCATTCCCGCAATATGTGCATGGAATAGATCCTCCGCTTCAAATGACCCTCTTCGTACCTTCGCATCAAAGTTTAAACCACCTTTACCAAGTCCGCCGTTTTGCAGGATTTCGTACATCGCTAAAGTGGCAGCATACAAATCTGTTGGAAATTCGTCTGTATCCCAGCCAAGCAGTGGATCACCCTGGTTTGCATCAACGGAACCCAACATGCCATTGATGCGCGCGACTCGAAGTTCATGTTCGAACGTATGGCCGGCCAATGTGGCATGATTTGCTTCTATATTAAATTTAAAATGATCCTGCAAATCATAATTTTGGAGAAATGCTAACCCGGTGGCCACATCAAAGTCATATTGATGTTTTGTAGGCTCTTTTGGTTTTGGTTCAATCAAGAATTGTCCGGTGAATCCGATTTCTTTAGCATAATCCACAGCCATGTGGAAGAACCGGCCAAGATTATCCTGCTCCAGCTTCATATCTGTGTTCAATAGCGTTTCATATCCCTCGCGGCCGCCCCAAAATACGTAATTTTCAGCCCCAAGGTCTTTGGCTATTTCGAGTCCCTTCTTTACCTTGGCAGCAGCATAAGCATACACGTCCGCATTGACCGCAGTTGCGGCACCATGGACAAAGCGAGGATGTGTAAACATATTCGCTGTATTCCACAAAAGCTTCGTTTTACTCGTATTCATATATTCCTTGATCATAACTATGATTGTATCTAGATTTTGATAAGTTTCCGCCAAGGAACTTCCTTCAGGTGCAACATCTACATCATGGAAACAAAAGAATGGGACATTCAGCTTTTCGAAAAACTCAAATGCTGCCTCAACACGTGCCTTAGCTAGATCCATCCCGGAGAATCTATCCCATGGGCGCAGCATATTCCCGCTGCCAAATGGATCGGAACCATCCATGGTCATCGTGTGCCAATACGCAACACCAAACCGAAGAATTTCTTCCATCGACTTTCCCGCAACCATTTCTTCAGGGTTATAAAATTTAAAGGCTAGTGGGTTGGTAGAATCAGCACCTTCGAATACAATTTTATCAACGTTTTCAAAATAAGCCATGTTACGACCTCCTATTGTTTTTTACTTGAAATATTCAAACAATCAAGATGATGTATCGTTTCCTTTGCCTGCATCTCCATTTCCATATCATCCGCACTGTCATTTCCAACTTCTTTACCGATAAGCGGCTAAGCTGAACAGCAGACAATCCCAACATAAGTAAGCCCTTACATTTTTCCGCGTAACCTAAGCCTCCCCTTCTTCCATCATCAACTCTTTCCATTTGATGATATCACTGAAAACTTAGTTTGTCTAGACGATAAACTAAGTTTTATGAACGATCATCATCCCCATCTTCCGGAAAAAAGCGTATACTTATGGAATCTATTATCTTATAATGTAAGTGCTTTCATTTTTTTTGGGGGAGTGTTTCTTTTCATGACGGAAAAGGAGGTATTGAAATGGACAGAATCAGCAGTTCCATTTATCTTATATTGGAATGGATCACCCGTTTTGCTTATTTGAATGTCCTCTGGATATTATTCACTTTTGCCGGCGGTATTATCTTGGGATTTTTCCCTTCCACAATTGCTATGTACAGCATCATCAGGAAATGGTTGAGAGGAGATGCGGATTCTGCCCTATTTACGACGTTTTGGACATCATACAAAAAGGAATTTTGGAAAAGTAATAAATTAGGGCTATTCGTTGCACTGCTCATGGTTGCCATCATCTTGGATATATGGTACATGTACATTCTTCCCCCTGGCTTGTCATGGACGCACGTTCCTTTTCTGGTATTCATCCTTTTTTCCTTTCTTTTCTTATTTTATCTTTTTCCGACTTTTGTTCATTTTGATTTGAATGTAAGAACAATCATCAAACATGCTTTTTTGATCATGTTGATTCATCCTTTGCACACACTTTTTATCATTGTCTGTCTTGCTTGTTTGTTGCTTATCATGTATACGCTCCCTTCCTTGGCATTTATATTTGGCGGCAGTTCTTTTGCATTCATCACGATGTGGCTCTGTCTGCATGCTTTTACTGGATTGAATAGAAAAAATACCATGTAAAAAAGAGCAATCTTCGTTTAGAGATTGCTCTTTGGCTTTTTCTCCTTACCCTTTCACTGCACTGGAAGAGATGCCTTCTACTACTTTATTGCTGAAAAATAGGAAGGCTAGCAATATTGGCAGCATGCTGATGATTAAAGTTGCCCCGATTGCTCCCCAATCCGTCATATACTGTCCAATGAAATTTTGTATCCCGACTGTCAGTGTTTTGTATTCATCTGAGCTGATAAAAGTATTCACGAACACAAACTCGTTCCAGTTATAAATCATGTTGATGATCACTGTAGTGGACAGAACTGGCACTGTCATCGGTAGGATGATCCGGAAAAATATCCGATGAACTGAACAGCCATCCATGATGGCTGCCTCTTCTATTTCGCGTGGTAATGTATAGTAAAACCCTAACAAAATCATCAAGGTGATCGGCAAATTATAAGCTGTATACGTTATAACGATCGACCAAGGATTGTCTATCATATCCACTTTTAAAAACATGTTGAATAAAGGAATGATGGAAGAATGTATAGGAATCATCAATCCCACCATAAATAAGCCCAGCACGGCCTTGCTTAACTTCCATTTCATCCGGGTAATTGCGAATGCAGCCATACTCGCCAATAATACGGTAAAAACGATGGCAACTCCTGTGATCCAGACACTGTTCCAGAAATAACCGCCTATCCCGCTATCCCATACTTTCATATAATTTTCCCATCTAAATTCCGTCGGCAAGGAGAATGGGGACTTAGAGAAGATCTCCTGATTATTTTTCAAAGAAAAAAGAAACAGCCATAAAATCGGGAATACTTGAAACACAGCTACCACAGCCAAACAAACGTAAAGTAGAATGTATCCTACTCTTTTCAAGGCAATGACCTCCTTTTAATATTGCAGTTCCTCTTTAGAAGCTGTAACTTTTCGCACAATGACGGTAACAACCAGTGTGATAAGCAATAATAGGAACCCGATGGCACTGCCGTACCCAAAGTCATTACTTGAAAATGCCAATTTGTACATATAGGATGCCATCACTTCACTTGCACCATTTGGTCCGCCGCCGGTCATGACATAAATCAAATCAAAATACTTCAATGAACCGACAACCGCCAGGACAATCGTTACTTTGACAACCCCCATGATCAAGGGTAATTTGATTTTATAGGCAATCTGTAATGGAGTCGCTCCATCTATCCTGGCTGCTTCAACTATCGACTCAGGGATATTTTTTAATGCAGCATAATAAATCAATATATAAAAACCAGCGTATTGCCAAAGTATTGGAATAAAGATGGCGTACAGTACCACATTCGGTTCAGCAAGCCAAGCTGGTGGATTCTCTACCCCAAAGAAAGCTAAAATGCTATTTAAAATACCATTGGAGGGGTTGAAGACTTTGATCCATAATTGTGCGATTGCCACCGAAGATAACAACATTGGAATCAAATATATTTTCCGCAATACATTGGAGCCTTTGATTTTTGATGCGAGCACTAAAGATATTGCCAAATAGACAATCAAACTCACCGTGGAAAACAGTGCAAGCAAGAATGAATGCAAGGCGCTTTCCCAAAATAGTCCATCCCGAATGGCATTGAAGTAGTTTTCCATACCTATGTACTTCATGGCGCCTATACCATCCCAATCCATCAAGCCATAGTATCCAGATAGCAGCAAAGGAATAAAGATGAAAATACTGATGAGCAAAAATGCCGGGAGAATATACAGCCCGACTACCCATTTGTTGGACATCACTTTATCCATGGTGATCAACCCCTTTTTTATAAGAAAAGGACAATCCAGCTATAGGTTTGCCCTTCTCTTCCGTTGATTTCAAAGCTTATTTTGACAGCGCCTCTTCATGCTTTTCGGCAAATTCTTCTGGCGATACCTCTTTTCCAAACAAGGACTGGATCATATCCAAGTGAACCTGTGCAACATCCGCACTCATTTGAACATCGGCAAATAGTGTAATATTACTCGCATTGTTCAAGTCATCCAGTACATTTACATACATATCGGGCAGATCCAATGAAGCAGCATCCACTTTCGTAGCCGGGATAACTCCTGCTTCTGTAACCGACTTTTCTCCCCACTCTTTTACGAAGAAAGATACAAATTCTTTCGCTTCTTCTTTTACATCCGAATCCTCAGCAACAAACAAACCTACTCCAGGTCCTCCTACATAACTGCTCATATCCCCACTTCCATCAACAGTCGGAAAAGGAAAATAACCTACAGAATCACGAAACTCTTGAGGAACATCTTCATTGGTTGTGTAGTTAGGAAGATCCCATGTCGCAATCAGATACATGGCAGCCTGTTCGTTCATGAACATGCTTTTTGCTTCTTCGTCTGAAAGCCCGTTGAATCCTTTCACAAATGCATCCATATCCACCATGCTCTGAACTTCTTCCGCAGCGGAAACCAGCGCAGGATCAGTGAAAGAACCTGAACGGTTGATTGCATTAGTCAATACATCTCCCCCGCCGATCCTGTCGGCGAAATACATATACCATAAAGATCCTGTCCAGCTATCTTTATTGCCCAGTGCAATTGGAGCCACATCATTTTTGGCCAGCGTTTTTACGACACTTTGAAATTCTTCATATGTTTTTGGTACTTCCAAACCATTCTCTTCAAAAATCTTTTTATTATAGAATACAGAGGCAATATTCAATTCAAGCGGTAATCCATACGTACTGCCGTCGATCGCATAAGCTTCTGGGATTCCAGAAACAAAGCTGTCTTTTAAATCCCCTTCAAGCAAATCATCCAAAGGGGCAAACTTTTTACCGTCCACATATGGTTCCAAATACCCCGCAGCCCACGTCATACCTACATCAGGCAGCTCATTGGAGGTAGACAAAACTTTGATTTTATCCTTATATTGCTCATTGCTCATCACTTCCAACTTTACCTTTACATCTGGATTATCTGCTTCAAAATCGGCAACGATTTCTTTCACAATTTCATTATGCTGCTTAGAACTGCCTTCTGGCCATAAATGCATAAACTCAATTGTTTTACCACTAGAACTTGAAGCATCATCCGAACCGGAACACCCACTGATTAACAACAACGAGGAAATAACAGCAAACACCATTGTAACCGCTTTCTTTTTTATCAATTGATACTCCTCCCATTATTCTTTGGAATGGTTGTGTTACTGGAATCAGTTTATCACCGAAAACAATGTTTGTCTAGTGGATAAACTAAGTTTATCATGTTAATATGGAAATATTCAAACATCAGAATGGAGCTTTTGCATGAAATTATCCCAAACCTTTAATCAGCATGTTGTTAAAAAAGGAAACAAATCATTGGTGTTACAAACCATTCAAGATCACATGCCTATATCCCGAGCAGACATCGCAGCTAAAACAGGTCTGAATAAAGGAACTGTATCATCTCAAGTTAGTGAGCTCCTGGAAGAAAACTTGATCATGGAATCCGGACCGGGAGTTTCAAGCGGCGGCAGGCGCCCTGTCATGCTTTTATTCAACCACATTGCAGGGTACTCTATCGGGATTGATATTGGAGTGAATTATATCCTGGGCATTTTGACAGATCTGCAGGGAAATATCAAGAATGAAAAAATCATTCATTTCAGCGACCTTACATATGAAGAAATCCTGGAGGAACTGCATAATTCCATTGATTCCCTCCTTCATTCCATGCCTCCAAGTCCCTATGGCCTGGTTGGAATCGGGGTCGGTGTACCAGGTACAGTTAATACTGACGGAGAAATCCAGCTCGCTCCAAACTTGAATTGGCGAAATATCGACCTGAAAGGAGTGTTGGAAGAAAAATATAACGTGCCCGTTCTAATCGAGAATGAAGCAAACGCGGGAGCTTACGGAGAGAAGCAATTCGGTGCCGGTCAATCCTCCGATAATTTAGTGTATGTCAGTGTGGGGATCGGTATCGGTGTCGGTCTCATCTTGAACGGTGAACTTTATAAGGGGCAAAGTGGGTTCTCCGGGGAACTTGGACATATGACCATTGAAACGGACGGCCCTTTATGCCGTTGTGGGAATCACGGATGCTGGGAACTGTATGCGTCTGAAAAAGCATTGATAGATAGGGCGATGGCATCTGGAATTCCGCCAGTAAGCGGACAGGTCCTCTCCCTCGAAGAGCTTAACGACCTTGCTGAAGGGGGTGATCCGCATGCTGTAGAAGTCTTTGACAAAATCGGCAATTATCTTGGAATCGGGATTAACAATATCATCAATATTTTCAATCCAGAACAAATCATCATCGGGAACCGGCTAGCTTCTTCCGCTAAATGGCTTAGTAAGTCCATCGAGGAGAAAAAGGGGCAAACGCTTCGTACGCATCAAAAAGATTTAAGGATTGGTTTCGCTAAACTATCTCGGTATTCAGCCGCCTTGGGGGCTGCCGCTTATGCCAACGAAAACTTCTTGGCTATTAATATTCAGGACGTTTAATTGTTCCGTATCCTTAAAAAAGAGAGGTTATACAAATGACAATCATTCAAAATCCCATTTTAACAGGGTTTAATCCTGATCCAAGTATTTGTCGGGCAGGAGAAGATTATTATATTGCTGTATCCACTTTCGAATGGTTCCCTGGGGTGGGCATTTATCACTCCAAGGATCTGAAAAATTGGCGTTTGGTATCAAGGCCGCTAAACCGGGTAAGCCAATTGAATATGATGGGAAATCCTGATTCCGGTGGTGTATGGGCTCCGGCTTTATCATATCATGACAATCAGTTCTGGCTTATCTATACCGATGTAAAAGTAGTCGATGGACAATGGAAAGATTGCCATAATTATTTGGTTACCTGTGATACCATAGATGGTGTTTGGTCTGAACCAATATACTTAAACAGCTCGGGATTTGATCCGTCATTGTTCCATGACGACAACGGTAAAAAATATCTTGTAAACATGCTTTGGGATCAACGTGTCGATCACCATAATTTTTATGGCATCGTCCTGCAGGAATACAGCGTTCCAGAACAAAAGCTGGTAGGAAAAAGGGAAATTATCTTCAAAGGAACAGAAGTGAAATTAACTGAAGCGCCGCATCTTTATAAGATAAACGGATTCTATTATCTCTTGACTGCCGAGGGGGGAACCAAATACGATCACCAAGCCACTATTGCCCGATCCGAAAATTTGCATGGTCCTTATGAAGTTCATCCGGATAATCCTTTGATCACTTCTTTTCCGTATCCTAAAAACCCGCTGCAAAAAGCTGGGCACGCTTCCATCGTTCGAACACACACCGATGAATGGTTTCTGGTTCACTTAACCGGCCGCCCTTTATCACAACCAAATAAACCACTGCTGGATCCACGTGGATATTGTCCGCTCGGCCGTGAAACCGCCATTCAACGCTTGGAATGGAAAAATGATTGGCCTTATGTTCCAGGCGGCAATCAACCTTCCCTACAGATAGAAGGTCCAACAATCAAAGAAGTAACATGGCAAAGTGATTATGCCGTAAAAGACGATTTCGACACTGATTCGTTAAATCTTCACTTCCAATCACTACGAATACCTTTGGATAACAAGATTGCAACTCTGAAAGATAACCCTGGACATTTAAGACTGTACGGAAGAGAATCGCTAACGTCTCGATTCACTCAAGCGTTTATCGCGAGAAGATGGCAGCATTTTCATTTTACAGCAGAAACAAAAGTATCCTTCTATCCAACTAACTTTCAGCAGGCAGCTGGACTGGTTAACTATTATAATACGCAAAATTGGTCTGCTCTACAGATCACAGCGGATGAAAATAAAGGAAGGATACTCGATTTGACAATATGCGATAACTTTGTCTTTCAGCAGCCTCTCCGCAATGAACCCATCGTCATTCCGAAAGAAGTGGAATATATTTATTTGCGTTGCGATGTAAACGCTCACATATATAATTATCATTATTCCTTTGATGGAGAAAGGTGGGAGGAAATACCTGTAACACTTCCTTCTCATAAGCTATCGGATGATTATATCCGTGGCGGCGGCTTCTTTACTGGCGCATTTGTCGGAATGCAATGCCAGGACACGTCAGGTCAGCAACTGCATGCTGATTTTGACTATTTCATCTACGAGGCGGAAGATTCACCTGAGGTTGATAGACCTTAACAGTAATCTAACCATAGACATATACACAGTCCGATTGTCGTCATTATTGCATGAGTAGGCAAAGAAAGAGCGTCACCACTCTTCAATCGGGGGACGCTCTCCTTTGTTATTGCCTTTCTTCTGGAATCTGCGGGCGAGCTCTGCTTCCACTTCCTGCAGGCTGACGCCTTGGTTGGCGAGCAGGACAAAGCTGTGATACAGCAGGTCACTCACTTCATTCACCAGTTCCTCTATGTCATCATTTTTAGCGGCGATGACGACTTCCCCAGCTTCTTCGATCACTTTTTTGCCAATTTTATCGATACCTTTTTTGTATAAGTAATTCGTGTAGGAGTTCTCGACTGGATGCTTTTTCCGGTCTTCGGCTTCTTCCATGACAGTGTGGAAAATATTCGTTTCCGCCATAGCTTCTTCAGTTATCGGTGTTTCGTTGAAGAAACAGCTCACTTCGCCTGTATGGCAGGCCGGTCCTTGCGGAATGACGCTGATCAGGATCGTATCATTATCACAATCCAATTTCATGTCGACGACTTGCTGGGTGTTGCCGGAGGTTGCTCCTTTATTCCAAAGCTCCTCACGCGAACGGGAATAAAACCATGTTTCTTTTGTTTCCAGCGTTTTTTTATAAGATTCTTCATTCATATAGGCAAGCATAAGTACTTGCTTGGTCTGATTGTCTTGCACGATGGCCGGAACAAGTCCTTTGGTAAAATCAGGCTTCACGAATTCGTACTCCTTCCTGGTGGCAGCTTTGCTTCACTTCTTCGATGCTGAACGTTTTGTCATGGAATATCGATGCTGCAAGTGCTGCAGATACATTTGTTTCCTGGAATACTTCGGTTATATGTTCGGGGCTGCCGCAGCCTCCGGATGCAATGACCGGGATGCGAACTTGCTCGACAATCACTTTCGTGAGCGGCAGGTCATAGCCAGTTTTCACACCATCTGCGTCCATACTTGTCAGCAGGATCTCCCCTGCTCCTCTTGCTTCAGCTTCTTTCGCCCACTCAATGGCATCAATGCCGGTATCTTTGCGGCCGCCATGCGTGACGACATGCCACCCATCATCAAAGCGCTTCGCGTCAATGGCGACGACAATGCATTGGGACCCGAACTTCTCTGCTCCTTTGGTAATCAGTTCCGGATCGGCAACTGCTGCTGAGTTGACGGCTACCTTATCCGCCCCTGCCTGCAGCATGGCCTTCATATCCTCAATCGTCCGGACACCGCCTCCGACTGTGAAAGGGACAAACACGTGCAATGCCGTCTGCCGCACGATATCCATCATCGTCGATCGTCCTTCATGCGTTGCCGAAATGTCGAGGAATACGATCTCATCAGCACCGCTTTTCGAATAGGCCGCAGCCATTGCGACCGGATCACCCAATTCACGCAAGGAAACGAAATTCGTCCCCTTTACGACTGTGCCGTCCTTCACATCAAGGCATGGGATGATACGTTTTGCGATCATTTGCTTTCCTCCTTGCTAATAGCTTGCTGACTGCTTTCAAACACGCTTTGCAATAGCAACTGGCCGATTTTTTCACTTTTTTCCGGATGGAATTGGATGCCGCAAATATTATCCTTCTGCACTATTGCCGGGATGTTTGTGCCGTATTCCGTGCTGGCAACGATATATTCTTCTGATGTGTATGCCTGGTAGCTGTGCACGAAGTAGACATGCTTGCCGTCGTGCTTTGTGTAAGTTGGGAAACGGTCAGTAACCTCCAAGGCATTCCAGCCGATGTGAGGCAGCAAGTAACTTGTTTTAATTTTAGCAACCATTCCCGGAATCAGTCCTAATCCTTCTGTTTCGCCATGTTCAAAGCCTTTTTCAAATAATAGCTGCATGCCGACACAAATACCGATGAATGGCTTACGTGCAGCTAGATCGAGAAGGAGCCCATGTAGATTGCGTCTTTCGATTTCTTCCATGGCTGCTCGAAATGATCCGACACCCGGCAGGATGATATGTGTTGCTTGTTCGAATTCTTCTTTTTTATCAGTCAGGATCGTTTCATAACCCAGCTGTTTGCAGGCGTTGGCGACGCTTGCGACATTGCCGACGCCGTAATCGACGATTGCGATCATTCGATCATCCCTTTCGTACTGTTGACACCTTCGATATCCGGATTTACTTTAATGGCAATTGCCAGCGATTGGCCAAGTGCTTTGAACAAAGATTCCGCTTTATGATGCGTATTGGAACCATAATGCACCTTGGCATGCAGTGTAACTCCTGCATGAACGGAGAAGGCTTGGAAAAATTCGCGTACCAGCTCGGTATCGAAATTCCCTAGTTTCGGATTCCCGAATGCTGCATCAAACACTAGGAATGGGCGTCCGCTGATATCAAGTGCCACAAAACCAAGTGTTTCATCCATCGGCACAAAAGCATGACCGTAACGGTTGATACCTTCCTTCGATCCAAGTGCTTCTTTCACCAGCTGACCGAGCACGATTCCTGTATCTTCCACTGTGTGATGACTGTCGATGTGCAAATCCCCCTTTGCTTCCACCACGAGGCCTATCCGTGCATGGCTTGCGAACAGTGTCAGCATATGATCGAAGAAACCGACGCCTGTGTTGATTTGGATTTTGCTGTTATCGTCCAGATTCACCTGCATATTGATGTCTGTTTCGAATGTTTTACGTGCTTTTTCTGCTTGACGCATTTTGCTTCCCCCTGTCTCATTTGAACCGGATGTTGATTGATTCACCGTGCCCTGTCAGCTGTTCCTCTTCTGTCAGCCGAGTGATAGCCGTCCTGCTTCGCTTTAGTGCCTGTTTATCGTAGTATGTGTACGTCGTTTTCTTGATAAAATCATCCACGCTGAGTCCGGACGAGAATCTGGCTGTACCATTTGTCGGCAGTACGTGATTCGTTCCACCGTAATAGTCACCCAGCGCTGTCGGAGCATAGGAACCAAGGAAAACAGAGCCGGCATGTTTTATTTTCCCTAGGGTTGATAATGGGTCGGCTGTCTGGATTTCCAAGTGTTCCGGAGCGAAGGCATTGGATAACTCGAAGCTTTCTGCAACAGATTCTGTCAGGACAAGCGCGCTGCTCCCGTTGATTGCTTGGCTTGCTATTGCTTTGCGAGGCAGCTTCTCCAGCTGGGTTGCAAGCTCTGTTTCCACTGATTGAATCAACGTCTCGCTGTCAGTCAAAAGTACCACTCTTGCCTTTTCATCATGTTCTGCCTGTGCCAGCAAATCAGCGGCGATAAAAGCAGGATCAGCTGTTTCGTCGGCGATGATGGCAACTTCCGATGGCCCGGCAATCATATCGATTCCTACCTGACCGAAAACAAGCATTTTCGCCGCAGCCACGTACGTATTACCAGGACCAACAATTTTATCAACCGGATTGATGCTTTCTGTTCCGTAAGCTAAAGCCCCGATTGCCTGCGCTCCGCCGATTTTGTAGACTTTATCCACGCCTGCTATTTCAGCTGCTGCCACTAATACCGGGGCAATACCGCTGTTATCCTTCACAGGTGTCACCATGGTGATTTCCTGCACACCGGCCAGACGCGCCGGAATGCTATTCATCAGAATCGTCGATGGGTATACCGCTTTGCCTCCGGGTACATAAATGCCGATTCTCTCCATCGGCAGGACGAGCTGACCAAGCTGTTTGCCGTCTTCTGCTGCCATGATGCGGGATGGGGTGATTTGCTTTTCGTGGAATGCACGGATATTGGCAGCTGCATCCTGTAAAGCAGCCAGTGTCTCAGGTGTCACCCTGGATTTAGCTTCTAGTTTTTCAGCATCTGAAACCAGCAGCTGTTCCGTTGTCGTACGATCGAATTGGTCAGTGTACTTCCGGACAGCTTGATCTCCCTCCATCCGGACATCGTTTAAAATGGCCGATACGGACTGAAGCACATCTGGATCAAAACTGCTATCTGCTTTCCGGGTGCAAAACTGCTCCAGGAATTGTGCGCGTGTCAGTTTTTTCATCGTTGACTCACCTCTTCCTGTAAAACAGAAAGGTACGGCTTAAGAATATTGCGCTTCATTTTAAGTGATGAACGATTGGCAATGACTCTTGCAGTGAAATATTGGATATCTTCAAGTACTTCCAAGCCATTTTCCTTCAATGTCGTCCCAGTTTCGACGATATCGACAATTGCATCTGCCAGCCCAAGCAGCGGAGCCAATTCCACGGAACCTTCCAGCTTGATGATATCGACTGACTCCCCTTTTTCTAAGTAATATTGCTTTGTGATATTGGTATATTTGCTGGCTATTCGTTTCTTTCGATCCGGCCAAACTTTCCCTTTTTCAGCAGCAACCGCCATCTTGCATGCTCCAAATGGCAACGGAAAGAGATTGAATACATCCGGCTGAAACTCCGCGATGATGTCTTCCCCTACGATACCTAGGTCTGCAATACCGTGCTCTACATAGGTGTTCACATCGACGCCTTTTGCAAAGAAATAAACAGCTTCATCCGTTTCGACGCTCAATTTGCGTCCTTTCTCTGCCAATGGTGTACTGTCGATGCCTCGTTTCTCCAGATAAGAAAGGAATTGTTTCTCGACACGACCTTTTGTTAACGCGATGACTGGTTTCATTTTTCGATCACCTCGTATCCTTCTCCGCTTTTAACCACTTGGTAAACTCGATCATATGTCTCTGCCGTTGTTTCCGTCCTGACGTCTACGACAGCATCCGGGTATTTATAACGCAGCGCTTCGGCAGCAATCAGTCCTTGTTCATCCGTCAGCAGGCAGATGCGTTCTTGCTTTTGTGGTGCCGGCAATGCTGCTGCAAGTACATCCATATCAAACGCCAATCCGACTGCGCTCATCTTGCCGCCAAACTGTTCATACAGCTCATCATATCTGCCGCCGGAAAAGCATTCCGCTCCACTTTCTGCGAGGAATCCCCTGAACATAGCACCATTGTAATATGGAAGCTGCTTGACACGGCCAAGATCAACGATGACATCCTGCCCCAACTCTTCAAGGGAAGCGGCAAGTTTCTGCAGCTCTTGAACGACAAGCAGTAATTTCGGATTATTTCCCCACATTTGTGCGAATTTATCTAAAATGGCTGTTCCGCCGAATGCATCTGTCAATTCAGCCACTGCTTCTGCCGACTCCTCATTCCCTGCTTCATTGACGAGGCGGTACACTTCATCCTTTCGCTTATCATGCATCGCCTGTCTAATCTGGGAAGCTGTCAATTCGTCAAGTTCCAAAGAAGAAATGAAGGTTTCAAAGATTTCTGTGTGTCCAAGCTCGATGCTATACTGCTGCACTCCAAGCTCGGTGAGGAAGCGGGCAGCCGTGAACAGACTTTCAAATTCCCCATACAATCCGGGTGTCCGGATGATTTCGATGCCCGCTTGATGGCTTTCAACACCAGCATGATCCTTTTTGAATACAGACCCGGCATAAGCCCATTTCTGTTGATCTGACTGTTGATTCGCAAGTGCACGGGCAACAGCAATCGTCCAGTCCGGACGCAATACTTCGATTTCCCCTTCTTCATCGAACCATTTGAGCATCTTTTTAAGCGTCATCCCAGCATATGGATTGGTAAAAGTTGTGCTATACTCGACGATAGGTGTTTCAATAGCTTGATAATTCCGTAAATTAACGACAGACTGGAACTTTTCATATATGGTGACACGATTGACAAGCTGTCGACCTGTCAAATCACGGCTTCCTGCAGGTAAGAACATCTATAAGCCTCCGATTCTTTTTCTTTATCATTTTACCACTTTACTTAAATAAAGGATTTCTGTTGATTTGAATGTAACATAATGAGATACTAACGTCAACACGTAACGAAAGGAGTCCGCATATGCCCGGAGATTTCCACGTACATACCCAGTATTGCCAACATGGTGCAGATGATAAGATGGAAGCTTATGTCCTGCAGGCAATCGAAAAAGGACTCACCCATCTGTCTTTCACAGAACACGCTCCGCTTCCGGAAAACTTTACAGACCCTGCCCCGAAAAGAGACAGCACGATGGATCGGGACAAAGTAGAGACTTATTTGAGTGAGGGGAAAGCGCTGCAAAAACAATATAAGGAGGATCTTCAGATCAATATCGGCTTTGAAGTTGACTATATCAAAGGCTTTGAACGAGAAACACAAACTTTCCTTGATACGTACGGCCCGGAAATGGATGATGGCATCCTTTCCGTTCACATGCTGCAAGCGCCGGATAAGACCTTCTTCTGTATCGATTACAGTGAAGAAGAATTTGGGCGTGCTGCTGCGGCGTTTGGCGGATTGGAACCGCTGTATACAGCCTATTATGACAGTCTGCAAGCTTCTGTGGCAGCTGAACTCGGCCGCTTCAAACCGAAACGGATTGGCCACATCACACTAATCCAAAAATTTCAGCTCGCCTATCCGCAGCCTGTCGACTTCTCCAAGGAACAGACGAAGCTTCTGGAACTTATAAAGAAACAAGGATATGGGCTGGATATAAATACTGCTGGACTTTTCAAACCTTTATGTAAAGAAACCTATCCGCCTGTCAAGTTAATTGACTATGCCAAACAGCTCGGCATTCCACTTGTTCCTGGTTCCGATAGTCATACAGCGACAGGAATCGGAAAGGGTTTTGATGAACTTTCTGCTTATCCTTCTCAACTTCCGCAACCATTAAATATATAACAATGGTCAAATAGCTGCGCAGACGATGCTTAAGCGCAGCTATTTTCATATGGAACTCCATGGTGTCGATCATCAGCCACACCAATACTTCTTAATTTGGTTGTCATTATCCCAGTCCTGATAAGCACCTTGGAAAGATCAGATGTATCTATTAAACCCTTCTCTGAATCCGATCTTCATACGATAATTTAAATCTGATTAAAGTGTGATATCTATGACATCTGTTGTTTCATCAGGTGCTATTTCGATCGTTTTTATCAGCTCGGTTTTTATGTTTTTCTTGTTAAAGATCCATTCATTAGCACTGTTAGCTGTCGTTTCCTTTATGCTTATTTCGTAATGGTCTCCTAATGTAGCATGTAGCTTTATAATTTCATTCCCTTTCACAAACTTGATTTCGGCTGTTGGGAAGCTTGCTACATCCCCAGACGATATCCCTTCATTCTCTATGGACAGAACATAATGCTGCTCTTGATTTGCATTCATAAAGTTAAGCTCTATCGTTTTTGATTTTAAAACATTTGTGTCTTCTTCTAAATCATTATTGGATATATTGTCCCGTGAAGAACAACCGATAAGCAGTAACATCACAAGGAGCAAATATATTAATTTTCTGATAATAAACACCTCATTTTTACATCTCATATATTGCCCCTGTGCTTTGCGTCATATTTTCTCCATTTAAATTCATGATTCCAACATCTACAGTGTATTATATTTAGAAATAAAAGGAAATCACGATTATTTGCACTTCGTATATAAAAGGCATCCCATCATATAAGACCGGAGACGCCTTTAAATACCCAAGTAAAAGAAAAAGAGGCTGGCATAAAACCAGCCTCACGATTTGATTTAGGCAGTCACATCATAGCCCTGTTCTTCGATTGCTTCTTTCATCGTGTCAACACTTACTTTAGAATCATCATAAGTAACATCGACTTTCGCGGCAGCTAGATCAACAGTGGCTGTTGATACACCATCTAGTTTGTTCAGAGCACTTTCAACGGATGCTTTGCAATGTCCGCAAGACATGCCTTGTACGTTAAGCGTTTTTTCCATGATTTTTCACCCCCTTTAACGTGTGAATTATAGTTTTACTCGTTTCAAGCGAAGTGCGTTTGTTACAACGCTTACCGAGCTCAATGCCATTGCTGCCCCGGCTATCCAAGGAGCAAGCAAGCCGATTGCCGCAACAGGTATGCCTGCTGCATTGTAGCCAAAAGCCCAGAAAAGGTTTTGACGGATATTACGAATGGTAGCATGGCTGATGCTTATGGCTTTTGGCAAAAGCAATAGTTCTCCGCCGAGTATGGTGACATCCGCAGCTTCAATCGCCACTTCTGTACCCGTACCAATGGCGATGCCGATGTCTGCAGTGACCAACGCAGGCGCATCGTTCACGCCATCGCCGACCATCGCTACTTTCTTACCCTGTGACTGAATCTCTTTCACTTTATCGGCTTTTTCCTCCGGTAATACTTGTGCGATTACTTGATCGATGCCCACTTGCTTGGCAACCGCTTGAGCGGTTCTTTCGTTATCACCAGTCAGCATGACCACGTCGATACCCAGTTCTTTCAACTGCTTGATTGCTTCTGGCGCTGTTTCTTTGATAGTATCGGCCACGGCAACGATTCCACGGTACGTACCTTCAATTGCAACCAACATTGCCGTTTTACCGCTCGTTTCATAACCTACTAAAACTTCTTCAGCGCCTTCTATTTCGATTTGATGGTCTAGCATCAATTTTCGATTCCCAACAAGAATTTGCTTTCCAGCAATCTGCGCTACAATACCATGACCGGGTATAGCGGTAAAATCATCCACATCCAAAAATGCTAGATCCTTTTCAGTTGCATGCGCCACAATAGCTTCGGCCAGCGGATGTTCTGAGCCTTTTTCTGCACTTGCCAACAATTGCAGCGCTTCTTCATCCCCCGTGAAATCCGTCACCTCAGGTTTACCTTTTGTTATTGTTCCTGTTTTATCAAGTACAATCGCTTCCAGCTGATGTGTTCTTTCCAAATGCTCACCGCCTTTGAAAAGGATCCCGCTTTCTGCTGCCCTTCCTGTACCGACCATGATGGAAGTTGGTGTTGCAAGACCGAGTGCGCATGGACAAGCAATGACCAACACAGCAATCGCCGCAACTAAAGCAGGCTCAAACTCACCTGGATGGACAAAAGCAATCCACATGATAAATGTAACGATTGCAATTCCGATGACGATTGGAACAAAGTAACCAGAGATAATATCAGCAAGGCGCTGAATCGGAGCTTTTGATCCTTGGGCTTCTTCCACCACCTTGATGATAGAAGCAAGCGCTGTATCTTTCCCGACTTTTGTTGCTTCCATTTCAATCGACCCATTTTTGTTCATGGTAGATCCAATAAGTGCAGCACCTGGATCCTTTTCAATCGGAATCGATTCTCCTGTAAGCATGGATTCATCAACAGAAGTTCTACCTTTTGCTAATATACCATCCACCGGTATTTTCTCGCCTGGCCTCACAAGCAAATGATCGCCTACTTTTACTTGTTCGATCGGTATCATCATTTCTTTTCCATCTCTTACAACACGTGCTTCTTTTGCTTGCAAATGTAATAATTTAGATAGTGCATTGGTTGTTTGGCTTTTTGCTCTTGCTTCCAAATACTTCCCAAACAGAATTAGTGTAATCAAAACGGCACTTGTTTCGAAGTATAGATGCGGCATATAGCCAGGATTACCAATTGTTTTTGACGCTTCATATAAACTGTAGAAATAGGCAGCACTCGTACCGAGAGCAACCAACACATCCATATTGGCACCGCCGTTTTTCAAATTCTTATATGCCCCAACATAAAATTGCCATCCGATAATGAACTGAACCGGGGTCGCTAAGATAAATTGAAACCAAGGATTCATGAATATTGGCGGTAGTTCCATGCCGAACAAATGAACGAGCATCGTCAGCAATAATGGAGCAGATAATATAGCGGAAATAATCAGCTTTGTTTTTTTACGCTTTAATTCTTTTTCTTTATTTGACTGATTTTCCGCTGCCTCTGCCTTTGGTTTAGCATCATAGCCGATATGTTGGATTTTCTCGATTAACGATTGTTCGTTAACCAAGCCGGCGTTATATTCGATAACTGCACTTTCTGTTGTTAAATTTACAGATGCAGTTTTAACTCCAGCTTGTTTGTTCAACACTTTCTCAATGCGGCTGGAACAAGCTGCACAAGTCATACCGGTAATATCGAACTCGGCTTTATCTGTCTGTACGCCATAACCGACATCCTCAATCTTCTGGGTTATTTCCTCCATCGAGATTTTTTCCGCATCATAATCGACGGTGGCCTTCTCTGTTGTCAAATTGACTTGAGCTTCTACACCATCCATTTTGTTTAGCACTTTTTCAACGCGAGTAGAACAGGCAGCACAAGTCATACCTGTGACACCAAGTGTTACACGGTTTGTTTCGCTCATAATGCATCCCCTCCTTACTTGGAAAATTGCTTCATTACATTCATTAATTCTTCAATGGTTTCTTTACCTTCTCCTTGCTTGATGGCATCACTCACACAATGGTTGATATGACGCTCTGTAATAGAAAAACCTACATTTTTAAGCGCGGATTGAATAGCACTGATTTGAACTAAAATATCCACACAATAACGGTCTTCTTCCACCATTTTCTGAATGCCACGGACCTGACCTTCTATGCGTTTCAAACGATTTATCGTGTTTTGTATTTCATCTTTTGATCTAGGTTTACTTGGGTGATCACGCAGAAACTTTTCCAAACAAATCACTCCTTCCTCCTCTTACTCTTATACTATACCCCAGATGGGTATTAGTCAACATATAAACCCTGATAAATTTCGAAAAGCATCAATCATAGAATTTCCCCGCCTGACTTCTTTTTAAGCGGAATATATAAAAAAACCAAAGAACCCTTATTTCACGATCGAAATATAGGTTCCTTTGGTTTTTTAGGAAATTCTGTTTCTTCGATAACTTTCTTTGCTGGCAGATTGCCATAATATTAAGTGTTCAACTTTTCCAGCATTCCGACTGGATCAAATCCAAATACCCAATGCCCATTAATATTGGTTTGAGGAACAGATAGTCTATACGTTTGACTGATCAGCTTAAGCATGGCTAATGGCTTGAGATCAATATTTATTTCTTGAAACGGTATATCCATGCTTCTCAAGAAGTCTTTGGTCATACGGCAAACTGGACAAAGATTAGAGGTATAGACGGTAATGTGAGGTTCCATGAAACGGCGCTCATTCAACAGGCTTTTGACCAGCAAACTGAATCACATGTGCTAAACCAGTATGATGCATGCCTTCGTGCCGGACTACTTCGCCCATAAAAAAGTGCTTGATACGCCAGTCTGCAAAGTTATCCAGAAATTCTTCGGGTTTGTACAAAAAGTCCTCCTCTTTAGGGCCTCCGCTCTTGTAAGGAATTTGATTGTAGGAGTACACTTCTGTCACGAAATAGCCGCCCGGTTTAATGGCTTCTTTAACTCCCTGCAGCGTCTTATTTCTTAATTCCGTTCGGAAGTGTCCGAATACGCATACTATCTCGTCCCACTTTTCTTTATGCATTTGCCAATCGGCTTCATTTAAATCGACTAGCTTTGTATGAACAGTGACACCTTTACTACTGGCAAGCTTTTCGGTTTTTGCCAAACCAGATTCTGCATAATCCCAGGCTGTCACTTGCATCCCCTGTTCGGCCAGGAAAACTGCGTTGCGCCCCTCTCCCTCTGCAATGGCGAGCGCATTGCCGGATACGTTCAGCTTTCGCTGCATAGCGGCCAGAAATTCGTTAGGTTCTGTTCCATATACATACTGCTCGTTTAGAAAGCGTTTGTTCCACATATTCATCGTAATCCGCTCCCTTTTTTATACGAAATACTTCATTTATCGCCAAGCACTCATGCCGCCTTTTACATTATAAATCTTGTTAAAGCCTTGTTTCTTCAGCATTTTAGCTGCTTTTGCACTCCTCATGCCGCTTTGGCAGATGACAACTACGTCTTTGTCTTTATCTAACGTGTCCATTTTGTTTTGCAAATTGGAAAGCGGGATATTTTTAAAGGGCTTGCTGTGAAATCCGTTAAATTCACCAGGCGTGCGCACATCAATAAATTGAACATGCTTATCCTTACTCCTATCTTTTGCTTCTTGCACACTGATATTCGTAATACCCTTTACCGGTATCAGGCGGTTGACAAAAAATACGACAATCAAAATCATTATAATCCACATTATCATAAGCTTAACTCCGCTCCTGCATTTATATTTTTATTAAGAGAAAAGGGAGAATTCACTCCACTTCTCCCTCCCAAGCAAGCATGCCGCCAGTCATATTGGTAACATTGTAGCCTTGTTGAATCAAGAATTCGCATGCTTTACCGCTTCTTCCTCCCGAGCGGCAAACCATATAGTAATGTTCATTTTTATCTAACTCGTTCAGACGCTCTGGTACTTGACCCAGTGCAATATGATTTGCTCCTGGTATTTTACCCTCGGCCACTTCTTCATCTTCTCTTACATCGATAATACTCAGTTTTTCTCCTGAAACTAGTTTTTGTTCTAATTCTTTTGCTGTTATTTCTTTCATTATACTTGACTCCCTTTATTCAATCTTTTGGCACGGACAATTATTTAACTACAAACAAGCGATTTTATATCCACTTCGAGCCGGTTATCCTGCACCAACATGCCGCTGTTGACGAGGGACCTCTTCACGATACATAAATGATAGGATTGAAAAATCCTCATTATAGTACCTAAGTACCTATGCCAAAATAATCGGTCTGTCCGCCAAGGAATACCAAAAATCAATAAATATCTTTTATAACAAGATATCCCAAGATCACTGCCGCCAATGTCAGCAGATACATACCCTTTTCGTACCTCTTAAAATGCGGAAAGTTAGTTGAAATTATATTCTGTGACGATTTTCTCTCGTCCCGTTACCAGATCATTATAGTATTCGTACAAATTGATACCTAGATAGGAACCCGAGATATTCCACACATTCGTAAACCCAAGATTTTGTAAAGCCATTACCATATTATAGCTGCGCTGACCGGAACGGCAATGGATATAAACAGGTTCATCAGTTGGAATATCATCCAGTCGATCCCTGAATTCACTTAATGGGATATTCTTGGCGTTCTTCAAGTGACCGGAGTTAAATTCATTCTTTTCACGAGCATCAATGATACATGCCCCATTCTCGACTAATGCACGAACTTGGGTAACTTTGACTTCCCGATATACTCCGTTCAGTTGATTCCATGCAACCAATGCAGCGTGATTCACAACATCCTTCGCGGTACCTAACATAGGGGAATAAGTCAATTCAACATCTTTCAAGTCTTCCAATGTCCCATTCATCATGATCATCGTCGCTATTACATCGATTCGCTTATCCACATTGCCTTTACCGATTGCTTGAGCACCTAAAATTCTGCCTGTAGGCGTTTCGTAAACTAATTTAAAGTGCATCACATTGCTGTTTGGCATTAAATTAACTTTGTCTGCTGGCATGATGTAAACAGAATCATAACTGAACCCAGCTAACTCTGCAGTTCTGGCATTCAATCCGGTGGAAGCTGCGTTTAAATCAAATAAATGGATAGATGAAGATCCGATTATCCCTAAATTTCTATTTGGTATACCATAGATGTGATCAGCTGCAGCTCTGGCTTGCTTTTGGGCTGGCCCTGCCAAAGCAAGGCGAGTTGGCTTATGCAATAGCCGGTGATATACTTCAATTGCATCTCCTACTGCATAAATATCCCTATCACTTGTTAAGTAGTTATGATCTACTTTTATTGAACCAGTCTCCCCAATTTCCAGACCGGCATCTTCTGCCAAGGTCGTCTCAGGTCTCACACCAATGGCTAATACAACGGCTTGTGCATCAATTTTTTTACCTGATTGCGTACGGACAAAACCATCACCGATTACATCTAAACCGTCATTGGTTACTAAATTCAAACCATGGTCCACCATTTCCTTATGAAGGATTTGGGCCATGTCGTTGTCATAGGATGTCATCACTTGATCTGCAAATTCAATGAGGGACACATGGTTTCCAGCCAATCTTAAATTTTCCGCCACCTCTACCCCGATAAAACCTCCGCCGATCACGGCAATATCTTTTATGTTTTTTCCTTTAACATAAGCATTCAACTGACGGATATCTTCTACATTCCGAACAGTAAACACATGGTCATTATCTATTCCTTCGATATTACTCGGACGAATTGGCGATGCTCCCGGTGAAAGGATGAGCTTATCATAAGACTCTTCATAGGTACTGTCAGTGGTTGCATCTTTTATAGTGATAGTCTTCTTATCACGATTAATCTTCACAACTTCCTGCTGGACTCTTGCTTCGATTTTATAGCGCTCTTCAAACGTCTGTGGGTTCGTCACCACTAAGGACTCATGATCTTCGACGATCCCGCTTAAGTGATAAGGTAAAGAACAGTTCGAAAACGATACGTGCGGACCTCTTTCAAGCATGATGATTTCTGCGTTTTCATCTAGTCTTCTAATTCTAGCTGCAGCAGAAGCTCCGCCAGCAACTCCACCAACTACTACTATTTTCTTTGACACATTATGCACTCCTTTTTTAAGACTTAAGCATCTATAGTTGACTCCATATACCCCGATAGGTATCTCAAACATTAAAAAAATATGATGAATATCCTTTTGCGAGCCAATCCTTATATTAATTTATACCCCGCGCGGTATATGTGTCAATAGATTAAAATCGTTTTTAGTTTTTTAGACTTTCTTGTTTATTGACTATATACCCTGGTGTGTATATAGTAATTTGATATAAGTTAAAATTTTAATACTGGGCTGTTTATTAAACCTTTCTTAATTTGTTTCTTTTAGCCTTTGCACAACCATTCTAAATATCTTGGCTTTTACGGCACTACTTCTTAAGGAGGAAATATTATGAAATATGATAATCAAATGAAAAATAGGTTAAAACGGATTGAGGGACAGCTACGTGGCATTTTAAAAATGATGGAAGAAAACAAAGACTGTAAAGATGTTGTCACACAGCTTAGCGCTACGAGGACTGCAATTGATCGCACAATTGGAGTAATTGTTAGTTCTAATTTGGTAGATTGTGTGCGAGATGCTAATGAAAGTGGCAAAGAAGCTGACGAATTGGTCAAAGAAGCAGTAAATCTTTTAATTAGGAGTAGATAAGGAAATCGATTTGACGTCCATCTCCTTTTGGATTTGATAATACCCAATTAAAACCAGTAGATACTTGTAAAAGTATATCCGTATAAAACTTAGAAACCTTAGGGAAGTTTTATACGGATATCAAGAATTTTTTTCTGTTGTATACTCTCCTATTGACCGTGCTATTGTTTGCTCTTTTAGTTTATCAATCAATTGAGGCTGTTGTAATTCTCCCTCCATTTTTTCAACAGTACAAGCTTAATCAGCTGCCAGAAATGCCTTTTTAGCACCCTGCACCGGGCAACAATTATGTTTGAATAGCATAATAAAAGTGAAACCTTGACTTTGTTAATTGCTGCTAAAAGATGACAATCGCTAACTTCCCTCTCTGCAGAAAGCACTTGATAAAATGGCCGAAACTTAAATAATAAATGATATATCGACACACACTACATACCATACCCAGGGGTGGTAGAAAACGAATATAGAGTATATGCTTATAGCAGGCAGAAATAGCTCACACAATCGTATAGGTTACTATTATGTTGTTATTAACTTGTGGTATCATTTATGAATACCACAAGTTAATAACAAGGTACACTTTGAAAGAAAGGTGAAATTGCATGGACAACTCACTGAATTCTAAGTTCACACATAGATCAGACAGCAATAAATCACAGTTAATAAACAGATTAAAGCGTATTGAAGGTCAAGTTCGAGGTATACAGAAAATGGTGGATGACGACCGCTATTGTGTTGATATACTGACGCAAATCTCAGCCATAAATGCATCTTTAAAACAAGTTGGATTTCGTTTATTAGAAGATCATACACACCACTGTGTAGCAGACGCCATAAAAGAAGGAGACGGCCAGGAAGCTATCGGTGAGCTTTTGCAAGTGTTTGAGAGGTTTGCAAAATAACAAAAGCAATATTTGAACCAGCACCGCGGTTAAACAAATGCGGTCCTGGAACACAATCTACCTAATTATTGCGTTTAATCGGGCAGTAATCAGGGATAAAAACAAGGCTGTACATTGAATGAGTGTACAGCCTTGTTTTTATAAATCTGTATAGTTTTTACCTTTGGATAATGGCGTTGTCATTGGCAACCCTTCAATCAAGCCACATCCAACTCAATGTTTTGCGTATAATCGCCATCCATTCTGTTACAAATTTAACTATTTTGTGAGGCTGGTGTTGCATCAGCCGATCTTCTCACCAAAATTACGTAGGAGATTAGCGCAAGAATACTTGTCATAAAAATAGTTATTCCGAATGGAACAGCGGAATTTTCTCCAGCAATTCCTACTAATGGAGAAGTGACAGCTCCCAACGCAAACTGGAGACTGCCTAATACGGCAGCCGCGCTTCCCGCAATATGGCCCTGTGATTCCATGGCCAGTGTAAATGAAACTGGTGCGATTATACCGATGGCTGCTGCAAACAAGAAGATTGCAAGGAACAAAGCAACAAAAGGTCCATGAATTAGCACGACAATTAAGATGGTCGCGGTAGTGATGACTGCTAACAACAATCCGCCTTGGAAAATATGGTGTTCATTTAACCTTCCGGAAAGTTGTTTGACAAGCTGTGATCCCAGAATAATACCGAGCCCATTCAAGGCGAAAAGCACCGAGAATAGTTGAGGTGATATGCCATACATATTTTGATAGATGAATGGCGTGCCGGAAACGTAGGCAAACACGCCAGAGAACAATATGCCATTGACAAGCGCATATCCCATAAAACTACGATTGCGAACCAATGAGCCGTAGTTTTTAAATACGTCTTTAAAATCTCCTGCAGCACGTTGTTCAGCAGGCAAACTTTCTTTTATTCCCCATGTGGTCAGGCCGGTTAAGATAAGTCCTAATATACCTAGAAAAAGAAACACGCCGCCCCATGAAGTAAACGAAGTCACCGCGCTCCCAGCGGTAGGTGATATCAATGGAGCAACATTACTGATCATCGTCAGCAGTGCCATGAATTTAACCATTTCCACCCCACTGTAGCGATCGCGAACAATTGCACGCGAAATAACAAGCCCTGCAGAAGCGACGAATCCTTGCATGAAACGCAAAACAATAAACAAACCGATGTTCGGTGAGAAAGCACATGCAATAGAAACTAAAAAATAGAGCAGCATCGAAATGAATAAAGGTTTACGTCTGCCATGTACATCGCTTAGTGGTCCAGCTACGAGTTGACCAAGACCCAACCCAAGCAAACTGGCAGTCAGGCTCGCTTGAATCAAAGATGCCGTTGTATGAAAATCATGCATCATTGTCGGAAGCGATGAAAGATACATATCAACCGTAAATGGCCCTAATGCTGAAAACGCTGCTAACAATAGGGCCGTTCTAAGTGACTTATCATTGATTTTATCATCCATTAAGTCACACCTCCTTGGACTCTCCATTTTAATAAACTGTTTATTCGTTTTTCATTGCTCTAAAAGGAACTTTCTTAATGTATCTATGGCAATCTTTTCATCATCTCCGCTAACAACCAAGGTGATCTCGTCCCCTCCCTGTACATGTAAATCCATGACTTTCATTATTTTTTTCCCATCCATGGATATGCCATTTTTAGAGATAATTACATCGCTAGTAAAGGTACATGCTTTTGAGACAAATATGGCAGTGTTTCTTGCCTGCAGACCGCGCGGAATGCTCACAGACAGTTTAGTCATCAGCATATTTCCCACCTACCTTACCGTTCTTATAAACTAATTGTGATTCTTACTGAGGTTGTACACAAAGTGTCTTGGAATTCGCACTCTGCTTTGTAACCCAATTTTAATCTTACAACTCTATTAGATATTCATAGGGGAGGCTTTTCACTCTCTCAATCAACTTGTTTTGCTGGGCGAATGATGATCTCACTTACTGCCGCTGTTTCCGGTGTATTTATCGCATAGGCAACAGCATCCGCCACATCACTTGCTTGCAGTCCATTTGTCCGCTGAAGATTCTCCACCCAGGCTCTTCTTCCTGAGTCGTTTATGGTGGTATGAAGCTCTGTATTCACTGTTCCCGGTGAGATAATCGTACTGCGGATATTATTTTCACGTTCCTCCTGACGCAGCCCTTCCATGATGGCCCGGACAGCAAACTTCGTCCCGCAATAAACAGCACCTTGCTGGAAGACAACGTGTCCTGCAACAGAATCCGTCGTCACAATCTGTCCGGATTGTTGCTTTTTCATAATGGGTAGCACAGCGGCAATCCCATTTAAAACTCCCATGATATTGATGTCCAACATCTGTCTCCATTCGGCGAACCGTCGTTCCGAAAGGGAAGCAGTTGGCATGATGCCCGCATTATTAAATAACACATCAATTCGGCCATGTTTCTCAGCTGCCAGGTCCACAACTTTTTGGACTTCCTCTTCTTTCGTGACGTCAGCGACAGTATAGATGATATCGGTGTGCGACAATGATGCTGCCAGTGCTTGTAAGCGCGCTTCACGACGGGCAGCGATGACTAATTTTGCTCCTTCTTCTGCTAGTTTTTTAGTTGTTGCCTCCCCTATTCCGCTTGATGCTCCCATGATTACAACGACTTTATTTCGAATGTTAGGCACATTCATGCATCCTTTCTAATTATCTATCATTATTTTAGCTGTGCCTTTCTTCTATAACAAATACTTATATCTCATATCTTGTTATGCCTGATAAGCATTTCTGGTCGTGTATAATGAACAGTATAAGGAGGATGGAAAATGGAATTAAGGGTTCTTCGTTATTTTCTTACTGTAGCCAGAGAAGGTAGCATTACGAAGGCTGCCAACTTTCTTCATGTCACACAGCCTACTCTATCGAGACAATTAAAAGACCTGGAACAAACGTTAGGGAAAAAACTATTCAATCGCAGCAGTCACAGTATTTCCCTTACCGACGAAGGAGTTCTTTTTAAAAAAAGGGCTGAGGAAATTGTATATATGGTCGATAAACTAGAGACTGAATTCCGCTCCATGAAGCAAATGGTGAGCGGAGATGTTTATATTGGCGGCGGAGAAACCGATGCCATGAGACATATCGCTCGAATAATCAAGGTTTTGCAGGGAAAATACCCAAATATACGGTATCACCTGTACAGCGGCAATGAAGAAGATGTGACGGAACGACTTGACAGGGGGATGCTTGATTTTGGTATATTGATCGAGCCCGCTGACATATCGAAATACAATCATCTCCGTATTCCAGCCAAAGATCTTTGGGGTGTCATCATGAGAAAAGACAGCCCGCTTGCGGCCAAAGATACCGTTGATTCAGCTGATTTATTACATCTCCCGCTGATCTGTTCCAGACAAGCCATGAGCCAGAGCTATTCAAAAAATGAGTTTGCAGATTGGTTTGGTGAAGATATGGATAAGCTGAATATTGTGACTACTTACAATCTGGCTTATAATGCTGCTCTTATGGTGGAAGAAGGCATGGGTTACGCCATCACACTTGATAAGATAGTAAATACGTCAAAAGAAAGCGCGCTTTGTTTCAGGCCGCTGGAACCCAAACTTGAATCTGGTTTAAGCCTTGTATGGAAAAAACATCAGGTTTTTTCGGCAGCAGCCGATATTTTCCTTAAAACAGTTCAAATAGAATTTACAAGACAATAAAATGGCTTTCAAGTAGTGGATCAAGGTCTTTAGCCTGCCATGTAAGAAAAAGGATGTCCTTTCGTTCGCAGGACATCCTTTTTACCTTCATCACATAATCACAATGTACTTGTATCAATTACGAAGCGATAACGTACATCGGAAGCTAAAACCCGCTCATATGCTTCATCGATTTGTTCAGCTGAGATGATTTCTATTTCAGGTACAATATTATGTTCAGCACAGAAATCCAACATTTGCTGTGTCTCCCGGATACCGCCAATCATGGAACCTGCGAATGTGCGACGCTGACTGATGAGATTAAAGACGTTCAAGGATAATGGCTCTGCCGGAGCGCCGACATTAACAAGTGCACCGTCCAATTTTAACAAGGAAAGATACGCATCCATATCGATTTTTGCGCTCACTGTGTTGACAATCAAATCAAAAGAGCCGGCTAATTCTTCAAAAGTCTCCGGTTCGCTGGTAGCATAGTAATGCGCTGCTCCGAATCGAAGTCCGTCTTCTTTTTTCTTCAAGGACTGGGACAGTACCGTAACTTCAGCTCCCATGGCATTTGCGATCTTTACAGCCAGATGTCCGAGACCGCCCATCCCTACTACAGCTACTTTCTTTCCGGGACTTGCATTCCAGTGATGGAGAGGCGAATATGTTGTGATGCCTGCACACAACAAAGGTGCTGCAGCATCGAGCTCGATACCATCGGGAATACGGAGGACAAAGTCTTCGGTTACGACAATATGACTGGAATAGCCTCCTTGGGTAGGCTGGCCATATTTATCCACTCCAGCATAAGTTGGAACATTGCCTTCGTGACAGTACTGTTCCTCCCCTTTGTGGCAGTTATCGCATTTGCCGCAGGAATCGACCATACAACCGACCCCTACTCGGTCTCCGACTTTATACTTTGTAACTTCAGGGCCTACATCCGTGACAATTCCAGCAATCTCGTGTCCCGGAACGAGCGGGTAATCCACTGGCCCCCATTCTCCGCGTGCAGTATGTATATCGGAATGACATATCCCCGCGAATTTAATCTCAATGAGGACGTCATGCGAATCAAGATCACGTCGCTCAATTTCGGCTGCATGGAAAGGTTTATCCGGTCCATTTACAGCTCTTGCTTTTGCGATTACCATATCAACAACCTCCAAAGGAATTAGTTTGATCACAAGAATAGTCGCTTGGAAAATGCATTAACTACCAGCTGCAATCTCTTGGTTAAACCAATCCTAAGCTATAGAGTGGACTCTAAGTCAAGGGAAAACAAAATCTTAGGTGACATGAAATAAAAAGTCATTGCCGTCCCGGAAAGAGATTGATAAAATGACTTCACACTCAAGACTATTAAACCAGTTTAGGAGCGATATCATGAAAACCTATACGATTAGTGAAGTCGCAAAAGTATTGAACGTTACAGCGTACACCTTGCGATACTATGATAAAGAAGGGCTCTTGCCCTTTGTCGAACGCACAAGCAATGGTCAAAGATTGTTTAAAGAAGCCGATATTGCTGCTTTAAGAGTGATCGAATGTCTTAAAGCTACTGGGATGCCTATCAAAGGAATCAAGCGTTTCATTGATTGGTGTTCGGATGGAGATGCAACATTACAACAACGATTTGACATGTTTGTGGAAAGAAAAGCTGCTGTGGAAAGACAGATAAATGAACTTCAGGATACATTGGGACTCATCGATCATAAATGCTTATATTACAAAGAGGCTTTGGCGGCCGGAACCGAAGCGGTTCATAAACAAGATAAAATTGAAATACCAGTTACAACGAATTAGTATTGGAGGCATCTGTATCTACAATGGATATGGATGCCTTCTTTTGACTTATGAAAATTTTTTAGAGAATGTCACTTGCCATAGAGCCAACTCTAAGGTGTAGGCTTGCAGTAATCAGTAAAGGAGGACAAAACATGACAATCGAAAACAAAGTTGTAGTAATTACGGGGGCTTCTTCTGGTATCGGAGAAGCGACTGCAAAATTATTGGCCAGTAAAGGTGCAAAAGTTGTCCTGGGTGCCCGACGTAAAGACAAATTAAAAGCATTGGCTGATGAAATTCAAAACGCTGGCGGACATGCTGTCTATCGCGTTACCGATGTGGTAAACCCAGATGACAGCAAGGAACTTGTTCAGTTAGCGAAAGATACTTTTGGCAGTATCGATGTCATCTTCCTGAATGCCGGCCTCATGCCTAATGCGCCGCTTTCCGCACTAAAAACGGACGAGTGGAATAGTATGATTGACGTCAATATCAAAGGTGTCTTGAACGGTATTGCTGCCGTATTGCCAACATTCACTTCACAAAAATCCGGTCACGTCATCACTACTTCATCAGTAGCTGGTCTCAAAGCTTACCCAGGCGGTGCTGTGTATGGCGCAACCAAATGGGCTGTCCGGGATTTGATGGAAGTTTTGCGCATGGAATCTGCCCAAGAAGGAACGAATATTCGTACAGCAACCATTTATCCAGCCGCTATTCATACGGAATTGTTAGAGACTATCACGGATAAAAACACTGCTGAAGGCATGACTGCGATGTACGAACAGTATGGGATCACTCCTGATCGGATCGCCAAAGTTGTGGCGTTCGCAATCGATCAACCAGAAGATACGAATGTTAATGAATTTACAGTTGGACCAACTAACCAACCTTGGTGACATATACTACCAATTTGGCTGTCGATAAAATCTCGACAGTCTCCTTTTACTTTTCACATTCTGGAGGTGGAAAATAACTTATGACTCATTCATGGCCGAAAGAAGTGTTAACCAAAATCAAGGATACTGATGACTTGCACATCTCACCTTTCCGTGAAGACGGAACGACTTACGGAACTCCGACTTGGATCTGGTCTGTCGTAGTCGATGAAAACCTTTATGTGCGGGCTTATAACGGACAGAATTCACGTTGGTATAACGCTGCACTACAGCAGAAAGCTGGGCGAATAACTGCCGCTGATATGACGAAAGAAGTGATTTTCGAACCTGTCGAAGATTCTATCCACGACAAAATCGACGAAGCTTATAAGTTAAAGTACAACAGCAGTCCGTATCTTGAGCCTATGATTGATAAAAAAGCGAGCGCTGCGACAATTAAGATTTTACCTCGTGAAGATTAACAGAAGCATGGCCCAATATAAAAAGACTGTACACATTGAATTTGTGTACAGTCTTTCCTGGTTTATTTGGGTTAGAGGAATAAACCTACAATCGTACCGGTTAATATCGATCCCATTGTTGCGACAAGCAGAACTTTCAAACCAACTTTGGCAAGCAGACTTGCCTGCTTTTGATCGATTGCTTGTACTGTTCCCAGAATCATACCGATAGAAGAAAAGTTAGCGAATGAAATCAAATAAGCCGACACAATCCCGACTGTTTTTGTGGACATATCAGGAACCATCTTCACAAAATCAAGGATTGCCACAAATTCATTGGCAGCTACTTTGGTTCCCATGACAGACCCTGCGTTCACAATTTCGGAGGCTGGTATTCCCATAATAAATGCTATCGGAGCAAAAACATAACCTATAAGTTCCTGGAAAGTCATTCCTACCACGCCATCCAAAATAAAGTTGATCATAGCAAGTAACGCCATGTAGGTGATTAACATTGCTCCCACGATCAGAGCGGTTTTACCACCTAATAGTGTGCCGTTCCCAATGGCTTCAAAAAATGATTTATCCGTATTCATTTCTTTTACGTCGATATCGTAGTCTTCTTCACTTTTAACAGGAGCTACAATCGAAGATAAAATCAATCCTGAAAATACATTTATCGGCAGGGCAACTAAAACATATTCAGCAGGAATCAGCTGCAGATACGCTCCCAGCGTCGAACATGATACGGCTACAAGGGATGAAGTAGCAACGATGAACAAACGATTTGGGCTAAGTTTGTGAATTTGCGATTTTACAGATATGATTGCAGTGGTATCGCCGAATATCATGGAATTAACCGCGACAAATGATTCAACTTTAGGAAGTCCAGTTATTTTGGAAACCAAACCACCCACGTACTTAATTGCCAATGGCAGTATTCTGGTGTAAGTCAGAATAGAAAGCAATGCCGATACAAAAATAATCATCATAAGAACATCGAGGAAGAAATAGCCTTTCGTTGACAAGTCACCAAATACAAATGAAATACCTTCATGTCCGAAGGAAAGTACTTTAGAAAATACATCTACTATTTTCTTTATGATCATTCTGCCGATTGAGGTATTCAGCAAAAACCAAGCCAATACAAGCTGAACAGCCAGCATGATACCGGTTGCCCGATAATTGATATTCTTTTTGTCATTTGACATAGCCCATGCAATAGCGACTAAAACAAGTATTCCTAAAACTCCAATAACAATAGACACTCCATTTACCTCCCACCCTGCAGAACCAAAGATAGTCAACAGTGAAATCCTTATTTACTTAGCTTTGGACAATTTTAATATGTGAAACGGTTCATGCAAGGAAAAAGCTGATTTACCAGCAATTACGTCTCTATTAAAATTTTTCGTTCCAACTACATGATCAACTTTAAACCCTTTTTATAAGTAAGCATAATCACTGTCAAATGTACCCCAAAACTATTGTCATCTATTATGACATATTTAACATTCCATGATAACACTTTTAGAATTAGTTATATTATTTACATTTTTCCTAAAATACGCTTAAATGAGTCAATGGATTTCTCCCATCAAAATCACCAAATCGATACCTACATTATGCCTTAACGGCTCGGCAAAAATTCCACTTGTATGGATTCAGTAATGTCTATTAAGAAACTTTATGATAACATCTGAATGTGTGCAGCCAAATAAATAGATTTGAATAATGCTAAAAGTCTATATTTGTATAGATTGGTTAATAATAAAAGGATCATTGTGTTATCAAACGCTGATATAAGTTATACTAATATATTTTTGTCTAGTAATGATCGAACATCATTTGTTCTCTAAAGTAGATGATCTCTTTCCTTCCTGAGTAGACCCATATACATTTCTAGTTAATCTAAACCTACCATATTAAATAAACTGTACGAGTAAGAATCGGACGCATTCTTACTCGCACACATGTCTAAAACTTCTCTTTTCAGCAATTGCAACAGTTTCTGTAAAACGTTAGGATTCCACCTAGGCAATCTTATCCAAACATTAATTTTTATTACTCATTATAAACCTTAAAGTTTCTTCAAGTCCCTCTCTGAAAGAAGTTGAGGGAATGGAACCGATTCGTTTTTCGTACTTTTCCCCACTCAACACAAAACCTTCTTTCGTAAGATACATAATCTCAACAATTTCTCTCATAAACGAATCAAACAACCCAATGAAACGAATCGCATTTTTAGTTAAAGGGATTACCATCTTTCGATTTCCAGTTATTTGGCGCGCAATCTTGATGATTTCTTTGCCTGAAATCAATCCCGTTCCGGGGATGTTCCAGTTTTCCCCGTAGGAATCGTCTTTTTCTGCTATATTTACAATCATTTTGGCAGCATCCGGCAAATAAACATATTCACGAGGTGTTTTCAAGTTTCCAATAAAAATAGAGGTTTTATTTGCAGCCATCCCTTCCAAAGTGGGCTGCAAATAAGAATTTTGTGAAGTAGAACCGTAATAATCCGGCAATCTAACAATTAACGGTTTTGCCTTTTTCCATTTGTTACTAAATATCAATTGCTCGAATTCCATTCTTATTCTACCTTTTTTTGTGTGTGGATGTCGTGGATGATTCTCATCCCCTTTCGCCGTCTGATGTCCATATACGTAAATGCCATCTACAATGACTATTCTTTTCTCCAGCTTTTCTGCTGCTTTCATTACACTTTCACCAAGCAAATGAAGTTTTTCTTCCATCTCTTGGTATTTTACATTTGCGCATTGAAATATAACTTCTGCCCCTCCCACTGCCTCGACAATAGTTTGGTAATCAAATATATCTCCCAACTTGTATGATAATTTTGGATTACAATGGTGCTTTTCCATCAATTTATTTAGTTTACTTCGGGAGCGTCCAAAGGCAATAACTTCTATTCCTCTGTCTAATAATTCTGAAACAACGACTTGCCCTGTTCCACCAGTTGCTCCTAATACAATTGCGGTTTTCATATGTTAGAACCACCTTTTAATTTAGTGATTAATCAATAATTAAAGAATAAAACTAACGAGCGTAAGTTAGTCCCATAACGTGAACAAAACAACCACTATAGCTGTAATCCCCAGTCCAATGGATAAAGGGGAAAAAGAATATTCTTTTTTATTTTCATTCATTGGTTTCACCTCCTCTATCACTTAAAGATTAAGTCACATTATTCCTTTAACCCAACCAACTAATAATACAAACGAGAGTAATTATGAAAGAAGTATAATCAAATCGGTTTAATTTCATATTTTCACCTCCTTGTTAGTTATTAATTGATCAATAACTAGACGTTAAATAAATAACCAACTTGATTATTTATTTGCTATTCTCATCAATAAGCACAGGGAAATCTAAGAAATAAGAAATATTACATAATATCCCTCGTGCTAGAAAAGTAGTTACTTCTCTTTCAGCATTCTCTATCCCAGCTGATTTAAAGCGTTCTAAAGTGTAGCTTCTGATAAGGGCCAAGCCTTTCTTTGTAGCCTCCCGTATTGCTTCTTCTGTCACTGAAATTCCTATTACCTGCAAAGCTATCTCATTAGGATGTAATACAGACAGTTCTTCATAAGCTTCAATCATTTTGATAACAAGTTTTTCTGAGTTCGACTCAACATCTTTAAAAGTTTGAATAATTCTATCAAACGCACGATCTAAGGCAGCGATAAATAACTCTTCTTTTGTTTTAAAGAATTTAAATACATAGGGCTGTGATATGCCCGCTTTTTCTGCAATATGCGCAGTAGTTGTATTATAGTAACCTTTTTTCGCAAATACTTCTAATCCTGCTTCAAGAATATCTTCCTTACGATTTCCCTTTTTTGGTCTTACCATATTAAGCACCCGTTCTTTCATTTATTGATTAATCAATTACAAATTAATATAATACATTTTTGCACCTAGCGCAAGTACAATGACAATTTTTTTAAAGGAGTTCAATATACAACGAATCACCACTTCTGCTGTTCGCTCTTACTCGCATTTTGTCCCTTGTACTTTTTCAGACATCCTCTTATAGACGCACGACTGCAAGAAACTTTAAAAACAATCTTGAAAAACATTTTATATCATATTACCTTCTAAGAAAGGAGGAAAAAATGTGAAAACAAAAATTGAAGAATTACCTGAATCAAGGATTGCTTATTTTCGGAATATTGGGGAATATGGTGAGAAGCAAAATAAACAACTAATGGAGTCGTTTAAAAAGTGGCTGCATTCGAATGGTGAATTTGATCATTCATCAATTTTAGGTATACCACAGGATAATCCCGCAATTACGCCTAAAGAGGAATGTCGTTATGACGTTTGCGTCATGATAGATGAAAATTCTGCAGTATCAGCCCCTGCTCAAGTTGGTTATCTTTCTGGTGGGAAATACGCTGTCTTCTTGCTTGATCATACCAAAGAGGCAGTCAGCGGATTTTGGGAAAATATTTTTTCTGAGATGGAAAAGAATCATCTCTCAGTCAGACAACAGCCAATCATAGAAAGATACTCGCAGCAAATGATTGATAATCATCTGTGTGAAATCTTGGTGCCAATTCAGTAACAGGTGGGACATCTCCCACCTCTCTTTTTTTGTATATCCGCAATAATCTAATGAATAGTCAAAAGGAGTGACAAATATCAAATCAACCAACGTAATCTACAAGGAAGTCCAAAAGCCGCGGCAGCCTTTACTTTTGCTGATCGTTTTCTCCATTGCCGCAATCATGTGGATCGGGTTTATCCGGCAAGTTGTTTTAGGAATTCCAGTTGGTGACAAGCCTGCTCCAGATGGTGTGCTGATTGTCTTTTGGATTGTTTTTGGCATGGCTCTCCCTGTTATCTTACCTATATCGATAAAGCTGATCATTGAAGTGCACGAGGATGGACTTTATATTCGCTATACTCCTTTTCATCTTCATTATAAGAAATTCTTATTCAAGGACATAAAACAATACAAACCATTAAACTACAGAACATGGAAGCGTTTTGGCGGCTGGGGATTCAGAGTGAATTTCAACGGAGAAACAGGTTATATCTTAAGCGGCAAACAAGGGATAGAACTGACTCTAAAATATGAAACCATCGTAATCAGCACGGATCGACCAGAAGAGCTAAAAAAGGCAATGGATGTTTTCAAAGAATAATTTTCATCATGAGCTGCGGGTGTGGTATAACTGAAATTTATACACGCATCTCTGCATGCGGGCAACGTTTGGTTAACTCGTGTAAAAATTCTTTTTTGTAATCTGGTGCAATTGTAACACTTCCCCAAAGTGCATGTTTATAAAATATTTCGATTGCGTCCCTGGATGACAAAACCCTGTAACCCGAGAAAATATTATTCGAAAGGGTAACGCTTGTAATCTTGTCGTATGGGATTCGGCTTACGAATGGTCCCCCTTTCACTAATAAGTAATCTGGATAGAATTCATAATTGATTTGAAAAGCCGACCATGAAATAATACTTACCCCGATTACAAATACCGAAAGCAATAGAAGAAATTCAACCAAGACAATTCCACTAAATATAATTAATGGCCAAAATGATACCAACCAGAGTAAAAAGACGATTATCATGATGAAATGAACGAAAAAGGTATCTATTTTCGGACGAAAAACCACTGGATTGCATTCACCTCCTAATATATATACGGCATCCTATTCGCAAAGTTTCATACACTGCAAAAAGCTGCCGGGAAACCCCAGCAGCTTATAAGACATATTTATTCCTTATCCAATGCGCGCAACGCAGGTCCTTCCACAACTTCACCGACAGCTGTAAAGCGGGAGCCGTGACACGAGCAATCCCATGTATGATCGGCATCATTCCAGGAGACTGGACAGCCATTATGGGTACAGGAGGCACTCATTTCGTGCAGCTCCCCGCTGTCATCCCGGTAATACGCCATTGTCTGACCATCTTTCTCGAGGATGGCACCTTTTCCGTTTGTCAGATCTTCCGGCTTTACAACCGTTTCATTGCCGATGCGATTCACATCGTCTTCGCCGAAGCTGGCGGATTCTGCTTCTTCCATTTCCCTTCCTATCTTGTACAAGTCGGCAAATTCATTATCTTTTCCATCGATGAGATCGGCCAGCAAGGTGGCCGCGGCGACACCATTGGATAAGCCCCATTTCCCGAAGCCGGTTGCGGTATAGATTCCAGGTGCATCGTCGCTGACTTTCCCGATGAATGGCAGCTGATCGGTTGTAAGTAAATCATGGCTGGACCAGTGCTCATACAACGCCTCCACACCAAACTGCTCTTCGGCAAATTGATAGATTTTCTCGTATCGGTCAAGTACAGAGGATCCATCCCCCGTCACATGGGATTCCCCGCCGACAAGTACATAGTGGTCATCCCCTTTTTTCAAGCTCCTGATGGAACGTTTCGGAGATTCGAGACTGATATACATGCCTTTCGGATAAGGTTTTTTGGACTTGATGGCGATACCGTATGAGTTCTTCGGATTCATATTCGAAGAGAAGTATTGATTCTCCACTTGCAGTGGGAAATGTGTGGCACTGACAACATAATTGGCTGTGATCGTGTAACCATTTTCAGTGTGCACGACTGGACGGGTCTCGGTATCGAAAGACACAGCCAATGTCTGTTCATGAATGCTTCCGCCGCGCAGCTCGATTTCCTTCAACAAGCCGACCAGATATTTCACTGGATGGAATTGGGCTTGCTGACGCATCACGGCAGCTGCTTTGATTGGAATATCCAGCGGTATGGAATCCGTCAAAAATCCATCAATTTGCAGCTTCCGGTAAGCCTCGACTTCTTTTTCGATTGTTTCTACGCCTTCATCCAGCTGCGTATAGATATATGCTTCCTGCTCTTCGAATTCACAATCGATACCGTGTTCGGCTGCTGTATCTTTAACATAATTGATTGCCTGCAAATTGGCTTGGAAATAGTTTTTAGCTATCTCTTCACCGTAGCGCTCCATCAAACCTTGATAGATGATATCATGCTGTGCGGTCAGCTTGCTCGTTGTGTAGCCGGTAGTGCCTGAAATAAGTTCGCGCCCCTCGATAAGCACGACACTTCTGCCTCGCTTGATCAGTTCATAAGCTGTCGTGATGCCGGCAATCCCTGCACCAATGACTAAAACATCCGTATCCAAATCTTTATCCAAGGCTGGATACGATGGCATATCCGTTGAATTGCGCCAGTATGATGAGGGTTTCTCTGAGAATAGTTTTTTCGTTTGCTCCATGACTGTTAACCTCCTGGACTATTACCTATTTGGTAATACAGTATCCTGGATTGCCCCTTGTCAAACTTTTTCCTGCAAAAGAGCAGTGAAAGTATCGACTGCCTGTTGAAGCTGCTGTCGGGAGGACGTATCTGTCAAAGCATGAAGCAGGCCATTGTAATAGCTAGCCAGCTGTCCGGCTGCCTGCTTCTGCAGCCTTTCTTCTGCTGTCTTCCAAATTTGGTCATAGTGATGCTCCATAGCTGATGTATATCCTTGCACTATCTCCGCTAGAATTGGCTCCATCAGCATTAGAAGTTCATCTTTCAGCTTCTCTTTCTCATTTCCTTGGAAAAAGGCTCTTGGACCACGATATAACTTCTGCAGTCTTGCAACAGTGCCCTGTTCGAATTGGACCATCGATTCCGGCGGTGCTGTTTCCGGCAGTTCATCCGAATCCGATACTGCCAAGGACAACGATTCATTCACTGTCTGCACTGCTTGTTCCAGCCCCTTCCTCCATCTTTCCGCCTGTTCCCGCACGGTTCTGTCGACACGAATGGTGACAGCCCGGTATTCCTGTTCCAGCTGCATTTGGATAAGGCGCGCAAACTCGCGTATCTGCCGGGCAACTTCTTCCTTACCCGATGCGCCGCTGCTTTTGATAAGGGATGGATTGAAACATTGCTTGAATAAATCATTGGCTTCCAACAGCTGCCTTTCCTTTACATAATGCAGTTGTTTTTCGATGCGCTGGATGATGGCTTGTTTGAAAACAGGCTGTGAATAGGAACGCGCCTTCTCCACGACTTCGTATTGTTCATGTTTATACTGGCGGCCTTTTTGCAATTTCGCCTCTTCATCCAAGTCCATCGCATCAGCGTATGCTTGAAGCTGTCCATACTGCCTTGTCAATTCCTGGCGGGCACCTTGGATAATCACTTCTGTCAGTTCGTTGCGAACGAAGCCATACAGTTCCTTTTCGAGCATTTCAAGTCCTGAATCAAGCTGACAGGAAGTCTGCTTCTCCTGCAGGCCAAGCAGACTGCTCAAAGCGAAAAGACGAGGCTGCCTGATTTGAAAGTTTGCCAGATTGGCTGCTACATAGGAGGTGACATAATTTATTTCTTCTTCATCCTTAGCCAGATCGCTCGCATTCACGATAAAGAACATATTGTCCTTCTCCAGAGCTCCTTTTACCTTGCCCAGCTGCTGCAGTACTTGTTCATCCGCTTTCGAAAAAGCATGATTGTAGTACGTGACGAACAGTATCGCATCCGCATGCTTCATGAATTGGAAGGTAACATCCGTATGGCGGGCATTGACGGAGTCTGCACCAGGCGTATCGATTAATGTAACCCCTTGGTTAAGAAATGCATTATCCAGATAGACGGTTATTTGTTCAATGAAACAGCTCAATGACTCTTTCGTCACATGATCACTGAATTCCTCGAACGGGATGGTCCCTTCCGAGCCAAGCTTGGTATGAACACCATTGTATCCTGCCTGAACAGCCTGTAAAAATGCCTGGTGTCTTTTGTCGTTTACAAGCTCAGCAGGGGATTCAGACAAAAATTCCTCCAATTTGAGCTGTTTCCCGCTAAGACTTTCGATGTCTGCTTCGATCTGCTTATGGGTTTTCCATTTAACGAGTACAGTTTGATGAGGATGCCGTTTAGTAGCCTGTTTCAACATATTGATTGATGCAGTCGTCGGATTCGGCGACACCGGCAATAAACTCTCACCAAGCAGGGAATTTGCAAAAGACGATTTACCGGCGCTGAAAGCTCCAAACAATACCAATGAATAATCTTGGTGTATCAATTTGTCTTGTCTATTCTTCAGATCATCTATCGCCGATTGAAAACCTTCCACACCTTGGAGGGCAGCAGCTGCTGCGCCGAGGTGTTGAGCCATCTTATCCGGTGACAGTTCTGTGGTCGGATTCTCCTTTTCAATCGTCTCTACCTCCAGCTTTTCCGTCAATGTATCTGATCTGTCCGAGATTTCCTTATTTCTTTTTATCTGGTATCTCTTTACCATCACCTGTCTAGCTTCTTCGATACTTTCTGCATCCCTATGCTGTCCTGTCTGCTGGATATGCTTTGCAAGTTCTTCGTACGACAACTTCAGCTGGTGGATTTCTGATTCAATTCGCATGTTTTCTGCCGCTTTGTTTTTCTCCTGTTGTTCCAGCTTTTCTACCTGTTGGTAAGTACTCTTTTTCGTATCAATGGCAGCTTCCACTACATGCATTGCAGCTTTCTTAAAGCTGCGCTTGATATGATCCTGAACCGCTGCTGTATAAACCAGTGTGTACGTCCCATTCATGCTGGCACCCGTCTGGACATGCTGCTCCAATAAATCTGCTGGCAGTGTCACTGCGAAGTCCTGCAGCAGGACTTGTACGGATTCCGTATAGACCTCATGCTTCCTTGCCCAATCGCTTAGCTTATCGCGAAGCCTCCATACTAGCTGCTTCTCGATTTGCTGTTGAATCAATGCTTCTGTCATCGATCGGCGTTTTGCCCTTTCTTCTGCTGTTTTCTTTTTACTGCCGAACAACCCGACCTTAAAGTCAGGAAAGGTGGATTCAAGGTACTTTTCAGCCGTATCACGTACTTCAAATGGCATCAGATTCGCATTTTTCAATGTCTGTTGAATTGTTTCGCGTGCGTCTTCCTCTGCTGCTTTTTGTTTCTCGCGCCAGTTACCGGCCGCATCTGCAGCAGTGCCATCCAATTGATGAAGACTTTCTTTTAATATTGCTTCCTTTTCATCAAGTTCTTGTTTCTTATCTTGAAGGTAATTGGTAATCAGCCGCTGTCTGCCTCGCTCCAGCCCCGCTTTATGCAGCTGCTCCCTATCTTTAAGCAGCAGATCCATTTTTTCTTTTACAGCATACAGCTGATTGTGCTCATGTCCTGAATCCTTCAGGGTTGTGTAATAAACGCCTGCTGGTGTGATGTGCCACTGTTCAAACACTTTCATGACACTATTTTTGAAGGCAGTCCAAGAGAGCTCTTGATCGCGATGCTTATCGATTTGGTTGATGATTAAATAAAACGGTTGCCCTTGCTCGGAAAGCTGCTGTAAAAACAGCAAGTTCACTTCCGACTGCACATGGTTGTAGTCGGTCACATAAAACATCGTGTCCACGAGATGCAGTGCCGATTCCGTCATCAAACGGTCGGCATCATCGCTTGCATCTATTCCTGGTGTATCCATCAAAGCGATTTCGTACGGGAGATCGGTTTGATCATCATGTATTTCGATTCTTTGGATATCCTTATTTCGGCAATATGTATCCAATGTTTCTTTCCGGTACGGTGCCGGCAGCTCATATTTCGTGTCATTACCCGCATAGGCGAAGACTTTCGGCTCCCCGTGCTGGATGGTGACGATATTGGCGCTCGTCGGAATCGGACTAGCCGGAAGCACTTGATTACCAAGCAGTGCATTGATAATCGAACTTTTCCCAGCTGAAAAATGACCGGTGAAGCAAATGAAGGCAGTCCCCTTCTCAGCTTTTTCCACCAGATCAAGCGCTTTTTTGCTATATTGTCCTTCCTTTTCCGTTTCGAAAAATTGATATAATGCTGACAGACTGAACAATTCCGTTGTTTCCGCTGTACGCCGCATCGAGGCTCCCTCCTTGTATGTATGCGCATTCATATTTTTTATTATAAAACAGGAAAACCGCACTTACCATCGTAAATGCGGTTTTCTTCTTATTCTCCCATATAGGGTATCCGGACATCCGTCTCTAAAGAACCAGTGAATTGGTTGAATGGCAAATTTTCACCCTTGAGCCAACTGCCGAAATCAACTTCAGCCGGCTGCTGATTACCGATGGAAAATCCCATTTTGAGTTCCTTCGGTTTGTAGACAGATGTATGAATCGTACCGGCCCAGTTGCGATAGCTATCTGAAAATACGTCATAGTCCGGATCATTCAAAAGTCGGAATCCTTCATCGGCATCCATATCTTCCTTATGATGTGCCTTGATGATATCGAATCGGCGATTGCTGTCCACCAAGTGATGTCGATTTTCCTTTGTCAGCACATCATAATGGTTCGTACTATAGTAGGCTTCCTTTACAGCCGTTCCGCGCGGGCTTCCTTCGACAACTCGCCGAATACCTTCAGCATCATTGATGACATAGTTGAAGGAGTGCCGATGCGGCATTTCTGTCAGCTTCTCGACAGCTTCCTCCGTAGTGGAACATGTTTCCAATAGGATGCGTGTCAGCATATTACAAATGAATCCTTCTTCTGGAAAACGCTGATGCACGAAGTTATAGCCAATCGTCAACCCTTTTTCATTCATTCCATCGATACGACCGAGAATCCGCTGAGACGGACCGATGGTAGCAAAATAGTCCGGCTCCGATGGCTGATACAAAAGAAATCTTCCTTCATATGTTTTCGGATGATAATCATAGTTACGTGCCAGGAAATCATTCCCCGTGACTATCGAACAGCCTGAGTTGATTCTCCATTCCTGCTGAAAGCCGCTGTAATCCATCAAAGTCTCTTCGATCGAGAGACCTAATGCGTCACTGAGACCGGTCAATTCTTCATAAATACCTGGATGATAGCTGCGGAACATACGGAAGGCATCCGCTGGATCGACCGTGAAACGACGGCGGTTCCGTTGCTTTTGTTTTTGTTGGTATGCAAATAACGGTGTATGTTTTAAACGCTCTCCTTGCATGACGCCGAAATCATAATGCGATCCACGGAAGGTGAACACATTGGAATGTATCTGTTTCATAGGCGGACCCTTCTTTTCTGCATAGTATTTTCCTATTATCCAATACGATGCAGGATGGGGAAAGTGATATGCTTACTTGTCTTCAACTTCGCAGACGTTGAGCTGCGGCGGATAAGATTCCAGTATGCTTGAATATGTAACGGTAATTTCCTGTCCATCCTCAAGCGTATTAGGTATAACAGCTCCGTTCAGCATATAACGAACATCATCATGGTTCGGGATGATATAATGCTTATCATCTGTAAAATCCACATGCCCGTCCATTTTTTGCTGGCATTCATCTGCTATGGATTCCTCCGTGCTGCACCTTGTTAAATGGATAGTCAGGAAAAGTAACACAGTGATATACCGCATTTCAAGACTAACCATGATTAAAACACTAATTCCCGGCTGCAGACGTTCAATTTTATTAAATCGATTAACAACGAATTCAAATGTTTCTCCCCCAGACCATATTCCTGTTTTCATATAATATTACTTTATAAACATGAAGTCAGCAAAATTTCCCATCGTTTCGCTTCAAACGAAAAATGAGACTGCTTTGTTTCACAGTCCCATCACATACTACGGATCAAATCAGCACCAAGCTGCTCCCACGATAATTAGTAAAATGAACAAAACAACAATTAGCGCGAAACCTGCGCCGTAACTGTTTCCTCCGCTCATGATAACACCTCCATAAGATTTGTTAGTAATTTATGCATCGACCTTAGCCTTTGCATGGTCATTTGCCCATTTAAGCTAAATAACTTGGAGGCACTATTCAAATTAAAGTCCATGATGTCATCAAAAACAGTGACTCACATTGATACAGAGGAGATTAGGATCGGTGCCACGGGCGGAGAGACATGCTCGTGCGTAAAAATCGTCTGTGAGAGCAGACAAACATAAAAAGAGAAGCAGCTGCACGCTGCTTCAATCATCTTCCTTATCATAGGTGATGGTCACAATTTCGCCGGATTGTGCATTAATAACAACTTCCGCTTCATCATCCGCTGTTTCGAGCTCAAGTTCATACACAGGCAATCCATCTTCTTCATCGAACTCGGCATTTGTCACGGTGCCGCCAACTTCATCAGTGGCAATGTTGACAGCTTCGTCCATCGTGATTTTCACTTCAGCCTGAGAAGCTTGTTTTTGGGACGGTGCAGTCTTCTGATTATCAGACTGCTGCTGATCATCAGCTGATGCTTGACTCTGATCTTTTGGGTCTTTTCCCGGTAACGTTTTCTGTGTGCTGCTTTCTTTCAAGCTGATCACTTCACCGGTATTTCCGTTTAAAGTCAGATCATACTGTGTTTCATTGTTTTCCAAATCAATATCATATCTCGGCTCGCTGCCACTGCGATCCAATTCGATTTCTGTCACGGTCGCATTATATTGTTTCTCCGCCTGCTGTCGTGCTTGATCAATTGTCATCTCCGGTTCTCCAGCAGATGCTTGCATCTGATAAATACCAAAGACCGCAGCAACAAGTACGGCGATAGCAGCGGGGATAATCCATTTTTTCTTCATATCGATCGCCTCCAGCTATGGTTGTATAGCCAGTATATATCTTCTTCATTAAAGAAATGGTGAGTGCTTTATTAAAATTCCATGAGAAGCTACAATGGCAGTCGTATCGTGAACGTAGATCCTTTTTCCAGGATGCTGTCCACTTCGATCTTTCCATTATGCAGTTCCACCAGCTGTTTGGCAATGGCCAAACCGAGCCCGCTGCCTCCCTTGTCACGCGTACGGGCTTTATCGACCCGGTAAAATCGGTCGAAAATACGACGCTGGTCTTGCTCATCAAGACCTTCCCCAAAGTCGGTGACGGACAAAATCGCTTCATTCCGCGCAGATTTAACGGCGATTTCGATGTGATCGTCACTATATTTGATGCTGTTGCTTAGCAGTATATAAACGACTTGCTTGAGCATATTGGCATCTGCTTTGATGACAATATGCTGCTCGGTGTGGACCATGATTTCCCTCTGGTGAGCTGTTTCCATGGCTGCTGCACAGCTTTTAGCAATTCTTCCGAGATCGACCGATTCTTTTTGGAGCAATGCTGGGTCATCTTTTGCCAAAATCAATAGCTGATCGACCAATGCCTGCATCCGTTCTGTCTCACCGTGTATCGCTTGTACCGCTTCTTGCTGGACAGCAGGGTCGTCGGCGCCCCAGCGATCCAATAGCTTGCTGTAGCTCTTGATGATACTGATCGGTGTCTTCAGTTCATGCGAGGCGTCGGAAACGAACTGCTGCTGCTTCGTAAAATTCTCTTCCAGCTGATCGACCATTTCATTGAACGTATCACTGAGGGTCTGCAACTCATCATTGCTTCTATTTCCCGTCTCCATCCGCTTCCACTTTCCGCTTTTGCGGATTGCCTGCATGGTTGAAGTCAGAGCGAGGATTGGCCGCAGCAGGAAGTTCCCCAGCAGCCTGCCACCGAGAAATGAGGGTATCAAAATGATCAATCCAGCTATCGACAGGCTATATTTCAGTACTTGAAACGTCTGTTGAAGACTGACAAGCTCTTCTGCGACCTGCATGGAGTAGATGCCATTATCCCGGATGACCGGGATGGATACTTCTGCATACCAGCTGCCATCACGATGGAAAGTTTGATCCTGCTCCTGAGATGTGAACGTAAACGGAAGCTCCCGATACTTTTCCGCCCTGGTGATCACACCTTCACTTTTGCCGTCGGGACCAATGAATCGTACCATCCCTTCAGTCGGCAGGTCTGCCTGGAACAGACTCGTCCGCGTTGTATCCTTCCAATCAACTGTCGCAGCTGTCTCTGCCAAAGCGCGGCCTTGTTCGTGCAGCCGATCGACGCTGTTGTTTAAACTTACTTGCCTGAACAAGAAGTAGATGGACATATTTGCGACTACTAACAGGATCACAAGTGTAACGATTATGTATAGCTGGATCCTTGTCCGCAGCTTCACTTCTCTTCATCCTTGATCGTATATCCGACTCCCCGCACCGTCTTGATCAGCTTCTGTTTTTCATCTGCATCGACCTTTTTCCTTAAATAACGGATATACACATCGACTACATTCGTGTCTCCTGCATATTGGAACCCCCAAACCCGCTCCAGCAGCTGATCTCGTGTCAGGACTTGTTTTTCGTGCTTCATAAGGAATGAAAGCAAATCATATTCACGTGGTGTCAGCTCCAATTCCTTTTTGCCGCGCTTAACTGTCCTTGTTTTTTCATCAAGTGTCAAGTCACCGACCTGCAGCAGTGGCTCTTGCACCACAGCTGTTGCGGTGTGGCGGAGGTGTGCACGAATCCGTGCCAATAATTCTTCGATCTCGAATGGCTTCGTCATATAATCCGTGGCACCAAGATCAAAACCGCTCACTTTATCCGGTACCGCATCTCTTGCAGTCAGCAGCATGACCGGAATATGGGCGTCTTGCTTGCGGATGCGTCGAAGCAGTTCCATCCCGCTCAAGGACGGCAGCATCACATCCAGCAAAATGAAGTGATAGCTCTTAGCATAAAACGCTTCCAATGCATCCAGCCCATCAAACTTAACATCAACTGCGAAGCCTTCGTGCTCCAGCTCCAGCTGAAGCAGTCTTGCCATTTTCTTTTCATCTTCGACTACCAGGATTGTCGTCTGCTCCACGGGCTAGGCTCCTTCCTCATATCGATTTGATTTCTCGATAATTGCCGCCAAAGTACAGCACCGGATCACCATCGCGAAGCACCAGGTCCTCGACTTCCCCAATGATGATTACATGATCGCCGGCTATCACTTTGTCGACTGCTTTACAAGCCAAATTGACAAGAGCACCATCCACAACCGGTACATCCTGCAGCATGGTGATCGCTACTGGCTCTTTTTGTACTTTCTGTTTGGCAAATACCATGCTGACATCCTTTTGTTCTTCCTTCAGGACGCTGACTCCGAATGTAGGATTAGTTTGTAAAATATCGTAAAGGGACGCTTTTTTATCGATTGATACGGCGATAAGCTTCGGTTCCAGTGATACCGACATAAAGGCATTCACAGTCATCCCTTTTGTCTCACCAGCCACATCGGTCGTGACAATCGTAATACCTGTTGCAAATTTTCCCATTGCATCTCTAAACGTTCGATTATCCATTATGCTCCCCCGTTCCATATGCTATACGTAAAACTATACCATGTAAATTGCGTTGTCTGTCAATTATTCTATCCTTACATAGGGCTTCTTTTGCAGAAAAAAAGAGAGGCTTTACGCCTCTCTAGTTTACATAATAATATTATTGTTCACTTATTCTTTTTCCTGCGGAAATGCTACTTCGTATATTGCTTCAGGATAAGTTGCTATAACTTCTCCATGCTTGTCTGTGTCCAGCACATAGGAACCATTGCTATAACGATCATTCGCATTCAAATTCATTGGCGTAAGAATATGATCCTGTTTATCCTTCGTTTCCAGATGAATCGTCGCAGCATCTTCCAATACATAGAAACCAACAATACGGTGCGGATTCTTCTTCAGCTCCCGAAGCATGACAACGCCTCGTTTTGCTCGGCCGGTTGGCTCGAATTCTTTCAATTTCATCCGTTTTGCCGAACCTCTATGCGTGATGACGACAACACTTGGCGAATGCTTGAGTTCAAAGGCCTGAGCACCAACTACATATTCGCCTTCTTTCAGCTGCATTCCTTTTACTCCTGCTGCCCGTATGCCGATCGGGCTGACTTCTTCTTCCGTGAACCATAGGCCATAGCCTGCGTTCGTCGCCATGAACAGCTGTTTATTACCATCAGTCAAGGCAACGTGACATACTTCATCGTCCGCTTTCAGGTTGATTGCAGTAAGTGACTTGTTCGCACGTGTCGCTTCATAAAGCTGAAGTCCACTCCGTTTCACCATACCATTCTTTGTGAAGAAGACGAGGTAGTCGGCTTTTTTGAAATCACGAACCGGAATGCTGGCAATGACTTTTTCGTCCTTATCCATACTAGCGATATTGGCCAGATGCTGTCCTTGGTCTTTCCAGCGAATATCCGGCAGCTCATGCACCGGCATAAAAATGAACTTCCCTTTATTCGTGAAGACGAGCAGTTTGTCGGTCGTATTTATCTCCTGCATGCCGATCAGGTGGTCTTCTTCCTTGATTGCCAGGTCTTCCCCATTGGAAGCCTGATAGGAACGAAGGCTGGTCCGTTTGATGTATCCATCATGTGTGACCGTAACCAATACGTCCTCTGATGCCACCATAACCTCAAGGTTTATTTTCAATTCCTCGATTTCATCCTCGATCTCTGTAAGACGATCCGTATGATAGTTTTTCTTGATTGCCCGCAGATCCTGCTTGATCACTTTGAGCAATGTTTTTTCGTTCTTCAAGATATCCTCAAGCTTTTCGATCTGTTCATCCAGCTCTTCGGCTTCCCGCTGCAAGGCTGTAATATCGGTGTTCGTCAAACGATAAAGCTGCAAATTCACAATCGCTTCTGCCTGCGTTTCGGTAAAGCCATAAGCTGCCTCGATCCGCTGCTTTGCATCGGCTTTATCCTTGGAAGCGCGGATTGTCGCAATCAGTTCATCCAAGATGGAGATTGCTTTGATCAGCCCTTCCACAATATGTTTGCGGTCTTTTGCTTTTTGCAAATTGTAAGCGGATTGTCTCGTAACGACTTCTTTTTGGTGTTCGATATACGCATCAAGCAAGCTCGCCAATCCCAACAGCTGCGGGGTCTTGTCTTTGATTGCTACCATGTTGAAGTTATAAGATATCTGCAGATCCGTATTTTTGTACAGATAATGCAGGATTCCTTGTGCATCAGCCTCTTTTTTGAGTTCGACAACAATTCGCATACCCGTACGGTCCGTTTCATCACGAACTTCCGCAACGCCTTCGACTTTGCGGTCCAGACGCAGCTCATCCATCCGTTTGACAAGATTCGCTTTATTCACTTCATAAGGGATCTCATCGATGACGATCTGCTGTTTGCCGCCTTTGATATCTTCGATGCTCGTTTTACCACGAACGATTATTTTCCCTTTACCAGTTTCATACGCCTTCTTGATTCCTTCGACGCCCTGGATGATCCCGCCAGTCGGGAAATCGGGTCCCTTCATGACAGTCATCAATTCATCCACAGTACTATTCGGCTTATCCATTCGCATGATGACAGCATCAACCACTTCACCAAGATGGTGCGGCGGTATCTCCGTTGCATAACCGGCAGAAATACCCGTCGACCCATTGACAAGCAGATTCGGGAACTTAGCCGGGAGAACGGTTGGCTCGGCGTTTGTATCGTCAAAGTTTGGCACGAATTCGACTGTATTCTTATCGATATCCCGCAGCAGTTCAGAAGCGATGCTGGATAGTCTTGCTTCTGTATAACGCATCGCTGCCGGCGGATCACCATCCACGCTGCCGTTATTTCCGTGCATCTCAACCAGCACATTGCGGACTTTCCAAGTCTGACTGAGCCGGACCATCGCTTCATACACCGAACTGTCTCCGTGCGGGTGGAAGTTACCGATTACCGTACCGACAGTCTTGGCTGCCTTTCGAAACGGTTTATCATGTGTGTTGCGCTCATCGTACATCGCGTATAAAATCCGGCGCTGCACCGGTTTTAGTCCATCCCTGGCGTCAGGCAGCGCACGGTCTTGAATGATATATTTACTGTATCTGCCGAATCGGTCTCCGATGACTTCCTCCAATGGCAGATCCAAATAATTTTCCAAAAGAAATCCCCCTTAGTTGTGCAGCTTGTCGTTTTCGAGGATATTCCCGTCTTCTTCCATACCGAAAGCGACATTACTCTCGATCCATTTGCGTCGTGGTTCCACTTTGTCACCCATCAGTGTCGTGATACGGCGCTCCGCACGGGCGAAATCCTCGATCGTCACACGGATGAGTGTACGTGTTGCGGGATCCATCGTCGTTTCCCAAAGCTGATCGGCGTTCATTTCCCCAAGTCCTTTGTAGCGCTGGATCGTGTAGCCGTTTTTCATGTCCCGGACGATTTCCCGCATCTCTTCATCGCTCCAGGCATAGCGAATCACTTCTTTTTTACCTTTCCCTTTGGAAAGCTTGTACAAAGGCGGCAGGGCGATGAATACCTTGCCCTTTTCGATCAATTCCTTCATATAGCGGTAGAAGAAAGTGAGCAATAGGATCTGGATATGGGCACCGTCAGTATCGGCATCGGTCATGATAACCACTTTGTCATACTGTACATCCTCAAACGTGAAATCAGCTCCGACACCGGCCCCGATCGTATGGATGATTGTCGAGATCTCTTCATTTTTCATCACATCCTGCAGCTTGGCTTTTTCCGTGTTGATGACTTTCCCACGCAAAGGCAGGACAGCCTGGAATTTCCGGTCACGGCCTTGCTTGGCAGAACCGCCGGCAGAATCACCTTCCACCAAATACAATTCATTCTTTTGCGGGTTACGGGATTGTGCTGGTGTAAGCTTCCCGCTCAGCAGCGTATCCTTACGTTTCTTCTTCTTACCGCTGCGGGCATCTTCGCGTGCCTTGCGTGCTGCTTCTCTCGCTTCCTTGGCCCGGATTGCTTTCTTTACGAGCATACCGGCAATATCAGGATTTTCGGAGAGGAAATAAGAAAGTTTCTCCGATACGAGGGCATCGACGGCCGAACGAGCTTCGGATGTTCCGAGTTTACTTTTCGTCTGCCCTTCGAATTGGAGCAATGCTTCCGGTATCCGGACACTGACGATTGCCGTCAATCCTTCCCGGATGTCCGTTCCTTCGAGATTTTTATCTTTTTCTTTCAGTAATCCATTACGGCGTGCGTATTCATTGAATACACGTGTCATACCGGATTTGGCACCAGCTTCATGGGTACCGCCATCTTTCGTCCGGACGTTGTTGACGAAGCTGAGCATCGTTTCTGTGTAACCGTCATTGAACTGGAAGGCAAAGAAAATCTCGATTCCTTGCTGCTCGCCTTCAAAGGCAAGTACGGGATGGAGGGTATCTTTTTCCTCATTCAAATAATCAACGAACGACTGCAGACCGTCTGGATAGACATACGTATCTTCCTTTCCGCTTCGCTTATCCGCTATATGGAATGCCACACCCTTAAGCAGGAATGCCGCTTCACGCAGACGTTCAGCCAGCGTGTCAAAATTGTAGCTGGTCGTAGAAAACATCGACGGATCCGGTTTGAAATGGATACTCGTTCCTGTCTTTTTCGTCTTTCCTTGCTTCACAAGCGAAGTCACGGGCTTTCCGCCGTTTTCGAATCGCTGTGTATACGTATTGCCATCCCGATGGATCGTCACTTCGAGCCATTCGGACAGGGCATTGACGACAGATGCCCCGACACCGTGCAAACCACCGCTCGTGCTATAGCCGCCTTGGCCGAATTTCCCTCCAGCATGCAGCACAGTGAAGATCACCTCAGGCGTAGGTCTTCCGGTAGCATGCATGCCTGTTGGCATACCACGGCCGAAATCCTCAACAGAAATACTGTTATCCTGATGAATTGTCACATTGATTTTTTTCCCATAGCCTGCCAGTGCTTCATCGACACTGTTATCGACTATTTCATAAACTAAATGATGTAATCCCCGGCTGTCAGTGCTACCGATATACATGCCGGGCCGCTTCCTGACCGCTTCAAGCCCCTCGAGCACTTGAATTGAGTCATCTGAATAATGCGATGCTTGTTTTACCAATGCCACATCGGCTCCCTTCTTCGAACATAAAACTGTTTCCAAGTCATTCATCCATCCGTTCGTTGGAAAACGACAGTACGTTATATTTCATCATAACGCAAACATATGTTCTTGTAAACTGGCTCCCTTGCTTTGCAGAGTCCAGTATATGCCTAATTAAAAGTAGCAGAATAATGCCAGTCAATCAATCCACATTTTGGAATTAATCACAAAATATCGTTTGTTTGATGCGATTTTCACAGTGATTCATGGTTACAAACGGATCATATTCAACCTGCTATCGCTGTTCTTGACTTCCCATTATGTATACCTGCCCTTAGGCAGGCTGGATCATCAGGTACCGCAAAATGTCTGGAAAGGCTCTTTTGGTTCGGGAGGATCTTCGGTGTATTTCGAATCCACTTGCTCATACTGAAATGGGTTGGAAAGTAGTTCGCAAAGGCGATCGAACAGCGTATAATCCCCGTTTCCTGCTGCATCCAGTGCTTCTTCCACCAAATGGTTGCGCGGGATGAGGTTTGGATTAAACTGATGCATCAAGTCATGCGCAGCTTCCATTCCGTCAGCTCCAATCCGTGCTTCCCAGCGTTTCTTCCATGATCCAAAGCCTTCCATCTGTTCGAGTGCAGCTGTTTCATCTATTGTCAAAGTCCGGAATGTATTTGTGTAATCCGCACCAGCTTGTTCCATCCATCCGAGCAGATCCTCCACAAGTGTTTCATCGCCCTCTTTCGCATCCGTGATACCAATCTTACTATACATGATGTCAAGCCAGGATTTCCTGTAAACTTGCGGAAATTCACGCAGGATGTCTTCGGCTTGTTTCACTGCTTTTGCTGGAACTTCGTCGAATAAAGGCAGCAAAGCTTCGGCAAAACGCGCCAAATTCCAAGCTGCAATCGGCGGCTGATTGGAATAAGCATAGCGACCTTGAATATCTATGGAGCTGAAAACTGTCATCGGCTTGTACGCATCCAGGAAAGCGCAAGGACCATAATCGATCGTTTCGCCGCTGATCGTCATATTATCCGTGTTCATCACACCGTGAATGAATCCGACACTCACCCATTTCGCCAGCAGCTCTGCTTGCCGCTCTACTACTGCTTGGAAAAAGCGCACATACTTATCAGGTTGTCCAGACAATTCAGGGTAATGACGGTTTATGCTGTAATCAGTCAAAGCTATCAAGTCAGTTTCTGTACAAAATCTTCTCGCATATTCGAACGTCCCCACCCGGATATGGCTTGAGGCAATCCGGGTAAGTACCGCACCAGGCAATTCCGTTTCCCGATAAACAGGTTCACCCGTGGAAACGACAGCTAAGCTACGCGTTGTCGGGATATGGAGTCCATGCATCGCTTCACTGATGAGATATTCCCTTAACATCGGACCAAGCGCCGCACGGCCATCACCGCCTCTGGAATAAGGCGTACGGCCAGCGCCTTTCAACTGGATATCCACCTTTTGGCCGGAACGATTTTGCCATTCACCAAGAAGGGTGGCTCTACCATCTCCAAGCATTGTAAAATTGCCGAATTGGTGACCTGCATATGCTTGTGCAATTGGCTGTGCTCCGGTTGGGAAGGAGTTGCCCGCCAAGAAATCAAGAACACCTTCCCGTTCGATTCCAAGCTGGTTGGCAAGTTTTTCGTTCCATTTTACCATTTGCGGCTCACGGACTGGGTTCGGTGACATCTTCGTATAAAAAGATTCAGGTAACTCCGTGTAGGAGGCATCCAAATTATCATCCAAGCGCATCATTCTTCCTCCTTCATCGATCTGCTTAATACTATTATACGCTATTGATACAAGAACCCCATCTGCATACTTGCAGATGGGGTATATTCATTTGCCGGAAGGCCCGACAAGGACACTATGTGCGACTTTGATACATAAATCCATCAAGACCGTGCAACCTTCCTGTTCCAAATGAGCAGCTGCTCCTTCATCATAGACACCTTGCTGGGTCCAGAATACACGAGCATTCGTCCTGCCCGCTTCCCTTGCCAATCCCGGCAGGAATTCCGAACGGCGGAAAACATTGATGATATCAATCTCATCGGGTACTTCAGCCAAGCTGGGATAGGCTTTCTCACCGAGGACTTCGGTCACGTTCGGATTGACTGGTATGATTCTGTAGCCTGCCTGCTGCATCGCCCGGGAAACACCGTAGGATGTCCTGTCCGGTGAGTCGGACAGCCCTACTACTGCAATCGTCTTCGCTTTTAGCAATATGTCACGAATCTGTTCATTTTCCGGATTCTGAAATGCCATTTCACATACCCCTTTCCTTAGAGTAGACCTTCCTGCTCGAGGAACTCTCTTGCTACATCCTCTGGCTGCTTCCCTTCGAAATCGACTTGGTAATTCATTTCTGTCATCTGCTCATCTGTTATCTTGCCCGCAAGCTGATTCAATATGTCTGCAATCTCTGGGTGCGCATCGAGCGTTTCCTGACGCATCAGCGGAGCGCCTTGGTACGGTGGAAACAGATTTTCCGGATCGTCCAATGTAACAAGATCCAAATCCCTGATATAACTGTCCGTCGAATAAGCATCGATGACATCGACATCGTCTGCTTCTATCGCTTGCTGACGGATACCTGGATCCAGTGTCCTCAGCTCGCCGAACTCAACACCATACACATCCTGGATACCCAGATAACCATCTTCCCGGTCGCTGAATTCCAATGTGAAGCCAGCGGTCATGTCATCATCCATTTTGCGAAGGTCCGCAATCGTCTGCAAATCGTTCTCCTCGGCATAAGATCGTTTCACTGCAAGTGTATACGTATTATTGTACGCCATCGGCTCCAGATATGCCATGTCGAAGGCTTCTGCCATACTTTTTTTGGCTTGCTCATACACTTGCTGACTGTCATTGCTTTGTGCTTGTTCACCTGATAATGTCACCAAAGCTGTACCGGTGAACTCCGGATAAATGTCAATGCTGCCGTTTTTTAAAGCTTCGAAAAGAAAATCTGTCTTTCCTAAATTCGGTTCCAATGCGACCTGTAAATCTGTCTCATCCTCGATCAGCATTTTGTACATATTGATTAAAATCGTCGGCTCGGCATTGAGCTTGCCGCCTATCACCAAATCAGGCTGGTCATCTTTCGCCACCACAAAGGGAGCCACGACAACAATGACAGCAACTATAAGCAAGACAGCCAACGACTTGAAACCGAACTTGCGGCTGGTGCGCTCGAAAATCCGGATTACAAAATCCAGCAAGATGGCGAGCAATGCAGCTGGTATTGCACCAAGCAAGATGAGATTCACATCCCCTCCTCGGTCGATACCTAACAGTATCAGTTCACCGAGTCCGCCGGCACCAATCAAAGCGGCAATCGTGGTTGTCCCGACTATCATCACCATGGCAGTCCGAATACCAGCCATGATGACTGGCATCGCCAATGGCAGCTCGACTTTGCGAAGGCGGCGAAAGCTGTTCATTCCCATACCTGTGGCCGCTTCTTTCAAGGCCGGATCCACTTCAGCGATACCGGTATATGTATTGCGCAGTATCGGCAGCAATGCATAAATGATGAGTGCTGTAACTGCAGGCTTCGTTCCGATGCCAATCAGCGGAATCAAGAAAGCCAGAATGGCAAGACTGGGAATCGTCTGCAAGACTGCTGCTACGGCGATGATCGGCTCGGCAAGCTTTTTGGATCTGCTCAGCAAAAGACCAAGTGGTACCGCAATGGCAATACTGATCAGCAATGCTATAATCGATATTTGCAAATGTTCACCCAATGCCGTCCATAAGGAATCACTGCGCTGCTCGAACACATCCAGGAATTCGTTCATTGGGTCACCACCCCATTCTTGACTTCCGTTTTGCTAGCCAAATAATGCAACAGCTCCTGCTGTGTAACCGTACCTATCAACTCATCACCTTTTGCGACTGGCAATATACTGGCTTTAGCTTTTTCGAAAACACGAACTGCTTCCAGTACATTCATATCGTTCGACATCGTCAGGATATCCTTCTGCTTACCATGCTCAACAGCACAAAGTATTTGTCCATCGTCGCTTGTCAGGATATAAGCTTGCTCCGGATCGAAATTGCCTGCTTCGAAATCAGTCTGCGTCAAAATATGGGAAACGGTTTGGGCAACGACGATATCAACTGCAGTCTGCCAGGGTGATTTTTTATCACCGATAAAACTGCGAACAAAGGAATTACGCGGCTCGAGTATTAATTTTTGCGGCGTATCGACTTGAATGATTTCCCCTGCGTTCATCAGGCAGATACGATCTCCTAAAGCTGTCGCTTCATCGATATCATGTGTGACAAACACAATCGTCTTTTTGATTTGCTGCTGTAATTTCCTGATGTCCTTTTGCAAACCCTCCCTGCTAATCGGATCCAAGGCGCTGAACGGCTCGTCCATCAGCAAAATCTGCGGATCGGCTGCGAGCGCTCGAATCACTCCTACACGCTGCGCTTGACCGCCGGATAATTCGGAAGGCTTCTTCTTCATATAGATGGACGGTTCCATCCCGACCATTTGCATCAATTCCTTTGCACGGTCACGAATTTGCTGCTTCTTCCACTTTTTCATCTCCGGAACGACAGCGATGTTTTCCTCGACAGTCATATGGGGGAATAATGCGATTTGCTGCAGGACATAGCCAATATTCCATCGAAGCTCATGGATATTGTAGTCTTTCAAATCTTTACCATCTATGTATATCTCACCTGCTGATGGCTCGACAAGCCGGTTGATCATTTTCATCGTCGTCGTCTTGCCGCAGCCGCTTGGTCCGATGAGCGTGAGCATTTCCCCCTCCTGCACTTTCAGATTAAAATTTTTGATAGCCTCTGTACCATCCGGGTATGTCTTTTGTACGCCTTTGAATTCAATCATACCTTCACCTCGAGTTATGTACTAACTATTTTTTTACCCTTGCTTGCGGAATGTTAATCTTATAGTATGTAAAAAGTTATGCCCTTCCATGATACTTCGTGCTAAAATGGATTAGCAAGCAACAGGAACGCCTAAGCAGTTAAAGGAGAATGTAAATGGAGTACGTGTTATTCATCCTGCTCGCCTATATCATCGGTTCGATTCCATCTGCCCTGATTGTCGGTAAGGTAGGCTATAATATAGATGTAAGGGAGCATGGGAGCGGAAATCTCGGCGCAACGAACACTTTCCGGACGCTCGGTAAGAAAGCCGGGACAATCGTGCTGATTACCGACATCCTGAAAGGGACCGTCGCAACCATACTGCCCGTTCTATTCGGGTTCGACTTATATCTGCTTGTCATCGGACTCGGCGCAGTCATCGGACACGTTTATCCGATCTTTGCCCGCTTCAAAGGAGGAAAAGCTGTCGCGACATCTGCCGGGATCATCCTGGGAGTAAATGCCTTGCTTTTTGTCATCATCCTGGCAAGTTTCATCGTCGTTTTGCTCATCAGCAAATATGTATCGCTTGCCTCCATGACAGCAGGTGTTGTCGGTGTCATCGTCTCGATCTTCATTGCGCAGGATGTCATATTATCCATCGTACTCGGACTCTTGGCGGTATTCATCCTTTATAAGCACCGACAGAACATCGTCCGTATCATCAGACGGGAGGAACCAAAGGCTTCCTTCCTTGTGAAAAACAATTCCAAGTAACGGGATTGTTTTTTTCATTTCACCTTACCCGGTTCAGACAATTGAATTTCGAGCTTTGCATCGGGTATACTTTAAGCTAGTCATGCGTCTTTGAAAGGAGTACAAACATGCAACACCTACACACACCAACTAGAAAACAACTGCCATCCAAGGCGGAACGTCATAAATTATTCGGATCTGTGCCGCCAGGCAAGAAAACAAAACCAGAAAACAAAGCCGATATGGCTGATTTGCAGAATACGAAAAAGAATTTCCTTTTCCATATAGATGCGGTCGGGATCGCGAATGTCAAACATCCGATCCAAGTGATCAGCAACACCAGCCCAGCAATGCAGACGACGATTGGAACGTTCGAGTTCACCTCTTCCATCCAACAGGACAGCAAAGGTACTAACATGAGCCGATTCACAGAGCAGTTGGATTTGTATCACAAAAATGGCTTTACTGTTTCTGTGAAAAGTTTGCAAACCTTCGTCGCAGAGCTTGCCAATCGCTTAAAGCAGGATGATGCACGGGTCAAGGTGACATTTCCTTGGTTCTTCGAACGAAGCGGTCCTGCATCCGGCATGACGGGACTGAATCATGCGGATGCAACTTTGGAAGTGGCTTATGACAAGCAAACTGGCTTCCGAACAACCGCTAAACTTTCTGGCACAGTTACGACACTTTGCCCTTGCTCAAAGGAAATAAGCGAGTACAGCGCACATAATCAGCGTGGAATCGTATCGATGGAAGTACAGCTGACAGATGCATTTGACGAAGATGTACGTGATTGGAAAGAAGACTTACTCGAAGCGGCGGAAAGCAATGCAAGCGCCCGTATCCATCCAGTACTGAAACGACCGGATGAAAAAATGGTCACCGAGACTGCCTATGAGAATCCACGCTTTGTCGAAGACATGGTCCGTCTTGTGGCGGCTGATTTGTATGAGCTGGATTATGTCGAAAAATTCACCGTTTCCTGTAGCAACCAGGAATCGATCCATTTGCACGATGCCGTAGCGACGTTGAGCTACGACAAGCGCGACGAAGAGGAATGAACCGATGGACAAGGTATTCCTGGCCTTGATCCGTTTTTACCGGCGCTTTATCAGTCCCCTGACCCCGCCATCCTGCCGCTTTTATCCGACATGCTCCCAATACGGACTGGAAGCAATAAAACGGTATGGTGCGTGGAAGGGCGGCTGGCTCACCATCAAGCGCATTTCCAAATGTCATCCGTTTCACCGGGGCGGATTCGACCCTGTACCTGGCACGACGTGTGAACATCATCACCATGAAAAAAAGCAGTAATCCCCCAAAAAAAGGGATACTGCTTTTTATTTTGGAAGCAAGTTAAATCTTTCTAACTGCTCCCATTGCTGCTCTGCTTGAAGTATACGAAGCTGATAGTCTCCGATCAGATCGAAATGCAGCAAATCCTCATGCTCATCAATCCAAGCTTCCTGGAGACCATACTGTCCCCCCCACTCTACCAGCTTCTGCCGATCGGCACAGCCTGCTTTCGTCACTGTTTTTGCCTCCGGAAACCGCGCATCCAGCCAATAATGGGTCAAAAAGGCGACTTCCCCTTGGCGGACCTGCTCTTTCCATTTTTGCAATTCACCGCGTCTGATTCCGAATGCCATCTGTTATGCTTCCAGCGCTTTCGAATAAGCAGCATGCCATTCGGGCAGTGACCGACGTATTGAAACAGGGCGGAAGTTTTCTTTTTTCACAACTGTGTGAGTAGTTGTACCGGACACGCATAGTTTGCCATTTTCATTTTTGATTTCATAGCCATATTGTGTCCGGATACCATCATACGAACGAAGCCATGTTTCTACAACCGGCTTCTCCCCGTAACGTACGGGGTAATGGAAGTTCAGCTTGGCATCCACAACCGGGGAAAGGAAACCATCTTCCTCCATACCTGCATAACGCAAACCTAATGTTTCGATAAAATCAGTTCGGCCGATTTCAAACCAAATAAGATAATTTGCATGATATACGACTCCCATTTGATCTGTTTCGCCATATCTTACATTTATTTCTGATGTCGATTTCTTCATAAAGCACTTCTCCTTACCATATCCCAAGCATTCTCTATATCTTTCTTGTTCAAATAATCCATTTCCAGCTGTTCTTCATCTTCCACAAGGCGAAGAGATTGGAACTGGATTGCTTCGTCGAGCAGATTCGTGACGAATCTGGCATTGCCGGAAACAGATTCTGTTTCTAGTCGTTCCCTTAGGAAAGCTTCCGCATCTTCTGATAGCGTATACGCATAATTTTCCATTGCGCGCTTAAAGATTGCGACGAGCTCTTCACTGTTGTAATCAGGGAAAATGAAATATTTCTTAAAGCGTGACGCAAGTCCAGGATTGCTGTCGATGAACTGCTTCATTTCCTTTTGGTATCCTGCCAGTACCACAACGAGATTTTCATTATGTTTTGTCATTTCATCCACAAGTGTATCGATCGCTTCTTTACCGAAATCTTGAGCGCCTCGGAACAAACTGTACGCTTCATCGATAAATAATACACCGCCCAGTGCATCACGGATGACCGTTTTCGTCTTAGACGCTGTCTGACCGACATAACCGGCAACCAAATCACTTCTTGATGCGACAACCAGATGTCCCCTTTTCAGCAGTCCGCGCTCTTTTAATATCTCGGCATAAATCTTGGCAATCGTCGTCTTACCGGTTCCCGGATTGCCGGTAAAAACAGCGTGCAGCTGAATCGGGACTGCCGGAGCACCTTTTTGTTTCCGTGCCTGCTGGATTTGGACGAAGGAAGACAGTTTTTTGACCTCTTCCTTGATCGATGGCAAACCAATCAATTTATCCAGCTGCTGCAATGGCTCTGATTCCTTTTCGTTCCGATCTTGATCTTTGACATCATGGGCAGATAATGTCATATGATCGATCCATGACTCCGTCGTCAATTTGCGATCGGCTCCCTTCTGGAAGATGATACGCAATACAATATCCCGGACAGAGCGGGCATTTCCGAATGTTTCATCGACCCGAGCCTGTTCGATTTTGTCCTCAACCAGGCGCAATGCTTCCTCAGTGAAGAAAAAATCGTTGGCAAGCGCCGTATTTTCGGCAATCTGCAAAAGCTCCTCGGTTTCAAAATCCGGTAACTCGATGTAATTCTGATCTGGAATACGGCTGCGCAGTCCTGGATTGGCAAACAGGAATTGACGCGTCTCCTCGGGATAGCCTGCCAGGAAAACAGCAAATTTCCCGCCATATTCGCTGCTTGTCATACTGGAAACAAGCGTGTCGATCACTGCCTGTCCATAATCATTTCCGCTTTGGCCTTCCCTTTTCAGACTGTACGCTTCATCAATGAACAACACGCCGTCGATCGCCTGCCGCACATAATTGGTTGTATTTTCTTCGCTTTGGCCAAGATACGAACCAACCAGATGAGAGCGGTTCACCTCGACGACATGATCGGATTCCAACAACCCCAGCTGATGGTAAAGCTTGGCCAAAAGACGTGCAATCGTCGTCTTCCCGGTTCCGGGATTGCCGGTGATGACCATATTCAGACCCGGTTCATCCACCATCTGGAAACCAAATTGCTTCCTTTCCTGCTGATAGCGCAGATAATGGTAATAATCATGAATATATGTCTTCACATCCTGTAAACCTATCAGTTGATCCAGGGCTTCAAGCGGACGGCTTTCACTTGCCTGGCTTAATACATCAGGCAGCGCTTCCTGCACGGCTTCCAATGACTTCAATATTTGCAAGACAGTCGCATTCATTGCAGTGACAGGTGATCCTGTCTTCCTGTTTTCAATCGTTTCGATGGTCTGCTCTAAGAGGACTAGCAAATCCTCCAGTTCCTCATAAGAACGGTTGTATGCTGCCGCTAATTTGCTTGCGCCAGTCAATCTGCGTGGATATGCTTTCATTACTTCGTTCAGCTGACTGTTCAAGCTTTGAGACTTCTTTAGTTTGGCAGGATCAAAATCTGTTTCCCTTACCGACCACGCTGGCAAATCTGTGTCCATCAATGCCTGATAATATTGATTTACCTGTGCAAATTGGTCAATTTCAAGCACAATTGGGTGTGTCCGCTCCGATTCTGCCAGCAACTGTCTGCTGATTGGATCCTGCTTTTGCACGCGCATGATCCGGTAAAAAGCTATGATTCGATACAAGCCTTGTTTTAAGGCTTCTTCCCCAGAATCGAGCTTTGATGCCATACGTAACGCCTCTATCTCCGATAGAGGCGGTGAGGTGTCCATTGAACTCCATGCAATCACTTGTTCGGTCAGGGTTTTCTCTGTCTGTGCCACAAGTATGCCCCCTTTTCTACCATCATTTTAGCATATTAATGCTAAACAGGTGAACTGGCGGGACTTTAATCGATCCATGCATCTAGCTGTTCCTTCGTTACTGGTCCAGGAATGATCTGCTTTTTCCCGGATTTATCGACCAGTATCGTGAATGGAACCGAAACTTGGCGGAATTGATGTGCTACAGCACCCTTCATATCCAAATAGACAGGTACTTGAAGTCCGCTTTTCTCAATGAAGGTCCTCACTTGCTTCACGCTTCGTTCACTTTTTGTCGCATTGATACTGTATACGCTGACCTTACCGCCAGCTGAAGCATGAAACTCCTCCAGCTCGGACAAATCCGATAGGCACGTTTCACACCATGTAGCCCAATACGTTATCACGACAGGCTTCCCATCAGCACCATCGATCAATGCTTCCACCGATTCGAGCTCCAGTGCATCGGCTCGTACGATGGCCGGGAAGACGAACAAAATAGCACACAAGAGGATTAGTCCTTGTTTCATACAAATTCCCCCTTTGCCGTTTATTTTAAGCGGAAAGGAGTCAATCTAACCAAAAAAAGAAGCAGCCATTTCGGCTGCTTCTTATAAATACTTTATGCATGCTGCAATTTGTCACGAAGGACCATGTTCAAAATACCGCCATGACGGTAATAATCGATTTCCACTTCACTATCGAAGCGCGCTACAGCTTCGAATTCAGTCACTTTGCCATCTTCGGCAGTTGCTTTTACTTTGACGACATCGCGTGGCGAAATATTCTCATCGACTGCAACATCGATGCTCTCACGTCCAGTCAATCCAAGGGATTCCGCACTCTCACCTGGCTGGAACTGCAATGGCAGCACACCCATCATGACAAGGTTGGAACGGTGGATCCGCTCAAAGCTCTGTGCGATGACAGTCTTGATGCCAAGCAAGTTCGTCCCCTTAGCTGCCCAGTCACGAGAGCTTCCCATGCCATAGTCTTCTCCGGCGAAGATAGCCAGTCCAGTCTGATCAGCTTGATATTTCATTGCTGCATCATAAATCGGCATCACTTCATCCGTCGGCCAGTAAGTTGTATAACCGCCCTCTGTGCCTGGTGCCAGCTGGTTGCGGATACGGATGTTTGCGAATGTACCGCGCATCATGACCTCGTGGTTACCGCGGCGGGAACCATAGGAGTTGAACTCGCGAGGAGTTACACCTTTATCCTGCAAATATTTACCTGCTGGCATATCTTTCGCAATTGCACCTGCCGGAGAAATGTGGTCCGTTGTCACGGAGTCTCCAAATTTTCCGATTACACGCAATCCTTGTAAAGGCTGCACCGTGCCGCTTCCTCCAGAGATGTTCTCAAAGAAAGTAGGATTCTGGATGTAAGTAGAATCCGCATCCCATTTGTAAAGCGGTTCGTCAGTTGTATCAATTTCATTCCATTTGGCATTGGAATTGAAGACATCCTCATACTCCTTCCGGAAGATTTCCGGTGTAACAACTTCTGCGACTGCATCCCGGATTTCTTTAGGAGATGGCCATAGGTCTTTGAAATAGACTGCATTTCCGTCTTTATCCGTTCCGATTGGATCATTATCCAAGTCTATATCGACTGTACCTGCAAGCGCGTAAGCCACGACTAGCGGCGGTGAAGCCAAATAGTTCGCTCGCACAAGCGGATGGATACGGCCTTCGAAGTTACGGTTACCAGAAAGTACGGATGCCACTGTCAAATCGCTGGAAGAGATCGCTTCTTCGATTTCAGGAGACAATGGTCCAGAGTTACCGATACATGTCGTACAGCCATAACCAACAAGTGTAAAGCCTAATTGGTCTAGATAAGGCGTCAGACCTGCATCATCCAAGTAACGCGTTACTACTTTCGAACCTGGTGCAAGGGATGTTTTCACATACGCAGGCACGTTCAGGCCTTTTTCAACCGCATTCTTCGCAAGAAGTCCAGCTCCAAGCATAACGTATGGGTTTGATGTATTCGTACAGGAAGTAATCGCAGCAATTGCGACAGCACCTGTTTTCATCGTGGATGTCTTGCCATCCGGATGATGTACATCAACTGATTTATCGAATTCACTCTTATCAAGTCCAAATCCTTGGTTGCCAGATGGTGCTGTAATGGAATTAACGAATGATTTCTGCATGCCGGAAAGCGGGATCAAATCCTGCGGACGCTTCGGACCAGAAAGATTCGGCTCCAACGCGGAAAGGTCGATTTCCACAATTTCCGTATATTCAGGATCACGGGCATCCGGAGAATACCAGAAGTCGTTTTCCTTCGCATATTTCTCAACAAGATCGATTTGTTCTTTGCTTCTGCCTGTCAAATGCATGTAGTTCAATGTTTCTTCATCGATCGGGAAGAAACCGCATGTCGCCCCGTATTCCGGCGCCATATTCGAGATTGTCGCACGGTCTGCAAGCGGCATATCCGCAAGTCCAGGACCGAAGAATTCAACGAATTTTCCGACCACGCTCTTTTGACGGAGCACCTGTGTCACTTTCAGCGCCAAGTCGGTCGCAGTGGAACCTGCTGGCATCGTACCAACGAATTTGACTCCGATTACATCTGGAGCCGGGAAGTAAGATGGTTGTCCAAGCATGCTTGCTTCTGCTTCGATACCGCCGACACCCCAGCCAAGGACACCAAGGCCGTTGATCATCGTCGTATGGGAATCGGTACCAACCAATGTATCAGGATAAGCAGTATACGAACCGTCTGCTTCCTCGTTACCATGGACAACATTGGCTAAGTATTCCAGGTTAACCTGGTGGACGATTCCAGTCGCAGGCGGAACAGCACGGTAATTATCGAATGCTTTTTGCGCCCAATTCAAAAACTCATAACGTTCTTTGTTTCGCTCAAATTCCAATTCCATGTTCACTTTCAGCGCGTCTTGCGTACCATACTTATCAACCTGTACGGAGTGGTCGATGACAAGATCAACCGGGATTTCCGGATTGATCCGGTCTGCATCCCCGCCTAGGTCAACCATCGCTTTTCTTAGGGAAGCAAGATCTACGACTGCCGGCACACCGGTAAAGTCCTGCAGGATAACACGGGAAGGCTTGAATGGTACATCCGTGATGTTCCCATTCCCCCAGTTTGCTAAGCCTTCTACATGCTCGTCCTTGATTGCAAAGCCATCATGCTGACGAATCAGCGATTCAAGCAGTACACGGATAGAGAATGGCAAACGAGAGACTGTTCCGAGCCCTTTCTCTTCAAGCGCTTTCAATTGATAGTAATTGTACGTCTTTCCGTTTAATTCAAACTGTTTCTTTGCGTTGTATGAATTATTTCCCACCATCGTATGAACAAACCCCCTTGTGAATTAGCCTGCTCTATCACAATCTTATGATAGAACAGCACGAGCTAACATTGATTTGCACTTTTTATTCTAAATGAAAACGATTCATAAGTAAATTAATTAAGAGCAAATTACACGCGTAAAATAGGGAATCCTAGCGTATTTTGCAGTCAACCTATAGATTTTGTTAACAATCGAATAAGCCCTTATACACAAGGGATAATAGGTAATATGGAGGTGAGAAAATGGGAGATCAGAAAGGGAAACAACGAAAACACCCAGAGAAGGTGAATGAGCCGCTGAGCGGGTCGAAGAAAGTAAAAAACAAAAATCATAGCAGACAAAAACACAACAGTTCTCACGACATGTAAAACAAACATGGCCTCTTATAGAAGAGGCCATGTATAAATATTATAAGCTAATTGGCAGGGACACCCGGAAGGTACTCCCCTTCGTATCATTGCGAAGGATATCAAGCGCTCCGTTATGCTTATCCAGTATTTGCGTACAGATCATCAAACCAAGGCCTGTCCCTTCTTTCTTTGTCGTAAAGAAAGGCTCCTTGAGCTTGGCAAGCACATCATCGGGGATACCAGGACCTTCATCAACAACATCCACAATACATTCTGTGCCAACTTGACGCTGACGTATATCAATCTTACCGCCCTTCGGCATTTCTTCAAGTGCATTCTTGATGAGATTGATGAAGAGTTGCTTGATTTGCGATCGGTCACAGAGCAGCCTGCTATTCGATCCTTTTATAAAATTGATTTGGACATTCTGCAAACGCGCCTGTGAGTACAGAAGTGTAATAACATCCTGCAGCATTTCATGAATCGTTTCCGATTCTTTGTTTTCCGCTACTGGCTTTGAAATGAATAGAAGCTCCGAAGTGATCGTTTCGATTTTCTCTATTTCATCTACCATGATCTTGTAGTACTCTTCCTTGCGGCTGATACCCGCCTGGATGAGCTGAAGGAAACCTTTTAGACTTGTAAGCGGATTACGGATCTCGTGGGCGATTCCAGCCGCAAGCTGTCCAGCCACACTCATTTTTTCCGATCGGAACATCATTTCCTCGATTTCTTTTTTATCGGAGACATCCTTGGCGACTCCGATATAATACGGGGCATCCTGCTCCTCTATGAGTGAGATGCTGGCTTCCATCCATATATGCTTACCCCTGTTATCCAGTGCAGTGAAATGGAATCGCTGAGGCCATTCTGTTGCTGATCGGAACCTGTTCTTCAGGACAGCCACGTCACATGGATCCAAATAAGTCAAAGAAGACGTGCCGAACACTTCCTCTGGTAGATAGCCCAGCAGCCGTGTAACCGACGTGGAAGTATACTGGATCACCCCATCATTGCTGCAGACGAACACGATATCAAAACCGTTTTGATCGATCCATTGCAGCATCGGCGCTGGCAGTTTAGCCAAAGAATGTGCCTCAAAGCCTGTCGAATCAAATGAAGCCGCTTGTTTCTTTTTCTCTGTCTTATAGTCGTCTTCGTTCAAGCTCCTTCGCCCCCTTTTTTGTGACCTTGTTCGTGCATCTATGTATGTATAAGTCCTTTTGTAATGTATGTTACTACAATTAGGCAAAAAACAAAACGCTCGTGCCACGATTTTCCTAAAACTTGTATAGACATAATCACGATATGAAAAAAGACTTTCTCACTGGAAGAAAGTCTTTCCACAACCATCAGGCGACATGCAAGCTTCTCTCAAGCCGTTTATACTTCCAAAGCATCGCAATCCGCCAGGAAACGATCATGCCGAAGGCCAGCAGGAAGAAGACACCGCCCATCTCCCCTATTTCAATCGTTTGGCCGATTGCCACCTTGAGCAATACCCGCACAAACACAAGCCCGACGAGTATGATGGCAAATGCCTTGGAGGGCTTTAAGAAAATCTCCCCGTCCCGCACTTCAAAGTTGGAAGTCAGGATCAGCAAACTGGAGAAAATGACTCCAGCACCAAGTGAATACCAAACCTCCAACCATGGTACACGGAACACTGGAAAAAGAAACATCAGCGCTCCCGTGCTCATGAACAGCGGCGGCAGGATGATTTTCTTTGCTGTCACTGGTCTGGCCGCAGCCCGCATCCGGATCATCGCAACAGCCAGACCCATACATGCAACCAGGATGGTACTGATGATAACAGGTAATGTCATACCCTTACCTTCTTTCAATTTACATTTCTTTAAGCGAGGATACGCTCCACTGTTTCAATTACGCGGGCATCTTCGAAAGGCTTCGTAATGAAATCCTTTGCGCCAAGTTCGATAGCCTGCATGACAATGCGCTGCTGCCCCATTGCAGAGCACATGATCACTTTGGCTTCCGGATCAATGCCGATGATCTCCTTCAGAGCTGCAAGCCCATCCATATGCGGCATCGTGATATCCATGAACACGATATCAGGATGCGTGTCGCGAAACTGCGAGACTGCCTCGTATCCATCCGCAGCCTCTCCGACAATCTCATGACTGTTCTCTGTAAGCAGACCCCGCAACGTCTTCCGCATAAATTTTGCATCATCTACTATCAATATCTTTGCCACTTGCATTCTCCTCACTGCTTGAACGATCTTGTGCGATGGACAAGATGATCGTCAGGGCGATACCGACTACTGTAAGATAAACCCCAAGATCAAAAATTGTCGCGGTAGCCAATTCCAGCTCCCCTAGTACAGGTAAGTGAATATACGTGAATGTATGACTCAGGAATGGCTGTCCGAATAGGAATGAACCAGCACTGCTCAGGATGGCAATCAGCACACCAGTAATCGTCAGCACACGATAATTGATCGGCAGAATCTTGCTGACCGTCTTAAAACCGTATGCCATATACATGAGTACTAAAGCAGCAGCAGTTCCAAGTCCTCCGATGAATCCACCGCCCGGGGAATTGTGGCCCGAAAAAAACAGATAGACCGAAAACCCGAGCAATAAAAAAGAAATGAGCACGGTAGTTGTTTTGAAAATTAGATTATTCGGTGAAAATTCCACAATCGACACCCTTTCCCTACATATTCTAAACTACTTCACAGCTTTTTTCACGATTTAAAAACCGTAAAAAGAGAAAAAACCAGCAAGATAAGCGGTTATCCTTGTCGTAAGATCGAATAAAAGCAAAATACCGATAAGAATCAGGAAATAGCCACTTATTTCATGCAGGATCTTCCCGGTTCTTTTTAATCTCTGCAATCGAGATCCGAAGAATCCCCAGAAAAAGAAAGGAATACTGAAGCCCAGTACATAAGCTGCCATAAGCGGGACGGCTCCAAGCGGCTGCAGAGCAGCGCTAGTCATGATGCCCGCTAAGATTGGACCTGTACAAGGCGTCCACCCCATCGCGAAGGAAAGTCCAATCAGGAACGAACCAGCATATCCAGGAGGCCTGTTCTTAAAACGAAGCAAGGTTTTAGATGTCTGCCATCTTCCTCCAAGCAACCCTATCTGCACTGCACCCATTAGAATCAAAATTATTCCACCAATTACTCGTATGTATGATTGATATGTAAAAAGCCACCCAGATAACGCTAGTGCGCTGTAGCCAAGCAGTAAAAAGATCGACGAAAAGCCAATAAGGAAGAAAATTGTATGCAGAAACCATCCCGAAGCATGCGATTTTTTAGCGGATGAGCCTGGATTGACACCTGCCAAATAAGACAGAAATGCCGGATAAAGAGGCAGTACACAAGGTGAAAGAAAAGAAAGGAATCCAGCAGTTAGCGCCAGCAGTATTGTTACTTCCATGAGCGTCCCTCCTGAAATCGACAAGCAAAAGGAACCCCGCGACACAGGATTCCTTCTATTAGCTTATTCTACACTATAGCACAGTTCAAGACATGCCAACAGTTTGAGCATTATGGTCCTCTATTACTTGATTATTGACATAACGATGGAAGAACCACTCGCCTATTCCAATTACAACTGTGGAGATCAAGGATGCCAACACAACATTATCATCAGGATTCAGTAATGCCTCTCCTAATGCCCAAAGAACGATGAATGTCAGTATAGCATCACTAACCGTAGCAATTGTATTCCGCTTCTTAAAATCGCCATCTGGCTTACTGCGGTCACCCGCCCTGCTCAGGATTAATAAGTCACCAATTACATAAGCAGCTATCGTCAAAACTACACTCATAAGCAGCGTATCACTGAATTCCGTATTGAACATAAGGGTGAAAACAATCCATAAAACAGCTAAAATCATGATGAATTTGATCACAAGTGCTTTCACATGTTTCATTTCTTATCACTCCTTCTTTATTTATATTCCAATTCCTTGATTATCAAAGAAGTAAACCTACTCTTTTTTTAGTATGGCTGCTGTTTCAAATTTCATGCATGAAAAAAAGCTGCTAAGTAAAGAAAAGCATAGTCCCCCTCCGTTTCCAGCACGGCATACTTTCGCTTACCACGGAAACATAGATAATCCAGTTTTAAAGGATGTAACTTTTGAAGCAGCTCAGAGAGCACGGAACACACTTCGAATTATCAAAACCACGTGCAGATGATTTCTTTTGGTTTTATCTTTCATCGTGCTTTTGCGCAATTGCCGCAGTATTAATACTAACTAAGAGCTTATTGATCGCATGATAATCCGGTTTCTCAGGCAATGTGGAATGCTCCACGGCCTTCTTAAGTTCGATGTCTAACGACGCTACAAGTTCTACAGCTTCGCTAAATGTGTATTTGCCATTCCTGCAGTCGAGCAATAAGCCTCGATTCGGCCTATATGTACTGAAATCTCCTGTCTCCAGGATTTCAATAGCGCTAGTCAGCAGCCTAACGCTGTGCATAAAGAATTTCGTGTCATATCCATACTGTTGGATTAAATCCATTCTGCCGGATCGACTTTTGTTCCTTTGCTTAAGCTGTTGAATTTGCGCGTTAGCGTATCCTCCAAACTTCTTTTGAATTGCTTTGGAAAGGAACAGATGCCGATTATCAATTAACCGCTGCCCTAAAGCAGTCACTTTCAAATACTGTTCTCTCCTTAAAAACAGGATCTCGATGTTATTTGGTACACCAGTCATGGCATCTTTTACAAACTTGGTAATATGTATAATGTTAATATCAACATCATCTTTAGTATTCTTGAAGTTCTTGCCGCCGCTATTATTGTATTCATTGAATGATTCCAAACCCAAGTAGTAGCTTACAGGCGGAATGCACACACCTTTATAATCCTTATCCGATTCTTCCGTATTTGTCCCATAAGCGTAGCTGCCTGTTGGAGCCAGGATGATCGTTCTCTCATCAAGCCATTCGTAATGGATGGGTTTCATATTTCCTCCCTATACTCAACAAATAGATAGTCATATTTTATCCAATTCTAAAACATGTAGTGACAGTTTGATTATCTGCTCTGAAATACTAAACAATTTACCCCTAGAAAACTACACACTCTATTAATTAATATGCCACACCAACCAACTATGTATTGATCCTCCATCAACAAAAAAACCACCCTCCCTGCTAAGTCTCTCAACAGAAAAAGTGGTTCCCGGATTTAATTAAACCAATTGCAGCCATCAAATCCCTTTTTTGCAATGCCATATCGCCAACGTGAAACGTCAAAGCTATATAGAAATAATTGCTTATTTACCTTGTTGGTTATTCATTGCGCGCATCATTTGGTTGATTTTCTTTTGTGATGGTTTTTGACCCATTTGCATCATCATTGTACGAAGCATCTGTTCATTAATTGGCGGGTTTTTCTTCAGATAGTTCATCATGTATCTTCTGGCGATGAAAAATCCAAGCGCTACGCCGATAATCAATGTAGCCAGTGCTATAAGTACGACCCAGATCGGACTCATATTGGCTTCCTCCTTCAAAATATCTCTAATCTAGTATAGACAATCAAAAGGAAGAATACAATAGATGAACCCGTGATTGCAGGTCATTTTTTATGATTGGTGCGATCCAGCCGCAGTTGTTGGCTGCAGGTTCTATGATGAAAAAGGATGAATCGAAGTGGCGCAGTTCCGAAAAGATGGTTTCTTCAGCTGTCGTCAAAGAGTCGCAAGTGACACGAAGGCAGTGCTGATCAGCCTCAATGTGGACATTTTCATCCTGATGGAATGCTTGCTGCAGTGATGCATTAGGAGGAAAATCATTTGTAATATAGTCCAGCTGCTCCTGTACATAAGCGGTTTTCTCCATCTGGCTGGAGAGGAAAAAGCGATAGAGGATATCCGATTTATAAAAATAGCGGAAGTAGATCTCATGTTTCACCCAATAGACAAAGTACTCTTTCATAAACTTGTCCCCCTTCTCCTTTGAAAGAATAGTATACGCGAGACAGCATTACTTAATCCCTCGGAACTTGTAGCAAAGAGACACGAAGATGCAGAGCTTTCCTCGAAAATTGTCGATAAGAAAATACCGGTCACAAGCGTGACCGGTATTTCCATTAATCCATTATGGATTTCACTTGTTCGATAACATTTTCGACCGTGAAGCCGAATGCTTCGATCAATTTATCGCCGTTGCCAGACGCACCGAATGTGTTAATGCCGATGACCTTGCCTTCAAGGCCGACATATCTTTCCCAGCCAAGCGGGGAAGCCATTTCGATACCGACACGTTTCTTCACTGCTGGCGGCAGGACACTGTCTTTATAGGACTGCTCTTGTAGTTCGAAACGATCCCAAGATGGCATGCTGACGACAGAAGCGTCGATGTTCTGTTCACGAAGCGCTGCTTGGGCACGTACAGCGAGCTGTACTTCCGATCCGCTTGCAAGAAGCAATACATCCGCTGTTTCTTTTTGCGCTGGGCTGACAACGTATGCACCCTTCTTGACGCCTTCATACGCCGCTTGCTGCGTCGATGGCAGTGTAGGAAGATCCTGACGCGTAAGAACTAGCGCCGTTGGAACTTTTTCAGATTCAATTGCCAGTCTCCATGCAGCCTGTGTTTCATTGCCATCAGCAGGACGGACAACGCTCAAACCAGGCATTGCACGCAATGATGCCAGCTGTTCGATCGGTTCATGCGTCGGGCCATCTTCCCCGACAGCGATGCTATCATGAGTCAATACGTATGTCACAGGTGTTCCCATCAAAGCGGACAGACGGATAGCCGGGCGCAAGTAATCACTGAAGACGAAGAATGTACCGCCGTATACTTTCAGACCGCCGTGAAGCGCCATACCATTCAAAGCAGCCCCCATCGCGAATTCACGCACACCAAACCAGATATTGCGGCCGCTGTAGTTGGTTTTGGAGAAGTTCTCTTCTTTTGCTAAGAGCGTCTTGTTGGAACCAGCAAGGTCGGCACTTCCGCCAAACAAAGCTGGCACAGTATCGGCAATTGCATTCAATACTTTACCGGAAGCAGAACGAGTGGCAGTCGCATCCTTGCCTTCTTCGTATGTCGGAAGCGCATCCGCCCATCCTTCCGGGAGTTCACCTTTGATTACAGCAGACAGTTCTCTTGCAAGCTCAGGATGTGCTTCTTCATATTTCGCAAATAGCTCATTCCAGGCATTTTCAGCTTCGGCGCCATTTTTGACTACCTTCTCTTCAAAATCTGCATAAACCTCTTCCGGAACGTGGAAATCTTCATGTTCCCACTTATAATATTCCTTCGTAAGTTTTACTTCATCAACACCCAACGGCGCACCATGCGAAGCACTTTTTGCTGACTTGTTCGGAGAACCGTAACCAATGACAGTTTTCACTTCAATCAAAGTAGGCTGTGTTGTATTCGCTTTCGCTTCTTTGATAGCTTCACGAATTGCATCCACATTCGTGCCTTCCTCGACACGAATCACTTGCCAGCCGTATGCTTTGAAGCGGTCTTCCACATTCTCAGAGAAACTGTGATGAAGGTCGCCATCGAGCGAGATATCATTTGAATCATACAGGACAATCAGCTTGTCCAAGGCAAGATGGCCCGCAAGTGATGCTGTCTCATGTGAAATACCTTCCATCAAGTCACCATCACCGCAAATGGCATATGTGTAGTGATCCACAACCGGGAAGCCCTCTTTATTATACTTCGCTGCAAGATGCGCTTCAGCCATTGCCATACCGGTCGCCATCGCGATACCTTGTCCAAGCGGTCCAGTTGTTGCCTCGACACCATCCGTATGATGGACTTCCGGATGACCTGGTGTACGGGAGCCGTATTGACGGAATGATTTCAAATCATCGATGGATACTTTGTATCCAGATAAATGCAAGAGGGAATACAAGAGCATGGAACCATGTCCGGCAGACAAAACGAAACGATCCCGGTTGAACCAGTGGGAATTCTTCGGATTGTGAGCCATGAAATCGGTGAAAAGCGTATACGCCATCGGTGCAGCACCCATCGGCATACCTGGATGGCCGGAATTAGCTGCTTCGATTGCATCGATCGATAACGTACGAATTGTATTGATTGAAAGCAATTCTGTTGTCTGAACCATGTGAACATCCCTTTCATCTAGCAAATTATGTACTCATGTTCATCCTATACCGAAATGGTCGGATAGACAAGGTTTTATACATAGAAAAAGAAGGGAATGGCTGAGCATGAAGCCAGCCTCCCCTTCTTAGTTATCGTCTCGCATTTTCTTCACTTTATCCGGTGTAACATCGTTTCCTTCCGGATCAATAATCGTCATAGTCTTGAATTGATTCTTGAACGAAGAGCGGACATTCTTCAAATATTCCTGTCTAAGTTGTTTCTGCTCCTTCTGTTCGCCAAGGGTAAGTCCTTCTGTTTTCGCTTTATGTGCCAACGCATTGATGCGCGCCAATTTTTCTTTGGATATCATTTGTGTATGCTCCTTTAAGCATTAAAGTTCATACACACTATGTTACCTGCTGATGTCCTCCGATTCAAGCGAAAGATATTCCTGGTACCTTCTATGCACGGTTGCCTTCGATACACGGAACCCCATACCGCGAAGAACAGAGCTGATTTCCTGGAACGTGAGCTTGTTGTTTCGCAGTCTGACCACCTCTTGGATCGGAAAGTCAATCCTTTCCCTGCCTGGTGCGGCCTGCTGGTTGCTCAAATTCTTACCCGGATCATATCCCGCCTCAATCGCCCGTCTCATGCCCCGTTTTATCTTCATATTGTGAATCTTCCTCTGATACTCCTCGACAATACCGACAATCTGGAGCACCATACCATCCGATTCAGAAAGCTGGAATTCGCCACGCTGACTGAGCGTATAGACTTTGACCTCAAGCTTTTGCAAGTGATGAAATAAAGCAATTTTGGTATTCCCTCTGCCAAGCCTGGTTTCATCCTGGACTAGAAGGCAATCTGCTTCACCTGCTGTAAAAAGATCCAGCATGCGAAAGATACCTGGCCGTTCGATTTCATAACCGCTCTGTCTCTCTTCTATGATATCGATGACCTCTATATTGGAAGAAGCAGCAAGGCTGATGAGCTCCTCACGCTGCCGCTCAATGGAACTTGCCTGCTCGTCCTTTTCTGTACTGACTCTGCAATAGATGACTGCTTTCATTGATGTACCCTCTCACTTCAGCTAATTAGACACTCATAATAAGTGTAAAGTATAAGAAGAAAAGCGTGAAGCCGAAAAGCACATAATAGAATAGATCTGATTTCGCTAATTTTTTGAACATGGTTGACCCCTCCGTATTCAAGAACGTGCGTTCTCATTTGTTAATTCCATTATATACGAACATAGGTTCTAGTCAAGCGTTTTTTTCGAACGGATGTTTGTATATTGAAATCTATCATGGTATACTGTATGTAATAAAAATATATGCACGGGGTGTTCGATACATGATGAAACTATCGAAAAGACAGGAAGCGATTCTAGCATACATAAAGGAGCAGGTACTCGATAAAGGCTACCCGCCATCCGTCAGGGAAATTGGGGAAGCAGTCGGCCTGGCATCCAGCTCCACGGTACATGGCCATCTTTCCAGACTGGAAAAAAAGGGACTGATTCGGCGCGACCCTACAAAACCGCGTGCCATCGAAGTACTATCATTAGATAGCGAAGAACAGACGGATATCCCCCGCGGCGAGGCAAATTACGCGCCGGTCATCGGGAAAGTAACGGCAGGTATTCCAATCACCGCCGTAGAGAATATCGAAGAATATGTACCGGTACCAAGCCACCTGGTCGGTCCGGATGACAATATTTTCGTTCTTGTTATTGTCGGGGAAAGTATGATTGAAGCTGGTATTCTGGATGGGGACATGGTCATCGTCAAACAGCAGCAGACAGCTCAAAACGGTGAGATCGTCGTTGCGATGACAGAGGACAATGAAGCGACGGTGAAACGGTTCTTCAAGGAAGAGAATCAGATCCGCCTGCAGCCCGAGAACAGCACGATGGAACCTATCATCCTGGATAATGTTAGCATCCTTGGAAAAGTAATCGGTTTATATCGATCCATTCAATAAAAAATCGGCTTCGGTCGATTTTTTTTCATAGAATTTACACACTTTCCCCCTTCTTTCGACACATTTTTTGGGTATATTAGAATATGCTTTTACCAAAAGCTAGAAAGCAGGTGGAATCGTGAAGCTATTTTACAAGCTTGTGTGCAAAATACGAGGCCGTCATAAGATTGATAGTGTTACTGATTCATGTAAATGCGGGTATACGAGGAGCTACCGCAGGGAACAACACAGTATGGACGATTATTATCTAAAAGAACGTTAAGTACAGTGAGATAAGAGCTTGCCTATGCGGCAAGCTCCTCTTTTGTGTGTTGGGTTTCTTTTTGGTTCCGGTGCGTTTAAGCAAGGGAAATTTATCAATCCGTGATAACATGGTCAATCTTGGCTGGGTTCTTTCTTTTCCTGAATTCTCCTGCAGCCATACCGACTGCTTTCCGAAATACTTTATTAAAATAATTTGCGTTTGAATACCCTACCCTTTCCGCAATCTCCGAGATGGATAATCTTGTTGTCATAAGCAAATCAACAGCTTTTTGAATCCTTATTTTAGTGAGGTATTTGATCGGTGTTGTATCGAGCTGTTCTTGAAAATGCCTGACTAAGTAATATTTGGAATAACCTGATGCTGCAGCGATGTCACTCAATGTAAGGGGATCAGCATAATGCGTCTGCATATAAGATAAGGTTTTTGCAATTTGATCGGAAAGATCTTTCTTATGATTTTCCATCTCCCTTACAAATCGATAACACTCCATGATATATTCATAAGCTCGGGCAGATGCTAGATAACCATCTGTAATTTTATTTTCGATCGTATCCTGGTATATTCCGAACAATAGCTGAATCAGCTTTGATTCTGGAGAGATTTTCAGTATGGGTCCGTTATTTTCTTTGATATAACGCCAGCACTCCATTGCTTTACGGCCAACTAAGGTAATGAAGATGAATTCCCATCCGTCACTGTCCTTTGAGAGGTAATAACGATGTCTACTCGGAATTTCAACAAGAAATGCTTCCCCTGCTTTTAATGCATAACACTCTCCATCAATCTCAAGATTTCCTGTTCCTGATAACGTGTACTGAAATACATACGTGCCAATATCCTGTCTTTTCAATCCATCCCAGTCATAGCTCATACCAGGTTTTTTTTTATCTCTGCCGAGCAAGAAAATGTTTGCTGTTTCATCTATTTCCGCATCCTGGAAGTGAAAGCCATAGACACCATAACCTTTCGTCTTATCTATTTGACTTGTTTGGATGATTATCTCCCCCTTAACCTACAGTTTAAATCAGCGTACACAAAAAAACGACCGGAATAACAATTGGTCGTTTTTTCAACTCCATTTCCACTACTGTTTATCCTTTGACACTACCAGCTGCTAATCCTTCGATAAAGAATCGCTGCAGGAGCAAAAATAAGATGACCATCGGCAAAGATGCAATGAGTGCCGCAGCTCCGACAAGACCCAACTGGCTCGTATTTTGACCAAAAAAGCTTGAAAGTGCAACCGTCAACGTGTGCATATCGGAGTCCTGCAGGAAGAAAATCGCAAACTGGTAATCATTCCAGATGTATACGCAAGACAAAATCAGCACGGTCGCCGTGATTGGCTTCAATAACGGAAAAACCACCCGGAAGAATACACCAATCGTGCTCGCCCCATCCATCCTGGCTGCTTCTTCTAATTCTTTCGGAATCGTGGAACGGATAAAACCCGCATACAGGAAAATGGTCAATGGCAAGAAAGCCGCGACATTGTTCAATATGGCAACAAGTCGTGTATTCATCAAGCCAGCGTCCACGACAAGCTGATACAAAGGGACAAGCGCAGTAAGCGGCGGGATCACCATTACTGCCACAAATAACATATAGATATATTTGTTCAGTTTTGTCTGGCGTCTTGCCAAGGCATATGCAGCAAGAGAACCGAAAATGATCAGCATAGCCGCTGCAGCTATTGTGATAATGAATGTATTCATGAACGCAGTTGACAAATTGGCTTCTTCCCAGGCAAGTGTGAAGTTCTCCAGGCTGAAGTAATCCGGGAGCAGCCATTTCGAAGAAAAATCACCTGCACGCTTCAGGGACGTCGTGATCAAAATATAGTAAGGAACCACATGACAAAGGGTGATGAGCAATGCCGCACCAGTTGAAAGCCATTTTGCCCGCTTAGATATCTGGTTCATCACGCTTCAACCTCTTTTCGTTTAAAGTAGATTAGGGCTGCCATGCTCAGAACAAGTATGATGACTGCCATCAAAACCCCTTGTGTAGCCGCATAGCCTGCATCCTGACGAGCAAAGTAAAGGGAATACATGAATGTGGACATCGATTGAGAGGCATTGCCTGGTCCCCCATTCGTCAAGGAAACGATGACGTCGAATAGTTTCAAACCACCGATGATATTGATGACGATGTTGATTGTGATTGCCGGCATCAGCAGCGGGAGCGTAATATTCTTGAATTTGGACCAACTCGATGCGCCATCGATATTAGCTGCTTCATAATAATCTTTTGAGATACTTTGTAAACCGGCAAGATAGATTATCATGGCAACACCGACGAATTGAAATGTATTAACGAAAACGATGATAAAAGGGTTCAAATCAGGATTACCCAGTGCATTCACCGGCTCCATTCCGAGCCACGAAATAATATCATTCAGAGCACCACCCTGATAAGCGAAGAAAAAGTACCAAATATAGCCCATCACGATCGGACTGATAATGACAGGCAAGTAAATGATTGTCCGAGTCAGGGATCTGATTTTCAACGTTTGATTCAGCAATAAAGCGTATCCGAGCCCGATGATATTCTGCAAAATGGCGCTGCCGATGCCGTATAACAGCGTATTTTTCACAACTAGCCAAGTGTCGGGATCTGCAAACATGCGCTTGTACTGCTCAAGCCCAACATAATCGTAAATCTGGGAGAAACCATTCCAATTCGTCAGGGAAATACGGATGCCATCGAAAAATGGATAGATAATAAAAAGAAAGACTAATAAGACACTCGGAAGATACATCCACCAAAGAGATGATTCCCTCCGTCGTTTCGTCAACCTCTTCGGTTCTGCGTCCGATGGTAGCATTTTGGCCATTATCATCATCTCCTCTTATTTAAACAAAAGGAGCAATAAGCTCCTCCTGTGTTGCCATTGATTCATTTTACTAAGCGCTCATATTCTTCACTCATCTTCTCAGACACTTGCTTAGGCGACATAGCTCCAGATACGAGCTCCTGCCCGGTTGCTCCCATCGGATCCCACATGCCGCTCGGCAAATAAGCTCGATCAAAGTACGGTTCGATCCGGGTACCTTCATATTGCGAATAAAAATCCGCAAAATAATTTTCTGCATCTACATTGGTCAAGGCATCCGGGAGCGAGGTACCTTCTGCAAATTTCTTTGCTACTTCTGGCTGCGCGATATATTCAATGAATTTCTTGGCTTCTTCCTTATGCTCTGAATTCTTCGAAACAGCCAAAGTGAACCGCTCTCCGCCAATCCAGCTAGGCTGATCATCCTCATGAATGGCCGGCACCGGCATCGTACCGATCTGTACCTCTGGATTGAGCGCCGTGACTTCACGTCCGATTGATCCGCTCATCATTGTAAAAGCCACTTTGTTTTGGGCCAGCAGCTCTGCAGCCTGTGTGGTTTGTGCAGTGACTGCATCTTTATTGAGAAGCTCTTTCTCATTCATTTCCTTGAGCTTTTCCGGTAAAAAGGTATAGGAAGACCAGTCGAATGATCCATCGAGCAGTGCATCACCATGACTGTTTGATGGTGACGTGATCAAAAGCGGAGTGGCAAACTGGTCAAAATATTGCCCAAATTGGCTTTTGTCTGATCCCCCGAGCCAAAAAGGTATTACCTCTCCTTTGCTCTTTTCTTTTATCGTCTCCAGAGCTTTCATGAATTCATCAAATGTTTCCGGCGGCTCCACTCCGTATTCATCAAGAACGTTCTTATTATACGTCAATCCATCCAGTGCTTGATTGATAGGAAAAGCATGCAATTTTCCGGAATCGTCCGTTAACAGGCTCTTCATAGCTTCATCCAAGTTGGCTGTCCACTCCATGTCACTTAAATCCTCGGTATATTCTGCATAACGGGTTTTCGCCCATCCATGTGTATCAAATAGATCCGGCATATCATCAGCCGCCATTTTAACCCGCGCCATCTCTTCATACCCATCGGTTGGATAGCTATCTTCAATATCGATATTGGGATTTTCTTCTTCAAAATCCGCAACGATTTCCTTAAAAATCTTTTGATCTTCCTGATTGGTTGCTGTTGACATGAGCGTTAGCTTGACTTCTCCATCTCCGCTTGCATTATTTCCGCAAGCAGCAAGCAAAAAAGTGAAAGATAAAGAAAGTGCAATGAGTACCATTCTTTTTTTCATGATATCCCTCGCCTTTGTTTTTATTGAGCAGCTGGGCACTGCTTTCCAACCATAAGTTAAGCGCTTACATTTTTATTTTAAGAAAACGTCAGACTTTCACTTGCTCAAAGTCTGACTGTTTCTTTTTCTGAAATATAAGCCGGAAGCATGTCGCCATGTGCTTCGATCAATTCATCGCACATGCTGATGATATCATCCATGGAGAGTTCAGCGGCTGTATGCGGATCAAGCAAGGCTGCTTGATAAATTTTTTGTTTTGATTTCGTAATGGCTGCTTCAATGGTCAATAGCTGCGTATTGATATTGGAACGATTCAGAGCTGCCAGCTGCTCCGGAAGCTCTCCCATATATGCTGGGGTAATGCCGTTACGATTTGCGATACACGGTACTTCCACAACAGCATTCCGAGGCAGATTGGCGATTAGACCGCCATTATTCACTACATTTCCTCCGAAAACGAACGGTTGATTCGTTTCCATCGCTTCGATGATGCGTGACCCATATTCACGTGAACGTTCATGTGTCAAATTGTTGTCGCTCATTAGCTCTTGCTTTGTCTTCTGCCAATTTTTAATTTGTGCCTCGCAGCGGCGCGGGTACTCATCCAGTGGTATGTTAAAACGTGAAATCAGTTCCGGGTACTTATCTTTCATAAAATAAGGGTGATACTCCGCATTGTGTTCAGAAGATTCCGTCACGTAATAGCCGAATTTATCCATCAGTTCGTAACGGACCATATCATGATGTTTTCCTTTTTGCTTCTCTTTGGCACGCTTCTTGATTTCAGGATAGAGGTCTTTGCCATTCGATTTGATCTCAAGCAGCCAAGCCATATGGTTGATGCCAGCAATCCGTTCTTCAATATTCTCATGGGGAATCTCAAGGTCCTTGAGTAAGTCCTTCGTGCAAACCTGTACGCTGTGGCATAATCCAACGACTTTTACATTTGTAAAACGAGCGACCGCTCCGGTGAGTGCAGCCATAGGATTTGTATAATTCAACAGCCATGCATCGGGGCAAACCTCTTCCATGTCCCTTGCGATATCCAGCATGACAGGAATGGTACGCAATGCCCGAAATACCCCGCCGATTCCAACTGTATCTGCAATTGTCTGGCGAAGACCATATTTTTTGGGGATCTCAAAATCGATGACAGTACTTGGCCGATACCCCCCTACTTGGATAGCATTAATGACATACTTGGCACCCTCCAAAGCCTCTTTGCGGTCTGTATATGCTTTGATCGTAACCTCTGCCTGCAACGAATTTTTCAACGCATTCAACAGCAGCTCGGACTCGGACAAGCGTTCTTCATCAATGTCGAACAAAGCAAATTCGAATTCCTGCAAAGCTGGAGACAACATACAATCTCCTAGTACATTCTTTGTGAAAATGGTACTCCCTGCTCCTATAAACGTGATTTTTCCCATTTGACTGCCTCCCTGAAATCTTACTGGATTATAAGTTCCTTACTTGCATCTGATGATACAGCGCTTTCAACCGGTGGGCAATGGTAAATAAAAAAGCGAAAAGGGTAAAATATTGCTATCTATATTTATTGATAATAAGGCATTCACATTACATTTTAATTAGGAAATGATATTGAAAAGCACTTTTTACAGTCACATCATTATCGTTAAGAATCCTAGCTTCATAAGATATGGAGATTAAAGGAATCCGTTTGCAGCTGCATCATTACTGGAAATTTTGATATGTATACTCCTTCTCTCCCAGCAGTGGGGCTCCTCATATAACAAAGAGCTTGCCTACACAGCAAGCTCCCCTTTTGTATCCCGTTTCATCGCTACATGCAGAGCCCGGAGCAGGATACCTGGAGTAGCTTTTTCGTATGTCTCTCCCAAAAGCTGCCGGGCACCTTCCAGAATCCGCTCGTTCCCGATCAAAGCTAACAGCTCGTGTCCTTTTACGGAAATATCATCAATGAAAACATCCCTATAATCCTTTGAGTTTGTCACAACACCGGTAATGAACCCTTCCTGCAGCAGTACCTCTGTGTGATGGACGACATCATACGGGGTACATGTCCCTACAGCGCAACGATAATCTCTTACTTTCGTTCCTTGGAGTTGGTCTGCTTCTAACTGTTCCAGTATTTCTTGAAATAATGTAACGCGTAGTTTTGGCATATGATCTCCTCCTTGTTCATACTTCTATTGTTCCACAGATTGAGTATTGGTTGCTCGAAAAGTATGTACATTGTTTCACAATAATGTGACAAGTCAAGTAACAAATATGAAGCACATTGACTGCTAGAGATGATGATTTGACTAGACTTCCGGTAATAATTGCACATGGCAAATTATCAATGCATGCGGGAACAGAGCATCTGCCTCCTTTGGCAGACAAAAAGGAAGCTATGGGCAAAGGGGAGTAAGGATAGGGAAATATACGTATATGATTGCTAGGGAAGCCTGCAAAATTAATAGATCAATTGAATGAATAGTAAAGTCTAATACCAGTACTCTTTTATAAAGAAAGACAGAACCCCATTATTATGAGATTCTGTCATTTAACTCAGTATGCGATCCATCCAGCGTCAGCTGCAATCACTTGTCCATTTATAAAGCTAGATTCATCAGAGCCTAAGAAAACGGCCAGTTGAGCAATTTCAATTGGTTTCCCTGCACGCGGCATGGTACCAATTCCAGTCGATTGACGCCCTGCTCCAAATTCGGACACATTCGTCATAGATGTACCAATATTAGTCTCGACCCCACCTGGTGCGATACCATTACAACGGATACCTGATTGAGCATACATGTATGCTGTATTCTTTGTTAATCCAGTCACTGCGTGTTTAGAAGCTGTATATGCTGCACCTGCACGCGCACCGCGTAAGCCGCCTGCCGAGATATTATTCACGATTACCCCATGTCCTTGTTCCAAGAAGATGTTAGTAGCAATACGCATGGCACGCATAACACCTGTTGTATTAACCGCAAAAACATGATCCCATCGTTCATCCGAAATCTCCCCGACTGGTTCCATACCATCCATGATTCCAGCGTTGTTCACCAAAATATCCAACTTACCAAATGCTTCTTTCGTTTCTTGGAATAATTGCTCCAAGTCCTTTAATTCAGCCACATTTGTACGGTTGGCAATGGCATTGCCGCCATCGTTATTTATTGCTTCCACCACTGCTTTAGCACCATCATAGTTATAATCAGAAACAACTACTTTGGCTCCCTCTTTTGCATAAAGCTCTGCGATTGATTTTCCCATACCAGATGCTGCACCTGTTACAATCGCTACTTTATCTTTTAACCTCATCCCTAATCATCCCCTAAAAATTTAATGTACATATGTTCAATAAAGTAATAATATTAATTTGTAATCGCATTCAATAAGCAAAAAAAGTGAATTTGTACGATATTGAACAAAAAACCTAAAAAGCGTTCGATAAAGGAGAACCACGACGTGAATAAAAATGATCTGCGTATATTGAAAACAAAACAAAATATACATTTGGCATTAACCAAATTGCTAAAGAAAAAAGCCTTACCCCACATAAAAGTAACGGAACTTTGCAGGGAAGCTAATATCAATCGAGGTACATTCTATTTTCATTATCAAGAAGTCGGGGACGTTTTTAAGGAATATTATGAAGAAGTCGTGATGGATCTGAAAGAATCTTATAATGAACCATATCGTCACACAGTTATTTTAGATCCGAAAAATTTGAACCCTAAAACCGTGCGTATTTTTCACCATATAAAGAAATATGAAGAATTTTATAGAATCATATTATCGAAAGAAGTGCCTTTGGAATTTTATCTCATGCTATTCGATGAAATACGGTCGATCCTGATGGAAGATAAACACGCGGTACTGCCTAAAGAAATCAAAGATTATCTCTATTCCTATAGCGCTAATGCGATCATTGGATTAATAATTGAATGGTACCGCCGCGACTTTCAGGAGTCTGCTGATGAAATGAATGTCCTGTTGGTGAACATCCTAAGATTAAAGGTTTAACATGTAAAATAGCATCCTTAGGCAGCATTATTGTTATCATTATTTTTATTTGGTATTGTTCTCTTCCCCAAGGAATACAATCCCGATGCCGCCAGCCCAGCAAAACCTCCTGACCATAATCGCAATACAAGATCCATTTCAGTGAACGGCCAAGCAAGAGATCCTACTAATAGACCTATCAACAAGCTGATCAAGGGTAGATACCTGTTATTTACGGCAACTGTCTTTTTGATCAGCTGCACCAAAGCAACTACAACGGGGCTGATAATCGAAGCAAAGGTCATTACCTCTTCCATGATTCCTCATCTCCTCCGATTTTTGTATTGTCTTAATAGATTCTAGATGTAGTACGTGGTTTCCCTTCAATCATTCAGATGTCCCAAGTCACATGATCATAAAACAATTCTTTGGGATCAGAGGATACAAAGAAAAATTATGGATTTAGTTTAGTGTTATGGTTCTGTTTAAAATCAATCATCAGAAAAATCTTTGAAGTTCTTCCATAAACGTTACCGTATTTTACTTAATTTTATGACACAATTTGTTAAGCCAAATAAAAAAAGCCGATTCCTAAGAAAGGGAATCGACCTTAAATGATTCTCATGAACACATTATAGTGTGACAATGATCGGACCATTTTTAGTCAGGATAATCGTATGTTCCAATTGAGCTACAAAGCTTTCTTCTGTAGCATAGGTCCAGCCGTCGTTTTTTTGGAATACTTCTTCTTCAGAAGTGGAGATAAATGGTTCGAACGCGATAACCATGCCATCCTTCAATAATTCATCATCCGTTGTATCCCGGTAATTATAAATATGGTCAGGCGCTTCGTGTATGGTACGCCCAATACCGTGTCCTGTAAGGTTTGTGATAACAGTTAAGTCATGTTGTTTTGCTGTTTGGAATACTGCTCTTCCGATTCCGCTTTTTTTGGAACCGGGTTTTGCTTTTTGAAGACCTGCTTCAAATGCCTTTTTAGCAACATCGCAAATCTTCGTCAGCACTTCGTCACCTTCGCCTACTACAAACGAGATTCCTGTATCTGCGAAATAACCATTCTTTGAACCGGAAACATCGACATTCACCAGATCCCCTTCTTGAATGACGCGCTGCCCCGGAATACCATGTGCCACCTCATCATTGACACTGATACAAGTAAACCCTGGAAAATCATATTCACTTTTTGGAGCTGAAACGGCGCCTTCCTTCTCAAACATTTCCCCAGCTATATCATCAAGTTCTTTTGTCGTTACACCAGGCACTGTTTTTTGTACCAATTCATCCCTGATGGAGGCAACGATCCTGCCAATTTCCTTTAAAGCCTTAAAGTCTGCTTCTGTTTTTGCAATCATTTTTTTACCTCACTATCTTTTATCATCAATTTTAATCGTATCAAGAGTTTCTTAACATGTACCGATCGCGTCATGAGTCCGTAAAAATGGCACTAGTACATTCCATTATATCACCTTATTTTAGCTGATGTAATGGGATGTATTTATATACTTCCTTAAATCTTTTTCCTTGAAGGTGGATTACTTTAAAACCTCTTCCCTTCTTAGAAAAAAAGCTACTCTCTTAAGAGTTGCTGCTAATCCATCAAATAGAACAAGTCTACTGGTACTGTTGCCTTTCACCATGGAATGTCCGCGTGTCTCATTGGTATTTGACTTGCTAATACCCCACTGATACGCATGCAAATGGTGCTGATTGGGCAGTAAAGCGTTCGTATCAAATAGGGGTACAGAGTTAGAAGCACCTTCAGCAATCCTAATTTTTCGGTGGGATCTGCTGCAAATGCATATCGAGGTATGGATAAAGAAAGGAATACTTCATCTTCACAGTCAATAGCAAAGGACCTAGGAAGTTTGATGGAGAGGATTCTATAGGTGTCATAGATGATCAAAACGAAAAATCAAATTTCACCTAATGATTAAATAATTAGTAAAACCCCTGATACCATTGTATCAGGGGTTTGCCTATTACATATTAAAAGTCTTCCATATACTGTTCGCGTTCCCATGGGTGAACTTGTGTGCGGAACATATCCCATTCGATTTCTTTTGCTTCGATGAAGTGTTCGAATAGGTGATCTCCTAGTGCTTCGACGATAATGTCGTCGGATTTAAGCTGTTCCAGAGCATCGAATAGTGTAGCCGGAAGATCTGCTACGCCGTTCTTTTCTCTTTCTACTTTATCCATGACATAGATATTGCGGTCGATGGATGCTGGTGCTTCCAGGCTGTTCTTGATTCCGTCAAGTCCTGCAGCCAGCAATACGCTCATTGCTAGGTATGGGTTTGCAGATGGATCAACGCTGCGCACTTCGACACGTGTACTTGCTCCGCGAGCGGATGGTACGCGGATCAATGGGCTGCGGTTCTTACCGGACCAAGCAACGTAGCATGGGGCTTCGTAGCCAGGTACCAGGCGTTTGTACGAGTTTACTGTTGGGTTCGTTACCGCAGTGAAGTTAATCGCATGCTTCAATGTACCTGCGATGAATTGGTAAGCTGTTTCAGAAAGCTTCAGCTCGGCGCTTTCATCGTAGAATGCGTTTTTGCCGTCTTTGAATAGAGACATGTTGCAGTGCATACCTGAACCGTTCACACCGTATAGTGGTTTCGGCATGAATGTTGCATGCAGACCATGTTTTCTGGCGATTGTTTTAACTACTAGTTTGAATGTTTGGATATCATCAGCATGTTTCAATGCATCTGCGTATTTGAAATCGATTTCGTGCTGTCCTGGTGCCACTTCATGGTGGGAAGCTTCGATTTCAAAGCCCATTTCTTCCAATTCCAACACGATATCGCGGCGAGTCGTTTCGCCCAAGTCAGTTGGTGCAAGGTCGAAGTATCCGCCTTTGTCATTCAATTCCAAAGTAGGCTCGCCTTTTTCATCGAGTTTGAACAAGAAGAATTCCGGCTCTGTTCCGATGTTGAATGCACTGAATCCAAGCTCTTCCATCTTTTTCAGATTACGCTTCAGATTGTAACGCGGGCAGCCTTCGAATGGCTCTCCGTCTGGAGTATAGATATCACAGATGAAACGTGCCACTTTGCCTTTTTCACTAGTCCAAGGGAATACAACGAATGTATCCAAGTCCGGATAAAGTTTCATGTCGGATTCCTCGATACGTACAAAACCTTCAATAGACGATCCATCGAACATCATTTCGTTGTCCAAAGCTTTGTCCAATTGGCTAAGCGGGATTTCCACGTTTTTGATTGTGCCAAGCAAGTCGGTGAACTGCAAGCGAATGAACTTTACGTTCTCCTCCTTGATAATCTTGATAACATCTTCTCTAGTAAATTTCGCCATTCTTTCTCCTCCTCTATTAATGGAAGAATCGTGATAACTCTCCCTGACGTAACGAAGCTTTACCCAAACGGCCGGTGTCCATCAATTCCTGACGCAGCATCTGTCTTAGTGCCTTGTCGGAGATTTCCGGTGCGATCGGGGTCTCAAGCATATCAGCTGACGGTTTTTCTTTATATGGCAGCATTTGCTTGATACCGGCAAGATTGATTCCTTTGTCGATCAATTCCTTGATCTCCAGCAGTCGATCCACATCATTGAATGAGAAAAGACGCTGATTGCCTTCTGTTCTTGCTGGGAAAATCAGTCCATTATCTTCATAATAACGGATTTGCCTTGCTGTTAATGCAGTAAGTGATTTTACAATACCAATAGAGAACAAGGGCATAGATCGGCGATTCATGTCACTCATTTATCGTCCATCCCCTTTCCTTATGTACTCTACGTCTATTATAAACGTAGGTAATTTTAAATGTCAACACGTGTTAGCTTAGTTGACACGAAAATTTTTAGTATGCTTGATTCGTTGATATCAAGCCTTTTTCTAATAGATTTTGAGCAGCATCGATAATAGCGAGCTTCACATGGGCATAAGTTAAACCACCCTGTACAAAAGCTGTATATGGCGGACGGATCGGCCCATCTGCTGTCAGTTCCAGGCTGGCACCTTGGATGAAGGTGCCGGCGGCCATGATGACATCATTTTCATACCCTGGCATTGGTGCCGGATGTGGCGTCACGTGCGCATTGACTGGTGACGCGTGCTGGATGGCCTGGCAGAAGGCGACCATTTGATCTGCGGTATGGAAGTTCACCGATTGGATCAAATCAACACGTTTGGCATCGAATTTCGGTGAAGTCGAAAAGCCAAGTAACTCCAGGAATCTGGAAGTGAAGATTGCTCCCTTCAGTGCTTCACCGACAACATGAGGCGCCAGGAAAAATCCTTGGAACAGTTCCTGCAGCATACCCAATGTCGCACCTGTCTCTTTACCAAGACCTGGCGCAGTCAAACGGTTGGCGCATAGCTCGATCAAATCGGCTCGTCCGGCAATATAGCCGCCTGCGCGGACAATACCGCCGCCTGGGTTTTTAATCAAAGAACCGGCGATCAAATCCGCTCCGACATGAAGCGGTTCTTTCGTTTGTGCAAATTCCCCATAACAGTTATCGACAAATACGATGACTTCCGGATACTTTTCTTTGACAAAAGCGACCATGTCACCGATCTCGGCAACAGAAAACGAAGGTCGGTCGGCATATCCTTTGGAACGCTGGATTGCCACCACCTTCGTCTTTTCGGAAAGCTTCGCTGCTACAGCTGGATAGTCGATTGCCCCTCCTTCGGTCAAATCAACAGCATCATATAACACCCCAAAATCCTTCAATGCCCCTGTGTCTTCCTGTCGGTTCCCAATGACACCTTCCAATGTATCGTATGGTTTGCCAGTGATATATAGTAACTCATCTCCCGGACGAAGTATACCGAACAAGGAGGTTGTGATCGCATGCGTTCCGGAAACAATCTGCGGCCGCACAAGTGCGTCCTCACCGCCGAATACTTCTGCGTATACTTGTTCGAGTGTCTCGCGGCCGAAATCATCGTAACCATAGCCCGTTGTCGGGTTGAAATGGCTGTCACTCACGCGCTGGTTGCGGAAAGCATCCATCACTCGTTTTTGGTTTTCCTCTGCAATACGGTCTATCTCAGCGCGCCTGGCGCTTGTTTCTTCTTCTGTTTTTCTAGCTGTTTCTTTTATCATGCTTCATTCTTTCCTTTCAATTGATGAGAAAGCGGATGATCAGGCAATACATACCCGCTCACTTCATAGGCATCCAGTGCCTCATTGTATGTCCTTTTTGTCATAATCGTTTCCTGGGTGAGCTTGTCCAATAGACGACCGCCTGTTGCAGGTACGATTGTATCATAGAATTCACTAGTTTCCTGGATCATTTCCTGCACTTTCTCCATTACAAGTCGGCGGTCTTCTTCTTTAAACGCCGATATTTGCAAGTATGGATGCGCGCTGGCAATGAAATCCTCCGTCAGTAGATCTGCTTTGTTATAGACTGTCAGAATCGGCAAATGATCTGCTTCAAGATCTTTAAGCAATTTCAGTACAGTCGCTTGCTGCTGTTCATGATCGGGATGGGCACTATTGACCATATGAATGATGAAATCCGCTTCGGTCACTTCTTCCAGTGTCGAACGGAAAGCTGCGATAAGTGCTGTCGGCAAATCTTGGATGAAGCCGACCGTATCGGTCAGTAATGTCTGGAAACCGGATGGTAGGCGCATTCTGCGTGTCATCGGATCGAGTGTGGCAAACAGCTGATCCTGCTCGAGGCTGTCATTCCCAGTCAGTCGGTTGAATATCGTCGATTTGCCGGCGTTCGTATAGCCGACCAAAGCTATCTGGAATGCCTGATTCGCTTTGCGTCTTTCCCGGTAGCGAGATCGATGCGAAACCACCGCTTTTAGCTGGTGCTTAATTTCATCAATGCGGCGACGAATATGCCGCCTGTCGGTTTCCAGTTTCGTTTCTCCAGGGCCCCTTGTACCGATTCCGGCACCGAGGCGGCTCATTTCCGTACCTTGTCCATAAAGTCTTGGCAGCAAATACTGCATCTGCGCCAGCTCCACCTGCAGTTTCCCCTCACGGGTATGCGCGCGTGTTGCAAATATATCCAGGATCAGCTGACTCCGGTCAATGACACGGACGCCGATATGGTTGCTGATATTCTTCAATTGTCCCGGAGACAATTCATCATTGGATATGACGAGGAGCGGCTCTTCTTGCTCGACCAGTTCGGCAAGCTCATCCAGCTTGCCGGCTCCAAAATATGTACCAGGATGCAGGCGTTCCCGTTTCTGCGTCACAATTCCTGCAACGACCCCGCCTGCTGTCTTTGTTAGAGCTTGCAATTCATCGAGCGAGGATTGAAATCGCTCCAAAGTTTGATTTTGGTGATGGACTGCCATCAATAATACACGTTCCATACTGTCACCCTTTCCTTTTGTCATTATACCCTATCAGACAAGGAAAAAGCCTTCGCTTTATGCGAAAGCTTGTCAAATGGAACCAAAAATATATACAGAACATATCATCCACTGGAATCCATCCAAGTTACCTGCATGAAGGGCTCTTATTTCACTACATCGCCTGTGTTGATAATCTTGATGCATACGTCATAATTCAAATCAGCATCTGCAAAATAGTCATCCCAATCCTTCTTCATTTTTTCAAAGTCCCTTGGATAGTGAATCCGAAAACTTTCCGAAAAACCAACCACATCCGCTTCGTAATCTCGCTGCAGTTTTTTCATCGTTCCTTTCATCAGCCTTTCGACTTCTTTCGCCGCTAAATGTTCCAGATGTTGTACATATCTTTCAGCCAAATTATGAGCTGAGCGTGACCAATCTTCCGTTATCCATCCTTCAGCTTTAATTTGTACATAGAAGGAAAGACGCCCTTTTTTGAACCTTGGCTTTATTTTCGTCTTATAATGCTGTACTTCGTAAACGATCGTATTGTCCTCTTCATCATGGAACTCAAGTAAACCAGCCTTTCCTTCTTCACTCAGCCAGTTTACCCCTTCCACCTCTTTATCCGTTAAAAACCCAACGAATTTCTTTTGTTTCCCTTTTATCACCCCTGCCCCATCTACCTTGATCACATTCTGCTGCTTCACTACATTAGGCAGCATAAAGCTGGCTTGGGAAGAAAGGTTTGCCGAAACTTCCCCTACACGCACAGAGGGGGCGATCTTTAAGGTAGTTGTCTTATTCTCAAAAATGCTGCTGAGATAACTGCTAGGTATTTCTCCTTCGATGTTTGTGTCCAATATGTCGCTTGCTTGCTGCTTGCTTAGCACGACCAGCGGACTAAGACGTGTCACATTATCACGTAAGATTTGGTCCAGCAAAATGGAAAGGTCATATTTACTTGCCGTTTCTGAATTGATGATTATCGTTTCCAGGTGATCCGTATACACAGGGTAAGGCAGCTGAAGGGAGATGCTCCGCAGAATATCCTGGATCGACTTCCCTTCAAGCGTAAGATCTTGATATAGTTTACCTTGCGGCATTACTCCTTGTTCACCTTTCTTCTTTGTGCTGGCAATCTGTGTCGTATGCTTGATCGGAGTCTGATCATTTTCGCTGCTATCGATTCCAAAACCTATTACAAAAGACATATCTTCAATATCCGAGCTGTCCCAACAGCCAGAAACGCATAACAACGAAACGATGCATAAACAGAAATTACGGACCATTTTGCGGTTCTGCTTCATGCTTCAGCCTCCTTATAACTGCAATTATCAATAGTATGGAAGGTATAAAGAAAGAAAAAGCAAAGCTGGTCCAGCCAATGATCGTACCCATCTTCTCTAATTGATTCAAATCCTGAGGGATCAGGCAGATAATGTAAACCGCGGCCAAAAGAACATAGTTTGCCTTTTTATACGATATACGTGTTAGCTGAGAAATGCCTTTGGCAGCCACATATTGACAGACAACATATGTTGTAAACATCTGAATCAGCCAAACAACCAAAAATAAAGAGTCAAAGCGTTCAAACAGGATACCTTCGTACTCGTATTCTTGGATAAGGGCAAATGTGGGCCACTTCTGATGCTTCATTCTTTCTACCGACAATCCACCAGTTATGATGACTACTGCCAGCAAGTATATAAATACCGGTATGCCCAACCCAATTAGGGCAACCTTCTTCGCATCTTTTGGTTTTTGCATCATCGCAATGAAAACAAGTAGAAATTCCAACCCACTGAATGTAAGGAATGTCGGCGTCATCCCTTTCAATATAGGTCCAGCACCAAGCCCGAACAGCGGCCGCAAATTATCGAGCTCAAAGACTTTGAAACCGAGACAAAATACGAGTATGAAAATAAGTATGCAGATAGGATTCAATAGCTCGATCAGCCGGGCTATAGGATTGATTCCACCTATCAGCAAGTAAATCGCGACCCAGTACATAGTGATCAAAATAACAGAAATCGGCGTCTCCTCCAGCAAATAAAACTGCGTCAATTCACCCATGGAACGAATTTCAAAAGCTCCGATCAAAAGTGCATACCCAATAAAACAGATACTTAGTATCGTTCCCAGCCATTTGCCGATTATCAACTTATTGAATTCGAAAAAAGTAAGGCGTTCAAATCGGAGACTCAAAGACACAATGATAAGGGACGATAAATATCCGCAGATACCACCCAATATCACACATATCCACAAATCCGGGGTCCCGACTTTCATTGCCAGATCTCGCGGAAGTGTAAAGATACCTACAGCAATCAATGCAGACGAAAGCAATGCAACCATTTGTATAGTCGTGATCCGTGTCGTTCCCATTTTCATGTGCTGCATCTCCTAATATTTCTTTCTTCTGACTTGATCCTTTGGAAAGTATTCGGCTGGCCGCTTTCTCATCGTAAACAAAGGCATACGCAGGAAGAAATCCTTCCAGTCATCTTTACTATAAAGCGTTCCCGGCGTAACATATGGAACCCCAAAGCTCCGCAGCTTGACTGCATGGACACAGAGCGATAAGAAGAATAAACTGATTCCATATAATCCAAGGAAGGCAGCTGAAAACATAGCCAGGAAACGAAGTGCTCTTTGCGCAATACCTGCGCCGTAATGAGGAGAAACAAATGATGCAATGGCTGTGGCTGCAACGACAATGACCATGATTGGACTGACCAGTCCAGCCTGCACCGCTGCCTCCCCGATAATCAAAGCACCAACCAATCCGACAGTTTGTCCCACTGGCCGCGGCAGCCTGAGACCTGCTTCTCTCAACAGTTCTATCGATACTTCCATCAAAAGCGCTTCGATGATTGTCGGAAACGGGACACCGACCCTCGTTCCGGCAATTGCAAGGGCTAAATCAGTCGGTATCAATCCTTGATGAAAGGAGACGAATGCGATATAAAAGGACGGCAGGAAGATACTCAAGAATGCCGCGACGTACCGAAGCAGCCGGATGAGGGACATTGGGATCCAGCGCTCATAATAATCCTCTGGTGACTGCAGCATCATGGAGAAAGTTGCCGGAACAAGCAAAGCATAGGACGTGCCATCAAGCAAGATGGCAATCCGCCCTTCCAGAATGGCACCCATTACACGATCCGGCCGCTCTGTTGCTTGTACTTGAGGAAAAATGGACATATAGTCATCCTCAATCAGCTGTTCGATATAACCAGATTCAGCAGCATGGTCTATATCCAGATTCTCGATGCGCTCTTTCACGTTGTTTAACAGCTCTTCATTGGCTATGTCCTTTACATAGGCAACAGTCAGCTGTCTGCTCGTCCGTTTTCCTATTTCGAAATCCGCAAAGGTTAAATTCGCATCTGTCGTCATCCTTCGAAGCATTGCCGTATTATCACGGAGGTTCTCAATGAAACTCATTCGAGGTCCCCTGACAAGCGCTTCTGTAATCGGTTCATCCAAATTGCGCGAAAGCCATTTTTTCACACTCAGGACAACCACCTCATCCAAGCCATCAACGAAAAGCAAAACCGAACCTGACAGCAGCTGCCGTACAATCTTCTTCATATCTTTTATCACTGTCACATCGCTGACCTCTAGCACATGATGAAGCAGATAATCCTTTATGCTTTCACTTTTGAATGGATTCAGTCCCGATTTCATTTGTTTCGCATGCATCAGGGAATGCAATATGGATTGCTGCAGCTGCTGCTGATCTACTAAGCCATCAATGTGCACGATACTGCAGCTGCGGTTATCCATTCCCAGTTTAAACTGACGGAAAATAATATCGGAACTATCTCCTACGATTGCTTTGAGTTGATTCACATTTACCGATAATTTTGCCGACAAGACATGGTTCTCTGGAATGAATTGCTGCTCTATCCTTGTATGTTGCTTTTCACGAAGTTTTTTCACCTTATCAGTCAGTAATGTCAGTCCGATAGGAATAAGCACGACGACTATCGTTCCAAGCCATACATCCGTCCGGCCTAAAAATTGCAGTATTTCTCCCATAATTTGCACTCCTTGCTAAGTATGGTTCCCTAGCGGATTCCGGCTATACACGCCGTGCTTATGGGTTATATTAACAAGAAAAAAGCTCGAGCGTGCTGACTACACATACTCGAGCTTTCGATGCGTACTATTATTCTTCGTGATTCAAATCGGCGACTGTCATTTTCATCAATTCCTCTGTCGACAAATGATGATCATGGCGCACAAGCCGGACCGCTTGCATCCGTATCGCTTTCTCAATGATGTTACGTACAAAGCGAGCGTTGGAAAAATCCGCTGTCCGTTTCGCTTTCTGCTGGACGATGATTTCTTTCAGCTTCCATTCCGCTTCTTTCGTCAGCTGATACTCTTTCTCTACAAGCATACCTTTGGCTATATCCATCAGTTGTTCAGACTTATAATCAGGGAATTCGAGCTGGATGGGAAACCGTGAACGCAGACCAGGATTCAAACTCATGAAATGCCTCATCTCTCGGGGGTAACCGGCCAGAATAAGGATAAACCGATTGGACGCATCTTCCATATGTTTGACGAGCGTATCGATTGCTTCTTTCCCGAAGTCTTTTTCTCCTCCGCGCGCAAGCGAATAGGCTTCATCTATGAATAGAATACCACCCATGGCACGCTGGATGAGGGCTCTTGTTTTTTGAGCTGTGTGGCCGATGTATTCGCCGACTAAGTCTGCTCTTTCCGCTTCGATGAAATGACCTTTATCCAAGACATCCATATCGCGAAAAACAGTAGCAAGCTTACGTGCAACCGTCGTCTTTCCTGTGCCGGGGTTGCCTTCGAACAGCATATGCAGCACTTGCTTCTCTTGTTTTAACCCCGCTGCCTCTCGTTTCTGGCTGATATGGACATTTGCATAAATTTCTTTGATTGTTTTCTTGAGCTTCTCCATTCCGATGAAGGAGGCGAATTCCTGGTCGATATGACGGAACGGATCGATATCGCGCTTGGCAGCACCACTTTGCAGCGGTTCCGTCTCCTGCTGCCTGTTTTTCAGGACGATATTGATTTTTCCTTTCGCATTCGTAACTTGAGCTTCCATATGATCACCCCTCACTGCAGTTTACGCTCAAGACAGGTAGGCCGTGACAAATGCCCAGATGGTCTTTTTCTAACTTATTCAGACCGACCGCGCTTTAAAACAAAAATAAAAACGAACGCCTGAGGCGCTCGCTTTGTTTTAGCTCTGTTCTTTATAATCCAGCGATACATTCTTCACTGGGGAGAATGTAGAAATCGCATGTTTGAAGATTAATTGCTGTCTTCCTTCCGTTTCGAACAATACAGTGAAATTGTCAAAAGCCTTCACAGTTCCGCGAATTTGGAAGCCATTCGTCAGGAAAACAGTGACTTGCATACGTTCTTTGCGCAGTTGATTCAGATATTGGTCTTGGATATTAACAGATTGAGACATCTATTCCCCTCCTAATTTCTATACGGTTCCTATTTCTACCTTTGTTCCAGCTTTCCTGCAAGTTCTTCTAAAATAATTCTAAATTTTTGTTTTTTTGTCGCAGGTGTTATCGTATACCAGTTCACATCCATCTTATTACGGAACCATGTATATTGCCGTTTGGCATAGCGCCGGCTGTTTTGCTTCAGCTGGGCAACCGTATCTTCCCAGTCCATTTTCCCTTCCAGATAAGGGATAAACTCCTTATAGCCGATTGCCCGCATGGATTGGGTATCCTTGATGCCGCGATCGACCAGTTGCTTTACTTCTTTCAGCAAACCGTCAGCAAGCATCTTATCAACTCGGAGATTTATCTGTTCATAAAGCAAATCCCGGTCCATCTCCAACCCGATCACTGCAGCATCATAACAAGCATCAGGTTCGACTTCTTCGTGCTCACTCATTTTTTTACCGGTGCGGTGGTAAATTTCCAGCGCCCGGATGACCCGGCGGATATTATTAGGATGAATACGATCCGCTTGTACTGGATCTACTTCCTGCAGCTGGCTGTGCAAGTGCAGTGCTCCAAATTCTTTAGCTTCCTGCTCCAGCTGCTGCTGATAGCCGTCATCCCGTTTTGCCTCAGAAAAATCGTAGCCGTAAAGGGCGGCCTGTATGTATAAGCCGGTTCCGCCTGCAATGACCGGCAGTTTCCCGCGACTTGCAATGTTCTTGACACAAGCCTCCACATCGGCTTGGAAATCAGCTGCAGAATAATTCTCATCGGGATCGCGGATATCAATAAGATGATGCGGAATGCCTTGCTGTTCTTCTTCGGTGACTTTCGCTGTTCCAATATCCATGCCTCTGTATATCTGCATGGAATCGCCGCTGATCACCTCACCGTCGAATTTTTTTGCGATTTCGATACTCAGCTGAGTCTTGCCGACACCCGTAGGTCCGACAACGACGATTATTTTCTGTTTCTCCATGTCATTCTCCTTCTTTAACATGTCATTAGTTTAGCATAACACTGCAAAGAAAGATAAACGAAAAGCCGTGCGCGCCTCGCACAGCTTATTTTTGGTCGGAATCGATAAGATACTTCGTCAGGCGGATGGCTTCATATTCCAATATGCCGAGGATACTCACAAGCAAGCCAGCCGTGGCATCGTCTTCCTGCCTTTTCGCAAGCGGTATGCCGGTGATTTTGATCTCCTGTGCGAGCTGACTGTAATCATGACGCAAAGTCCTGACTACCTCATAATCTTCATCATCGGCTTGTGCTTCCTTTATGGTAGTTTCCTGGAGGAATTTGCTCATGACTGCTATCGGTCTGCCGCCGATGGCAAGCACACGTTTGCCCAATGATTTCTTCATTTCATCCAATTGCTTGTGCAGATCCTCGGTATATTGTTCAATCACATAACCATATGGACCTTTGGCATACCAATGATAACGCTGAAGTTTCACGTGCAATACACTCATATTGGCTATTTGCTGGTTCAGAAAATCCACAAGATGCTGATTCTGCATGGCTAACGCCCCCTCTGGCTAATCAGCATGCCCAAAATCAGAACAATCTATTCCACGTTTGCGGTCCAACAATGCCATCTACACCAAGGCCATTGTTGCGTTGGAAGTTGATGACGGCCTGTCTTGTGATCGGGCCAAAAATTCCGTCGGCTGTTACACCTAATGCCCGCTGGATCCGTCGGACATTTTCTCCACGAGATCCCGTCCGAATATAACTTCCCGGGTATGGGACACTGGCAGACTGCTGTGTCCTGCTTGCTGATGGCCCGATGTAATCGAGCGGGTTGACTGCATTCGATTTTTCCGCATTCCATCTGCCCCGATGCAATTCAAAATGCAGATGCTGACCAGTTGAATCCCCCGTGCTGCCCATATATCCGATAAACTGACCCTGCCTGACCGTATCTCCCACGCTGACTTGACGTGATCCGGACCGCATATGCGCATATACTGTTTCATACGTCTGACCGTTTAGCTGATGGACAATAAAGACGACTTCCCCGTATGAGGAAGACACATACGATCTGCTGACAGTACCTGCGGCAGCTGCGGCAATTCGCACAGTTCCGGATTGTGCCCAATCTACACCATTATGGGACGATCCAGCACCTCGAAAGCCGTTTGTCAGCCTGCCTGCCGTCGGTTTGATGAATAGTGCCATACTGTAATCTCCTTCCTGTCAGTATTCAGGTTACAGGATAGTATAAGCACGATTCCCATCCTCCGGGGCGGTGAACACCTAGACAAGCAAAAAAGGCGCAGTTGCCTGCGCCTATTGTACCCGTTTGAAAAGTTTTTCCAGCTCATATGAAGTGAAGCGAATGATAATCGGCCGACCATGCGGACAGGTGAAAGGATCTTGCGATGTACGAAGCTCTTCCAATAGATGGAACATATCGTCATGATTCAAATGATGATTTGCTTTGATAGAACGTTTACAGGACATCATGATAGCCGCTTCTTCGCGTAATTTATGGATATCCACTTTGCTTTCCTTCATCACCTGTTCCACAATTTCGCGGATGATTTCCTCTTCAAAGCCTTTCGGGAACCATTGCGGATGGGAACGAACGATATACGTATGACCGCCAAAGGATTCAAAGAATAATCCAACTGCCTCAAGCTCGGTCCGATACTGCTCGACAATCAGTGATTCCTGTCTAGTGAAATCGAACGTAAGCGGAATGAGCAGCTCCTGCAGTTCCTTCTCCACTTCCCCGATTTTTTCCCGGAAATATTCATATTTGATCCGTTCCTGTGCAGCATGCTGATCGACCAAGAAGAGACCCTCTTCATTTTCCGCCAGAATATACGTTCCATGATGCTGCCCGATTGGATACATTGGCGGCACAGAATAATCCAGCTCGTTTTCTGATTCGATGCTGTACTGCGGTTCATCCGCTTTATCATTGGCAGAGTCAATAAAGATTTCAGATTCTGATTGTACTTCCCTTTCTTCCTCAATAATCGGAAGGGCTGTTTCTTTCACTTCGTCAAAGAACCATCGATCCGGTTCTGGCTGTGGTTCTTTGACAGGTTGATTGTCAAAGAAAGTAAAGCTTTGCTGTTCGCTTCGTTCCTGGATTTTTTTCTGCTTCGGCACAACAGCTTCCGGAATGAGCCGCTGCTGTCGCAGTGCTTTGCCAACTAACTGCTCGACAGCTTCAAACAGCTCTTTTTCCTTGCTGAAACGAACTTCGAGCTTAGCCGGATGCACGTTTACATCCACAAGAATCGGATCCATCTCGATTGAAATGACGGCAAGCGGAAATCTGCCGATCGGCAGTAAAGTATGATACGCCTGCATCACAGCTTTGGCCAAGACATGGTTCCGAATGTATCTGCCATTTACGATGAAAGATACATATTGACGGGAAGCGCGATTGATTTCTGGTTTGGCAGCTAAAACCGCCAGCTTATAATCCAATGTTTCATGTGATGCTTCAACCATTTTCTTCGCTACGGAATTACCATAGATTTGAGCGACGATCTGCAGCATATCCCCTCGCCCGCTGGATTGGAACAAAGGTTTACCATTATGCGTCAGTTCGAATCGTATTTCTGGGTGGGCAAGCGCAAGGCGGTTGATCACCTCGGACACGTGTCCAAGCTCTGTATGAATCGTTTTCATATACTTCAGACGGGCCGGTGTATTGAAGAACAAATGCTTTACCGTAATCTCCGTGCCTTTCCGCGCATCGCATTTGCCTCTTTCTTTAATCGCCCCGCCTTCCATGACAAGTTTCACACCGGCATTTTCGCCTGTACTTGTCTTGATCTCAAGCTGGCTCACCGCGGCGATACTAGCCAAAGCTTCCCCGCGGAATCCCAATGTACGGACATGGAAAAGGTCATGTTCATTCCGGATTTTACTTGTAGCATGACGGAAGAAGGCACGCTCCACATCGTCTGGATCCATGCCGTCTCCATTGTCGACAATGCTAATTTCGGTCAGACCTGCTTCCTGCACGGAAACCTTGATCACTGTACTGTTTGCATCGATACTGTTTTCCACCAGTTCCTTGACGACCGAAGCCGGCCGCTCGACCACTTCACCCGCTGCAATCTTATTCGCTAAATCATCCGGCATCAATTGAATCGCCATATGGGAACCTCCTTACTTCTTCACTGCCATTTGCTGCAATTTATATAATAGATTCATTGCTTCAAGCGGTGTTTGCTCCATCAAATTGATCGATGTGAGCTCTGTTATTACTTTATCGGCTCGGCTGTCTTGTTTTCGAGTTTCTGTTTCCACAGCAGGCGCTGCGAAAAAGGATAGCTGAACATCTTCCTGCTCTTGTCCAGGACTAGGAACCATTGCATCTTCGTCCTGCCCTTCCAGATCCTTGAGGATGTGTGAGGCCCGTTCGATAAGGCTGTCCGGGAGTTTTGCCAGTTTCGCAACATGGATTCCGTAGCTTTCATCTGCCGCTCCTTCACGGATTTGGTGAAGGAAAACGACATTGCCATCATGCTCTTCCGCCCGGACATGGACATTACGCAGCTTGCTTAAATTCTCCTCCAAAGAAGTTAGCTCGTGATAATGCGTCGAGAATAATGTCTTTGCATGAATATTATCATGGACATATTCGATGATTGCTTGCGCCAGAGCCATGCCATCATATGTGCTTGTCCCCCTGCCAATCTCATCCAGCAAAATTAGACTCTTGTCGGTTGCATGCTCCAGTGCATGTCTCGACTCCAGCATTTCGACCATGAAGGTACTTTGGCCAGAGACCAGATCGTCCGCTGCGCCGATGCGCGTAAAGATTTGATCGAAAAGCGGCAGATCAGCGGCTTCACATGGAACAAAACAACCGATTTGCGCCATGATACTCGTCAGAGCTACTTGGCGCATATACGTGCTTTTACCACTCATGTTCGGCCCAGTGATCAGCAAGATATCTGCGTCATTTTTCATCTGCACATCATTCGGTACAAACTCTCCGGATTTCATCACTTTTTCAATGACAGGATGACGTCCTTCGGTAATCGATACGGATCGGTCAAGATTGAATGTCGGACGAGCATAACGCTGTTTTTCACTTACTTCGGCAAAGCTTTGCAAAACGTCCAATTGACTGATTTGATCGGCGAGCTGCTGCAGCGCAGGGATGTACGTCTTGACATGATCCCGTATTTCCATGAATAGGGAATATTCGAGATCCACACTTTTCTCCTGTGCTTCCAGAATCAGTGCTTCTTTTTCCTTTAATTCCGGCGTAATGAAACGTTCTGCATTACTGAGCGTCTGTTTGCGTTCATATTTCCCTTCCGGCAGCAGATGCAGATTCGCACGCGTTATCTCGATATAGTAGCCAAACACCTTGTTATAGCCGACTTTAAGCGATTTGATACCCGTTTCTTCGCGTTCCCGCTGTTCGAGTGCCGCAATCCATTGCTTCCCGTTTCTTGAAGCATCCCGGTACGTATCAAGCTGGTCGTGGAAACCGTCTTTCAGGATGCCGCCTTCCCGGACACTGATCGGCGCATCTTCATGCAAACTGCTTTCCAAATACGCACACAGGTCCGGTAGCGGATTAAGCTTTCGGCCAATGCGCTGTACTTCCTCTTCCTCAAAGCCGGATAACACTTGCTTCAATTCAGGTAGCTTTTCCAATGTGCGTTTCAGCTGCAGCAGATCCCTCGCATTCACGTTTCCGAAAGCGACCCGGCCGGAAAGTCTTTCGATATCATACACGGATTGCAAATGCTGCCGGATTGTATCCCGTTCGAAGAAGTGATCTAGAAAGGCTTGGACCAAATCCTGGCGTCTTGTGATCGCTTCTTTTTGCAGCAGCGGGCGCTCCAGCCATTTTTTCAGCATACGCGCTCCCATTGCCGTAACGGTGTCATCAAGCACCCATAGAAGACTTCCATGTTTGCCCTTCTTCAAAATAGTTTCAGTCAGCTCAAGATTGCGTTTTGAATACATATCCAATGTCATGAAATGTTTGAGCTCCATCACTTGAAGCGGCTTCAGATGATCCAACCCACGCTTTTGCGTCCGTTCCACATAGTTTAATAGCATGGCAAAACACTCTAACAGTCTAGTATCGGTCACATCACCAATCAGCTTTTCCTGTGACATACTGGTGCTGTTCATTTCCTGATAGGATAACGTGACACCTAAACGAACCCGCAAAGCTTCCTGCAGCTCTGCACTCAACCCTTCGGAAATGACGATTTCCCGCACTGGCTGATTGTAAAGCTCACTTAATAAACCATCAAAGCCGCCTTCCAGCAATGCAGCCCGGTTTTCCCCTGTGGAAAGGTCATGATATACAAGACTGTATGTACTGTCCTCGTTTTCTGTTACAGCTGCCAGGTAATTGTTCTCTTTTTCATCAAGCATGCCGTTTTCCATGACAGTACCTGGTGTGATCAGCTGGACCACTTCGCGTTTGACGACACCTTTAGCTGTCTTCGGATCCTCCACTTGTTCACAGATGGCGACTTTGTAGCCGCGCGATACAAGTGTCTTTATATAATTATCAGCCGAATGGTACGGCACGCCGCACATCGGCACCTTCTCTTCAACCCCCGCATTCTTACTCGTCAAGGTGATTTCCAGTTCTTTCGTCGCTTTCAGTGCATCCTCAAAGAACATTTCATAAAAGTCACCGAGCCTAAAGAAGAGGAATGCATCCTTATAGTCGGCTTTTATTCTTAAATATTGCTGCATCATCGGTGTGTACCCTGCCATTTTCCTACTCCTCTGTTTCATTACAATTAATCCTATTATAACACAGGTATTTTCCTTGTTTCTTCTGTTGCGTCATTCTGAATAATACAAAAAACGAGAGCAAGTGCCCTCGTTTTAATCGTCGTTGTCCTTTTTATCCAAAAAGTCAGGATCTAGATCTTTGAAATCATCTTCAGAAAGCTCATAATCCCATTCTTCTTCTACTTCCTCAACTTCGCATCCATCAGGATCCACTTTCACGCAAAGCTTTGTTTCTCCCACAACTTCCACAAGGAATTCCTTCTCGACTTCGACGAAAATCTTCTGGCCATGCTGCACAATTTTGCATTCCAGGCAATTAGGCTGTTGGATTGCTTTTGCATAAACCTCAAACTCATCGTCCAGACAATTATCGTCTTTGATACTCAATTTGACCAATTCCTTATACTCGACCGTTTCTGAGACAACATCGGTTTTTGAATTATCATTGTAGGAATACCACACATTGATATCGTACTTACCGACTACTTCCACCCCTACGTCGCCTTTCTTTTTTGCGTGGTAGCGGTGATTGATAATCCAGCAGCCAAGGATGCTGGACGGTTTGTTGTCCGGACGTATATGGTCAATATGCTTGCTGAATTTACGTCCGCGGCCGATGACCGCTTTCGTGATTATTTCACGGTATGTTTTATCTTGAAAACCCATCTTGCCAAAACCTCCTCTTTTTACATAGTCATGTTATGCAGGGTGTTCACCTATGGTGCCAGAAAATAAATCTTCTGCTCACCACAACTGGACGCTCCTCCATCCTATGCAGATGCCTAGAGAGAGGTTATTGAAAACTTGCCGGCCGGCAACTTAAAATCCCGGATTGATTTCCAGCTGTGTATGCACTTCATGAATGCTGTGATACTTCTAAATTTCCCCCAATATGACAGGTATGTTTAAAGTGATTTCTAGATGACAGTATAGAACGCGGGAAAGTTTAAGAAAAAAGAAACGGACTTAGTTGTCCGTTTCTTCCTCATTGAACACAGTATGCTCGATATTCTGGCTGATGCTCTGAAGGATATGGTTCGTGATGACCTGGGATTCCTTGAATTCTTGAACGACAGGGATACTATCGATTTTTGCCTGGAGCTCATCTATTTCCTTTTCCATTTGCTGCTGCGCTTCCCGTTTGCCATAAGCTTGCAGATTGACAGCCTGCTTTTGCTTCATTTTAATCTGATTTATATATGTCTGCACCTTTTGGTTCTCGTTCAGTTTCGCTTCCAGCTGGTGAAATTGTTCAATCTCGTCCAGATTGCCCATTTCTTCTGCCAAACTTTCAGCTTGCTTGAGAATTTCGTCGGTGGAATAACTCATTTGATCTGTACCTCCGCTGTTGTTTCTATTAACTCGCCATCGAGTGACCACGTTTTTGCTTTTATGATGCGGACCGGGACGATTTTACCGATCACTGACTTCGGAGCCCTGAAATTGACTAGCTTATTCTTTTCCGTATAACCAGCAAGTACATCCGGATTCCGCTTGCTTTCTCCTTCTACCAACACGAGCACTGTTTTCCCCTCATATGCACGCATGGACTTGGCGGCATACTCGTCCACCACTCGATTCAAACGCTGCAGGCGCTCCCGCTTCACCTCGATCGGGATATTATCCTCCCATTTGGCAGCAGGCGTTCCTTCGCGAGGGGAATAAATATATGTGTAGGCAGCCTCGAAACCAACTTCTTTGATAAGTGATAAAGTTTCCTGGAACTGCTCTTCGGTCTCATTCGGAAACCCGACGATGATGTCCGTTGTAAGCGTCACATTCGGTATCCGCTGTCTGATCTTATCCACTAGAGTCAGGTATTCTTCCCTTGTATAACGACGGGCCATTACCCGTAGTATCTCACTGCTTCCCGATTGGACTGGCAAGTGGATATGATCAAGGAGATTTTCGCCTTTGGCCAGTACTTCTATTAGTTTATCATCAAAGTCACGCGGATGGGAAGTGGTGAAGCGCACACGCGGAATATCAATCTTTCTGATTGCATCCATCAAATCCCCAAGTCCATAATCGATATCAGGCAAATCTTTACCGTACGCGTTCACATTCTGACCAAGGAGCGTAATCTCTTGATAACCCTGCGCCGCAAGCTGCCTTACTTCCTGGATGATATCCTCCGGCCGTCGGCTCCGTTCTTTGCCACGCGTGTATGGGACAATACAATACGTGCAGAATTTATCACAGCCGTACATGATATTGACCCATGCTTTGATTTTTCCTTTTCTTGCTTTGGGAAGGTTCTCGATGACATCGCCTTCTTTAGACCATACCTCCAGCACCATTTCCTTGCTGAATTGCGCTTCTTTCAATAACTGCGGAAGCCGATGGATATTGTGAGTCCCAAAAATCAGGTCGATATGACTATGCTTTTTCAAAATCCGATTGACGACCGCTTCCTCCTGGGACATACAGCCGCAAACACCAAGAATCAAATCCGGCTTCTCAAGCTTCAAGGCTTTAAGATGACCGATTTCTCCGAATACCTTATTCTCGGCATTTTCCCGAATAGCACAAGTATTAAGGAGTATGACATCCGCTTCATTTGTATCTGTAGTAGGCTCATAACCCATTTCCAAAAACAGCCCTGCCATCACTTCGGTATCATGTTCGTTCATCTGGCAGCCATATGTACGGATGAGGAATTTTTTGTTCTGGCCTGCATTCTGCATCTCTGGGGGAATCGCGAAATCATAATGAAACTTGACATCTTCCCTGCGCCGTTTTTTTGCCTGCTTCAAGTTCGGCGGCTGGTACGTTGTCTGGAAATATTTTGCGAAATCAGCAGTTGTCTTTTCATGAAGCGGCTTCTCGACCTGATTTGTCTGTTCTGCACTTATCAAACTAACGGATTTACGCTGTTCTTCATTCACTGTTTCCTGCTCCCCCATCCATTGATCGTTTTTGTCCATTATACCAATGCTCTCATCAAGGTCCAAGTATTGGAAATAAAAAATCCCGCCATAAGCGGGATTTATCGTGGTTCTACAATTAATTTGATGGCAGTCCGTTCTTCATTATCGATCATGATATCCGTGAATGCCGGGATACAGACCAAATCTACACCGCTCGGAGCAACAAAACCTCGGGCGATGGCAACAGCTTTCACTGATTGATTGAGTGCTCCTGCCCCGATTGCCTGGATTTCCGCTGAGCCACGTTCTCTTAATACGTTCGCAAGTGCGCCTGCTACTGAGTTTGGATTGGATTTCGCTGAAACTTTTAGTATATCCAACACTGGTACCTCCTTCGTTTACTGGACTACTTTCCTTTTAACTATATTTCTGCGAGATGATAGATATGCCCATTTCAGGCGATGTCAGAAAAAAGTGCTGCGGTCTGTCCTGGTTTATGTCTGTAAACAAAAGACCTAGTGAAGGAGCAGCAAAGATCAATCCATATACGGGTGGTCATCATTGATCAAGATGCGTTTGATGGAGGAAGCTTTCCCCGTTTGCGGATCCAAATCGATTACTACTCCATTTAATTGTGTTTTACCCTTTTTCGGTACTTCAAAACGTACTGGAAGATTAGTTAAAAATCTCTTGATGACTGCCTCGCGATCCATCCCAAGGATTGCTTCATACGGACCTGTCATACCTGCGTCCGAAATGTATGCTGTTCCGGAAGGCAATATGCGTTCATCCGCTGTCTGGGTGTGCGTATGGGTACCGACGACAGCACTGACTCGACCATCCACATACCAGCCGAATGCTTGCTTCTCACTTGTTGCTTCCCCGTGGAAATCGATGAAAATAAGATTCGTCCGTTTTCGCGCTTCCTCGATCAGCCGATCGGCTTCCCGGAATGGATCATCTGCCGGCATCATGAATGTACGTGCCAGCAAATTGATGATTGCCACTTCGTGCTTGTTCACCTTCACATAAATGATTCCCGATCCTGGAGTTTGCGGCGGCAAGTTGGCCGGTCGGACCAGATATTTTGCATCGTCGATGAATTCGAAAATATCCCGTTTGTCCCATGTATGATTGCCCATTGTGATTGCCTGTGCGCCCCATTCCAGGAATTGTTTGTATATACGTTCATTGATTCCTTTTCCGTCGGCACTATTCTCTCCATTGATGATTGTCAGCTGCGGCTGATAGCGCTGTTTCAGGCGCGGCAAGTATTCCTGTACCATCTGACGTCCCGGTTCCCCAACAACGTCCCCGATAAATAATAGCTTCATAATCCATCCCTTTCTCCTTACCTACTAGTATCATGAAAAAAAGCGGCACAAGGCCGCTTTCTTATTTAGCATATTCAACTGCGCGTGTTTCCCGGATGACCGTGACTTTGATGTGGCCAGGGTAATCCAGCTCGCTTTCAATGCGTTTCCGGATATCACGAGCGACCTTGACGGATTCCAAGTCGTTGATTTCATCCGGTTTGACCATGATACGGATCTCACGTCCAGCCTGAATCGCGAAGGATTTCTCCACGCCCTGGAAGGATTCTGAAATCTCCTCCAGTTTCTCCAGACGCTTGATATAGTTCTCCAGTGTCTCGCTTCTTGCTCCCGGACGAGCAGCGGACAATGCATCGGCCGCAGCAACAAGCACTGCAATAATCGATGTTGCTTCCTCATCGCCATGGTGGGAAGCGATGCTATTGATGACAACTGGATGCTCTTTGTATTTGATTGCGAGTTCTTTCCCGATTTCAACGTGGCTGCCTTCGACTTCGTGGTCGATCGCTTTACCGATATCATGCAAAAGACCCGCACGTTTGGCCAAGGTAACATCTTCGCCAAGCTCGGCTGCCAGCAATCCCGACAAGTAAGCGACCTCTATAGAGTGCTTCAGGACGTTTTGGCCGTAACTTGTGCGATACTTCAATCTTCCAAGTATCTTCACAAGATCCGGATGCAAGCCATGTACGCCGACTTCGAAAGTCGTTTCTTCACCTGTCTCACGAATGTACTCATCAACTTCCCGTCTGGATTTCTCCACCATTTCCTCGATTCGGGCTGGGTGAATGCGTCCATCCTGGACAAGTTTTTCAAGAGCGATTCGTGCGATTTCACGACGAACAGGATCAAAACCGGACAAGATGACCGCTTCTGGTGTATCATCAATTATTAGATCAATTCCCGTAAGCGTCTCTAACGTACGAATGTTACGGCCTTCCCGTCCGATAATGCGCCCTTTCATCTCGTCATTCGGCAAGTTCACGACTGATACTGTCGTTTCCGCAACATGATCGGCTGCACAGCGTTGAAGTGCAAGGGAAAGAATGCTCTTCGCTTTCTTATCGGCCTCTTCCTTGGCACGATGTTCCGCATCTTTGATCATGACAGCTGCATCGAAGGCAACTTCCTGCTCGACTTTGTCCAGCACGATTTGACGCGCTTCATCGGACGTATAGCCAGAAATCCGCTCCAATTCGAGCTGCTGTTCTTTCACCAAGACTTCCACTTTGCTTTCCAATTCTTCAATTTGTTGTTGTTTTTCAGCTAATGATTGTTCCTTTTTCTCTAACGTAATTTCACGCTTATCAAGCGTATCGCTTTTACGGTCCAGATTTTCTTCTTTCTGCATCAGACGATTCTCCTGCTTCTGCAGTTCGAGACGTCGCTCACGTAATTCCTGCTCCGTCTGCTGACGCAGCTGGAAGTTCTCATCCTTCGCTTCGAGAAGCGCTTCTTTCTTAGCCGTTTCCGCATTGCGATGGCCTTCTTCTACTATTTGCTTCGCCAATTCCTCCGCACTGGAGATCTTTTTCTCAGCAATAGATTTGCGAACAAGATAACCAACAACACCACCGACGATTAGAGCAAGCAAAATGGAGATGATCAGGTAAATTAGATCCATGATTTCACCTCCCCTGCTATGAAATTGTACAAACATGTCTGTCGGCATGCACAATGTTTTTCATTAAAAAAACTATGGTAACCTTAGAGAAGTATAATAAGAAATAAAATTATACAAGTTAATTTTAATCCTGTGTTCGCATGTTGTCAAGGAAACATGGAAAGTACTAGCAGATTGCCCTCTATAAAAAGGGATTGAGACAAAATCTGATTTTCACTTTCTAAGTACGAACAATTTAGAAGTCCGAGCGATGGAGGAATCAATCCGGCAGAATACTGCGCTTATCATGAAAAATGCTTTTGAATGAATACTTCTAATTTAAATAAACCGAACTTCAAGGTGAAATCTAATCTGATTTGCCCTGAAGTTCGGTTTTTAATAAGCTACATTACTTTTGTTCTATGCTCTTTTCTACATATCCAGTGTTTCTTGTTCTTCTGCCTGTGATTCTTCCGGAAGCTTCTTATCTGCATCCAGATTATAATGCTCACGTACAGACATCTGAATTGTAGTGGATAGTTCCGGGTTTTCTTTCAGGAATTGCTTCGCATTTTCACGGCCTTGACCGAGACGTTCCTCATTATAGGAATACCAAGCTCCGCTTTTCTGAACGATATCCAAGTCGCTCGCGATATCGATGAGTTCCCCTTCCCTAGAGATCCCTTCTCCGTACATGATATCAACTTCCGCTTGTTTGAAAGGCGGCGCCACTTTGTTTTTCACCACTTTGATTCTCGTTTTGTTACCGACCATGTCATTTCCTTGCTTCAATGTTTCGGCACGGCGTACTTCCAAACGGACAGAGGAATAGAATTTCAACGCGCGTCCGCCTGGTGTCGTTTCCGGGTTACCGAACATGACACCGACTTTTTCACGAATCTGGTTGATGAAGATGGCAGTCGTCTTGGACTTGTTGATTGCACCGGATAGTTTACGAAGTGCCTGGGACATCAAACGTGCCTGTAAACCGACGTGGGAATCACCCATCTCCCCTTCAATCTCTGCTTTTGGTACAAGGGCGGCAACAGAGTCGACAACCACGATATCAACTGCTCCGCTGCGCACCAGCGCCTCGGCGATTTCCAATGCTTGTTCCCCCGTATCCGGCTGGGAAAGCAAAAGTTCATCAATGTTGACACCCAGCTTCTCTGCATAAACGGGATCCAATGCGTGTTCTGCATCGATGAAGGCCGCTTGTCCGCCGTTGCGCTGCGCTTCTGCAATCGCGTGCAGGGCAACAGTTGTCTTACCTGATGATTCCGGACCATAAATCTCGATGACACGGCCTTTCGGATATCCGCCGACACCAAGTGCGATATCAAGGGCAAGGGAGCCGCTGGATACGGTAGAGACCTTCTGTTCCGCTCTTTCGCCGAGTTTCATGATCGAACCTTTACCGAATTGCTTCTCTATCTGTCTCAAAGCCATATCAAGGGCTTGTTTACGTTCACTCAAATGTGTTTCCTCCTTTGGATTATCTATATCTATTTTAACTTGTTTTTTGAGATATAACAAGCAAAAAGCGAATAAATGTTCCCTTTTTTTATTTCTACAGAACATGTCCAAAATGACAGTTCCCCAGGCAAAAAGAACATTTATCCGCTTTTAACGATGCTTAAAATATCATTTCAAGTAATGGAAGAGCAAATCAAAGCCCTTCTTCACCGCCTGCGCCCGCACGCCTTGACGCGAACTCCGAATCGACAGCTCGGTTGTACGTGTTTGTTTGCCTTTTTCATGAAGACTGATGAAGACAGTTCCAGGCTCTTTCCCCTCCGAACCATCCGGACCGGCAACGCCAGTGAAACTGATACCGATATCGGCACCGGTCAGACGGACAGCATTCTCCGCCATCTCAATGGCGCATTGTTCACTGACAGTGCCCTGGTTCTGGATCGTTTCTTCCTTCACACCAAGTACTTTCTGTTTCACTTGGGGTGAATACGCAACGAAGCTGCCAAGAAATACTTCAGATGCTCCGCTCAAGGAAACGAGTGCGTCCGCGAACAATCCGCCGGTCAGGCTTTCGGCACCAGCCAATGTGAACTGCCGTTGCTTGAGCAATTCGAAAACTTGCTGCTGTACAGAGGTCTCGTCATACCCATAGAAGTATTGGCCGACGCGATCCATCACTTCTTTTTCCACGACATCTATCAATCGGTCTGCTTCTTCCTTTGTTTCTGCACGGGCTGTAAGCCGCACAGCAACCTCTCCTTCAGAGGCATACGTCGCAATCGTCGGATTTTGCTGTACTTGAATCAAATCAAGCAGGTCGGTTTCCAGCTGTGATTCCCCGATGCCGATGAAGTGAAGCAAGCGGGACTGTAAAACGGATTGAAGCTGAAATTTCTCACGTACGTAAGGCATGACATGATCAGACATGATCTGTTTCATTTCACGAGGCACACCCGGCATGAACGCCCAGACTGTTCCATCATGTTCGACAAGCATACCCGGCGCCATTCCGACTGTGTTTTCCAGCACTTTTGCTCCTTCAAACACTCGGGCTTGTTTATGGTTGTTCTCTGACATCGTGCGGCCCCGCTTGATGAAGAATTCTTTGATGCGGTCCATGGAACCTTTGTCTTCATGGATTTCCAGGCCAGACACAAGCTGAAAGGCTTCCCTGGTCAGGTCATCTTCCGTTGGCCCCAGCCCTCCGGTCACGAGGACCAAATCCGCATGCCGCTGCGCTTTTTCAAAGGACGTTCTGACTCTTCCAAGATTATCGCCCACTACGTGATGATAAAACACATTGATTCCGTGATCAGCCAGTTGTTTGGAAATCCATTGGGCGTTCGTATTATTGATTTGTCCGATGAGGATTTCGGTTCCTACAGCTATCACTTCTGCATTGATTTGCTTCATATTATTTCGACTCCTTCATGACACTCCAGTTTCTTACAAAGTAGTCGACTCCGGACACGATTGTCAGGATCAGTGCAAGATAAAGGCAAATCGTGGCGAATGGGAAACCAAGATAAGAAAACGGCCAATTATGCAGCAATAATGCACTGATGGCAACAATCTGGACGGCCGTTTTCTGCTTACCCATTTTACCTGCTGCCAAAACGAGACCTTCTCCCGCTGCAACCAGGCGCAATCCTGTAACAGCAAATTCACGACTGATGATGATGATCGTGATCCAAGCCGGCGCTAAATCTAATTGTACCAATAAAATGAGCGCAGCTGAAACAAGTAGCTTATCCGCGAGCGGATCCAGGAATTTACCAAGATTCGTCACGAGATTATGCTTGCGGGCATAATAGCCATCCACCCAGTCAGTACAAGATGCGATGATGAAGAGAATCGCCCCCGCCAGATGATTGACCGGCAGGGAGTTCTCGCCGATATCGATTGTCCCCCAGTCGAATGGGACTGCCAGCAGGATGATGAAGATCGGAATCAGAAAAATTCGGGATAATGTAATTCTATTAGGTATATTCATGTCTGCCTCCTGTGTATGTATGGTCAAACAAAAGTTAAACCCTTTCCAGAGACGTAAAGGGTTTAACTCACACCATTATTTTTTGATATTGACCGTGATGGTCTGCACATCATTATCGATCGGGAAAGTCAGTTCCTGACCGTTGATTTCCAGTTTAGTCGCGCTGGCAAAACCCGTCTTGATGGACACTGTTTCCAAATCACTTACGTCCTGCTCCACAGGCTCGCTGCCGGCAGAAATCGTACCAGTGTATACATTTCCAGCATTATTGCCATCGCCTACTTGCAGCCAAGCATCGCCATCTTCAGCAGCAAGCGTCAATGTCACTTCATCACCAGCATCCTCCAGTGTATACGTTGTTACGGGATTGCTGGCGGTACCTTCTTCATCAACAGATAGCGAAGGTTCTGCCTGTTCTTCTTCCTCCTGTGATTGCTCTTCTTCAGCCGCATCATCAGTTTGTTCCTCGGAATCAGCAGACTGACCAGCATCAGGTTCCTGCTCTGTCGATTGATCAGTTTCAGGTGATGTCACCTGATCTTCATTCTGCTGGTTTTGGGCAGAATTGTTATCCGTATTGTCATCGGTACCTCTTGCATAGATGAAAATGACAACAACAATAGCCGCCAATACAAGCAATCCGATAATGATCGAAGACAAATAAGGAATGCCTTTGCGCTCCCGGCGGGGAGGTCTGTCATTTTCCTGGACACGACTGCGTTCCTGACGGGAAGACGCATCACGCTCATCTTGTACAGGAGCTGCAGCTGTTTCCTGCGGCTGCTGATTCTTAGGCTCGAGCACCTCATCCGGATCAAGCCCTACTGTTTGCGCATATTCTTTGATAAATGCACGTGTGTAGAATTCTCCAGGCATCACACTGTGATTATTCTCTTCAATCGCTTTCAAATAACGCTTTTGAATTTTGGTGCGCTGTTGTACATCTTCCAAAGTCATTCCCTTGGATTCTCTTGCCTCCCGGAGCTTTGCACCAATGTCCATTAATACCACCATCCATCTTTAAAAATTGCTTAAATCTGTCTGAATTCGGGTTCATATATGATCTGTTCCTCATCATGATTCCGAAGTTCAATAATATAATCGAAATCATCCAATGTAAACTCCGTATCCCGGACGAATATATCCGGATGCTCGATTACCTTTGCTACAGGGAGCCGCATCACTTCGCGTACAAGCTCCCAATGACGCTCACTCGAACGGCTGGTCGAAACGATGCCATCGATGATGAAGAGGTTGTCCTCATTGTATTCATCCTGCAGCAGCTGGTTCCTTGCAGTTTGCTTTAAAAGGGTGCTGGAGACGAATAGCCAGCGTTTATTGGCACTGACACTGGCAGCGACGATCGATTCTGTTTTCCCGACACGAGGCATCCCACGTATTCCTATTACCTTGGAACCTTCCTGTTTAAACAATTCTGCCATGAAATCGACAAGTAGGCCGATTTCACTACGGACAAATCGGAATGTCTTCTTATCGTCCACATCCCGGTGTATATATCTGCCGTGCCGCACAGCAAGCCGGTCGCGAAGCTTCGGTTCCCTGGACTTTGTGATATGTACATGTTCCATCGTCCGCAAAATGGAATGGAGACGGATGATCTGCAGCTCTTTTTCAGCTGAAAGCAGCATCCCGCGCCGTTGGTTCTCCACCCCATTTATCGTCTTGATGTTGATGGATAACATACCGAGCAGGGAAGAGATGTCCCCAAGTAAACCTGGCCGGTCATGCTGGATCTCATATTCCAAATACCATTCCAACGTTTCCATAGAAAAGCCCCTTTACAGGAAAATAGCGTCTGATAACGAAACCTATTCTTACTATAAAGGAAAATAGTAGATTAGAAAAGCCATAACAGGCTGTAGAATAACTATAAAGAAAACCTGCTTCTGTTTAGAAGCAGGTTTCAATGAAGTTGGCTTACCTATTAGCGAGTATGGCCATTGTCTTGGACAAGCTTAACCATTATGTTGGCGATAGCTTGCTTCTCATCCTTGGACGCGACAGTCCATAGATCACGAAGGATTTTTTCTTCCGTGTTCTTTGCATCCACTTTCGTCGCCAGATAATCACCGATCTCATATGCAATTCCAGAGACAGTATTATTCTCCATCCCTTTGTCTTGCGCCTGATGCAGGCGATCACCCAGGAAATCTTTCCAAGAATCAAAATTATCAAGAACTGACATGGTATCTTCCTCCTTCATTAGCTTGCAGTTTAGCTTTTGACAGAAGGAGGTTCCTTATACACAAAAATATAACTTAATTTTACCAGCCGCCATTGACTCCCAGTACATGTCCATTCACATAAGAAGCATTATCACTTAGCAGGTAACGGACAGCATCGGCCACCTCGCTTGCCTTCCCAAACCGGTCCATCGGTATATCATCTGTAATTTGGTTCCTCTCTTTATGGGAAAGCTGGCTGTTCATGTCGGTATCGATGGCGCCGGGACTCACAGCATTGACGCGTACGCCGCTTGTTCCAACTTCCTTGGCCAATCCTTTGACGAAACCGATTTGAGCGGCTTTGACACTGGAATAAGCAACTTCGAAGCTCGCGCCCCTTTCTCCCCAAATGGAAGAAATGATGACAATCGCTCCATCCCGACGGGAGAGCATCGATGGCAGGACGTGCTGACTGATGCGCCAGGGAGCTTTTACATGTACGCTGAGCAAATCGTCCATCTCTTGATCCGTCATATCCTGGAACATGCCGTAATGTGCCATACCGCCAGCGTAGACCAAATGATCGATCGGGAAAGACAAAAAATCTATCAGCTTCGACAGGCCTTGCACTGTTGTCAAATCCGCCTGGATCGTCCCGAGCACACTCTCTGGTATCTCGCGGCATAGCGCCTGCATCGCCTGTTCATTCTGGTTGTAATGAAGCAATAGCTGATGACCTTCACTGGCAAGCTGACGGGCGCAAGCAGAGCCGATAGCCCCGCTTGCGCCCGTGATGAAAATGACTTTGCTCATGGTCATGCCTCCTGCGGCAGGATCTGGCAGACGGACAGTCGATCTTCGCTGAACCATTCTTTCAGAAAATCATTCGCATCTTCCGCCGTCAATTTCTCGATCGCTGGTACGATTTCGAATAAATCAACCCCGGCAAGATGGTATTGAATGAATCGATTGGAGACGAATTCCAAGCTGTTCATCGCTCTCAGTATCTGACCGATCGTTTTTTTCTTCATTCGTTCCATTTCTGCTTCCGTTACAGTATGATCTTTCATCCGATGCAGCATTCCTTTGACAGTATCGGCGAATCGATCTGGCTCTTTCGTATTGCCCCCGATGATGGAGAAACCAAAGTTCTTCTCCAGACTGGTTTCAAAACTGAAACTGTCATCTATCAGGTCTTCTTTATATAATTCCTCATAATTGACCCCGCTCTTAGAGAAATAATAATCCAACATCATATCTGTCAGCAGCTCTTGTTTGAGATATGCTTCCGGCGATGCATAATCCGTTTTTTCTTTGATGCCGATCATGCACTTCGCCACACTTACCGGCATACGCACTATCTTTTTCTTTTCCGCTACGGTTTCTGGCTCTTTCGGGAAAAAGCGTTCTATCTCGGCAGGCGGAGCAAATGTCTTTCCGTCTTGGTTGGCCCGGATGAGGTCCATCATCTTCTCTTGATCGATGTTGCCTGTAACGAATAACGTCATATTCGAAGGGTGGTAGAACGTGTTATAGCAAGTATAAAGATCTTCCTTCGTGATTTCTTGAATCGATTCCACTGTCCCAGCGATATCGATTCTTACAGGGTGCGACTGGAACAGGCTTTGGATAGTACCAAAGAAAGAGCGCCAGTCAGGCTGATCATCATACATACGGATTTCCTGGGCGATGATTCCTTTTTCCTTTTCCACCGATTTATCCGAGAAATAAGGATCTTGGACGAAGTCAAGCAATGTCCTCACATTCTCTTCGATATTGGAAGTTGCAGAAAACAAATAAGCCGTCTGCGTGAAGGATGTGAATGCATTTGCTGATGCACCTTGCTTCGTGAAATCCTGGAACACATCCCGATCTTCCTTTTCGAAAAGCTTATGTTCCAGAAAATGCGCAATCCCTTCCGGTACAGTGATTTTTTCCTTTCCGTCCAGCGGAACAAAAGTCTGATCGATCGACCCGTAATTAGTGGAAAATATCGCATACGTTTTTGCCATTTCCGATTTCGGCTGCAAGAATACCTTCAGGCCGTTCGGCAGCGTTTCTGCGTATATTGATTCTTGAAGTTGTTCATAGTGCTTCTTATGCATCCTTTTCGGCCTCCTTATTCGTCAGCAGGTATACGGTATCCAGCTGGACTTTTTCTGCCACTTGCAGGACGCCTTCTTTTGTAACCTGTCTGATTGCTTCCAGCATTTTCTCGATAGGTATGTTTTTGTGACCCACAACTTGCTGGTACAGTGTTTCGATATGCCCTGCCGGGTTGTCGATCGTCTCCAGGATTTGGCTGACGATGAGATCCTTCACTTCCCCGACTTCATTAGCCTCGAAATCCCCTGCTTGCATGGCGGCAAGCTGTGCATCGATGATTTCTTTCGCTTTATGGTAGTCTTTCGGATCGATTCCCGAAAAGACGAATAATAGGCCTTTATGGCTTTCAAATCGTGAAGCTGCATAATAGGCCAGGCTGTGTTTTTCCCTGACATTCCGGAACAGTTTTGAACTCGGGAAGCCGCCGAATAGTCCATTGAATACCTGGAGCGCTGCGTAATCAGAGTCATCATATCGAATATTCGTACGATATCCTAAATGAAGTTTCGCTTGCTGAACATCCTGTGTCTCCACTATTTCCTTGACATCTTCAGCCAATGGATGAACAGCGGCTGCTTTTTCTTCCATTGGCGTAACGTCCCGTTCCAGGAATGGTCGGACTGCCTTTTCAGCAAGCTCTTTTTCCACATCGCCTAAAATGTAAATATCCATCTTATCCTGCTTCAGCAGCTGCTTATAATAGGCGAACAGCTTTTGACCGTCCATTGCTTCCAAGTCTTCTTCATATCCGTGTACATGCAGGCTGTATGATTCGCCTTTGCACATCTCATCGATAAGCCGCATATTTGCATAGCTCATCTTATCGTCTTTCAACGCTGTCATCTTTTGTCTCAAGGTTTGCATTTCACGTGTTACGATCGATTGTGTAAAGGCGCCATCCTCCACTTTGGGCTCGAATAAAATTTCGCGCAGTAAATCAACTGCTTTTTCGAATAATGGAGCCCGATCGCTCAGATAATTCTCATTCGCTACGTCCAGACGGAGCGTAATGATATGCTTTTCGCCTTTCTTCGTTCCTGATATGGACAAAATGGCACCATATAAATCATCGAGTTTGATACGTAATGCGCGTGCATCCGGAAGATTGGCAGTACCCTGCTGCAGCACATACGGAAGCAAAGCCCTTGCCGTTATCGTCTTTCGCTCAAGTGGTGCCTGGAGCTTCACAGCAATGCTGATTGTCTTGTATTTCTTTGTTGGTATAATATGCAGCGTAGCACCTTTACCTGTGATGATTTGTTCATCTGCGATTTTCATAAGGAACCTCCCTGACTTCTGTTATGTATAGCTTCTCTAGTTTTGCTTATATATATCCGACAATCCTCGCTATGATTACCATATTAATGAAAAATCGACTAGAAGTAAAAGAATCAGATTGCACAAAAAGGCCCGACACTATGTTACGCGTCGGGTCTTTCGTCTTATCGGCTTCCTTTCACGTATGGAACGCCGCTTGCCTTCGGTGCAACGGAACGGCCGATGAATCCCGCCAAAGCAAGGATGGTCAGTACATAAGGTGCAATCAGCAAGTATACTTGCGGTACATTTTCAAGCAATGGAATGGATGATCCGACGACGCTCAATGATTGGGCAAAACCGAAGAACAAAGCTGCCCCCATTGCACCAAGCGGATTCCACTTGCCGAAAATGACCGCCGCAATTGCCATGAATCCCTGACCAGCAATTGTGGAGACAGAGAAGTTCAAGGAGATTGTCATGGCGAATACGGCACCGCCGAGGCCGGCAAGAGCCCCAGAGATGATAACGCCGATATACCTTGTCGTATATACTTTGATACCATTCGTATCGGCAGCCATCGGGTGTTCCCCGACTGCACGAATGCGCAATCCGAAAGGCGTCTTATAAAGTACATACCAGGCAACAAACGATAGGACGATTGCAATGTATGACGTGATGTACATATTATTGAAGAACATTTTACCGATAACCGGAATATCTACCAAGAATGGCACATCTGTCGAATAAATCGGCTGCGAGATGAAATCTGTTTGACCTTTTCCAAAGATTTGCTTGATCATGAACACACCAAATCCAAGCGCCAGCATGTTGATTGCTACCCCTGTCACCGTCTGGTCGGCACGGAAAGTGATCGTAGCGACAGCGTGAATCAACGAGAAAAGCATACCTGCGATGATGGCTACCAGCAAGGAATACCATGGCGTTGCATCACCTAAAACATCAGCATAAAGCAGGTTGAACGTCACCGATGAAAAAGCCCCGATGACCATGAGACCCTCAAGACCGATATTGATGACACCTGAACGCTCACTATATACACCGCCTAATGCGGTGAAAATAAGAGGAGCGGCAAAGAACAGCATTTGCGGAATAATGGAATATAGGATATCCAGCATTTTATTTTTTCTCCCCTTTTTTCAATTGCAACAGCGCCCAGCGAATAATGAAACCCGAAGCAACAAATAGAATGATCAATGCAATGACGATTTCGATGATTTCATTCGGCACACCAGCTGAGGACATATTGAGCGATCCCACTTTCAGGAACCCAAACAAGCTGGCTGACAGCACAACACCGAACGGATTGTTTCCACCTAGAAGTGCTACAGCGATACCATCAAAACCAAGGTTGGAGAATGCTGTATTCGTGAAGGCATTACCAAAGCTGCCAAGCCCTTGCATTGCACCCGCAAGCCCAGCGAAAAGCCCTGAAATCAGCATGGAAACGACAATGTTTCTTCCTACTTTCATCCCCGCATAATTGGACGCATGCTGGTTATACCCTACAGCTTTAAGTTCATAACCCAGCTTTGTGCGCTCCAGGATGATCCACATGACAAGCACCATCAATAAAGCTACGATGAAGCCAAGGTGCAGTCGCGATCCCGTTAAACCAATCAGAAAATCATTGGTAAGTGAAGCGCTCTGTTTGACTGGCTCCGTCGTTTCCTGATTGTCTGTCAGCACGAAACGGATCAGATAATTCGTTACATGAAGTGCAATATAGTTCATCATGATGCTGACGATAACTTCATGGACTCCAAGTTTTGCCTTCAGGATTCCCGGGACAAACGCCCAAAGTGCTCCTGCTGCTGCTGCTGCAAGAAGGGCGAGCGGCAGATGGATAAAAGCAGGTGCATCCACTGCGGTACCTACCCAGACAGCTGCAACCCAGCCGACTAGTACCTGTCCTTCTGCACCGATATTGAACAATCCGGTACGAAAAGCAAAAGCGATTGCCAAACCAGTCAGGATATAAGGCGTGATACGGTTGACTGTTTCGGACATGAAGAATGGGCTGTCGAAGACTCCATTCCATAATGCCTGATAACCGAGAATCGGATTATAACCGAAAATAAGCATGATGATTGCGCCGGCAGCCAAACCAAGCAAGACCGAAATGATTGGTATGATGAAATTAAACTTTGTGCTGGAAAACATTAGTTTTGCGCCCCTTCTTTCTCAATCTTCGAACCTGCCATCAATAATCCAAGCTCTTGTTCATTCGTTTCTTTCGGATTTACTGTTGCAATGATTTTCCCATCGAACATGACAGCAATACGATCACTCACATTCAAAATCTCATCTAATTCGAAGGAGACAAGCAGGACAGCTTTTCCTTGATCACGCTGTTCGATCAACCGCTTATGAATGAATTCGATTGCACCTACATCAAGTCCCCGTGTGGGCTGAGCTGCAATCAATAAATCCGGATTGCGATCAATCTCACGACCGATGATCGCCTTTTGCTGATTCCCGCCGGATAAAGCGCGAGCTTTCGTCAGGTGACTTGGTGTGCGCACATCATACTCTTCGATCAATGCTTTCGCTTTGTCATAAATCCGTTTGAAAGAAAGAATACCGCCTTTTGCGTAAGGCTTTTGGTAATACGTCTGCAGGACGATGTTTTCCCCGACGGAGAAATCAAGCACCAAACCCAGCTTGTGACGATCCTGCGGTATATGACCCACGCCGCTTTCCGTTATGGCGCGGACAGGCATACTGGTTATATCCTGGTTTTTCAGCATCACTTTTCCAGCCGATTTCTTTCGAAGTCCGGTAATTGCCTCAATTAATTCTGTTTGCCCATTTCCATCTACTCCGGCAATTCCGACAATTTCACCTGCACGGATATCCAGATTCAGATCTTTTACCATGTCAACATGACGGGAATCCTGAACAGTCAGGCCTTCGATGGCAAGAATCGTTTCTTTAGGCGCAGCAGGTTGTTTTTCCGTGGAAAAGCGAATCTCACGGCCTACCATCAAGGAAGCCAGCTCATTTGGGTTTGTTTCAGATATTTCAACAGTGCCGATACCCTGCCCTTTCCGGATGACAGTACAGCGGTCACAAACTTCCATGATTTCTTTTAATTTATGGGTGATCAAAATGATGGATTTACCTTCTTTGATCAATGTCTGCAAAATGACGATCAATTCCTTGATTTCCTGAGGCGTTAATACAGCCGTCGGTTCATCCAGGATGACGACATTCGCTCCGCGGTACAAAGTTTTCAGAATTTCCACCCGCTGCTGCATGCCTACGGATATATCACTGATTTTCGCAGTGGCATCCACTTGCAAGCCGTAGCGGTCAGATAGTTCCTGGACTTCCCGGACCGCTTTTTTCATATCGATCTTCAGCCCTTTTTTCGGCTCGCTGCCAAGAACGATATTTTGGGCGACCGTGAACGTATCAATCAGCATGAAGTGCTGGTGCACCATCCCGATACCCAGTTTATTGGCAACATTCGGGTCATTGATTTCCACTTTCTTACCGTCGACGCGGATTTCTCCCTTGTCGGGCTGATAAAGGCCGAATAAGACGTTCATCAAGGTGGATTTACCGGCGCCATTTTCTCCCAGCAGCGCATGGATTTCTCCTTTTTTCACTTGAAGCGTGATGTTGTCATTGGCGACAATTCCGGGAAATTCTTTGCGAATGTTCAGCATTTCAATTACATAATTCTCCATATTTTACACTCCTTATCGGAATTACGAACTTTCTTTGATTTCGTTCAAAAAAAAATCGTCAATTGAAGCGGGGAATTGTCTGGTTAATAGACGCTTCAGTTGATGATTTTTATAAAAGGCTAGAGTGCGTACTCTAGCCTTTCTGTTTTCTTATAGAGAATCTACATATGCTTTCAGTTCGTCAGCCGTACCCGGAGCAGTTACATCACCATCGATGATCTTTTGCTTCCATTCATCTACAGCTGATTTGATATCGTCTGTGTATGCTTCTGTGTTTGTTTCTGCAATACCGATTCCATCATCTTTCAAACCGAATGATACGATTTCTCCACCAGGGAATTCGCCGTCTTTGGAGTCCTGAGCTACTCTAGCCACGGCAACATCAACAGCTTTCAGCATGCTTGTCAATGTCACGTTGTTGTCTCCGATTTGGCCTTCATCATACTGGTCACGGTCAACACCGATTACCCAGTAGTTTCCTTCTGGATTATTGTTTTTCAAATCTTTCGCTTGGGCGAAAACACCATTACCTGTACCGCCGGCAGAATGATAGATAACATCCACGCCGGAGTTGTACATGTTGGATGCAATCAATTTACCCTTATCAGGTGCACCGAAAGATCCAGCGTACTGTACATCCACTTCGATATCTTTATTGACTGATTTCGCACCAGCTACGTATCCTGCTTCAAACTTCTTGATCAATTCACTTTCTTCTCCACCAACGAAGCCGATTTTACCGGAGTCGGACTTGGTCGCAGCAGCTACACCTGCAAGGAAAGAGCCTTGCTGCTCTTCGAACACGATGCTTGCTACATTATCTTTTTCTACGACGGAGTCAATAATGGCAAAATGCGTTTCTTTGTTCTGATCAGCAACCTTACCAATATCCTCTGCAAGTTTGAATCCGACTCCAAAAATCAGATCCGTGTTGGATTGCACAAGGCGATTCAGGTTTCCTGCATAATCAGATGCACTGTTTGATTGGAGGTAATCATAGCCTTCTTTCTCTTTTAGGTCATTGTCTTCACCGAACTTTGTTAGACCTTCCCAAGCGGATTGGTTGAATGATTTATCATCGATACCGCCAGTATCGGTAACCATTGCTGTTTTGAAGCTGTCACCGCTTCCGCCTTGCCCTGAGCTGCTGCCTGATCCGCATGCACTAAGCACGACGCCGACAACAAGGATCAAACCTAAAAGTACTGCATAACGACGCATTTTCAAGATAGAAACCCCCAAATATAGATTGATAGCTAAGTTGAAGCATGATACATAATTAGTAGATTATTAGGTCATAATTACTACATTTGCTTCACTCGAACATAATATAACATCTTTTTTACAGAAAATAAATACTTATTTTACAAAAAACACGAATATTTTCGAATTATTTGGGGTGATTCAACTAGCTTTTGGCGCTCCACTTGTCCATTGTGTCCTACGAAAGTTTGTCCTCTGCCGATTTCGATACTAGCACTTGCCGCGGCTTGCTTCCTTCATAAGGTCCTACGACACCGCGTTCTTCCATTGCATCTATCAAACGGGCTGCCCTTGTATAGCCGATGCGGAACCTGCGCTGCAGCATGGATACGCTGGCACTCTGCATATCCGTCACGAGGAAGACGGCGTCATGATATAATTCATCCTCGACTTCCGATTGTACATCCTGTTCTTCCTCGGGAATCATATCGGTCTGATATTGTGCTTTCTGCTGCTGGATACAATGATTGACAACTTTCTCCACTTCTTCATCCGAGAGAAAAGCGCCTTGGATTCGAGTCGGCTTGGAAGTGCCGACTGGAACGAACAGCATATCCCCGCGTCCGAGCAGCTTCTCGGCCCCCCCGCTGTCGAGGATCGTCCGGGAATCGATCTGGGAGCTTACGCTAAAGGCAATCCGGGATGGGATGTTTGCCTTGATGACCCCGGTAATGACATCGACAGAAGGACGCTGCGTGGCGATGATCAAATGGATCCCTGCAGCACGTGCCATCTGTGCCAGTCTGGTGATGGCATCCTCCACTTCACTGGAAGCAACCATCATCAAGTCGGCTAGCTCATCGACTAATACGACAATGAATGGCAGGAATGGCTGCTCTTCTTCACTTTGTTCATTTTGCTTTTTGATATAGGCATTGTAACCTTCGATATTTCTCGTACCGGAATCGGAGAACAGATCGTATCGTCGTTCCATTTCGGCCACAACTTTTTTCAAGGCTCTGGACGCTTTTTTCGGATCTGTCACAACAGGCGTCAGCAGATGCGGAATACCGTTATACACATTCAGCTCCACTTTTTTCGGATCGATCATCATCATCTTGACTTCATGTGGTTTTGCCTGCATGAGGATGCTTGTGATGATGCCGTTGATGCACACACTTTTACCGCTTCCGGTAGCACCTGCCACAAGCAGATGGGGCATTTTGTTCAATTCGGCCACGACTGACTCTCCGGAAATGTCACGGCCAAGCGCGAAGCTCAGCTTGGAACCAGCCTTCATCTGATTATTATCGAGCACCTCCCGCAAAGATACGCTTGCGACTTCCTTATTCGGCACCTCGATACCGACTGCTGATTTTCCTGGTATCGGTGCTTCGATTCGGATATCTTTGGCTGCCAGGGCAAGGGCCAGATCATCGTGGAGATTTACAATCTTGCTCACCTTCACCCCGGTATCCGGATAAACTTCATACTTCGTCACGGCTGGACCGACATGTACCTTGCTTACTTTAGCCTTGACGCCAAAGCTCTGGAATGTCTGCTCGAGCTTGCGTGCGACGGCCTGGATTTGGGAGCGTTCCTGTTTCTGGCTGTTTTTCTTCGGCTGTTTCAGCAATGAGATGCCAGGCAGCTGATAATCCCTGTTTTCCAGCTCAGAGGCAGGCAATGCCTCTTTCTCATCCGCTGGTTCTGCTTCCGTCTCTTTAGGCGGTGACTCTTGTTTTGGCTCGACGATTTCCGGTTCCGGATCTGCGTAAGCAATATTCGTGAAGTCCTGGATGATCGGCTCTTCGTGGATCGGCTCTTCGTGGACCGGTTCTGCTTCCGCTGCTTCTTCTTTCTCTGCCAACACTGGCTTACGTTTTGACTTTTCTCGCGGACGTTCTGTCTTTTTACGCTCCTTGTTCTCCGAAAGCTTGTCTTTCATTTTAGCCGAAGATGCACTTGCCCCTTTCTTCACCGCATCGACCATTTTTTGGACGACCACAGAAAGGGATGTATTGCTTAAAATCAGAATCCCGATGACCACAAGGAAGAAGGCGATGATCTTGGCTCCTGTCGCTGACAGCAGATAATAACTCAACGCGAAAAGGATAGCTCCTATCATCCCGCCTCCTAAAGCTGCTGGGTCGATCGTATCTTGTATATATGCTAAAAAGTAGTTCCAAGTCGTTTTGATTATGGAGGGCTGCTCGACTTGACTCAGCTTGTCCTCAAATGCTTGGATATGGGTAAACAGCAGGATACCAGCAGTGATAAGATACAGCCCGATCAGCTTCTTATGAAGCAGATTCGGTTTTTTGCATCGTGCCATCAAGTAGATGCCCACCCCACCCATAAATACGGCAAGCAGGAAATACCAGCTTCCGAAGAAGAAGCGGAATATATGCTCAAGTGCATTCGGTATGGCCCCATCACTGATGGCTCCCGCGCCGCTGCCGAACACTGCGAGAAATACCAATAACAGTCCGATTACTTCATAGCTCATCACTTGCTTGAACTTGGTTTGACGTTTTTTTGTTTTTCGTTTAGCCATTGTAGCTTAATCTCCTTGTTTTACATTGCTTATGTACTTCTTTAGATGTAAAGAAAACCCCTGCCAACGGCAAGGGTTTTCTATAGCTTGCATCAATTTGCCATCCCAATCAGTATAACACAGGAAGCAAAAAGACGAACATACGTATTCATTTATAAAGAGAATAACTTCCCCGGGGCACAGTTTTCATCCAGGAAATCGGCTGGGTCGGTCGATAATAACTGATGGACACGATACATGCCGTTACCCAGATGCTCAGCCTGAACCGTCCTCCCCCTGTATTGCATAACTTGATGCGAATCAAACTGCGTCGTCTCGGCGGGGAAGATATCCTCGGCTGCAAGCGGTGTATACAAAATCATTGCAATTCCCCGTTCTGGGCTGCTTTTCGCTGATCCATCAATTCATTCAGCTTCTTCATCGCATGTTCCACACCGCCGACTTCATGGATCAGCCCATAAGAAACTGCATCGGTCCCGACGACATTTGTACCAATGTCACGTGTCAGATTACCTTTGGCAAACATGAGCTCTTTGAATTTGTCCTCTGTAATCGAAGAATGGGAAGTGACGAAGCTGATGACTCGATCCTGCATCTTATCCAAGTATTCAAAGGTTTGCGGTACACCGATGACAAGTCCGGTCAGTCGGATCGGATGGATCGTCATCGTTGCAGTCGGTACGATGAAACTGTAATCCGTACTCACAGCGATTGGTGCCCCGATCGAATGCCCCCCTCCAAGGACGATGGAGACAGAAGGCTTGGAAAGTGAGGAAATCATCTCCGATATGGCAAGTCCTGCTTCTACATCTCCTCCGACTGTATTCATCAGTACTATCAATCCCTCTATCTTCGGATTCTGTTCGATTGCAATCAATTGAGGGATGACATGCTCATATTTCGTCGTTTTATTTTGCGGAGGCAGCTGCATATGCCCTTCTATCTGACCGATGATGGACAATACGTGGACATGGGAGTCAGGTGCCTGGGCAACCGATGTCTGTCCGAGCTGCTGAATTTTTTCGAGGATGGATTTCCCGCCGGATTCTTCGTTTTCATTCTCTTGGTTATCATTACGTTCCTTTGCCATTTTCCTAGCTCCTTTCCATACTTGTTTTTAGTATGGACAGCGAGCCGAGCGGCATACATATACAAAAAGCAGGAGGCTACCCTCCTGCTTCTATCGTCGTTTATTTCAAGAGCTTGCTGATGTTTTCTTTCTCTGCTTCGGTCAGTTCGACAAGCGGCAAACGGACACCGCCTGCCGTGACGCCTTTTTGATTCAAAGCTTCTTTCACCGGGGTAGGACTTGGTGCTTGGAACATGCCTTGCATCACCGGCAGAATTTGCTGATGGATACGGGCAGCTTCTCCGACATTACCCGTTTCAAATGCCTGCAGCATAGCCTGCATTTCATTGCCGATGACATGGGACGAAACGGATACGATGCCATCCCCGCCGATAGCAGCTACCGGAAGGGACAAATCATCATCACCGCTATACAGGCTGAAATCATCAGGCGTATTTGCGATGACCTTCGTCATGCTGCTCAAATCTCCAGTGGAATCCTTCACAGAAACAATGTTTGCTATCTTTGAAAGCTCAATCACTGTATCCGCTTCGATTTTCACAACGGATCGCCCTGGAATATTATAAAGCATGATCGGCAGCTTCGTGCTATTTGCCACTGCTTCGAAATGCGCAAATAAACCACGCTGATTGGGCTTGTTGTAGTACGGTGCAACGATCAGGGCTGCATCGACACCGATTTCTTCTGCTTCTTTTGTCAGCTCGATACTGTCCTGCGTGTTATTGCTTCCTGTCCCAGCAATGATCGGAATCCGACCGCCGACTGTTTTAACCACATGGCGGAACAGCTCAATCTTTTCTTCGTGGGAAAGTGTCGGCGATTCACCGGTCGTGCCAGCTACGACGACAGCGTCTGTCCCGTTTTCGATCAAATAATCGAGCAAACGAGTAGTTGCATCAAAATCAATTTTTCCCTCGTTATCGAATGGCGTTACCATAGCTGTAATAATTTTACCGAATTTCATCGTAAAACCCCTCTGTCTTCAACAATTATCAGACCTTATAGACTAAGCTCGAATGTCGCATGAAGCGCGTTCACTGCTGCTACAAGATCTTTTTCATTAATCAATACCCAAATGGTCGTGTGGCTATCGGCTGATTGCAGGATGTCGATTTCCTTATCGGTCAATGTTTGGACAATTTTTGCCGTCACGCCGGGAATGCCTGTCATACCGGCACCAACAAGGGATACCTTCGCACAGTTGTTAATCACCTTTGGTTTCAGGCCAAGATCCTGAAGGATACCCTCTGCAAGCATGACCTGTTCGGCAGCAATCGTGTAGACGACACCATTTGGCGAAATATTGATAAAATCGACCGAAATATTTGCCTCAGCCATCGCTTTGAAAACACTGGACTGTGTTTTATACGCATCCGTATCGGTTTCGATTTTGATTTGGGAGATGCCGGCAAGATGTGCAATTCCGGTAATCAACCGGTCTGGGATATCTTTACCTGCAAAGCTCTCTCTGGATGATGTGACGAGCGTTCCCTCTGAGAGAGAACCGGTTGAACGCACACGCATCGGGACTTTAGCCTGCATCGCGATCTCTACAGCGCGCGGATGCACCACTTTTGCACCTTGATATGCCAGATTGCAAATTTCCGTATATGTGACGACATCCAGCATACGCGCTTCTTCGACAACGCGAGGATCGGCAGTCATGATGCCTTCCACATCCGTGAATATGTCGACAAATTCCGCTTGTAAAGCAGCACCGAGAGCAGCTGCGGATGTATCGCTGCCGCCCCGGCCAATGGTCGTGATCTCTCCTTCTTCCGTCATACCTTGGAAACCGGCTACAACGATGACATCATGCGTCTTGAGCTCTTCCCAAATCCTATCGACCCGCATTTCCTTGATTTTCGCAGCTGTGAATTCTTCATTTGTGATGAAACCAGCCTGGGCCCCAGTCAATGCGGCAGCTCGGATTCCTTTTGCATTAAGCGCATTGGAAAAGACGACGGAGGAGATGACCTCGCCGCAGGAAAGCAGCAAGTCCTTCTCCCGTTTGGAAATATGCGTCTCATCTGGCACACCGATGAGTCCAAGCAAGGAGTCGGTTGCATATGGATCTGGATATCGCCCGATTGCCGATACGACGACCACTACCTTATTCCCGAGCTGCAGGGCTGCCTCTATATGCTGAATGGCTTCCGTCTGATTATCCCTTACAGACGTTCCGCCGAATTTCTGGACTAACACTTTCATTTTTACACCTCAGACTGTAAGCAAGTTATGTTGGATCAAGCGTTCCGCGATTTGGACACTGTTCCACGCTGCACCTTTCAACAAGTTATCGGATACGATCCACATATGGAATCCATTGTTATGATCCAGATCCTTACGCACTCTTCCCACGAATACTTCTTTTTTGCCAGCGGCAGAAAGCGGAGTCGGATAGGTCTGTGTGCTTGGATCATCTTCCAGCACAATTCCTTCTCCGGCTGCCAATTTCTCTTGAATGTCCTTGACAGTCAGACCGCTTTGTCCGAGCTCGACATAGACACTCTCGGCATGGGATGTGAAGACTGGCAATCGTACACAAGTAGCCGAAACGTGAAGGTCTTCTGCATGCATGATTTTTTTCGTTTCATTGATCATTTTCATTTCTTCATATGTGTAACCATTATCTTGGAACACATCGATTTGCGGGAGCGCATTGAATGCTACTGGGAAGTGGCGTTTATCGCCTTTCACTGGAAGGACGCTTGCCTCCATGTCTTCTCCATTAAGGAATTGCTGCGCTTGGTTTTTCAATTCATCGATTGCGACCGCTCCGGCTCCGGACACAGCTTGGTAAGTAGAGACGATGATACGGGAAAGCCCGTATGCTTCTTTCAGTGGCTCCAGCGCTGCAACCATCTGAATTGTGGAACAGTTCGGGTTAGCGATGATACCGTTATGAAGCTTTAGATCATCCTCATTCACTTCCGGTACAACGAGCGGTACTTTCGGATCCATACGGTATGCACTCGTATTATCGACAACTACTGCGCCGCGCTTCACTGCTTCCGGGGCCAATGCTTTAGAAACGGAACCACCTGCAGAAAACAGTGCGATATCGACACCTTCAAAGCTCTCCGGTTTGGCTTCCTTCACAGTATAGCTTTTGCCTTTGAAATCTATTTGCTGTCCAGCGGATCTTTTGGAAGATAATAAGGATAGCTCGCCGATTGGAAAATCGCGTTCTGCAAGAGTCTCCAGCATCTTTTGCCCAACAGCGCCTGTCGCGCCTACTACTGCGATATGATAACCTTGCTGTGTCATGAAAAACCCTCTCCTCTGTCTATCTGAATGGATACGTATTATATAGTTGTTACACTAGCTTTGATTTAACGCTAGCACTATTCTATCATAATTTTTCTGTCATTGGTTATCGTTTGAGGAGTTTAGGAAAAACGTTGGACTAATACCGGCTGCAGCTGCTTATATTCCAGGGCTGATTCAATCGTTTCCGTAAGCTTTGTCATATCCGCAACAAGGGAGTTCGGCTTTTTGAATGGATCGTCTTGTCCGAACGGGATGAAATACATATATTTGGCAGCCATGAGCCGCATCAAATTGACACCGTTGAGTCCGAGTGCATCATTTGTGCTGATTCCAAGCACAATCGGTTTTCCATTCCGGATTGTCGCTTTCACCGCCATCAGCACAGGGCTATCCGTGAGTGCATTTGCAAGCTTTGACATGCTGTTTCCGGTAAGCGGTGCCACGACCATACAATCCAGCGGTTCACGCGGACCTAAAGGTTCTGCTTCCGGGATCGTGCGGATGATGTTCGTTTTCGTCAAATCACTGATTTTTTGCATATGATCCTTGGCGTCTCCGAAATATGTGTCAGTGAATTGAACCGTGTTGCTGACGATGGGCACTACTTCTGCCCCGAGCTTCACCAGCTGTTCGATTTGTGGAAATATTTCACTGTACGTACAGTGGGAGCCCGTAATACCGAACCCAATCCGTTTTCCTGCCAAACTCATATAATACTCCTCCTTTTAGCTGTTTGTTAAAATCTGTTTGATGACGACAGACAAAATATTACCGGCCGTTTTTGGTGCGACAATGCCAGGCAGGCTCAAGGCGTGGATGGCCTGGATGCCCCGTTTTTTCGCATAGTCGAAGTCGACTCCGCCCGGTTTGGAAGCAAGGTCGATGATCAGCGTCTGTGTAGGCAGCTGCTCAAGGATGGCTTTCTTCACGACAAGTGCTGGAATGGTATTGATCAGGATGTCACTATCATTGATCACTTCCGGAAGACTTTCGAGGAAAAAGGCATGCATTCCCATTTCGCTTACGCGGGCAATATCAGCATCATGGATGGAACCGACATGGACATCGGCGCCGAGTGCATCGAATTTACTTGCCACGCTCATACCGACGCGCCCGAAACCAAGTACGACGACTTTCGAGCCATGGATGGTGAAATCGGTATGTTTGATAGCTGTCATAATGGCCCCTTCGGCTGTTGGGATCGAATTATAGATCGCGACATCATCCCTGTCGAAAAGGGAAACCAGACGCAAATTCCGCTTTTTGCATAAATCTGTCAGATAGTCGTTTGTGATACCTGTAAAAACGACACAATCCTTGGGCAATCGATCCATCCAGCTTTCCGTCAATTGAATGCTTTTATCAGAAAATACTGTTGCAATCTGCCCATCAGGACCAACCCCGGGAATCGGAAGGATGATCGCATTCAGACGCTGCGGATCAAGATCATCCAGTTCCCGCTGGATACCGCCGGTGAAGCTTTGACTGATTTGTTCGAAGCCCACCGCAAATACAGATGCATTCGCACTGCATTGCAAGCTGCGAATCATCTCCAAGTAGCGGGCATCACCGCCAAGAACAGCGATAGTCAATTCAGTGGTCAAACTCTCACCTCGCTCTAGAACATATTTTCATACATCTTTTCATTGAGATAATTGCTTTCCAGTTATCATATGAGGAGAACCGTAAGGAGTGATTGAATTGGGGCATGATGCAAACACAAAAAAGCCAGTGCATCCATGCACTGGCAAGATTTACGTCTTTATAAGTATCATATGTTTGCCGACTGTCTGGATTTCCTCCCAGGCGATGCGATTATCACTGCCTTCCTTGCGCAACCCGAACCATTTATAATTCGGTATGAGAAATGCATCGATTTTTCCAGTGACCGGGTTGAACTCGATATCAGTCTGACCAAGCACACCTAAACGTTCGCCATTGTTCACATCAATGATCTCTTTATCACCTATGTCCTTGAAACGCAAAGCAGATCAGCTCCTTTTATTTTGGTGCGACAATCGCCGTCGCCTGTTCTTTGCCGAAGATCTCTTGGATGACAGCGTCCACATCGTCCATCGTTACATTGTCGATTCTTTCAATCAATTCATTCAAAGATGGATGCTTGCCAAGGAGGAGTTCATTTCGGCCATTCCGGCTCATTCTGCTATTTGTACTCTCCAATCCAAGCATGTAGTTCCCTTTCAGCTGTTCTTTCGTGTTGTTGAACTCTTTGTCGGTGATGCCGTCTGCTTTCAGCTTCGAAAGCGTCTCGGAAATTGTTTTCTGGAGTTTTTCCAGCTGTTCTTTGCCAGTTCCGGCATAGATGGTAAGCATACCGCTATCCATGTGCGTACTATGATAGGAAAATACAGAGTAAGCCAAACCTTTTTCTTCCCTGACATCCTGGAACAATCTAGAGCTCATGCTGCCGCCCAAGACATTGTTCACGACCATCAGGCTATAGCTTGATGGATCATCCAATTTCAATCCTTGATAACCGATTGCCAAATGAGCTTGTTCCGTTTCCTTGGTTCGGCTGATCATATTCGGATTGAATCCCGGCACTTCAAGCGTCCGGTGAGCCGAATCGGCTTGGAAGGCTCCAAAATGTCCCTCCACAGTCTGGATGAAGGATTCATCAACATTCCCGGCGACTGACACGACCATTTTCTCCGGTACATAATGCGACTCTTTGTAATTCCTTACCGATTCACTGGTAAAACTCATCAGCGTATCTTCTGTACCGAGAATCGGCAATCCAAGCGGATGCTTGCCATAAGCAGCTTCAGCCAGCCAATCATGGATGATATCATCGGGCGTATCTTCAGCCATCTTGATTTCTTCCAAGACGACCTTCTGCTCCTTCTCGATTTCTTCCTGCGCGAACTGAGATTCAAAGAACATGTCAGCTAATACTTCCAGTGCAAAATCTTTATGCGTGTCCAGCACTTTAGCGTAATAGCATGTATATTCCTTGGAAGTAAACGCATTAACCATACCTCCGATAGCATCGAAGGCCTCGGCTATTTCTTTGGCAGAACGATTCTTCGTCCCTTTGAAGAACATATGCTCCAAAAAGTGAGACAAACCATTATTTTTCGCTTCTTCGTTCCTTGAACCTGTTAAAATCCAAATGCCAATTGTAACAGACCGTACTGATGGCATGTTTTCCACTACCACTCTTAGACCATTTTTGCATGTATGCTTCTGCAGCAAAATCAAATCCTCCCAATCAACAGTACATCGTATTGTACCATTATCTTCCTTCATTCAATATCGTATCCAAACTAGACACACTGTACCCCTTCTCTTCCATCATCTTCAGCATATCTGCCAATCCCGCCTCCACGACTGGGGTAGGATGCATGAGGATGAAAGCTCCGGGATGCAGTTTTTCGGTCACGCGTTTCATCATAACAGGAACTGTCGGCTTTTGCCAATCAATGGTATCGACTGACCAAAGAATTGTTTCCATCTGCTGTTCATTGGCAGCTTGGATGACCCCGTCATTGAAGCTACCGCTCGGCGGGGCAAAATAGACTGGTTTGTCACCTGTTATGGCATGGATGATTTCGTTCGTCTGACTTATTTGCTCTGCCGAGTCGATTTTGCTCATTTTTTTCATATCAGGATGGTTGTATGCGTGGTTCCCGATGACATGTCCTTCTTCCTTGATCATCTCGACAAGCTGATTATGTTCCTTTGCCCATTTTCCTTCGATGAAGAAATTAGCCTTCACATTGGCATCTTTCAACGTTTGCAAAATTGATGGAATATGGTCTTCCCCCCATGATACATTAATTAATAGAGCGACTTGCTCCTGGTCATCCCTGGCACGGTATATTGGAGATGCGGGCAGCTCATCAAGCGTGATTTCCGGCTTTACTTCTTCGACTACAAGCAGCTCACGATCAAACATACCAGCCTTCTTCATTTTTTCCAAGGAAGCATCGATGTCTACCTTGGTACCAGCCTTTCCGGGCACCTTCTTCCATATCTTATCGATTCGCGCATTTTCAGCCGGCCGTTCGACTTCTTTGCGTACTGCTTCTATTTCCTGTCGCAGCTCTTCTTCATCTGCCCGTACTGCCACATCAGAAAAAGCCGGATGATGAGCGACAGATGCTGTCTGGAACGGCGCGTGACCGCTGTCGATAAGCAGAAATATCAGTGTGATGAATACGATTAGGTGAATGATAATCCGGTGCATTCCCATCCCTCCCTAATCTAGCTTATGAAGGGTTGGGACAAGGAAGAACAAGCATAGCATCTTTATCCGTCAAAAAAAGAAACTGGCTGAACCAGTTTCTTCGCTTTTGCTCATTCTTCAGCAGATTCCTGCTGTTCTTTTTCCTTTTTGGCTTCGATCAATAATTGTTTATGTGAAAGGTTCACTCGTCCTTGACGATCGATTTCTTTGACTTTCACTTTCAGCTTATCGCCGATTTTCACAACATCTTCCACTTTGCCTACGCGTTCTTCAGCAAGTTCGGAGATGTGAACCAAGCCGTCTTTTCCTTTGAACAATTCAACAAAGGCCCCGAATTTCTCGATTCGTTTGACTGTTCCTTCATACACTTCACCGACTTCGACCTCACGTACGATGTCTGAGATGATCTGCTTCGCAAGTTCGTTCTTCGCAGAATCAGTGGAAGAGATGAATACTGTGCCATCTTGTTCGATATCGATTTTGACACCAGTTTCTTCGATGATTTTATTGATTTGTTTACCGCTTGGCCCGATGACATCACGGATTTTATCCGGATTGATTGTCATCGTCAGGATTTTCGGAGCATATGCGGACAGCTCTTCTTTCGGTTCACTGATTGTTGACATCATATGATCGAGGATTTCCAAACGGCCTTTACGCGCTTGCGTAAGTGCTTCTTCAAGGATTTCCCGGCTCAAGCCTTCGATCTTGATATCCATTTGCAAAGCTGTGACGCCTTTTTCGGTACCGGCAACTTTGAAGTCCATATCGCCCAGTGCATCTTCCATGCCTTGGATATCGGTAAGGATCGTATAATCATCACCTGATTTAACCAATCCCATTGCAATACCGGCTACCGGAGCTTTGATTGGGACACCAGCATCCATCATCGCCATTGTGCTGGCACAAATGCTAGCCTGGGACGTGGAACCGTTCGATTCAAGGATTTCGGATACAAGGCGGATTGTATACGGGAAGTCCTTCTCGGAAGGAATGACCTTCTCCAAAGCACGCTCACCAAGGGCACCATGTCCGATTTCACGACGGCCTGGTCCTCTGATCGGTCCTGTCTCCCCAACACTGAAATGAGGGAAGTTATAATGATGCATGAAACGCTTCGTTTCTTCTGTATCAAGCCCATCAAGAATCTGCACATCGCCAAGTGCGCCCAATGTACAAACACTAAGTGCCTGAGTCTGACCCCGTGTGAATAATGCAGATCCATGTGTACGAGGTAGTACACCAATGCGGGAAGACAATGGACGAATCTCATCGACGCCACGACCATCAGGACGGATTTTGTCTTTCGTGATGGCACGGCGGACTTCTTCCTTCACAAGCTTGTCCAAGATGCCCTTGACCTGCTTGATTGTATTCTCATCTGCTTCCTGCTCTTCATAGAACATGACCATCTCGTTCTTGACTTCACTGATCGCCGCTTCGCGTGCTTTCTTCTCGTGGACTTCGATTGCCGCTTTCAGCTGATCATAGCAGCGGTTCTTGACATCTTCGGTCAATTCCTTGTCCAAATCGAAGAGCTGCACTTCCATTTTTTCTTTGCCGACAGCAGCAACAATCTCTTCCTGGAAAGCAACAAGCCGCTTGATCTCTTCGTGACCGAACATGATAGCTTCCAGCATGATATCCTCAGGCACTTCCTGTGCGCCTGCTTCCACCATGTTGATTGCGTCTTTTGTTCCAGCTACAGACAGATCGATATCACTTTTCTCTTGCTGTTCCTTCGTCGGGTTGATAACGAATTCTCCGTCGACACGACCTACTACCACACCCGCTATTGGACCGTGGAATGGGATGTCAGAGATGCTGATTGCAATGGAAGAACCGATCATTGCTGCAATCTCAGAAGAATAATCCTGATCCACACTCATGACCATGCTGATGACTTGCACGTCGTTTCTGAATCCATCCGGGAATAAAGGACGAATCGGACGATCGATCAAACGTGAAGCGAGCACTGCTTTCTCACTCGGACGTCCTTCTCGTTTGATGAAACCGCCTGGGATCTTACCTACTGCATATAGTCTTTCTTCGTAGTTCACTGTCAATGGGAAGAACGGCAAGTCCTTCGGTTCCTTCGAACCTGTGACAGTGGACAGTACGGAAGTATCGCCGTACTGGATGAGACAAGCGCCGTTCGCTTGCTTGGCAAGTTCTCCAATTTCGACAGTGAAAGTCTGTCCGGAAATTTCGGTGGAGAACACTTGTTTTTGGTCTGCCATTAATTAAAGCCCCTCTCGTTAATCTTACATTGGACCCTGTCTTTGTATTATGCACCAGTCCAGGTTCCGTTTACACTATGTATAATAGGTTTTCTCCTATAGAAAAAGCGGGAAAAATTCCCGCTTTTTAGTCAATCTTATCGGCGTAGGCCAAGTTTTTGGATTAGTTCGCGGTAACGTGTAACATCTTTTTCGCGAAGATAGTTCAACAAGTGACGGCGACGACCAACCATTTTCAATAGGCCACGGCGTGAATGGTGATCTTTTTTGTGTGTACGAAGGTGATCGTTAAGTGTAGTGATTTCCTCCGTCAAAACAGCGATTTGCACTTCTGGTGAACCAGTATCAGTGTCATGTGTTTTGTATTCTGCGATCAGTTGATTCTTGCGCTCTTTAGAGATTGCCATTTGTAATTCCTCCTAAAAAATCTGATAGTAACCCCATTCCCCGAGCAATCGCCGGAGTAGCGAATTGCCAAGCGAAGGTTTTCCATAGTCCAGATTACACTTTTTACAGACAGATTGCAAGTCTCTTGGACAACATTCTATGCAAAATATGCGCTGATCTGTTCTTTATCGCGGTCCAGCTGTGCAACAAGTGCTTCAATTCCGTTGAATTTGACTTCCTCCCGGATGAATTTACGCCAGGATACGGTAACTTCCTCACCATATATCTGTTCATCGAAATCGAGTATGTGCACCTCCAGATTCGGAGCGACAGCATCTTGCTGGAAAGTTGGTTTGAAACCGAGGTTCGCCATCCCGGCGTAGGTTTTGTCCTTGATCCTTACGTCTACAGCATAAACGCCCACTTTAGGCAGGAAATAATCCTCCTTGATGCGGATATTCGCTGTCGGATATCCGATGGTGCGTCCGCGCTGGTCGCCAGTGATGACTTCCCCTGTCAATGTGAGCGGATGACCGAGCAGCTCGGTGGCCGCTTCCACTTCTCCATCGGCTACAAGCTGACGGATTTTCGTCGAACTGATTTTCTCTTCATCACTTTCCACTTTCGCCACGGCTTCATAAGAGAATGCTTGCTGCGCAGCAGCATCCTGAAGAGTATCCGCATTCCCTGCGCCTTTTTTGCCATAGGTGAAATCGAAACCAGATACAAGATGGCGCACTGCCAGCCCGTTGATAAAGCGCTCGATGAAGTTCTCGGGACTTAGACCAGCAAGCTCCTTCGTAAAGCCAATCAAATACAGGTAATCAATACCCATACTCTTTAGAATCGCCTCTTTTTCACGGAGCGGGGTTAGATAATCTTCTCTTGTATCCGTTTTTCCCAATACGACGGATGGATGCGGATGGAAGGTAATGACCGCACTTTTCAGCTGTTTTTCCCGAGCAGCATCGATTGCCCGGCGTATGACCTCCTGATGCCCTCGGTGGATGCCATCAAAAAAGCCGATAGCTGCACTGACTGCAGGCATGTCATCCAGTTTCATCGTTTCTGAATAATGTAGTTTAATCGTTTGCATCTGTGCCTCCTGCTTTCCCTGATACGAATACTCGTTTTGGCTTCAGTAAATGTGGATAGGCAGGGTGCGTCTCATAAATCCCGAGAAGCTGATCACCCTTTTGAACACGATAGAGATCCGCTTCTGCCGGTCGTTTGAGTCGCTGGCCGTACCTGACCTTTTGTTCAATCACGGCATCTGCCTCGATCAGAGGCATGAAATCTACCGCCTTCGTGATCGGCTGCAGCAATTGTTCCATACTGCCTGCTTCCATTGCCTCTTCCATTTTAGCAAAAGTGACCGTATCCTGTGTACGAAATGCTCCTGCCTGTATTCGTTCCAAGCTGCTCATATGGGCAGGGTAGCCAAGTGCTTTGCCTATATCCACACAAAGTGTACGGACATAAGTACCTTTTGAGCAGCTGACGGTGAACCGGAACACACTGCCATTTTCGCTTACAGAAGCTTTGTCCAGGACGATTTCATGTATCGTCACCTTCCGGATGGGACGCTCTACTTCTTGCCCTTTCCGAGCGTATTCATACAATTTCCGCCCCGCCACCTTGATTGCGGAATACATCGGCGGTACTTGTTCGATTTCTCCGGTGAACTGCTGGAGGACCGACTCGATAGCTTGCAAAGGAATCGGTTCAGTGACCGGCTTTTCCTCGATCACAGCGCCGCTTTTGTCCTCGGTCTCTGTTGCGGTACCGAGTGACACCTCTGCGACATAGGTTTTGGACGTGTCGGTCAAATAAGGAACAATCTTAGTTGCCTGGCCGATACAGAGCGGTAATACGCCTTCGACGTCCGGATCCAATGTGCCTGTGTGCCCGATCTTTTTCGTTTGTAATATTTTGCGCGCCTTGAACACGCAATCGTGGGAAGTCATCCCTTTTGGTTTCCATAATGCCAGGATACCATTCAATGCCAGCACTCCTTTGTCCTATGTAAAAAAGAATCCCTTCCTCCCATGAAGGGCGAAGGGATTCTCCATCGTCTCTTATCTGTCGGAATCGTTGAGCTCCTTCAAGAGATGTTCGATTCGATTACCTTGTTCTACAGCTTCGTCGAATTCAAATGCCAGCTCCGGGGTCTTGCGCAAACGTATGCGTCTGCCGATCTCTGAGCGGATGAATCCTTTTGCTTTCGCCAATCCAAGAAGCGTATTATGCTTTTGCTTCTCATCGCCAAGGACGGAGATATAAACTTTCGCCTGCTGCAGGTCTCCAGTCACTTCCACATCTGTCACCGTCACAAAGCCAATTCGCGGATCTTTGATCTTTCTGGATATAATATCGCCAAGCTCTTTTTTCATCTGCTCTGCGACGCGATTTGCTCGTAATTCACTCATATAATCACCTCATCGTCATTCGGAGGGATGCTAAAGCCACTGCTTTTCAGTAGCTGTTCTCTCAATCTCCGGAAAAGAATCAATCAAGGCAAGCGCCTGATCCATCACCCGTTCAGCCCGGACACGATCAGGGGATGTCGTCACCAGTTCAAAGCAAGTGCGCTGCCATAGATCATGGTAGTCTGCTTCGCTGATGGCAATATTGAACGATCCCCCGATCCTTGTGGTGATCCGTTTGACGACCGAGCGCTTATCCTTGAGGGAATGCGCGTCATAGATCATACACTCTACAACCGCAGACAGAATCATTTTCTTTCGATTTCTTCCATCACGTATGCTTCGAATATGTCGCCTTCTTTAAGATCGTGGAAATTCTTCAATGTGATTCCACACTCATAGTTTGTGGCAACTTCACGGACATCATCCTTGAATCGTTTCAAGGAATCGATTTCATCCTCGACGATGACGATCCCATCACGAATGACACGGATCGAAGAATCACGTGTGATTTTACCTTCCGTGACATAACTTCCGGCAATCGTACCGATACGGGACACCTTGATGATTTGGCGAACTTCCGCTTGTCCGATGACTTTCTCTTCGAACTCGGGATCAAGCATCCCTTTCATCGCGGATTCGATTTCCTCGATCACTTTGTAGATGATGCGATGCTGACGGATATCAACGTTTTCGGATTCCGCCGCTTTTTTCGCATTAGCATCCGGACGAACGTTAAACCCGATGATGATTGCATTCGAAGCAGATGCCAAGATGACATCAGATTCTGTAATCGCACCTACACCAGTGTGAATGATGCGGACTTTAACACCTTCGACTTCAATTTTCTCCAAAGATGCAGCCATCGCTTCCACGGTACCATGCACATCCGCTTTCACGATTAGGTTGATATCTTTCACTTCCCCTTGCTTGATCTGGTTAAACAGATCATCAAGGCTGACTCGCGCACCAGTGGAACGATTTTCTTCCACTTGTTTTTGTTGTCTTGCTTCCCCGACTTGACGAGCTTGCTTCTCGTCTTTGAATACCATGAATTGATCTCCTGCATTAGGCACGGAGTTCAAACCGGTAATCTCGACTGGAGTGGAAGGCGGCGCTATTTTCACACGACGGCCCAAGTCATTGACCATTGCACGTACACGGCCGAATGCATTACCGACGACAATGCTGTCACCGACATGGAGCGTACCGTTCTGAACAAGCAAGGTTGCTACCGGACCGCGTCCTTTATCCAATTGTGCCTCGATTACAGTTCCCTCTGCCGAGCGGTTCGGGTTCGCTTTCAATTCTTCAACCTCGGTTACAAGCAGGATCATTTCAAGCAAATCATCGATACCTTCACGTTTCTTCGCAGAAAGCTGGACGAAAATTGTATCCCCGCCCCAGTCCTCAGGAATCAGGCTATGTTCCGTCAGCTCTTGCATCACTCGATCCGGGTTGGCACCTTCCAAATCGATTTTGTTTACCGCTACGATGATCGGAACTCCAGCAGCTTTTGCGTGGTTGATCGCTTCGACTGTCTGCGGCATAACACCATCATCGGCAGCTACGACTAGAATCGCGATATCCGTTACTTGCGCACCGCGGGAACGCATGCTTGTGAAAGCTGCGTGACCAGGAGTATCAAGGAAAGTGATTTTCTTGCCATTATCTTCCACTTGATACGCACCGATATGCTGCGTGATTCCGCCTGCTTCGCCTTCAGTGACTTTCGTGTCACGGATGGAATCAAGCAAAGTTGTTTTACCATGGTCAACGTGTCCCATGATCGTAACGACAGCAGGACGTTCCTGAAGGTCTTCTGCTTTATCTTCGATTTTATAGTTATCCAGATCTGTTACATCAACGTCCACTTCTTCTTCCACTTCGACATTGTACTCTAAACAAATCATTTCAATTGCATCTTTATCCAAGTCCTGGTTTTTCGTTGCCATGACACCTTGGAGGAAGAGTTTCTTGATGATTTCAGTGGACTCCCTGTGAAGCTTGGCTGCCAATTCACTGACAGTCAAAGACCCTTTGAAGGTAATTTTATCTGGAGTCGGCATTTCCGGACGTTTCTGCTGCGGAGCTTTTTGGTTACGATTGTTGTTCCGGCCGCCGCGTCTGTTATTGTTCTGTCCGCCCTTGCCAGGTTTTTTGTTGCCATTGCGCTGCTGGTTGCGGTTTTGACCGCCGCCGGCTTTGCTTTTCGGCTTGTTGTTCTGACCATTGTTATTGCTTGAGTTGGATGTGTTTGCTGAGTTCCCCGTTTTAATCGCTACTTTCTCGCTGCTCGCGCTTTTTCCTGTGAAGCTTTTATCCAATCTATCCTTCGCCGATTCATTGATCATGGACATATGATTGGACACTTCGATATTCATACTTTTAAGTTTATTGATGATTTCCTTACTGGAAACGTTTTTCTCTTTTGCGTATTCGTAAACACGAATCTTTGACATACGTTCACCTCCGAGTGGATTCAGTGAGCAAAGATTTCAATTTGTCTGCAAAGCCTTTATCCAAAATGGCAATTGCGACTCTGCCGGATTTACCAATCGCTTGTGATAATTGCTCCCGGTCCTCCTCCACCTGCCAAAAGGCGATGTTGTAAAAATCGGTCTTGTTGCGAAGTTTCTTCAAGGTTTGGGGACCGATATCACTGGCAGCTATTACTAGCTTTGCTTTTTGCCGTTGGACATCCCGGACAATCGCTTCTTCCCCGAAGGTGCATTGTCCGGCACGCACAGCAAGCCCTAACAAATTCAAATAATTTTTACTCATGAGTGCTGACCTTTTGCTAATCGCTCAAGTTCTTCATAAATAGAATCATCGATCTGTGCATTCAAGTGACGCGCCAGCGTATCTTGTTTCTTCGCTTTTGCAATGACAGCCGCATCCTTGGAGACATACGCACCGCGGCCATTCTTCTTGCCGGTTTCATCCACGAAAACTTCGCCTTCTTTGTTACGGACGACCCGGATCAATTCCTGTTTCGGCTTCATTTCATTGGAAACCACACATTTTCGAAGCGGAACCTTCTTTTGTTTCATATACAGCGCCCCTTATCAATATGTGTCTTCGTCTAAATCGTCGAAGTCCATCGCTTCTGTATCCTGATCAGTCAATAAACCGAGCTCACGTGCTTCTGTCTCGGATTTGATATCGATTTTCCAGCCTGTCAATTTCGCTGCCAGGCGTGCGTTTTGACCGCGCTTACCAATGGCAAGGCTAAGCTGGTAGTCAGGCACGATGACTGTTGTCGCTTTTTCTTCTTCATCAACCAGTACAGAGATGACTTTGGATGGACTAAGGGCATTGGATACATACTCGACAGGATCTTCTGACCACTCAACGATATCGATCTTTTCACCTTTGAGTTCATTCACGATTGCTTGGACACGCTGACCGCGCTGACCAACACAAGAGCCGACCGGATCGACTTCCGCTTGGGAAGCGTAGACGGAAATCTTCGAACGATCCCCTGCCTCACGAGCGACTGAGCGGATTTCTACAGTACCATCATAGATTTCCGGCACTTCCATTTCAAATAATCGCTTCAATAGACCTGGATGGGTCCGGGAAACGAAGATGCTCGGTCCTTTGTTTGTGTTCTCAACTTTTGTCACGTACACCTTCAGGCGATCATGAATCTCATATTTTTCTGTCGGCATCTGCTCGCTTTCCGGCAGCTTTGCCTCGATTTTGCCAAGATCCACATAGATGAATCTTGGATCATTGCGGGAAACGATACCAGTCATAACATCTTCTTCCCGATCAGCATATTCACTGAAGATGACGCCGCGCTCAGCTTCACGCACGCGCTGTGTGACCACTTGTTTTGCAGCCTGTGCTGCAATGCGGCCGAAGTCCTTCGGTGTCACTTCAATTTCAACGACATCGCCGATATCGTACGTACCAGAAATGGCACGGGCCTCATCGAGCGTCATTTGCTGCTGGCTGTCCTCGACTTCCTCGACTACATCCTTGCGGGCGAATACTTTCATGGATCCAGTTGTTTCATTCAAATCGACACGTACATTGGTCGCGGACTTGAAGTTCTTTTTATAAGCGGAGATCAAGGCTGCTTCCAGCGCTTCGATCAGGACATCCTTATTAATCCCTTTCTCTTTCTCCAAATAAGTAATGGCATCAAAAAGCTCGCTGCTCACTCGTATATCCCCCTTTAGTTAAACGTTACAGCCAGACGTGCCTTCGCGATTTTCTCATATGGAAGGGACACTTCCTTTTTCCTCGCTTTGATCATGACTTCCAATGTCAATACATCGTCTTCGAACGCCTTCAATGTACCTTGGTACTCTTTCTCATTATCGATCGGCTCGTACAGTTTCACATAGACTGTCTTGCCGATGCTGTTTGTGATTGCTTGTTTTGTTTTCAGCGGTCTTTCCGCTCCTGGCGAAGAAACCTCCAGGAAGTATGGGAAATCAACCGGATCATTCTCATCGAGAACTGCGCTCAATTTCTCTGAAACGATGGCGCATTCTTCGATATCGATGCCTTCCGCTTTATCGACATAGACACGCAGGAACCAGTTCTTGCCTTCCTTGACGAATTCCACATCGACCAGCTCCAGATGCAGCTCTTCCATGATTGGTTGTAGATAGCTTTCCGTAACTTCCGTTATATTGGCTGCCAAAATGCTTCCTCCTTTACTGCACGCTTTCAGGCGAATATTACTTTAAATCGGGTAGGGTATGCCTCTCAATAGAAAACCCTTGCCCGAAATGGAAGCAAGGGAACAATGTTTATCATGTGCTTTTTGCTACAAAACAACGAAGAGGCGCTCCCCTTACAAACTTGATGCCGAATCCATGGGTATGAAAAAGAGTGGGTAATCCCACTCTTGATCTGGTTCGTATCAATACCGCTATTGGATAATATACCACAAGTTTCTTGTTTAGGCAAGATTCCTGTTAGAATAGCGAAAGCTGGTTCTGGTCGGCCATTCCTTCCAGACAGCCATGCTGATCCATATACTCCAATACTGTCTTACTGATCCTGCTTCGCTCACGGAGATCTTCTTTCGAAAGGAATTCCCCGTCTTCCCGTACTTTCACGATATTGAGCGCAGCGTTGGTACCGAGTCCGTCAATGGCGTTGAACGGAGGGATCAAACTATCCCCATCCACCAGGAAATCTGTGGCACTGGACTTGTACAAGTCCACTCGCTGGAAGTGGAATCCACGCTCGCACATTTCCAGGGAAAGCTCCAATACAGTAACAAGGTTCTTCTCTTTTGGAGAAGCATCATGTCCTTTTTGGTTGATTTCGTTGATACGCTGACGGATCGCTTCCGGGCCTTTGATCATCGTATCAAGCTCAAAATCACTTGCACGTACACTGAAGTACGCGGCATAGAAAAGAATCGGATGATGCACTTTAAAGTAAGCAATCCGCACTGCCATCAGGACATATGCAGCTGCGTGTGCTTTCGGGAACATGTACTTGATCTTCAGGCAGGAGTCGATATACCAATCAGGTACATTGTTCTTTTTCATCTCTTCGACCCATTCATCTTGGAGACCTTTCCCTTTACGGACAGACTCCATGATCTTAAAGGCAAGCGATGAGTCCAGACCCCGGTGCATCAAATAAACCATGATGTCATCACGACAGCCGATTACTTCAGGCAATGTGCAAATGCCGCTGTTGATCAGTTCCTGGGCATTGCCAAGCCACACATCGGTACCGTGGGAAAGTCCGGATATCTGGACCAGTTCGGCAAATGTCGACGGATTAGTGTCCTCCAGCATCTGCCGGACGAAACGTGTACCGAACTCCGGTACACCAAGTGTACCCGTTTTACACATGATTTGTTCTGGTGTCACACCTAATGATTCCGTTCCGGAAAAAATCTTCATCACTTCCGGGTCATTTGTCGGAATTGTCTTCGGATCGATACCGGACAAATCCTGAAGCATACGGATGACGGTCGGATCATCGTGTCCGAGTATATCCAGTTTCAGCAAGTTATCGTGAATAGAATGGAAATCGAAGTGAGTCGTCTTCCATTCTGAATTGCGATCATCCGCCGGGAACTGGATCGGTGTGAAGTCATATATATCTTGGTCATCCGGTACAACAATTATACCACCAGGGTGCTGACCGGTCGTTCTTTTCACACCCGTACACCCTTGGACCAGCCGATCCACTTCCGCGTTGCGGATATGGAGCTGATTATCACTGGCATATCCTTTCACATAGCCATAAGCAGTTTTCTCAGCGACGGTACCGATCGTACCGGCACGATATACCTTATCTTCCCCGAAAAGCACCTTCGTGTAGTTATGGGCTTGTGGCTGATAAGCACCGGAGAAGTTCAAATCGATATCGGGAACTTTGTCTCCTTTGAATCCGAGGAATGTTTCGAACGGGATATCCTGACCATCACGCTTCAATGGCTCCCCGCATGTCGGACATGCTTTCTCTGGCAGGTCATAGCCGCTGGCAACCGATCCATCATTGAAAAATTCGTTATATTTACAGCTTGGACACACATAATGCGGCGGCAGCGGGTTTACTTCGGTAATATCGGTAAGTGTCGCTATCAGCGACGAACCGACCGATCCCCGGGACCCGACTAAATAGCCGTCATCCAGTGATTTTTTCACCAGTTTATGCGAAATAAGATAGATAACGGCAAAACCGTGCCCGATGATGCTTTTCAGTTCTTTTTCAATTCGTTTCTCGACTATTTCCGGCAAAGGGTCGCCATAAATGCTCCGTGCGCGGTCATAGCTCATCTGACGCATTTCATCCTCGGCACCATCGATGTTGGGCGTGTACAAATCTTCCTTGACCGGCTTCACATCATCTATCATGTCCGACACTTTCTGTGTGTTGGTTACGACCACTTCTTTTGCCTTTTCGGCAGGCAGGAAATCAAAACAAGCAATCATCTCGTTCGTTGTGCGGAAATGTACATCCGGCAATGTCTGCCTGCTAAGCGGATTACCATTCTGTGTCTTGATCAAGATGTTCCGGTACTGCTTTTCATGTTTTTCAATATAATGTACATTACCAGTCGCCACTACGGGTTTCTCCAAATCTTCACCAAGCTCGACAAGATTACGCAGAATATCAAACAGATGCGCTTCATTCTGCACAAGCTCTTTTTCGATCAAGTGATAATAATTTGATGGTGGCTGTATTTCGATGACATCGTAAAAGGCTGCGGCTTCTGCTGCATCTTCCTTTGATTTTTGCATCATCGCTTCGAACACTTCCCCTTTGTCACAGCCAGAGCTGATGATCAAGCCCTCCCGGTGCTGTTCCAGTTTGGAGCGCGGAATCCGGGGAACACGGTAGAAGTAATCCACATGGGACATGCTGACAAGCTTGTACATATTTTTCAAGCCGACTTCATTCTGAATATAAATCGTACAGTGGTATGGACGGGAGCGTTGATAGGCATTCCCTTCGCCCATATAATGATTGAGCTGATCATGGTTCATTATCTCTTTTTTGAACGCTTCTTTCAGCAATCGCCATAATAAATAGCTGGTTGCTTCCGTATCATAAATCGCCCGGTGATGCTGCGTCAGTTCTATATCAAGGAACTTACATAGCGTATTCAGCCGGTGGTTCTTCAGCTGCGGAAACAAAAATCTGGCAAGCTCCAATGTATCAATGACAGCATTGGGCGCCTTCTCCAAACCGATCCGCTTGAACCCTTGATTCAAAAAGCCCATATCAAAGCTTGCATTATGCGCAACCAATATATCATCGCCCATCCAAGCATGGAAATCGTTTAGCACATCCTCGATCTCCGGGGCATCCACCAGCATATCATCTGTGATTCCGGTAAGGTCGATGATTGTCTGACTCAGTTTTTGATGCGGATTGGCGAAACGTTCAAATCGATCGATGATTTCACCGTCATGGAATTTCACCGCAGCTAATTCAATGATTTTGTCGTAAGAAGCAGAAAGACCTGTCGTCTCTACGTCAAATACGATGTAAGTCGCGTCTTCCAGATTGATATCCTTACTATTGTAGGCAATCGGCACCCCGTCATCGACAAGGTTGGCTTCCAAGCCATAGATGACTTTAATATTGTTCTTCTTACCAGCAGCGAATGCTTCCGGGTAACTCTGCACGACAGCATGATCGGTGATTGCAATACTATCATGACCGAACCTTGCTGCTGTCTCGATCAAACGGCTGGCTGACGTGACAGCATCCATTTGACTCATGAGCGTATGAGCATGCAGCTCGACTCGCTTTTCCCCTTCTTCAGCTTCATCTTTACGAAGCGTGACAGTTATTTCATTGATGTCATTTGCCATCATGGTCAGTTCATTGGTGAAGTTATCTGTCTGGATGCTTCCGCGCGCCTTTATCCACATACCCTTTTTGAGCTGTTTGAATTTATCCGCATCTTCATTGCCTTTGGAAAACATTTTGATTTGGAAACTGTCTGTGTAATCCGTCACTTTTGCGATAAGCAAGTGGCGGCCAGAGCGCAACTCTCTTATATCCACATCAAATACATAACCCTGAACTGCCATGCGGCGTTCTTCGTCTTGGATATCCTGCATTGGTGTGATCTCGTCATTGATACCATAACCGATCATAACAGGACCTTGCGGAGCTTCCTCCTGTTTCTTCGCCCGTTCTTCGGAATCCTTGATTGCTTTTTGGACGAGCAAGCTGTCTTCCATCGCTTTTTGCTCACGGAATTTGGTCAATTCCTCCATGTTTTGTTCCTGAACAGTGACCGTAAGCATGTAAAGGCCGGCCCCGATTTTCTCACAATAAGTTTGGAAAGCAGGTTCCAGCCTTTTTTTCAAAGCGCTTGCTTCCGCTTCATTCCTCGCAGTTAACATAATCTTATTACCGTTAACTACTGGAACTTGTGTTTGTACCAAATCCTTGTAAGCAGGTGATAATTTGGGATAAGTAAGAACGAAATCCTTCCAATAATCCTGGATGTGGTCACTTTCGACTGTATTCGTGACACAACGAATCGACCAGTTCACAGCAGCGATATGTGCAAATGCTTCTGTCAGCTTGGCAGTGAAGATTTTATATATTGTTGGCGGCAGCAGATTGGCCAGTTGAAAATGAAAATGCCAGGACTTCGCTTTTGGGTCCACTTCCAATTTCTCAAGCTGACTCTCTTTGAAATGAGCTGCAATGGTTTCTTCATCTAGCTGGATCTGCTCAAGGAGCATGTCCATTTTTTCGTTTTGGCTTAGACTCATTGACTTCTCCTCCCCCGCTAGTGGTACTGCGGTCTTGCGAAAGCCCCTGTCAAAGATTTGACAAGGGCTTGTACATTTTTATAAATAAGCAGCTATTTGATCCAGCAGATCATTCTCATGTGAAACTGCTTCTTGTTCAGTATCGCGGAACTTCACTTCCACTTCGCCATCAGCAGCAAGTTTACCGACTGTGACGCGAACTGGGATACCGATCAAATCACTATCAGCAAATTTGACACCGGCACGTTCCTTTCTATCATCGTACAACACATCGACGCCCGCTTCAAGTAATCTTTCATATAGACGATCAGCCAGTTCACGCTGCTCGTCTTTTTTAGGATTCAAGCTGATCAGATGCACCTGGAATGGACTGATGGATTTTGGCCATACAATCGCGCCTTCCTTGCTGTGCTGCTCGACGGCAGCTGCAAGCGTACGCGATACACCAATACCATAGCAGCCCATGATCAAGTTTTTAGCCTTTCCTTGTACATCCAGGAAAGTTGCTTGCATCTTATCGGCATAAAATTCGCCTAGCTTAAATACCTGGCCAATTTCGATACCCTCAGCAAATTGGATCGTACCTTGACCGTCTGGTGATGGATCACCAGCTTGAATGAATCTTAAATCAGCATATTGCTTTACTCGGAAATCCCGTTCCGGATTCACATTCTTATAATGGAAACCATCTTCATTGGCACCGCAAGTAACATTTGTCACATATTTTACCGCATTATCCGCAATGACATCCATTTCTTCCGGTACATTGATCGGTCCCAGCGAGCCGAATCCTGCACCTAGCATTTGCTTCACTTCCGCTTCAGCGGCAAGTTCGACAATTTGCGCTTGATACAGATTCTTCACTTTAATGTCATTGATTTCATGATCGCCGCGTGAAATGACCATCACAAGACGATCATCCACTTTGAAAACAACTGCTTTCAGACCTTCTTCAAGTGAGTGACCAAGATAATCCGCCACTTGCTGCATCGTCTTTACGTTCGGTGTTTCAATTTTTTCAAGAGGCATAGAATCCACTTCAGGCTTTTGACCTTGATCGAGTACTTGGGCCATCTCGATATTGGCCGCATAATCGGATTGATCACTGAAGGCAATCGTGTCCTCCCCGATCGAAGCAAGTGCCATGAATTCGTGGGTATCCTTTCCGCCCATTGCACCTGAATCGGCGACAACGGCACGGAAATTCAAGCCTACTCGTTTAAAGATGCGATGATAAGCGTCAGAGATAGTCTCATAGGCTTCATCCAGACTTTCATAATCCGCATGGAAACTATACGCATCCTTCATGATGAATTCACGTCCGCGCAAAAGGCCAAAACGAGGACGTTGTTCATCCCGGTACTTCGTTTGAATCTGATACACTGTAAGCGGTAATTTCTTATAGCTGTTCAATTCATCACGTACTAAGCTAGTCGTGACTTCCTCATGAGTAGGACCCAGCGCGAATTCCCGATTATTCCGGTCATGCAGTCGCATCAGTTCAGGTCCGTATACCTTCCAGCGGCCTGTCTCTTTCCAAAGCTCTGCCGGCTGCAGTGCTGGCATGAGCATCTCGCTCGCACCGATGCGATCCAATTCCTCACGGATGATCGCTTCCACTTTTCGCAGCACCTTCGTACCGAGCGGCAGGTAGCTGTATATTCCAGAAGCAGTCTGACGGATATATCCGCCTTTTACAAGCAGCTGATGGCTGATTGCTTCTGCATCTGCAGGCACTTCTCTTAATGTTGGGATAAATGTTTTACTTTGTCGCATACTTCCACCTCTGCATCATAAAAATAACCGCTGTATATCATTCCAGGTGACCACGATCATCAAAAGCATCAGCAAAGCGAATCCGATGAAGTGGACGACCGCTTCTTTCTGTGGCTCAACCGGCTTGCCTCTCAATGCTTCCACACCGATGAACAATAGACGTCCGCCATCAAGTGCGGGAAGCGGGACAAGATTGACGATTCCAAGATTGACACTTAGCAATGCTGTCCACTGGATAAGATTGATCAGACCTGTTTTCACGACCTGATCTGTCGCATCATAAATACCAACTGGTCCGGATAGCGCATCGATACTGAGCTGACCGGTTATGAGCTGTCCCAAATTAGTAATGATCATCGTTCCGAATTCATATGTTTGCTGGAAGCTATAAGGAATCGCGCCAAGGAAATCTTTCTCCATCGCGAGCGTTACACCAATTTGACCGATTTTCTGGTCGCCGCTTTCCACAAGTGCAGGAGTGATCTGCAGCTGCTGTTCTTGCCCGTCCCGGACAATCGTCGCTTCAAGCTCTTTTTCGGGATTTTCACGGACGATGGCCGTAAACTCTTCCCATGTCTGTACCGACGTACCGTCGATTGCTGTTATCTCATCCCCTGACTCAATCCCGGCTTCTTGGGCAGCAGATCCATCTTGTACAGTTCCTACGGACGCATTATCCGCTGGTACTCCCTGTATAAGGGCAAGGATGAAAAACAGCACAAGCGCAAGCAGGAAATTCATCAGCGGTCCGGCAAATAATTGCATTGCGCGCTGCCGCTTGTTCTTGGAAGCGAATTGCCGATTATAAGGAGCGATTTGCGTCTCCGTCTCATCCATTACATACATCGCCTTCTCATGGACAGGGAAAGACAGGCGTTCTTCCTCGCCTATCTCATAACCATGAATCATCAGGCTGTGATCCAGATCCGCATTCTCGACTTCAATGACACGAGCGTTCGGATGCTTGGATTTATTGTTGACAATAATCTTTGTTACTTCTTGTTTTCCATTGAACTCAAGCCCGATGTGATGACCTGGCTTCAATTCAACGATTTCAGGATCTTCACCGGCAACACGAACGTACCCCCCGATCGGGAGCAGTCTGATTGTATAGAGAGTTTCATTTTTCGTCCAAGTAAAAATCTTCGGTCCAAAACCGATGGCGAATTCACGTGCTAACATGCCAGCTCGCTTCGCAAAAATCAAATGTCCGAGTTCATGCACGAAAACGAGCAGCCCGAACACTAGGATAAACGCAATGATAGTTGTCACAATGGGCACCTGCCTTTATTGGATATAGGACCTCACTTGGCTCCGCGTGAGACGATCTGTTTCCATGATTGTTTCCAAAGAAGGGAAAGATTCATAAGCATGTGCATCAAGTGCCCGCGCTACATAATCCTCTATCGTCAGGAAATTGATTTTCCCTGCGAGAAACAGGGCTACCGCCTCCTCATTCGCCGCATTCAGTACAGTGGTGGCAGTTCCTCCTGCCTTACCTGCTTCATATGCCATACGCAAACAAGGGAATCGCTCCATACTCATTTCTTCAAAGTGGAGTTTGCCTATTTCCACTAAGTTTAACCTTTTTGAAACTGCTAAATCAAGTCTTTCAGGGTAGGTGAGGGCGTACTGGATCGGTACCCGCATATCAGGTGTGCCAAGCTGGGCGATGACACTGTAATCCTTGTACTCGACCATGGAATGGATGATGCTCTCCCGATGCTGGACAACTTCTATGTCCTCATAATCGATTCCAAAGAGCCAATGAGCTTCGATGACTTCCAAACCTTTGTTCATCATCGTTGCCGAATCGATCGTAATTTTCTGGCCCATGCTCCAGTTCGGGTGGCGCAGTGCGTCCTCCAAAGTTACAGTCTTAAGTTCTTCTCTTGTCTTATCACGGAAACTTCCGCCGGAAGCAGTGATGATCAGCTTGTTTACATCTTCGAGCTTCTCCCCGTTCAGACATTGGAAAATCGCTGCGTGCTCACTATCTACCGGCAGCAGATTGACACCATGCTTTTTCGCTTCTGCCATGACTAAGTGTCCAGCCGAGACCAATGTTTCTTTATTTGCAAATGCCACTTGCTTTTTGGAGCGGATCGCTTCCAATGTTGCCTCGAGACCGATACTGCCAAGAACGGCATTTACAACGACGTCTACTTCCCCGGCAGAACTGATCGCTACCATCCCCTTGGAACCGACCAGGATTTCTACATGTGGAAGTGCCTGATGAAGCTTCTGTTTTGTCGATTCATCTTGTACGACGACAACAGCCGGTTCGAATTCCTTGATAAGCGGCATCGCTTTTTCAATATTACGGCCAAACGCCATGCTATGCAGCCGGAACGCCTCCGGATGGTTGCGGATGACATCCAATGTCTGAAGGCCGATTGAACCAGTTGCACCTAATAACGCGATTGTTTTCATCGGACACGCTCCTCTTAATACTCTATTAAATGAATTGAATTAAATGCAGGATTGGGAAAACAAAAATCATACTGTCGAAGCGATCCAATATTCCGCCATGCCCCGGCAGGATTTTTCCGGAATCCTTTACAAGATAATGCCGTTTAAAAGCAGATTCGACCATATCTCCAAGCTGCCCGAAGACAGCAATCAAGATGCAAACACCGGCGACGATCCAAACGGACCCGCTCACAGGCGAAACCAGATGGAACACAACCCCGGCGATACAGCCTAGAATAAGTCCACCGATACCACCTTCAACCGTTTTATTCGGGCTGATTGTCGGCCATAGCTTACGTTTGCCAAACGCTCTTCCGAAGAAATAAGCTCCTGAATCAGTAGCCCATATAACAACCAGTACAAAAATGAACTTGGATAACCCGGTTACGACATGTCCTTCGATCACTTCATTCGGGGCATTCCTTGTAATGATGAAATAAAGGAAGCCGAATCCTATATACACAACAGTGATCAGCAGGAATCCCGCATCTTCAAACGTGAACCGATTCTTTGCGAGTACCGTGTAGCTCAATAGAAGAATGACGGAGAATAACAAGATGTCCGTTTTATTGGTATGTATATCGAATATTGTGTTGATCATGCCCAATTCCGGGGAGAGCAGTCCCCATAACAGCAAGACACTCACAACGGATGGCACTTTGTATTTTGCTATTTTGCGCATACGCAAAAGCTCGATGAAGGCGATGGTCGCTATCAAATAAATGAACGCCTCAAACCAAACCTTACCAAGCAGCACGAATACCATGAAAAATATTCCTGCGATAATCGCTGTAATCAATCGTTGCTTCATTGTTAATTATTCACCTCAAATACCGCCATAGCGCCGTTTTCTGTTCTGGAAATCACTGACTGCCTGCTCGAACAGCAGCTCGTCGAAATCAGGCCACAGTACTTCCGTAAACCAGAGCTCTGCATAAGCACTCTGCCAAAGGAGGAAGTTGCTTAATCGGTGCTCACCGCTCGTACGGATTATCAAATCAGGGTCTGCCATTTTTTCTGTATATAAATAGCGGGAAATACACGTTTCATCAATATCTGTCATTTGCAGCTTATTGTCGTGGATGTCCTGCATCATATTTTTTACAGCATGTACAAGCTCATACCGTCCGCCATAGTTCAAGGCAAAGTTGAGGATTAGACCATCATTATGTTTGGTCTTCTCCATCGCTTCTTTAACAGCTTCCCTGGTGAAGGACGGCAGCCCTTCCAAGTCTCCGATTGTCTGTACCTTGACATTCTCTTCGATAAGCTCCGGCAAGTATGTCGTCAGAAACTCCTTCGGCAGCTTCATCAAGAAATCCACTTCTGTTTGCGGACGTTTCCAATTTTCCTTGGAAAAGGCATATAAGGTAAGTACCTTCACATCAATCCGGTTGGCAGCTTTTACAATGCGCCGAACTGTCGTCATCCCTTCTTTATGTCCAGCAATCCTCGGAAGTCCGCGTTTTTTCGCCCAGCGTCCATTTCCGTCCATGATGATGGCCACATGGTCCGGGATATTCTCAAGCTGCAGTGTCGACGGCTGTAATTCTATTCTTCTTTTCCTGTTGAAAAAAGGAAGTTTAATCATCTTGAATCCTCCATTGGGCTTTATTCTCTGATGACTAGGTAGCCATAGGTGCCCTGTGCAGTACTGCTCTTTGTTTCTCACAAAAAGAGCAAAAACCCCCTTTGGCAAGAGGGTCTTGTACTACTTATTTTACATGGTTAAGGGTCAAACTTCCATTATTTCTTTTTCTTTGTCTTTCGCAAGACCTTCAAGCTGGCTGATATGCTTATCCGTTTCCGTTTGCACATCATCCTGGAAGCCCTTCAAATCATCTTCCGTGATTTCTTTATTCTTTTCGGCTTTCTTAAGCTGCTCGTTGCTGTCACGACGAACATTACGAATTTGTACTTTTGCTTCTTCCAAATACTTGGACACAACCTTGACCAATTCTTTCCGGCGCTCCTCTGTCAATGCAGGGATGCTCAGCCGGATCAAATTACCGTCGCTGGAAGGAGAAAGACCTAAGTCTGCTTTTTGAATCGCTTTTTCGATGTCAGAAATCGCAGTTTTGTCATAAGGTGTGATCACAAGCATACGTGCTTCCGGAGCAGTGACGCTTGCGAGCTGATTCAATGGTGTGGATGCCCCATAATAATCTACATAGACACTATCTAAAAGAGATGGATTCGCACGACCTGCACGTACAGTTGCCAGCTGTCTCGAGAAAGCCTGTACTGCTTGTGTCATTTTGCTTTGCGCATCCGAAATGATTGCTGTTGACATTAGTTATTCCCCCTGATAATCGTTCCGATGCTCTCACCGGAAACCGCTTTTTTGATATTTCCTTTTTCGCTGATAGAGAAGACAAGCAATGGAATATCATTATCCATACATAGTGAGGAAGCAGTCGAATCCATGACGCCCAGTCCTTCATTCAGGACATCCAAATATGTCAATGAGTCATACTTCACTGCATCTGCTACTAGTTTAGGATCTGCATTATATACACCATCGACGTTATTCTTAGCCATCAGGATGACTTCTGCTTCGATTTCAGCTGCACGCAAAGCCGCAGTTGTGTCTGTTGAGAAATATGGATTACCTGTACCTGCTGCAAAGATGACGACACGTTTTTTCTCGAGGTGACGAATTGCCTTGCGGCGGATATAAGGCTCAGCTACCTGACGCATTTCAATGGAAGTCTGCACTCTCGTCGGGATGCCAAGGTTCTCCAGGCTATCCTGCAGCGCAAGTGAATTCATCACAGTAGCAAGCATGCCCATGTAGTCAGCATTCGCGCGATCCATTCCCATTTCGCTGCCGACTTTTCCGCGCCAGATGTTACCGCCGCCGACAACAACCGCAACTTCCACTCCCATTTCAGCTACTTCTTTCACTTGTTCCGCAATCGAGCGGATGACGGAAGGTTCGATACCATAGCCTACCTGTCCGCTCAATGCTTCTCCACTTAGTTTCAATACGATTCTTTTATAGCGTGCTGTAGTCATCAGATCCTCCAAAGGTATGTATTTTGTAAAAAAGGGAACACCAAGTGTCCCCTCTCTTTTGTCGTCCTTATTTTTTAACTTGGCTCATTACTTCATCAACGAAGTTATCTTCGCGTTTTTCCATACCTTCGCCAACTTCATAACGAACAAAGTTAACAACGGAAGCACCTTTGTCGGTTACGTATTTCTTCACTTTTTGATCTGGATCCTTGATGAAGCTTTGTTCAAGCAAGCAGATTTCTTCGAAGAATTTACCAAGGCGGCCTTCTACCATCTTCTCAACGATGTTTTCTGGCTTACCTTCGTTTAGAGCTTGTGTTTTCAATACTTCGCGCTCGCGTTCCACTTCTTCCGGAGCTACTGCATCGCGGGAAACGTAGCGAGGGTTTACCGCTGCAACGTGCATTGCAACATCTTTTCCAAGCTCAGCATCAGTTGTACCATCAAGCAATGCCAATACACCGATACGTCCACCGCCATGGATGTAAGCACCAAATGCTTGGTTCTCCGTTTTGTTGACTAGAGCAAAACGGCGAAGGGAGATTTTTTCTCCAATTTTAGCAATCGCAGCGTTGATGTACTCACCAACAGTCTGCTCTTCATTAATTTTCTGATCAAGAGCTTCTTCCACGCTTGCTGGTTTGTTAGCAAGGATGTGCTGTGCAAGTTCGTTAAGTAAAGATTGGAACTGATCGTTTTTTGTAACGAAGTCAGTTTCACAGTTCACTTCAAGCAATACTGCAGAATCGCCTTCTGTAGCGATGAAAGTAGAACCTTCCGCAGCAACGCGGTCTGCTTTCTTAGCAGCTTTCGCAATACCGTTCTCGCGAAGGTAATCGATCGCTTTTTCCATATCACCATCAGTTTGTGTCAATGCTTTTTTACAGTCCATCATACCTGCGCCCGTTTTTTCGCGCAATTCTTTTACCATTTGTGCCGTGATTGCCATCGTAAATGCCTCCTTAAGGGTTTGGACAATTAGTCTTTAAAAAAGGGTGATAAAAGGTCCCCCCTTATCACCCTTCATCCATTACTCGCTTACAGCTTCTGTAGCTTCTTCTTCAGCAGCTGGAGCTTCTTGGTCTTCCAATTCTTCACCTTGCTTGGATTCCAGGATAGCATCCGCCATTTTGGAAGTAAGCAATTTGACAGCGCGGATTGCGTCGTCATTTGCAGGGATCACGTAATCGATTTCGTCCGGATCACAGTTCGTATCAACGATACCGATGATTGGAATGTTCAATTTGTGAGCTTCTGCAATTGCGATTCTTTCTTTACGTGGGTCGATAACGAATAGAGCGTCAGGAATTCTTTCCATGTCTTTGATACCGCCAAGGAATTTTACAAGACGTTCTTTTTCTTTAAGCAAACCTACTACTTCTTTCTTAGGAAGTACTTCGAAAGTACCGTCTTCTTCCATGCGCTCGATGGATTTCAAACGGTTGATACGTTTGCGGATAGTCTGGAAGTTAGTAAGTGTACCACCCAACCAGCGTTGGTTGACAAAGTACTGTCCAGAACGGATAGCTTCTTCTTTCACAGATTCCTGTGCTTGTTTCTTCGTACCTACGAATAGGATTGTACCGCCATCAGCAGCAAGTTCTTTCACGTAGTTGTACGCTTCGTCGACTTTCTTGACCGTTTTCTGAAGGTCGATGATGTAGATGCCGTTACGCTCAGTGAAGATATATTTCTTCATTTTTGGGTTCCAACGGCGAGTCTGGTGACCGAAATGAACACCAGCTTCAAGCAATTGTTTCATTGAAATGACTGACATAGTGTTTTCCTCCTAATGGTTTTTTCTCCTCCGACTGCTTCATCTTTTATCGGGAACTGACAGTTTGTCAGCACCTCCCGTAAAAATCGGCAGACGTGTGTATTAACACCAAAAATAAATATAGCACAGCTATTTCCGTCAATCAAGCATCTTAGACATGTTTCTCAGCTATTTCTGTTCTTTTCCCCATTTTTCTTCATCAAAAGTATCAATTCCACTTCCGTTTTGCCCATTCCAAGCTGTTTTGCAATCGCCGCAGCTGACAGACCAAGGTCTGCCAGCTGCAGCACGCGCCCTAGATTGGACATGGATAGATCATCTTCTGCTTCTGCCGGCTGCGGAGGTGAATACTCTGATTCAAGTTCTTTGTCCTCCCCTGTTTCCGCAATGGCATCAGGCTGACTGTTTTTTTCTTTTACAGTGGGAGTTTCAGGTACCTTTGGTGATTGCTTTCCGTTCAGAAGTCGCTCATTCTCTTCCCTGAGTTCTTCAAGGATGGTACCGAGCATCGCTTCATATGCTCTCTTCTCCTCTTGATGCTGGCTTTCCTGATACGTCACCTTTGATTGCAATGTTCGGATAGCGATGAAAGTCAATACATGAAGCAGAAGGCTGGCATAGACTAATAGTGTGAGCATGGAAAACCTTCTTTCTATATAAAGTGGAAATAGCTTTCAGCTGATTGCTGAAAGCTTGGCTAGGGATTCCCGTAATTTAAAAACGGCACGTTTGTGAATCTGTGAAATTCGTGATGTCGTCAATTCCAGTATGTGACCGATTTCTGTAAACGTCAATTCTTCTTTGTAAAAAAGGCTGATCACCAGCTGTTCATGATCATTCAGCTGCTTGATGCTGTCTGTCAGCTGGCTTAAGAGTTCCTTTTGCAGCATTGCTTCTTCCGGTTGGGGTGTCTTGAGATCCGGCAGGACATAGCTTGTATCTTGTTTGTCCTGCTTTGGCAGGGCTGGTTTGTCATCCATCGAGAGGACATTGGAAAATAACGCATCACGCACAGCTTCTTCCACTTCATCCCGACTTAATCCAGTGGACTTGGCAATCTCCATGCTGGTCGGTTTCCTTTCCAGCGATTGTTCCAGCGCAGCAGCCGCTGCTTCTATTTTTTTCACTTTATCCCGCACCGTACGGGGAAGCCAGTCTTCCTTCCGCAGACCGTCCATGATGGCACCTCTGACACGGAAGGAAGCATAGGTTTCAAATTTGAGATCCCTGCTTGGTTCGAACTTTTGTAAAGCATCATACAACCCTGTATAACCGAAGCTTCTGACATCATCCCTGCTCACACTGGAGGGGAGGTGAGCAGCGATGCGCTGCGTATGGTATTCGACAACATGCATATACATCCGCATCAATTCATTGGCAGCTTCGTTATCTTTCTTATAAAACCAGCTGTTCCAATACTGCTGTTCTGTTTCCGATCCATAACTGATCATGAAACTCCCTCCTTTGTTTGCTGCTCTGTCCCAAGCTTGAAGCTGCTCCATTATATGATCGCTTCCTCTTTATTAACTGTTTTTATCTTCAATCCACATGTCTCCGTGTCAAATTCAATCGTACGTCCATTGGTGCCCCCGACATCCTTGCTCTCGATAGGTATCCGATATTCCCGAAGCTTTTGTTCCACTGCTTCGATATTACGCGGCCCAATCCGCATCTTTTCATCAGTCGACATAAAAGAAAACATCTGTGCTCCTCCTGCAAGCTTGGCTTTGAAGCGATTGTTGCTCGCCCCTTGCCTCACGAGGTTCGCGATTAAATCATCCATGGCAGTATCTGCATATTTATTGCGGTTCATCTGTGCTTGCTTGGCAAGGTTCGAATCCGGAAGCATGACATGCGCCATACCCGCCACCCTTTTTTGTTTATCATAAATGACAACTCCGACACATGATCCAAGTCCAGCAGTACGGAGATGCTGTGGATGGACGGCGATTTTGGCATCAGCTATCCCTACATGCAATATTTCCGTTTCAGTCATCTTCTTCGACTCCTAAAGCACGGAATAAATAGCCGAATGCTTCGGGGTCGAGCAGAAGCAGGAATTTACCTTCGACCATATGTTGCTGCTGATTTGGATGGCTGAGTGAGATGACAGTATCAATGACAACTGTATAATCACTCTCCTGAGCGATTTCAATCAAACCATTAGCCAGGATGGCACCACCCATATCGACACTGATCTGCGGAACTGATGGCTGCATATTCACTTTCGAGAAGTCGCTTATTGCGGACAGATAGCTTCCTGCCAGTATATTTCCCATCTCATTCAAAGCAGAAAGGTTGATGTCATCTTTGGATGTATTGGACCATGAAAAACTCGCATCACCGGTTATATAATGGACGAATAGCTCCGCTTCTTTTGGCTCCAGGAGGAAAAACATATTTCCAGGTGCATCCCCCTGAACTCTGAGATAAATAGCCGCCAGCGGCTGTTCGGCTCCGCCGATTGATTCGATTAATTCATTGAAGTGACAAATTCTGACCGCAGGAACCTTCATGTCAATGTCCTGCTGAAGTAAGGTGGAAAGAGCAGTAGCAGCATTGCCTGCCCCGATATTACCAGCTTCCTTCAATGCATCCAGCTGATCTTCCGTTATATGCTGAAGATCATACATCAGCTTTCGATAGACTTGATTGCTTCGATCTCATGGAATTTCAGGACTTTTCTAAGATCAAGCAAGATGACAAGTCTGTCCTCCAAATTCACTACTCCGTCAATGTAATCTATATCGATTGCTCCGATCACTTGTGGCGCTTCTTCGATTTTATTGACTGGAATATCGACGACATCATTGGCTGCATCAACAATCAAACCAATCGAGGTCTCCTCCAAGTCCACGATGATGATTCTCGTGTTTTCATCGACTGGGGTTTCCTCCAGCCCAAGACGGCTTCTCAAATCAACTATCGGCGTAACGACCCCGCGCATGTTGATGACACCTTTGATGAAATCTTCCGTATTCGGGACCCTGGTAATGTGTTCCATCTTCTCGATTGAACCTACTTGTGTAACTGGTACTGCATATTCTTCGTTTTTCAATTGAAAAACGATCACTTTTACATCTTGTACGATTTCTTCTGCCATGATAAACCCTCCTTATTTGATTAGCGCATTGCTGTCAATGATAAGCGCCACTTGACCATCTCCTAAAATAGTGGCACCGGAAATAGCAAATATCTCAGTCAAGTAGTTTCCGAGAGATTTAAGTACGATCTCTTGCTGGCCGATAAACCCATCCACGATCAAGCCAGCCGACTTATCACCTTTTTTGATGATGACGACAGAGTAATAATCCGTCTCCTCATACACATTTGGTACTTGGAATACATCTTTCAACGAAACAAGGGGAACGACTCTTCCGCGAAAATCGATTACAGCCTGATTATGCACATGCATGATGTCCGATTTTGGAATGATGGCTGTTTCGATGATAGAGGAAAGCGGAACAGCGTATTTCTCTTTTTGGATTTCCACTAGCAACACACTGATGATGGACAAAGTCAGCGGCAGCTCGATGCTGAACATTGATCCTTTTCCTTCTTCGGAACTTATCGTAATCGTACCGCCAAGTGATTCGATTGTATTCCGGACGACATCCAGCCCTACACCGCGACCGGAAATATCCGAAATGGTTTCAGCCGTGGAAAAGCCGCTTTCCATGATCAAGCCGAATATTTGGTTGTCATTCATGATTGCTGCTTGTTCTTTTGTGATAAGACCATTATTGATTGCTTTATCCGTAATTTTCTTCCGATTGATCCCGGCGCCATCATCACTGATGTCGATAAAGACGTGGTTGCCAGAATGGTAGGCTTTCAGCTTGATAGTTCCCGTTTCCGGCTTTCCTAGTCCCCGTCTTACTTCCGGGGTTTCGATACCATGATCCAAGCTGTTTCGAATCAGATGCACTAGTGGATCACCAATTTCATCGATGACTGTACGATCGAGCTCTGTTTCAGCACCTTCAATCTGCAAATCGATTTTCTTGCCCAAATCTTTGGCAAGCTGGCGCACCATACGCGGGAATCGATTGAATACTTGGTCAATGGAAACCATGCGCATTGTCAATACGATGCTTTGAAGGTCACCGGAAATCCTGGCCATTCGCTCCACTGTCTCATGCAGTTCCGGATGCTTTACTTCTTCAGCGATCTGTTCAAGTCTGCCTCGATCGATTACCAGTTCCTCGAACAGGTTCATCAAGATATCAAGACGTTCGATATTCACACGGATCGTCTTATTGCTTTGCTGCGCTTTTTTCTCGGTTGTCATCGCTTCTGTTTTTTCTTCCATCACGGCAGCTGCTGTTTCTTCATTTGCTGCATCCTGGACATGCTTATATGTATCGATGAAGAAATTCTGGATCGAAACGGCATCTATTTCGGATACTTTCAGGATTTTTTCCTCGATAAGTTCTTTCGGTTCTTTTGTAACGAGTAATACTTCAAACGTCAGATCAAATGCCTCATCTTCAAGCTGGGAAACATCAGGATTGGATTTAACTACTTCTCCTAACGATTCAAGTACTTCGAATACCATGTACACACGGGCTGCTTTCAGCATACAGTCTTCGCGCAAAGTGACTTTCGTGTAGAAGTTCTGGAATCCTTTTTCTTCACTCTCACGCAATACAGCCAGTTCGAACTCATCCAAAAGAAGACTGGATTCCTCTTCAGGTGTTTTGTGTTCAGCTGCTGCATTGCTTTGATGCAGCGCTTCACCAGACTCAATCGCTTCCAGCTGACGAACCAATTCTGTTACTTCTTTGGTCCCTGCTCCTCCTGATTCGATATCCAGTACCATTTCTTCCAGATTATCCACAGCCTCAAATACGATATCCAGTATATCTGGATTGATTGTAAGCTGGTGGTTCCGGATTGCATCGAGTACGTTCTCCATCTGATGCGTCAAATTAGCCAAGTCCTGGTACCCCATCGTGGCGGACATACCTTTCAGCGTATGCGCGGAGCGGAAGATTTCATTGACCAATCCGATATCCTCAGGCTGTTTTTCCAGTTCCAGCAAATGCTGATTCAAGCTTTGCAGATGTTCTTTGCTTTCTTCAATGAATACACCTAAATACTGATCTATTTCCATTGGTTGACCCCCTCTAAAAGATTGACCCTCTGTTGTATAGCTGCAGCGATGGACTGTACCGGACATACATGATGGAGCAATCCTGCTTCTGCAGCAGCTCTTGGCATACCATACACAACACAGGATTCGGCCGATTCACCGATACTGTATACAGATGGCTGCCTCTCTCTGATTTTGCGTAAGCCATCCGTTCCATCCGCCCCCATGCCTGTCATAATGACAGTACAAATATCCACATTTTCTAAACTGCTGATTGATGCGAACATACGATCCACAGAAGGACGATGCCCTTTCACGGGATCCTCCATCGTCAGTTTGGCAATAAGCTGGCTGTCTGCCTGCTCGATCGTCAGATGCTGGCCTCCGGGTGCAATGTAAACCACGCCATTTTTCAATGTTTCATTTTGCTGGGCTTCTTTGACTTTTATCACACTCAATCCGTCCAAGCGTTCTGCCAAGGATTTTGTGAACCCTACCGGCATATGCTGCACAACGACAACTGGCGCAGCCAGCGCAGATGGAAGTTTTCCGACTACTTCCTGCAAAGCTCGCGGACCTCCGGTAGATGTGCCGATCGCTACAAGACTCCGATCAGCTCGTTTCCTTCCAGGCGTCTTTGCAATCATCTTCACATCAGCGGTTTTGACTTGCTGTTTAACCGACAGGCGGGAAGCTGACGCTGCTACAACTTTGACAACCAGCTCATCCCGCACCTTGTCCAAATCCAAGGATATCGAACCAGAAGGCTTTGCAATGAAATCAACCGCACCAATTGACATGGCATGAATGGTCATATCCGCACCTTGCTTTGTCAGGCTGGAGAGCATGACCACCGGCAGCGGATGCTTCTGCATGATTTCCTTCAGTGCATCGATCCCATTCATAATCGGCATCTCGACATCCATTGTCACTACATCAGGCTTTAGCTGACTGATTTGTCCCAATCCGTCCTTGCCGTTACGAGCTGTTCCGATGACTTCAAGCCGATCATCGCTATTCAAGAGGTCCGAAATGATTTTTCGCATAAAAGCGGAATCATCAACGACCAAAACGCGTATTTTTCCCATTGGCTCCTCCTCCCCCCATCCAGATATCTTTTAATCTGCCAATGAATGATGTTCTTACTTTAGCTGTCGTTTCTTCCTTAGGTTTCAGATAATTGGCTGCGAGCTGCTTGATGATGGCTCCTGCTTTGGACTCCTTCTGATTTATAAACGGCTCCTGCATCTTTACTGATTTAGGAATCTGTTTATCTTCCGGAAGAATTCCCAGGAGAACGATTTCTGCTTGGAGGAAAGTCTGCACCACTTCCTTCATGCGGGCAGCGGTATCCCGCCCTTCTCGCTTATCCATTGCCCGATTGACTAGGAGGTACATTGGTAGATCAGCATTCCGGTTCTTGATATGTTTGATCAGCGCATAAGCGTCCATCATACTCGTCGGTTCGGTAGTCGTGATGATGATACTTTCGTCCGCTGCCAAAATGAAACCTGCACTTTCTTCAGTTAAACCGGCCCCCATATCCAGGATCACAAAGTCGTATAGCCGCTGGGCCCTTTCAAATTCCTGCTGGAAATGGGCAACCCCCGCTCGATCCATCCGGAAAAATTCATCCATTGCTGCACCAGCGGCAATGAAGTGGAGACCATCTGGTCCGGCTTCTGCGATCTCTTCTATCCTTAATCTGTTCTCGATCATTTCCACAAAAGATCGTTTAGCCGAAGTGCCCAGCAGTATTTCAATATTCCCCATACCAAGATCCAGATCGATAAGCAGTACCGATTTTCCAAGCTTACCCAGTGCTAAAGAAAAGTTCAGCGCAACATTCGATTTGCCAACTCCGCCTTTCCCGCTGGCTATAGCTACAGTGCGTGCCAGTGACTTCCGCTGGATGCTTGCCCGGAGTTTAGCAGCTTGATCATACACGAGCAGTCGCCTCCATCACACTTTTCGCCAGATAAGATGCAGAAGGGACGAGAATATCATCTGGTACATCCTGACCATGCGTCAGATAAGCAACGCCTATATGGGCTTGCTGAATCAAATTCAATATGCCGCCATAGCAGCTTGCTTCATCCATCTTCGTGAATATGAACTGCTTGATCGGTAAATGCGCAAACTGTTCGTAAACTTCGGATAAATCACCGGCCCTCGTTGTGAGGGACAATGCCAGATAAGATTCTGCCTCATGATGCAAATCAAGTGTGTGCTCCAGCTCTTTGACGTAAGCTGAATCTTTGAAATTCCTGCCTGCAGTATCAACGAAAACCAAATCATAATCGGCAAGCTTTTCCCTTGCAGCCTTATAGTCTTCAAGCGAATAAGCAACTTCCAGCGGTACTTCCAATATTTTGGCGTACGTCCTGAGCTGATCGATGGCCGCAATCCTATATGTGTCTGTCGTGATAAATGCAACTCTCTTCTGATCGACCAAAGCGCTTTTGGCAGCCAGTTTGGCAATGGTTGTTGTCTTGCCTACTCCGGTCGGACCTACAAGATGGATGAACTTCTTCTCGAACTGTACTGGCGTTTGAACCTTTTCAAACCGTTTTACCAAATTCTCATAAAGTACCTGTTCGGCATCCTCATCGGAGTCATTCCCTAGAAGATGTTCCATCAGCTCGGAAGCAATCTGCGGATGAACCTCATTGTGCAGTAGTCGATCATACAATCCTTGCAGCGGCAGGGCATAATGTCTAGTCTGATTGGAAATGGCAGACTTCACTTCCTGTTTAAGCGCTGCGATTTCAGCTGATAAATCCTTATCAGCCGAAACCTTCTCTGCTTTCGGCAGAGGCGCGGCCCTTGAAATCACAGTTTTTTGCACTGTGTGGCTTCCGTTGGTGACATCAGGGTCAAGTGCTGCGATGACTTCGATCCGCTTCTTCTTAAACAGACCGAAGATACCGCCGCTTGTCAGTTCTTTCGTGCGCAGGATGACTGCATCCTTGCCAAGTTCCCGTCTGATTTGAATCATCGCTTCAGGCATCGTAGCAGCTGTATATTTCTTCATTTTCATGCGACATTCACCATCCCGACACTTCTGATTTCTGTTGTATTGTCCAATTCATTGTAGGATAGTACGACTGCATGAGGCAGACTGCGATCAAGCAGCTGGCGTATGTACATGCGGACCGTAGGAGAACATAAAACGATGACTGTCTCTTCCCGCAATGACAAACGTTCTGCCTGTTCCATGACTGACTGTACGATTTTTTGCTGTGATTCCGGATCCAGGGACAAATAGTTTCCATGTTCTGTTTGCTGAATATGGTCGGCTATCAATTTCTCGACAGCCCCAGAAACGGTAATGACTTGTAATGGCTGTCTATTTTGGACATATTGCTTGGTGATTTGCGGCGCTAGTGCTTGGCGAGCGTATTCTGCAAGCAAATCGGTATCCGTTGTCATCCGGCCAAAATCAGCCAAAGTCTCGAAAATGACCGGCAAGTTCCTGACAGATACATGCTCACGCAGCAATTTTGCCAGCACCTTTTGCACATCCCCGACGGAAAGCGGCTCTGGTGTCACTTCCTCTGCAAGAATCGGATACGATTCCTTCAAATGATCGATTAGCTGTTTCGTTTCCTGTCTGCCGAGCAGTTCATGGGCATGGCGTTTGATCGTTTCCGTAATATGAGTCGATACAACCGATGGAGGATCGACTACTGTATAGCCGGAAAGCTCTGCTTCATCCTTCGTTTCCTCACTGATCCATTTGGCAGGTAAACCAAAAGCTGGTTCTAGCGTATCGATACCATCCAAGCCATCATCTTCGACTCCCGGACTCATCGCTAAGTAATGGTCAAGCAGCACTTCACCGGCTGCCACTTCATTTCCTTTGATCTTCAAACGATATTCATTTGGTCCAAGCTGGATATTATCGCGTATACGAACAACCGGGATGACAATACCGAGCTCGATTGCCAGCTGCTTACGGATCATGACAATCCGATCAAGCAAGTCTCCGCCTTGATTCGTATCAGCCAGCGGTATGAGTGCATAGCCGAATTCGAATTCGATCGGATCCATACTGAGCAGGTTCACTACATTGTCGGAAGACTTCATCGAAGTCTCCTCCTGTACATCTTCCGACTCGACGCTTATCGTCTCTTCTTTCTTCTGTGCCCGGGATAGGAAGAAGGCGGCACCAGCAAGTATGGCGGCGATGGAAGTTGTCAGGAAGAAGTTGATCGGTGTCAAACCAAGCAGGAAGATCGTACCTGCTGCGATGTACAGCAAGCTAGGAAAACGGAATAGCTGTTTGGTTACATCACTGCCGAGGTTCCCTTCTGAAGCTACCCTTGTCACAACGATACCTGTTGCAGTAGAAATCAGGATTGCCGGGATCTGTGTTACCAATCCATCACCTACCGTAAGACGCATATACGTATTGATTGCTTCCTGGAAGCTCATCCCCAATTGCATCATTCCGATGATCAAACCGAAAACAATATTGATCAACACGATGATGATCCCAGCAATGGCATCACCTTTTACGAACTTGCTCGCACCATCCATTGCACCGTAGAAATCGGCTTCATTCTCTACTTTTTCTCGGCGTTTTTTTGCCTCCACATCAGATATCATGCCTGCATTCAAGTCAGCATCGATACTCATCTGCTTTCCTGGCATCGCATCAAGGGTGAAACGGGCAGCCACTTCAGAAACTCGCTCCGATCCTTTTGTGATAACCAGGAATTGGATGATGACCAAAATGATGAAAACGACAAAGCCGACAAGCGGGTTACCCCCGATCACGAAGCTGCCGAACGTCTCTACTACCCCACCGGCGTGTCCTTCAGAGAGGATGGCTCTAGTGGTGGAGATATTCAATGCCAAGCGGAACAGCGTCAGCAAAAGTAAGAGAGAAGGAAAGATCGAAAATTGCAGCGCTTCCTCGGTATTCATCGACACGAGAATAACTATCAAAGCAAGCGAGATATTCGTCAGGATCAAAATGCTCAAAAGCCAGCCCGGCATCGGGATGACGAGCATGACGATCACTAAAATTACTGCTATAAGTACTGACATATCCTTAAGTTTCATGTTGAATTTCCTCTTCTCTTACAATTTACGCTCCGTGCGGTAAACGAAGGCGAGCACTTCTGCAACTGCTTGGAAAAACTCTTCCTGGATCGGCTGATTAAGCTCCACTTTTTTATATAATCCGCGTGCCAGCGGTTTGTTTTCCACCATCATTACATCATTCGCCTTTGCAATTTCCTTGATTTTAAGCGCTACATGGTCCATTCCTTTCGCAATGACAATCGGTGTATCAGACTTTTTGTCGTCATACTGTATGGCAATCGCGAAGTGAGTCGGGTTGGTAATGACGACATCGGCTTTTGGAACCTCACTCATCATCCTCATCATGGACATCTGACGCTGCTTTTCTTTAATTTTGGAACGAATCAATGGATTACCTTCCATGTTTTTATGCTCATCCTTGATATCCTGTTTGGACATGCGGATATTCTTCTCAAAGTCAAACCGCTGATACGCATAATCCAGTGCTGCAATAAACAGCAAAGCCAAAGTAGCTGCAAAACCCATATATAACGTTATCTTGCCGAAAAACTGCATGGCATTCTCCGGAGCCTTCATGAACATGGTCATAACCGTATCCATGTTCTGCCAAAGCACATAGAAAGTCACCGCACCTACCAACCCGATCTTCAGCAAAGATTTCAGCAGCTCGACCAAAGCTCGGACAGAAAAAATACGTTTTGCCCCTTGGATTGGGTCAATCTTTTTCAAGTCAAACTTTATTGCTTCCCCGCTGAAAAGCAATCCGAACTGCCCAAAATTAGAAACCAGACCTGCAACGATGGCAAAGCCCATTATCGGGCCGACGATTTTAGCCAGGGCTATGCTCATCTCGACTAGCAGCGTCTGCACTGTATTTGCGGTGACTTCCTGTGTGAGATATACATCAAATACACTTGTGAATAACTGGAGGAACTGTCCTTTGAAATATCCGCCCATCAAAGCCAGGACCCCTAAGGAGATTAAAAGCAATATTGCGGTATTGACATCCTGACTCTTGGCAACCTGTCCTTTTTTCCTAGTATCCTGCCGTTTTTTCGGCGTCGCTTTCTCTGTTTTCTCACCAGCGAAAAATTGCAGATCCAAACGGTATTTCATTTAAGCCCCTCCAAACAGAACCATCAAATCACGCATTGCCACCAGCATATAGTCGAACAAGTGCCGAACCACTGTCATATAAACGCCGATCGAAAGAAATAGCAGCACGAATGCCACAAGTATCTTAATCGGCAAGCCAACGACAAAAACATTCAACTGCGGCACTGTTCTTGCTACTATTCCGATGGCTACGTCAACCAGAAACAGACAGCCGACAAGCGGTATACTCATCTGGAATGCGATTAGAAACATCTGCCCGAAGGATCGGAGCACCAATTCTATAAATGATTGATCGCCAAATGGCACCATTTCATCCAAAGGAATCAGCTGATAACTGTAGAAAATACCATCGATCAAGAGCAGATGCCCGTTGACGGACAGCAGGAACAACGTTGCAATCGTATAAAGGAATTGACCTGTCAAAGGACTTTGAGCCCTCGTAACCGGATCGATGACATTGGCAATCGCAAATCCCATCTGAAAATCGATCAAACCTCCGGCAACATTGATTGCCTGAATGACGATGAAAGCGAGCAAACCGATTGCCAGGCCAACCATCGCTTCTTTGAAAAGTAAAAGGAAATACGTATGATCGACCGGAATCGTCGGGCGATCGATCGTAAAGAATATGATCAAAGCAAGAAAAAAACTGAATCCAATCTTGAATGTTGTCGGCACATTCCGATAAGAAAATAGCGGGACTGTCACAAAAAAAGCAACAAGACGAACCAAAATCAATGCAAATGCTGGTACAACGGTATAATCAATCTGTGCAAGCATCTACTCAGCCCACAAATTGATCCAAATTCTGCAGTATACCTGCCGCGAACTCGACCATTCTTGTCAGCATCCATGGACCGAAGAATACCAAACCCACTAATACTGCGACTATTTTTGGAATGAACGCAAGCGTCTGTTCCTGTATTTGCGTCGTCGCTTGGAATATACTGACGATCAGACCGACAGCAAGCGCCAAGATAAGCAAAGGTCCGCTGACAATCAGCACTGTATAGATACCGCGTTCTGCAATGGAAATAACAAATTCACTGCTCATAAACGTTACGCTCCTTCATCTGTTAAAACCCTCGCAGTAACGAGGATGTAACCAAATACCAGCCATCCACCAAAACAAATAACAGAATCTTGAATGGCAAAGAAATGATTACCGGCGGCAGCATCATCATCCCCATTGACATAAGGATGCTGGCTACAGCCATATCAATGACCAGGAATGGGATAAAAATCATGAAACCCATTTGGAAAGCCGTCTTCAGCTCACTGATGGCAAAGGCCGGCACAAGCGTTGTCAACGGAATATCCTCGACTGATTCCGGTTTTTCCAAGCCGGCATAATTCATGAATAGAGATAAATCCTTTTGTCTTGTTTCTTCCGCCATAAACGTCTTGATCGGACCGCTTGCTTCCGTATAGGCGTCATCAAGCGATATTTCATCATTCATCAATGGTGTGATAGCCTGATCATTTATTTCATTGAAGGTCGGCGCCATGATGAAGAAGGTCATGAATAATGCAATCCCGATCAATACTTGTGTCGGAGGTGTCTGCTGTGTGCCTAAGCTCATCCTTACAAACGACAGCACGACAACAATCCTCGTAAAGCATGTCATCAGGATCAAAATCCCTGGTGCCAAGGAAAAAACAGTCAATAATAGCAGCAATTTTACCGAGGTCGATACACTCTCGGGGTCGGTTCCAGAAAATATATTGATAAAATCATTCATTGTCTGTATCCTTCCTTTGCTGCTGTTTCAATTGGTTTCGTGACTGTTTCAGCTTCCTTATTTCCGCTTTGAATTGTTCCTGGAAGCTGGATGCAGCCCCGCCTTCACGAGCTGCTGTTTCCTGCTGGTGCTTTTCCTCTTGCTGTTTCTTGCCCGGCATGATATTCGCCAATAAGGCGGATGCCTTCATTTCCTGCTGATCTTGTTCCGTTAGTTCCTTGATTGTCTGCTCATCATCGATTTCAGTCAGTAAATCAACGTTGTCCCCGACTCCAAGCATATACACCTTTTCACCAACCCGGACAATTTGGACGGATTTATTGTTACCAAGTGCGATCCCTCCAATATTCTCCATAGCCCGGACTTGCTGGAATAGGCGATTCCGCTTATTCAAAAACTTGAGTAGGACATAGATCAGTCCAAGCACGACTGCCAGTGCCAATGCAAGCTTTACTAGATTCAAAAAGGTCGATGTGCCTCCAGCTTTTGCATCAGCCGAATCCGCTGCAGGTGTATTTTCTTGTTGATTTCCGGCTTCATTCATATCTTTGCAGTCATCCGATTGCGCAGCATCTGTCTTCATGCAATCCTCCACACTCGCTGCCGCATCGGCAGAAATCGGAGAAATGACGAGATGCACCAACACAAGGAGCATGCATGCCCAGACTGTTCTTTTCATCATTTCCTACTCACCTTTTTAGCTCAATGCTTTTTGAATTGCTTCTACAACACGGTCAGCCTGGAATGGTTTGACGATGAAGTCCTTTGCACCAGCTTGGATGGCATCGATGACCATCGCTTGCTGACCCATGGCAGAGCACATGATCACTTTAGCTTCTGGATATTGGTTTCTGATTTCCTTCATTGCTGCAATACCATCCATTTCCGGCATTGTAATATCCATCGTCACCAAATCAGGAGTCAATTCCTTATATTTTTCAACAGCCTGCTGGCCATCTTGTGCTTCCCCTACAACTTCAAAGCCGTTCTTTGTCAAGATATCCTTGATCATCATGCGCATGAATGCAGCGTCGTCTACGATTAGAATTCTGTTTCCCATATTTTCTCTTCCTTTCAATGGTCAAATTAGTTGATCGATCTTAATCTATCGGATTGGCTAAGGATATCCGTAACACGTACACCGAAATTCTCCTCGATGACGACAACTTCTCCTTTGGCAATCAATTTATCATTTACATGGATGTCCACCGGTTCACCTGCGAGCTTGTCCAATTCCACGACAGAACCGACCGATAGCTCCAGGATCTCCTTGATGGTGCGTTTTGTACGGCCTAACTCAACCGAAACTTTCAAAGGGATGTCCATCAGCAAGTCCAAATTGCGCGGCTGCTCGGCCGGGGCAGCAGCTGGTGTATCAAAACTCGTGAAAGCTGCTTGCTGCACATTCGGAGCAGGCTTTGTCGGCTGCGGCGCTGTTTGTGCAGGTGTTTCCTGAACAGCCGGCTGTACTTGAATCGGAGCTTCCTGTACCGGCTGTGCTGTCACTTCCGGCTCTGGCTCAGCAGGCTGCAGCAGCTCATTCACCATATCCTTGGCAAAATCGGTTGATAATAGCTGCATGATGGAAGAGTCGATCAAGTCACCGATTTTCAAATCGAATGACACACTTACTACCTGATCATCGTCTGGCAATTTATCGGCTCCAGTACCATCTGATAGATTCATCAATGCAATGGATGGCGGAGAAATATCCACTTTTTTACTGAATACGGTGCTCATGCTCGTAGCCGCTGCACCCATCATCTGGTTCATTGCTTCCTGTACAGCACTTTGATGGATCTCGTTGAACTCTTCGGCTGGTGCATTTCCATCACCGCCAAGCATTAAATCCGCAATGATCGCAGCATCACGCTGCTTGATGACGAACAAGTTCGTACCCGAAAACCCTTCCGTATAGCTTACTTCGATAGCCACATTGGGCTGTGGGAATTTTTCATACAAATCGGACCGTTTGACAACTGACGTTTTAGGTGTTGTAATGTCCACCTTCTGATTCAAAAGTGTCGATAATGTAGTTGCTGAACTACCGAACGAGATATTGCCTATTTCACCAAGTGCATCTACTTCCATCGAATCCAAATCTTCTTTAGGGAGGATCTGCTCATCATCTGTGCTGGTCGAATCATCATCTGATCCTTTCAATAATGCATCTATCTCTTCTTGGGATAACATATTGTCAGTCATTTTCTTCCCCCCCTGTTTCAATCTCTTCCATTATTTGTATCGCCATTCTATTTTTCTGTTTGCCTGGCTGTGCTTTGAATTTCACTTGGTTGTCCACTTTTACATCCATTGGACGATCAATCGGCTGATTCAGCATCAGCACATCACCTTCCTGGAGTTTCATCAACTCCTCGACCTGGATCATCGTTTCCCCGAGAATCGCCTTCAAGTCGATGGAAGCTTTCTGTATACTAGCCGATAAATCCCGCCATTCCGTCTCGTTACCTTGCTTGTCTACAGGAGCCTGCATCCAGTAATGAATGGAAAGCTTCGATATAATCGGCTCCAAAACAACATGCGGAATACAGATATTGATCATCCCGGACGTTTCCCCGATTGTTGAATTCAGTGTTACCACGACGACCGTCTCATTCGGCGACACCATTTGAAGGAACTGTGGGTTGACCTCAAACTCTTCCAATACAGGCTCTACTTCCTCTATCGATTGCCATGCCGCTTTCAAGTTCTCCATTCCGGATTCAAACAACTGTGTCATGAGTATCGTTTCAATTTCAGTCAAATTGTTGATTTTATTGACACTGCTGCCGCGCCCGCCAAGTGTCCTATCCAGCATTGCAAACGCAATGTTCGGGTCATACTCCATCAAAATCTTGCCCTCGAGTGGTGACAGACTATATGTATTCAGAATGGTCATCGTCGGAATCGAACGGATGAACTCCTCGTAAGGCACTTGATCGACAGACGCAACTGATATCTGAACAAACGTCCGCAGCCTGGCTGAATAGAAAGTCGTCAGTAATCTTGCGAAATTCTCATGAACACGCGTAATGCTGCGTATTTGATCTTTCGAGAAACGGAGTGCCCGTTTAAAGTCATATGTTTTCACCTTTTTGGCTTTATCGTCCTGTTTCAGCTCATCTGCATCCATTTCACCGGAAGATATAGCGGATAACAGTGCATCGATCTCATGCTGTGATAAGACCTCTTCTGCCATGCACGTCACCTCCGTTCCTGCTTTTCAGTGGTTTATTGTAATACTTTGCTGATCGTATAGGCATCCTTGATCGAGCCTTCTTGCATTTCCTCATTCAGTTTTTTCTTCAGATTGGCTTCCAAGTCCGCCAATCCAGCTTGGAAATCGTCTTTATTCATCGTGGTCATTTCCTTGATCACCAGATTCTTCAGCTGAAACTGTCTTGCAGTCAGTTCTTCCTTCGCTTTTTCACCGTCTGTGATGAGCTGGAATTGAATCCGGACAATACTGCCATCTTCCAAGTCCGTCGTGATCTCATCCGTTGTCACGGAATGTTCAGCAAGCTCTGTTGCAGAAGGTTCCTTCGCTTCGGATGTAGGGCTCGTGAAGAAATTCCAAGCCGCGTAACCGCCAGCACCCAAGATGATGACAACCGATAAAATGATTATAATTACTTTAGCGTTCATTCTTCTCTTGTTTCTCCTTTGTACCGATCAAGCCGATAGATTGATAGAATTCGCGGATTTTCCTCACAACTTCTATCTCTGACTCCTGAACGATGATTTTTTTACTGGAAGTGAGTGTGATCGTCGTATCAGGAAAGGATTGGATTTGCTCAATGAACAATGCATTCAATGAAAATGATTCTCCATTCAATCTTGTTAACTGAATCATATCTAAAGGGAGCCAGGAACCCCCTTCACCTCCTTTTAACGTTTCAGGTTAACAAGCTCTTCCAAAATTTGATCGGAAGTAGTGATGATTCTAGTATTTGCCTGGAAACCACGCTGCGCGATGATCATATTGGTGAATTCTTCGGAAAGGTCGACGTTGGACATTTCCAAGGCACCAGCAACCACTTTCGCAGTACCGTCAGCCTCGCTGTTTGGTATTTTAAAACCATTCAACGGCACATCCGCTCCACCCTGATAGTTATCTTCAATCATTAATCCTGCATTTGCAGTTAAGCTGTATGTGCTGCCACCATTCTTCACAAGGCCACCTGGATTGGAGAATTTAGCAAGTGCAATTTGGTAGGAGTTATCAGTTGCGCCCTCCGGGATTTCCCCGCCAGTGAACGAAATCTTCCCGGTTCCATCTATACTGATTTGTGTAGCACCTTCTGGAACTGTAATGGCTTCACCTAGAGCATTGAGAACAAATAGACCATCACTATTGACGAGTCTGCTCTCGCCGTCCAGGTAGAAGTTGCCCGCTCTAGTAAAACTGATGCCCGCATCATTTATACTATCTACTTCCGGATTTGATGAAAGTATGAACATTCCATCACCTTCCAATTGCAAATCCAGATTACGATCTGTATTTTGACGGTTACCTTGAGTATGTACATTATCAATTGCACCAATTTGGGATCCAGTACCTACTTGGCTGGCATTTGTTCCTCCAGTGCCATTGGCAACAGGGTCAGTGGAGGCTTTAATTTGCTGACTCATCATATCTTGGAACGTTATTCTGCTTTTTTTGTAGCCTGCTGTATTGACATTGGCGATATTATTTCCGACAACATCCAAGTTATTTTGAAAACCTTTCATTCCCGAGATACCAGAGTAAAGTGAGCGTAACATGCTTCATCATCCTTTTCTTTTTTATTCGTTGCTTACTTTAATAACAGCGTCTGCGTAAATCGACTTTCCATTCTCAAGTTCCAAAACAGCGTAGCCACCATTTTGCGTCACAGCTGTCACCTTACTGGTGATAGTGTCAGTGATTTCGCCTGAATCCAAGTCATATTCGTTATAAGTCACTTGCTTATCGATCATATGACTATACTGGAGAACAGGAGACATGACTGTCTGATTAGTGGCAATGGATTCAACGGCTTCCGATATATTCATCACTTGCTCCAAGTTGGTAAAGGAAGTCATTTGATCAACAAACTTCGAATCATCCATCGGGCTAGTTGGATCTTGGTTTTGCAATTGGACCATCAGGATCTGAAGAAAATCATCTTTGTCCAGTGTGGCACTTGGCGTTCTCGTTTTCTGCGAGTCTAAATAATAGCTGGAATCAATACTGCTTGTTGTTGTCATACCTTCAGCTCCTCCTGTTCAGAGAGAATTTCTGCAAAAGCTGTATCAAAACTGTCTTGGCTGTGCTGTTCTTGCTGGCCTCGTTCGCGGTTCTGCTGTTCTTCATTGGCATCTTGAAACTGTTGCTGACTGCTTCGCTCAGGTGATGTGGTTTGAATTTGATCCACACGCTCTGTAATACTCACTTGATGTGGAGAAAACATATGCTTGAGGCTCGATATATTGGAATCCAGCATTTCTTTTGCTTGTTTGGAAGCTGTAACGATCTGAACAGTTATATCCCCATTCTCACGGACCAGTTTCACTTGTAAATCACCAAGATTACCAGGCCGGAGCTGGATCGATAATTCCTTCAAACCATTCCTGTCAGATAACATACCGCTGAACTTTACAGCTTGTTCTATCTTTTGAACCAACTCTTTGCCAGCTTGCTCCGGAGCTTGTTCAGCTTGCTTCAGGTGGAAAACAAGCTGCTCCTGTTTCGATACTTGCAGCGTGCTGGCTTGTTTTGCATCAAAATTCTGAAGTTCTTGTTTTGGCTGTGTTGATCCTGCCTTGCTGGTTTGAGCTGTTTCATCCTTAGCAGCCTCTACTACTTGGCGGATTGCATTAGCAGCTTCGGTCAACTTAGGCGTCTGCTTAAGTTCTTGCAATGCTGTTTGATTTCTCACTGTCTGGCTATCCATTGTATTGGTGGCGGTCATTGCCTTTGCCGGCTGGAACAAGGATAGTGCATCTCGTTTGTTAGAAGGTGACGTGGTAGCCATCGACAAATCTTTCGGAGCATGCTTCTGAACGTCCGTATTTTCCGCTTGAGTTTCAGACGATTGATTACCTGCTTGTATCAATGTAGATAGAGCCGCTGAATTCGTCTTGGCTGGTAATGTTTGTTGCAAGAATGCCCCGATTCCATTACTGTTTGCAGCAGCATCGCTGTTCGCCAACTTAATCTGTAATTCCGCAAGCTGCGCTAAAATATCCTGAACCCCTGACTCCTGCTCCGACGGTTTGATGTTTCTCAGTACTTCTTCCGCCTTGTTCTTCAACTGGGTTGGCAGGAAAGCTGCTAAAATATCTTCCCCTAGCACTTGTTCCACAAGTTCCCAAGCATCTTCAGGTTGCTCTTTAAGGTCAAGGGAATCCTCTGAAGGAGACTTATCGAAGAATGCCTTTAAAACGACCTGCATATCTTGCTTATCCTGTAAATCTTCCATCTCAGGTACGGAGCCTTCGGGATAATTCAATATCTCGTTATTTGTTTTTGCCGTAGCTTGCTGAAACAGACTTTGAAATACATCACTTCCAGCGGTTGTTTTCTTCTGTGCCTGTAAAGTAGGAACAGCCTGGGCTGAAGGTAAAGATAAGATCATATTATTCATTCTTCTCCTCCCCCTTCTCGGCCTCATCAACCATCGCACTCGTGTAGGTTGCCGCTGCCTCCGCATCCATGGCAGCAAGGATCGTTCCCCGTTTTTTACCAGAAAGCTCCTGCAGAACTCCCAAGGCTTTTTCGTTATCCATCTTGCTGATGATGGCCGCTGCTTTTGCGTCATCCATCTTACTAAAAGACGATGCAGCTTCCTTATATGGTGTCGCCGCTTCTTCCCCTTCTGCTGTCCCTCCACCAGAAGTCGATTGTGTCCCGGCAGTATCACTGGCTGGTTCGGTACCATTGAGCTGATTCTCCAGTTTGATGATCTGTTGATTGAGATCATCTATTTCTGCATTTTTAGCATCCTCGGTGTCTTTCATCATGTCGATTGTTGCTTGCTGGTCTTTCAGCTGTTTTTTCAGTTTTTCTGCATCTGCGGTGCTGCTTGAAGCAGAGGTCGATTCATCATTGACCATGTTGCCAATGACTGGAATGCCAGATGCGAGCTTTGCGACCGACACACCCGAAAATTCCAATATCGCGATAACAAGTACTGCTGCCAGTACGACTGGCAATAAAAAGTAGAGGATGAATCCTTTTCCTTTACCTTTTTTCTTTGGTTGATCGTTTTTTTGTTTTGCCATATACTATCGTGCTCCATTTGCTAAGAATTGGCGGATGGATATGTCATCCATCTGCTTATTTTCTTCATCCTGCAGCTTCCTCCATGCTTCCTGGCGCTTCTTCTCCAAAAGCTTTTCGATTTTCTTCACTTCTATATAAGCTTCCGAAAGCAATTCCTGCTTTTCCATCATGGCCTGACGAGCAAATTGTACCGCTAGCTGGGCCCGGTCTATCTGTCGGTTGATCGATTCCAAAAAAGCGTGATGTTCGGATAACCGCTGGATAGGAACGGAAGCTGCCAAACCTTTGGAAAGCTGCTCTTCAGCATCTTCTTTTTTCTTGAGCAATTCATATAAAGTTGTTGCTGCTGCTTCGAACTGCTGCTGTTTCTCAGCAAAGGCTTGCTGTGCTGTTTTCCGCTCACGCTCTTTCATGCGCAATATCTTTTCGAACACCTTCATGTCGGCCATCGGATCATCCCTTTCCTATCAGCTGCCGCATCAGCTGGATTGCTTCTGGACGACTGGTAAACTCATGCATCCCTTGCTTCAGAAAATCGAGTATCGGTTTTTGATAGCTGATTGCTTCATCGATATCCTTACTCGTCCCTTTTTTATAAGCGCCGATTTGGATCAATTCCCGGTTTTCTTCATAAAGTGCCAGCATCGTCCGAAGCCGCTGTGCCAGCTGATACACTTCTTCATCGGTAATCTGCGGCATCACCCGACTGATCGATTTCAGTACATTAAGCGCAGGAAACTGGCCTTGTTCAGCTAATTTCCGATCCAGGACAAAATGCCCATCCAAAATCCCTCGTACTGTATCTGCAATCGGTTCATTCATATCGTCCCCATCCACAAGCACGGTATAAAACGCAGTAATGGCACCCGATTCATTCGTTCCAGTCCGCTCCAAGAGCTTAGGGAGAGCAGCAAATACTGATGGCGTATACCCTTTCGTTGTTGGCGGCTCACCTGAAGCCAGGCCGATTTCCCGCTGTGCCATCGCCACCCGGGTGACCGAATCCATCATCAAGTTCACATGCATTCCCTGATCACGGAAATATTCACAGATAGCTGTCGCCGTGTACGCACCTTTGATTCGCATGAGGGCAGGCTGATCGGATGTAGCAACAACGATAATCGACCTTTTGATTCCTTCCTCCCCTAAATCTTTTTCAATGAACTCACGTACTTCTCTTCCGCGCTCGCCGATTAACGCGATCACATTGACATCGGCACTCGATTTACGAGCTATCATTCCAAGAAGTGTACTCTTCCCCACGCCACTTCCGGCGAAAATACCGACTCGCTGCCCTTGACCGACCGTCAAAAGGCTATCTATCACACGGACACCTGTTTCAAGTGGTTCCAATATCCTTGGTCTGGTCATCGGATTCGGGGGATTGCGGTCCGTCGTAAAAGATTTCAATCCTTTCGGGAGCATGCTGCCATTCAGCGGCTGACCTAATGGATCAATGATGCTGCCAATCAACCCATGACCGATTTTGACTGACAGCGGGGCACCGGTCGCTTCGACCAGACAGCCAGGTCCAACATCTTTCAGCGGTGCAAATGGCATGAGCAATACTTTCTCGTCATCGAACCCAACAACCTCTGCCAGGAACTTTTCCTCTGACGCAGAAGATGGATGTATATAGCAGATTTCCCCGACACTCGTCACCGGACCATGTGACTCAATCAGCAATCCGACGACTCTATGAATTCTCCCGTATCGTTTGTAGGTATCTAAGTTATCCAATTCATCGATGTATCGACTTAGCATCACTTCGATTCCTCTCGCCTGAGCTCAAACAGCTTCTCTCGGAGAACAGCCAGCTGGGAATCGATGCTTGCATCGATCCTTCCATGCTTGGTTTCCAAAATGCAGCCGCCTGCTGGCAAATCATGCTGCGGCATGATCATGAGATCGAAATCTTTGCCAGTCAATAAAGCCAATTCCTCTTTTTGCTGCAAAACTAGCTCATAGCTGTCGGGATGAACATAAAGACGCAAATCGCTGCGTTCCTTCCAGTCAGCTATTGCACCTTTTACAAGTGCCAAATAACTTTCCGGTTCAGCTTCCAATTGCTGATGCAAGATCTTTTCTGCTAGCTTCAAACCAAGATCCAGTAAGGCGTCCTCACTTGTTTCGACGGTTTCTTTATAGTCTTGCTGCGCCAGCTCAATAAGGTGCTTTGCTTCGTCAATTCGTGATTGATACGATTGCAAACCTTCGTTCTGGCCGGCGTCGAAGCCTTTTTGATACCCTTCAAGCTGTGCTTGTTCCATCAGTTCCTGCTTTTTTGACTCCCATTGACTTTTCTGTTCATCCACTGCCTGTTGGGCTGCTAGCAGAATTTGTTCTGCTTCCGCTTTCGCATCCTGGATATACTGATAGTGCTCTGTCTCTGCTTGGCGTGCTGCTTTCTGTTCGGCATCTTCATCGGTATCAAGCGTCAGCTTGATTGGCCTGATACCGATGATTTTCGATTCTTTCACTGCAACTGATTGCCAAATATTAGACAATGATGTCATCTCCTCCGCCACGGGATATGATTATCTCGCCGACTTCCTCCAATCGTCGAATAACGGAAACGATACGGCTTTGCGCTTCTTCTACATCCTTCAGACGTACAGGACCCATGAATTCCATCTCCTCTTTGAATGTCTGCGCCATCCGGTCAGACATATTCTGGAATACGATGTCTTTCACTTCGTCGCTGGCCACTTTCAGGGCTAGTTTCAAGTCATCATTTTCAACTTCACGTATGACACGCTGAATGGCACGGTTATCCAATGTGACGATATCTTCAAAGATGAACATGCGTTTCTTGATTTCCTCAGCAAGTTCGGGATCCTGAACTTCCAACTCTTCCAGTATCGTCCTTTCGGTGCTGCGATCTACACCATTAAGCACTTCTACCACTGCCTGGATACCGCCAGTCTGTGTGAAATCCTGTGTTGCGGTTGTCGATAAATTCTTTTCCAGGATCTGTTCAACCTGATTGATGATTTCAGGAGATGTGCTGTTCATAGTGGCAATGCGCTTTGCCACATCGGCCTGCATATCCTGCGGCAATTCAGACAGGATCTGTCCGGATTGACCAGGATCCAGATAGGACAGCACCAATGCTATTGTCTGCGGATGCTCATTTTGGATGAAGTTTAGTACTTGTGTCGGATCTGCCTTTCGTGCAAAGTCGAAAGGTCTTACTTGCAACGTGGAAGTCAGCCTGTTCATGATTGCAGCGGCTTCTTCTGTTCCTAAAGCTTTTTCCAGAATCGACTTCGCGTAAGCAATTCCGCCTTGGGATATATAATCCTGAGCAATGGCTATTTGGTGAAATTGATCTATTATGGATTCCTTCTCTTCGCTGTCCACTTTCTTGACAGAAGATATTTCCAATGACATTCGCTCAATCTCTTCTTCAGTCAGATGCTTATATACATTTGCAGCCGTATCAGCTCCAAGGGAGATCATCAAGACCGCCGCTTTTTGTTTACCTGTCAAACGTCCTTTCACAGCTGCCATTCCTTCATTGCTCCTTTAATCTTCAGCCATCCAGCTTCGCAATAGTTTGGCGAAGTCCTCTGGAGACTCTTGTGCTAATTTTTCCAATTGCTTTTGTTTCAATGTTGCTTCCGTTTCTGGTGTATCATCAATCTCTTCTACGACGACAGGTTGTACTGCCACATCTTCTTCCAGCAATTCATCGTCTTCTTCCATTTGATTCCTTCTGGAGCGGATGAGCATAAATACGAGAACTGCCACTGCAGCCAAGAGAATACCGCCAACAACATACGCCCATATCGGAATGCCTGCACCGGCATTATCATCTGCTTGTGCGCCTTGATTTGCAGCAAATGGCTGGAAAACGACCGAGACACTGTTTTCCGGATTAATTGTCTGTGCCACTTCCGCATCGACAGATGTCGACACGATCGAATTCAGAATGGATGAGATACTTTCTTCTACTTGGGTTTGCTCCTGCTGTGTCAGTTGTTCTGCCTCTCCATTTTCTGCTGTAGTGTTCTTGTTGCTATCAACTGCGACTTGAATTCCGATGTCCCGAATGCTGTATGGGCTCTCTGTAATTTCTTTCTTGATTTTATTGAACTCGTAATTTACGGATTCTTTCACATTATTGTAAGCCCCATCACCAGTTGTTTCATCTTCCGCTGCAACATTCGGCACTTCTTCTTCACCGGTTCCGGCAACCCCGCCATCACCAGTCGGTTCACCTTCATATGTTTCTGTGATAGTCTCCACACTTACCGGTAAGCCCTCGTTATTTTCCTCATCAACAGGCTCCACAAGTTCCTCCGTCCGTGTCTCCTGATCAAAATCAATATCCGTTGTCACGGATACACGGACATTTTCAGCTCCGACCATGGCTGCAAGCATTTGCTGCACACGCTGCTGAATCCCTTGTTCCACTTCCTGTTTGATCCCCATCTGATTTGAATAAACATCTCCGCCAGCTTGAGCTGTATCCATGTTGATATACTCAAAATCCTGGTTGGTAATGACGATATTTTCTTCCGGAAGATTTGGAACCGTCTTGGAGACCAGTCGATACATCGCTTCTACTTGGTCAGGCTGAAAATCATATCCAGTCTCTGTGTTAAGTACAATTGAAGCGGATGCCTCTTCTTGCTGATCCGTGACAAAAACAGGGTCAGAAGGTTTATTTATCATAACTTCCGCACTCTTGATACCATCTATGTTGGTCAGCAATGTTGACAATTCCGTTTGAAGGGCATCAAGTTTGATCACATCGAATTCGTTGTCTGTCATTCCCCATGAAGCATTGTTACTGAAGAAGGAATAATCGATACTGCCCGTCTCCGGCAGGCCCGCTGCTGCCAAATCAACGAGCAGCCCTTCCGCCTGTGCATCCGGAACAAGTACGGTGGTTCCATTTCCTTCGAGTTCATATTTAACACCTTTTGCTTCCAGCTCTTCTTTTATCTTGCCGGCTTCCTGGGCAGAAAGATCTTTGTACAGCGGCACCATCGTCTCTTTCGTAGCAAAATAAGAACTGATACCGATGATTAAAACAAGAACAATCGGGGTACATATCAACAGTGCCTTTTGCCATACTGGTCTTGTCTGCCAGAAACTAGTTATCTTTTCTTTGTAACTTGCAATTCGCTGATTCATCTGGTTCCCCCAAAGCATAGGTCAAATTCATAATAAAAGCATATCTACTTTGACTGAGGATAGACTTACCATCCTTTTCTACATAGACATGCGCATCATTTCAGTATAAGCATCGATCGCTTTCTTTTGCACTTGAACAGCCGCATCCATAGCTACACTTGCTTTTTGAGACGCAATCATAACATCGTGCAGATTATCCACTTTTCCAGCGGCAAGGGCTTCTGTCATCTTATCAGATTCCTGCTGCGTTTCATTCAAACTCTCGATTGCAGATTTCAAACTATCAGTGAAACTAGCTTGGGCTTGGGCTGGTGTAGACTGTTTAACTGCAGAAAGACTGTTTGTTCCACTCAGTCCGCTGATTCCTTCAACTGCCATTTGTCACCCTCCTTTATTTTCCGATTTCCAAAGCTTTCTGGAGCATACCTTTTGTTGCATTCATTGCCGTAACGTTAGCTTCATATGATCTAGTAGCGCTAATAAGATCGGTCATTTCTTTTAAAGGGTCGACATTCGGCATTGCTACATATCCTTCTTCATTCGCATCAGGCGAAGTAGGGCTATATACCAGTTGAAATTCCGATTCGTCCTCAGTGATTTCAGAAACCCTCACACCCTTAGAGCCTGTCGAACTGCCTTGCGCTCGCTCTAAAAAGGAAGAGAAACTGTTCGTATTTTGCGATTCCAGCGAAACCATTTTCCGTCTGTACGGAACATAATCGCCATCTTCATCAATCGTTGCCCGTGTCGTCTCTGCATTCGCAATATTGGATGATACCACATCCATCCGCAGCCGCTGTGCAGTCAATGCACTAGCGCTTGTATTCAAGGAAGAAAAAATTGTCAAGATTAGTTGCCTCCTTTGATCACTTTGGATAAGCTGTTGAATTTGCCACTCATCCTATCGACAAGTGCCTGGTAGTATAACTGGTTATCTGCCAGTTCGGACATTTCCTTATCGACATCAACATTGTTTCCGCTATTGGTATAAGATGTATCTTCCTTTTTCGTCACTTGGAATTCAGAATGATCCGTTGTACTTCCAAAAGCGAGGTGTTTCGGATTTGTACGCTTGGCAGTGAAGGAGGCATCCATTGTCTCCTGCAAGGTATCCTTGAACGAAACTGCTTCTGCCTTATATCCAGGTGTATCAGCATTCGCTATATTATTAGCAATGGTCTGATTTTTGAGATTAGCGTAATCCAGTGAACGATCCAATGATTGTATCGTTTTACCATATAGGTCCATTGTAACTCCTCCCAGAGTGCTATGTATGCCGTCGAATTAGCTCTAATGTACACGATTATTGTATTGAATGCAGGAAGTCATGTCTATACGTTCTATGATAATTTTCTTATATTTAAAAAAATGGTCTAAGCATACTAAGTCTTTTAATCTACTTAACATCCATTTAATTACATTTTTCGCGTGATTTTTGGTGTTAACTTTTTTAATGGTATGAATAAAGTCTATTATCCACAATTCCCATCCCGAGTTTTTTCCTTTCTGAACCAGAAAATCTGAACACATTTTACTACTGTTTGATTAGAAATATCTGATTTTTGAAAGGGCTTTCTATAAAATGAATAAGTTATAGTATAAGAGTCACAAACAACCATAAAAAAAAAGGAAGCAGGCTTTTAGACCTGCTTCCCTTTTGATTAGCTTGTATGCTTTTGTAATTCAACTAGGAATTTATTATTAAGGACCTTGATGTATGTTCCTTTCATCCCTAAGGATCGAGATTCGATTACCCCTGCGCTTTCAAGCTTACGCAAAGCGTTGACGATAACAGAACGTGTAATGCCTACGCGGTCTGCCACTTTACTTGCCACCAACAAACCTTCGCTACCGTCCAGTTCCTCAAAGATGTGCTCGATCGCTTCCAGTTCACTATAGGAAAGAGAACTGATTGCCATTTGTACGACAGCTTTGCTGCGTGCTTCTGTCTCGATCTCTGCTGATTTCTGATGAAGGATCTCCATACCAACAACCGTTGCACCGTATTCAGCAAGCAATAGGTCATCATCACTGAAGTTCTCTGCAACCCGGCTGAGAATCAATGTTCCAAGACGTTCACCACCGCCGATGATTGGTACGATCGTTGTCAATCCGCCTTGGAAAAGATCTTTATTTTCGACAGGGAATGCTGTATGAGGGCTGTCGATACCGATGTTTGCAGTCGTTTGCTGTACTTGGAAAAGACCTTCCGTATACTCCTTGGGGAACTGTCTTTCCTCGAGCATTTGTTTCATTCTGTCATTCTCGATTGCCTGGTTGATCGAGAAACCGAGCAGTTTGCCGCGGCGGCTTACGATGAAGATATTACTCTCGATGACCCGCTGCAAGGTCTCGGACATATTGTTGAAGTTAACAGCCTTTCCTGCTGCTTTTTGCAGCATGAAGTTTATATCTCTTGCCTTATCTAATAATTTCATGATTTCCTCCTGTGATTTTATAAAATATACTGGCTCAGATCTTTATTTTTCGCAATTGATGCCAGCTTGTCATCTACATAACTAGGTGTGATCTGAATCGTACCCATGTTGATATCTGCCGCTTCGAAACTTAAGTCCTCCAGCAGCTTCTCCAAAATGGTATGAAGTCGACGTGCTCCTATATTGTCTGTTTCCTGATTCACTTCAAAAGCCACTTCCGCCAGTCTGGTAACAGCTTCGTCCGTAAACTCCACATTTATACCTTCTGTTTCCAATAAAGCACGGTATTGTTTCAGTAATGCATTGGAAGGTTCAATCAGGATCTTCTTGAAATCATCGACGGATAATTTCTCCAGTTCCACACGTATCGGGAAGCGCCCTTGCAGCTCAGGTATCAAATCCGACGGCTTTGCCATATGAAAAGCACCAGCTGCAACGAAAAGAATATGATCTGTTTTAACAGGTCCATATTTCGTCGTCACAGTGGATCCTTCCACGATCGGCAGAATATCACGCTGGACACCTTCACGGGATACATTGGCTCCTTGATCGCCCTTTGAAGCGACTTTATCTATCTCATCGATGAAGATGATACCAGCTTGTTCCACAAGCTGCACAGCTTCCTGGGATACTTCATCCATGTCGATCAGCTTCTGCGCCTCCTGCTGCACAAGCAGCGGACGGGCCTCGGATACAGGCAGACGGCGCTTTTTCTTCTTCTTCGGCATGAATTGACCCAATGCATCCTGCATATTCATACCCATCTGCTCCATACCTGAACCTTGCAGCATATCGAACATGGAAGCTTGCTGCTCCTCGATTTCAATTGTCACCATCGTATCTTCCAATTCCCCCATCGCAAGCATCCGCTCCGTACGGGCGCGTTTGGATTGGATCTCATCAGAAGGCTTTTCATCCTGTTCTTCATTTTGCTGCTGGTTGAAAAGCATCTCAAATGGATTTTTGAAATTACTCGACTGCTTCTTCGTTTCCGGTACAAGGAGTTTGATTAAGCGTTTCTCCGCTTGCTCTTTGGCTTTATCCTGGACAGCTTCCATTTTCTTTTCCCGTACGAGGCGAACGGAAGCCTCGACTAAATCCCGGACCATCGATTCGACATCACGTCCGACATAACCCACTTCCGTGAATTTCGTTGCTTCCACTTTGACAAATGGTGCACCAACCAGCTTCGCAAGCCTTCGGGCTATCTCTGTCTTACCAACGCCAGTCGGCCCGATCATCAGAATATTCTTCGGCGTTATTTCATCGCGCAAATCACTTTCCAGCTGCATACGGCGATATCTGTTCCTCAATGCCACCGCTACCGATCTTTTTGCATTTTGCTGTCCGATGATATAACGATCCAGCTGTGCTACGATTTGTTTCGGGGTCAAATTTGCCTCCATCATTACGCCTCCAATGTTTCCAACGTGATTTGATCGTTCGTGAATACACAGATTTCCCCAGCTATCTCGAGTGCAGCCTGTGCAATTTCAGCTGCACTTTTTTCTTCGGAATATCGCTTCAATGCCCGTCCTGCGCTGAGAGCAAAATTGCCGCCTGAACCGATGGCCAAAATGTCATCATCCGGTTCGATGACCTCGCCGGTTCCTGATACGAGGAACATCTGCTCTTTATTCATCACGATCAACATCGCTTCCAATTTGCGAAGGACTTGATCACTGCGCCATTCCTTCGCCAATTCCACCGCAGCCCGGGCAAGATTTCCATTATACGCTTCCAGCTTGCCCTCAAACTTTTCGAATAATGTGAAGGCATCCGCAACAGAGCCTGCAAAACCTGCCAGCACCTGTCCCTTGAAAAGTCTTCTCACTTTCTTCGCTTTATGTTTCATGACAACTTGATTGCCAAGTGTCACCTGTCCATCTCCAGACATCGCGCACTCGCCTTTATGGCGTACAGCGAAAATAGTGGTTGCATGAAATTCGGAACTCATGGCTATCCATCTCCTTTATTCCCGATTCGCTCTCGGATGGGTATTCATATATATCGTACGCAGTCGGTCTTTCGTCACATGCGTATAAATTTGCGTGGATGACAGATGTTCGTGACCAAGCAGTTCCTGCACAGCACGCAAATCAGCACCTTCATTCAGCATGTGCGTGGCAAATGTGTGGCGCAGCTTGTGCGGATGCAGGTGCATATGTACAGCGGACTGCTCAACCAGTTTATTCAGGATGAGACGTATCCCCCGTTCCGTAATCGGTTTTCCCCGGCTGTTCAAGAACAGTTTGCCGGTTTCTTCCTTTGATTTCTCCAAAAGGCGCTCGCGTCCGTCCTGTAAGTATCTACGAAACGCTTTCTCCATGAAACTGCCAAACGGAACATACCTCTCCTTGCGTCCCTTCCCTCGTACAAGGACGGTACCGATAGATAAGTCCACGTCATCAATCGTAATACCTGCACACTCACTGACACGCATACCTGTTCCGTAAAGGCACTCGAGGATGGCTTGATCCCTCTGTCCTAAAGGAGCTTCCAAATCCGAAGCCTCGAACAGTTTCTCTAACTCCTGTTCGTAAAGGAAACTCGGAACATAAGCAGGTGCCTTCGGCTGGACGAGCCGCAAGAACGGATTTGCCGCCACAACATCTTCCCGCTCCAGAAACTTATAAAAAGAACGCAGACTGGATATCTTGCGCGAAACAGTCCTTCTTGACAGCTTTTTCTCATATAGCTTAGTGAGGAATACGCGAACCACGGCAGGATCTGCTTGTTCAAATGATATAGATTCTGAAAGAAGGAATTCCAGGAAAAAATTCACATCATTCAGATAATAATATACGGTGTGCGGAGAAGCATGCTTCTCTACTTGCAAATAAGATTTGAACTCTTGGACGTACTGTTCTGCTCTTTTCAAATTGATCGCCTCACTTCAAGCGTATAAAGCTTAACATAACTTCAAGCAGAGAAGCAAACATTAGAAATCAAATTGTGGAAAAATTCTGAATCGGGGTCAGCATTGGCTTTAGTATGCCGTGCTTATACTTCATTGGCTTGTCCGTTGCTTGATTAGGTCGCTAAGTGGATGGAAGTCCTAACTGTTGTATACGTAAATGCAAGACTTCGAAGGGGCTCTCCTGCAGCAGGATGATCGGTGCTTCTTTGCAACAGGAAACCTTTGAAATATTACCTGAGTCTTCCAGCATTCTCCCCCTCAAGTGTGTCAAGCAAAATCCCTTTCCAATCCGTTATTATAGACCTCGTACAAAACTGTGTCAAATCATTTTCGCTTTATACTCCTATTTTCACAGACTCTTAACAATTTAAACAAAAAACCCCAGCTTATTACAAGCTGGAGTCCATTGTATCACTGCTGTACTTCTTCTTTATAATCACAGCTGGAACACGTGATCTGGGTTCCTTTTTTCGCCTTTTTCTCGACCAGCATGGAAGCACATTTCGGGCATGGTCTGGAAATCGGTTTATCCCAGCTGAGGAAGTCACAGTCCGGGTAACGGTCGCAGCCGTAGAACACACGGTTTTTCTTCGATTTGCGTTCGACGACTTCGCCTTCCTTACATTTCGGGCAAGTTACGCCGATTTTTTTCAAAATTGGTTTTGTATTGCGGCAATCCGGGAAATTGGAACATGCAAGGAACTTTCCATAGCGCCCCATTTTGTATACCATCTCATGACCGCATTCCTCGCAATCGATTCCAGCCGGTTCATCGCGTATCTCGATTTTTTCCATTTCCTGCTCGGCTTTTTCCAAGCGTGTATCGAATCCTTTATAGAAATCATCGATGATCTTAACCCACTCTGTTTTGCCTTCCTCGACATGGTCAAGGTCTTCTTCCATTTTCACCGTGAATTCCAGATCGATGATTTCAGGGAAGAATTCTTCCAAGATATCAATGACGATTTCTCCTAATTCTGTCGGAACAAAGCGTTTGTTGTCCAATGTTACATAGCCGCGGCGCTGGATGGTGTCCAATGTCGGTGCATATGTGGATGGTCGGCCGATTCCTTGCTCTTCCATCGTGCGTACAAGCCGGGCTTCCGTATAGCGTGGAGGCGGCTGTGTGAAATGCTGATTTGGTGTAATCTCATCCGCCTTCACTGTCATTCCTTCTTCCAAATTCGGAAGAAGACGATCTTTTTCACTCTTGTTATCATCATTACCTTCCACGTATACCTTCATGAAACCTTTGAATTTGACTTTGGATCCTGTGGCACGGAACTCCACGCCTTCATTGACTAGATGCACCGTCATCGTATCTAGCACTGCCTGCGCCATCTGGCTTGCAATGAAGCGTTCCCAGATAAGCTTATACAGTCTGAACTGATCACGTGACAGAATTGCCTTTACACTATCGGGGTGACGGTAAGCAGATGTCGGACGGATACCTTCGTGGGCGTCCTGTGCACCTTCCGTTTGTTTCGCTTTCTTACCGCCAGAACCAAGGAACTCTTCTCCATAAGTCTCTTTGATATAATTTGCCGATTCTTCTTTTGCCGTATTGGAGATACGAGTGGAGTCGGTACGCATATATGTGATCAAACCTGTGATACCGCCTTCTTTGCGGCCCAAGTCAATTCCCTCATAGAGCTGCTGTGCAACCATCATCGTTTTGCGGGCGCGGAAATTCAGTTTCCGGGCTGCTTCCTGCTGAAGGGAAGATGTCGTGAATGGCGCTGCTGGGTTACGTTTACGTTCCCGTTTGTTCACTTTGTCGACTTGGAAGTCTTTCCCTTTTAGTTTTTCAAGGATTTCGTTGACTTCTTCTTCCGAAGCAAGACCGACCTTTTCCCCGTCCACTCCGTAAAATGCACCTTCAAAATTATTTTTGCCTGATTGGAAAGCGGCATCAATCGACCAGTATTCTTCTGGAATGAATTCTTTGATTTCATTTTCCCGATCCATGATCATTTTGACGGCTACAGACTGGACACGGCCTGCACTCAAGCCCTTCTTAACTTTTTTCCAAAGCAGCGGACTGATGTTATAACCTACCAGCCGGTCCAGTATCCGGCGCGCCTGCTGTGCATCAACCAAATCCATATCGATACTGCGAGGATGCTTGAATGATTCTTTGATCGCATCTTTCGTGATTTCATTGAAAACTACCCTGCACTGAGAAGTTTCATCGATATTCAAGCTGTGTGCCAAGTGCCAAGCTATTGCTTCTCCCTCACGGTCGGGGTCGGCTGCGAGATATACTTTCTTCACTTTTTTTGCTGCGCTTTTCAATTCTTTAAGCACAGGTCCCTTGCCGCGGATCGTAATGTAACGAGGTTCAAAAGATTCCTCGACGTTGATACCCATCTGACTTTTCGGTAAGTCCCGGATATGTCCCATACTTGCTTTCACTTTATATTTTTTTCCTAGATAGCGTTCGATTGTTTTCGCTTTTGCTGGAGATTCCACGATTACAAGATAATCTGCCATATTGTTTCCTCCCAAGAGGTTTCTTTTTCTGTTTGTCTTTTAATATGAAGCTGTTCGATAAATCTTCCCTATTATTGAATACTTATATTCCGTTTGTCAAACATAATTTGTTATTTCTTGTAACGGAACATACATAAAAAAGCTAGTTTCTTCTATATAAAGTGTAGCCATTTCGACTTATTATGCTCCCATTCGTCAAGCAGCTGACCTGGCTCGAAAATAATCCCGGCTCCATCTGAAATCATCTGATGACAGCCCGCCGTCTGCTCTTTTTGTGGATCTCCAGGTATAGCGAATACATCCTTTCCTTGCTCCAATGCATGCATGACTGTATGCATCGAACCACTCTGTTTTTTCGCTTCGATTACAAGCGTACAAAAGCCGAGCCCGCTGATGATACGGTTTCTTTCCGGGAAATGGTGCTGTTTGGGGTACTGATCCGGATAGTACTCACTGAGGACAAGCTGCCCAGCCGCCAAGCAGTCAAATAACTGCTGATTAGAACGCGGATAGATTTGGCGCAAACCGCTTCCCAATACTGCTATCGTATTGCCTTCGTTGCGAATCGCTGCATGATGTGCCATACTGTCGATTCCTTTCGCCATTCCGCTCACAATTGTCCATCCGGCAGCTGCCAAGGGGTCCAGCAGGTAAGCAATTTTAGCTGCTGCCGCTTTTGTAGGCCGACGAGTTCCGACTACACTGATCGCCGGGTGCTTTACAAGCAGTTCGAGTCTGCCAGCTGCGTAAAGGACAAGTGGCGGGTCCGGAATGTGCTTTAGGATAACAGGGTAATCTTCGTCAAAGCAAGTCAATGTATGGAAACTCTGCATGTCGCGTTCCAACGCATTCATGTGGCTTTCCTCCTGCAGTTCATGGAACAAAGTGACTGCAAAGGTTTCAGGAAGCTGATAATGAATCATCAGTTCATGGAAGGATGAATGTAGAAGGTTGTCCAATTGAGGGTCGAGTCTGAGGATCCGCTGCATTGTTTTACGGCGCCCGCGCAGTACTCTGTGCAGCAGTAATAATCTTTTCCGTTTCTCCAAATTTACACTCCTGTCTTTTGAAAAGATAAGAAAGCGGGCCGAGTATCGACCCACTTTCATCTTAGTGCGTTTGACAGATTTCGTACAGTCCTTTTTCTTTCAATACCTCGATCAAAGTCTCTCCCATAACTGCTGGTGTGTTCGCTACTTTTACACCGCAAGCTTCCAGGACCTTGATTTTTTCATCTGCTGTGCCTTTCCCTCCGGAGATGATCGCACCTGCATGACCCATGCGCTTTCCTGGAGGTGCTGTCGCCCCGCCGATGAAGCCGACGACTGGTTTATTCATATTTTGACTGATCCATTCGGCTGCCTCTTCTTCCGCTGTTCCGCCGATCTCCCCGATCATGATGACAGCCTTCGTTTCCCTGTCTTCATTGAATGCCTTCAATACATCGATGAAATCCGTACCGTTGACCGGATCTCCGCCGATTCCGACAGCCGTGGACTGGCCGATGCCAGCCTGTGTGAGCTGATGCACCGCCTCATACGTCAATGTACCGGAGCGTGATACGACCCCGATATGCCCCTTCTTATGGATATATCCAGGCATGATACCGATCTTGCATTCCTCAGGAGTGATGACACCCGGGCAGTTCGGTCCAATCAATCTAGTGTTCTTGCCTTCCATCGCCCGTTTGACGCGTACCATATCCATGACTGGAATGTGCTCTGTGATACAGATAACTAAGTCAAGCTCGGCATCTACCGCCTCCAAAATGGCATCGGCCGCAAAAGCTGCCGGTACATAGATGACAGATGCAGTGGCACCGGTTTCGTGAACGGCCTCCTTGACTGTATTATAAACAGGTACACCTTCCACTTCGGTACCGCCTTTTTTCGGCGTGACACCAGCAACGATACGGGTGCCGTATTCAATCATCTGCTTTGTATGGAATAGCGCAGTAGATCCAGTAATACCTTGTACGAGTACTCTTGTATCCTTATTAATAAATACACTCATGATTCATACCTCCCCGTTAGTTTACAAGTGCTACGATTTTCTCTGCTGCATCTGCCATGGACGCTGCTGAAGTGATGTTCAGTCCGGACTCATCAAGCAGCTTCTTGCCCTGCTCCACATTCGTCCCTTCCAAACGCACAACAAGCGGAATGTCCAATCCGACTTGACGGGACGCTTCGATGACACCTTCAGCGATGACGTCACATTTCATGATGCCTCCGAAAATATTGACCAAAATACCTTTTACATTCTGATCAGCCAGAATGATCTTGAAGGCTTCGGTTACTTTCTCTGTCGTAGCACCGCCACCAACATCGAGGAAGTTAGCGGGATCACCGCCATAATGCTTGATGATATCCATCGTTGCCATGGCAAGACCCGCCCCGTTTACCATACAGCCGATATTCCCATCAAGGGAAATATAACTCAAGTCATGCTTGGAGGCTTCGATTTCCTTTTCATCTTCTTCATCCAAGTCCCTGAGTGCGAAGATATCTTTATGTCTGTACAATGCATTTTCATCGAAGTTCAGTTTTGCATCCAGCGCCAGTACTTGACCATCACCAGTTGTTACAAGCGGATTGATTTCAGCGATGGAACAATCCTTCTCCACGAAAGCCTGATACAGGCTCATCATGAAACCGACAGCTTTATTCAATGATTCTGGCGGAATATTAATGGCAAATGCCAATCTTCTAGCTTGATAGCCAGTCAAACCGACAACAGGGTCGATCGTTTCCCGGAAAATCTTCTCCGGTGTCTCTGCTGCAACTTCCTCGATCTCCGTACCGCCTTCTTCAGACGCCATCATGACGACCCGGGACGTGCTGCGGTCGAGAACAAGACCGATATAATATTCTTTTTGGATATCACAGCCTTCTTCAATGAGAAGCCGTTTCACTTCTTTTCCTTCCGGGCCTGTCTGATGCGTCACAAGCGTCTTGCCTAAGATTTCCTCCGCATATGTACGAACTTCATCCAAGCCTTTTGCGACTTTAACGCCGCCTGCTTTTCCGCGTCCGCCGGCGTGGATCTGCGCTTTGACAACGCATACATTTGTGCCCAGGCTCTCTGCTGCTTCCACAGCTTCCTCGACACTGAATGCCACTTTACCAGCAGGAACAGACACACCAAATTCACGTAAAACCTCTTTGCCTTGATACTCATGAATATTCATTCTGTACCCTCCCCGTCAGATTCCGTGCAAGACTATTGTAAACGATTACTTCTGCAAAAGTCTACCAAAAACTATAGAAAAGACAGAATCTACATAAAACTTATAACAAAAGATTAAGAAGAAGGTGCCGCTTCCTGGGAAAGTGTATGAAAATGCTTTCATAAGAGAATTTATGGAATAAGCGTCCGGCTTTTCGGACGCTTATTTTCCTGCCTGCTTGTCTGCTTGATAAATGAAAGCGAAAACTTCGGCTACCGCGTCATAAAGATCGGCTGGAATCATTTCATTTACTTCCAGTTCAGACAATAGGCCAACCAATGCCGGATCTTGCTGGATTGGCACCCCATTATCTGTCGCCCGTTTTATGATTGCCTCTGCTGTCAAGCCTTGGCCGCTTGCCGTGAGGACAGGTGCTTGGCGTTTGGCAGCGTCATATTTCAAAGCAGCTGCTTGCCGTATGTTCTTCTTATCGGTCATATACGATAATCGACACCTTTCTGTTCAGATAAATCAGCCACCAAACCGGTACTGATGTGATTTGATTCCTTGGCTTCAGCGCTGACAGTGTACTTAATAGATGACAGATGATAGCCGCTCGCCTCCAGTGCAGATTTCAGCTTATGCTGAAGCGGGCGCATCACTTGCTCTGTTTTTTCAGTTTCTGTATAAATATGCAGATTGACTGCTTTCTTCTGTATATACATATCGACAACCATGTCGTTCAAAATCGGTAAATGCAAGTAAAACAAAATCCTGCAGTGATCAGAGGATATTTTTCCATTATCCTCTTTTCTTCCTTCAAGTTCCATCAGCAGATCTTTATCGAATCCAAAAGGTGCTCCAGGTAGCTGGAGCTGGATGTAGGCCATCTGCTTTTCATCATGCACTTGAAGCAGTTGGCTTCCGGTGATTTGCTGGAGAAGCTGAGCAGGCAGCTCCGCCTTTTCAGCACCATGCGCTGCATGTTGCAGCAGCAAGCCTTTCAGTGGTAGTTCCGCAGTATTTGCTTCTTTTATATCATGTTCGAATGAATACCCGACTTGCCGGAAGATATCCTGCATCATTTGTTTGAAAAAAGCTCCATCCTTACTCTGCTCATTCTTACTCGAAGCTTGCAGCATCTGCAGCAATTCTGTTGTCTTCACCAATAACTGCTCGTTGTCGATGCTCCCTTTCAAGAGCTGACTGTGCATGTCCCGGACCAGGGGGACCGATTGTAAAGTTTCCAATGAATTACGCAGATTACCAGCGATATGTTCCGGAAGCGCACGCTCTGGAAACATGCTGAGCAGCTGTCTTACTGTCCCAAGGGTGGTCTGCAGACTATCCTGAGATGCTGCAGTATATTTACCAACACCTTGCAACTCACCCATGAAAGTATCCAGTAGAGCAGCGTATGGTAACGTTACTGCCGTTCTTGTCGGCAATTTGCCTGACTCGGTTACGGATTGTGGATGAATATTTCCGGTATCAGTCCATTGTCTCTCAAATGCAAGCCACTCTTTCTGCCATGCATCAAAAGATGGTGCACTGGTTGAAAAAGACGGACGGATAGCCAAGTACAAATCCTGTTTGCCCATCTTAGCTTCCTGGGTGATCCGCTGTATCAGATGCTGCTCGTTGACTGCAGGTCCATCGGGTGAAAGCTTAGCCAGTATTTGCTTGAGCGGCGTTGCGCTGTCACTTTCAGCAGTCAAATTATTGGTCAGCTGATTCAGAGTGGCTGTCATATCCTGTGTCTGACGAGCCGCGATTGCCTGCAAAACATTCTCTGTCACAGGCAGCTGCCGATTCATGATGAGCTGGAGCGCGTCTTTCCTAGCCTCCAAGGGCTGCAAATCTGTTTGCTGCAGAAGGATCAGGGCTTGTTTCAGCTGCGGCATTGTAAAGGACGTCTGCTGTTTCAACAAGCCTTCCACAAAGCTTGTATTCGTTTTATTCGGCTTATTGCCGGCAAGCTCTATCAGCTGTGACACACTCGCCTGCTTTCCTGAAACATGCGGGAGAACCTGTAATAGAGGGCGCTCGCCGCCTTCTTTCACTTCAAACCAGTAAGTGCCGCCTGCGGATAATGCTGTCTGCAATTCTGCTATGACTTGCTTGGCACCGATTTGCAGCAGTGCTTTGTTATCTGGAAAAAACTTATTTATCCTGCCGGTAACGATCTCACCCAGCTGAAATCTTTTCTCCTGCTGCGGGTGTATGGCAGGCGGTAATCCGATTGACCCTTGAATGGATAAATGATGCATGATATCCCTTCTTTCTTAGACGCGGGAAAGTTCCTTGACAGGTGCAAAACTCATTCGATGCAGAGGTGTGATACCTTGTTTATGCAATGCTTCCAGATGCTGCTTTGTTCCATAACCCATATTATCTTTGAACCCATAGCCTGGATATTGTATATCGGCTTCTTTCATCAAACGGTCCCGTGTCACTTTCGCAATTATACTTGCTGCTGCAATCGAAACACTCCGCTGATCTCCTTTGATCAGCGATTCATGGGTACAAGCCAATTCTGCAAGCGGCATGGCATCCACCAGCACATGATCCGGCTGGCATTCCATCGCTGCGACAGCTTCCAGCATTGCTTGTTTAGCAGCTTGATAGATATTTACTTCGTCAATTCTTTGACTGTCCACGATTCCGACACCAAAGGCGATGCATGTATCGATGATTTGATCATACAATGCTTCCCTTTTCAGCTCGCTCAGCTGTTTGGAATCATTCAAACCTGCTATGTAGCCATCTTTGGGCAAAATCACCGCAGCTGCAACGACTGGTCCTGCAAGGGGTCCCCTGCCTGCTTCGTCTATACCAGCAATGTAACGCTTTCCTTGTTCATAGCTGTCATTTTCGAAGCTGGACATCTGATTGTATCGTTCGCGAAGTTCTTTTTCCTTCTCCACTTTTCGTCTATGTGTTTCCATGAGTTTTTGGACACCTGCACGATGATCCTCTTGCCAGGAGGAGAGCATCTCGTCTGAATATGTACCGTCCTGCAAACAGACGCGTATTTGCTGAATCGTCATTGCATCTTTCATGAACAATCTCCCTTTTCTCTATTTATCGGTTATGCATGCAAAAAATAAAGACATACATAAAGATATATGTATGTCCGTTCATTCCGTTTCTGGCTTTTCGAATGTTACATTCGCTATCCGTTTGCTGCGGAGATCACGAATGATGATGTCGTAAGTCTTTTCATAATTGATGGCACCGCCGGCTTCAAGTGCACCTCTGAATCGCCCGATATGTGTGAACATATCGACTGTATCCATGGAGATATCCTCAATCGCATATCTTTCTGCCAATTGCTTTGGATAGTGCTCTTTCAAATAAGCAAGGATGAAAGTCGCCACTTCTTCCATCGGCAGGATCTGGTCTTTGATTGTACCGATGGCAGCAAGGACAAGACCAACCTGCGGATCTTCGAATTTCGGCCAGAGGATACCCGGCGTATCGAGCAGTTCGAAATCTTTTTTCACTTTGATCCATTGCTGCTGTGTCGTTACCCCAGGACGATCGCCTGTCTTGGCAATTTTTTTACTTGCAAGACGGTTTATGAGCGTCGATTTTCCGACATTCGGAATACCGATGATCATTGCCCTGCCTGGCGGTGGATTCTGCACGCCTTTACGCTTCCATTTTTCCCGTTTGGCAGCGTGCATATCGTGTGCGCGCTGGATGACACTTTGGATATCCCCTTTTTCATCTGCATTGACTGCAAGAGCCGGTGTGCCTTGCTCCTCATAATGGTGGATCCAAGCGTCGGTTACCGATTTATCCGCCAAGTCTTTTTTCATAAGTACAACCATCTTCGGTTTATTGCCGAGCACTTTCCGGAGCATCGGATTTTGTGATGCTTCAGGTGCCCTTGCATCCACCAGCTCGATGACAAAGTCCACGAGCTTTAGTTTTTCTTCTACTTCTCTTCTAGCTTTGGCCATGTGGCCGGGAAACCATTGAATCGTCACGAGAATATGTTCCTCCTATTTTGTCAGACCGATGCGATCCAGCGGCCAGAACGTCAGCTGTACTTTTCCGACAATCTGCTCTTCCGGTATTAAGCCGATGTATCTGCTGTCGGTTGAATTTCTGCGATTATCCCCGAGTACGAGTACGTAGCCTTCTGGGATCTCCTCGTAATTGCCCGGCAAATCTTCAAGTGTGAAATCATTCGTCAAATTGCCGCCATCCGTAAGTGAGGCTTTCTCACTTTCCAAATAAGGCTCCTCCACGATTTCACCGTTAATATACAATGTATCATCGATCATCTCGACATGATCTCCCGGCACACCGATTACACGTTTGATATAATCCTTCGATTCAGTTGCATGAAAGACAATGATGTCCTTCCGTTCTGGTTCACCGAAGCGATAATTGATCTTATTCACAATCATGAAATCATTGTCATGCAAGGTCGGCTGCATGGAAGGTCCGTCGACTACAATCGGAGCAAACAGGAACATCCGAACGACCACCGCAATGATGACTGCGATGATCAAAGCCTTCAGCCAGTCCAGCCACTCATTTTTCTTTTTGGCCATCTATAAGCCTCCAATTGTTTAGTAGATCCATTTAGTTTATATAGCAAAAAAAGAGCTTGACGAAGCAAGCTCTCTTTTCTGGTACTTAGCGGATTTCTTTGATACGAGCAGCTTTTCCGCGAAGTTTACGTAGGTAATAAAGTTTCGCACGACGTACTTTACCACGACGGCTTACTTCGATTTTATCCAAACGTGGGCTGTGTACTGGGAAAGTACGTTCCACACCAACGCCTGAAGAAATCTTACGTACTGTGAAAGTTTCTGAAATTCCACCGTTTTGCCGTTTGATAACGACACCTTCGAATACCTGGATACGCTCACGTGTACCCTCTACTACTTTAACGTGAACTTTAACCGTATCTCCAGCACGGAATTCAGGATGATCAGCGCGAAGCTGTTCTTTTGTAATGTCATGAATTAATTCCTGCATTCTGTTCAACTCCTTCTCACCAATGCTCATCCTCGCAAACGCGACAGCGGAACATCGTAATATGGCACTTACCTTTGTAAGCACAGCATTAAATATATCATATTTACATCATGAATTCAAAGTATTATTTAATCTTTTTGCCACTTTTTCACTAGTTCCTGCTCTTTATCGGTAAGTTCTGCATCGACAAGGAGATCGGGTCTTCTCGTAGCTGTCCGGTAAAGTGATTGTTCCCGGCGCCAAGCTTCGATTTTGCCATGATCACCTGATGTGAGGACTTCAGGCACTTGCATGCCGCGGAAGTCGGCAGGACGTGTATAATGCGGATGTTCCAACAGGCCGGTGGAAAAAGAGTCTTCCGGAGCAGATGATGCATTGCCCAATACATCCGGCAAAAGTCGGACAACACTGTCGATCACTGCCATGGCGCCGATTTCCCCGCCAGTCAGGACATAGTCCCCGATGGAAATTTCATCCGTCACAAGCTTCTCACGAATACGTTCATCATATCCTTCATAATGACCGCAAATGAAGATAAGATGTTCTTCTTTCGCTAGTTCCTCTGCCTTCTTCTGATTAAATGTCTCGCCTTGCGGACACAGGAGAATGACACGCGGCTTAGCAGATCCTTCGGTCACGTGCTCGATTGCATCGAATATCGGCTGAGGCGCCAAAACCATACCAGCTCCACCACCATATGGATAGTCGTCGACTTTTTTATGTTTGTTGGTCGTGAATTCCCGGAAGTTCACGAGATTCGGCTGAAAAGCCCCAAGATCTTGTGCACGTTTCAGGATGGAATGCTGCAGCACCCCTGCAAACATCTCGGGAAATAGTGTCAGAATATCAATTTTCATAGGTCCAGCAATCCTTCCATCGGTTCGATCACAATACGCTTGCTATCGACATCAATCTGTTTGACGACCGGCTCGATATACGGCACCAGCAAATCTTTTTGTTTCGGGCGTTGTACAACCCATACATCATTTGCGCCCGGGGAAAGGATTTCCTTTACCTTTCCCAGCGTTTCCCCATCAACTGTCTCAACTGTGCAGCCGATGATTTCATGGTAATAAAACTCATTTTCTTCCAAGTCTCCCAGCTGATCCTCGCGTACCTTCAGGATACCGCCTTTGAATGCTTCCACTTGATTGATGGAGGTGTACCCTTGGAAAGTGAGCAAATCAAACGTTTTATGTTTTCTATGTGTTTTCACAATCAGCTTTTGTGGCTTACTGTTCTCATCCTGGAACCAATACAATTCCTCGCCCGGTTCAAATCGTTCATCGAAATCCGTGATCCGAACGACCCTGACCTCTCCTGCAACGCCATGGGTATTGACAACTTTTCCTACGTTAAACATTTTCATTTCCATTGTATAATCACCTTCATTATTCTATCCGGATGACAATGCCATCTTGGATGACGATTTTCTGCGTTGTAAGCTCGTCCCACTTCATGCCTACTTCAACCTCAACAAGAGCTTCAACCTCTTGGATCATGATTTCGCTGCCGATTGGCAGCACGTCCAGCTGCGTGAGCTGGAAAGCGATCGAAGCCGCCTTTTCCTCCCGCTTCCGGATTTCTGCTTGGAAACGCCTGTGTACGTCCTGTTTGGATACACCTTGTTTCTTTTCGAGTTTTCGTTTCTCGAATAACAGCTGTTGACACTCTTGGTCAAGTTGATGCGCCGATCTTTGAAGACGTTCTCTGATGGCTGTTTTGCTGGATTCAGTGATTACTTCATCGACGCGCAAGCTTCTGATTATCTTCATCGGACACCCCGGCTTTCTGCTGACAAAGCTTTTTTGACATGGTAAAAAAGGGAAAGGTTTCCCTCTCCCTTTTAACATATGTCCAAATAAATGCGTTTTTTGTGATCGTCAGCCGCGGCGCGCAGCACTGTGCGCAGGGCACGTGCATTGCGTCCGTCCTTGCCGATCACCTTGCCAATATCAGATTCATGCACTTGAAGCTGATAGATGACCTTTTGCTGCTCTTCCCTTTGACGTACGACGATCTGCTCGGGAAAATCAACAAGCGGAGCAACCATCGCTTCAATTAGTGCTTTCAGAATCGATCAGCCCTTTACTTCTGGTTTTTTGAATCGTGGAACTTTTGCATGATTCCTTCGTTAGAGAAAAGGTTGCGAACAGTGTCGCTTGGCTTCGCACCTTTAGCCATCCAGTCGAGTGCTTTCACTTCATCCATTTTAACCTCAGCTGGGTTAACTGTAGGATTATATGTTCCGATTTGCTCGATAATACGTCCATCACGAGGAGAACGAGAATCAGCAACTACCACACGATAGAAAGGGTTTCTTTTAGAACCCATACGTTTTAGACGAATTTTAACTGCCATGTTGTTGCACCTCCAAAATAATGTTTCTCACAAGATATGATTGTATCAGATTAAATAAACACTGTAAAGGGTTTTTACATTACATAAAAGGAAATTTCATTCCGCGCCCTTTTTTGCCCTTTTGCATGTTCGTCATTTGCTTCATCATTTTCTTCATATCTTCGAATTGTTTCAGCAGACGATTGACTTCGGATACGCTGCGACCAGAGCCTTTTGCAATCCGTTTCTTGCGGCTGGCATTAATCAAAGAGGGCTCTTGCCGCTCCTTGCGTGTCATCGATTGAATGATGGCCTCCACATGCACGAGCTGCTTCTCATCCAGCTGGACGTTCTTCATATTTTTCATCTTGCCTGCACCAGGAAGCATGCTCAATAAGTCATCAAGCGGCCCCATTTTCTTTACCTGGCTCATCTGCTCCAGGAAATCATCAAATGTAAAGCTCATGCTGCGCATTTTTTCTTCCAAATCGCGAGCTTGCTTCTCATCCACATTTTCTTGTGCTTTCTCGATCAGAGAAAGCACATCGCCCATCCCAAGGATACGGGATGCCATCCGTTCAGGATGGAAGGCTTCCAGCTGATCTGTGCGCTCACCCATACCGACAAATTTGATCGGTTTCCCGGTTACAGCACGGATGGATAGTGCGGCTCCGCCTCGTGTATCACCATCAAGCTTGGTCAAGACCACCCCTGAAATATCGAGTTGATCATCAAAGCTTTCGGCAACGTTCACTGCGTCCTGACCAGTCATCGCATCGACGACAAGGAAAATTTCTGCTGGTTTCACATCCGTCTTGATCTGCGTCAATTCATCCATCAGTTTTTCATCTACGTGCAGACGACCGGCTGTATCGATGATGACATAATCATGGTGTTCTTCTTTGGCTTTCTTGATTGCCTCGTTGGCAATATCAACAGGATTCGCATCCGTACCCATGGAGAATACCGGCAGATTCAACTGTTTGCCAAGTGTCTCAAGCTGATCGATGGCAGCTGGACGATAGACGTCCGCAGCTACGAGTAATGGATTCCGGTTATGCTTTTTACGCAGAAGATTCGCAAGTTTCCCTGTTGTTGTCGTTTTACCTGCACCTTGCAACCCGACCATCATGATGACGGTCGGCGGCCTGTCTGCGACAGCAATCTTGCTTTGCTCCCCGCCCATGAGCTGCGTCAGCTCTTCCTGGACGACCTTGATGACCTGCTGACCAGGTGTAAGGCTCTCCATCACTTCCTGACCGACAGCCCGTTCTTTGATTTTATTGATAAGCTGCTTGACAACTTTGAAGTTAACGTCTGCTTCCAAGAGCGCAAGTCTTACTTCCCTTGTCATTTCTTTTACATCTTGTTCTGTAACTTTACCGCGCCCGCGTATTTTCTGTATCGTACTCTGCAGTCGGTCGGCTAATCCTTCAAATGCCATGGAATCGACCTCCTAATCTAATTCTTTTATCTTTTGGATCAGATTCTTTGCACCAGCCTGATTATCGGAATCGAATACTACTTCCAATTCATCCAGCAGTGCACTCCTCTCCTTGAAACGATCATATAGATGCAGTTTTTTTTCGTAGCTCTCGATCATCGCTTCGGTGCGCCTTATATTATCATAGACTGCCTGGCGGGATACATCGAATGATTCGGCAATTTCCCCCAGTGATAAATCCTCCAAATAATACATTTCCATATAACTTCGCTGCTTCGGCGTAAGCAGTGCCTGATAAAAATCAAATAAATAATTCATGCGAGTCGTTTTCTCTAACATGCGCTGCACCCCTTGTTAAGTGAAATGCCTTTACAAAATTGTAGCCAAACGTGAGTGCAGCTGTCAAGAAACTGCTACTCCGCCTGCTCCTCTTCCTGCATCAAGTCAGCGAATAAGCCGTACACGAAGGCATTTGGATCGAACTCTTGCAAGTCCTCCATCTGTTCACCAAGTCCGACGAATTTGACCGGGATCTGCATTTCATTCCGAATTGCCAGGACAATACCACCCTTGGCTGTTCCATCCAGCTTAGACAGAACGATTCCAGATACTTTCGCAGTTTCCTGGAATGTCTTCGCCTGTGCGAGTGCATTCTGTCCCGTCGTCGCATCAAGGACCAGCAATACTTCATGCGGCGCACCTGGAACCTCGCGTTCGATGACACGATGCACTTTGTTCAGCTCGTTCATCAGATTCACTTTATTCTGCAATCGACCCGCAGTGTCACACAGAAGGACATCTGCACCGCGTGCTTGTGCCGCTTTGATCCCATCATAGATGACGGCTGCCGGATCACTGCCGGCATTATGGCGGATCACTTCGACACCAGTACGCTCTCCCCATACTTGCAGCTGCTCGATCGCACCAGCACGGAATGTATCTCCAGCCGCCATGACGACTTTTTTGCCTTCTTGCTTCAGCTTATATGCCAACTTACCGATACTAGTCGTTTTTCCAACACCATTGACCCCGACAAACAAGTAAATTGTAAGCCCATCTTCATTGACATGCAGTCTCTGCGGCTGTTCATCTGCATCCCCTTGGTAGATTTCAACCAGTTTTTCAGAAATGACATCCTTCAGTTGACTGCTGTCCTTGATATTCCGGCGCTTTGCTTCCATCCGAAGCTCATCCACCAAATCCATTACGGTGTTGACACCGACATCAGAAGCGATCAATACTTCTTCCAATTCTTCGAAGAAATCCTCATCAACTTTCCGATAGCGCGCCATCAGATTATTCATCCGCTCGGAGAAGGAAAAACGTGTCTTCTTGAGACCTTCCTTGTATTTTTCGGGTGTTTTTTCTTCTGTTTCGTTATTGGTGTTGGAGAATCTATTTTTCAGTTTCTGAAAAAAACTCATTTTGTTCTTCCTTTCTTATACCTTTACTAGTTCAGGTGCATCTTCCAAGCGGACAGACACGAGCCTTGAGACTCCAGATTCCTGCATCGTCACGCCATAAAGAACGTCGGCTTCCTCCATTGTACCCTTTCTGTGGGTTATCGCAATGAACTGGGTCTTTTCACTGAATTGCTTCATATATTGGGCAAAGCGGCTGACGTTTGCATCATCCAGTGCTGCTTCCACCTCATCCAGGATACAGAAAGGAACAGGTCTTACCCGCAAGATGGAAAACAGTAAAGCAATTGCTGTCAAAGCACGCTCCCCCCCTGAAAGCAGACCTAGATTCTGCAGCTTTTTGCCAGGTGGCTGGGCGATGATATCGACCCCTGTCTCCAGCAGATTACCAGAATCGGTCAGCTTGAGCTCTGCATGCCCCCCGCCGAAGAGGGAACGGAATACTTCCGTGAATTCGGCTTTGATTTTCGTAAAGACGTCCTCGAAAAGCCGCTTCATCTCTCCATCCATTTCATCGATGACAGCAAGCAGCGTCGCTTTTGCTTGATAAAGGTCATCCTTCTGTTCGGTAAGGAAGCTGTATCTTTCGTTGATCCGATCAAACTCTTCAATCGCCCCTACATTGACTGTGCCGAGTTCAGAAATGGCACGTTTGATAAGCTTCACTTCAGTTTGGGCAGTTTCGATATCTTCCGCTCTTCCAAATGTAGCCAGTGCTTTCTCAAAGGTCAAGGAATAGCTTTGCTGCAAATTCATCAAACGATTCTCGAGCTCCACATCCAGGCGGTTTGAACGGACCTCCTGATCTTGAACTTGCTGCACCAGGTTCTGATGGAGACGATTTGCTTCCTTGACAGAAAGCTCCTCTTGCTGCACCCGGTCATGACGCTCCTGGCGCTCGGTTTTGCGCTCCTCGATTAAAGTCGTTGTCTGCTGCTTATGCAGTTGTTTCACCTTGATCAGCTCAATGATCTCTTCCTCCGTCTGGCCTTTTTCGGACACTTCCGTCATCTGCTGCAATAATTGCTGCTGCTCTTCGTATTTCAGCTCGGTCTCTTCCAACTGATTTGTAAGTTCAGCCAGTCGCTGCTGCTGATTCTCAAGCTTGGCAAGACTTTCTGCAGAACGTATCTGAAGGGCTTGCTGCTCTTTTCGTTTGGTCTCCTTTGTCTGCTGCCAAGCCTGGTGGGCTTTGGTCAGCTCGCTGATTTCCTGCTGTATTTCCTGAAGCTGCTCATCCAAATCGGAAAGTTCAGCCTGAAGCTGCTCCATACGTTTCTCGACTTCTTCCCGTTCTGCATCATACTGGGCGTTATCCTGATCATACATTGTAAGATTGTCATTGGCATGCATAAAGCGAATGCTCGTTTCGGTATATGCAGCCTGAAGTTCCTGCTCTGCTTCCTGAAGCTGTTTCAAACTATGACGCGTTTCTTCTGCTGAAGCCTCCAATTGCTGGAGTTCTTCTTTCAGCTGTGCAACTTTTCGTTCGAAAACTTCGGTTCTTGCTTGAAAATCGGATAGTTTCTCCGTTACTTCCTGCATTTCCTTTTCCCTGGTGAACAGGGACTGACTGTTGCGTTTTTGCGCCCCTCCGGTCATCGATCCCCCTGGGTTCACCACATCACCGGTAAGTGTAACGACTCGATACCTTCTACCCAAGCTAGCAGCAATCGCATTGGCATGCTGAAGGTCTTCTGCAATGACCACATTGCCTAAAAGGAAATCCACTGCCGGTTTGTAAGCAGGGTCCACCCTGATTAAATCTGCTGCAACACCAACATATCCTTCCCGATTGGAAGCGTTAGCCAATACATTCCCCGGAATCTGCTTCGGCTGAATCGATGTTAACGGCAAGAATGTTGCCCGGCCGTTAGACGTCTGCTTCAGCCAGTTGATGGCCTGACGTGCACTCGCTTCTGTATCGACCACGATGTGCTGCGCTTGACCGCCAAGGGCTGTTTCCATAGCAGTCACATATGCTGATGGGACATCGATCAATTCGATGACAGCTCCTTCGATGCCCCCAAGCTTTTCTTCCTGCCGTGCTTTTAGGACTGCTTTGACTCCTTGGAAGAAGCCTTGGTACTCTTCTTTCATTTCTTGCAGCATCTCCTGCTTGGAACGCAGTTTCTCGATATGCTGGTAGCCAGTGTACAATCTGCTCTGTGCTTCCTGGTACTGCTCTCGTTTTTTCGCTGCTTCGGTTCGAAGTGAATCGGCTTTTTCCTCAGCTTGCTCCCTGCTGGCAGTAGCTTCTGCTAAACTTGCAGCCAGCTGGTCTCGCTTCTCACTGATTTCGTCTCGATTCAGAACGACATCCTTATATTTCGTACGCTGACGTTCCTTTTTCGCATCAATTCCAGTGAGCTGTTGTTTCAGTGAATTGGTTTCATTTCGTTTGGCAGCTTGTTCATTCAGCAAATCGATATAATCACTTTTCTTTTCCTCGATTTGCTCACTCAAATCTTCCTGTGTACGAGACAGCTGCTTGTCCAAGGTACGCAAATCCGACTTGATCGCTTTATTTTCTGTATCCAATGCAGTCAGTGCAGCTTGTTCCTGCTCCAGCTGTTTCTTTTGCTGCTGGAGGGTACTTTCGAGCTGCCCTGTATCCTTCTTTAGCTTCTCCTTGTTTTCGGCCAGATGCTTGGATCGTTCGTTCAGCAATTGTTTCTTGCCTTCTAGATTTTCCAATTCCTGCGTGACGATGAGTAAGGATGCCTGCAACTCATCAATGGAAGCATCCAATGCTTGCAATTCCGTTTTATCAGACTCCAGCAGCTGCTCTTTCTCATTGATCGATTGTTTCTGACTTTCCATCTTGTGCTTATTTACCTCAAGCTCCTGTAGTACGGCTTGCCATTCCTTATGTAATTGCTCGATTTCGGCAACAAGCAATCCGATTTCGATATCTTTCAGCTGTGCTTTTTTCTCCAAAAAGTCTTTTGCGATGGCGGCCTGTTCACGCAACGGTTCAAGCTGGCCTTCGATTTCATACGTGATATCTTCCACTCGGTTCAAATTTTCCTGCGTTTCGGCTAATTTATATTCTGCTTTTTTCTTTCGCTGTTTGTATTTCAATACACCGGCAGCTTCTTCAAAGATCGATCGTCGCTCCTCAGGTTTTGAATTCAGGATTTCCTCCACTTTACCTTGGCTTATGATCGAAAAGGCTTCCCGGCCCAACCCTGATCCCATGAACAAATCGATGATATCCTTCAGACGGCAGCTTTGGTTATTGATCAAAAATTGACTCTCCCCAGAACGGAACACCCTTCTGGTAACACTCACTTCCTGATACTCCAGCGGTAACGTCTGATCAGCATTGTCCAATACGAGTGTCACTTCCGCTACATTCAGTGCTTTTCTCGTATCACTTCCCTGGAAGATGATATCTTCCATCTTGGATCCGCGCAGACTTTTTGCCGACTGCTCGCCTAATACCCAGCGGATGGCATCGGTTATATTACTTTTCCCGCTCCCATTCGGCCCTACCACTGCTGTTACACCCGGCACGAAATCCAGTGTCACTTTTTCAGCAAATGATTTGAATCCGACGGTTTCTAATCGTTTCAGGAACATACTCATTCTCCTATATAAAAGCTTTATGCTTGTTTCTGCAATGTCATTGATTTCACTTTTGTTTTTAACTTATTTATTTTATCATAAACTAAGGGTACATAATAGGTATCAATTACGTCAAAGGAGGCTCGCCCATGAAGCTCGAACAGGCATCGGAGGAGAACTTGTCCATCCTCATCAATGGTATCGCAGACCGGCTTAACCTCGTCAATCGTTCCATCCTGCAGCCAGAAGATTATCAGCTTGGGAACTATCAAGATATCAAGGAATTATATGATCATATCGAATCAAAAAAACAGCTCAGTGTCTATGAGACAGAAGCATTCATTCAGGAACTGGCTAATTACCGGAAATAGAAAAACGGCAAAGAGCATCAGCTCTTCGCCGTTTTTCTATCCTTTCAACGCTTCGAGTGCAATCCGGGCAGCTTGCTGTTCCGCTTCTTTCTTCGTGCGGCCAATACCTGTGCCGACTAATTCTCCCTGAATCTTCAGCTCTGCCACGAATTCCCGATTATGAGCAGGACCTCTCTCATCGATGATCGTATATGTGATCACCTTATCCTTGTCCTGCTGAATGACCTCCTGCAGCTTGCTTTTATAATCCATCGCATGTGAAAAAGCACCTTGGCTGATTTTCGGAAAGACGATCTTTTCAAAGAATCCGAGTACCACTTCGAAATCCTGATCAAGATATAACGCACCGACAAACGCCTCGAATACATCGGCCAGCAATGCAGGACGAGTCCTGCCGCCCGTGCGCTCTTCCCCTTTTCCGAGCAGCACATAAGCACCGAGATCCATTTCCTTGGCGAATAGTACAAGGGATTCCTCTCTGACGATGGCAGCACGGAGCTTCGTCATATTCCCTTCCGGCATATCCGGATAATGCTTGTACAAGAATTGGGACACACCAAGCTCAAGTACCGCATCGCCCAGAAATTCCAAACGCTCGTTATCCGTCTTTTTCAGGTGACGATGTTCATTCACATAAGATGAATGGGTCAAGGCATTCTGCAATAAAGCATCATCATGGAATTGTATCCCGAGCTTCTCCTGCAGTGTAGATAAATTCATTCTGCTGTCCCCACTTTCCATTTGTTGTGATGATGCGGAGAGAGTCCCGCCTGAAATCAAGCGGGACTCTCTCCTATGCATCTTATTTAAATCTTACTGTTTGCTGTTTATGTAGTTTACAGCGTCGCCAACAGTAGCGATTTTTTCCGCATCTTCATCAGAAATTTCCATGTCGAATTGATCTTCCAATTCCATAACCAATTCCACCACATCAAGGGAATCTGCTTCTAGATCTTCTTTGAAAGAAGCCTCTAGTGTTACTTTGGATTCGTCTACATCAAGACGATCAATAACGATTTGTTTTACTTGCTCGAATACATCTGCCATAGGAAATTCACCTCCCTTCAGTATTATAGGACATTTCGTCCCGGAAAACTACAATTTTTTCACTCGAGTTACATAACCATGCCGCCATCAATGTGCAAGGTCTGGCCAGTCATGTAATTGCTGTCCTCGGATGCAAGGAAGCGAACGACACGGGCAACGTCTTCCGGCTTGCCCGGTTTACCGAGCGGAATCATGCTTTGCATTGCCTGTTTCTGCTCGTCTGTCATTTCATCCGTCATATCAGTCGTGATGAATCCCGGAGCAACGGCATTGACCAGAACGTTTCGCGCAGCAAGCTCCTTGGCAGCCGTTTTCGTTAGGCCGATGACCCCTGCTTTTGCTGCGACATAGTTAGCCTGCCCAGGATTACCGCTGACACCGACAATACTCGCCACATTGATGATGCGGCCAGCTTTTTGTTTCATCATTTGACGTGTCACTGCTTTCGTGCAAAGGAATACACCTTTCAAATTCGTCTGGATGACTGCATCGAAATCTGCTTCCTTCATACGCATTAGCAGGTTATCCCGCGTGATACCAGCATTGTTCACTAGTATGTCCAAACTTCCGAATGCTTGAATAGTCTGCTTGACCATATCTTTTACGCTTTCTTCTTCTGCTACATTCGCCTGTATTACGATCGATTCCTGCCCAAGGGCGCGGATTTCCTCTGCAACGTTCTCTGCTTTTTCTTTGCTTCCGGAGTAGTTCACCGCTACGTTCACGCCGTTACGCGCAAGTTCCAATGCGATTTCCCTGCCGATTCCACGAGATGCACCTGTAACAAGTGCTGCCTTACCTGTAAGCATCATTCTTCCTCCTTGTACCACGCCAAGAATGCTTGCAATGATTCAGGGTCTTGTACGTTGAAAGTAGTTGTACGGCGATTGATTTTCTTCACTAATCCACTGAGCACTTTGCCATTTCCGACTTCCACGATGGCATCCAACTCGTCGTTTTGAAGCATGTTGACAACAGTCTCTTCAAAACGGACCGGGGAGTACAACTGCTGCACGAGCAGCTGCTCGATTTCTTTCTGATCCAGTACTTTTTCTGCCGTTACGTTAGCATATACCGGAATCGATGCATCTGCTTTTTCCACATCTCCAAGTACAGATGCGAATTCTTCCGCAGCTTGTTTCATCAATCTGGAATGGAATGGTCCGCTGACGTTCAGCATAAGCACGCGTTTAGCTCCAGCTTCTTTCAAAAGCGGCTCTGCAAGTTCGATTCCTTTTTTCGTACCGGAAATGACAACTTGGCCTGGGCAGTTAATATTCGCAGCATCAACAATTTCGCCATGCTCCTTATCAACCGTCTCTAGAACGTCCTGGATAGCTTCCAGACTGAGTCCCAGTACTGCGGCCATCGAGCCTTGACCTGCTGGATAAGCTTTCTCCATAAGCTGACCGCGTTTGTTGACAAGTACAGCTGCTTCTTCTGCCCGAAGTACACCAGCTGCCACAAGCGCACTGTACTCACCGAGGCTATGTCCTGCTGTAACGACAGGCCGTACGCCCTCATTTTGCAGCACTTGATATATGGCAGCGCTTGTCAGAAGCAATGCCGGCTGTGCATTTTCTGTCTTCGTTAGCTCTTCTGCCGGTCCTTCGAACATCAAAGGTGTAATCGGCTGAGGCAACCGTTCATCTGCTGCCTGGAATAGACTTTTCACTTCTTCGTATGCATTATACATATCCTGACCCATGCCCACTGCCTGTGAGCCTTGTCCTGGAAATACAAAAGCTACTCGTTTCACTTATGCTTCCTCCTCATCTTTTTTCATGCCCTGTATGGTTTCTTCTATGACTTTTGTTACATTATTTTCGGCCATTTGCTTGGTCTGCTGGATAGCGACCTGGATGGCGCGCGCATTGGAGGATCCATGCGCTTTCACTACTGGCGCAGCAAGGCCAAACAACGCAGCACCGCCGTATTCAGCATATTCCGTGCTGGCTTTGAGTTCCTTCAGCTCCGGTTTCATCATTCCGGCAGCAAGCTTTGTCTTCATATTCTTCAGGAAGGCCTTCTTGATCATCGAGAAGAACATCATTGCTGTACCTTCGGTCGTCTTCAATGCGATATTACCGCTGAAGCCGTCTGTCACAACCACATCATAATCCCCGGAAAGGAAATCCCGTCCTTCGACATTGCCGACGAAATTGATCGGTGCTTTGCCGAGAAGCTCGAATGCTTTTTTGGTCAGGTCATTTCCCTTACCATCTTCCGTGCCGACATTGAGCAAGCCTACACGCGGCTTGTCTATTCCCCGGACCTTCTCGGCATAGATGGAGCCCATGACGCCGTATTGTAATAAATGGTTCGCTTTGGCGTCAATATTGGCACCGACATCCAGCAAAACAAAGCCTTTTCCATCCACTGTCGGAAGCGTAGGGGACAGCGCAGGCCGTTCAATGCCTTTGATGCGTCCGACAATCATCAGTCCCGCCGTCATCAGTGCACCGGTATTCCCTGCCGAAATACAAGCATCGGCACGCCCTTCTTTTACTTCCTGTGCGGTCAATACGAGTGATGACTGCTTTTTCCGACGGATGGCCCTTACTGGCTCGTCATCTGCTGTAATAAACTCCTCGGTATGTATAATCCGAATATTAGCCGGACGGACCTCGCCGAGATGCGGTTCGATCTTGCTTTGATCCCCAACAAGTGTCAGTTCCAAAGAAGCATCCTTTGTTGCTGCAAGCACGGCACCTTTGACTATTTCCTCAGGTGCGTGGTCGCCGCCCATTGCATCGATTGCGATTCGCATAACTTATTTCCCTTCTTTGACGCTCGAGCGGAACATCTCAAACGTACCTTTGAATACTTGTTCCTGATCCACAGCACTATCCACTTGGATGACCGTCCGCTTCCTGTCCTGCCGAATGACCTTTGCTTTCGCTACTACCCGCTCGTGGAGTTTCACTTGTCTGGTGAAGGTGATTTCGGAGTGGAAGGTAAGGGCAAACGGATCATCGATCAGCGCGACAGCCAGCGAGTTGGCCTGTGCAAACAGGTGATGCCCCCTGGCAATCTGGTTTCGTGTGAAAACATGCTCTGGCTTGATATCCAATATGCTGATTGCCCGTTCATCCAGTTCCAAATCAATGATTTCCCCGATGACCTCATCAATATTGATCGATTTCACGGTTTCATTCCATTGCGAATTGGCGACGTGCTTAATTCGTTCCCGTAATTCCGGTATCGTCAGCTCCATTCTGTCCAGTCGGATCGTCTGGATGCTGACGCCGAATTTTTTGGCCAATTCCTCATCTGTGATAAACGGTGTTTTTTCAATCGTTTCCCGCAGTAAGTCCTGTCTGTCTTTTTTGCTTCTTCTCATTTCTCCACCGCCAAAATTAAGACTAGGTACTAAAAGTAATATATAATAGCAGCCCAGAATTTGCAACCGCCGTTTTTAGTCCAACACGTTTCCATTCAAGGCAAACTCAGCGTCCAGCGCTTGTAATAAATTACGATAAGCCGGGTCGTTTTCCAGCTTTTCTTCCGCTATGATTTGCTCTGCATCCTTACGCGCCGTTTCCAAGGCACGATAATCGTGCACCATATCACCCACCTTGAATTCCGGTATACCGCTCTGCTTTTTCCCGAAGAAATCACCTGGCCCGCGAAGCTGCAAATCTTGTTCGGAAAGCTCGAAACCATTATTTGTTTCGGTCATGATACGCATTCGCTCCTTGCCGATTTCCCCTTTCGGTTCCGCAATTAGGATACAATAGCTTTGCGCATCTCCCCGGCCCACTCGCCCACGAAGCTGATGCAGCTGTGACAAGCCAAAACGTTCCGCATCGTAGATGATCATTAAAGTGGCGTTGGGTACGTTCACCCCTACTTCAACTACCGTAGTGGATACAAGCACTTGTGTATCATTGGCCGCGAACTCCTTCATCACTTCTTCCTTCTCATCAGCGGGAAGCCGCCCATGCATGAGACCGACATGGATATCCGGTTCGAAGACGGCAGACAGCATTTCATGCAAATCGACTGCATTCTGGATGTCCAGCTTGTCCGATTCCTCGATCAGCGGGCTGATCACATATGCCTGATGACCTGCTGCAACTTCCTTGCGGATGAAATCCAGCACCCTGTCAATCGTATTTTCCTTCACCCAGTAGGTTTCTATTTCTTTGCGGCCGGCTGGCATCTCATCGATTGCTGATACATCCATGTCGCCAAACGCCGTGATCGCCAGTGTACGCGGAATCGGAGTGGCAGTCATGAACAGGACATCCGGGTGCAAGCCTTTATCACGAAGTGTCCGCCTCTGCGCGACACCAAAGCGATGCTGTTCATCTACGATGGCCAATGCAAGATCACGGAAATGGACTTCATCTTGGATCAGCGCATGCGTCCCGACCAGGATATCCACTTCACCATTTGCAACTTGTTCAAGAATGGCTTTCCGGCGCTTGCCTTTAATGCTTCCAGTCAGAAGCGCTACTGTGGCAAAGCCATCGAGCATCCCGCTAAGAGATTGGGCATGCTGTTCTGCCAATATCTCTGTCGGCACCATGATGGCACCTTGCTTGCCAGCTGTGACAGCTGCATAAAGCGCAACTGCGGCAACAGCTGTTTTACCTGACCCCACGTCTCCCTGCAGCAAGCGATTCATCCGATATGACGATTTGAGATCGCGCATGATCTCTGTCAATACACGCTGCTGGGCGTTCGTCAACGTAAAAGGCAAAGTAGCAACGAATGCTTGTACCCTGTCGTTATCGAAGCTTAAGCTTCCGCCGCTGGAAGCTTCCCGTTTTTGTTTTCGGATAAATTGCATTTTCAGCTGGAAAAGGAGGAATTCTTCATAAGTAAATCGCCTTCTCGCATGCGCCAAAGCCTTTCTGTCAGGCGGAAAGTGCATATGCTGCAGTGCTGTTTTCCGATCAGGCATTTTGTAGGATGCCAAATAAGATGAAGGGAGAATTTCTTTGATTTCATCGTCATATTGTTCCAATGCTTGCTTCACACTCTTTTGCAGCTGCCTTACCGTCACCGACCCTTTCACTCCGTAAACAGGCTGGACTGGTGTCAATTCATCCGCCCCGCCAACCTTGAAATTACTGACAGTCAACTGCAGGCGGTGCTGATCCCATTTCCCGATCACCGTCACTTTCCGACCCGGCAGCAGCTGCTTCTGGGCAAATGCACGATTGAACATGATCGCCTTCACCGCGACATTTTCGACCAGAAGCGTTACAGTCAATTTATTTTTCTTCCGTCCATAGTATTGCACATGGGCTGGGGAAGCAATTTCACCTTCAATCGTCACTTTATCATCGTGAATCAGTTCTGCGAGCGGCTGGACATCGAAAATGTCGTAGCGATAAGGTAGATGAAAAAGGAGATCTTCGACTGTGAAGATCCCCATATTCGCCAATCCTTCCGCAAGCTTTGCACCGATTCCCTTGACTTGATCAACCGGTTGCTTCAACACATTCCTCACTCTTTCTCTTTTGTTATCCCATAAATCATATCTGCCAGTCTGCGCCCAGTCGGCGTGGCAGCCAATCCGCCTTCCGCTGTTTCCCGAAGTGCTGAGGGCATGGAACGGCCGATCCGGTACATGGCTCCAATCACTTCATCACAAGGTATTCTGCTTGTGATACCCGCCAGCGCCATATCAGCAGATACGATGGCATTAGAAGCACCAGCAGCGTTTCGCTTGATACACGGTACTTCCACTAGACCAGCTACTGGATCACATACAAGCCCAAGCATGTTTTTTAATGTTATCGCAAAAGCTTCGGCGCTTTGTTCTGGTGTACCGCCAGCCATTTCCACCACAGCTGCACTGGCCATCGCAGCAGCAGAGCCTACTTCAGCCTGACAACCACCTTCAGCACCGCTGATGGATGCATTGTTGGCCACAACGAATCCGAAAGCTCCTGCTGTAAACAAGAAACGAACCATTTGCTCGCGTGTGGGATGCAATCTTTCTTTGACAGCAAACAAAGCACCCGGCACACACCCGGCGCTTCCTGCTGTCGGAGTTGCACAAATCATTCCCATTGCAGCATTCACTTCATTCGTTGCAACAGCTTTACTCACCGCATCCAATAACAGATGCCCTGAAAGCGTATTGCCTTTGTCCATGTATTGCTGAAGCAAGACAGCATCATTTCCAGTCAAACCAGAATGGGAGGTCACTCCCTTCAAACCGCGCTCTACTGCTTCTTCCATAATTTCCAGGTTGCGTTCCATCTGGCCCATGACTTCCTCACGGGAACGCTGATGGATATCCATTTCCTGGCGTATCATCACTTCTGAGATGGAAATGCTGTCCGCATTCGCTTGTTCAAGCAATTCCGCTACATTGCGAAACATAAGTCATTCCTCCTGTTCAATTGATCAATCGGGATACACGATTGATGTGGGATGCATGCTCGAGTACAAGCATCACATCATCCTCCACGTTTTGATCCGTCTCGATCACCATAAGCGCATCCTTCCCGACATCCTTACGGGAGACCTCCATATGCGCTATATTTATCTCGTGCTGCGCCAAAATTTGTGTCACCGAAGCAATCGCACCAAATCGATCATTGTGCATGATCAGGATGGCCGGTTTATTCCCTGACATACGCAGTTCAAAGCCGTTCAGCTCGGTAATTTCCACTTTTCCGCCGCCGATCGAGATACCGACCAGCTCCATGCTGCTGTCTTTTGTACCAAGCTTTACTCTTGCCGTGTTCGGATGATCTGTTGCAGCTGTATCTTCTACGAATTCTATTTTCATATTTTGTTTTTTCGCTGTTTCCAGTGCGAACCTGATTCGATCATCGTCAGTATCATAACCTAGCAGACCGCCGACAATCGCCAAATCGGTACCATGCCCACGATACGTTTTTGCAAATGAACCATATAAATGAATCGTCGCCCAAGTCGGCTCTTTCCCGTAAATCAGCCTGGCGGCACGTCCGATTCTGGCTGCTCCGGCAGTATGAGAACTGGATGGGCCGACCATGACCGGCCCGATAATATCGAATACGGATTGATATTTCATAGGCTCACTCCTCTTGCTTCTATTTTATCATGCATCACACATATGTTCCTACTGCAACCAATGAAAAAAGCTCCTGTCAAGGAGCTTTCCCCACTCTTATTCAACCGCAACCAAGTACGTGTAAACCGGCTGATTGCCTTCATGGACTTCCAGCTCAGCCTCAGAGAATTTCGCTTCGACGAAATCCTCCAAGCGGTCGTCCGCTTTGGTCGCATCTTCTCCGAGGATGACTGTAATCAATTCATCTTCATCACTGACCATTTTCTCAAGCAATAGCTCCAGCGCTGCTTCTGCATCAGAAGCGGCTGAAATGATCTTACCTTCCAAAATAGCAATATATTGGCCTTCCTTGATTGTGACGCCTTCGATTGTCGTATCACGAACAGCATGCGTCACCTGACCGGATTTCACTTGCGTCAATGCTTCCGTCATGGCCTCCTCATTAGCGTCTGCCGGCTGAGATGCCTCAAAAGCGAGCAAGGACCGCATACCCTGCGGAATCGTTTTGGTTGGAACCACAAAAGCTTGTACCTCGGCCATGGAAGCAGCTTGCTCAGCGGCCATTATGATATTCTTATTATTAGGCAGTATATAAACAGATTCCGCATTCGCTGCTTTGATGGCATCAGCAATGTCCTGCGTGCTCGGGTTCATCGTCTGTCCGCCAGAAATGACAATATTTGCACCAAGGCTTTCAAACAAAGCTTTCACACCATCCCCCATCGCCACTGTGACAATGGCGTGTTGGTTTCGTTCCTGCTTTTCTTTTTTACCGACAATAGCTGCATGCTGTTCCCGCATATTTTCGATTTTCATATTGATTAAACTGCCATAGCGTTGGCTGTATGTCATGACTTCCCCTGGATATTCCGTATGGATATGCACCTTCATGACATCCTCATCAGCAACCACCAGCAAGGAGTCCCCTCTACCGTTCAAATTCTCCCGATAAGCTTGTTCATCGAAGGGGTTTTCTTTCAGTTTGTCCGCTTCGAATTTGACCATGAATTCCGTGCAATAGCCATACGTGATATCAGTTGTATCCAAAAAGTCCTGCGCCTGCTTGTGGTGCTCTGCATTCACAAGATTCTCCATCTTGCCATGCTGAACCTCAGCAGGAAGTTCTTCCCCTGTCAAAGCGGCAAGGAAACCTTCATAAACAGTGACCAGCCCCTGCCCCCCGCTATCCACAACGCCGACTTCCTTGAGAACAGGAAGTAAATCAGGTGTACGGCTCAGACTTTTTCTTGCAGCTTCCACCACTGATCTGAATAACGCCACCGGGTCGGCTTCAGTCTTTGATTTTTCGACAGCTGTAGCCGCCGCATCCTTCGCTACAGTCAGAATTGTCCCTTCGACAGGTTTCATGACTGCTTTATATGCAGTTTTAACACCAGCATCCAATGCATTGGCAAGCTTGCCTGCAGTCAGATCCTTGTTTCCTTCCAGCGCTTTGGCAAAACCGCGGAAAAGCTGAGAAAGTATGACTCCTGAGTTTCCTCTTGCTCCCATCAGCAAACCTTTGGCAAAGGCTGCGGCAAGCACGCCGACTTCATCGCTGTCCGATTCTTGGACAGCCTTTGCCCCAGACGTAATCGTTAAGTTCATGTTCGTACCTGTATCGCCGTCCGGCACAGGAAATACATTCAATGCATCAATCGTTTTGGCGTTATCCGCCAGATGATGTGCACCGGTCAGCAGCATCCCCGCAAATGTCTTCCCATCCACATTTCCAACACTCAAACTGTTTCCTCCTTAAATCTGCCGGCTATTCTAGTCTGCAGAAACGCTGACGCCTTGAATATAAATGTTCACAGAGCTCGTCAGCACGCCCAATGCCCGATCCAATGTATATTTCACTTGGGATTGCACGTTATGTGCAACCTCGGATATTTTCGTTCCATAACTTACGATAATATGCAAGTCGATCTGGACTTTGTTGTCCGCCTGGGTTACGACTATTCCTTTTGAATAGTTCTCCCTGCGGAGAATTTCTGCAATGCCGTCACGTAATTGATGTCTGGAAGCCATACCGACGATGCCATAGCATTTTACGGCGGCACTTCCAGCCAATGTCGCGATTACATCCGTTGCAATCGTTATTTTTCCATCTTCTGTAGTCAGATGAAGGCTCATGCGGCTCCTCCTAACGCTTATCAAATCTATTCCTACTATACTATATGGAAGCTTCATTTGAAAGCGGATTAAAAATAGCCCTTTCTACAATGCCAGCTAAACAGAATACTGTCAAGTAATTTTTCTTGATATATTTTTGTTAGATTATTGCATTACGCGCCAAGTTGTGATAAATTTGTTTAGTGTTACAAACTACTCGTCATATTAGGAGGGATAACATGGGACGCAAATGTGTAATCACAGGACGTACAACTCGTTCTGGTAATGCTCGTTCTCATGCCATGAACGCTAATAAACGTACTTGGAAAGCAAACGTTCAAAAAGTTCGCATCCTTGTTGATGGTAAACCTAAAAAAGTTTACGTTTCAGCTCGTGCGCTTAAAAAAGGTAACATCGAACGCGTATAAATAGCATTTCTAAAATACTTTTATGGTAGCATTCGCATGCGACAAAAAAAGCACCCTTTCAAAAGGAGTGCTTTTTTTGTGCTAATCTTTTTTAAACGTTCCGATAATGACACGGACGAAGCCACCGATGAACCTCGGGAGTTTAAAGGTATAGAATTTCATAAGTTCCCCTTCCTCCTTTTTCCTGAGCAGCCTGACGCTGTAGCTTTTAAACATCCTTGCTCTTTATCATTATTACTATGCCAGAGGTGAATGAATAAGTACCAGTTTGTGCAACAAGCTCATTGGAGATGGACAGTGTCTCGCCCCAATGGATTGAAGCATCTGTTAAAGGATATTTAAAGCCGGTCAAGGTTAGACCAGTAACTTGCTCAGAGAAGGAAAGAAATGATACATAACGGTATGTATCCTCTTGTATTGTTCGGTATGTACCCGGACGGTGCATGCGAATCGCGTTCTGCCTGTCGATGATGACGGTTTGATCGAAGGTATCAAGCAAACGGTATAGCATCTGGACGTTGATCAGTTCATGATCGAGCCTTCCGCCAGTCACTCCATATACAGCCACATCACTTGCGCCGATTTCTTGCGCATGCCGAATTGCCAGTTCAAAATCCGTTTCATCTTTTTCCGGCGAGTACAGGAGTACTTGATCAGCATATTGCCGGATCATCACCAAATCCGCTTCCGACACCGAATCAAAGTCCCCTACTGCCAGCTTCATCCGAATACCGGCAGACGCCAGTGCTTTTGCACCAGCATCAGCTCCGATCCATATATGGTGGTTTTCAGCGCGTAAATCCGGCAGGCTGCCAGCACCTCCGACCAGCCCGATACTAAGTTTTGCTGCCATTTGTCATTCAGCCGCTTCCCGAATTGCTGCAATTGCCGCTGCCCGGTCTTCCTGTCCATAGACCGCACTGCCAGCGACCAGTACATCCGCACCGGCATCCGTACATAATTTAGCTGTATCGGTATTCACACCACCATCGATTTCGATTTCGAAGTCGATTCCCAGTTTAGTCCGAAGCTTTGCTAATTCTTCCACCTTCTTCAATACAGAAGGGATGAAGCGCTGGCCTCCAAAACCAGGGTTGACCGTCATCAAAAGTACCATATCAACCTCCGGCAAAATTTCTTCGATCAAACTAACAGGTGTGGCCGGATTCAACACGACCCCCGCCTTGACTCCCAGTTCCTTGATCATCACGATTGTGCGGTGCAGGTGGATGCACGCCTCCTGATGGACAGTGATGATATCGGCACCAGCCTTTACGAATGCTTCAATATACCGCTCGGGATTTTCAATCATGAGATGAACATCGAGCGGAAGCTCCGTGACAGGACGAATCGCCTCAACGATCAGCGGTCCAATCGTAATGTTCGGAACAAAATGTCCATCCATAACATCAACGTGGATATAATCGGCCCCGCCTTTTTCCACGTCACGGATTTCCGCAGCCAAGTTGGCAAAGTCAGCTGAAAGAATAGATGGTGCGATTTTTGTCATCATTAATACCTCGGCTTTCTCGATTTGATTTCCTCAAGGAACTGCAGATAATGCGTATAGCGGTATTCCGGAATCTCACCTGCGTCCACCGCTTGCTTCACTGCGCATTTAGGCTCCTTGTGATGCATACAGCCCCTGAATTTACAACTGTCTTCCCGCTCCCTGAATTCCGGGAAGCATGATGGCAGTTCTTCGGCTTCTAATTCAGTAAATTCCAGCGAACTGAACCCCGGCGTATCTGCGACGAGACCGCCGCCAATCGGAATCAGCTCCACATGTCTGGTCGTATGGCGGCCGCGTCCAAGACTTTCGGATATTTCCTTTGTTTCCAGCTCCAGCCGCGGATCGATCGCGTTAAGCATCGATGACTTACCAACACCTGACTGCCCCGCTATAACCGAGATTTTGTCTTTCATATGCAGCTTGACTCGATCCAAATTAGTCTCTTCCTTGGAAGAAAACATCTCCACGGGATATCCAAAGCGCTGATAATCTTCTTTAAATGCTTCCATTCTAGCTAGTCCATCTGCCGACAGCATGTCCATTTTCGTAATGAAAATAACCGGCTCGATATGCTTTGATTCCACTAAAACAAGGAATCGGTCGAGTAAAGCCGTACTGAAATCCGGCCGTGCTGCCGACGTCACGATGATGGCCTGGTCGATATTTGCAATTGGCGGCCTGATAAGCTCGTTTTTTCGCGGCAAGACATCCAGCACATATCCTTCCTGTTTTGTCTCTGCCTCGAATTCCACTTCATCACCGACAAGCGGCGTTATCTTTTGTTTACGAAACACACCTCTGCCACGGCATTGATAGGTTTCTCCTTCATCTGTCAGGACATAATAAAACCCGCTCAATGCTTTCATAATCTTACCTGATGGCATTTATTCACCTTCCCTGTCTTCGTACGGAACAGTTTTTTCCAAGAACACTTCGTCATTTCGCAGTACGCGATATTCGGCTTCCCCGCCTGCCGGTATGCTGAGTGTGAGCGAAATTTCCTCATCCTCTGTGATCAAACGTTCATCATAAAGCTCCGTCACATCATGATCGGCATCACCGACGTATATCTGAACAAGTTGCGGGACAGGTTCATCCTGCCCCTCCCCCGTACCTTCCCCATCTCCCGTTTGTGCATCTTCAGGTTCATATGGAACAGTGAATGTCACGGTATGTGTCGCGGGCGGCAGATTCTCCGGTCCAGTCGAGACATACAGATCGACACTGCCATTTTCTTCAATCGACTGTCCTGCTCTTGGTTCATGACGGATCACGACGCCTTCTTCGACTTCATTAGATGGCTGTTCGATGAAACTGCCATCAAGATTATTCTTATCCAAGTAAGATTGAGCTTCTTCTTCCGTCATACCGGTAAGATCCGTCAATGTGACCGCTTCCGGCCCTTTGCTCACTTCAAAGATGACAGTCGTGTCCTCCGGAACCACTTTGGATCCAGCTTGAGGCTGGATCTGGGAGATGATAGTACCTACCGGTTCATCCGAGAATTCTTCATAAGAGCGTACATTTTTATATCCCTTATCATCCAACAGTTTTTCCACTTGGGAGAATGATTTGCCCTCATAATCATCGAACTCTTCTTTTTCCTTCCCAATGCTTGTGTAGACTGTGACACTGGTGCCTTCCTTGATCTTGCTGCCGGCTGAAGGATCCGTCTTGACGACATTTCCTTCCTCCACTGTTTCTGATGCCGTCGCTTCGCGTTTTACATGCAAATCCAGATCAGATAGCTTATCAACTGCATCTGCATAGGAGTCCCCAGTCACATCGATCATGGTAACTTCCTTCGGCGTCGTTGCAAGCACCAGTCCTATTCCCGCACATGCCAGCACTATAATGATGGCAGCTATCCATAAAAGGACTTTCCAGCGTTTTTTCTTCTTTTTTGGTTTTTCTTCTTGTTTCGGCGGATTCGTATGACCGTTATGTACGATCGTGTCGGCCAATGACGCTTGGTTAAGGTCCTTCTCGGAAATGATCGGAATCGCCTTGGTCGTTTCGCCATCGTCCTTAGGCGGCGTGAAACGCGGTTCATCCGCTCTGGCTGGATTGAGACATGTTTCCAGATCAGCTTCCATATCGTAAGTGCTGATATAACGATAAAAAGGATCTTTTGTTGTGGCTTTCAGTACGATATTCTCCACACTTTGCGGAATATCGCCAGTCCAGCGTCTGACCGATGGGGTTTCTGTCTGCAAATGCTTCAAAGCGATGCTCACCGCTGATTCGCCGGAAAATGGCAGACGGCCGGTAAGCAATTCGAACATGACTATCCCTAGGGAATAAACATCTGACTTCTTGGTTGCAATGCCTCCCCTTGCCTGTTCAGGGGACAAATAATGAACAGAGCCAAGCAGGGCATTCGTCTGGGTCAATGAGGTGGCACTCAAGGCTGTGGCAATACCGAAATCCGTCACCTTCACTTTGCCATAATCATCAATCAGGATATTCTGCGGTTTGATGTCGCGATGGACGATTCCATTGGCATGGGCATGGGAAATCGCTGAGGTGACCTGTTTCATGATATCCACCGTATCAGGAACCACGATGGTACCATGCGTCTGTATGTATTGCTTCAATGTCATTCCACTGACGTATTCCATGACCATGTAGTAAATGCCTTCTTCATCACCGACGTCATAGATCGTGACGATATTCGGATGCGAAAGACTGGTAGCCGCATGGGCTTCCCGGTGGAATCTGGCAATGAATTCATCATCGTTGGCATATTCCAGTTTCAGGACTTTGACGGCAACTTCACGATCGAGAATGACATCCTGGGCCAGATAGACATTTGCCATACCGCCTCCGCCGATCAGACGGTGAATTTCATACCGTTCATTCAGCGTACGTCCTTCGAGCATGCTAAGCACCCTCCCGGACAGGTGTATCAGCCAAATCGGCTATGATCAAAGAAATATTATCTTCCCCGCCTCGCTCGTTGGCAACCGTTACTAGCTGGGCAGCGATATGTTCAATCTCTTCCCCCGATGTGAGATACTGCAAAAGCTCTTGCTTGTCAATTTTATTTGATAGTCCATCCGAGCATAACAGCAGGCGATCACCGGCTTCCCAGGTGATGGATACCAAGTCCATCTCCACTTCCTGATCTGTTCCGAGCGCGCGCAGCAGAACATTTTTACGCGGATGATGCTCTGCATCCTGTTCCGTGATCTGGCCCGATCGGACCAATTCATTTACAAGGGAATGATCTTCCGTCACTTGCTTGAATCCCTCTTCATTCAGCATATAGCAGCGGCTGTCGCCAATATGGGCAATTGTCACAAAATCATCTGTACAAACAGCTGCAACGATTGTCGTTCCCATACCTGACAATTCCTCGCTCTGACGTGATTCTTCATAAACGCGCAGATTGACATCTTTGATTGCCTGCTTGACTGCTTCTTCCGTCTGTTGCGGAGAATCGAAGACGCTTGCGGATTCCCACCAGCTACGTAAATTGGAAATGGCAAGCTGACTGGCGACATCACCCGCCTTGTGTCCGCCCATGCCATCTGCAATGACAGCTAGATGTTGTCCATGGGAATTAGAGAACACCCCGCCTGCATCCTCATTATGACTTCTGATCTGGCCACGGTCAGTAATGAAAAAACCTCTCACGCTATTCACCTCATCTATATGCAGTCTGTTTGCTGCTCCAAGTTTATCCTACCACATTTCTTACCCTTTTCTAACAAGTCGAACAAGGAAAAAGCCATCCGTATTGAAATCCTGCGGGAAAATCTGCAAACCCGCATCCGTCAGTCCAGGTGCATCGTGAATGGCCTTTGGCAAATCGCTGCGGAAATCCGGATCGACTTCGAATTCTGGATGCTGTTTTAGAAAAGTGCGGACAACTTGTTCATTTTCCGCTTGATCGACAGTACAAGTACTGTAGACAAGCTTCCCGCCTATTTTCAAAAGCGGTGCCACCTCTTCCAGCAGGTCGGCCTGAATGGAAGCAAGTGATAAGACATCCTGTGCCGACTTATGGTATTTGATATCAGGTTTACCTCTTAGCACACCTAGTCCGGAACAAGGTGCATCGAGCAGAATCCGATCGAAGCTCTCTTGTTCGTGTTTCTCCTGCAGCTTCCGGGCATCAGCCTGGTTGGCATCGATGATGGTCAGCTTGAGCTTTTCAGCTTTCTGCTGGACCTGTTTCGCTTTTTTGGCATGCAGGTCATATGCATAAAGCTTGCCTTGATTGTCCATCGTTTCGGCAATATGCGTCGTCTTGCCACCTGGCGCACTGCACGCATCCAGCACGGTCATCCCTGCTTTTGCATTCACCATCCGACCAGCAAGCATACTCGTCTGATCTTGGACGGTCACTTGATTGGAGAGGAATAGATCACTTTTCAGGACATTGCCTTTTTCAATGATGATTCCTTGCGTATCGATGACAGAAGGACGGACAGTGAAGCCTTGGGACTCCAGTTCCTCCATCGCTTTCGCACGTGTTGTAAGCAGAGGCTGTACGCGGACACTTATCGGCTTTTCCACCTGATTGACGGCACACATTTCCCGGGCTGTTTTCTCTCCATATTGTGAAATCCAGCGCTCAACCAACCAGTGGGGATGGCTCGTTTCCAATGCAATCCGCTCTGCTGGGTCCTTTATGTCATCCAGATTCGGAAAGCCTTTTCGCTGTACGTTACGCAGTACAGCATTCACAAGTGATGCAATACCTTTATGACCCCGCTGCTTGGCGATTTCGACAGATTCATGGATGACAGCATGATCAGGCACCCGATCCAACGAATACATCTGGTAAAAAGCAGACAGCAGAAGCCATTTGGCCCATGTATCCAATTTCCTGGACACAAACTGACCGAGAAAATGCTCCAATGTCAGTTTATAAGACAACGTTCCATAGACAATTTCTGTTAGGAGTGCTGTATCCCTGCTGTCAAAGTCTTTGTTTCGTATTGCCTGATCAAGGAGCAGGTGACTGTAACCGCCCTGATCCCCGATCCGGGTCAATAATGTGACCGCTGTGTCACGCAGTTCATACTTCTTCATGCTGGCCCAACCTTTCTCCAGCTTGCATATCTTTACCGACACCGCGCAGATAATCCGCTGCAGTCATTTGTTTCTTGCCTGCCGGCTGCACCTGTGTCAATTTGACAGCTGTATCGTTTCCGCAAACAACAACGATACCGTCGGACTCGATTGCAGCAATGGCTCCTGGTTCTCCGTCGTACTTTTGATCCAGCAATTCACTGCCCCATACTTTGAAAGGCTTGTCTTTATATGTCGTGAAAGCCACCGGCCATGGATGCATGCCTCGGATATGATTGAAGACTTCCCAGTTGGAACGGCTCCAGTCAATCACTTCCTGTTCCCGTTTGATTGTCGGTGCAAAGGTCACCTTGTCTTCATCCTGCTTGATCGGTGTCACATTTCGAGCAAAGATAGCAGGAAGGATATCATGGATCATTTCCGCGCCAAGCACTGCCAATTTGTCATGCATCGTTCCAACATGATCTTCCAATGTAATCGGAACAGAACGCTGCAGCAGCATATCGCCTGCGTCCAGCTTCTCTACCATATACATGATGGTGACGCCTGTCTCGGCTTTTCCTTGCTGGATGGCATAATGAATCGGTGCCCCGCCGCGGAGTTCCGGCAGCAAGGAAGCATGGACATTGATACAGCCATATTCCGGATAATCAAGCAGCTCCTTCGGCAATATCTGACCGAACGCAGCCGTTACGATCAAATCAGGCTCATAGGAAAAGATTTCTTCATAACTTTCCTTGATTTTTTCCGGCTGATACACCGGAATACCGTGCTTCAGAGCTTCCTCTTTCACAGGTGAGCTCGTGAGGATGCGTTTGCGTCCTTTCGGGCGATCAGGCTGGGTGACGACGAGCACTAGCTCGCAATCTTCCTCTGTAAGCTGTTTTAGAACGGGCACCGCGAAATCCGGTGTACCCATGAATACGATTCGTTTCATTCAAATAAGCTCCTTTCCTACATGAGCGAATACGGCTGTAAATCAACATGTATTTGCAAGTCTTCTTTTTTCCGTGCGTCTTCGTAATGATGGAGGATTCTCCTGATCACATCCCGAAGGTTCGGTTCGTTTTTGTATTTTACCATGCACTGGAAGCGATATCTATCTTTGATTCGCGCCAGTGGTGATGGCGTCGGTCCAAGTATCCGGACTTGGTCGGACAAATGCTTCTGCAGCAGCTGTACGATCGTCTGTGTCGTCTGCATCGCCTTCATTTGGTGCTGGTGGCTGATGGTCATGAGAGCCAGATAATAGTACGGCGGATATTGAAATGCACGCCGTGTTTGCATTTCCGTTTGGAAAAATGGACGATAGTCGCCTGCTGCTGCTAGTTCGACACTATAATGTTCCGGCGAATAAGTCTGAATGATGACTTCACCGGGCAAGCTGTGCCGTCCAGCACGTCCGCTTACCTGTGTCAGCAGCTGGAATGTCTTCTCTGCCGCTCGGAAATCCGGCAGATGCAGCATCGAGTCTGCTGCCAGGACACCGACGAGCGTCACTTTTTCAAAATCCAGACCTTTTGCAATCATCTGGGTACCGAGCAAGATATCGGCTTCGCCTCTGCCAAATGCACCAAGCAGCTTTTCATGTGCACCTTTTCGTCTCGTCGTATCGACATCCATCCGAATCACGCGAGCTTCCGGGAGCAGCTGCGTGAGTGCTTCTTCGACTTTTTGGGTACCTGTTCCGAAATAGCGGATCGTATCACTTTCACAAGCAGGACAAATCGAAGGAATCGGTTCTTCATAGCCGCAATAATGACATTTTAGCTGTTCACTGCTCCGATGGTAAGTCAATGTGATGTCACAATGCGGGCACTCCACCGTATGACCGCAGTCGCGGCACATGACAAATGTGCTGTAGCCGCGGCGATTCAAGAACAAAACTGTCTGTTCCTTCCTGTGCAGGCGTTCCTTCATTTGTTCCAGCAAATCTCGGGAAAAAATCGAACGATTTCCCGCATGCAGTTCATCCCGCATATCGACGATTTGATAATCGGGCATCGCTGCTTGGTTCACGCGTTCCGGAAGCTCCAGCATGTGATAGACACCTTTTTCCGCTCTGGCAAATGATTCGAGCGAAGGTGTCGCACTGCCAAGGACAACAGGAGCATGGTGATATTCCCCGCGAAAAACGGCTATGTCCCTGGCATGGTATTTCGGATGATCTTCCTGCTTATAACTTGTTTCATGCTCTTCATCAATGATGATGATCCCCAAATTCTCAAAAGGTGCGAAAATGGCGGATCTGGCTCCGACAGCTACTTTGACTTGTTTTCGCTGAATTTTCCGCCACTCATCATATTTTTCACCTGCTGATAAAGCACTGTGAAGCACGGCAACATCAGAGCCGAATCTACCTTTGAATCGGTTGACTGTCTGCGGGGTAAGTGCAATTTCGGGAACGAGCACAATGGCTTCCTGTCCTTTTTCGAGCACCTGCTGGATTGCCTGCAAGTATACTTCCGTTTTCCCGCTTCCCGTGACACCATGAAGTAAGAATACTTCATGTGATTCCGACTGGATGCTCCAAAGGATGGGTTCAAGTGCTTTAGCCTGTGAATCTGAAAGCTGCAGCGGTCTTGTTCGCTCAATTTGCCTATCTTCATACGGATCCCGGAGCACTTCTTTGTCATATGAGTGGAGCAAGCCTGTTTCCAGCAATGGCTTGAGTGTGGATGCTGTCGTCTCATACATGTCGAGCAAATGCTTTTGTACGATCGGCCCTGGCTCTTCGATGAAATGCTCAAGCAGCGCTCTTTGTTTCATGGCACGGGCATTCACTGATTCAAGTGCTTTCTGAAGTTCTTCCACGTTCTTGCTGGCATCCACCATCCGGATTGTTTTCTTCGTTTCCTTGGAGTTAACTTGATAATGCAGTTCAATCTGCCCCGCTTTGATCGCTTGCTGGAGCGTTGCTAATGGTACGCCGCTGTGCTCAAATTGTTCATAACCGGCAGTGTCTCCTTCCAGAAACAGCGGATGCAAAGCTTCCGCTATTTCTCCTGTCCGGATAAGCAGTTTCTGATATTTCGCCTTCATCGCTTGGGGCAGCATTGCCTGGAGAGCTGTGATGTGGAAACTCAATGTCTGCTCTCCCATCCACACTCCCAAATCAAGCAATTCAGGTGTCAGTGCCGGAAGCAAATCCATCGTTTCCTGTATTTCCTTCAACTTGTCCACTTCAGCAGAGCTGCCGATCTCCAGGACAAAACCCATGATGCGGCGATTTCCGAATGGCACGACGACACGCATCCCCGGCTGTAGGACGCCAATCATATTCTCGGGTATCAGATAATCATACACGCGGTCGGTCTGACTAGCCGGGACGTCGACAACAACCTTCGCGATGTTCATTTTCTGTCAGCCTCCATATCTTCCAGGATTTCATCCAAAATCCGGTGAGCGATTTGTTTCTTCGTTTCAGTAGGAAGATGCTGTTCCTTGCCTTCTTTATTCAAATAAATCACTTCATTGGTGTCAGATTGAAACCCGCTGTCTGCTTTTCCGACTGTATTTACGCAAATGGCATCCAGACGCTTGCGCTCAAGCTTCCCTTTGCCATATTCTATTGCATTGTCTGTCTCTGCCGCAAAGCCGACTAGGTACTGGTGCTGTTTTCGCTGTCCGAGCGTTTGGAGGATATCGGTCGTACGTTCCAACTCGATTGACAAGTTGCCATCCTTTTTCTTCATTTTGGAATCAAAAGTCTGCACTGGCCGATAGTCAGCTACAGCCGCTGCCTTAATGACGATGTCCTGCTCCTCATATCGAGCCAGTACTTGATCGAGCATATCCTGGGCACTCGCAATATCCACTCGCTTTACACTCCGAGGTGCAGTCAGCTGGGTAGGTCCGCTCACTAGGGTAACATCTGCTCCGCGTCTAGCGGCTGCTTCGGCAAGAGCATAACCCATTTTGCCCGAGGAATGATTCGTAAAGAAACGGACCGGATCGATCGTTTCCTGAGTCGGGCCGGCCGTGACTAACACGCGTTTACCTGCCAAATCACGTATAGGTTCCTTTCTTTCTTCCAGGATTCGGATGATGGATTCCGGTTCTTCCAGTCTGCCTTTGCCGACATATCCACAAGCAAGATAACCTGCTTCCGGTTCGATAAAATGATAGCCCCAATCATCCAGCTGCTGCATATTGCGAATGACGGCAGGATGCGCATACATATGGACATTCATCGCGGGCGCTATATAGACAGGTGCCTCGGTCGCAAGCAATGTCGTCGTAAGCATATCGTCTGCAATACCATTGGCAAGCTTTCCGATCAGGTTGGCTGTTGCTGGTGCCAGCAGGAATATATCTGCTTTATCTGCCAGATCGATATGAGCGATTTTCTCCGGATGCTTCTCATCAAATGTATCAATGTATACCGGGTTACGGGATAAAGCTTGGAACGTAAGCGGTGTTACGAATTCCGCGGCATGCTTTGTCATGATGACGTGCACATCAGCACCCTTTTGCGTCAGTTTGCTTGTCAGTGCACATGCTTTATACGCTGCAATTCCTCCGGAAACTCCGAGACAAATCGTCTTTCCAGCTAAATTCATTTCACTTCCCCCTCCTGATGGACAATAAGAAAGAAACCCCCGCTAGGTGTTCACCATCGCGAGGGCATCTCCATCGGATGCACCTGGCATCCTCACCGTTTATTCTTCTGTATATTCCAATTGATCAGCTTGGATTTCTTCCAGCGCAATACCAACGTATTTATGAGATTTCGGATTGGCAATCTTCGTTGTTTTTGTCTCCTGCAGCTGACGAGCACGCTGAGATGACAATGAGACCAAAGTGTATTTCGAATTGATTTTTTCCTGTAGTTTATCAATAGACGGTTCTAGCATCATATCAATTTACCTCCAATGCTTTCTTGTATTCTTTTGCGACACGCTCGCGCTTGCAATGTTCACTCTGGACGATGGATTGGATCTTCGACACAGCATGATCCAGCTGATCATTGACCACGACATAGTCATAAGCATCCATCATCTCGATTTCATCCCGGGCAGCGTTCAAACGGTTCTTGACAAGATCCGGTGTTTCGGTACCACGCCCGACGATACGATTCTTCAATTCCTCCAGACTTGGCGGAATGAGGAAAATGAAAACTCCTTGCGGGAAGTTCTCTTTCACCTGAAGTGCACCTTGTACTTCAATTTCGAGAAAGACGTCATGACCTGCTTCCAATGTCTCTTCTACGTAATCACGAGGAGTGCCATAATAATTGTCTACATAGCTCGCATATTCAAGGAGCTTATTCTGGCCAATCAAATGTTCGAATTCTTCCTTCGATTTATAGAAATAGTCCACGCCATCCTGTTCACCCGGTCGCATGTTCCTTGTTGTCATGCTGATTGAGTAGCGAAGATGTGTGTCCTGTTCGAATAATGCCTTCCTTACTGTCCCTTTTCCGACACCGGAAGGTCCGGACAGGATGAAAAGGATCCCTTTCTGTTCAATCATGTGCTTCCTCCTAGCTATTCCTCAGATAGTTCATCGTCACGCAGGACACGCTGGCCCACCGTCTCCGGCTGTACAGCCGAGAGGATGACGTGATCACTATCTGTGATGATGACAGCTCTTGTTCGCCGACCATATGTAGCATCCACCAGCTTATTCGCATCACGGGCAACCGTGATGATACGCTTGATGGGAGCCGATTCAGGAGAAACTATCGAGATAATCCTGGTTGCAGAAACGACATTTCCGAAACCGATGTTGATTAATTTCAGACTCATCTTGCTTCTCCCTTCCTGCTGTACTGCTCTTCTTGACTGGCGCTAAAAATAATGTAGCCATCTTCTTAGATCATTAAAAAAGAAAATACCCATTTTTGTTCTAAAAATCATGCAAATGTTACATAGTAAATCATCGGGATAAATTATAATTAATTCATAATAATTCTGCTTTATTGATTCAACTTAACAACTATATGCATAATAATTCTACTTATAAAGGCTACCTTACATTATAAGTATACTCCTTGATAAACTCAATACTATTCTATATTTTGCACTTGCTCTTTTATTTTCTCCAGCTCCGATTTGAGACTGACAACGATTATACTGATGGAGGAAGCAGTCGACTTGGATCCGATTGTATTCACTTCCCGCTGCATTTCCTGCAGGATGAAATCACATGTCCTGCCGACTGGCCCTTTTTCCTCCAGGTTCACAGCAAGCTGATCCAAATGACTTTCCAAGCGAATGAGCTCCTCTGTTATATCCCCTTTTTCCGCCAGCAGCGCTATTTCCTGATGCAAGCGGCTGTTTTCCGGTAATCCATCGTCAACATAGCTTGCAACCCTGTCCTCGATGCGTTGCTTGTATGCTTCCATCACTTGGGGCCGCAGCTCGGTCAGCTGTTTCAGCATCGCTTGAATGGCGGTCATTCTGTTCTGGATGTCACTTGCCAAAGCAGTTCCTTCTGTCGTCCGCATCAATAGGAAAGCTCCAAGTGCTTCTTGCAGTGCCTTATCCACCAAGTCAGGCAGTTCTGTTAGTTCAGGCTGCGCTTCTTCCACAAAGATATCTGCCGATTGCGTCAGCAATGTGTCGATCGTAATATCGCCACGCAGATCGAATGCGGACTTTATAGCTTTCAGCTTAACCATATAAGCCTCCGCTAATTCCCAGTCAATGGATATTTCACGTTTTCGCAATGCTCCGCCTTCCACATCCACTGTCAGCTCGAGCTTTCCCCTGCTGACAGCTTGCTGCAGCTGATCCTTCACAGTCGCTTCTAAAAAGGCGGCCGCTTTCGGCAGCTTGCATTTTATATCCAAGTACCTGGAATTGACGCTCTTTAATTCCGCCGTGACACGCAAACCGCTTCCGGATGCGGCACCTCTTCCATACCCTGTCATACTCCTAGTCAAGCTGATCCCTCCGGCTTTATGGTAGTCACAGTGTATCAAAATCCCAACTGTTTGTCCTGCTTGAGCAACGGGACAAACATAAAAGCATGCTGTTCACTCGAACAGCATGCTTCTGAACTTATTTTTTCATAAAACCGAAAAGTACGGTCGGCACTGCACTCAAAGCCAAAATCAGTGTCCAATCCCGCATAACCAAGTCTGTCGTATGGAAGATCGGCTGCAACGGGTCGACATAGATGACAGCCAGTAAAAGCACGATAGACGAAAGCACAGCTCCGATAAGCCAGACATTCCCCAAAGGATTACGAGCAAATACCGACTTCTCACTGCGGCAGTCAAATACATGGATTAGCTGTGCCATTACCAATGTAGTAAATGCTGTTGTCTGGGCATAAACCAGCCTTTCCGGATCCCCTTGATACATCAGCATGAACGCGATGATCGTCACGGACCCGATCAAAATACCGCGAGTGACGATTTTCGTGCCAAGACCTCTGGCAAAGATTCCTTCATTGGGATGACGCGGCTTCTGTTTCATCACTTCATCTTCTGCCTTGTCCATACCGAGGGCAATGGCCGGCAGACCGTCTGTCACTAGATTCACCCATAATATTTGAATAGGCACAAGCGGCATCGGCAATGCCAGGATCATGGCAAACAGCATCACCAAGATTTCCCCTACATTGGAGGCGAGCAAATAGCGTACAAACTTTCTTATATTCGAATAGATGGTGCGCCCTTCCTTGATGGCTGCTTTGATCGTGGCAAAATTATCATCCATCAAGACAAGTGCACTTGCTTCTTTGGCAACGTCTGTACCAGTCACACCCATGCTTATCCCGATATCACTTGCTTTGATAGCCGGGGCATCGTTGACACCATCGCCTGTCATGGCAACGATATGACCGACCTTCTGCAGAGCTTGGACAATCCTGAGCTTATGCTCGGGTGTAACCCGTGCAAACACATACATGTTATCTACATCTGCCTGTAGTTCTTCATCCGACATATGATCCAAATCTTTGCCTTCCACTACCTTTCCTGCCGGCGGCAGGATATGCAGCATATTGGCAATTGCCGTGGCCGTCTTGACATGGTCGCCTGTGATCATGATCGTTTTGATGCCGGCTTTGCGACAGTCGATGATAGCATCCCTTGCTTCCTTACGCGGCGGGTCGATTAATCCATTCAGCCCGATGAAGCTCATTTCTTTTTCCAGTTCTTCTTCTTTCGGTTCGTAACCTGCCGGGAACTGACGAATACAGACCGCAATCGTCCGAAGCGCTTTGGCCGCCATTTGATCGACCGCTTCATATAATTTCCGCTTATCTTTATCAGCAAGCAGCTTTTTATCTGCTCCGAGATACGCAGCTTTTTCTATTAAAACATCTGGTGCACCTTTGGTGATGGCTATTTGTTTGCCATCTGGCGTTCTTACCAGCACTGTCATCCGTTTACGCTTCGAGTCAAAAGGAATCTCGTGCAAAATATCATATTCAGAGAGCTTCCCTTCATCTATTCCTGCCTTTTTGGCTGCGACAACCAATGCACCTTCTGTTGGATCGCCATCAATCATCCAACGCTTCTTTTTTCGGAATACCTTCGCATGACTTGAAAGCACACCATAACGCAGGAATTGCTGCAGCGCTTCTTCCTTCGATTCTTTATCATCGCGGTAAAATCCGCCGGATGGATCGTAGCCATCACCTGTGACCGTGTAGGTTTTACCATCGAGATATATTTCTTTGACGGTCATTTGATTTTCCGTGAGCGTTCCTGTCTTATCCGAACAGATAACCGTTGCGGAGCCAAGTGTTTCCACAGCTGACAGACGTCTGACAATCGCTTTTTGTTTGATCATGCGTTGTACGCCGAGTGATAGAGCCACGGTCACGATCGCCGGCAGGCCTTCCGGAATGACTGCCACGGCAAGCGATACACCGGCAATCAGCATCTCATATACAGGATTACCTCGGTACACACCTGCCAAAACGGTCAAAGCAGTAAGAAGCAAGGCGATGACGATCAAGATCTTCCCGAGCTTCTCCAGCCTTCTCTCAAGCGGCGTTTCTTTCCTTTTCGTATCCACAAGCAGCTCGGCAATTTGCCCGACTGCCGTATTGGAACCTGTGCCAATAACAATGCCGGTACCGCTCCCCCTCGTGACAAGTGAACTCATGAAGGCGATATTAAGCTGATCCTGAGGACCCAGCTGATCTGATTCCAGTTTCTCTGTCACTTTGGCCACCGGCAGCGACTCTCCGGTAAGGGCCGATTCTTCTGTTTCCAAACTCGTGACAGAAACCAACCGCAAATCGGCAGGCACACGATCACCCGCTGACAATGACACAACATCACCTACAACCAGTTCGGCCGACGAAATTTTTGCCCATTGTCCATCCCGCAGCACCCTGGCCATCGGAGCATTCAGTTCCTTCAGCTTGCTGAGTGATTTTTCGGCATTCCTTTCCTGGAAAAAGCCAATAAGTGCATTCAAAACGACGATCAGCAGGATGGCGATACTATCGATATACTCGCCTAGCAATCCCGAGATGACTGTTGCAACGAGGAGCACCAGAACCATGAAGTCCTTGAATTGGCCAAAGAACAGTGCAAGCTGGGAAACGCCTTTTTCCTCTTTCCATTCATTCCTTCCGTCCCGCTTCAGCCGCTGCTCTACTTCTTTTGTGCTAAGTCCTTTGTGAGGATCGGAATTTGTTTGTTTAGCTGTTTCATCTGCTGAAATCTGATACCATCGCACATTGCATACCTCCACCCTTATTTCTAAAGTAAATGTATGCGTGCTTGTCCGATAAAATGCTATACTAGCAGAGAATGAGGTGAAACATATGGCATTTGACGGAATCGTAACCAGAGCAATGGCCAAGGAACTCCATGACACATTGGCAACTGGCCGCTTATCAAAAATATACCAGCCGACCGATACAGAAATCGTACTCACCTTCCGCAGTCAAGGGAAGAATCACGCACTTGTCTTATCGGCGCACCCAAGCTATGCACGTGTGCATATTACAAACGATACCTACCAAAATCCGCAAAACCCTCCGATGTTCTGTATGCTTTTGCGCAAGCATCTGGCAGGCGGATTCCTGGAAAAAGTGGAACAATTCGAAAACGAAAGGATCATTCAGCTCAGTTTCATCAGTAAAGATGAGCTCGGTGACACGACATCAAAACGCATCATCATGGAAGTGATGGGCAAACACAGCAACATCATGCTGGTCGATAATGAAACGGATATGATCATCGACAGCATCAAACATATCTCTTCCAGCGTCAATCGGCACCGTACCATCCTGCCGGGACAAACATATAAAATGCCGCCGAGCCAGGAAAAGCTGAATCCTTTTAACCTGGACCCAGCCGAGTTTTCACGCAAGCTGGACTTCAATGCAGGGAAAATCAACAAACAAATTTTGAATCTGCTGCAAGGCGTATCCCCTGTTTTGGCCAATGAATTGGCCGAACAGGCATATATGGGTGATAAAGAAAAATATGCAGCAGTTTTCGTAAGCTTCATCAATAAGCTGAAACAAGATGACTATGAGCCTACTTATTTCAGAGGAAAAAAAGAAGACTTTTATGTCATGGACCTCGCTTCCATCGAAGGCACGAGGGAACATTATGATTCAATGAGTGAGCTTATCGACAGCTTCTACTCCGGGAAAGCAGAACGTGACCGGGTCAAACAGCAGGCTGGTGACTTGATCCGCTTCCTGAAGAATGAACGGGAAAAAAATATCCGTAAGCTTACCATCCATGAAAATACATTAAAAAAAGCCGAAAAAGCGGATATCTATCAGCGGCAGGGAGAATTGCTTACTGCTCATATGCACCAAATTAAGCAAGGGGATACCGAAGCTGTTGTCATTGATTACTATGATCCAGAACAACAGCAGCTCACCATTACACTCAACCCGCATAAAACACCGAGCGAAAACGCCCAAAGCTATTTCAAACAGTATAACAAGCTGAAGAAATCGCGTACGATGGTTGAATTGGAGCTGGAAAAAACCAATGCAGAAATCGACTATCTCGATCAGCTTATCCAGCAAGTCGAAGGCGCCCGGGAACAGGATGTAGAGGAAATCCGCGAAGAATTGCGGGAGCAAGGCTATCTGAAGGCTAAAACGCAGCAGAAGAAGAACAAAAAACCGAATCTTCCCGAACCGGAAATATACACCGCAACCGACGGTACAACGATTCTCGTCGGACATAATAACAAGCAGAATGAATACTTGACGATGAAGCTTGCGAACAAACAGGATACTTGGCTTCATACGAAGGATATCCCAGGTTCCCACGTCGTGATCCGCTCTGCAGAACCGTCCGAGGAAACATTGGAAGAAGCAGCTAAACTGGCTGCGTGGTTCAGTAAATCCAGACTTTCTTCCTCTGTACCTGTCGACTATACAAAAATTCGGCACGTGAAGAAACCGAATGGCGCCAAGCCTGGTTTTGTAACATATGATCAGCAAAAAACGTTGTATGTCACGCCAGAAGAATCTCTCGTGAAAAGGTTGGCAAATAAATAAGGAAGTGCGCCCTGTTGGCGCACTTCCTTATTTTATTAGCTTGTAATAAAAGTTACCGGCTAGATATGTACCGAATGCATCCTGTGCAAAGTCCGGCACTTCCCCAAACAATACATACCCCTCGGACTGATAAAGCTTGTTGGCAGGTCCCTCTTTTTCCGTATCAAGCAAGAGAAGTGTTTTGCCGTCTGCCTTTGCCGCTTGCTCCGCATGCTGGAGCAGCTTTCTGGCAACGCCCTTTCTCCTTGCTTTCAGGCTTGTCATCAATTTGGCGATTTCAGCCCGGTGCTGCCCGTTTTCCTTGTCGCTATAATGAAGTTGGACCGTCCCTGCAATTTGAGAGTCTATAAGCCCAATAAAGAGTCGGACCTGTTGAGAAAGTACGGAATTCCAGTAATTCATTGCAGTCTCATCGGTCATCGGATGCAAATAGTTCATGGATGCGCCGGCAGCTACTACTGACTGGAATAAACTTGCCAGCTCTCTTTTATATACTTCAATATCTGTGACTTCCTTGATTTCCATTGTAACTCCCCTTTGCCATACAAGTTGTAAAAATATATGAATGTTACGATAAATTGAGCTCTATCCAGTTAAAGATAACGTAAGTCCGTGGGGAAAACGAATGAAATGTTACATATCCTTACATACTTTTGACATCTTACCTTAAATGAATGATTGGCTCTCTATCGGTTAATCGTAATATGAATTCTTGAAAGTCCAAGTAAGACTTTCAACTCTGAAGAAAGATTATTTCGTGAGCAGCAGCTGCTATTTAGCTAAAATAAATAAATTTAAAATAAAAGCAGATTTGACTCTATTTTCAAGTATAATAAAGCCTATTCGGATCATGCATACAATATATCTCGGAGATAATTCTATACATATGATGAAAAAACAAAAAAAGAGGTTAGAAAATGACTGAAGAAAGTTTTGCTGATTATAACGTTAGCGAAGAAATAAAAAGAGCCTTATCCGTATTAAAATATAGAACTCCAACAGAAGTTCAAAGTAAAGTCATTCCATTAGCATTGGAAAATCAAGATCTTGTGGTTAAAGCACAAACAGGAAGCGGCAAGACTGCATCCTTTGGCATTCCTATTGCTGAGATGGTTGAATGGGTGGAAAAAAAGCCACAGGCCTTGATTCTTACCCCAACCAGGGAGCTTGCGGTTCAAGTGCGCGAAGATATTACGAATATCGGAAGGTTTAAACGCATTAAAGCCGTAGCGGTCTATGGAAAAGAACCTTTTAAGAAACAGAAGGATGAACTGCATCAAAAAACGCATGTCGTCATTGGTACGCCTGGACGGGTCATGGACCATATTGAACGGAAAACACTTGCTTTGGATCAAATAAAGTATCTTATCATAGATGAAGCGGATGAGATGCTCAATAGAGGTTTCATCGATGAAGTCGAAGCGATCATCAAGGCGCTGCCTTCGGATCGAGTAACAATGGTTTTCTCTGCTACCATGCCTACAGATGTTGAGAATCTATGCCATAAATATATGAAGAATCCAGCACACGTTGAAATTGCTTCAACAGGGGTAACGGCCTCTACCATTGAACATGCTTTAATAGAGGTAAGAGAAGAAGAAAAGATTGCTCTCCTTAGGGACGTAACCATTGTAGAAAATCCAGACAGCTGCATGATTTTCTGCCGGACCAAAGAAAACGTCGACAATGTGTACAGCGAACTGAATCAAGCTGGATATCCTTGCGAGCGACTCCATGGCGGGCTGGAACAAGAAGACCGGTTTACTGTCATGGAAGGCTTTAAGAGGGGGAACTTCCGCTATCTAGTAGCTACCGATGTAGCTGCCAGAGGAATTGATATTGATAATGTCAAACTCATCATCAATTATGACGTTCCGATGGAAAAAGAGTCCTATGTGCACAGAACTGGCAGAACCGGCCGTGCCGGAAACAAAGGCACAGCCATTACATTCTCGACACCTCATGAAGGTAAATTCGTTCATGCAATTGAAAAATATATCGGCTTTGAGATACCAGTTGCAAAAGCTCCTTCCAAACTAGAAGTGGCGGCTGGAAAAGATGTTTTTGAAGATAAACTTAACAGCAAACGTATTGTAAGAAATAATAAAACCGCCCGCATCAATCAAGATATCATGAAGCTTCATTTCAACGGCGGGAAAAAGAAGAAAATACGTGCGGTTGATTTTGTCGGGACGATTGCAAAGATCCCCGGTGTCACAGCAGAGGATATCGGCATTATAACGATTCAGGATAACATGTCATATGTGGATATTCTGAACGGTAAAGGCTCGATTGTTTTGCAGGCTATGGAGAATACGACTGTTAAGGGTAAGAAGTTGAAGGTTAGTAAGGCGATTAAATAGTAAATTATAAAAGCATACTTAAATCTCCCTCACTTTTAATGGAGGGAGATTTTTGTCTATATATTCTTCTTTACAATCATATAAATTAAGTAGGAACACGTACTTCTCCTCCTTCCTGTAGTATGGCCTCAACAATTATGCCTAACCTGTTAGTAACTTATAAAAAGGAAGTAGGTACGGAAGAGTATAAATCAAAGGGGATATGCAAAGATAAATACCGAGTAGTTTTTATAGATAAGGATAAAGAACAAGATTTATTTGTCTCGCTCCTTTCGATTTTTTAATTGAATCTAGCAGTCTATTTAATTAGAATTATAAAGGTAATATTACTTATACTTACCAAATATGAGTGATATTAGAAAATCATAAACAGACACCTTGTTATACATAAAAAGGAGTTACATTGTGAAAAAATCATTTATTAGCATGCAACAAGGAAAAAACAGCAATTGGCGATATATATTATCTTTGTTGTCGATTTTCTTCTTTATGATTTTAAGCGGCATTGCTTATTTCGTTTTACTTTTTGTAATTGAACCAGCCTCACTGGATACGCCTGAGTTAACATTAGGAAACCCGATATTAGACTTGGCCTTGTCACATATAGATTATCTTTTTTGGTTGATGGGTCTCTGGTTCAGCATGAAAGTCATTCTTAAGCGTCCATTCAGAACACTTATTACCCCTTATCGAAAAATTAATTGGAAGCGGATCGTATTTGGATTTCTCATTTTCTTTGGTCTTATGGCGATTTCATCCATCGTAGAATTTCTAGTATTTCCAAATAATTTTACCTTGCATGACTTTAATATCTCAAATTATATTTGGCTGTTGCTGATTGCATTATTACTTGTACCTATCCAGACAACTTGTGAAGAATTAGTATTTAGAGGATTTATTCTACAATGGTTAGGTAAAGGATTAAAAAATCCTATTTTACTATCTATTATCGTAGGAGGCATATTTGGTTCTCTGCATTTTGCCAATCCAGAGATGAGTGACGGAGCATTATTCGTAGGTTTTGATTATGTATTTACTGGCTTTATGCTTACCTATATAGCGGTAAAAAGCAATTCAGCTGAATTATCCATTGGTGCTCATGCAGCCAACAACGTCTTCCTGGCGTTATTCTTTACTTCGGATAACGATGTTTTTGGAGAAATCCCATCCCTATTTGTAGTTTTAGATGAGTCTCCGTTTTACAGTGCCCTTATGTCTTCCATCATTATTATTACTTTTTATGTCATCACGGTAAAAACTAGATTTGGAAAACGTATGAACAATGAGGGAAATCGGATATAATAACACAAAAAGAGTTCCGCTAGCAAGCGGAACCTCTTCCTGTATCTTCTTTCCAAACTATAGCATAAACAAGTCATCTATCTTGTCACTCCGCGTAAAAGACTCTTCGTTAAAAGCGATGTATCCGTGATAAAAGCCGCAGAATGTTGAAATGTGGCTTCATTAAAGTACTTTTCACCATATAGGTTAGAAACGTTTGCAAATAAACCCCTAAATCAATTAACCAGCCGACTTCTCAGAACGTGCAGTGAGCTCTGCTTCAATTTGCTCCAGGCTGCGTCCCTTTGTTTCGACAACGACAAATCGGACAAAGAGCAAGCCCAAGACGCATATGACACCAAAGGAGGAAAAGATAACACCAAAGCTAAATTGGTCTGCAAGAATAGGGAATACGAGACCGACGACCAAGGAACCTGTCCAGTTAAAGGCCGAAGAAATTCCAGCACCAATTCCGCGTACAGATAGCGGGAAAATTTCCCCGACTATTATCCAAGTCAAGGGCGCCCAAGAAAACGAATAAAATAAAATAAAGCTGCATAAGGAAATTAAAGTGATCCAGTTGAGTGCGCTTTCATTTAATCCAATAATCTCGAGAATTGCAGGAGCAAAGAAGGAAAGCGCCATACCCGTACCACCGACGGTTAGGATAGCACGGCGATTAAACTTGTCCACAAACTGTAAGAAAATTATCGTTGTTACAACGAAAATCACACCGACAATAACCGTAAATCCAGCAGCGACCTGCGGTGCTAACCCCACATTACGTGCGATACTTGTTGCATAATAAACGATAGAGTTAGAACCTTGGACTTGTTGAAAGGTTGCTATTCCTATCCCGATTATTAATGCCATACGAAATCGTTTCTGGAATAGTTGGCGAACACCTTTTTTCTCGTATTTCGTAATACTATTAATTTCTGCAACTTCAGCATCTACTTCAGCTTTTGATCCGCGCAACGAAGTTAATACTTCTCGTGCCTTGTCCGCCATCCCATTTTTAATTAAATAGCGCGGTGATTCCGGGAGCTTTAATACGCCAAAGTAAAGTACAATCGCAAAAACACCTGCACTGCCAAGCATCCAGCGCCAGCTGTTTGGAACTGGTTCAAAAATGAAAGATACGATATAGCTTAGTAACATCCCGCTTACAATCATCAATTGATTCAAACCTGAAAGTTTTCCACGTACTTTTGCAGGAGCTATTTCCGACATGTATGCAGGAACCAAAGATGAAGCTGTACCGACAGCAATACCTAAAATAATGCGTGATATCGTTAAAGTAATTTCTTCTGGAGCTATGGCTGATCCGATTGAACCAACTAAGAAAATAACAGAAGAAACAAGAATAATGTTTCTGCGTCCGAACCGATCTCCTAATAAGCCACTTAAAATTGATCCAATTATCGCGCCGCCCATCAAAGACGAGACAACAATTCCCAGCCACAATGGACTTAAATTGAACTCATCATGAATGGGGCCTTCCGCACCAGCGATTATTCCTATATCATATCCAAACAAGATACCAGCAAAAGAACCGAAGAAAAAGATAAACTTACTTGATACTTTACTCATGTTTATACTCTCCTTTAAGTGTTGACCCTCTGTGTAAGGTAAATTCCATTTATCTAAAACGCTTTCATTTTAATTCAATTCATCAGGATAACCTTGCTATGCTACTCTTAGATGCGGATATTGTCTCCTAGGAAGCATGGTCGCCTAGAGATGTAAACTTACTTAATTACAACATATTCCAAGCCGACTAATTTTGCATACGAGATAATTTGATCTGTCGTTAGCTTTAACGACACCACGGTATGATGCCCGCCGCCATTTTCAATCCAGGCTTTTATCCCATCATGGAAGTTCGGCTTAATTTCCCAAAGCACCCGAGCCACCGGAAGTTTAGGTGCAGGAACCATTGGTTCAAATGCAGACACTTCATTGATTAATAGCTTAAAATGCGTACCAAAATCAGCCATTGATACAACAACACCTTCTCCAGCTTTACCATCAAATACTAGACGTGCCGGATCTTCACGATCACCGATACCTAATGGAGAAACAACTACCTTCGGTTTATTGCTCGCAAGGCTAGGGTCTACCTCAAGCATGTGAGATTGCAGAACAGACTCCCGGCCAGGAGCCATCTCATACGTGTAATCTTCCATAAAGCCTGTAGATTTGTTGTGGCTCATCACTTTGAGTAAACGATCCAGGGCTGCTGTCTTCCAATCTCCTTCTCCAGCAAAGCCATATCCTTGCTCCATCAAACGCTGAACAGCAAGTCCAGGAAGCTGTTTCATTCCATATAAAACTTCAAAGTTTGTAGTGAAAGCTGAATATCCACCTTCATCTAAGAAACGTTTAATAGCAATTTCATAGCTTGCTTGTACTTTTACGCTAGCTTCCCACTCTTCTTTTGTATAATCGCCATACTCAAAGTCATAGAGATCCTTATATTCATTGAATAGTGCATTAATCTCTTCCTCCGTCACTGCGTCGACATACTGTACTAAATCTCCAATACCGTAATAATCAACCGTCCAGCCAAATTGAATTTGGGCTTCAATCTTATCCCCCTCTGTTACTGCCACATTGCGCATGTTATCTCCGAATCGAGCAACCTTGATGTCAAAGCTCTCTCGATAAGCAGCTGCTACGTCCATCCAATCTGCGATTTCCTGCTGCACTTCTTGTCTATTCCAGTGCCCTGCCACCACTTTATTTTGCTTCTTCAAGCGTGCATTAATGAATCCATACTCTCGATCTCCATGAGCAGCCTGATTTAAGTTCATAAAATCCATATCAATTGTTTCCCATGGAATTCTTTCATTGTATTGTGTGGCCAAATGGAGCATCGGTTTCTGCAATAGTTTTGTCCCACGAATCCACATTTTCGCAGGTGAGAAGGTATGCATCCACGTAATAATTCCAGCAACCTCATCACGATAATTGGCTTCCTTCATGATAGTTGTAATCGTATTTTCACTTACAGCTAAGTCCTGAAGTACAATCGGGTAAGGCAGTACACCGCTATCGTTTAATGCATCTGTCATCGTCTGCGCATTTGCTTTTACCTCAGCTAATGACTCTTCCCCATAGAGACCCTGTGACCCGACAACAAACCAAAATACATTATTCTTTATTTGCATCCTAATTTCTCCTTTATCGTTGATGTTAGCTTCTACTTATTGTCCGTAATAGGCATCTTTGCCATGCTTCCGTAAATAATGCTTATCTAATATTGGCTGCGGTAATTCGGGCGCAAAATGATTTAATTCTCGAGCAAACAAATTCATCTTCGCTACTTCATCCAGCACTACACTATTCATTACAGCCGATTTCGCATCTTTGCCCCACGTAAACGGCGCATGTCCTTGTAGCAGCACACCTGGAACTTCCAAAATATTCAAGTCGCGCTCTTTAAATGTTTCAATAATGACATAACCTGTTTCTGCTTCGTATCCGCGGTCAATCTCTTCCTGTGTCAAGAAACGTGCACATGGAACAGCACCATAAAATGTATCAGCATGAGTCGTACCCATTGCTGGCACATCAAGACCGGCTTGCGCCCAGATTGTCGCCCAAGTTGAATGTGTATGGACAATTCCGCCAATTTCCTGGTAGTGCTTATAAAGAACCGCATGTGTTTTTGTGTCAGAAGATGGATTCAGTTCTCCCTCTACTACGTTGCCATCAAGATCAACGACAACCATATCGTTCGGTTTCAGCTTGTCATAATCAACGCCGCTAGGTTTGATAACAAACAAACCACGCTCCCGATCAATGCCGCTTGCATTCCCCCAAGTATATTTCACAAGTCCATGCTTCGGTAAGTCTAAATTTGCTTGAAAAACTTCTTCTTTCAAATGTTCTAACATTGCAGCTCCTCCAAACTTTATATGAGATAGTTGACCGCAGCCTTCTCAATTTCTAAGCCTGCTTTATATCGTTCAATGAATTGTTCAAACCCTTCCACATCAAATGCGTCTGGATATATTTCTTGCCCATCAATGAATGCAAACACCTTTTGATCAAGGTAATCCGCTAGACTCTCTTTTTCCGTGCTATTTATCATGTAGGAAGCAAGCAACGCCATTCCCCACGCTCCGCCATCTCCTGCTGTTGTCATAACAGAGACAGGTGCATTCATAGCAGCAGCTACCATTTTTTGACCGACAATTGGGGTCTTAAAGAGTCCGCCATGCGCAACGATGCTGTCTATTGAGACCTTTTCTTCTTTGTGTAAAAGATCCATACCAATCTTCAGTGCACCAAATGCCGTAAATAAATGCGTTCGCATAAAGTTTGCTAGATTGAAGTTACTCTCTGGTGAACGAACAAACAATGGTCGGCCTGATTCGAACCCGGTAATATTCTCCCCTGATAAATAGCCGTAGCTAAGCAGCCCGCCGCCATCCGGATCTGCTTGCAATGCCTTGTTTAGCATTACTTCAAAAATAAGACTTGGCTCCGTTTTTATACCCATTGCTTCGGTAAACTCACGGAATAATCCCATCCATGCATTCATATCACTTGAACAATTGTTTGCATGTACCATTCCTACTGGGCTTCCGGTAGGAGTTGTGACCAAATCAATTTCTGGATAAACCTTCTTAAGCTCCTTCTCCAATACAACCATGGCAAAAACAGAAGTTCCGACAGAAACATTCCCTGTCCGCTTCCTGACACTATTTGTGGCGACCATTCCGGTACCTGCATCACCCTCTGGGGGACAAATCGGAATGCCTGCCTGTAAATTCTTCGACCTATCCAGAATCTTCGCCCCAATATCAGTTAAGACACCAGCTTGTTCGCCTGCATTATAAACCTTTGGTAAAACGTCTAATAGCTTCCATGGGTAACCTTTATCTTTTATAATTTCATCAAATTTCCTTACCATTTCTTCGTTATAATCTTGTGTTGTCTCATCAATCGGGAACATCCCCGATGCATCTCCAATGCCTATTGCTTTCTTACCAGTTAGCAGCCAATGAATGAAACCGGCTAATGTCGTTACAACATCTATGCGCGGCAGATGATCCTCGTCATTCATAATAGCCTGGTAAAGATGTGCAATGCTCCATCTTTCAGGAATATTGAATTGAAATGCTGCGGTCAGCTCTTTTGCAGCAGCACTAGTTGTGGCATTTCGCCATGTTCGGAAAGGAACTAACAGCTCTCCCGTTTTATCAAATGCCATATATCCATGCATCATGGCAGAGAATCCGATGGCTCCGATTGTTCGAATTGTAACACCATATATCCGTTCAACTTCTTGTTTCATTTCACTGTATGCCGTCTGTAGACCTGTAATAATATCCACCAGATTGTACGTCCAATAGCCATCTTCCAAACGGTTCTCCCACTCAAAACTTCCCGAAGCAATCGTCTGAAAATTGTTATCGATGAGAACTGCTTTAACGCGCGTAGATCCAAATTCTATGCCTAGTGATGTTTCCCCATTTGTAATGGCTTGTGCAATAGCTGCTCGATTCATGTTATTCCGATACCTCCCTCTCTTTTAAATACCAGCTAAAAGAATGCGCTTTCAAATAAAGCTACCCCCAGTTTATTTTCTGTACGTACAAATGTCAATAATTTTAAAATAGGTACTGTCAATTCGGGATTTCTGATTTGCAAAGCGTAGTTAACGTTCTTCATTTCTTTTTTGCAGATAATTATATCGAGTATTTTTTACATTTAATAAGATTTCCTACCAAAACAAAGGTTTGATTTCATACTTTTATGTCTCTTTTGCTTATGTTAAAATATGTCCATACAAATTTTAAATTTTAAGTATATGATTGCATACAACAACCAGAAAAGAAGTGATAAGATGAAGGCGAAATATCAAATCATCATGGAAGACTTGAAAAGTAAAATTCTATCGGGAGATTACAGTATTGGAGAACGGATACAGACCGAATCTGCTATGCAGGAGATATATGGTGTCAGCCGCCATACAGTTAGAAAGGCAATCTTAGAATTAGCAACAGAAGGATACTTGCGAAGTGAAAAAGGATCAGGAACTTATGTTAACGATTACCATAATGTTGGCAAGCCGCACAACAAAACAATCGGTGTAATCACTACATATATCTCTGATTATATTTTCCCTTCGATTATCAGAGGAATTGAAGGACGTTTAAATGAAGAGAATTACTCTTTGCTGTTAGCAAGTACAAATAACGATGTGGAACAGGAAAAGAAAGCTTTAGAGATGATGCTGTCATACGGTGTGGATGGTTTAATTGTTGAGCCGACAAAAAGTAATCTTTACAACCCTAATATTGCTTACTACCTTTCCTTTAAGGAAAAAGGCATCCCTTTCATTATGATTAACGCCCACTATGAGGAATTAGATGTTCCTTTCCTATGCTTGGACGATGTGAAATCAAGCTATCTTGCCACAAAGTTTTTGATAAGTAATGGACATACACAAATAGGACTTGTTTCCAAGATGGATGATTTACAAGGCAAGTACAGAATGAAAGGATATATAAAAGCACTTGGAGAAGCAAAATTACCTTTCCGTCCAGAGCATGTGCTCTCTTTTAATACAGAAACAAAGCAAGACTTGCATAAAAATTTAAGAGAATTCTTAACAGAAAAGAAAGATGCTTTAACTTCGATTATTTGCTACAACGATGAAGTTGGTTTAGAAGTAGTAAATGTATGCAGACAACTTGATATTGCGATACCAGACAACTTATCAATTATCGGGCAAGATAATTCCTATATTGCAAAAAACGCTACTATTAAACTGACTACTTTAACGCATCCACAAGAACAAATGGGGCGTGATGCAGCTAACTGGCTCATTAAGAAGCTTCAAGGAAAGAAAGATATGCCAAACGAAATCTTCTATCAGCCTGTATTAATGGAAGGCGAGACGGTAAAAGATATTAACGTAAAAAAAAGTTAATATAAATACCTAAACTAAATGAGCCTATTCTTCATTTATGGGTGATTACGATATAGGATAGCTTTTAGTTGAAATCGTGGTGTATTATTTATAATCTTTTCATATACTTAAACGTATAATACATGAGGTGATTACATGCAAATTCAAATAATATCTGGATTACTCGGTATTCTATTTATTGCTCTAGCTTATCTAGTTGCAGTCAAAAAAAATTACATCTTCTTAGAGGATATAATCAGCAACGTATACGCAAACAAAGGCAAAGATTTATTAATCTCGTAAGCTCTTTCTATTTAATTACAGGTGCTGTTTTAATCCTTGTACCTTTCACTCTTTCGTGGTCATGGAGTGCAACTGCATTAGAAATTATGTTAATATTAAATCTAATTATCTTAATATACGTTAACATAACAATGGTTGAAAAAGATTAAGGAATATTTTCTCGAATAATCTAAAAAAAGGTTGTACACTCAGTAATGTACAGCCTTTTTTCTGTATTAAGATTGAACAAGGTTATTAAGCCTACTAAAAGTTGGTCAAATGGCTGAAGAGTATCCATATCGGTCTGAAGTATTATTGGTAGAGGAAACCCATTAAGAAGACATGCTTCTTTCTTTTACTGGTGTATGAAGCAGCTTACACTTCGTCTTCAGTACTTCAGCTAGTTTTGCTACAATTTGATTTACGTGAATATCTACCGATTCATCACCCTGGTCAGCTGTAGTGTTTCAAGTATCCCCCTCTTTCTCCCCATGGAAAGTTGAGCTTCAAAAGGTTCAGCCAATTCGATCAACGTTAACCAAGTATAAAAGTGCTTAACATACCTAAAGTTCTAAATAACATTATATCGAAAAAGATAGATAATCTGAGAAGTTCGGACTTTATATTCCAATAAGGTTAAAGTTTAACTTTGTTAGGAAAGGGTATCATAGTAAAGTTAGGGAGATAGTGACGCGTGCACTTATCTGAAATGGAACTTTTTAATAGGGAGCTAGTCCGATTAATGCATGATTTTGAAAGATGCCCAGATGATATGATTAAAAAGCATATTTATCAAGACATTATGTTACTGAAAAGAGCAATACAATATAACCTAAAAACTAACTCTCCATTTACAAGTGATTTGAAATGGAGAGTTTATATTTTTTAGATATATCGTTTTACCGCAACTTGCAAAGACTGCGTAGTTTTAACGTCAAACCCAATGCCTAATTGCGTTGCCGTCTGTGCTATCTCAGGTCTAATTCCAGACAAGATAGTTTCCACTCCCAATAGTCTTAAAGAATTCACTATATTAAATATTCTGTGGTCCACCACCGTATCTATTATTACGACACCAGACATGTCGGTGAATAAGTACTCTCCCCCTAACTTCGCACATTGCGCAAGGACATTATCCAGCATATACTTGGCTCTATTCGTATCAATTTCACCAACAAGAGGCAACAACGCGACCTCCGCCGTCAATAAAATAACAGGCGTACTGAGTTCCAGGATCATCGTTTGCTGAGTAGCTAGTTTAAATTTAGCTTATTTGGCATTTTCTCTAGTAAACCAAACTATGACTTGATTAAATGCTTAGTTATCTTCTTCGAATAGCGAAGTGACTCTTTACCACATAAATCATGTTTCTCCGTGAAGTCTTCCATAAGCTCTAAGTACTTTGATTCTGTTCTAGTGAATTCATCTATAATGTCTTCAATCGGCGTTCTCAAGTGCTCCTCATCTTTTGAAATCTCCACTATCCACTCTTCAAATACTTCATAAGATAACGTGTTTTCAGGAATTTACAAAAATGCTTATGAAAGGCTTTGTTCTGTTCTAGTAATGCATCTATAACTGCTTGATCATCTGAACCATAAACTCCTTCGTTCTTGTTAAGCCCAGCAAACCAATCACTATTCAATTTTTCAATATTAGCACAAAGAAATTCATTAAATCTTTATCTGCTGCAACTTGCAATTTTTTTCGTTTGCCGTCATTACGTCTCCCTTGTTTTATAAGTTCAATAAACATTCTACCTTCAGTCGCGGTAGATGCGCATTTTTGAAGACGTAATGATTAGATGTGACGATCCTCATCCATCATCTATATTCAATGCCTATTTAGCCAGCTTCCTTTACTCAAAGCTTTAAGGAGGCCATATAAAAGACTGATATCAACCTTGATATCAGTCAATGATGCGATGTTATCTTTTTTCAGTAATAACCAACAAAACTCCAGCCGGAATAAATGCTGATTTATACCAAAAGCCATCCCAGAAAAGCAACCCACAACTACTCATTATAAAAGCTAAAGCTCATCCTATTAACTTGTAATAAAAATTACCAGCTAGAAACGTGCCAAATGCGTCCTGCGCAAAATCCGGTACTTCTCCAAACAGTACATATCCTTCAGACTGATAAAGCAAATTGGCTGGTCCTTCTTTTTCCGTATCAAGCAAGAGCAGTGTTTTGCCATCTGACTTTGCTGCTCGCTCAGCATGCTGAAGCAATTTTCTCGCGACGCCTTTCCTTCTGGCTTTGGTACTGGTCATCAACTTAGCTACTTCTGCGCGGTGGCGGCCATTTTCTTTGTCGCTGTAGTGCAACTGAACGGTACCGGTAATTTCGCCATCAAGTAATGCAATATATAGTCGTACTTGCTCTGAAAGAATAGAATCCCAATACAATAATGCCGTTTCTTTGCTCATTGGGTGCAAATAATTCATAGATGCTCCGTCAGCAACAACTGTTTGAAACAAGCTTGATTTATTTACAAATAGAAATATAAAGAATCAAGTGCAATCCCAATTGTATTTAATGTTCTCAAAAAATTTCTTTTAAAGATCTTATGGCTTGATTCTGCAGCTAATCAGCATGCCAAGAAAAATATGGGGAGGATGCAGGTAACATAAAATAGACCATCAGCAAATAAAGGTTGATGACTTTGTCTAAACGATGACGATACAAAACTTACATTTGAGTAAAACAATACAAAGAAAGTGAATAATTATTTCGTAATCTTCCTTTCAATAAAAAAGGATGCATATCTGCATCCCTTTTTTATAATGTATCACGCCAATCCAACAGTACTTGCTTTTCCTGAACAGTTATTGCCTGATTCTCTACAAGAATATCTGTAAGTTCATCAAAATCAGTCAACGTTTCAAATGGTACACCAATAGCTGCGAAATTATCATCTGCTTTCTTCAGATTGTAGCTGAAGATAGCCAACACTTTCGTCACAAACGCCCCTGCTTCCTGCAGTGCTTGGACTGTGTTGATTACAGAACCGCCAGTTGAGATAAGATCCTCGATGACAACAACATGTTTACCGGCAACGTCAGCTCCTTCGATTTGATTGCCTTTTCCGTGCCCTTTTTTGCTGGATCGGACATAGATCATCGGCAGACCTGCTTTATCAGCTAGCCATGCGGCGTGCGGGATTCCACCGGTTGCACATCCTGCAATGATATCTGTTTCCGGTAATTCTGCTAACTTCTCCTGAAACTGCCGCGCTATAGCTGTCCGTACTTCGGGATGACCTAATGTAAGACGATTATCGCAGTAAATCGGCGAGTGAATGCCAGAAGCCCAAACGAATGACTTGGCTGGATCAATCTGTATCGCATCGATTGAAAGCAATGCTTCGGCTATATTAGTTGTAGTTGTCATAGTTTTTCCACTCCTCGATTACTTGTTCGTATGCTTTTTTTGGATTAGCTGCTGCTGTAACGCTTCTGCCAATCACAAGATAGTCCGCTTGCATTCTTCTAGCGCCAGCAGGCGTTGCGATACGGTGCTGGTCATTTTGTTCAGATCCCGCCAGCCGTATTCCTGGTGTGACGGTGAGAAAGTCGGCTCCGCATGCTGCTTTGATACTAGCTGCCTCAAGCGGAGAACATACCACCCCATCAGCACCTGCTGCTTTGGACAATTCCGCAAGATGCAAGGCATATGCAGCGAGCTCCATCGGCTGTTTTAGATCACTTCGAACCGTTTCTTCATTCATTGATGTCAGCATGGTGACCGCTATCAGTTTAGGCTCAGTTTTTTGGGCTCCTTGCAGCAGACCATCTTTCGCCGCTTCGATCATTTTTGCTCCGCCTAGTGCGTGAACATTCAATATATCTACATCAAGTCCAGCTAGATTACGCATAGCGCTTTTGACTGTATTCGGAATGTCATGCAGCTTAAGGTCGAGGAATATTGGATGGTTATTCTCTTTCAGCTGGTGGATGATTGACGGTCCTTCTCGGTAAAATAGCTCCATTCCGACTTTTACTGGAATATCGGCAAGCTCATGCTGATCGAGGAAATGCAGTGCTTCTTCCCCGGTCGGGAAATCAAGCGCGAGATAGATTGGTATCTGCATGTTCATGCCCCTTTCCGATTGCGTCCTCTACACTGGAGAAACCATATTTACTCAGAACATCAGGTAGATTCTGTATGATTTCAGAGCAGACGAATGGATGCTGGAAATTAGCGGTACCTACCGCTACAGCTGATGCACCGGCCAGAAGGAATTCCAGCACATCCTCAGCTGTTGTTACGCCTCCCATGCCGATGATTGGCAAGTTAGTCATCTGGCGAATTTGGTAAACCATGCGAATCGCTACGGGTTTTACAGCAGGACCAGATAAGCCGCCTATTTTGTTGGCAAGCAACGGTTTTCTTCCCGCTAAGTTAATTTGCATACCTGTTAGTGTATTGATTAAAGACAAACCATCTGCCCCGCCTTCTTCGACAGCGCGGGCGATGACCGTGATATCGGTGACGTTCGGCGAGAGTTTTACATAGACTGGTACATCGCTTACTTCTTTCACGGCAGCTGTAACCATTTTGGCAAGTTCCGGATCGGTGCCAAATTGGACACCACCTTCTTTCACATTCGGACAAGAGATGTTCAGCTCTATCGCTTTTATTACTGGATGCTTGCTTATTTTCCGTGCTACTTCTACATACTCTTCGACAGTGCTGCCTGCTACATTGGCGATAATCGGCGTGTCATAACCCGCTAAAAACGGGAGCTCATTCTCTATTATCTGGTCAACACCTGGGTTTTGTAAGCCAATTGCATTGAGCATACCCGCAGAGGTTTCGGCAACGCGTGGTGTGCCATTGCCGTAACGCGCAGAACCGGTTGCCGCTTTGATTGTAATCGCGCCGAGAAGGTTTAAGTCATAGAGCCCTGCGTATTCCTTGCCGAATCCGAAACAGCCGGAAGCTGGTAAAATAGGATTCTTCATATCCAAGCCTGGAAGTTTGACGTTTAAATTCATGCCAGCACAACCTCCTTCGCTCGAAAGACAGGTCCGTCTTTGCATATTTTCTTATAGCCGCTTTCACTGTCGGGCGCTGGTACAACACATGCGAAGCAGGCGCCAATACCACAGCCCATTCGCTGTTCTATTGAAATGAAACCTTCCTCATCTTCAAGCTGGGTGGATACAGCTTTGAGCATGCCGGTAGGACCGCAGGTGAAAAACTGATCAAAATCGAAACCTTCCTTTTTGATAATATCAGTGACAAACCCTTTTTCCCCAGCGCTCCCATCATCTGTTGCAAGATAATAGTTTCCTAGTTCACGAAATGCTTCTTCATAGAAAACTTGCTCTTTGTTTTGGAATCCAGCTACTATCGTAACCTGGATGCCTTTTTCATGCAGACGCTGTGCCAGATAATAAAGCGGAGGTACGCCAATTCCGCCGCCTACGAGCAATGCATGTTTCATTTGGAGTTCATCGACTGGATAACCTTGTCCACACGGTCCAAGTGCATCCAGCTGATCTCCCGGCTTTGCTTTAGCCAGTGTGTTTGTTCCTTCTCCTAGCAATTTAAAGAGGATTGTGATTGTAGACTCCTGTTTATCAACACCAGCGATACTGATCGGACGACGGAGCATATGATTGCTGCCTTCTCCTACTAGTAAATGCAGGAATTGACCGGGCAGGATATCCTCCTGCGCCATCTTGCCATGGAAAGTCATTTCCACAGTGTCCTTGGCTATCGTCTTTCGACTGATGATTTGGAGCTGTTCATGAATCAAGATGGCATACCTCCTGCGACTACAGGTTTGGCTGTGAATGTCATGGATTCGATGATGGTTGCGATCGCTTTAGCTGTATCCAGGCTCGTCAGGCAGGCGATGCCATGCTCGACCGCTTCACGGCGGATAAGGAAGCCGTCAGATCTAGGCTGTTTGCCAGAAGTCAATGTGTTTACAACAAATTGTACTTCGCCATTTTCAATAATGCTGATCACATTCTGCTCAGAAGCACCAACCTTACCTACTGTTGTTACCGGAAGGCCTGCTTCTTCGACTGCTGCGCTTGTTCCTTCGGTTGCATACAGCTGGAATCCAAGCGCATAGAAAAGTTTCGCGATTTCCATTGCTTCTTCCTTGTCTTTATCAGCCACGGTGAGCAGGATGGCACCTTCCTGCGGTACAGACAGACCGGATGCAAGCAGTCCTTTGTACAGTGCTTTTTCAAGGGTGCGGTCATGCCCGATTGCTTCGCCTGTCGATTTCATTTCCGGTCCGAGCAAGGTATCGACGCTCCGCAGTTTCTCAAAGCTGAATACCGGAACTTTCACATATACATCCTCTGGCTCTGGCAATAAACCAGATACATATCCCATGTCAGCAAGCTTTTGACCCAATATTGCCCTTGTGGCAATATTCGCCATCGTCACATGTGTGATTTTGGACAAGAATGGGATGGTGCGGCTGGCACGCGGGTTCACTTCCAGGACATAAGCTTTGTTTTGGTGGATGACGAACTGGATGTTGATCAAGCCTTTCACTTTCAATGCCTTGGCGATTTGCATTGTTGCATCGATGCATTGCTGGCGGCATTCTTCCGATATCGTCTGTGTCGGGTAAACGGCGATCGAGTCACCAGAATGGACGCCTGCGCGTTCGATATGCTCCATGATGCCGGGTATGATTGTTGTATCTCCGTCACTGATAGCATCCACTTCGACTTCAATTCCAGTCAAGTATTGGTCAATCAGCACTGGATGGTCATGGCGGACATGCACCCGTTTTTCCATGTAATGTTGCAATTCGTCTGCATTGTAGACGATCTCCATATTGCTTCCACCAATGACGTATGATGGTCGGACAAGCACTGGATAACCGATTCTTTCAGCTGTCGCCGCTGCATCCTCCAGTTTGGTGATGGATGCTCCTTCTGGTTTTGTAATCTTCAATTCATCGAGCAGTTTTTCAAACTTATCCCGGTCTTCCGCTGCGTCGATTGCCTGTAACGATGTTCCAAGGATGTTCACGCCGCGGCGCTCCAATCCTTCTGCAAGGTTGATCGCAGTCTGTCCGCCAAATTGCACGATGACACCGAGCGGATTTTCCAAGTTGACGACATGCATGACATCTTCCAGCGTAAGCGGTTCGAAATAGAGCTTATCGGATACGCTGAAATCCGTTGAAACCGTTTCGGGATTGCTGTTGATGATGATGGCTTCGTAGCCTGCCTCACGAATGGCCAGGACGCTATGTACTGTTGCATAGTCGAATTCAATTCCCTGCCCGATACGGATTGGGCCGGAGCCAAGCACGATTACTTTCTCTTTATCAGAAGCGACAGATTCATTTTCTTCTTCGTAAGTGCTGTAGAAGTATGGTGTTTGCGATTCGAATTCTGCTGCACAGGTATCGACCATTTTGTATACAGGCTGAAGGCCGTTTTCTATTCGGAAATCATATACTTTGTCCTCTGTTGTAATCCACCAATGGGCGATTTCCCGGTCAGAGAAACCTTTTTGTTTTGCTTCTCGCAATAATGCAGGTTCCCATGGCTGTTCTGCCAAAGCTGTTTCCAGATTGATCAGTGCTTCAATTTTCCAGAGGAAGAAGCGATCGATCTTTGTCAGTTCATGGAGCTGTTCTACGGAATACCCGCGGCGGAAAGCCTCTGCAAGAACGAACAATCGCTCATCATCCGCTTTGACAAGCCGATGCTCCATCTCTTCATCGCTCATGTCATCCAGGTTGATCGATTTAAGGCCGTTCGCTTTGTTATCCAGGGAACGGACACCTTTGAGCAAAGCTTCCTCCACATTACGTCCGATCGCCATCACTTCTCCAGTCGCTTTCATCTGTGTACCGAGCTTGCGGTTGCCGCTGACGAATTTATCGAATGGGAAGCGCGGCAGCTTCGCGACCACATAATCGAGTGCTGGTTCAAAGTATGCGTATGTCGTCCCTGTCACCGGGTTTTTGATTTCATCCAATGTCAGCCCGACAGCAATTTTGGCAGCCATCTTTGCAATCGGATATCCCGTCGCTTTGGAAGCAAGTGCACTGGAACGGCTGACGCGCGGGTTCACTTCGATGATGTAATAGTTGAAGCTGTGCGGATCCAGAGCCAGCTGTACATTACAGCCTCCTTCGATCTGCAGCGCTTTGATGATTTTAATGGATGCATTGCGAAGCAGCTGGTATTCCCGGTCACTCAGTGTCTGGGAAGGTGCAACAACAATGCTGTCTCCTGTATGGATGCCAACCGGATCGACATTTTCCATATTACAAACGACGATCGCCTGGTCATTTTTATCTCGCATCACTTCGTATTCAATTTCTTTGAAGCCGGCAATATTACGCTCTATCAGACATTGCGTCACTGGGGAAAGCGCCAGACCGTTTTTTGTAATTTGCTTCAATTCATCTAAGTCGTAGCACATACCGCCGCCTGTGCCGCCCAATGTATATGCCGGACGTACGATGAGCGGAAAACCGATTTCTTCGGAAAATGCTACAGCTTCCTCTACTGTCGTGACAATTTGACTCTCCGGGACTGGTTCGCCAAGCTCGTGCATCAAATCACGGAATTGCTCCCGGTCCTCCGCCTGCTGGATTGCCGCAAGCGATGTTCCAAGCAGTTCGACGCCGTATTCTTTCAGGATGCCTGAGTTATCCAGTGCAACGGCCAAGTTCAAACCCGTTTGCCCGCCGAGTGTCGGAAGCAGCGCATCCGGCTGTTCTTTACGAATGATCTTACTGAGGAATTCCACGGTGAGCGGCTCCATGTAGACTGTATCCGCAACCGTGTGATCTGTCATGATAGTAGCTGGGTTGGAGTTGGCAAGAATGACTGTATAGCCTTCTTCACGCAATGCTTGGCACGCTTGTGTACCGGAATAATCGAATTCAGCCGCCTGCCCGATTACGATCGGACCGGAACCGATGACGAGGATTTTTTGGATATCAGTACGTTTAGGCATAAGTTGCTTCCCCCTTGGCTGTCTGTTTGCTTTGTGTAAGTTTTAGAAAATCATCGAATAGATGGCGGGTATCTTCCGGTCCTGGTGCTGCTTCCGGATGGTACTGGACACACATCACTGGATGTAGGCGGTGTTTAAGCCCTTCCACGGTTCCATCATTCAAGGCAACCTGGGTCAGGATGAGATCCGTTGCAGCCAATGATTCCTTGGTTACGGTAAACCCGTGATTTTGTGAAGTGAGGTAGGTTTTCCCTGATTCCAAGTCTTTGACAGGGTGATTGGAGCCCCGATGCCCGAATTTCAGTTTTTCGGTATTGGCCCCGGCTGCGAGTGCAATCAGCTGGTGACCGAGACAGATACCGAAAATGGGTACTTGGCCGATCAGCTCACGAATCGTCTGGATGGCAGGTGACACGTCTTTCGGGTCCCCAGGTCCATTCGTCAGCATGATGCCATCAGGGTTTAAATGAAGGATTTGTTCGGCAGTGTAATGCCAAGGTACAACGGTGATATGACAGTCGCGGGCAGCCAACTCGCGAAGGATGCCATGCTTCATGCCAAAGTCCATGACGACGATGCGTTTGCCGCGTCCTGGCACAACATAAGCTTTTGCAGTACTCATACGCTGTACTTGATCATTTGGGAGGGAAATCGTTGTCCAGCTGACGTCGGCTTCAAGTGTTTCAACTGCTTCTGTCAATCTAGCTTTCATCGCCCCTTGCTTACGGATGATCTTTGTCAGTTTACGAGTGTCGATACCAGCAATTCCAGGAATTTGATGGAACTGAAGGAAGGCGTCAATTGTATGCTGCTTACGGAAATTGGAAGGTCCACTGCTAGCTTCTTTCACAACCAGTGCCTGAATGGATGGCTGGATGCTTTCGAAATCATCACTGTTGACGCCATAGTTACCGATCAAAGGATATGTCAACGTTACAATCTGACCGCAGTAGGAAGGGTCGGAAATAATTTCTTGATAGCCAGTCATGCCTGTGTTGAAGACGATTTCTCCAGTCGTTGCGCTATCGCTGCCAAACGCAGTACCGGTAAATACGGTACCGTCCTCCAGGATAAGTTGTCGTTTCTTCATTTTACCGCTTCCTTTCTGTAGACGATTTCTCCGCCAAAAATCGTCATCGTTGGTTCTGCTTTGTAGCGCCATCCGATGAATGGTGTGTTTGTTCCTTTTGATTCGAATTGGGATGGATCTACTTCTCCTTCGGCATCAAGATTCAAAACAGCTAAGTCTGCTGCTGCGCCGATTTCGAAGCGGCCAAAAGGAAGCCCGAATGCTTTTGATGGCTTGATTGTAAGCCAATCAATCAGCTGATTCAGCGTAAAGATACTTGTTTCAACAAAGTGTGTATAAAGCAAGCTGAAAGCAGTTTCCGATCCAACGATACCGAATGATGCATCCAGCATGCTGACATTCTTCTCTTCCGCTGTGTGCGGCGCATGATCTGTCGCAATCATATCGATCGTTCCATCAAGCAGTCCTTCAATCAACGCCTGGCGATCAGCCTCGGATCTGAGTGGCGGATTCATCTTGAAGTTTCCGTCATCTGTTTTGATATCCTCATCTGTCAGAAGTAAATGGTGCGGTGTCACTTCGGCAGTGACGCGGATGCCAGCACGTTTGGCATCGCGGATCACCCGGACCGATTCCTTCGTGCTCACATGGCAGATATGATAATGACAACCAGCGGCTTCCGCCAAGAGGATATCGCGGGCAATATGTACGGACTCAGACACGCTGTTGATACCCGGCAGTCCGAGTCGCGCGCTTGCTGTGCCTTCGTGCATGACGCCGCCTGGTACCAGGCTGTCATCTTCGCAATGTGCAACGACTGGCATGCCTAACTTGACTGCTCGCTGCATCGTCTCCAGCATCATCCCGGCAGATTGGATGCCAAGACCATCATCTGTAAAAGCAAATGCATCTTGCATGTTTTCCATGTCCACAATTTCGCGGCCGAGCTGCTGCTTTGTGATCGTCGCATATTGCAGCACGCGGATCACGCCGCTTTCTTCATTTCTTGCTCTGATGCTGGCGAGTGTCTCTGGACAATCCGGTGCGGGACGGAGATTCGGCATGGCAGCGACAGTCGTGAAGCCGCCTCTGGCTGCTGCCTTTGTACCTGTTGCAATCGTTTCTTTCTTTTCTGCCCCTGGTTCGCGCAAATGCACGTGCACATCCACAAAACCTGCTGTCACAAGCTGACCTTCCAAATTTTCTACATTATCTTCTGCTGTTATCTCTATTTGACTTGCGATCTCTTTGATGATACCATCGTCGATTTTCACCATTACTTCTTCCAGTTTCTGATCAGCTGTTAACTGCTTCGCGTTTGTCAAGATTGTAGCCATGCTTGATTCCCCATCCTTCCAATAATGTTAAGATTACTGCCATCCTGGCTGCTACGCCATTTTCCATCTGACGGAAAATTCTTGAGCGTGGTGCTTCAACCAAACTGTCGTCGATTTCGATGCCTCGATTGACTGGTGCAGGGTGCATGATGATGGCATGACGCTGCATCCTTTTTTCTCTTTCAACAGTCAATCCGTAATTCTCCAGATACCCCGCTGCTTCCCGCTTTGTTTCATGACGCTCAAACTGGATCCGGAGCAGCATCATGACATCGCATTGTTCTACTGCTTCATCCATATCCAGGACCGGGATTCCGATGGATTCATCCATCCACTCCGGTTTGCCCGCTGCAAAGACTTGCGCCCCCAAATTGCGCAAAGCCATTGCATTGCTTCTGGCAACCCGGCTGTGGCGGATATCTCCGGCAATCACGATTTTCAGGTCCTTGAAGCGTCCATATTCCTGGTAAATCGTCATCAGATCAAGCAAGCATTGTGTCGGGTGTTCCCCTTTTCCGTCACCGGCATTGATAACCGGAATATCCAGCTTTTCTGTAAGCATTGCAGCTGTGTGCTCCTCTGGATGACGGATGACAAGGACCGAAGCGCCGATCGATTGAAGGGTCTTCGCGGTGTCATAGACGGTCTCGCCTTTGGTTACGCTGGATGCCTCAGCGGCGAAGTCCAGCACTTCCAGTCCGAGTTTCCGTTCTGCTACGGTAAAGCTCATCTTCGTCCGTGTGCTCGGCTCGAAGAATAGATTGGCTGCGAACAGCTGCTCCCTGTATCCAGATACCCCCTGTGCCTGTATGTCTGTAGCGAGCTGTACGAGCTGCAGCAGTTCCTCTGCGGTAAGATGCTTCATCGATACGAAATGCTTCATGTCCTTCTCCTCCTTATTTGGTTGCTTGTTTCTGATCTTCGGCTGTGAACAGACTGCCGTTTCCAAGACCGGATTCTTTGCCCGGCAAGATAAGGTTCAAGATGACACCGACTAGTGCTGCCAAGGCCATACTGTTGATCTCCAGGTCAAGTTCGGCGATTTGGAAGCGAAGGAAAGCTCCCCCGATTCCGATGACCAAGATGATCGAGCTGATGATCAAATTGCGTTTATCCCCAAGATCAAGCTGACTATCGATCATTGTCCGAAGACCGCTGGCAGCGATGATCCCGAACAGCATGATGCTCACGCCGCCCATGACCGCAGATGGCACGGAACTGATCAAACTAGTGATGAGGCCAGTGAATCCGAAAAAAATGGCAAGTATCGCCGTGCCTCCGATGACGAAGACACTGAATACTCTCGTGATTGCCAGAACGCCGATGTTTTCCCCATAAGTTGTGTTCGGCGGTCCGCCAAGCAAGGATGCGATCATCGTCGCCACCCCATCTCCAGCAAGTGATGCGTGCAAACCTGGCTTGACAAGCATGTTCTGGTCGACGATTTTTGATAAAGCCAGCTGGTGCCCGATGTGCTCGGATACCGTCACGACAGCGATTGGTACCATCGTGAAGAAGAGCTGCCAGCTGAATACATCTGCGACATTGTAGTCGACGAACGGAATGGTGAAATCCGGTACCGTGAACATGCCGCTGAAGAAAGAACCGATGGAATCTGCTGTTGCAATCTGGTTCCAGGCAGACTGTACGCCACTCGTATCGACGATTCCCTGTGTAAGTGCGTAGATATAGCCGCCGATGATTCCGATCAGTACCGGAATCAATCCGAGGAATCCTTTCAGGAAGATGGAAGCCGCTACCGTGATTGCCAGCGTGACAAGTGCGACGACGAAATATTTCGTGCTGTATTCCCCAGTATCAGGAGCATTCATTGCCATATCCACTGCGGTTGGTGCCAGGGCCAGACCGATGACGATGATGACTGGTCCGACGACAATTGGAGGAAGCAGTTTAATGATGCCTTTCATCCCGCCGAGTCGGATGGCGATTGCGACGATTCCGTAAGCAAGACCTGCCAAAAAGCTGCCGATCATGGCTCCGCCGATCCCGGCAGCTTCAATCGACTGCGTAATCGGATAGATAAAAGCAAAACTTGAGCCTAGATAAGCTGGCACCGTCCCTCTTGTGATCAAGATGAATGCGAGTGTACCGACACCGCTTGATACTAGTGCCACTGCTGGATCCAGTCCGGTCAGTGCCGGTACAAGGATGGTCGCACCAAACATGGCGAATAAATGCTGCAAGCTGAAGATGATCCATTGATTCCATTTTGGTATGTCGTGTATGTTCAGTGCTGGTTTCATTATTTCTCTCCTCTTTTCCCCTATAAAAAAAGCCTCTTTGCGATTTTGGTCGCAAAGAGGCACACGTCTGCCACTTCACGTGACGACGTTGTTGCTTGCGACCTTGTAAGCCTCTCTGGACTTACCTTAAAGGTCCTTATTCATTTTCGTAAATATCCACGCTCTCGTAATCATCTGTCTCTTGCAGTTCGACGACGATGACTTCCGATTGCGAAGTCGGGATATTTTTCCCGATATAATCGGCTCGTATCGGCAGTTCCCGATGGCCTCGGTCGATCAGTACGGCTAATTGGATCTGTGCTGGACGTCCCGCGTCCATGATCGCATCCATCGCCGCTCTCACTGTTCTTCCTGTGTATAACACATCATCGATTAAAATGACGGTCTTATTCGTTAAATCCGTTCCAAGTTTCACTGGCTGCACCATCGGCTCTTGATTGTCTGATGCATGGGCCAGATCATCCCGGTACAATGTGATATCCACTTCCTCAAGCGGTACTGTCGCTTGTTCGATTCCTTCGATTTTCTGCTGCAGACGTTTCGCGATGGGAACACCTCTAGTCTGGATTCCGACAAGTACCAGATTTTCCGGTCCTTTATTGCGTTCCAGGATTTCATGTGCAATCCGTGTCAGTGCACGCCCGATTGCAGCTTGATCCAGCAGGGTCGCTTTTTTATTCATTCTTTTCCCACCTTTCCTTGAAGCTATGAAAAAAACCCCTTATCGCCATGAGGCAATAAGGGGCATGGATACACACACGTATCCCGTTCATCTCCGCTTCCTTATCAGCCTCTCTGGACTGTCTTAAAGGTTCTTATTTAACTTCATTCAGTATCGCATGTCAGTGTGTGACTGTCAAGCATTGAATTGAAGCTTGTCCAATTCTTCTTGGAAAACTTGCGGAACAGGCGCTTCGAAATGAAGCCATTCCCCTGTTATCGGGTGATGGAATCCAAGTACTGCGGCGTGTAGTGCTTGCCCGTCGATATCCAATGTTCTGCGCGGGCCATATTTTGGATCTCCGGCAAGCGGGTAGCCAATGTATTGCATATGCACGCGGATTTGATGCGTTCTGCCTGTCTCCAGCTTACATTCTACATATGTGAAATCTTCAAAACGCTCCAGCACTTCAAAATGCGTCACTGCAGGCTTGCCATTCTCAACGACCGCCATTTTTTGACGATCATTCGGGTCACGGCCGATCGGTGCTTCAATAGTTCCGAATTCATGGTCGATGACACCATGTACGATAGCCCGGTATTTCCGTTCAATATCGTGATCCTTCAACATATCCGTCAATTTCTGATGGGCTTTATCATGCTTAGCAACAACTAGCAAACCGCTTGTATCCTTATCGATACGGTGGACAATACCTGGACGCATCGTTCCATTGATACCGGAAAGATCTTTCAGATGGTAAAGCAGCGCATGTACCATCGTACCAGACTGATGTCCATTGGATGGATGTACAACCATCCCGCGCGGTTTGTTTACAACTGCAATATCAGCATCTTCATAGATGATTTCAAGCGGGATGTCCTCTGCTTCGATTTTCATTTCTTCAGGTTCAGGAATCGTCCAGGCGATTACATCTCCCTCTTGCACAGTATACTTATTTTTCACCTTGGTGCCGTTCACCGTAACCAGATCATCCTTGATCCAGCTTTGCGCCTGACTCCGGGAAACATCTTCCTGGATATCAGACAGCAGTTTATCGATGCGCAAACCCGCTTGCTCGGCTGCGACTGTATGTTCCAACTGACTCATGCTTCTTTTCTTCCTTTCTTTCTCTCATCGAGCAGCATCGCAATAATGATGAGGATGACACCTACAACCAGACAGGAATCCGCCACGTTGAAGATGGGATAATGATAGTCACCGAATCGTGTATCGACGAAATCGACGACTTCTTTTCGGAACAGCCGATCGATGAAGTTCCCGATTGCTCCCCCAAGAACGAGTGACAGACCAGTCCCCATCAATTTGCTTTCCTTGCTATATTTCACAATATAATAACTGACTATGACAATAACAATCGCTGTCACAAGATAAAAGAACCAAAAATGCCCCTCTAAAATGCCCCAGGCCGCTCCTCGATTACGGTGTGAAGATAGATACAGGAAGTTGTCGATGATCGAGATGGACTCTCCTTCCGTCATATTCTTCACTACTGCCAACTTTGTTAGCTGATCGATGATGATCAGAATGATCGCGATGACAAAATACATGGACTTCATTTCCTCCGTTCGATACAATCTATCTTGCATTTTACCATAGATAGGCTGAAAAAGATTGTATAGATAAAAAGAAAGCTCCGCTAAAAAGCGAAGCTTTCTCCCCATTATGCGTGATAATGTGCTTCTACGATCTCTGCACAGCGTGAACATAGTTCTGGATGTTTCTCATCCTGACCAACTGTTTCAGAAGCAACCCAGCAGCGTTCGCATCGTTCTGCCGGATGTTTCTCTACGCGGACGGCCACATGCTCATAATCTGCCGCTTCTGCATCTGTGTCCACTACATTGGCTTCGGATACGATAAGCAGTTGATGCAGATTATCGATACCTTGAAGCAGCTGTTTTGTTTCATCATCTTTGGCAACGATTGTCAATTTGGATTCAAGTGACTTACCAATTACCTTCTCACTGCGTGCAATTTCCAATGCTTTCAAGACATCATCACGGACTTTCATGAAATGATCCCATTTTGCAAGCAATGCATCCTGATCTGCAATTGCGATAGCTTCAGGGAAGTCTGTCAGCTGTACACTCTCTGCTTTTTCACCAGGGATATGGCTCCATGCTTCCTCTGTTGTATGCGCAAGGATCGGTGCAAGCATTTGCACAAGCGCTTTGACGATTTCATAATAAGCAGTTTGGATGCTGCGGCGAGCCGGATGATCAGCAGCTTCGATATAAAGGATATCTTTACCGAAATCAAGGTAAAACGCACTAAGCTCTACCGAACAGAAGCTTAGGATGGCAGAATATACATCCGCAAACTCGTATTTGTCATAGCTCATGCGTACGCGCTTGATCAAATCGGAAAGCTTCGCAAGCATGTAGCGATCAACTTCCACCATGTCAGCATGCGCTACGCTATCTTTAGCAGGATCGAAATCATGCAAATTAGCCAGCAGGAAGCGGAACGTATTCCGGATTTTACGGTAGCCTTCTGATGTTTGTTTGATGATTTCATCAGAGATGCGGACATCAGATTGATAGTCAACAGAAGCAACCCATAGACGAAGGATATCGGCACCGTACTGCTTCATGATCTTCGACGGTACGACGATGTTTCCTAGTGATTTACTCATCTTCTTGCCTTTTCCGTCCAATGCGAATCCGTGGCTTAGGACCGCTTTATACGGTGCTTTGCCTGTTACGGCAACAGCAGTCGTCAAGGAAGAGTTGAACCAGCCGCGGTATTGGTCGGAGCCTTCCAGATAAAGATCAGCTGGACGCTGCAATTCCGGACGATTCACTAATACACCTTGGTGGGAAGAACCAGAATCGAACCATACGTCCATGATATCTGTTTCCTTCGTGAAGATGCCGTTCGGGCTATGCTCGGAAGTGAACCCTTCCGGAAGCAAATCCTTCGCTTCTCTTTCGAACCAGACATTGGAGCCATGCTCGAGGAAGAGATCGGACACATGCTGGATCGTTTCCTCTGTGATGATCGTTTCGCCATTTTCGCCGTAGAATACCGGAATCGGAACACCCCACGCGCGCTGACGGGAAATACACCAGTCTTCGCGGTCACGGAACATGTTATAAAGACGTGTTTCGCCCCATTTCGGGAACCATTCCACTTCCTTGATCTGTTCGATGATCTGGTCACGGAAAGCTTTGATGGAAGCAAACCATTGAGCTGTTGCACGATAGATGACCGGTTTTTTCGTACGCCAGTCATGCGGATAAGAATGCGTGAAGAAATCGAGTTTCAATAAGGCACCTTTTTCTTCAAGCAATTCTGTGATATTTTTGTTTGCCTTATCATAGAATACACCTTCAAAACCAGGAGCTTCCTTCGTGAATACGCCTTTGTCATCCAATGGGCTGATGATCGGCAGTTTGTATTTCTGGCTGGCAAAGAAATCTTCTTCCCCGTGTCCAGGTGCTGTGTGTACACAGCCTGTACCGCTGTCTGTCGTTACATGTTCGCCAAGGATGATCAATGATTCACGGTCATAAAAAGGATGCTGTGTCGTTACGTATTCCGCTTCTTTTCCTTTGAACGTTTTCAAGACTTGCGGATCGTTCCATTCAAGCGTTTCTGTTACATTGTTCAGCAATTCCTCTGCAACGACATATTTCTCTGTACCGACTTTTGCTACTACATATGTCACTTCCGGGTGAAGGGAAATTGCAACGTTTGCTGGCAACGTCCAAGGAGTTGTCGTCCAGATGATGAATTTCTCATCACCTTCGAAGAGATTTTTACCATCTTTCACTTGGAATGCAACATAAATGGATGCAGAACGTTTATCTTGATACTCGATTTCCGCTTCTGCCAAAGCTGATTCAGAAGAAGGAGACCAGTATACCGGCTTCATTCCTTTGTAGATATAGCCGCGTTTCGCCATTTCACCGAAGACTTTGATTTGTGCTGCTTCATAATCCTTTGTCAACGTGATGTACGGGTTATCCCAGTCACCACGGACACCAAGCTGTTTGAACTGCGTGCGCTGGTTGTCGATTTGCTGCATCGCATATTCTGCACAAAGACGACGGAATTCCGCGACTGTCATTTTCTTACGGTCGACTTTTTTCTTCGTGAGCGCCTGCTCGATTGGCAGACCATGTGTATCCCAGCCTGGAACGTATGGTGCATGGAAGCCGGACATGGATTTATAACGGACGATGAAGTCCTTCAATACTTTATTCAGCGCATGCCCCATGTGCAGATCTCCATTGGCATATGGAGGTCCGTCATGTAAGACGAAAAGCGGACGTCCTTCCGTTCTTTCCTGCACTTTTTTGTAAATGTTTTCTTCTTCCCACTCCTGCTGCATTTTTGGTTCCTTGTTCGGCAGATTGCCGCGCATCGGGAATGCCGTTTCCGGCATCAGCAATGTATCTTTGTAATCCAATATTCTTCCTCCTTATCATGACCGAGCTTGGGGTAAAAAAAGAGCCTCTCATCATCCCCAAAAGGGACGAGAGAGACTCGCGGTACCACCCTTATAGACAGACTAGCATCATCTATCCACTCGAAATTCGTAACGTGAATGAGACGTCCATTTCTACTGCTTGCGGTTCGAATGGAAACTAGCGGGTGATGTTCGAAAGAAATACCGTACCAGGCTCCCACCTTCCCTGGCTCGCTTTAAAAGCGGTATGGACTTCCTACTGTCCCGATCACAGTCTTTATATCTTGGTCATATTGTTTGCTTATAATAGTAAAATTATATGTAAGTTTGCTAAAAACGTCAAGCGGACTTTATTCCGCCGTCTCTTCCTCAGGCTCATATGCTACCTCGGTCGCGAATAAACCATCCCAATCATCCGTTTCAATCATCTCAAGCTGTGCTTCCACAAGCATCTTCAAGCGAGTACGGAATACTTTCGCCTGCTTTTTGAGCTCCTCTACTTCCAAGGCAATCTGGCGTGACTTCGTGAGGGACTCGTTGATGATCCGGTCGGCATTCTTCTCTGCTTCTTTGATGATCAGCTTGGACTCTTTCATTGCGTTGCCCTTCACTTCTTCTGCAGTTTCCTGCGCTACAAGAATCGATTTGTTCAAAGTCGTCTCGATGTTATTGAAATGACCAAGACGTTCTTCCAGCTGCTGGACCCGTTCTTCCAAATCCTTCTTCTCGCGGATGATGATCTCGTAATCCTTGATCACCCTGTCGAGGAAGTCGTTTACATCATCTTCATCATAACCGCGGAATCCGCGGGCGAACTCTTTATTGTGGATATCCAAAGGTGTTAATGGCACGACGGCCACCTCCTGTTAAAAGATCTATAATAGCTGTTATTCGACAAAGATAGCATAAAACAGCCATTTCGGCTACTTTAATTTTTCCAGTGTGATACGCTGCTTGTCCTTCTTGGTTGTACCTTTCACTTGTGCAAGCTTCCCACGCCCTTTGCCGCGAAGGGAAATGAGGTCACCTTCAGCAAGCTGATAGCTGACGTCCTCGACAGTCCTGAAGTTGACTTTGACGAGACCTTTTTGAATGCGTTCGGCAGCCTGCTGCCTCGACATCCGGTAGAGCTCCTTCATGACGGCGTCCAATCTGAGCGAAGATACGGTAGCTTCCATGTTCACCCACTCCAGCTTTTCCGGACTGAATCTCGCAGGATCGACCGAATCCCATGATACCTTTGCCCGTTTAATCTCCAATAGATTCGCATGTATGTAGGCAGCGATGTCCGAAGTAGTGAAAAGCTGGATCACGCCATCCCTCACACTGATATCGCCCAGTTTTTTGCGATCGATGCCAAGGGAAAGGAATGAACCCATCACATCACGATGTTCAAGCGTGACGAATTTAGCGGGATAGGCAGCTTCGAGCAATTCGATGCTGAAATCCTCGGCTGTGATATTGTCATAAATCGGAGCGATGAGACCCCGCTTTCTTTCCGCATTTTCGGATCCGCCTGAAAAAGCCCACTGCAGTTCGGATTGGCCGCTTAGCAGCTGCTGGAAAATAAGCTGTTCCCGGGGATCCAAAAAGTCGGTAACCCGCGGCTGATACTGGCGTTCCACTTGTTCCATCCAGGAGAGGATCTGGTCGATGAAAGGACGCTCCTCTTCCCGGTAATGCTGATAGATACTCACGTTTGCGTTGTACACCTCATCAATAGAAAATCATTAAGTAAATCGTTCTTAATCCACTCTCCGCTAACCGCAGGACTAAGATTCCCACGATGGGAGAAATATCGATCATGCCTAGTGGCGGAATGAACCGCCTGAATACTTCAAGATAAGGTTCACAGATCCTTCCAAGGATTTCGCCAAATGCCGATTGTCTAGCTCCTGGGAACCAAGACATCAAAATATAGACGATCAATGCCAAAGAATAGACTGTGAAGGCTGTCTGAATTATACTCCAAAGCATCGGCTTCTACCACCTCTTATTATAATCATCTTGTTCCTCCAGCATATCGGATATACTGCCTGTCAGTTCTATATTGTCCGGGGCACACAGGAAGGTCTGGCTGCCCAGCTTCTGGATATCTCCATTAACCGCGTAGACGGTACCGCTCAGAAAATCAACGATCCGCTTCGCTTGGTGATGGTCAACCCGCTGTAAATTGAGCACCACTGCCCTTCTGTTCACAACATGATCAGCGATTTCCTGTGCTTCATTATAAGTCCTCGGCTCACAAAGAACGACTTTGGAAGATGATTGTACACTTTTCAAGCTCACGACGTTTTGATTCTGGTTCCGCCCGCTCTGACGGTACGGTTCGATTTCTTCTTGTTCTTCAGGCTGTTCCTCGACGTATTCATATTCCTCATCATCCACAGTAAAGAAATTTTTCATCTTATTCTTGAAACTCATGTTCTTCACCTCGCTTATTAATATGGACCTACAAGAGCAGAGCCTACTCTGACATGAGTCGCTCCTTCTTCTATTGCAATTTTGTAATCATTACTCATTCCCATGGATAACAATGCGCATGGTGCATGGGCCATATTTTGAGCCGCAACTTCATCACGCAGCTGTCTCAATCCACTGAAGACACTGCGGAGCACATCTTCATCCTGTGTATTGGGTGCCATTGTCATCAGGCCGACAACCTCAATTGCCGGATATGCTGCTAGTTCCTGGATGAAAGCGAGTGTTTCAGCTGGTGATACGCCGGATTTTGTTGCTTCTGCGCTTACATTGACCTGGACGAAGCACTTGATCTTCTTGGCTGCCCTTTTTTGTATTTCCTTTGCCAATGAAAGCCTGTCAAGTGCATGCAGATAATCCACTTGATTGATGACGTCTTTCACTTTCCTGGATTGCAGACTCCCGATGAAATGCCAAATGGCTTCATCCCCGATTGCCGCCTGCTTCTCCAGGAAACCCTCGATCCGGTTCTCGCCTAAATCGACAATACCAGCATCGACAGCTTCTTTTGTTCGTTCAATTGTAACATATTTCGTAACGGCAAGGAGGGTTATATCCTCGGTTTTTCGGCCGGATTTGGCCGCTGCCGAGCTGATATCCTCCCTGATCCGTTCCAGATTTTGTTGTACAGTATTCATACTTGCTCCTCTTTCATCCCGATAAAACCGATCATCCTGCCGGTTTTTCCTTGATCTTCACGATGCGAATAAAACGCTGGGGAATCGTATGTACAGTAGGGTGCTATCAGTATATTCCCATATTCGATACCTGCTTGCTGCAAATAAAGCCGGTTGAGTTCCTGCAAATCGAGCTGGTATCGCTCCTGAGCGTGTGACTTTAGCACCTTATTGTGGAACTGCACAGGTATCTGCTGCACGATGCGATCATCGACTTCGTACCGTTGTTTGGAAATACACGGTCCGATCATCGCTTGCAGATTACCCTTGTCAGCTCCTTGTGCACAAAGCGCTCGCACCATTTTCCCTGCCATATCGGCGACGGTTCCGCGCCAGCCAGCATGCGCCATTCCAATCCATCCGCTAGTAGCGTCGAAAAAATAAAGCGGCACGCAGTCAGCAAAAAATGCCGAAAGGAGTATTCCCTTTTCCTTGGTGATCAGACCATCCACTGCCGGCAGACTGTCAGCCAAATCCCTGCTGCCCCTGCCAGCTTCCTGTTTTGTGACGACTGCTATTTCCGTACCATGGACTTGTTCCCCCAAGACCCATTGATCCAATGGAAACTGAATCGCCTCTGCAAGCAGCTCACGGTTTTGGATGACATCCTTTGGTTCATCGCCGACATGCAGTCCCATATTCAAACTATCAAAAGGTGCTTTGCTGACACCGTTGTATTTTGTTGTTATCCCGCTGACGATGCTGTCAGGAGCTGACCATCCGCCAAGCTCCATATACAGCTTATCCAGACTGGAAGCTGTTTCCTTCATATGGTACCCACTCCTCTGATTGCTTTTATAGTACCATATTTCCGTCTGTTTCTGTACAAGATTACTTACTTGCTTCCTCCGTTACCGATGCTTGTTCCGGACTTTTGATCAAAATGACATCCGTCCCGATTGTAATGATCTGATTCCACGGGACGACCAACTCTTCTTCCTTGCCGAATAGCCCCATCATTCTCCCCCGCAGTGTCACGATAATCGCCGATATGTGGCCGTTATGTTCATTGATTTCCAAATCGGATACATTCCCTACCTTTTTGCCGTTTTCCATTAAAATTATATCTTTCATCTGCAATTCGGTTAGCGTCATGATTACTTAACCCCTTTGCTGCTTTTTTCTAGTCTATGCGGCCAAGCCCGACAATTAGCATTCAAACATAAAAAAAGACACCTGAGCCAGGTGTCTTTCATTCGAACATTTGCTTATTCATCTCTTCGATTGCAGCTTTCTCCAGCCGTGATACTTGTGCTTGCGATATACCGATTTCATCTGCAACTTCCATTTGGGTCTTTCCTTGGAAGAAGCGCTTATTCAGTATCATTTTCTCCCGCTCGTTCAAACGGTGCATGCCTTCTTTTATCGATAGGTTATCCAGCCAAGATGCATCGTTCTCCGATTCGCTGCGCAGCTGGTCCAATACAAAGATCGGATCGCCCCCGTCGTTATAAATCGGCTCGAATAAAGATACTGGATCCTGGATGGCATCCATGGCAAATGTGATGTCGGATGGTTGTACGCCGAGTTCAGCAGCAATCTCTGCTGTTGTCGGATCTTTCGATGTTTTTGCGATCAGCTGCTCCCTTACTTGCAAAGCTTTGTATGCCGTATCACGCAAGGAACGGGATACACGAATCGGATTATTGTCTCTTAAGTAGCGGCGGATTTCCCCAATGATCATCGGCACTGCGTATGTAGAAAAACGCACATTATGCTTCAAATCGAAATTATCAATGGATTTCATTAGTCCGATACAGCCTACTTGAAAAAGATCGTCGACATATTCCCCTCGGTTATTGAATCGCTGGATCACGCTGAGCACGAGGCGGAGATTCCCATTGACGAGTTCTTCCCGGGCTGAAATGTCGTCTTCTTGCTGCATGCGGATGAATAGCTTTTTCATTTCCTCATTTTTGAGTACTGGCAGTTTTGAAGTATCTACCCCACATATTTCAACTTTCTGTCTCGACATGTTCCTTGACCTCCCGATTGAAGATGCGATGCAAGCACAGTATCTCCCCTCGGGAATTTTTTTATGCAAAGACAAAAAGTGCCTGACATTGTCCGAGAAGGACAAATACAGGCACCAGTAAGGTTTATAGCATTTTATTAAATTCTTTTTGCAGTCTGCGGATGATTTTCTTTTCCAGACGGGAAATATAGGATTGGGAAATGCCAAGCATATCGGCAACATCCTTTTGGGTTTTCTCTTCTTGCCCGACAAGCCCGAAACGGAGTTCCATGATTTGCTTTTCCCTGTCATTCAGCTGTTCCAATGCTTTTTTTAACAAGTTTTTGTCTACATTTTTCTCGATATCCTTCGTGATGATATCATCATCAGTTCCCAAAACATCGGACAACAACAGCTCATTGCCGTCCCAATCAATATTCAGCGGTTCATCGAAGGATATCTCCGATTTCAGCTTGCTGTTCCTGCGCAGGTACATGAGAATCTCATTTTCGATACAGCGGGAAGCATACGTCGCCAGCTTGATTTTCTTTTCAGGATTGAAAGTGTTCACTGCCTTTATCAAACCAATTGTTCCGATACTGATCAAATCTTCAATGTTGATACCGGTATTTTCAAACTTCCTTGCTATATAGACGACCAATCGCAGATTCCGTTCGATCAGCATTGCCCTAGCCGATTTGTCGCCAGTTGGCAGGAGCTGAAGCAATTTGAACTCTTCTTCTTTTGACAAAGGTGGAGGTAAAGTCTCGCTGCCGCCAATGTAATAGATTTCTTTCCGCTTGATACCTAATTTGACAAGTATCTTATACCACCATATTTTCAGCTTCCATGCTCTTTTTCCCATGTTTTTCTCCCTTCTTCTTAGCCCGCTTGCGTGCTGGCATCATGTACAAGTGACGGATGGAGCAGACAGTGATACCGAAGATCCGTTGTCAGATTTCCGAATTGAATACCGATCCATACTCGATCTGTTTCGATTATCGTTTGATCCAATTCAATCAACATACTATCCGGCTTCAAAACAAGCATAAGTGCTCCTTCTCCATTAACACCTTGATACGGAACGACAGAAAATTCATAAGGCCAATCCTTCGGCAGCAGATCCAAATCCAAATTATTATTTGCTTGGGCCAACAGTTGCCAGTCTTCTTCCGTGAACCAGTTTCTCAAAAATTGATGATCACAGATTACGACTGGTCGCTTCGTCAATGGATCAGACAGGTGATTCCCACTGTCGATGAATCCGTCTGTTTTATGTGAAATGCCATTGATGCTCACTTGAACGGTGTGCAGCTGATCATATCGGAACTGCTCAAAGCGCTGCTTGTCCATTCTGCTTTTTGTAAAATACAATGCGATCGGGAACATGATGGCTACGAACAACCAGCTGACGTGATCACCATATCCTGTACTTACCGTCAAGAAGGAGGCAGGTGTAAATGCAGCTTGAGTCTGCAGCATATAATGAATGGCGAACAGGCTCCCTCCTGCTGCAAAGGTAACGAAATAAAAAAGCAGCAGCAGTTTCAAGAAGCGAGTGATCGACCGAAAGCCGAATGCTGTCCAGATGATGAGTACCGAAAAAAGTAATTTACCCACCGGATGGGTGAGATAGCTTTCTGGAAAGAAGACAGTCACCGGAACGATTAGCGATGCAACGATGGCGCCTGCAAAAATACGAAACTTAGGTACTTGTATTTTGGCAATCACAAGCGTACAAAGCAGCAGCAGCCAGTCCAAAAACAAGTTGAGTGTCCAGACGGCATCCAGATAGATTGTCACGTCAGCTCTTCCTTTCTCCTTTAATAGATGAAGCTAGTATAACGGAGTGCTGATTCAAATACTGTCAGTTTATGCATGCTAAGCCGCACTATTTTTATGTATTTTCCGCCTAATTTGTCTAACATTTTTCAGCATAAAAAAAAGGATAGCATCATAGGATGCTATCCTTTAAGAATTATTTTCTGCGGTTGCGATTACGAAGGAATGTCGGGATATCCAACGTATCTTCTTCCTGCTTGCGCGGCTGTGGAGATGGTGTTTCCCGGCGCAATTCCTCACGCTCTCTTCTTCTTTCCGTTTGTGCAGGCTGCTGCGTACTTTGTGTTTCTTTCTGGGCCGGTCGTGCTTTCGGACGCGGTGCATTCATCGCTTGTTGAATCTGCGCTTCATCGAAACCTGTCGCAATGACAGTCACAACGATTTCGTCTTTCAAATCTTCATTGATAACTGAACCGAAGATCACGTTCACTTCCTGGTCGGCTGCACTCGTTACGATGTCGGCAGCTTCCTGTACCTCATACAGGCTCAAGTTCGCACCACCTGAAATATTCATCAAGACACCATGCGCCCCATCGATCGATGTTTCAAGCAATGGAGAGCTGATGGCTTTCTTGGCTGCTTCGGTTGCTCGGTTCTCGCCCGTTGCAATACCGATACCCATAAGGGCAGACCCTTTATCAGCCATGATTGTCTTCACGTCGGCAAAGTCGACATTGATCAGACCAGGTACGGCAATCAATTCGGAAATGCCTTGTACACCTTGACGAAGGACATTATCCGCTTCACGGAAAGCTTCAAGCATCGGTGTATTTTTATCGACGATTTCAAGCAAGCGGTCATTCGGGATGACGATTAGTGTATCGACGCTGCCTTTGAGCGCGTCTGTACCTGCTAATGCCTGAGTCTGACGCTTTCGCCCTTCGAACGAGAAAGGCCGTGTCACAATTCCGACTGTCAGAGCACCAAGCTCCTTGGCCACTTGTGCGATAACTGGAGCAGCACCTGTACCGGTTCCGCCTCCCATACCTGCTGTGACAAATACCATATCGGCACCTTGCAGCGCTTCCTGGATCTGTTCTTTGCTTTCCTCAGCGGCTTTGCGACCCACTTCTGGATTGGCACCTGCACCAAGTCCGCGTGTCAATTTTGCACCAATTTGCATCTTGACATCCGCTTTTGATAGATTTAATGCTTGTGAATCGGTGTTCACCGCAATGAATTCGACGCCTTGGACGCCATGTTCGATCATCCGGTTGACGGCGTTGCTTCCGCCCCCGCCGACGCCGATGACTTTTATCGTCGCTAATGTTTCCATATTTGTGTCAAACTCTAACATCTTAACGTCCTCCTATTTACAAACCGTCTCCCTTAAAATCCCTAGTTGACGTGTCTGTCTTAATCGAAAAAGTACTTGAACAGGTTGGCAATACCTGATTCCTTCTTTTTTTCTTCGCCTTTTTTCTTTTCTGATTTAGCAGGTTTCGCCGGTCTTCTATCCGGTTCATCGAATTCTCCCTCTGTTACAGCAGAGAAGATTTCCTTACCTTGTATTCTCGCATTCCGATAGGCAAATTGCAAGATTCCGACGGCGCTGGTGAACTGCGGTTCCCTGACTCCAAGATAATCTGGGATCGCAAGTCTCACATTCGCTTGGAAACAATCCTGCGCGAGCTCCAGCATACCAGGCATCATGGATGCCCCGCCAGTCAAGACGTATCCCCCAGGAAGTTCAGGGAAGCCCATACGCTTGATCTCACTGTCTGCGTATGCAAAGATTTCCTCTACACGAGCTTCTACAATGTCAGCGACATCCAGCTGGGAAAAAGTCTGCTTTTTATTGCTCCCAATGATGGAAGCTTCGAATGTTTCTTCCTCTCTCGCATCATCATAAAAGGCATGTCCATACCCAATCTTGATTTCTTCTGCTTGTTCCGAGGAAGTCTTTAGTCCAATCGATATATCCTTGCTGATATTGTCACCGCCAAGCGGGACGACACTCGTCGCCATCAACTGGCCATCACCAAACACAGAGACAGTCGTATTGCCTCCACCAATGTCGATCAAGCCTACACCAAGGTTCTTTTCATCTTCCGAAAGTGCGACAGCCCCTGCAGCCAAAGGCTGCAGACATATATCCATCACTTCTAGGTTGGCTCTCTCGACGCATTTCAATAGATTATGTAAGACTGTACGGGAACACGTAATGATGGTTCCTTCCATTTCTAATCGTACACCGATCATGCCGCGCGGGTCGTTGATTCCATCCAGGCCATCCACAATGAATTGCTTCGGAATGACATCGACGATTTCCCTCTCAGGCGGAATGGATACTACTTGTGCTGCATCGATGACACGTGCAACATCTTCATCGTCTATTTCCCTTGTTTCACTGGAAACAGCAACTACCCCATGACAGGATTGCAGCTGAATTTGATTGCCATTCACACCGACGACCACGCGCTCGATTTGCATGCCCACCATCCGCTCGGCTTGCTCGACAGCATTCCGGATTGATTGGACGGTCTGATCGATATCAACGATGGCGCCTTTTTTCAAACCATTTGATTTTGCCGTACCGACACCGATTATGTTAAGGGAGTCTTGGAAAACTTCCCCGATAATCACTTTAATTTTTGATGTTCCTACATCTAAGCTGACTAAAATTTCACTGTTGTTCACGTAAGGCACCTCCTAATCCTAGAGACATGTCGCCCAGCATTGTTTTTTTACATTTTCATTTTCATTAACTATTCTTATGCAGACACGCATAATTATAACAAATTTCACGGGGGAATTTGCCGAAAAAGCGACATTCTTACAGAAATTAGCCGAATATACACTTATCCGATTCGACTATACCGCATATAGCTCGTTTATTCTACATAAATTGATAAAATGCCGTGATTTTCTGCTTATTGTCCTTCTTCTGACTCTTTGTCTTCTTCTTTCTTTTCGGAAGGCTCGAAATAAGTGCCGACTCCCATGTGGAGTATACCATCGACTTCTGGATCAAGCTGTGCTGCAATGCTTGGATAGGCCTCCATGTTTGTGGCAAATGTACGGATCGTTCCTTGGACTTCCATTCCGTCATTCATGAATAACTGGATGACGTATGGATTGTCTTCGGTAGGCTTATAGTGTATCTCTGAAATGAGTCTCGTAATCGACGCAGGCAGCTGGTCAAGTTCCTCCGCCATTTCATCCAGATATTTATCATCCGAAAAACCATAGAGTATCGGGGCATCGGACTTTGGCTGGTCCCATTTCTTTTCTGAAATACTTCCATTCGTAAGCAGCGCACGATAACTGCCGTCCAGCTGCAGATAACCTACTCTCCCGAGCTCTGACACTTTGATCGTAACAGTGGCAGGAAAACCTCTGCTTATAGACACTTTCTCGACTTCCTCATTCTCTTCTATCCGCTTGATTGCTTCATCCTTGTCAATCCGCCACATATTATCCGAAGTCGTCAAGCCGCTGCTTTGGATAATCGTCTCTTTCGGAAGAAAATCATTTCCTTTTACTTCCAAACGATGAATGTTGCTAAGCGGTGATTGCAAGTAGACAATGATGGAGATAAGTACAAAGAAGATAGACAAGTAGAATATCAGCCGCCTATTCGCCTTCTTTTTCCTTGCTTGTTTTAATTTCGGAATACGGTCCTCGATGGAAACAATTTTCTTTTTTTCGCTCATTTCCTCTTCTTCCTATGCTGTACAGTCAAAAACTGCTTGTATTGTAATTATAAAATTATAACACATTCGTATAATGGAAAAAGTCTGTAACCCAACAATTTGTAAACAAATCTCCTTCAAAAAAGGTGTCTTTACCTAATTACATAAAAAGTTGCCAATCTCCTTCTTCAATGGTCAAGAAATAAAACTTCATCCATCTACTATCGTTTGATTCTGTTTCTATCAATTATGATTTTCTCTTCTGCCTTTCTCCCCTATTCTATCATGACATTCGTTTCTGCGAGCTCCGTTTTGTCGGTCAAACCTTGTTTTTTTCTCGTGGTAAATATAGCCACAGCTACTATTGAGCCGCGCTCTTTCATCGCGTATATGCCTGAACATGACAAATTTCAACAAAAAAGAAACCTCGAATCAGGAGGTTTCTTCCCACAAATCATCCGATAATCCTACAATCTGCTTTGCCAGAATGTCACGGGCTAAATTGTTAGAAGGTCCCATTACAATACCCGCTCTGGCATCACGGTAAAACCTTTCGAGCTTACCAATTTTATAACCGTAACCACCAGTGATGTCCATTGCGATTTGTGCAATCTCATTCACCGTTTCCGAAGCATGAATCTTGAATGACAGTAAATCCTGCTGAGTGGCAGGATGAAGCTTATCCAAACCGCGATTGAGCTGCTGATCAATTTCATCACGAAGCTGATTCAGCCAAGCAGTAAGGCCTTTATGTTGAATCACGGCTTTGGCAAGCAGAGCACGAATTACCTGGTAATCCCCCAAGCTTTTACCGATATCCCGGTGATGATTACGCCTGCAGTACGTTGTGATTTCTTTCACTATTCCTCCAGCCAGTCCTGTCCAAACAGAACCCAACCCGAGCAAATAAGCAATACTCCCTTCTACAATGGACCTGCCAGCCCCTTCGCCCCCGAGCAAACTTTCCTCCGGCACCTGCACGCTTTGCAATGTCAGTGACGAGCTATGATTTCCTTTTACACCGAGGGCATCCCAGCTTCCCCAGCTTAAACCCGGATCGGATCCTTCAATGATGAAGTAACTCAAATCATCAGCTGATACTTTATCTGGAGTCCCGGTTTGGATAATATAAAAATCAGCATAACCACTGCTTGTCGTAAACGATTTTTCCAGATTCAGCTCATATCCATTTGGTGTTCGTTTCGCTTGGCTTGTATTAATCCAGTACCTGCCACCGGAGGCCCTTTCGCTTGTGGAGGTTGTGCCAAACCAGCCATCTTGCACAGGTTTCAGCCACTTCTCGTGCTGTTCCTCTGTGCCGAATCGGTAAATGGCATCGGCTGCTTCTACGTGCATGGTGTACACAAGACCAGTGGATGGACAATGTGCCGCAATTTTTTCCACTATAACGGAAAATGCTTTGTAGCCTGCAGCAAGCCCCCCAAGTTCTTCCGGCAGTAAAATACCATTCAGCCCTTTCTCTGCAAGCGCCTGCATATTCGCTTTCGGAAAAATACGCTCCCTATCGGTTTGATCTGCAGAAGGAGCAATTGTTTGTTCCATTACTTCATCAATCAGGGAATGGATGGACGCTAGTTTTGTTTCCTGTTTATTATCCATGCCGTTACACCGTTTGCTTTCCTTGTTCCTGAACTACTTTCGCTAGCTGTCGTGCTGGGTGGTGTTCGGGTAGCCTGCTGCTTCCGCTTAAATTCTCACGCAGCGTATTACCTTCATAGTTCTTTCTGATTCTGCCCCGTTCCTGTAAAATCGGTACTACTTGATCAGCTAGATCTATAAATGTTCCAGGAGTCACTGCGTAGGCTATATTGAACCCATCTACGCCGGTTTGTTCCACCCAGTCCTCCATTGCATCCGCAACTTGTTCCGGTGTTCCGGCAACTACCGGACCCATTCCGCCAACACCAACGAATTCGGCCACTTCACGGACAGTCCATTTTTTATTCGGATCAATTTTCGTGAATATCTCCACTGCCGAGTGAATCGCTTCATTTTCGACAAAACGAAGCTCCTCGTCCGGATCATATGCAGAAAAATCGATGCCGGTCCAGCCTCCGAGCAATACAAGGCCCCCTTCATAGCTTGCATGCCTTCGATAATCAGCCAGTTTCTCCTGTGCTGCTTCCTCTGTCTTTGCTACAATCGGTGTAAAGAGGCTCATCACTTTTATTTCCTCTGGATCACGCCCTTGACGTTTCGTCTCTTCGCGAAGTTTATCAACATAGCTCTTTGTCACGGTGATCGTTGGCGTACTGATAAAGACACATTCCGCATGCTTAGCTGCAAATGCCCGTCCTTTCGTTGATGAACCCGCTTGGAATAACACCGGCGTCCGCTGCGGCGATGGCTCAGACAAATGGGCTCCAGGCACACTGTAATACGTACCCTCGTGATGAATATCATGTACCTTATCAGGATCAGTGTACACTTTTCGTTCCGTATCACGAACGACGGCATCCTCTTCCCAGCTGCCTTCCCATAGCTTATAGCATACCTCCACGTATTCTTCTGCAATGTTATAGCGCTCATCATGCTTGATTTGCGTATCCAAACCTAGATTTTTGGCTGCACTTTCCAAATAGGAGGTGACAATATTCCAGCCGACCCGGCCTTTTGTTAAATGGTCCAGTGTGGATACCCGGCGTGCAAAGCTGTACGGATGCTCATAGGTGACAGATGCCGTGATGCCAAACCCTAAATGCTTTGTGACTTGCGCCATCGCCGGTACGACAAGCAGCGGGTCATTGACCGGCACCTGGGCTGCCTGACGGACTGCTCCATCACGTGAGTTATGATAGACATCGTATGTGCCCAGTACATCAGCCAAAAATAATGCATCAAACTGACCGCGTTCCAATATTTGGGCCAGTTCCGTCCAATAATCCAAGTCCTTATAGCGATGGGCCTGATCCTCAGGGTGTGTCCACAGCCCAGGTGATTGGTGCCCAACGCAATTCATATCAAATGCATTCAAGTAGATCCGTTTGTTTGTCATTTGGTAATCCTCCTTTGGTTATCTGACAGCAAGCTCTTTTGCAGCATGTATTTGCGCTCTTGCAGCAGGGGCTAGAAATGGCGTCAACAGAAAACTAAGCGCATAAAGAATTGCAAATCCCCACACAACACCGATAATGCCCACATAATTGTTCAGTACCCCGACAAGCACTGGCCCAAGGAATTGACTGGCTCCCGCTCCTAAATTAAGTACGGAAATCGCTGCTCCGCGATTGGCAGGAGCAAGTGTCGGCAGGATGGCAGACAGCGGGACAAAGGCTGCAATCGCTGCACCAAAAAGAATAGCGTTCCCTATAAGCAGCGGGATGTTTGCTCCGAAGGCTACCGGAATATAGTAGTAAAGTAACGAACAGACAGCAGCTCCCACACAGCCGAACCAGCGGACTACCTTGACCCAGCCGATCCGATCGCCGAGCATGCCGAATAAGACTCCGGTCGCCATATTGCTGACTGACTGAATAGCCCAAAGCTGCAGCCATTGACTCGTTGAAATATCTAAGAAACTAGTGAAAAAGCCCGGCATGACAACAACAAAACCATACCATCCAGCTGTATTGATTGTCCGAAGCAGACCGCCGGCAGCAACACGCGGACTTTCCCAAAGGATCGTGATCCCCTTTAGTGCTTCAGCCCATTTATTTTCTTTAACCTGATCCTGAATCCTAAACCCTTGTCGATCTTTATCATCCACCAATACAACTCCCAGAATTCCACCAAGGATGATCCAGATAAGTGAGCTCCACAGCGTTGCCATCTCCCCAATGAATGGAAGCAGGATACTTGGATAATAGGAGCCGAGAAACCCTATACCACCAGCGAACATAAAGAAAAACCAGCCCATTGCCGTTGCCAGCTTTTGCTTCTCGGTGCGATAAGCAATCCATACGATGAAAGCAAAGGCAAACAGCGGATAGCCAAAACCACGCAGACCGTACATGACCACCATCATCGAAAAGCTTTCTAAGTAAAGACCCAGATACAGAAACCCGATTTCGAAAACCACCCACGTAACCAGCCCAATCAGCATTGTCTTGCGCGGACCGATGACTTCCCCAAGTACACCGGCAAGCCAGGAAGCGAATGTAAGTACAATTCCATAAGCACTGAACATGATTGCCGACTGATTGGTCGTAAAGCCAATGTCAACTACGTACTTAGACAGAAAAGCCTGTTCGATGCCATCACCTGTCATGAAAATAAGGATTGCAAGCAACCCGCCGATTACTTGAATCGGTATACCAAACAATGTTTTCTTTGCCCCCATCGCCCTTCCCACCTCACTTCACAGTGCTGGCGGCAAGGTTACGGCGGATCACATCAACAAGCTGATTTGTCTGCGTTTTGATTCTGTCAGCTGTTTCCTCATCTGCAATCGGCTGCTCTGGGTTGTCTTTGTTGATATGGTGATCACATAAATATACTCCTTGCAGCGGCTCCCCTTTTAAATTGGCGATAAGCGGCTTAAACGCATAATCTATCGCAAGAAGATGTGCCGGGCTGCCGCCTGTCATGAGTGGAAGTACCGGTATGGTTTTAAACGCATCCTGTGGAAGTAAATCGAGTAAAGCCTTCAATATGCCGCTGTACGATGCTTTATACACAGGTGAAGCGATGATCAATCCTTTCGCGTTCTGAACAGACCGGCCTGCCTCCACGATTTGCGGACTATCAAACCTTGCATAAAGCAGATCTTCCGGAGCAAAATCGGTCACCCGGATCTCCTTGACTGTATAGCCTTGCTCTTTGGCAAGATTCCCCGCGTAAGTTGCTGCCAGCTGCGATCGTGAGTGTTTGGACGGACTTCCTGATAGAATGATAATGTCTGTCATTTTGTCATTTCTCCTTTTTTTGTAGTAGAGTGACTAAACGAAAAAAAGCTCTCTTTTCCGAAGAAAAGAGAGCTTGATAGTATCGTCCGCACTCTTATCTCCCAAGATTTTAATCTTGCTGGATTTAGCACCTTTCTGACATTGTCAGAGGTTGCTGAAGCTTCATCGGGCCAGTCCCTCGGCTTCTCTTGATAAGAACTGTATGAAATTGTTTTTAATGATACGCGCACAACCCTAAAAAGTCAATGGTAATTGTGCGAATTTTTTAATTTATTGCTTTTTTCATTTGTGCGGTGCTGATAGGATAGACTGTCCTCTAGACCATCCTATTTTTCGTGTTGCCCATCGTAACTTTTAAAGTTTACTATACCTGCTGACATTCAAAAGTATTCCGACGGAACTCAACGTAAGTGTAAGCGACGATCCCCCATAGCTCAAAAACGGCAGCGTAATACCAGTGACCGGAATCAAGCCAATTACTACACTGATATTGATCATGCATTGAATTGCAATCATTCCAGTGATACCCAATGCCAGCAAGCTGCTGAAACCATCAGGGGCCCGAAGTGCAACTTGGATGCCTCGCCACAAAAACAGCAGGAAAAGCAGCATGACACCAACACCGCCTATGAAGCCGAGCTCCTCTGCTAAAATAGCAAAAATGAAATCCGTCTGCGGCTCCGGCAGGTAGAAAAACTTCTGCAGGCTATTCCCTAGTCCAAGCCCCATTAGCCCTCCTGGACCAATTGCATATAGAGATTGGATGATTTGAAAGCCTTCGCCCAAGGGGTCTTCCCACGGATCCAAAAAAGCGGTAATGCGCTGGATACGGTATGGAGCTGACAAAATCAGTGCTGCAAAAGCTGCTAAACCTATAGCACCCAAACCGACAAAGTGCGAGATCCTGGCTCCGCTGACCAGAATCATCACCATACATGTCAGCACAAGCACGACACCAGTTCCAAGATCCGGCTGTAGCATGATCATTCCGAATGCCGTAAATACGAGCAAAAGTGATGGCAGGAAGCCTTCTTTCAAGGAGGTTATATATTTCTGTTTAGCCGACAGATAGACTGCCAAATAGATGATCAAACCCAGCTTGGTGAATTCTGAAGGCTGGATACTGAACGCTCCTACCCCGATCCAGCTCCGCGCACCGCCGCGAACCATTCCGATACCGGGGATCAGGACGGCGATAAGTAAAATGAAACAAATCAGGAGAAGTACCTTTGCATATCTCCGCCAAATTTCATAATGCACCCTTGAAATGACCAGCATCGCTCCAAGTCCCACACCGGCAAACAGCAGCTGCCGTTTGGCAAAAAAGAAACTATCATCGAATTTATATTCCGCCCATATTGCAGAAGCACTGTATACCATGATGATACCGATTGTCAGCAAGCCCCCGATGGAAGAGAGCAATAGCCAGTCCGTCTTCGGAAGATTTGATTTGCGCAAAGAAAAACCCCATTTCCTTGGATTGGAATTGGGGGTCCGCATGCAGCGAAGCGGCTGAGCAGGACAAGCCCCTACTCTAATGTATGCACCGCTTCTACAAACATGTCTCCTCTTTCTTCGAATGTCCGATACTGGTCCCAGCTTGCACATGCCGGAGACAGCAGAATGACATCGCCGCTTTCGGAAATGCGATAGGCGATGGAAGCTGCCTCTTTGACATCCTTGGCATGCTCGATAAGCTCGATACCAGCCATATAGGCAGTTTCGCGCAGTTTTTCAGCTGTTTCTCCGAACACTATCAACGCCTTTACATGTTCCATAGATGGAACGAGTGTTTCAAAGGTATTGCCGCGATCCAAGCCACCTGCAAGCAGGATGGTCGGCTGATCGAATGAAGATAATGCTTTGGATGTTGCCAGGATATTGGTGGCCTTGGAATCATTATAAAAGGCTCGGCCATTGATATGTTTGATATACTGCAGACGATGTTCCACGCCTGAGAATGTCTTCAATACATGCTGGATGCCTTCATTGGTCGCCCCTGCCAGCTTGGCAGCTGCAACAGCAGCGAGTATGTTTTCCAGCTGATGGCCGCCGACAAGCAGTATGTCCTTTATGGCCGCTACCGGCTCATCTTTGAAATACACATGTGTTTCATCATACCATGCCCCGTTGTCCAGCTTTCGTGCACCGGAAAAAGGAACAAGCGTCGCTTGTGCCTCGTTGACTATCTCACGCAGCCGTTCATCTTCTGCATTATAGACAAGATAATCGCTCTTATCCTGATTACGGAAAATATTCGCTTTTGCCTGCTCATAGTTTTCAAGGGAATGGTGATAATCCAAGTGTGCTTCGAAGATATTCAGCATCACACTGATGTGCGGCCTAAACTGATCTATGCCTTGGAGCTGAAATGATGAAAGTTCCAGAACGAGCCGGTCTTCTTCCGTTGTCTTGTTGGCAACCTCAGAGGCGGCCGTTCCAATGTTACCTGCGACATACGTACTCACCTGACTTTCCTTGAGCATCTCATAAGCAAGTGTCGTCGTCGTCGTTTTTCCATTTGAACCGGTAATGCCGATCAATGTGCCTTTATGGAGCAACCCGGCCAGTTCCACCTCTGTCAGCACGGGGATATCCCTCTCCATGGCTGTTTGCACGATCACATTTTCATAGCGGATGCCTGGATTTTTGATTAAGACATCCATACCATCCAGAAGCTCCACTTCTTGTGGTCCAAGCTTCACTTCGGCACCTTTTTGCTCCAATATTTGGATCAGCTCTTCCTGGTTGGATGCACTCAAATCACTTACACGTACATTACGCCCGTGGGCGAGCAATGTACTGGCAGCAGCAAATCCGCTTTTGGCTAATCCGAGTACAAGCACATGCTGATATGGGAATTTGGTTTCGAAATCAGGCATCATAATCCCACCTTCATGTAAACGCCGATGACAGCGAATAATAGTCCCACAGCCCAGAATGTCGTGACGACACGCCATTCAGACCAGCCGGACAACTCATAATGGTGGTGAAGCGGACTCATCTTGAACACCCGTTTCCCAGTCGTCTTGAATGATATGACCTGAATCATGACGGAAAGTGTCTCAATAACGAAAACACCGCCGATGACAATCAGCAATACTTCCATCTTGGTAAGGATGGCTACCGCTGCAATTGCGCCGCCAAGTCCCAATGATCCCGTATCACCCATGAATACCTTCGCTGGATGCGCGTTGAATACAAGGAATCCAAGCAAAGCACCGACTACTGCCAAAGAAAATACAGTAATTTGTGTCTGTTGGACATCATAGTACGCCACGACAGCAAAAGCTCCAAAGGCAATCGCCGCGGTACCTGCCAGTAGACCATCCAGGCCATCAGTCAAATTAACGGCATTGGATGCGCCGACCAACATGATAAGGATCAAGAAGAAATAACCCCAGCCTAGATCCCACTGAATCGATGTTCCCGGAATTTGTATGTACGTACCGAAATCATTGTATCGAAGCAGTGCATAAAAAATAATCGCAATGATGATCTGACCGATCATCTTTTGCTTGGATGTCAATCCAAGGTTCCGTTTCATTGCTACTTTGATGAAATCATCCAGGAATCCGAGTAAGCCATATCCGACCAAGACGAATAATAGCAGCCACGTTTCCAGGCTCATTTGAATATTTCCGATTGCATGCATAATCCATGTAGACACGACAATGCTGATCATGATCATCACGCCGCCCATCGTCGGTGTACCCGACTTCTTCATATGGGATTTAGGTCCTTCCTCACGAATACTCTGACCGAATTTCAACCTGCGAAGAAATGGTATGATTATTGGAGAAATAAGGACGGTGACGATGAATGCTACCGCAATTGTCACAAGTAATAGTGCCACGTTCATTGATGTTTTCCTCCTTTAAAAAAGCACCCGTCCAGTAAATGTTGGCGCCAGTGGCGCCACTATTCTGATTACCAGCTATTAATTCTCTTCCATAACAGCGATTGTGTCAAGTATGGATTCCATCTTCAGCCCTCTTGATGCTTTCAGCAGCACAATCGTATCTTCCTGTAGTAACGGCACCAATGCCTCTGTCAAGGAATCCTTGTCGTGGAAGTGAATTGCCGTAATTGGTTCATCTTTCAATGCATCGGTGATTTCAACTGCATCCTCACCAACTGTAAATACATAGGAAGTATCCGTCGAGATTGCGTTGGCAATTTCCCGATGATAGCGTTTTGATTCTGACCCTATTTCATAAATATCCCCAAGTACGAGGATACGTCTTGCAAACGGCAGCTCCTGCACTGTCCGGATAGCTGCATTCATTGAAGTCGGGGAAGCGTTGTAAGCATCATTGATGATCTTGCTGCCATTCAACCCAGCAAGCATTTCCATTCGCATTCCCGTCATTGACGGAGCATGCAATGCATGTTGAATATGATCCCGACTTACCCCAAGCTGTTTGCCTAGAACAATTGCATAGCCCGCATTCCGTACATTATGCGCCCCGAGCAAGGAAAATGTATACTTTTCTCCGTTCACTGAAAAAACAGTCGCTGCATCAAGTGTCTGTTCGACGTGCAAGCGCTCCTTATTTTGTGCCTCGAAGCCGCAAGTGATAGTCGTCTCTTTACCATGATGATCGGACAAAAGGGCTTCATCCCCATCAATGATCAAAATGCCATCCGCAGCCAAACCAGCCGTGATCTCACTTTTCGCCTTGGCAATGCCTTCCCTTGAACCAAGGAATTCAATATGGGATTCACCGATATTCGTTATAATTGCATAATCCGGCTGTGCAATATGGGATAATAATTCGATCTCACCGAAATTGCTCATTCCCATTTCCAAAACGAGCACTTCACAAGAAGGCTGCATCGATAATACAGTAAGCGGCAAACCGATATGATTGTTCAAATTGCCTTTGGTCGCAAGCACTTCGTATTTTTCTTTCAAAACACTTGTCACCAAATCTTTTGTAGTCGTTTTACCGTTCGAACCGGTAATGCCGACAACAATCGGGGCGACTGCCACCCGGTGCGCTTTTGCAAGTTGTTGCAGTGCTTCCAGCGTATCATCGACAAGAAATAGGACAATCGCAGCAGCAGCTTCGGGTACAGGGACTGATTTGTCCCATAGGGAAGCGACTGCTCCTTGCGTGATTGCCTGTTCTATGAAAGCATGTGCATCGAATCTTTCTCCCCTGATCGGGACGAATAGACTGTCAGGCGCTTCTTTCCTGCTGTCGGTATTTACTTGTGCAATCTCAAAATCCCGCTGCTTCGTTGCATCAGGGAATAAATCATATAGGAAATCACTTGTAAATAGCATTGTCATTCTCCTAATCCCGCTCTTTTGATAGCTTCCGCTGCGACAAGACGGTCATCGAAATCAAGCACCTGCGTTCCGATGATCTGATAGGTTTCATGTCCTTTTCCTGCTATCAGCACGATATCCTCCGCTTGCGCGAGGTCGATGGCATGCTGGATTGCCTCTGCACGATCCGGAACGACGACATATTTGTCAGAATCCAATCCTCTAATCATATCTTCAAGGATGGCCCCGGGATCCTCTGTCCGCGGATTATCAGCTGTGAAAATGGCAGTATCCGAATACTGGACTGCTTTTCCTGCCATAAGCGGGCGCTTCGTCTTGTCACGGTCGCCGCCGCAGCCTACCACTGTTATTATCTTGCCCTTCACGAAGGATTTTATCGTTGTCAGCACATTCTCCAGGGAATCCGGTGTATGCGCGTAGTCGACAATCACACCAAAGGACTGCCCAGCCATGACTGGTTCGAATCGTCCTGCCACTCCAGTCGTCTCTTGCAGAGCCTGGCAAATTGTCGCAAAAGGTATATCGCTGCAAATAGCTGCACCAACAGCAGCAAGCATGTTATAGACATTGAATTTACCCATCAGCTTACTTGTGATTTTCGCTTCGCCCTTTGGTGTCTGCAGCAGGAAGCTGGTGCCATTGGAAGCAAGTTGTATATCTGTTGCGATGATATCTGCTGGTTTGTCTATTCCATACGTACAAACTGGCTGAGCAGTTGATTTAATCAAAGCCTGCGCGTAATGATCATCTGCATTGATGACTGCGTATTTCGGATGCTCTGGATCGAAAGTATTTCCTAGCTGGGAAAATAGAAGACTTTTCGCATGGAAATAATCTTCAAAGCTAGCGTGATAATCCAGATGATCCTGCGATAGATTCGTAAATACCGCAACATCGATATCCGTGCCATGCACCCGTCCTCTGTCCAACGCATGGGAGGATACCTCGATGACAGCCGTATCTACTCCTTCATCGACCATTTTCCGGAATCCTTTTTGCAGGAAAAGTGCATCCGGTGTCGTATTTTTCACCGGATACGTTTCCTCCTTGATTTTCATCTGGATCGTTCCAATTACCCCTGTCGCTTCTTTATTGGCACGGAATATACTTTCAAGCAAATAGGTCATGCTCGTCTTGCCATTCGTACCGGTAATTCCAATGACACGCATCTCTTTGGATGGATGGTTGTAAAAAACATTTGCTAATGGAGCCAGAGCTCGCAGTGTGTCCTTCACAAGGATGACAGGAATCGAAACATCGAGCGGGCGTTCGGCAAGTATCGCCGCTGCCCCTTGATCCTGTGCCTGTTTGGCAAACGCATGTCCGTCGACAACGGCACCGTCTATACAAATGAATAGATTGCCAGATTCGACTTCCCTGGAATCAATCGTCACACCAGTAATATCGATTTGTTCATGGTCCGCCTGCTGTTTATAAAAAGGCAGTGCGGATAATAAAACTGCAAGTTTCAAAATTGCCACGTCCTTCATTTATCCTTACAAGATGCAAAGTTTAGTTTGTTTAATTGATTGAAGCCTAAAAACCTTTTCCCATTATACCAGAATTTATGTCCGCAGGAATGGTTCATCCGATTTATTCAGGCGGGTTTTCCGACAAATACAGACGAACAGTGGATCCTGCCTCTATCTTTGTTCCAGCTTTTGGTTCCTGATCGATGATATATTCACCTTCACCGCTCAATTCTATATTCAGCGTTGTGTAGTACTCTGTCAGCTCTCGCTTTTTCATACCAACGAAATCCGGGGTTTCTTCCGGCGGTTCTTCCGGCCAGCTATAAGATTTCTCCGGCCCATCTTTCTGTGGTGCCACTCCCATGGAACGAAGGCTGTCCTCCAGGATGGTACCTACGATCGGCGCAGCCACTTTACCACCGAACTGGATTGTATTTTTCGGATTATCGATCGCAAGATAAACGACAATCTCCGGATCATTGGCCGGAGCGAATCCGATAAAGGAAAGAATATAGTTATTTTCCATGTAGGTGCCGTTCGCTCCTACTTTTTGCGCTGTTCCCGTTTTCCCGCCAATCCGGAAACCTTCACGGTAAGCTCCGCGACCTGTTCCTTTTGCCACTACGTTTTCAAGTGCGTAACGCACCTGCTCCGAGGTGTCCTCGGATACAACCCGTCTTTTCATGACCGAATCGGTGGCTGTCTCCGTTTTACCCGTTATCGGATCTTTCCAAGACTTGGCGATATATGGTTGATACAGATATCCGCCATTGATGGCTGCTGATACACCCATGACCTGCTGAATCGGTGTCACGGAAACACCTTGTCCAAAAGCAGTGGTGGCTGTCTCGACCTGGCCGATTTTCGCGGGATCAAACAGAATTCCTTTTCCCTCCCCTTGTAAGTCGATGCCGGTTTTCTCACCGAAACCAAAATCTTTTATATAAGAAAACAGACGGTCGGTTCCGAGTTTCTGTCCCAATGAAACAAATCCCGGGTTACAAGAGTTTTGCACGACTTCCAAATAGGTCTGATCCCCATGTCCGCCGCGTTTCCAACAATGCAATGTAGCGCCGTCGACTTTAATGGAGCCACTGTCATGAAAATGGTCATTCTCCAGATCGACTACCTTCTCTTCCAAGGCCGATGCAAGTGTAATGATTTTGAATGTACTTCCCGGCTCATACGAACTCCAAATCGGCAGGTTCCTGTTATACGTATCAGGATCGGCTTCTTTGTAATTCTCCGGATCAAAAGATGGTCTCGATGACATCGCCAGGATTTCTCCTGTATCAGGATCCACTGCCAGTGCAATGGCACCATCAGGATTATATTTCGCTTCTGCATTATCCAGTTCCCTTTCCACGATGGTCTGAATATCAGAATCTATCGTCAGCTGCAGGTCCATCCCATCAGTCGGTGCTTGATAAACATCCGCCATATCTTCCAGACGATGTCCTTTAGCGTCGGAGAAAAACGACAAGCTGCCAGCTTCTCCGCTCAACTCCTCATCGTAATATGCCTCCAGCCCCATCAATCCTTGGTTGTCGATTCCACTGAAGCCAAGTACATGAGATAAGTAATCACCGTTTGGATAGTGCCGTTTGGAATCTTTGGCGATATATACTCCTTCCATGTGGAGGGCCTGAATTGCTTCTGCCTGCTCCTCAGATATTTTCCGTCCCTCTGGATGGATCCTTTCAATTGATGCCTTTTTCGTCACATGCTGCAATGCTTTGTCCTTTTCCATTCCAAGAATCTCCGCAAGCTTCTCTGCTGTTAAGTCGGGATCCTTGATTTGACGTGGTACGACCATGACCGTCGGTGCGGAAACATTCTCTGCCAGCACTTCCCCAGTCCGGTCCAGTATCTTTCCTCTTTCTGGCTCAAATGTAATGTTTCGGCTCCAGGAATCTTCAGCCTTGTCCACCAAGTCCTTGCCAAGGACGAACTGGACATATGCTAATCGGATTCCGATGACGAGGAACACGATGAAAGCCAAAATAAAAACAGTGACCAGCCGCTTGCGCATCGTAACATTGGATACTCTTTTCAAACAAATCTCTCCCTCGTATACAAAGGTAGGCTTGTATCCATGTTATGTCCGTTCGCAAGCGGATAGACCACTGTTCGTTTCCTTATGTCGAGAATTCGACAGCAAGATAATCGTTCTTATTCAGCTTCGTTCCTTTTTTGATGCTTTGGGTCTTGGCATAGCCGGTGTCGATCGTCTCCACATCCAACTCCAAGAGCTCACCCAATTCAAGTACTTCGCGCATCGACCAGCCTTTGATATCCGGCATTGTCGGTTCATCTGTGACAATGACGGCACGTTCACCTTCAATGACCGCATCGCCGCTTTGGACATTCGTCGAGGCAACTTTATCCCCCTCGCCGACAACAACTACTTCCATGCCGGTTTCCTCCAGCGCTTTCTTCGCCGCACGAGTGGACATACCATCTATATCCGGAACATGCTTTTCTGTTACTTCTTCCTGATTATCTGTTTGATCCGGGCTGATATCCATATAATGCAGCGCGTTTTCCATCACATTCTTGAAAATGAAGGCAACTGGCTCACTGCCAGTCTCTGTCACTTTCAATTCCGGCTGTTGGACAGAAACATACATGATCAATTCTGGATCATCCGCAGGTGCCATACCAAGGAAAGAGTATAGATAGTTATTTTTTCTATCCTCCATGTAGCCGCCGCCATTAGGATTTGGAATTTGTGCGGTACCAGTTTTACCAGCCACACTATAATCATCCAATTTATACGGTTTCCCGGTGCCATGTTCAGACGTCACGACCGATTCCAGTATCTTCAATGTTTCATCAGCTGTTCCCTTTGAGATAGGTTTTCCCTGTACTTCCGTTTTCTTCTGCTCGACTACTTTTTTCGTATCGGGATCGACAATCTTATCAATGATATGAGGCGTTACCATATTTCCATCATTTGCGATGGCGCTGGCAGCTGTAATCATCTGAATTGGTGTTGCGGTTGTGCCCTGACCATAAGAGGTACTGATTTTTTCAGATTGATAGTTATATAAAATAGTACCTGGAATCTCACCAGGAAGGTCAATTCCAGTTTTCTGGTCAAAGTGGAATTTCTTTAAGTATTCCAGAAACTTATCCTCACCAATCTTGTTTGCCACAAGATTGGCTACCATTACATTGGAGGAACGCTGCATACCTTCTAAGTACGTTATCGATCCCCAGCCATTCTCATTCCAGTCACTAATTTTTGTCTTGCTATCTGGTTTGAAAGAACCAGACTGATATTTTTCATCGGGATTCCATTTCCCCTCTTCAATCGCAGACGCGACTGTAAACATCTTCATTGTAGAACCAGGCTCAACCGGATTGGAAATGGCATCATTATACCAGTTCTCCACGTTTTCCGGATTGTTTGGATCATAGCTTGGACGGTTGCTCATCGCTACAATCTCACCGGTTTTTGGATTCATGACGACTGCACTGATTTTCTTAGGATTCCACTTTTTATTCACTTGGGTGAGTGTATCCTCCAGTAAGGTCTGGATTTTCTGATCGATGGTCAGGTAGACATTATCGCCATCATGGGCTGCCTGCACTTCTTCACTGGGGTTCAGCAGCTTGTATCCATAACCATCTCGTTCATAGGATATACTTCCGTTTTTACCGGACAGCTGATCATTCAGCTGCTGCTCAATACCTGTCAGACCAGTAATGACGCCATCTTTTCGCTGAGCAAGACCGATGATCTGAGAGGCAAAAGTTCCATTTGGATAAAACCTTTCCGCTTCTTCCGTGAATTGGATACCAGGCAATTCGAGATCTTCAATTTGTTTCTTTTGATCTTGTGAAAGGCCGCTCCCTGCAGAGCCGAACTCTACTTGCCATAGGCCATCATCGATACCTTTTTGCAGACGTTCCTTTAAATCAGCGGAATCAGCATCGATGATAGCTGCTATTTCTTCCGCCGTCTTGTCCACATCTGTCACGTGGATTGGATGCTTTTTATCCGCGGAATACTTTTCGCTGACAATCGCATAAATAGAATAAGTTGGCTGATCATACGCCAACTCCATTCCATTGCGATCCAGTATCTTCCCTCTCGTTGCTTCCAATGTATACGAGTCGGTCCGCTTACTTTCCGCAAATTCCTTTAAATTTACCCCGGCAACTTCACCAGAGGCTTGTATGAACAAGAAACGTCCAGCTAAGACAAGAAAGATAACAGCAAAGAAGGATAACAGAACCATCGCCATTCTTTGTGACGTCTTGTTACTTTTCATATTAACAGTACCTTTCTCATTCAGAGACTTTATTGGCCTCTTTTACTTTTGCACTTTGCACTTTCAGGCCTGCATCACGTGCGATATCGATGATACGTTCAGGCTTGCTCAGTTCTTTTACTTCATAAGTCAGATCTTCGTTGGCAACTTTCTGATGGCTGATTTCTGAATCCAGCGCTTCTACGTCGCGGTTGATATTATACGTCGAAGCGGCGAAGGTTACGAAATAAGCTGCTGCAGCCAAGATGACCAAGCTGAAAAATGTGTAAAGAATCTTCTCTCCTGGCGTAATCCATGTTTTCTTGTGAACCTTGACTTTTACCTGCCGTTTCGGCTGCTGCTGCGGTCTTTGTGCCGGACTGCTCTGCTGCCAGCTTCTCGCTCTTTCTGCGCTCAAGCTTATTCCTCCCCTGTGTTAGAATTCGAATTTGGAACTCCACGGTTTTATCTTCTCTGCTACGCGGAGTTTAGCGGAACGGGATCTTCTGTTATCTTCCAGTTCCTCATCACTTGCAACTATCGGCTTTCTCGTAACTAGAGCAAATGGTGCCTTGCTGTCTTCCGGCAAAATCGGGATATTGCGCGGTACCGGCAGTGGCGTGCTCCATGATTTGAATGCCTGCTTACACATTCTGTCCTCCAGCGAGTGGAAGGTGATCACTGAAACCCTTCCGCCGACTGCAACTATCTCTGCTGTTTGCTGCAGCGCGTCCCGGAATGCTTGCAGTTCATCATTCACCGCAATCCGGATTGCCTGGAAAATTCGTTTGGCCGGATGGCCGCCTTTTCTTCTTGCTGGTGCTGGGATCGCTTCCTTGATCACTTCAACCAGCTCGAATGTCGTTTCAATCGGTTTCGTTTCTCGTCTATTCTCTATTTTTCTTGCAACTTGCTTGGAAAAATTCTCTTCGCCATATCGGAAGAATATCCGCACAAGCTGTTCGTAAGACCACGTATTGACCACCTCGTAGGCAGACAGCGCCTGATGCTGATTCATGCGCATATCAAGCGGCGCATCGTGCTGATAGCTGAATCCTCTTTCTGCCTGATCGAGTTGCGGAGAGGATACGCCAAGGTCGAATACAACCCCATCGACTTCCGTGACGCCTCTTGCCTCCAATTCGCTTTTCAGGTGACGGAAATTCGCCTGAATATATTCGATTCGATCGCCATACTCCGCTAATCTTGCCGATGTGGCTTCGATGGCTTGCTTGTCCTGGTCAAACGCATACAGCTTTCCTTTTTCGGATAACTGCTTCAAAATCACTTCGGAGTGACCTCCTCCGCCTAGGGTGCAATCCACATATGTACCTTCCGGCTTCACAGCGAGCCCATCAATCGTCTCCCTGTTCAGCACACTATAATGTTCAAACAAGCTTTTACATCCTTTCGGCTGCCATCAAATATCGAAATCAAGCATATTTTCAGCGATTTCAGCAAAAGATTCCTCAGATTCATCAAAATAGGAGTTCCATTCGCTCTCCGCCCAGAATTCAATCCGGCCGGACACACCAATAATGGCAACGTCTTTTTCCAGCTTCGCGTATTTCCGGAGCGGTGCAGGGATATTAATTCTCCCTTGCTTATCAAGCTCACATTCGACTGCTCCTGAAAAGAAGAAGCGAGTGAATGCACGGGCATCCTTCTTGGTCAATGGCAGCTTTTTTAGTTTTTCTTCCAGGAGTCTCCATTCCTCCATAGGGTATCCAAACAGACATTGGTCCAATCCTCGGGTCAGTACGAAACTGTCACCCAAGTCTTCTCGGAACTTGGCAGGAACGATAATACGTCCTTTTGTATCGACCGTATGCTGGAATTCCCCCATAAACATAGACTCCGCCCCCACTTTCCATTTTCATAGTACCACATCCCCCCACATTTCACCACCTCCATATGCACACTTTTTATTAGCATTTTCTCCCTTCCCTAGCGCTTTTTCGGACGTTTCTGCACAAAAAAACGCGCCTGGTCGTCGACCAGACACGCATTCTGTTCCATTATAACTTTACGATATAGTGAGAGGTTGTGAAATCATAGGTTTTCTGCGATAATTCGCGCCAAATCTCCACGCCATGGCTATTCCAGTATGAAAATACATTCCATGTCCGCTCCTGCAGCCCATTTTCCGGATGGAGCATGCATTGGATATGATCAAAATGGGATAATGCCACCCTATGCTGTTCTTTGATCCTGGCCTCCATTCGCTTCACGAGGAAATCGATATCTTCTTCCAAATGACGAAGATTCTTTTCCGCTAAACTGCCGAGATCATCGGCAATGGCCGCAGCACTATGTCGCAGCGGTGCGTGCAATTCAGCCATCGCTAGTTTCACTTGTTCCGATAATACAGCAATCGGCGGCTGCTGCTGTGCAGCAAGATAATGAATCTTCTCCGCTTCGACACCTGAAGTAATAGCTTTTTCCACACTAAGACGATAACGATCAAGCAGCTTCTCCACTTTGCTGTCAAGCATCGTGAAAGAAAGACGCGGCATCACGGGAGGCATGTTGAAACCAACAGCCTCAAAGCCCGGCTTCAAGTTCGCCCAATATTGAATCTCGCCAGGACCAGCGATGAAAGCAAGTACCGGAAGCAAATAATCCTGCATCAACGGGCGTGTAACGACATTGTTACTAAGTCTTTCGGGATTTGATTCCGCCATGAGTAACAGCTCTTCCTCTGTAAATACAGCTTCGTCCCCTTTGCCGCGCCAATTTCCTTGGTCGTCGCGGACGAGGAGTGTCCTTTCTCCTTCGATGTAACAGAACAGGTTGGCATCTTCTGTTTCTGCACCTAGTACGTCTGTGTAGCCCAACTGCTGAAGTCTCTGCGATGCACCATAGACACCATGACTTATCTCGGGCTGTTTGCTGATCAGCTCACGGAAAAAGGGGCGCTCTATTTGGCGCAGTTTTGGATCACCTGAATCCAGCAGGACCAAGCCAGTTTCTTTGTAGAGGTAATGAATGAGCTTGGCGAAGAAATCGACGAATGTTCCAGACTGATCGAGAATGTCGCTGATTATCCGGTGCATATCTTTCGTAAACGCTGTTTCCGGCAAAGAAGCAACCACTTCACGCAAGAAATCATGCATCAGTTCATTGTCGAGTTTTACATCCGAAGCAGCTATCTTTTCGGTCAGATGCTGTTTCCACTTCAGTTTCTTCATATTATTACGATTCGGGAGGAATATGTGATTGATTTCTTCCACATCATGATCCTCTCCCGCTATCCAGAAAACTGGTATGACCGGTGTGCCGAGTTTTTCACTTTGCTCCGATGCAAGCGCGATGATGGAAGTTATCTTATGCAATGTCAGTAATGGACCAGTGAAAAGCCCCGCCTGCTGGCCGCCGACGACAGCGACAGTTCGGGAGTCTGCTAATTTATCGATATTTTGAAATGTTGCTTGATCTGCTCCCCACTCTTCATTTCGTTTATGGAGAAGTTCAACCAGTGCCTCCCTCGGATAAGCGCGAGCTTGGAGCTCTTTCAGTCTGGACACATAACTATCCTGACGAAATGGAGAGAAATCGAAACTTTCCATGATGGATGGAAGCTCTGTTCGATAATCGGCCACCAATTTGTTTGGACTCCCCAGTCCCAGTGGTTGTATTACCATAATAAGTACTCCTTTTTATTCACATCTGAATATATGTATTATTGTCTGATGAATGTGATGATTACACCCGTCATTAACAGCAGGATGTAAAGCGGACCGAACAAAAGGAAGCAGATACGCAAAAAAATCCGCCACACATGCTTGAAAACGATCTCGCCTCGGTGTTTATGATGCATCAGCACGATTGTGATAAACAACACCGCAAGGAATCCAATCATATAACCGATTACTGTATGCTGTAAAATGATTTGCAACATAATCATAACAGAAAAGATATAGAATACGGCAGTAGTTTGCACGCTATGGAGAAAAGCATTCCGCCTCTTGCGGATAATACGCCGGGCAATCATATAGTATAACCAAGTTGCAAGCGGCGGGACGGTGATTGCTGCCGCCAAAAGATAAGCAATTAAGTGGGTCATGGATTAGTCCTCTCCTGCTGTTTCGTAAGTCCAAGTATACTATAGTAAACAAAGTCCGTATAAGGAATAGCTTGTTGTGCATGCTTGCGGATATAACCGGAAATGGTTTCGATTTCCGTCTTCCTGCCAGCTTGGATATCCTTATACATCGAAGATCGATTAGCTTTTGTAGCTTGTATGATCCGTCGTATGTTTTCCCATTGCTGTTTCTCCTCGAAACCAAGCGTAATGGCAGCTTCCCTGCATAACATCACTGCCACTTTTTCAAATGATGGATGTGCAAGCAATTCACCATTTTTGACTCGATAGATGCTAGTCAATGGATTGATCACCGCATTCGCAATCAGCTTTGTCCCCAGCATCTTATACCAATCCGGCTCATACAGAAAAGGAAAATCCGTTTCATGCAGCTGTTCTGCAAGTTCATCCGCATAACTGCCAGTCAGATTGGCCAATCGGATTGCGGCTTCTCCTGTATGTTCTATTGAACGGGCATCCATTCTCATGGCTCCATGCTCGACAGAACCTACAATCATCGGATACGTGACATCTTCCTCCCGGAGCAGATCGGTATGATTCATTCCATTTTGAAGAAAGACGACTGCAGTTTCCGCATGCTGCTTCAGTTCCTGCCAAACAGCTTTCAAATCGTATTGCTTCACGCAGACAATCCACACATCCGTTTCTTTCAGATCCTGAAAACAGTCAAAAGGCAATGTGTAAACCTGTGTCACGCTACCTGCGATAAAAATTCCTTCTGCTGCAATCTTACGGGACTGCTCTTGAGTTCTTGTCAGAAGCCGCACTTCATGAAACCTGCCGAGCTTGGCGGCCACCAGCAACCCAATCGCCCCTCCGCCGATCACATTGATTTTCATCCCGGTTCCCCCATTCGTCATATACCTAATTGTTTATTTTAGCAAAAGAACAGCCAAAATGGATATAAGAAATATAACGCTTGAATTTGGAAACGTTTTCATATATATTGAAAACATAAGCACGAAGCAAAATTTTTTAATACGGAGAGGGGAATCTGTATGACATTTGCTAAAGTGGAAAAGTTGCCAGTTAACTACAAAACCGCTGAAGATTTCGAACGCTTTGCAGCACAGGGGAATGCAGAGCTTTCTATGCTGGATGAATTCCGGCTCAGTCTTATCGAAAGTGATGATGACACGTTGTTTTATGGAATTTACATGGATAATGAGCTTGCTGCCAGAATGGCGCTCACTTTTGTGAACGAACAGCGCGACAACACCTTTTATCCTCCCAAGGGATATGTGGAAATATCGAAACTCGAGGTGCTGCCAGCATACCAAGGCAATAAGCTCGGTTCTTCCCTTGTTGCGTTCGTCCAGTCTTTTGCCAAGCCAGTCCGTACGAAAGCAAGGGTCAACTCGGAAGCCTTCTGGACCAAACTGCATTTTAAGGACAGCCAAAAACAAGAGAACAACTTGTCCATCATGACTTGGCAGCCGACAAAATGAAAAAAAGCCCAACTGGGCTTTTTTAATTTGTCTCCGCTTCCTCGATTACCCATCGGCAAAGCTTCTCCATTTCAATGCATGCATCTTGATAGCGTTTAATTTGATCCTTGAGCTTGGCATTTTCTGCTTGAAGTGTGCGCAATTCTTCTTGCGGTGCCTTTTTCGGTACCTGGATATTTTGTTTCACTTTCTCAAGCAGATCGATGGCTGCTTCCAAGCTGATGGACTCCTTTTCATCCTTTGGCGGAGCAGCTTCTTTATCAGATACAGGGAGCTGCTGTTTACGCTGTTGTTTGGCAATCTCGATATCTGTTTGATAATACTGCCGAAGCGATGCATTCCAGCGGAACCCGCAAGCAGCCGCTGTCCGATTGAGCTTCACCGCGACATCACGAAAGGCATCCAGCTGCGTCTTGCCTTCCTGTATATAATCCAACACCGTATTTGCAAGCATTACATCCTCTTTATCCGACCATGCATCCTGTCTCGTACTTTTCAAAATGCTTCCCCCCTCTTCTATTCTGCTATCAATGTATGCGAGAGGGGAAAATACTAGACTAGAAAACGGACGATAGAATATAAAAAAACACCTGTCGGCAATATTGCCGACAGATGTCGTCTTACTTACGCTTCAACCACTGCTTTTCCATCGTAATGTCCGCAAGATCTGCAAACGTGGTGTGGTTTTGCAAGTTCTCCACAGTTAGAGCATTCTACCATTCCAGGTACATGCAATTTTTTGTGTGTACGGCGTTGGTTTTTAACTTTTTTAGAAGTTCTTCTTTTAGGTACTGCCACGGTCCTACACCTCCTTCAATCGTTACAATGCTTATTCGTCGTCCTTTTTCAAGAGAGCTTGCAGTTTCTCGAGCCTCGGGTCGATCTTGTCCTGCTGTGCTTCCTCACTGGCAAGCTGCCAGCCTTCTCCTTCTTTCGTAGCATTATCCAATGCCTGCGGATCGTCGGAGAAAACACGGAAAGGAACATCCAATAGGATATTTTCCTCTATATACGGTTTCAAGTCAAGCAGTTCTCCCTCAACAGGATGAATCTCTGACTCGTCATCCGCGCTTGCATATGGAGACAAAGTAAACAGTTCAGTCGCTTCAATATGGAATTCATACGGTACGTCCACCAGCGTACGCGCACATGGAAGAATCATCTTACCATCTATGGCGAACTTGACAGTTATATCGTTTCCATACGATGTCGCCTGACCGCTGACCTTCACCGGATCAATCCGACGAATATCATTTTTGCCCTGGATGTCTGACACATCCACTTGCTCTGTAAATTCGAAAGGTTCAAGACCTTTGGCTTTCAGCTTTTGAACCGGAATTTTCACGTTAATTCACCTCATGGCAACAAAAGTAATTGTAAAAAAAAACAGAAGCTTTGTCAATATATTTTCTTTACACCAAGGCAATAATTAGCCTATATTCATAGTAACAGAAACGAAAAGCGAAAGAAACCGCTTAGAAACGGAGAGGTAAGCAAGAAAGCCCGAAGTGGGTGCCCTACCCCATGCAGGGATTTATTGCTTACAGCGCAGTTTCTGGTTTCTGTAGCTGGACACCAACAAAAAGCGAAAGAAACCGCTTAGAAACGGAGAGGTAAGCAAGAAAGCCCGGAGTGGGTGCCCTACCCCATGCAGGGATTTATTGCTTACAGCGCAGTTTCTGGTTTCTGTAGCTGGACATCAACGAAAAGCGAAAGAAACCGCTTAGAAACGGAGAGGTAAGCAAGAAAGCCCGAAGTGGGTGCCCTACCCCATGCAGGGATTTATTGCTTACAGCGCAGTTTCTGGTTTCTGTAGCTGGACATCAACGAAAAGCGAAAGAAACCGCTTAGAAACGGGGCAGTAATCAATAAAAACCAAGAAACACTTCAAAAAAAGAAAGGAGTCTAATTATGAATGCATGCGGCCTCATCGTTGAATACAACCCCCTACATAACGGTCATGTTTATCATATACAACAGGCGCAAAAATTAACCGGCAGTGATTGCATGATTGCGGTAATGAGCGGGAATTTTACACAACGCGGTGAACCTGCCATTTTGGATAAGTTCAGCCGGACAAGGGCGGCCCTTTCTGCCGGAATCGATTTGGTCATTGAATTGCCTTTCCTTTACGCTGTGCAGCATGCCGACTTGTTTGCCAAAGGAGCTGTTTCCATTTTGCATGCACTTCAAGCCGAGCATCTGGTATTCGGTTCTGAGGATGGATCGATTGAAGCATTTCGTCAGGCATTGGCAGGACAGCAGGCAAATCAGACGGCATTTGAGTTGGTTCTGAAACAGCAGCTGGAGCATGGCCTATCTTATCCTGAAGCAAACCGAGCAGCATATGAGGCTGTCGGCATCGATTCCTCCCTTAATCTCGGCAGTCCGAATAATATATTGGGTTTCGCATATATGAAGGCAGCTGAAAAGTTAGGCACTCCATTGCAAGTACATACAATCCGCCGTATCGAAGCAGGCTATCATGAACAGGCGATTTCCGGTCCGATTGCAAGTGCCACATCAATCCGTACCGCTTGGCTTGACAACAAAAGACAAACTGTCAAACAAGCTGTACCAGGAAGCACTTATGAATTATTGGATGATGAGAATCTTCATAGCTGGGAAGCTTATTTCCCGCTCCTTCGCTACCTCATCCTCACTCGTCCTGCAGAAATGCTGCGCCAGATTCAGGGGATGGATGAAGGATTGGAATATCGATTCAAGAAATATATTAATCAGTCATTGAACTTCAAGCAATTTCTTTCGCTGATCAAAACAAAACGATATACTTGGACAAGACTGCAGCGAGTGTGCGTCCATCTGCTTACCAATACCCAAAAACAATTTGTCAGCGAAAATCTCAAAGAACCATCATGCCCTTATATCCGTGTCCTAGGCATGACTAAAAAGGGGCAGGCATTCCTAGCATCCAGAAAAAAACGGCTTGATGCGCCGCTGCACACACAATTAAAAGATGGTATGCATCCTGTGGCTGATTTGGAGCTGCAAGCAGCAGATGCGTATTATAGTATATTACCGCCCGAAGTTGCAACTCAATCACGCAGGCAGGAAATTGCCCCGCCCATCTTCTTATAACAAAAGGATGCATCGCTGTGATGCATCCTTTTCTTTATTTGGCAGGCATTTGTTCTAAGTAATTTTTCGCATCTTCAAATGTATCGACCGGTATGATTTTCATATCCGTCCCGATGTCTTCTGCAGTTTGTTTCGCTACTTCATAATTGGAATCCGCAGCACCCTGTTCATTTGGAGCAAAGAAGATATCACAGCCTTCTTTATCAGCTGCTACAACCTTTTTGTCGATTCCGCCGATGCGCCCGACATTTCCTTCATAATCTACTTCCCCTGTTCCGCAGATCTGATAGCCCTTCGTCAGATCTTCCGCTTCCAGTTGATCATAGATTTCCAAACTGAACATCAGTCCGGCACTAGGTCCGCCGATTTGACCGCTTGAGAAAGTCACTTTCGGATCTTCGCTGACATCCCGATCGGTAACGAGTGTTATACCAATGCCAGGGATTTGGGTATCAGGAAGTGCTTGGAGCTTCAATTTTTTCTCCAGCTGTTCATCGTCTCGCTCTATTTGCAAGGTAATGGTATCGCCTATTTTTTTTGAAGTGACATAGTCAGTCAAATCAGTCGCTTCTTTCACTTCCTGCTCATCCACAGCTGTGATAAGGTCGCCCTGTTTCAGCTGACCGTCCGCGGGCAAGTCTTTTACAACAGATACAACGTATACGCCTTTATAATCGATTTGCAAGTCCGCACCAGCCGCCTCATAGGCAACGACTGTGGATGCTTCCTGGGAACTTTCCATTTGCATCAGCTGTGCTTGTGTATATTCCTCTTCGGAAATACCCTCCGGTATAACATCTTCCAATTTTTCGATTTGGTGATACGGCAGTATTTTAGCCATTACATATTGGAATGGGGTCGCCTGGCCGCCCCGAACGGTGACAAGATGCATATCACCTTCACTCTTTTCGCTGCCATCCACGGATACGATCGGATCCAGAGCATCTGCTGCGCCCGGCTTGTATACATAATAAGGCATTCTGTAAACACCGGAGAAACAAAAGACGATGAGCAGCAGCAGAATGACGAACAGGATATAACGTTTGTTCTGTTTCATCTGATTAGTTCCCCTTCTGTGCCCGCTATCTTCACTTATTCAGAAGAAGAAGCATATTTCCCTATTGAGCACGCGTATAGTTAAGATAGCCTGTACAAATCGGCTGTATTTAAGTGTACTACTTCAAATTCAAGAAGTACAGTTGTCACAAATCGGAGGGATAGTTGTGCAAAAAATGAAGTCGGTTCTGCTGGCTGGGTCTGCATTATTGTTAGCGGTCAGTCTTATCCTTTATCCTGACCCATCATTGCAAGCCAGCATTCGTGGATTGAATATGTGGTGGGAAGTCGTCTTTCCATCCCTCCTGCCTTTTTTCATAACTGCAGAACTACTGATTGCTTTTGGCATGGTTCGTTTCATTGGTGTTTTTTGCGAACCGATCATGCGGCCATTATTCAATGTCCCTGGCGTCGGCAGTTTTGTGCTGGCAATGGGCATGGCAAGCGGGTATCCGTCGGGTGCGAAACTGACAAGCCGCCTGCGACAGGAAAAACAACTTACGAAAGTCGAAGCTGAGCGTCTTGTTTCATTTACAAATGCCAGCAATCCCCTTTTCATCGTCGGTGTCATTGCCGTGAGTTTTTTCGGAGATGCAGAGCTTGGCATCCTACTTGCCATCGCGCATTACGGTGGGAATATCCTAGTAGGGATTTGCATGCGTTTCTACGGCCGCTCAGAATCACGCTCTGTTTACGTCAGGGAAAAAGGGTTGGTTAACAGAGCGTTTCGGGAGCTGCATGAAACACGGATGGCTGATAAAAGGCCATTTGGCAAAATCTTTGGGGATGCCGTCGTCAATTCCATCCAAACCCTCTTGATGATCGGCGGATTCATAATTATGTTCTCTGTTTTCAATAAGCTTTTATTCATTTTAGGAATCACGGAATCACTGGCCAATGGCCTACGGATAGTGACGGCTGTCTTCGGGGTTCCGGCTGACTTGGTCGTTCCGATGTTTTCCGGCCTATTCGAAATCACGATGGGCGGACAGATGATCGCTCACGCAGCTGGATCAGACTTCTTTTTCCCAATTGTCGTTGTCAGCTTCATTCTTGCTTTTAACGGTTTTTCTGTGCAAGCGCAAGTGGCAAGCATCCTTGCGGAAACGGATATCAGATTCGCCCCCTATTTTTTTGCACGTTTGCTGCATGGTTTCATCGCTGCAGGATTGGCGGCTATCTTATTCGAACCGCTTTACGCCAAACATCAAGAAACAAGTCTATTCACCTTCTTACAGGAAAAAACAGCTCCTGATACATCTACGGAGCTGCTTGGTGCACTAGCATCATTCGGACCTGTTTTCACCATCATCATGCTCGCTGTCGCAACACTGATCCTGATGAAACGGCGGATGATGGGTTAATATTTTTGCTTGATGGCTTCCTGTACAGGAGGCGGCACTAGCTTACTGATATCCGCCCCAAAGCTTGCCGCTTCCTTGACAATGCTTGAACTCAGGAAACTATAAGCAGAATCAGCCGTGATGAAGAGCGTCTCCAAGCCGGGTTCCAAGTGACGATTGATTCCGCTGATCTGCATCTCATTTTCAAAATCGCTCACAGCACGCAATCCGCGGATCAGAACTTTGGCATCATGTTTCCTGGCAAAATCGACGGTCAAACCCTCGGCCTTGGCAACAGATACATTCGGTAAATGTTTAACGGACTGTCTCAAAAGCTCAATTCGCTCCTCTTCATCAAAGAGCGGCTTCTTTTTGCTGTTGACTGCCACGGCAACAATCACTTTATCAAATATCACTGCCGCCCGCTGAATAATATCGACATGTCCATTTGTTACTGGATCAAAGGATCCCGGATACATTGCTATCGTCATTGTCCATCCTCCTGCACAAGTTGATAAATCGTGATGGCGGTAGTATTCCCATATACGTCACGTTTCACCGCTTTAAGGCCTGCAATGAACTCGGGCAGCTCCTTTTTGGCATCGTGTTCACAAACAATGCGTCCTTGTGCTTTTAGTATGTCAGCTGCGCTGATTTGCTCGAGCAACCCTTCATAGGACATCTTCTCATACGGTGGATCCAGAAAAATGAGATCAAACTGCTTTTCCCGTTTCGCGACTGCCTTCAGTGCGCGCAGTGCATCATTCCGATAAACTTCGGCATCATCTGTCAACCGCAAGGTGGTCAAATTATGTTTGATCGTCTCGACAGCTTTGCCTTGCTTGTCCACAAAGATACAGTGCGTCATTCCCCTGCTCAAAGCCTCGATACCCAGCCCCCCGCTTCCGGCAAATAAATCAAGGCACTCTCCTCCGTCAAAAAAAGGTCCCAACACGGAGAAAAGGCTTTCCTTTATTTTATCCGTAGTCGGTCTGGTAAGCTGGTTCGGTACAGCCTTCAACGCCCTTCCTTTATGCTCTCCTGCAATTACTCGCATTTCATTACACTCCTTCAAAAAACGATGTATATTCCTTACAGAACCGGTCCATACTGTACTATTGAAGCGGCTATCACGCTAATAGCTGCTTCATGAACACGGAGAAGACTTACGTTTCCCCATAAGCTCTTCCTCCGGTTTCTCCTCTCCCTTTGCCTGTTGTTTTCACTGGAAACAAAAGGCGCCTGCAGGGCTTTTTTCCTGCAGGCTTTTTTTATATCCCGATCTTATAATCGTATTCTTTCGCTTTATCCTGTTTTGCATTCTCGAAATCGGTACGAACGAAGGGACGGTAGCTCAAAGCTGTCCTGGAAACGAACGGCAGTCTTTGCAATGCTGCTTCCTTCTCTTCGGCTTCCTCCATATTCACATAAATCATTGCATACTTCTGCTTCTTGGATACGAAAACCAGATGTCCGTGTCGCTTCAGCTGCTTGATATTTTTCATATGCTGGAACCATACGACGATTCCCTGCCGTTTTGTCAACATAAATGATGTTCCTCGCTTTACAGCTTTTTTCTTAGTGTAGCAAAGCCTAGCCCCTTGGAGCAACACAAAAAAACCGGCAAGCAAAAAGCTTACCGGAATTTTGTCAGGATGCGCACCCGCAGGCGCCGCCGCTTCCGCAGCCGCAGCCGGAGTCCTTCCAAGCTGCACCTGCCCGAGGTGCCTTAACATTCACGCTCACGGTTGCAGCGAGCTTGGCGCTGATATCATCAAGCAGTTTTTGCAGATTCCGCTCTGCTATCTTAAAAGCCGCAACGTTGGCATCCATATCCATCTCACGCTTCTTGCTGCGGATTTCTTTCATGATGAAGCTGTAATCAGGGTGGTATCTTCCGAATCGCTGCACTTCTTCATATTGTTCCTTTATGGCTGTGAATGCGTCGATTTTAGCTTTCGTCTCACTATCCTGGTAGAGCTTGGCTTGCGCGGAGCTATATGCCGCCATAATGGCCGAATCGCGTATCATCAGACCCAATTGCTCAGATTTCTCCAGGAGTTCAACAAATTCCATAGTTGCAAACATAGAACCACCTCCCCTATTATCATACCAAATAATAGGGAAATGAAAAGTGTTTAATCCCGCATCGCTCGCGCCATCTGTATCAGCATATTCACCATGCTCAGCTGCTCCCCGAACTGTCCGATACGCTGCGGAACCGTTTTGCCGTAAAAATAATTCGCCTGTTTCTCCAAATCAGCAAATGCATTCGGATCACGCGCGAGTGTCCGGTACCATATCGGATGAAGCCTGACAAAACGGAGCAATTCTTCCCGATGCTGCAGCCTTTGATAAATTTCCTGCCGCATCATAAAACCTCCCTCTAGTCCCTATGGAAAAATGTAGGTGCTTTCTTCTTCGTTGGCAGCTGCTGTTTGACCCCTTGATATTGCCCTATCAATTGCTTGATATTCTCAAGCGCTCCATTCAATTGGTGGATATGTCCCTGCAGTTTCTGTAAATCAAATTGACTGGCCATGCCGACTACCTTATTGAACATCTCTTTTCCCATTTCCTGTGACTCTGATTCAGCCTGCTCCATTTGTTCCTTTTCTTTATATGTCTGCCAGCTTGGATCCTCCTCGCCTAACAATACCCACTTTTCATAGTAAGGCTGCCATCCTGTCTGCTTTTGCCTGACTTCTTGAATCAGTTTTGGATGCTGTTGGACGAATTGTCTGAATGCCTGGATCGAAGGGTGTAAATTCGTATCTGACATTACCATTCATCTCCTAACCACAATATAACCCTCTCTGACCACTATATGAAAACCTAGGGTTAATGACACAAATAACCGGGATTCCTTCACGGAAACCCGGTTATTGTAAGAGGAAGTTTTGTGTATAGTAATATCGATACACGCCCACTCCAAGTTCTTCATATGTTGCATCAAGCATCGTTTTGCGGTGACCTTCACTGTTCAGCCAGCCAATCATCGCTGCAGGGGCATCTGTATAGCCAGCGGCAATATTTTCCCCTGCACTTCGGAAGCTGACTTGACCATCTGTCAGCCGGTCGCCGAGTTCCTCACCACTTGGCGTCACATGAGAGAAATACTGCTGTTTTTGCATATCTTCACTATGACCGAGAGCAACGGAGGCAACTTGGTCATTCCATTCCAATGACGGAACATCGAAATGTGAACGCAAGACATTGGTTATGTCGATGATTTGCTGTTCCATTCCTTTTTGCACGTGCTGCCAGTCATCTTCGGAAAGCTGCGGCTGCTCAGGGAGCTGACCTGTATAAGTCACATCGTATGGTCGTTCCATAATCAATTGCGCATCAGTCAGTACCCGGACCGCCGTCAGTTCATCATCAAATGTATCAAAATAAAATTGGGCGAACAGTCCATCCCCAATTTGGGCAAGCGGCTGAATCTGTTGATCCTTCTCTTTCAGTTTGAATGTATACCGGTTGTTTTCAAAGCGAAAAGATACCTCTCCCTCCAGTGGGTAATCCTGTTCGACTTCTCCACGACTTTCGCCAATTTCCGCTTTGGCAAGCGATGCTTCCCCGACAGCAAAGGCAGTGATGATACGATCATCCTTCACACCATACTGGGCGTAGGCATCACCTTTATCATATATATACCAATCATATCCGTAAGAAGATTTGTCAATCCGGTCAGGTTCACCCTGATCCTTTTCCAATGTTTCAGGTTCTTGGTTGACCCACCGTTCTATGTCACCATTCGGTTTCTGAGCAGCCTCTGCTTTTTGCGTCTTCTCTGTCTCTTTTTGTTTTGCATCCTGGGCAGGACCAAGATAATCATCTTTGTTCCAAAAGAACAGTACCCCTGCTCCCGCTATGAGAAGCAATAACACGATCCGCAAACCTTTCATGTATCCTGCCCCCTTTCCATATGTTGTTCTTATTATAATACAAAACCCAATTCAGAGATAGCCGACTTCTTCGACAAGCTTCACATACCATCCGCAGGGAGCAATTGTCCATGCGTTCTGAATTGGACTAAACCATCAATCTGGCCAAGCTTTTGAAAGCCGCACCTTGTCAGGACTTGCTGCTTTTGTGCTTCATCCGGTTTGCAATAGGCATGGATTGTTTCAATGCCTTGTTTCAGGAGCCAATCGCAAATGCTCACAATTGCTTCATCTTCATATCTTTTTCCGGCCATCCCTTTGCGGATGTGAAAATACAGCCCCGCTTGGAGAGCATCATTTTCAGGTTGCTTGACAATAACGTGACCGACCATTTCCTTTTTGTATTTTGTATGTAAGACCCATGGCCCGTATCCAAAACCAGCCTGTCCGGTTTCGATATCCTCTAAATAAAAGGGCAGCTCTGCCTTCAAGGCATTGGTCGGCCAATCAGTCACATACGATATGTCCTGCTCATAAAAGAAGGTGACCGGGTAACGAACGAGCTGTTTCCCCATTTCCAGTGTCACGGCTTTCAAGTTTAAACGCGGCGTTTCCATATCCATCTTTTCCTCTCCCCGATGCACATTTATCGTTCTTATTCCCGCTATTTCCTCCTCCGTAAACACAAAAAGACACCTCCTTATGAAGGAAGTGTCCCATCTTGTAATCAGAATATCGCAGGTGTTGTAAACACAACAAGCGCGATAAAGAAGATCATCAAATAATTCAGGCTGTAAACGAACATCCATGTAGCCCATTTCAAGTCATCTTTCATGAAGAATCCAGCGATGCCGATCGCAAGCCATCCAACATTCAATACGCTGGCAATAACGACGAATACTGTTCCGAGCGTTGTTAAATAAAATGGCAGCGGGAGCAAACATGCTGTATAAACGACAATCTGACGTTTGGTTATTCCAAAACCATATACAGATGGCAGCATCGGGATATTCGCTGCTTTGTAATCTTCCGCTTTTTTCATGGCCAATGCCAAGAAATGCGGTGTCTGCCAGATAAACATGATGGCGAAGACGATCCAAGCTTCTGTGCTCAAACCTCCATCGATGGCAGCATAACCAATCAGCGGGGGAACCGCACCTGAAAAACTCCCGATCGCTGTATTGATTGTGTAGCGACGCTTGGACCACATTGTATAAAGTACTACATAAGCAAACCAGCCAAACATTCCGATTGCTGCTGCTTGCCATGTTGTCAGGAAAAGGAACCCGACACCAAGTACCGTGAAGCTGATCCCCATCGTCAGTACGACAGAAAGAGGAATGGATCCTGTTACAGTCGGACGTTTCTTCGTCCTTTGCATGATATGGTCAATATCACGATCATAATAGTTATTGATGACACAACCGCCTGCAATTACCAGTCCGCTACCGATCATCATGTAAATAAAAGTCGGGATATGGTCGACGAATTGCTCATTTGTCATATAAAGTGCGAGCCAAAAACCACCAAAAGCGGTCAATAGATTCGAATTTATAATACCTGTTTTTATAAGTGCCTTAAAGTCTGTCCAAAGACTAGTAGTAGAATCTGCCTGTTCGGCACCGTTCAACACTTGAGAAGAAGTTGATTCGATCTTATCCACACCAGCACATCCTTTCTGCTTGGTTACACATAATTCTTGTATTTTATCACACTTTCAATATTGTAACACGTCTACCTTCATTAAACGAAATCGTTTTTGACAATTTGCTGAACTAACGCTTACTCTGTTTAGCCCAATTCTAAAGAAAGGGCTGCTACAGGTCATAAAATTGACAAGAAATACTTCTGTTCTTAAAGGTTTTTCGTGTTACGATAGGCATGATGTTTTATCATTGCTTCAAGTTTGTAAACAAGAGGTGTATATACGTGAAATTATTGAAATTCTTATCTGTGACTGGTACCGTGGGTATGCTGTTCGTTTTGTTGGGCGGCGCCCTTGTTACCAAAACGGGATCCGAGGATGGCTGCGGAAAGAGCTGGCCTTTATGTGAAGGAGCTTTGACCAATGTAACACCGGAGCTTGTCATCGAGTCTGCCCATCGTTTCGTATCATCCGCAATGGGAATCGTCATTATCTTGCTTGCAATCTTCGCATGGCGCAAAATCGGTCATATCCGCGAAGTGAAATTCCTGTCGATAGTGGCAGTATTCTTTTTGATTCTCCAAGCACTCATTGGTGCTGCAGCGGTTGTTTGGCAGCAATCCGATACAGTACTGGCACTTCATTTCGGCATTTCGCTTATATCTTTCGCTTCTGTACTCCTGCTCACACTACTGGTTTTTGAAGTGGACAAGAAGTTTGATGCCCGTGCACTTGTAATCCGGAAAGGGATGCGGATTCAATTTTATCTGCATACCATTTATATTTATCTCGTCGTCTATACGGGAGCACTTGTACGCCATATGAATGCAAGTCTTGTCTGCGGAGACTTCCCGCTTTGTTCCAACTCCGATCCAGGTTTGTTTGGATTAAGTGCGGCACAGCTGGTGCAGATGCTGCACCGAGGCGCAGCTATGCTGGCGCTTGTCTGGTCCTTCATCATCATGATCCAAGTGATCCGCCATTACAAAGGACATGCAGTGATGTCCAGGGGCTGGATCATCAGTTTCTGTCTTTTGGCTGCACAAGCAATCGTCGGTGTGCTTGTCATTTTCACCGGCATGAATCTAATGGTAGCCTTACTGCATTCCTTGATCATCAGCGTCTACTTCGGAATCATGACTTACTACATCATGCTGTCCTTCCGAAGCGCGAAATATGAAAAAGAACATTAAAAAATCCACTGCCGCTATGGCAGTGGATTTTCCTTTATTCAAATTCCACAAGCAGATCCCCAACTTGGATAGGTTCCGCATCTTTTACATAGACACCTTTGATCGTTCCATCGAATGGCGCCTGCACTGTCGTTTCCATCTTCATCGCCTCTGTGACAAGCAGCTGCTGCCCTTTTTGTACTTGCTCACCAGGAGCTACCAGCGCCCTGATGACTGTACCAGGCATTGTTGCACCGATATGCTTCTTGTTCTGTTTATCCGCTTTTGGCGTTGTTTTGACTGTCGCCTGTACCTGTTCATCACGCACAAGCACTTCACGAGGCTGTCCGTTGAACTCAAAGTAGATTGTCCTCATCGCATCCGGACCCGCCTCGCCTATTGCAACCAGCTTGACGATCAAGGTTTTTCCTGGCTCGATTTCCACTTCGATTTCTTCATCCAGCTTCATGCCATAGAAGAATGTCGGAGTTGTCAGAACAGACAGGTCGCCATAAGCTTCCTTGAATGCGGTGTATGTTTCAAACACTTTCGGATAAAGGGAATATGCCACGATATCTTGCTCGGTAGCTTCATCCTCCATCTTTTCCTGAAGTTCACTGCGCAGCTGATCAAACTCTACCGGCGGAAGCAATTCACCGGGGCGAGCTGTAATCACTTCCCGATCCTTGACGATCACCTTTTGCAGCTCTTTCGGGAAACCGCCATATGGCTGACCAAGATAGCCTTGGGCGAATTCGATTACAGAGTCCGGGAAATCAAGGGAAGCTCCTCTTTCGATGACACTCTTTTCATCCAAGTCGTTTTGCACCATGAATAATGCCATATCTCCTACAACCTTGGAAGATGGAGTTACTTTGATGACGTCGCCGAATAAGTCGTTCACCCTTCTGTACATGACTTTCACTTCATCCCAGCGGTCACCTAAACCGACCGCATTAGCCTGCTGCAGCAAATTGCTGTATTGACCGCCTGGCATTTCATGCAAATAGACTTCTGCATGAGGGGCTTTCATCCCGCTTTCAAAGTCGCTATAACGATTGCGCACATCTTCCCAATAAGATCCGAGTTCATCATAATTTTCGACATCGATTGATGGTCTGCGTTCCATCCCCTGCATCGCGTGATAAAATGTGCTGGCACTTGGCTGGGAAGTGAGTCCGGCCATGGAACCCGCTGCGACATCGACCACATCGACACCAGCTTCAACAGCCTTCACGTACGTTAGGACGCCATTCCCGCTCGTGTCATGCGTATGCAAATGGATTGGAATGGATACGGTATCCTTCAAAGCGCTGACCAGGTCATACGCAGCCTGTGGTTTGAGCAGGCCTGCCATATCTTTGATGCCGATGATGTGGGCACCAGCTGTTTCCAGCTCTTTTGCCATCTTCGTATAATATGCGAGATCATATTTCGTCCGGGATGGATCCAGGATGTCGCCACTGTAGCAAAGCGCAGCTTCTGCAACTTTATTTTGTTTGCGTACGGCTTCGATTGCCGGCTTCATATTTTCAATCCAGTTCAAGCTGTCAAAGATACGATATACGTCAATACCAGCTTCTGCGCTTTCTTTGACAAACTTCTCCACGACGTTGTCTGGATAATTCTTATACCCTACTGCATTGCTTGCTCGAAGGAGCATCTGGAACAATACATTTGGCATTTTATCCCGAAGTTTAGCCAGCCGCTCCCACGGATCTTCCTTCAGGAATCGATAGGCAACATCGAAGGTTGCCCCTCCCCACATCTCGACAGAAAATAGGTTGGGCAATAGTTTGGCAGTCGGTTCAGCAATCGTCAAAAGATCTTTCGTACGTACACGTGTTGCAAGAAGTGATTGGTGTGCATCGCGGAAAGTCGTATCCGTCAGCAAGACCTCTTCTTGTTCTTTCAGCCAGTTTGCAAGCCCTTCAGGACCATGGGCGTCCAGAATCTGCTTCGTACCATGTTGATATTCGACACCTTTTGCAAGCTTCGGAATTCTTGGTATCGGAAAATCAGGCTTCTCGACTTTACCGCTGCCATCAAATCCATTGACAGTTGTATAACCGATATACTGAAGCATTTTTGTCCCTCTATCCTGACGTTTCGGAAAGACGAACAGTTCCGGTGTTTCATCAATGAAGCCAGTCGTATAGTCAGCTGCCAGGAATTTTTCATGCAGAATGACGTTTTCAAGGAATGGTATGTTGGTTTTGATGCCTCGAATCCTGAATTCGCGAAGGTTCCTTTCCATCTTGTAAGCAGCTTGTTTATAATCCGCTGCCCATGTAGATACTTTTACCAACAAAGAATCATAATAGGAGCTGATGACGGAACCTTGGAAGGCATTTCCACCGTCCAAACGGACACCGAATCCGCCGCTGGAACGATAAGCCATGATTTTACCAGTATCCGGCATAAAGTTATTAAGCGGATCCTCCGAGGTTACGCGAGCCTGGATTGCATAGCCATTCGTTTTGATTTCAGACTGGGAAGGAATGTTAAGGCGATCATCCGACAGACTGTACCCTTGTGCCAGTAATAGCTGCGTCTGAACGATATCCACTCCGGTAACCAGTTCAGTGATTGTATGCTCCACTTGGACACGTGGATTGACTTCGATGAAGTAAAATTGGTTATCTGCCACAAGGAATTCAACTGTTCCAGCATTCAAATAGGAAACATTTTTCATCAATTTCACTGCCGCATCACAAATAGCAGTACGAAGCGTTTCAGGAAGACCGACACTTGGTGCCACTTCGATCACTTTTTGATGTCTTCTCTGTATCGAACAGTCACGTTCGAACAAATGAATGACATTTCCGGCTCTGTCCCCTAGGATTTGTACCTCGATATGTTTCGGATTTTCGATTAACTTTTCTACATATACTTCATCACTGCCGAATGCAGCTTTCGCTTCGGATTTTGCTCGCTCGTATGCTTCAGCCAGCTCCTCGGCAGATCGGACAACGCGCATACCGCGGCCGCCGCCTCCTAAGGACGCTTTGATGATGATTGGGTAGCCGTTGGTTTCAGTGAATGCCTCCGCTTCATCCAGACCTTGGATCGGCCCGTCACTACCAGGTATGACCGGTATCTCTGCAAGCAGCGCCTGCTGTCTTGCCTTCACTTTATCCCCGAACATGTCAAGTTGTTCACTGCGCGGACCAATGAAGATGATTCCTTCCTCCTCACACCGTCTGGCAAAATGGATGTTTTCGGATAGGAATCCATAACCCGGATGAATAGCATCCGCACCGGAAGTTTTTGCAATTTCTAGAATATTCTCGATATCAAGATAGGCATCAATCGGCTTTTTGCCTTCACCTACCAAGTATGCTTCATCCGCTTTGAAGCGGTGACTGGAGGATTTGTCCTCTTTTGAATAAATTGCGACCGTCTGTATCCCAAGCTCGACACAAGCCCGGAATACACGAATCGCAATTTCCCCTCTGTTTGCTACCAATACTTTATTGATTCCCCTTAGTTCGTCCATCGTTCTCCTCCTCTAGTCTTTCCCCTGGTTTGTGTAGTTGTACTAGTAGTGCGGATCCTCTGTCGATTGGAGGGACGTCTTCCCCGCTTGTCCTGCGTGAAGGTACTCTCCGACACAATCAGTTCCTGTGAACGTACATACCTGGCAATATTATTCAAAATCCCCATGGAGGCGAATAGAATCATCAAGGATGTACCGCCGTAACTGACAAATGGCAGTGTCACACCTGTAATTGGCAATAGACCGGTGATTGCACCCAGGTTGATGAAAGTCTGGATCCCCACCATCGACGAAATGCCTATTGCCAATAAAGAACCGAAGCTGTCACGGCATTGCTTGGCTATATAGAAGCCGCGCAAAACGATGATCGCCAGCATAGTTAAAACAGCAGCAACACCGATGAATCCAAGCTCTTCGGCGATGACGGCCATTATGAAATCCGTGTGCGGCTCCGGTAGATAACCGAGCTTTTGAACCCCTTGTCCCAACCCATCTCCTAAAATGCCACCATTTCCGATTGCCAGATAGGATTGGACCAATTGGAATCCATCATCCTGGACGTGCTCCTCATCGAATGGCTTATAAGCTCCTGTAAAGCGGGATATACGTTCTTCATTGACCATATGTGGCAAAACTGCCAGGATCAATATAACGCCCGCCAAAATCAAGATGGCCATATGCTTGAATCGTATTCCTGCACTAAGGATGATCGAGCAAGAAATCAGGAACACAATCGAAGCAGAACCTACGTCAGGCTGAATGACGATCAAACCAAGTATGATTCCCAACACGATCAAAGGCGGCAGCACACCCTTTGAGAAGCTGTGCAGATATTTCTGCTTCTTGGCATAAACCGCAGATAGATAAATGATCATACCCACTTTTGCCAATTCTGCCGGCTGCAGGCTGAAGAATCCAAGACTGAACCAGGACCTGGAGCCATTGACCTTGTCAGTGAACAATACCGCTATAAGCATCAGGATAATGACTACCATGATAGGCTTAATCCATTTTTGGAACTTCTGATATGGCACAAAACAGAAAAAGGCAAAGACAGGTATCGCCAAACCTATCCAGATCAAGGTTCTGACAAAGAATGCAGTGGCCGACTGATCGAATTTGACAACCGCTACCGTATAGCTTGCACTATAAATCATCACTGCCCCGAAAGCCGTCAGCAGCAATGGAGTGAATAGTAAAGTAAAATCGAAATTACGCAATCTTTTTTTCATCTTAAAGCTCCCATAGTATGTATTTTACGAACGTCTTAAACCGCCAGATTCATAGAATAATAAAAAAACCCCGCCAATAAAAAATGGGCAATGGGGTTTCATCTTTCATATGGGATGCCCGTACAAACAATTGCAGACGGCTGTGTCCTGTTACGGACGCATAGACCGCTGTGCCGCTTCATGCAGCACATTCAACTGTCTTTCCAAGTTTTCAAGAAGCTCTTTTCCATCTTCTTCTTTCACAAGGTTCAATCGAATTGCAAAATCTATTTCACGTGACAAACCAAACATTTGTGTATCGAGTACTTCTTCATATAGCGGACACTGCGGCATCGTCAAATTGTCCATCTGTACTTTGATTAGTTTAAGTATTTTATCAGCATCCGCCAAAAGAAGGGCATATGCTTTCTCTTGATTACTAACGGTGATCTCAGATATCAATATTATCCCTCCGTTAAACAGACTTCTTCTTTACAATTCTAGCGGTAGTCCTGCTAAATTGCAAGACACGTCCACCTATTAATTTTGTCGAATCGTTGTCACTTGTCACATTCTTTATGTTAAGCTATATCTATAGATACTCTGGAAAAGGAAGTGTCATCATATGGTAATCACCCTGACAGGGAAAGTGGACTTCCCACTCACACTCGATCCATCCGTCTGGATTTTCGACGATCGCAAAATCCTTTTTGAAAACGCTTTTAAAGAAATCGAGCCAGTTCCCGCCGTAGAAGAAAAGCATTGGGACCGTTCTGTTTATCAGCAAAAAATGAAGCCCCCTATCAATAAGAGCCTTACGAGGGAAGAGAGAAAGCTGGCCCTGGAGAACAGCTATGTTATGCCTATTGCTGATTTTCTCTCCACAGCAGGCATACAAGACGATGCCACGCATGCAATGTTTGTGACAGAAAATGGGGAGGAAACCGTTCCCTTGGACGAGCTTAAAGCCAGTTTGTTCCTATTTGCCATTGACGGACGCAGCATCAAAGAATCCGGTCCTGCCCACTGCTACCTGCCAAGCAGGAAAGAAGATCCCATCAAAGCTATCCGCCAGATAAAAATCTGCTAAGTTATTGGTATAGGATTTTTTCCGAGCGGATATGACTGATAGAGACTTTCAGCAGCATACGCACATTGCCTGATCGTATGGTAAACTGAAAAGGTATTATACTCTCCTGAGGTGATAGCATGCGTGTGAAATGTGTACTCTGCGATGAAGTCGAAGAAATATATGATGGAAGTCCGCATGCAAAGAAATTGCGGAACCGGCGTAATACGATGCATTTATGCAGCGATTGCTCGGATCGTATCTCATTGCGGACGAAGGAACGGAAAGCGACTGGTAATTTCAATTTGTACCGGGAAAAGAAGACAGATGAACCTTTAATATGATAAATGGGGTGACACGATGTCAAAAGGATTGGCTTTACTAACTTCCATATTGGTGATTGCCTGTTTCGTAGCAGCCGGTGTGACGATCAGCTACCAGAATTACGGCTGGATGACAGCAGCCATCATTGCCGGGTTCTTCATCATGGGTGCCGGTATCTTCGCAAAACGAAAAGGACAATAAAAAAGACGGGACAACCCGTCTTTTTTATTTTAGTTCAATATATTCTTCAATCAATTCCTTGTGGATGCTGCTGTTGGCTGCCACTATCGTTGTCCGATTCAAGAAATCGACCGGCTCACCTGTTGCATCTGTCAGCTTGCCTCCCACTTCGTGCAATAGCACAAAGCCGCCAGCATAATCCCAAGGCTGCAGGCTGAAGGTCAAATAAGCATCCGTTATCCCTTCGGCAAGAAAAGCAAGCTCCAATGCCGCCGAACCATAGGCGCGTGTTCCCATTGCACGATAAATAAGCTTCTGCAGTTTTTCTTCATTTACACGTCGATTAGGACAGAGCCAGAAATGGTTCAGCTCGATGATGGACTGATCAATCGTCTTTTCCGGAAGCATCGGCAGCTTAACATCATCCTTGTATGCCCCTTCTCCGCGCTTGGCATGATAAAGCGTATCTTCCATTACATTGTAGATTACTCCGATTTCCGCAATTCCGTCGTGTACGATCCCTATCGATATGGCAAAATTGGTTTTCTGATGGACGAAATTCATCGTACCGTCTATCGGATCGATTATCCAAACCGTCCCTTTCGTCTCGGATACAGCCTCCCCGATGCCTTCCTCCCCCAACACTTTGTGTGAAGGGTAGTTTTCTCGGATTTTTTCCAAAAAGAAGGATTCCACTGCCTTATCCATCTTTGTTACAAGATCTTTCGGGCTCGACTTTGTCATGATCTCCAATGGTTCATCCATCTTCTCCTTGATAAGCCGCCCTGCTTCCAGTACCCACTGCTGTGCTTGCTTATGCAATGTATGCTTCATTGATTGCTCCATCATGCAATCCCCCATTCTTTCCACTAGCTTATCACAATTATGCTCATGATTCGAACCCGTTCAATTGTTCGCTGAGCACTTGAAGCTTCTCTTTTGTTAGCTTGACTGCATTTTCATCATCTTCCTGCATGGCATCGTACAGGGTCATAAGGTAATAATCTATTTCAAGACGTATAGCAGGAACCTTTTCTTCCGCTTCTCTTTTCCTTAAAGCTTCCATCACATCGCGCATCTTCGCTTCCTCCTATCTTATTTTTCCAAACAGTGAAGTTGTTTCTTTTTACCACTGCAGAGCGGATTGTAAACCTTTCCTCGCTTGCAATTTGCCTATTGGACAGGTATGATGAAGGAAGATTGAGTGACAATAATGACCGCATTATTCACGAAACAAGATTTCAATGTTTTTTCAATAGATGGATTGGAAGAAAGAATGGAAGAGCTCCGCAGCCGCTTGTCTCCTAAACTAGAGATGCTCGCTTCCGAGCTTGCGCCTTATGCAGAGCAAGTGACAGATCATGATATGTATGTCCACGTAGCAAAGCACGCGCGCCGCACAAAGAATCCACCGAACGACACATGGTCCGCCCTTGCTTCAAGCAAACGCGGATATAAGAAGCTGCCTCATTTCCAGATTGGACTGTGGGGAACGCATGTATTCGTCCAATTTGCGCTTATTTACGAAAGTCCTTTAAAGGAAACCGTCGGACACAAAATGACAGAAGCGAAAGAGCAGATATTGGATTCTATCCCGTCCCATTATGTCTGGTCAATGGACCATATGAAGCCGGATGCATCCCCTATCTCCGACGATCTGTTCGACAAGATCGCAGACCGACTGCAGCATATCAAAAAAGCGGAACTTGTCTGCGGCGTCCATTTGCAGCCTGATGACCCAGCGCTAGCTTCGAAGGAAACATTCCTTAACGTATGTCAGGACGTCCTGAAACATACAGCCATTTTGTATGAGCAGGCCGCTTTTGAACCTGCATGATACATGAAATCCCCTTCCTGCAATAGGAGGGGATTTTTTTACATGGTGATTTTTTCACCCGATGCAGCTGCTCTTGCTTTTTTGACTGCTCTATAGCTGGAATAACCGGAATCTTTTTCAAATTTTGCGTCCAGCTGCTTTTCTTCCGATTTGGAAGGTACAATCTGCTTGAAACGTTCATATGCCAGCAGCAGGTCTTCACGCAATATGCCTTCCTCATACGTACGCTCCACCAAAGAGAAGAAATTCACTACATCAATGATTTCTTCTTTCGTCCAAGTTTCATCTATCGGATAGCTGTAATTCATCCTATCCCTCCTTTTCCCTGGATAATAGTGTAACACGAAAATAACTTTTCATGCGATGCTAGTAATCAGGATACAGTTTTGCTATAATTCTTTTGTTTTTAACATGTAAAGAGGTGTCAGCTAAGATGTTTTCACAAGAACAAGCACCACTGTTCGATGGTCTGCGCAAACATGCCGCGAACAAACCATTACAGTTCCATATTCCAGGACATAAAACCGGCAAAGGAATGGATCGGGAATTCTCTGCATTCATCGGCGAAAATGCCCTATCCATCGATTTGATAAATATAGAACCTCTGGACGACTTGCATCACCCGCACGGCATGATCCAAGAAGCTCAGCAGCTTGCAGCCACTGCCTTTGGTGCGGATTACACCTTTTTTTCCGTCCAGGGTACAAGCACTCCGATCATGGCCATGGTCATGAGTGTATGCAAACCGGGAGATAAGATCATCGTACCGCGGAACGTCCATAAATCCGTGACAAGTGCACTCATCTTTTCCGGTGCAATCCCTGTTTTTGTGCATCCTCAACTGGATGATAAACTCGGCATATCACACGGTATCACACCAGAGGCTGTCGAGAAGGCTTTGGAAGCGAATCCCGATGCAAAAGCTGTGCTTGTCATCAATCCGACCTATTTCGGCGTGGCAGCGGATTTAACCCGTATTGTAGATATTTCACACCGTTTTGAAATACCTGTCCTGGTTGATGAAGCACATGGCGTCCATATTCATTTCCATGACGACATGCCGGTTTCGGCGATGGCTGCAGGCGCAGATCTTGCTGCTACCAGCGTGCATAAGCTTGGAGGTTCTCTGACGCAGAGCTCGATTTTGAATTTGCGGGAGGGTTTGGTGCGGCATGAACAAGTACAGACCGTGCTTTCCATGCTCACATCGACGAGCACTTCCTATATCCTGCTTGCATCACTCGATGCTGCGCGTCGCCAGCTCGCCACCAAAGGGCAGGAAATGAACACCCATGCCATCAGACTGGCAAATGACGCACGCCAGCGAATAAACGATATTGTTGGACTGTATTGCGCCGGTGAAGAAATTCTTGGCTCAGAGGCTGCTTTTAGCATGGATCCAACCAAACTGCTCGTATCGGTAAAGCAGCTTGGTATATCAGGCAGTGAAGCAGAACGCTGGCTTCGGAAAGAAAAAAATATCGAAGTCGAGCTATCTGACTTGTATAACCTATTGTTTTTGATTACGCCCGCGGATACAGAAGAAGATCTCCAACAACTCTTGGATGCATTGACGGATTTAGCAGACCTTCACCAAGCAGCTATTTCTTTTTCGGAAATGGAAGTATCTGTACCTGAAATACCTGTCTTGTCTTTAAGCCCGCGCGAAGCTTTTTATGCAGATACCGAAACTATTCCGCTTGAAGAAGCAGAAGGTCGGATCAGCGCTGAATCCATCATGGTCTATCCGCCCGGCATTCCGATTTTCATACCAGGTGAAATTATCAGTGTCGAAAATATCAGCTATATCAACCGAAATCTTGAAGCTGGCCTGCCAGTGCAAGGATTGATGGATGAATCGATTGAATACATCCGGGTAATCAAAGAACATCATGCATTTCGTTAAAAAACTCCCCATTTGGGGAGTTTTTTTTATAATGGACGTTCTATTTCAGAAGGGTCGACAAGTTGATACCCCTTATCTCTTAGTCCATTTACAATGGCAGGAACGGCACCTGCTGTCCATTCCCGATCATGCATAAGTAAATTGGCACCATTTCCCAACAGTTCCGTATTGACCATAATATCAGCCAAAGCACCACTGTCTTGGTATTGGCTTTCCCAGTCATAACCATACGTCCAGTTCATCACTGTCATTCCTTCATCTTCAGCCAGCTGTCTGCTGTAATCCGTGTTTTCGCCGAATGGAGCTCGGAAAAATTCCGGCTTTTCCCCTGTGATTTCCTCTACTTGCTCATTTACTTTTAGAATCTCCTCTTTCACTTCTTCGTCCGTCAAGTCATTTAAATTGGCATGACTGTAGGTATGGTTTCCGATTGCAAACCCCATGTCATGAATTTTTTTCAATGTTTGTTTCTCTTCATCCGTCGTCAGAAAATGACCGTTCACAAAAAAGATCGCCGGTGCGTCAGCTTCCTTCAATGATTCGGCTATCTCAAGTGCATGCTTGTCCGGTGCATCATCAAAAGTCAGGAGCGCGACCTGCGATTCAGCATCATCAAGCGGAACAATGGAAGAGACTTCCGACACTTTGTATCGAGGTTCCTGCCTTTCTTCTTGTTTTGCTTCTTGTTCTTGTTCTGCCGGTTCTCCTCCATCTTCTCCCTGCTCATCTCCAGAAGCAGAAGTGCTCGCCGTGGTTTCGGTCTGTTCCGTATCTTCACTCGATTGTCCTGAACTGGCACAACCACTGATCAAGACACCGGATAAGCATAAGAGCATGGGAAATACTAAAAATCTCTTCACTGTAAAACCCTCCATTTTGACATAATACTGCCATTATAGTGGAAAGTTTTGGACTTGTAATGCGAAAAGGTCAATTCATGTCGAGTTTAGGAGAAAGGAACCGGTCATGGTTTACTAATTTGTCGAGACGGGTAGGAAGGTGAAGTAGAGATTGTTATAATAGTAATTTGTGCAACGTTATACAAACTTTAAAGCAGAAAGGATTTACTTATGAAGAAAACGACAAGTGTATTTTGGTGGGGAATTGGTATTGTGGTTGCTTTTCTTATTTGGGGAAGTATTCCAGAATCCATCCTGCCAAACGGTAATGTCAATAATGTAACAACTGTCATACAGAGCTTCCTAGTCGATCGTTTTGGCTGGTTTTATTTACTGACCGCTACGTTACTATTAGGTTTCGCTTTTTTCTTGATTTTTTCGAAGTATGGAAAAATCACGCTGGGAAAACCAGATGACAAACCGGAATATAGTTATATGTCTTGGTTTGCGATGCTATTTAGTGCCGGTATGGGGATTGGCCTAGTATTCTGGGGAGCATCAGAACCTCTCAACCACTTTAATTCCCCTCCATCTGTGGTCGACGAAGCCAGAACAGCCGAAGCAGGTACGACCGCCATCTCTTATAGCTTTTTCCACTGGGGACTGCACCCTTGGGCTATTTACGCTACCTTAGCGTTGGCAATTGCCTACTTTACCTTCCGTAAACAATCCAGCGGCGGAGTGATAAGCGCCATTTTGGAACCAGTATTCGGGGAACGGATTCACGGCCCACTGGGAAAAGTCATCGATATCATTGCTGTTTTTGCGACTATTTTTGGTGTAGCTACATCGCTGGGCCTTGGTGCAATTCAAATCAGCGGGGGAATTTCTTATTTATTTGAGGGAATCGAACCGACCTTCACGACAGAACTGCTGATTATTATTGTCGTTACAGTACTTTTCATCGGATCGGCATTGAGCGGCCTGGACAAAGGAATTAAAATTCTCAGTAACGCCAACATAATATTTGCTGTGTTGCTAATGCTTGCCGTACTTTTGCTTGGTCCGACCAATTTTATTCTTGATTCCCTTGTTACATCATTGGGACAATACGTCCAGCATCTTCCAGAATGGAGCATGCGTCTGACGCCTTATGATACAGACAACTCCTGGATTGGAGATTGGACATTGTTTTATTGGGCTTGGTGGATCGCATGGGCACCTTTTGTCGCGACATTCATCGCCAGAGTATCACGCGGCCGCACGATAAGAGAATTTGTAACTGGTGTACTGCTGGTACCAACAATCTTTGGTGCAATCTGGTTCGCTGTATTTGGAGCTACAGGCATCAACATGGAGTATTTCCAAAACATCGACCTGTTCAGTGATATTTCATCACTAGGCGAGGAAGTAGGTTTGTTTGCTATGATGACGCAGCTTCCTGGAGGAATGATTCTCTCCGTTTTGGCTTTGCTGCTTATCGCGACATTCTTCATCACATCTGCGGATTCAGCTACATTCGTACTAGGAATGCAAACGACTAATGGAGATTTGAACCCCTCCAAGACAGTCAAATTGATTTGGGGATTGGTCCAGTCAGCAACTGCAGCAATTTTGTTGTGGGTTGGTGGGGAAGATGGTCTCGGTGCACTGCAGACAGCTTCGATCATAGCAGCCTTCCCATTTGCAATCATCATGATTCTTGTCGTAGTTTCACTCATCAAGACTTTAGGCAAGGAAGCAAAACGTCTAAATTTGATAGATAAAAAAACGAAACAGGGACAAAAGACGGACGATTAAATTAAACTAATCTAACCAAATGGACATAATAATACCCTTCAAATGACATGTGTTCATTTGGAGGGTATTTTTTTGGGAGAAATGCGGCATAAAGACTGTATGTCAGAGTCAATATGAAGTATTATAAGCAGGAGCGTATCCAAAAAATTCAGCTGCTACGCACCATAAAAACTGGTAGCATGGCAGCCTGATCATGTCATTTATTTGTATCTCATACCGCTTATATCATTGTACAGGCACTAAAAATTCACAAATCTTGTCAAAAGCTCCAAGCGTTAATTTCTCCTTTTATTAGAGGTATTCATGTTTTCCCAAAAATCATTCACTGCCTGCGTTGTATCTTGGATAACACAAATTGCGTACTTTCCTCCTCCGAATACACCATGATTAACCAATGAATCATCAGTAAAATACCGTTTAGTTGGGAGCATGACGTCATACCTGCACTCTTTATGTAATTTCTGGGTTATCTTGCGCAATACTATATATTTGTTGTTTATGGATTAAATCGTTATTTTGATCCACCGCTTAAAAATCCTCATCATCTGAAAACTTTCTTAGCTTCCATACGGATCTACTGTTCTAAAATATACGACTTTACATTTTGGTATATCTTCTATTGTTATCATCATAGCCGTACCTCATAGTTCCATTTAAACTATTATTCAAGTTAATTTTAAAATTAGATAGGAAGGCCATTTTGATTCAGTAACAGCGCCAACTTCTTCCTAAGTTATTTTCTATCCGCAAACGCTATGTTATCACAGGGGTGTTCCAACACTTCAAATTTAGCGAGGATTAATCCTCAAAAGGAGTGATTATATGGATGAAATGAAAGCTGACATCATCCAATTTAGAGGCAGTGCTTACGAAATAGGAAGGAATACGGCAGCTGTTTATTCCAAAAATCCAGTTCTCAAACAATTTAACCAGCTTTCCGACATGCAAACTGATTATACAGAGATTCAAGATTTGTTTTCTGCTCATGCTCCTCATTTGCTGGATGAGCTGCATGGTTTGGCTGATGGATTAGGTATTGCTCTACCGGATGCTGCTGTATTATACAGTGGCTACAATCTATTGAGACCGCAAGCTCTTGGCTGTACAGCTTATGTCGATAAAAATCATTATGTACGTAACTACGACTTTGATCCTTCTCTTTATGATCATTGTCTTAGCTTTATTGCACCAAATGAAGCGTTTGGATCAATCGGCTACAATCTTCAACTGATCGGAAGACATGATGGCGTCAATGAGAAAGGTCTGGCAATCGGCCTGCATTTTGTGAGTAATACAAAATACCGAAAAGGTGTATCTGCCTGGACTGCCCTTCGGATAGCACTGGACACTTGTGAAACAGTCGAACAGGTTATTGACTTATTTGAACACCTTCCACATGCAGCCTGCTATAACTTCTCTCTCGGGGATGCCAACGGTACATATGCTGTCATAGAAGCAACCCCTGAAAAAATTTCCGTGAGATCCTCGCCTTCAGGATTAAATTGTGTCAATCACTTTATGAAAGCTGAACTAGAAGCGTTTAATCGTCAAGATATGACGAGTTCTGCGAAGCGAGATGGCTTTCTTTCAAGGATGGACTTATCAAATATGACCCAAGAGGAATTACATTCACTTTTCTCAAATCCGGCTTCTCCACTTTTCTTTGAAGACTATGACCAGTTGTTCGGTACTTTACACACGATTGCTTATTCTTTTCATACAAAACGGCTGATGACAGCCCTGGCCCGGGGTAAAAGATTAGATGTGGATGTTGCGGATTGGTTTGCAGGCAATGATTTGAAGCTCAAGAGCATCTATGGAACACTAAAAAAAGAGCCTATCCGCTAGGGATAGGCTCTTTTCCAATTATTTTACGATATGGATCGGTGTGCCGATTGCAACTTCAGCAGCTTCCATCGTGATCTCACCAAGAGATGGGTGAGCATGGATTGTAAGTGCAATATCTTCAGCTGTGATTCCGGATTCAACCGCAAGGCCAAGCTCAGCAATCATATCGCTCGCGTTAGGACCAGCGATTTGAGCACCAAGGATGACACCGTCTTCTTCACGAGTGATAAGTTTCATGAAACCATCACTATCATTAAGAGACAGCGCGCGACCGTTTGCAGCAAATGGGAATTTAGCAGCTTTGACTTTGTAGCCAGCATCTTTAGCAGACTGCTCTGTGTGACCTACAGAAGCAAGTTCAGGCTCAGAGAAGACTACCATCGGAATACCATTGTAATCGATAGCAGATGGCTTACCGCTGATTGCTTCCGCAGCAATCTTACCTTCGTAAGAAGCTTTGTGTGCAAGTGGCGGGCCTTCCACGATATCACCGATTGCATAGATATTCTCGATGTTTGTACGGCATTGCTCATCGATTTCGATAAGACCGCGATCAGTCATCTTGATACCGACTCCTTCCAAACCAAGTTCGGAAGTATTCGGACGACGACCAACTGTAACAAGTACATAATCAGCATCGATAGTTTCTTCTTTACCTTTTGCTTCATAAGTTACTTTTACGCCGTCAGCAGTTTCTTCTACGCCTTTAGCCATAGCTTCTGTAACGATGTTAACGCCTTTTTTCTTAAGTTTACGGGAAACAAGTGATGTCATTTGTTTCTCGAAACCACCAAGGATATCTTTCAATCCTTCAAGGACAGTAACTTCCGTACCGAAGTTAGCATAAGCAGTACCAAGCTCGATTCCTACGTAACCGCCGCCGATAACGACTAGTTTCTTAGGAATTTCTTTAAGGTTAAGAGCACCTGTAGAATCCAGAACACGATCCGTGTACTTGAAGCTAGGAAGCTCGATAGGTGTAGAACCTGTCGCGATGATACAGTTGTTGAAAGTGTAAGTCTGAGAGCTTTTCTCATCCATTACTTTAACAGTGTTTTTGTCTACGAAGTAAACTTCACCGCTGACAACATCTACTTTGTTACCTTTCAATAGACCGCCAACACCAGAAGTAAGCTTGTTTACAACACTAGCTTTCCATTCTTGTACTTTAGAGAAGTCTACTTTTGCACCTTCAGTAGAAATACCTAGATCAGCATCACCATGAGCATATTCCGCTTTGTGACCAGCTTGGATCAATGCTTTGGAAGGAATACAGCCGACGTTCAAGCAAACACCGCCAAGGTTTCCTTTTTCTACTACTGTTACTTTTTGCCCTTCTTGTGCAGCGCGGATGGCAGCTACATAGCCGCCAGGTCCCGCACCTACAACAAGTGTATCTAATTCGATTGGGAAGTCTCCTACTACCATTTCTTATCCCTCCATCATGATTAGTTGTGGATCAGCCAATAGACGTTTCAAGTGGTTCATCGCTGTTTGAGCAGTTGCACCGTCAACGATTCTGTGGTCGAAGCTTAGAGAAAGTGCTAGTACTGGAGCTGCAACGATCTCGCCGTCTTTAACAATCGCTTTTTCAGCGATACGTCCAACACCTAGGATAGCTGCTTCAGGGTAGTTGATTACCGGAGTGAACCACTGACCGCCAGCAGAACCGATGTTAGAAATTGTGCTTGAAGCACCTTTCATTTCATTCGGAGCAAGTTTTCCATCACGTGCTTTAACAGCCAGCTCGTTGATTTCCTGGGAAATAGTGAAGATGGATTTGCTATCCGCATTTTTTACAACTGGTACAAGAAGACCTTTTTCAGTATCAGCTGCGATACCGATGTTGTAATAATGTTTTGTAACGATCTCGTCTGTCGCATCATCGATGGAAGAGTTCAAGATCGGGAAGTTTTTCAATACAGAAACAAGCGCTTTGGCAACGTATGGAAGATACGTAAGCTTGATTTCTTTTTCAGCTGCAACAGCTTTGAATTTCTTACGATGAGCAACAAGCTCCGTTACATCTACTTCGTCCATCAATGTAACGTGAGGAGCTGTAGTTTTGGAAGTAACCATCGCTTTAGCGATTGCACGACGGATACCGCTCATTTTCTCTCTGGATTCAGGGTATTCATCACCAGAAACAACTGGAGCAGATGCTTTTTGCTCAGCAACAGGCTCATTTGCAGCTTCAGCTTGCGGAGCAGCTGCAGCACCACCGTTTTTGAAGCTGTCGATATCTTCCGCTAGCACACGTCCGCCCTTACCAGAGCCGGATACTTGTTTGATATCAACGCCTTGCTCACGAGCGTATTTGCGTACGGAAGGCATCGCGATGATAAGTTCACCGGAAACTTCAGCTTTAGGGCCTTCTTCTTTAATTTCTTTTACTGTTTCGTTGGATTCAGTAGCGTTAGCCTGGATGGAAGTCTGTTCCTGCTCAGCTGGAGCCGGAGCATCTCCTCCTTCTTCGCCGCCTTCACCCTCAAAAGTGATAAGTGTATCGCCAACAATCGCAACTTCACCTTCACCAACAGAGATCTTAAGTACTTTACCTTCATATGGAGAAGGGATTTCTACAACTGCTTTATCATTTTGCACTTCGCAAAGTACGTCGTCCTCTGCTACCGTGTCGCCTTCTTTGACGAACCATTTTACGATTTCACCTTCGTGAATACCTTCACCGATATCCGGCATTTTGAATTCGAAAGCCAAAATAATTACCTCCTGATTCTGCTTTTAGAAATTGATTACTTCGTTCGCTTTTTCTACGATGTCGTTATGGTTTGGTAGCCATACTTCTTCTGCTTGCGAGAAAGCAAATACAGTATCCGGTGCAGCCACACGCATTACTGGAGCTTCAAGATGAAGGATAGCGCGCTCTTGGATCTCAGAGATCAAGTGAGCAGCGATACCAGCTTGGCGCTGTGCTTCTTGTACAACAACTACACGACCTGTTTTCTTAACGGAAGCAAGTACTGTATCAAGGTCGATCGGGCTTACAGTACGCAAGTCGATAACTTCAGCAGATACGTTGTTCTTCTCAAGCTCTTCAGCCGCTTTCATGGACGCTTGCACCATCGCGCCATAAGCGATCAACGTCACATCTGTACCTTCGCGCTTAACAGCAGCTTTACCAAGTTCTACAGTGTACTCCTCTTCAGGAACCTCTTCACGGAAAGAACGGTATAGTTTCATGTGCTCAAGGTAGATAACTGGATCGTTGTCGCGGATCGCAGAGATCAATAGACCTTTTGCATCGTAAGGGTTGGATGGGATGACCACTTTAAGACCAGGCTGCTGTGCCATAAGTCCTTCAAGGGAGTCCGCGTGCAATTCAGGAGTGTGCACACCGCCGCCGAATGGCGCGCGGATTGTAACCGGTGCATTCTGTGTGCCGCCGGAACGATAACGCAAACGAGCCAATTGTCCGCTGATTGCGTCCATTACTTCGTAAACGAAACCAAAGAATTGGATTTCCGGTACCGGACGGAAACCTTCAAGTGCAAGACCTACAGCCATACCGCCGATTGCAGACTCAGCAAGCGGTGTATCGAATACACGCTCTTCGCCGAATTCAGCTTGCAAACCTTCAGTCGCACGGAATACACCGCCGTTTTTACCAACGTCTTCCCCGAAGATCATAACGTTTTCGTCATTCTTCAGTTCTGTACGTAGAGCATCAGTGATTGCTTGGATCATTGTCATTTGTGCCATGACTTACTTCGACTCCTTTTCTTTGTACACTTCCAATTGTTCTTCAAGGTTAGAAGGAAGGACTTCGTACATATTGTTGATCAAGTCGGATACTTTCATTTTCGGATAGTTATCCGCTTCTTTGATCGCAGCTTTGATTTCTTCTTTCGCTTGATCGATCACTTTGTTTTCTTCTTCCTCGGACCATAGACCTTTAGCTTCCAAATACTTGCGGAAACGTACCAATGGATCTTGTTTTTCCCACTCAGTATCCATATCTTCTGTACGGTAGCGAGTCGGATCGTCACCAGCCATTGTGTGTGGACCGTAACGGTAAGTAAGCGTTTCGATCAATGTAGGGCCTTCGCCGTTGATTGCGCGCTCACGAGCTTCTTTAGTAGCTGCATAAACCGCAAGGACATCCATACCATCAACAACGATGCCAGGGATTCCCACTGCAACTGCTTTCTGAGCAAGTGTTTTCGCTTTTGTCTGCTTCTCACGAGGCACAGAGATTGCGAATTGGTTGTTCTGTACGATAAAGATAGCCGGTGCATCATATGCCCCTGCGAAGTTCATACCTTCGTAGAAGTCACCTTGTGACGTACCACCATCACCTGTATAAGTAATTGCTACGGATTTTTTACCGCGGCGTTTCATACCTAATGCAACACCAGCTGCTTGCGTATACTGAGCACCAATGATGATTTGCGGGCTTAGCGCGTTTACACCTTCAGGGAACTGGTTGCCATGGAAGTGTCCACGGGAGAATAGGAATGCTTGATAAAGCGGAAGACCATGCCAGATAAGCTGCGGTACATCACGATATCCAGGCAGGATGAAGTCTTCTTTCTCCAAAGCAAAATGCGTTCCAAGCTGAGAAGCTTCCTGACCTGCTGTTGGTGCGTAGAAACCTAGTCTACCTTGTCTATTCAATGCAATGGAGCGCTGATCAAGGATGCGCGTATATACCATTCTGTGCATTAATTCTTTCAATTCTTCATCTGACAAATCCGGCAAAGCTTCTTCGTTTACAACTTCGCCATCTTCGTTAAGGATTTGAAACATTTCAAACTGTTCTTCAATACCTTCTAGCGTACGTTTCAAAGCTAGTCACCTATCCTTCCTAGAACTATATTTACTGTAATAGCCTTTCCAAAAACACAGGAAGTACCACAATAGTTTACTGTACCCGCTGCATCCCCTCTTTTAACCGGTTACAACAGAAGTACACAAAACTGTTACATAAATCATGATAACGAAAAGTGATACAATTCATGTCCTGTTATAGTTTAGCTTATCTTGCCGGAAAACGTCAACATCTTAGATTGGATATTGCCGATTATTTATGAAAACGCTATTAAAGAAATCTTCACAATTATCGGTTCACCAACTGTACTACACAATATTTTAATACTGTATCAGTGAAATAAAAAACCCTTTTCTCATTCCGAGAAAAGGGTTTCTATTCATTCCATATCCACATTCAAACCAGCCGCTTCATAGAACTGCTGTTTTTGTTCATTGAATGCTTCTGTCTCTTTATTGAATTCTTCATTAGCCGCTTTGATTTCTTCGTAGCCAGCATTGATTTTTTCGATTTGGCTCGTCAATTCATCCTGTGTAATATCATCTTGCTGAAACATTTCATATAAAACGTTATCTTCATCCAAAGCTTTTGTATAAGCATCATGGAGTTTCTCGTAAGCACTATATCTGGCTTCCATCGTTTCATAAAGTGTTTGTGCTTTTTCTTTGGCATCATCGCTTTGGAGATCATCGATGATGGAATCGATTTTCTTGAATTCCGCTTCTGCTTCATCCAAGCTTTCCTTTTCCTTAGCTAGCGCATCCTTGCGCTGTCCGATCAAGTCGATTGCTTCCTTTGATTTGCTCTTGATTTGATCCAGTTCATCCTCACCGTACTGTAAAATCTCATTGTATAAATCCTGTTCCTTCTTCTCCAGGTCCGTCAAAGAATCTTGCTGTTCGACATATCCTGATTCAAGGGATATAGTCTCCTCCAAGTGATTGTAAACCTGCTCCTCCGGCGACGCATTGTTACATGCAGTGAGTCCCACGGCGCTCCCCATCAGGAGTAGGCCTATTCCTAACTTGCGCAAAACGTATCCTCCTCTGCCATGTTTCCCACAGCTTCTATGTATTCTCCTACATTGTATAACAAAGCCTCAAAACGTTAAAGAAATACGATAACGAATCTGCAGACTGATTCTGGTGTCATTCAGACATTCTTGTGATACACTAAGGAACGGAAAAGTAACAGCGCAAGGAGTGATCAGCATGATTACCATGGATGACATTATCCGTGAAGGCAATCCCATTCTCGAACAGGTTGCAAAAGAAGTCGAATTGCCTGCTTCGGATGAAGATAAACAAACATTGACAGAAATGCTAGAGTACTTAAAGAATAGCCAAGATGAGGAAATAGCGAAAAAATACGACCTCCGTCCGGGTGTAGGCCTGGCAGCACCGCAAATCGGCCTCTCCAAACGCATGATTGCGGTCTATTTCGAAGATCCAAACGGAACCTTCTATGAATACGGTCTTTTCAATCCAAAAATCGTCAGTCATTCTGTCGAAAATACGTATCTGATGAGCGGTGAGGGCTGCTTGTCCGTCGATCGCGAAATACCCGGCTATGTACCGAGGTATACCCGTATCACAGTCAAAGCTGTCACATTGGAAGGCAAAGAAGTAAAATTGCGGCTCAAGGGCTATGCAGCTGTTGTCTTCCAGCATGAAATCGATCATTTAAACGGAACGATGTTCTATGATCGCATCAACAAGGACGACCCCTTCGCTCAACCGGAGAACTCCAAACCAATTGAACTATAAAAAATGCGCACTCAGCCAGAGTGCGCATTTTTGTTTATATCAAGCCGGCCTTCTTCAGGCCTAGTGCAAGTCCGTCTTCATCGACATGTGCCGTTTGGATGTCGGCAAGCTCTTTCAGTTCAGGAACGGCATTCCCCATTACAATGCCTGTACCCGCGAATGCTATCATCTCCAAGTCATTCAGCCCATCTCCACACGCATAAGCTGCTTGCACAGAAATATTTGCTGCTTTCAGCAGCTTCATCACACCGATTTTTTTGGAGCCGTCACCAGGCAGGACATCGCAGGAAAGAGGATGCCATCTTATGAAACGTACATGCTCATGATGCGCGGAATAAGCTGCTTCTTCCTCTTCCTCGCAGAATAGAAGTGCTTGGTAGATTGGTTCATGGTGGAAATAGTCCTTATCGATTTCAGGATATGTAAATCCAAGTGACGCTAGGCTGTCCCGGATAAATCCATTGTCCGTTTCCGATGCCTTCATGATCGTATCACCCATGAAAACCATGGCATGTTCTTTTTCGGACGCTTCATCATATAAACGCAGCAAGTGCTGTCGTTCAATCGGATTGCGATGGATGACTTCCCCTTCAAATACGACATATTGACCGTTATAGCACACGAAAGAATCGATCTCCAATTCATTGCGGATTTCCTCAAACATGAATGGAGCTCTTCCCGTCGCTATCGCCACATAATGCCCGTTATCCCTTAACGCGCGGACAGCTTCTTTGGTTGCCTTTGGAATTTCACCTTTTGTATTCAGGATTGTGCCATCGATATCCAAGAATACGATACTTTTCCCCATAGTACATCCTCCTCCTAGTCTTTCCTGCCCTTGCATCTTTCCTCGCCACTTCTTATAATCGAGTATAAGTTATGCAGGTTCGTCGAAAAATATCTTTACATGAATCCCAAGAGAAAACAACCATCCCCTTCCTTTTATCGGCAGTTTTTTTGAAAGTATGCTTTGTTTTTGTTTCCATCTTAGCGTTTTCATACTATACTGTAAGTAAGAGGGATTGGACCGGTAAACGTTTTTTCTTGCTTTTCTGCGAAACGAAAGGAGTTGCTTCGTGTGCTCAAGCGTTTGAAGGAAAAGTTAAAGAAACGGTGGAAAGATTTATTTGGCCAAAAACGACGAGTGCCTACTACGTGCGGACAAGATCTAACTGAATAGCAATACGCCAGCAATTCGGTTTTATACAGACTTGCTCCGTTCGTTATGGATAGAAAGCAATTTTGTCAACCATGAGAATAGGAGAGATAGATATGGTATTTAAAGTATATTATCAGGAAAACCCTTCCGAGATTCCTGTACGCGAGCGCACTGAGAGCTTGTACATGGAAGCGGAAAACGTCAGACAGGTTCGAAAAACATTAGCAGATCGTGCAATTAACATCGAGTTCATCCAGCCGCTCGATGAAGCACATCTTGAATATGAAAAACAATCCGAAAACTTCAACCTGGAGCAAGCGAAATGAAATTCGTAAAAAATGACCAAACAGCTGTTTTTGCCATTGGCGGACTCGGAGAAATCGGCAAGAACATGTATGGGGTCCAGTTCCAGGATGAAATCATCATTATCGATGCAGGAATCAAATTCCCGGAGGACGAGCTTCTTGGTATTGACTATGTAATTCCTGACTTCACTTACATCGTGCAAAATCAGGACAAAGTCAAAGGCTTGTTCATTACACATGGTCACGAAGACCACATCGGCGGCGTACCTTACCTCTTGAAAGAAGTGAACATTCCAATTTATGCAGGGAAGCTTGCGATGGGAATGATCAAAAATAAATTGGATGAGCATGGCCTCTTGCGAAATGCCAAGCTTAACATTTATGGTGAAGATGACATTATCAAGTTCAGAAAGACTTCTGTCAGCTTCTTCCGTACAACGCACAGTATTCCGGAATCATTCGGTGTAGTCGTTAAGACCCCTCCCGGCAACATCGTGCATACTGGTGACTTCAAATTTGATTTCACTCCAGTCGGACAGCCAGCTGATATAGCGAAAATGGCTGAAATCGGCAAAGAAGGCGTGCTTTGCTTACTTTCCGACTCAACAAATAGTGAAGTGCCAGGATTCACCATGTCTGAACGTGTTGTCGGTGAAAGCATCAGCGATATTTTCAGACGCGTCGATGGCCGCTTGATATTCGCTACTTTTGCTTCCAATATCCACCGGTTGCAGCAAGTAATCGATTCAGCTGTGAAAACAGGCCGTAAAGTTGCCATTTTCGGAAGAAGCATGGAAACAAATATCAATCTTGGTATCGAACTTGGATTCATCAATGCACCGAAAGAAACGTTCATCGATTCGCACCAGATTAATCGTCTGCCAGCGAATGAAGTTGTTATTCTATGTACCGGTTCCCAAGGTGAACCAATGGCTGCACTTTCTCGAATTGCTAACGGAACACACCGTCAGATTCAAATTCAGCCTGGCGATTCGGTTGTCTTCTCGTCTTCCCCGATTCCGGGTAACGCGATTAGTGTAAGCCGTATTATCAACATGCTGTATCGTGCAGGAGCAGCCGTCATTCATGGCGCGTTGAACAATATCCATACTTCCGGTCACGGCAGTCAAGAAGAACAGAAGCTAATGCTTCGCTTGATGAATCCGAAGTACTTCATGCCAATACACGGGGAATACCGTATGCTGGTAGAGCATATGAAACTTGGTAAGCTTACTGGTATTAGCGAAGAGAATTCATTCATCATGGATAACGGTGATGTACTGGCATTAGGTAAAGATAGTGCTGCCATTGCAGGTAAAATTCCATCTGGTTCCATTTATGTAGACGGCAGCGGTATCGGCGATATCGGTAATATCGTATTGCGTGATCGCCGCATCCTATCTGAAGAAGGACTTGTCATTGTCGTTGTCAGCATCAATATGAAAGAATTCCGCATCGCTTCCGGCCCGGATATCATTTCTCGCGGTTTCGTTTATATGCGTGAATCAGAAGATCTTATCAATGAGGCTCAAAAAATCGTTTCTGCCCACTTGAATAAAGTGATGGAAAGAAAAACAACACAATGGTCTGAAATCAAGAATGAAATTACAGATACAATTGCGCCGTTCTTGTTCGAAAAAACGAAACGCCGCCCAATGGTACTTCCGATCATCATGGAAGTATGATAAAAAGCCTGAGCATAGCGCTCAGGCTTTTCTTATTTCAATAAACGTTTGACTGACTCCTTCATATTCGGAAGCTCTATTTTCCCGGTAGAGAAGAACTCTTTGATCAGATATTCTGTATACTTCACAGCCTGCTGGTAGGATATCTTCCCTGGCAGCGGCGCCATATCCTCAATCACTACATCAATTATCGCAGGTTTATCAGAGAGGAATGCTTGCTTGATGCTTGTTTCCAAGTCTTCGAATTTTTCAACCCGATAACCCTCACCACCGCAAGATTGACCGAATTGAGCGAAATTCATTTCTCCCATATCAATTCCATAGTTGGAGGCACCGATTGTTGCTTGTTCAAACTTGATCAAGCCAAGCTGACTGTTATTTAACACAATCACTTTCACCGGCAAGTCGTATTTTACCGCTGTGACAAAATCCTGCATATTCATACTAAAGCCGCCATCCCCGCAAATTGCGATCGATTGCTTATCTGGATATGCCAACTTTGATGCGATTGCACCAGGCAGCCCGCAGCCCATTGTTGCCAGGCGTCCCGATACGACAAAGTCCTGCTGGGTCAAAGGCAGATATCTCGTTGTCCAAACTGTCACATTTCCTACATCACAGGAAATGACCGCATCCTTATCCATATTGTTTTCCAGGGCATACATGATTTGCGGCGGCTGTATAGGGGATTCTTCCCTCTTCTTCTGTATTTGCAGCTGTGTGTGCCAGTCCTTCATTTTCTCTTGGTACTTTTCCACATAAGCCGTATCCTGTTTTTCTTCCGTTAATTCGGTCAGTTCCTGGAGCACTTCCTTGCTATCTCCGGGTAAGCCCACTTCTACTGGATAAATGCTCCCGATCGTACTTGGCCTATTATCAATCTGGATAGCAGGCAGATTATCCGGCAAAAACGTACGATACGGGAAGCTCGTACCTACAAGCAGCAACAAGTCCGCTTCATTGATCGCTTCATAGGAAGGTGTTGTTCCAATCTGCCCGTGCTGCCCTAAATTATAGCTGTGATGATCCGGAATGATACCCTTGCCAAGCAGACTCAGGATAATCGGAGATTCAATATGCTCAGCAAATGTAAGCAGCTCCGTACGGGCGTGCTTTGCTCCTTTACCTGCTAAGATGATCGGTTTTTTCGCCTGGTTGATCAGTTTCACTGCTTCCTGGAGATCCTGCTTGGCCGGAGCAATCCTAGGTTTGGCATAGTTAGCTGACGTCTTACCAGGTTTCTCTGGATGCTTCTGTGCAAATAAATCATCCGAAACGACCAAGACACTCACTCCGGAGTTGGCATAAGCTTCACGTATCGCTTGATTCAACAAATCCGGCAGCTGTTCGAATGATTCTGCCCTTTCGTTGAATACAGCTACATCCTCAAACATCTGCTCAAGCTTCACTTCCTGGAAAGCACCTGTTCCCAGCTCGTTGGAAGGCACTTGCCCGACAATGGCGAGAACTGGCGCCTTGTCTTCGCGTGCATCATACAATCCATTCAGAAGGTGGACCGCTCCAGGCCCTGCAATCGACAAGCAAACCCCAAGCTTTCCGGTTAGCTTGGCATAAGCAGCTGCTGCAAGTGCACCTGCCTCCTCGTGACGGACTTGGATGAACTGCAACTCATCCTCCTTCTTATGTAAGTCACTGATGAACTCATTCACGGAATCGCCTGGTATACCGTACACATGATCCGCACCCCAGTCGATCAGTTGATCAGCCAATACTTCTCCTGTTCTTCTTTCAAACACGTTACCATCTCCCGTTTCTAATTTATCCTCCTTTTGTATGTAACCTTTTTTAACGACAAAAAAACCCAAACAGCTAAAATCTGTTTGGGTTTTTAATTCAATCATCGGCAATGGCACGCTCAAAACGACCCAAGTCACGATCTGCACCAATGACAATCAATATGTCTTCCGAGTTGAGCTCCGCATCCGGCGAAGGACTCACATTAATCTCATTTGCTTGTTTGATGGCCACGACGTTACAGCCAAAAGCCGCGCGGATGTCAAGATCTATGAGGGTCTTGCCAGCCATTTTCTTCCCGGCTTGCACTTCAACGATACTATGTTCATCACTCAGTTCCAAGTAATCGAGAATGTTGTTGCTGATAATCTTATGGGCAATCCTTCTCCCCATATCACGTTCTGGATGGACAACGTGATCAGCTCCGATTTTGCTCAACACTTTTTCATGATAATCATTTTGGGCTTTGACGGTTATTTTCTTGATACCTAGTTCTTTTAGCATTATTGTCGTCAAGATACTGGCTTGGATATTTTCCCCGATGGCGACAATCACATGCTCGATGTTTCGGATTCCTATTTCCTTCAATACCTGTTCATCCGTTGTATCGGCAATTATGGCATGGGAAGCGATATTGCGGAATTCATTCACTTTGTCTTCTTCCATATCGATTGCCAGTACGTTGAATCCTTCCCGGCTCAATTCCATGCAGATGCTCCCGCCGAAGCGGCCCAATCCGATTACGGCAAATTCTCTCTTCATCTTACTTCCTCCACTATTTCATAAACTAATCTTAGTCTATCACAAACAGTTGAGGTTGTATCATTTCTTTCCTTTTACATATTCAGCATCGAACAAGAACATCCGCATCACTAGAATCAGGGATGGAATCAGCATGAGAAGCCCCCCGGCAAATGCAATCAACAAAGCCGTACCCATTGCCGGTAATGTTGCATCTGCCGTTACCTGAATTTCGTTGTACAGCAAGTACGGCATATGGCCGATACCATACCCCAAGAGTGCAAAGAAAAACTGCAGCATGACACAAATGAACGAAAGGCCATAATGGCTTTCCCTGTATACCAAATAGATACCAATCAAAAAGAACAATACAGAAAGCCCGAACATCCACCAAAGGTCCAGCATGTTGTTATAATGCGCTGGATTCTGTCTGCTGATAAAGATGAATGCTGTCAAGCTGGCGATGATTTGCGGAGCAGCCCAGAAAAGTGCATAAGAACGGAGCAATTTGCGTGCAGGCTCGTCACCAGCTTTATTCGCGTAATACGTCAAGAAATGGGCGCTGATATAAAGTACGGATACAACGGCCAAAAAGACAACCGCCCAAGAAAAAGGGTTGGTCAGCAATTCTTTGTAGCGTAAATAGACACTGCCATTTTCATGACGCAAAAACCCTCCCTCGGATATCGTCAAACCAGTGGCAATCGCTGCAGGAATGAACAATCCGCTGGCCCCATAGAGGAAGGTATATAGTTTACTTTTCCTTGAACCATAATTCTCAAAGGCGTAAAAAGAGCCGCGAATACCAATCAATAACAAAACGATCGAACCAGGTATCAGCATGGCAGACCCAAAATAGTATCCAGCATCCGGGAAGAAGAAAGCCAGACCATAGAAGAAGAATATAAAGAATACATTCGTAATTTCCCACACTGGGGATAGGTATCTGGCAATCAGCCGATTCAGGATGTGATCTTTCTTTGTCTGCAAAGCATAATAAGCGAAAAAGCCCGCCCCGAAGTCAATGGATGCGATGATTAAATAAGCGAACAGGAAAAACCAAAGTGCTGATAGCCCCAATATTTCGTAACTCATTTTTGATCACCTCCAAATAACGTATCGGGAAAGCGCATTTCCCACTCTTTTTGGATCGGATTCTTTTTATAAAGCCTGACAAGAACCAGCGTCACGAATGTACCCAGTAATACGTAGAGGATTAAAAATGCGGCAAATACATAATGGACATATGGTGATGAGATTGCTCCTTCCGCAACACGCATATACCCCCGCAAAATCCAAGGCTGACGTCCCACTTCCGCAAAAATCCATCCAAATTCAATCGCCAGCATGGCAAGCGGTGCATTCACTACAATCGCCCTAAGCAGCCACTTATTATACTGGTCTCGTTTTTTCCAAAACATGAATACAATAAATAACATGCTGATCAATATACCGAAAGCTCCAAAAATAACCATCAAATCAAACATATAATGTATCCATAACGGCGGTATAAGATCTGCATCCACTTTATCCAGACCGGTAACCTCGCTGTTGAAATCCCCAAAAGATAAGAAGCTTAGCAGCTTTGGAAGATGAATGGCCCCTTGGATTTCATTATCCTCCGTCAGCCTGCCGAACAGGATTAAATCCGCGCCTTTTTCTGTTTTGAAATGCCACTCAGCAGCTGCCAGCTTTTCCGGCTGATAATTTGCTAAAAATTTTGCAGAAGTATCACCGGCAATTGCCGTGAAGATGGAAAAGATCAGCGTGATGATCATGGTCAGCTTGAGCGCTTTCTTATAGTACGTATTGTTTCCATATTTCAAGATGAAAAATGCTGTAATGGCTGCGAGAATAGCCCCGGATGTCATGTAGGACGAAGTGAGTACATGAAATACCTTCGAAGGTGTGGCAGGATTCAGCATCGCCATTATCGGATCAACCGACGTAATGGTACGCCCGTCCAAGGTGAAGCCTTGCGGAGTATTCATAAAGGCATTTACAGTAGTAATGAAAACGGCACTCATTCCTCCGCCTATGACAACTGGAAGCGAAAGATACCAATGTGTATACCTTCCCTTGAATCGATCCCAAGTATAAATATACGCCCCCAGGAAAATCGCTTCAAAGAAGAATGCGAAGGTTTCCATGAATAACGGTAATCCAATTACGTGGCCGGCAATCTGCATGAAAGTCGGCCAGAGCAAAAACAGCTGCAGACCAATTGCAGTCCCGGTTACCACACCAACCGCGACGATGATGACATAGCCTCTTGTCCATCTCCTGGCCAGCAAGACATATTTGGGATCTCGCTTGCGGATACCTACATATTCCGCTGCGCATATCAATAATGGAACACCAGCACCTATTGTCGCAAAGATAATATGGAAAACAAGCGTCATAGAGGTAAGCATCCGCGCTAAAATTACACTATCGTAAGCGAACAAAATGTATCCCTGCTTTCTGTATAGATAATCGCTCCTCTTGTTATGCCCAAAGAAATAAAAAATACCCAAAACAAAGAGCGTATCCCCGATGAGATACGCTCTTTGTCATTTTTCGTCGGATTGAAATTGTGTCTTTACCAGTTCGTAATACTTACCTTTCCTATCCATCAACGACTCGTGGCTGCCTTGCTCCAAAATACATCCTTGTTCCAATACAATGATATTATCGGCTTCCCTTATGGTCGAAAGACGGTGTGCGATCATAATGGCTGTGCGTCCTTGCAATAAGGTTTTCAATGCATGCTGAATCTTCAGCTCTGTTTCTGTATCAATGCTGGCAGTCGCCTCATCGAGGATGATGATCCGCGGATCGGCAAGCATGGTCCGTGCAAAAGACAGCAGCTGCCTCTCTCCTGCCGAGAGGATATTACCGCGCTCCTCGACCTCCGTCTCATAACCATCAGCCAAGCGGCTGATGAAATCATCCGCTCCGACAATACGCGCTGCATCCATCACTTGCTCGTCAGTTGCTTCCGGGTTGCCAAAACGGATATTCTCCATGATGGTCCCAGAGAAGATGAATGTATCCTGCAGGACGACACTGATTTGCTCCCTTACATCCTGGAGCCTGACATCACGTAAATCCTCTCCATCAATCTGGACAGAACCGGATGTGGGATCGTAAAAACGGCTGATCAGATTAGCGATAGTCGATTTTCCCGAACCTGTATGACCGACAAGTGCCACCGTCTGTCCGGCTTTCATATGCAAGTCGATCTCATGGAGTGCAATCCGATCTTGATTATAGGCGAACACAACCTTTTCGAATCGGATATCTCCTGTAATTCTTGGTAACGGCTTTGCATCCTTCCGAGTCTCCACATTCGGTTCCTCATCCAAAAACTCGAAGATACGCTCTGAGGATGCCATTGCGACGAGCAGCTGATTATAGATCTGCCCCAATCGTGAAATTGGTTCCCAAAACATGCCCAAGAAGAAAGCAAAGGTAACGAATGTACCAATCTCGATTTGATCCGTTAAGATCAAATGTGCTCCATAAGCAATGAGGATGACTGTCCCGATTGCATTGCTCATCTCTACGAAAGGACCGAAATACGCACTCTTTTTTGTGGCAATTCTTTCACTTTCATAGTTATCTCGGTTAAGTGCTTCAAAATAATCCGTGTTCTCTGGCTCCTGCGCGTAAGACTGTGTCACCCGGATTCCCTGGATTGCTTCATTCAGATGCGAATTCATGCGGGATTTCTGCATCCTCACTTGCTGCCAAGACCGCCTGATGCTTTGCCTCAGTTTTGTTGAAATGAAGAACATGAAAGGCAGGATGACGAGTACCGCAATGGCCAACTGGGGACTTAAGAAGAACAATATCCCGATGATACCGATCAGCATGACAGAATCGGTCAGCAAGTTGATGATTCCATTCGTGAACAGCTCCTGCAACGAGTTGATATCATTTAGTACCCGTACAAGAATCGAACCAGCAGACCGAGTATCAAAGAAACGATGTGACAGATGCTGGATATGACGGAACAGCGTTTTTCGCAAGTCATAGATCACATGCTGTCCAAGGATATTGACCCATTTGATCCGCAGTATATTGGCCGCATAGTTCAGCACATACAAACCCCCGATTCCTGCTACCAAATAAATTAGGAAACGGATATCCCCGGATGCGATTGCCATATCAATCGCCACTTTACCGATTAAAATCGGTATGAGCAGCCGGATGATCGTGGACAGCAGCATCGTCACTATGGACCCCGGCAGCAAGGTTTTGCTATACGGTTTCATAAACCCAAGCAACCGTCTGATTTGAGCCCAGTCGAATGGCTTTTCCATCACTTGATCTTGTGAATAATGGAATCGATTCGTATGCCGTTTTTTATTGTATTGCAGATTTTCCATGAGCTCCCTCCTTACTGTGCTGAACGCATGATCGCTTTTTGATCTTGATACTGGATTTCGTAGATACGCTGGTATAAGCCGCCATTTTGCAGCAGGAATTCATGTGTTCCTCGTTCGGCAACCTCCCCTTCATGGAGCACAAGTATTTCATCGGCATGTTTAACAGACGATATGCGATGGGCAATGATGAATGTCGTACGATTTTTCATCACTTCTTTCAATGCCTGTTGAATCTTCACTTCCGTCTGCATATCAACAGCGCTTGTAGCATCATCCAGAATCAAGATGCTCGGATCGATCAGCAGTGCCCTCGCGATTGCGATTCTCTGCTTCTGCCCTCCGGACAGACCCATTCCGCGTTCACCAAGCATCGTATCGTATTGATCTGGCAGCTCCATGATGAAATCATGGGCTTGCGCGCGCTTGGCCGCATCTACGATTTGCTCGAAACTGACAGTATCTGGGTTACCGTATGCAATATTCTCTTTGATTGTCGTCGAAAAAAGGAATGCCTCCTGCAGCACAAAACCAATATGCTGTCTCAGAACCCTTAAATCATAATCTTGTACAGGAATGCCATCTATGTAGACACTCCCTGAAGTAGGTTCATAAAAACGGGTCATCAACTGCGTGATACTCGTCTTCCCCGATCCCGTGCCGCCGACAAGACCGATGATCTTCCCTGGCGGTGCATCGAAGCTGATATCCTTCAAGGCCAGATCATCGTCTTTTACATATCGAAGTGTGACTTGATCAAACGTTACATGTCCGCTGATTTGTTTTGTGTTGATTGGATGTTCCTGCTGCCCGATATCTTCTTTTGCTTCCAGGACTTCCAGGAGCCTTTCACCGGATGCTTTTGCTTGCGAGAACATATTGATAATGAAACCAAGGTTCGCGAGCGGACCAAGGATATAGGAAACCAGGCTGAAGAATGCAACCAATGCACCAAGTTCAAGTTGTCCGGAAATGACCAGATACCCTCCATAGGAAATGAGGACGACCATACATATGTTTCCGATCAGTTCCATGAGGGGAAAGAACTTTGCCCATACTTTTGAAGTGAAAATGTAGTTATCTCTATAGGTGGAGTTGTTATCTGTAAAACGATCAATCTCAAATTCTTCTCTTGCTAACGATTTTACTGTATTCATCCCGCTGATGTTTTCCTGTACACGTGTATTGAGTACTCCCAGCGACGTTCTTATGCTGCGAAAAGCAGGATGGACAAGCTTATCGAAGCGATAGACGACCACAGCCAAAAAGGGCATGGAAACCATTGTAACAAGCGCAAGCGGAACGGAGTATGCGAACATGACAGCCAGACTGATCACGATCAGCAGTACAACACGCAGGAATTGCCCTATACCCGCTGAAAGGAAAAAGCGAATTCCTTCCACATCAGCAGTCAACCTGGACATCAGATCACCCGTGCGCGCATTATCATAATACGTAAAACTTAGCCGCTGCAATTTTTTGTATAGACTATTTCTCATCTTGAAAACAGTTTGAACACCGAATAAATCGCCAAGATACTGCTGCAGGAAATTGGCTATCCCCTTTAAGAGCATCAAAACGATGAATCCAGCCGAGATGATTGGAATTAGTCCGTACTGATTCCCCAAAACGACGTCATCAATCGTAATTTGCAATACGATAGGATAGACTACCGTGGCGGCTGTCACTATCGCAATGAATAGAAGCGACAAGTAAAAATTTCGCCGGTAAGGCCAGTAGAATTCCTTTAATTTCTGGAAAATACGCAAACCCTTCTCCCCCTCTTCAAATAGTCGCATGTTCTAATATATCGGGTTCCGAACTAATTTACCAGAGGTAAATTAACGATTATTTAAAAAAGTTTGAATTCAAAACATAAAAAAAGCATCGTTTATACGATGCTCTGGTAATGTTCTTGCAGGAACCGCATAAACCGTTCCAGATCCTCTCTTCTTTGGAAGCTTGCCTGGGCAGTCCGTACGCTGCCGCCACCCTTTCCTCCAAATTCGGATAGAGACGAAGAGAATAAATTTCCGCAATGAAAGTCTTCAAGATTATGGGAGACTACCAGCTTTTGTACCTGTTGATCTGAAAGCATGACAAAATCCTTGCCTGCTTCCAGCAGCTTTGCTGCCATACGCTGTAGTGCTTTGACGTTTTTTCCTTCATAAGAACGAACTACCATGCTTGCTTCCGTTTGGATAAGCTCCCGTAACTCCAATTCCTCCAGCTGTTTTTCCAGCTCCTCTGCCCTTTTGACAGCTGATTGTAAATCAGTTGATTGCTTTTTCAATCGCGGCAGAACATCTTTACTGCTCGTCTGGAATTGGCCCGCGACTTGATCCATGATGCTGAACATCTCCCTGGTGGTTTCCAAAGCACGTTTCCCGCATTGGAAATAAATACGCTGCCCCTGTTTTTGTTTCTCCGTTTTGAGTATTTTGATCATTCCGATTTGACCAGTGGATGCTGTATGCGTTCCGCCGCAAGGATTGTATTCTACTCCATCGATTTCAACGATCCTCACGTCTTCTGTGACATGCGGCTGCTTGACGACGGGCAATTCAGCTAGCTCGGCAGCGGTCACATAGTAACTGGTTATCAGCCGATCCTCATAAATTAGTTCGTTCACTTTCTGCTCCACAGAAGTCAGCTCATCCTCCGTTAATTTATCTCCGAGCAAATCGATTGTGACATCTTCTTTCCCTAGATGAAAACCAATTGTCTCCCTGCCAGAAACCAAACGAAAAGCGGCAGAGAGCAAATGTTGTCCAGTGTGCTGCTGCATGAGATCGAAGCGATACGCCCAATCAATCTGGCAGTCGACCTCTCCTTCTACTTTTGATTCCAGACCGTAATACGGCACGCCTTCCTTGCTTTCCACAGCTCTTACATCCAATTCGGCAATTGTCCCTTGATCTGCTGGCTGGCCGCCTCCGCCCGGGTAAAATGCCGTTTCTTTCAGTGAAACAAAATAAAGCCCATTTTTTTCATATGTATCCTCGATTTCAGTCTTCCAGACTTTACGGAATGCGTCTTCTCTGTATAGCAGCTTGCTCATATCAATCATCCTTTACTATCTGATAGAGCAAGCTTACCATGAATCACAGCAGGAAGCATGCTAGCTGTATTTTAAAGCGTCCAGCTGATTGATCAGCAATGTTGTGAAGTTTCCGCCGGATTGTATATGACGAATCCTTCCTTTCCTATCGAGCAAAACAATGCTCGGCAGTTTCTGCACTCTGAATCTATTCTTCATCTGATGCCTTTGATCCAAATAGACGGGAAGTTCTATGCCATTGTCAAGCACGTAATCATTTATCAATTGTTCATCCAAATCGGCAGTTGAACGGGGGACATGGACCAGTACGATATCGAAGAACTGCCCTTCATATCTTGCATAGTCCAGCAATAGAGGGAGTTTTTCCTTACATATAGTGCAGCTCACAGACCAAAAATAAATGATGAGCGGTCGTCCTCCAGCTTTGGTATCGGGTGGATAAAGCCAATTTGTCCCTTGCTGGTCAATTGCATCCGGGAGTTGGGGTATCATGAAGATGCATCCTCCTTTGGAAGCAGTTCATCACCAGGGTGCCAATTCACACCACATGCTTCCCCTGTCTGCAACGCCTCCAAAACACGCAGCAATTCCGATGTATCCCGCCCCACCAAATCTGCGTGCATTAGATAATAACAAATTTCACCTTGGGGATTTACTATTATCGTTGCGCGGACAGAAGTATAGCTTTTACTATCAAGTACACCGTAAGCCTGGGACACATTACCTGTAAAATCCGAAGCCAGCGGATAACTGATGTGCTGAATACCATTATGCTCACGAGGTATCTTCTGCCAATCGGCATGTGAAAGGAGACTATCAGTTGAAATAGCAACTACCTCCGCATCCAATTCGCGCACTTCATCAATCCTATCTGCTAAATCATTCAATTCAGTTGGACAAACTGTGCTGAAATCACGAGGATAAAAAAAGAGCACCAGCCATTTTTTCGCTTCCATCTTCTGTTTCAATCTGATTACAGCTGTCTTTCCATCAGGCAAGACGGCCGGCAGCTCAAACTGTGGTGCAACATTGCCGATCACGGGCTCTCCCCTCCTTTTATACTGTGTCACTATATGCTTAACAGCGGCATTTGTTACAGAACGTTTCATTACAGCTCAATCAGGGTATCTTTTCAAAAGCAGTAAATCGAAAAAGGAGACCGACTATGAACTTTCTAACAGACGGACTACAATACAACTACGATGGTTTGATAGAAAAAGCTGTATCGATCGGTTTGCAGTTGCTGCTTATCATCATTGGTTACTTCATCCTACGAGCCGTTGGGAAAAAACTGATCAGCACCAGCTTGAATAAAGCAAGCTCTAAACAGCGTATATCGACAAGCAGAATGAAAACGCTGGAGAAGCTGCTTATCAATACATATGGATACACTCTGATATTCCTGCTGATTGTCATGATTTTCGGTGCTTTCCATATCCAGATCGGCCCGCTGATTGCAGGTGCTGGTATCATCGGACTTGCCATCGGATTCGGTGCCCAAGGACTTGTGAGTGATGTGGTGACTGGATTCTTCATCCTGCTGGAGCGACAAATCGAAGTTGGCGATGTCGTCACTACATCCGGCTATAATGGAGTGGTCGAGGAAGTCGGACTGCGGACGACGCAGGTTCGAAGCTTCGATGGCACATTGAATTTCATTCCAAATCGTAATATCAATGGAATCAGCAACCATTCCCGCGGCAATATGCGTGCAATGGTCGACATCGGTATCAGCTATGAAGATAATATCGATCATGCACTGCGCGTCTTGCAGGAAATATGTGAGACGTTCCAGCAAGACGAACGCTTCCGTGAAGGACCGGATGTCATCGGTGTGGAAGCACTGGGAGCTTCAGAAGTTACCTTACGAATCATCGGCCATACAGCCAATAATGAACAATACGGGGCAGAACGCGATATGAAGAAAGCAATCAAAGAAGCCTTCGACAGAGAAGGAATCGATATTCCTTACCCACATCAGGTCTTTCTTCAGCGAAAAGAAGAAAGCGCAAAGCAATGAGCTTTGCGCTTTTGTTATGCTTGATTGATATAAGCTAAGACCGCTTCGACTCCATACGATAGTGCTTGTTCATCTGGCTGCAGCTTGCTGTGGTGCAAGCCATAGGGGGAGTCGACTCCTAACCAAAACATGAATCCTGGGATTTCCTTCAGCATATATCCGAAGTCCTCCCCAGTCATGGCAGGTGCAGCTTCTTTAAACGTCAAAGAAGTCTTACCCAGCGCTCCCTGGAATACTTCGACTTTGTCTCTGTCATTGAATACTTGGTAATAATTAGAGCCATAATCGATATTGATTTCACAGTCATGGCTGATTTCAAAGCCACTTGCCTGCTGCTCGATATGCTGTTTTACCAATGCAATAGCGTCGGGATCCATCGTCCGGATCGTTCCTTCCAGACGAGCTGTTTCCGCAATGGTGTTTTGAACGAAGCCGCTTTCCATCTTTCCAATCGTAATGACAGCACTTTGGAGTGGGTCCAAGTTCCGGGCAACGATCCCTTGCATATTTGTTACGAAGGTACTCGCCGCCACTACCATATCCCGAGTCAAATGCGGATATGCAGCATGTCCACCTTTTCCTTTGAAATCGATAAACAGTTCACTCGTATTGGCGAACAATAACCCTGCTCTGGAGGAGACAGTCCCGACAGGCAGCTCAGGAGCGATATGGAGCGCGAATATTTCATCCGGCCACCATTCTTTTAAAATACCACTTTGCATAAGCGGCAGAGCCCCGCCAGGACCTTCCTCAGCAGGCTGGAAAATGAAAATGATATGCTGATCAGGCTGGTCTTTGGCACATGCTGTCAATGCACCTAAAGCGATTGTCATATGCAAATCATGACCACAGGCGTGCATATGGCCTTTATGTTCTGACTCATAGGGCAGACCAGTCGCTTCCGTGATCGGCAGTCCATCAATGTCAGTACGGTAGGCAATCGTTTTCGATCCGATGGAACCGGTGACTTTCACAATGATACCAGTTCGCCACAATTTGATATTCAAGTGTTCCTGAGGCAGATTACGGATATATTCCAATAAATACGCCTGCGTTTTTTCTTCCTGGAATCCAAGCTCCGGTATACGATGCAGATCCCGCCTGATGTTGATCAATGTATCTTCCATACAATCACCTGCTATCTGATAATAAAAAAAGGAGCAGCAGCTGCTCCTTTTTTTGTTAGTTCAATTTACGAAGTTCCTGACGAATCTCTGTCTTGGATTTTGTCTGGTCATCGATTTTCTTCAATACACGAGCTGGTGTCCCGCCAACCAGTGTGTTCGGAGCAACATCTTCCGTGACGATTGCGCCCGCAGCAACGATCGCACCTTTACCTACTGTAACGCCTTCCAATACTACAACATTCGCACCGATGACAACATCATCCTCGATTACGACCGGTTTAGCGGATGGCGGCTCGATAACACCTGCCAAGACAGTACCTGCACCGATGTGGCAGTTTTTTCCTACTGTTGCGCGGCCGCCCATTACCACGTTCATATCAATCATCGTACCTTCACCGATGACAGAACCAATATTGATGGAAGCCCCCATCATAATGACAGCACCATCGCCGATTTCCACTTGGTCACGGATGACAACGCCGGGCTCGATGCGGGCATTGATTCCCTTCATGTCCAAAAGCGGAATTGCGGAATTACGACGGTCATTCTCGATGACGTAATCCTCAATTGCAGCTGTATCTTTCAAAAAGCCTTCCAATTCGCTCCATTCGCCGAATAGAACTGCTGTGTTCGTTTCCGGGAAAGCTTTGACACTTTCTGGATAAGTTAGTGTGTCCAAGCCTTTTCCTTTCACGTATACTTTAACTGGTGTAGATTTTTTACTATTCGAAATGAAAGAGATGATTTCATTTGCGTCCATCATTTTCACGGTTTTTGCCTCCTATGTACAACGTATGGAACTACTTTATCAAAACTTTTACTAATCAACAAGCTTTTTGGGGCATGCTTTACTCTTGCCGGGAAATATATGCCTTAGACATTGGTCTTATCAGCGGTAGGATGATAATGAACCTGTTCATGCAAGTATCTGTTCATCTTTTTGAGTATCGCCCGCCGAGTCAGGATCCCTTCGAAATATCCCTCATCATCAAGTACGCAAAGGAAAGCCTGATTCACAACAGCTTTCAATGCTGTCAAGAAAGTATCGGATTTCTTCAATACAGGCACATCCGTCAACATTGTTCCCGACACCTTCAACTCGGATAACTTCTCCATTTCGAATCTTTCCATGCCAAGCACTTCATTCAGGATTGCTGTTTTTGAGATCATGCCTTTCAACCTGTACATGTGATCAAGTACGGGAATGACAGAATAACCTGATTTGACAAGCACAAGCAATGCGTGCTCCAGCGGGTTATTCAGTTGGACATGAGCGACTTTTTCTGACTCGATCATCAAGTCCTCCACCGTGATTCCGGTGAGTTCCTGCAACTCTAATTTTGCCATTCGATCTCTCCTTTTGTCAGCATGCAGTAGAAGGAGGTCAATCACCATTTCCAGTTTACCACATACCCTTCTTGGCTACCAATTTCGACAATGTCCGCAAAGCGTCACATTTGGGCATCTGCACCATAAAATATTTCCAGGATTGACTCGGTTTTTATGGTGTAAAGCTAGAAAAAGCTTTATACTGAAACAAAGCAGAAATGAGGTAAATAATTGGAAACTTATATTTTCACGAAAAAAGAAGAAGCAGCCCACTCCATCACCCATGGATTCGGGGCATTACTTAGTATTGCAGCACTTGCCGTTGCCGTCGTATTGGCAAGTTTTACGGGGGATCCCTGGATCATTGTCTCCGTAGCTGTTTATGGTACGACAATGCTGCTTATGTATCTCTCTTCGACAATCGTCCATGCATTGCCCGAGGGAAAAGTGAAAGATATTTTCCAGATCATCGATCACGCAGCCATCTATCTCTTCATAGCCGGCACCTACACACCCTTGCTGCTGATCAGCCTCAGAAGCTCGCTCGGATGGACGATCTTCGGAATCGTTTGGGGAATCGCACTTGCAGGAATCATCTTCAAAATTTTCTTTGTGAAGAAATTCTTGATTATGTCGACAATCTTTTATATCTTGATGGGCTGGATGATTGTTTTGATATGGGAACCGATGCTTGCAGCTTTGCCTCAGCTGACAATCCTATATCTGATCATCGGCGGCCTTTTTTATACAATCGGCGCTGTGTTCTATGTTTGGCGTAAGATCCCTTACCATCATGCAGTATGGCATCTGTTCGTACTGGCAGGATCGGCGTTTCATTTCTTCGCTATCCTGTTCCTCATCTGATGAAACGAAGGCATTCTCCCCGTTGTATAAGGGAAGAGTGCCTTTATTACGGAAAAGAAGGTGCATTTATGAAAAAGACTTGGATTTCAGCCGCAGCGGGGACAATTTTAGCCGGAGCCGCCATTGGATATTCGTATGCAAGGTATATCGAGCCAGCCAAACTGGTGACAAAATCATATAAACTGACCAGTGAACGGCTGCCGAAAGCCTTTCACGGACTGAAAATTGTCCAGTTCAGTGATTTGCATTTAGGTTATCATTATTCCATTAAAAAACTCAGACGCTTAGTGCGTCATATTCAGGCACAGCAGGCAGATGTCATTGTATTCACCGGTGATTTTGCGGATCGGCCAATTCGGCTGAAATGGAAACAGGAAATCGTCGATTGCCTGACGATGCTTCATGCACCGCTTGGAAAGTATTGGATTTACGGTAATCATGATTACCGTGACGGAAGCGAAGCAATCGTTGCGAAATATATGAAAGCAGGCGGTTTCACACCCCTGCATAATACGGCGGCATTATTGAAGCGCAGACAGGAACATATCGTGCTCGCTGGTATTGATGATGTCATACGCAGTTCACCGAATTTGCATGCTGCCACCCAGCATAGTGATGAAGATTCTTTTACCATCCTGCTGGCACATGAACCGGATTTAGCCGAGAACGTCAAACATCTTCCAGTTGATGTCCAGCTGTCCGGACACTCGCATGGCGGACAGGTGCGGATTCCATTTTATGGAGAAGTGATCGTCCCGCCTTATGGCAGACGTTATGTGGATAGCCATTACGAAGTGGGTTCCAGGCCCCTTCATGTTTTTGTCTCAAGAGGTGTCGGCACGACAAGGATGCCTATCCGTTTTGCATGCCCGCCGGAAATATCCATCATCACTCTGCAGCACGGACGGGGACATGTGGAAATTAATTAAGAAAGAGCTTGCCAATTGTACTTCTTTTCTGTACGATAGTACCATTCTCCGATAGGGTCTATTCCTGCACTAGGAGGTTACTCGAATGAAAGTGAACTGGACATTAGAGGATATTGCAAAAGCGTTGTTCGTTGTGAATCGGCACGCGAAGACAGCTCCTGATCCAAGCCACTTATATCAACTAAAAAAACAAGCAGTAGCAAGGCTGCTGGAACAGAACAAAGCAAAAAAAATCGGATTGCACTTCTCTGAACACCCAAAACTCAGCAGACAGCACTCCACCGTGCTAGTACAAATAGCAGACTATTACTTTCATATCCCGGCTGCAAAGGAAGATTTCAAAACACTTCCGCACTTAGGAGAATTGGACAAGACCTTTCGGAACCCTAGGCCGAACCTCTCCCTTTCACAGGCAAAGCGGATCCTGTCCGGCTATTTGGATATACCGCAGCAGAGTACCAGGACTAAGCAGCAAACATCCGTTAAAAAATCGGCATTCTATACGCCATCCTCACTTGGTCAGTTCACCTGGCCCGACAAGAAAAAGCGGCGCAGCTAAACTGTACGCTTTTTCTTTTTATTTCCTATAAGTACACTCCATTTAACCAAAATAAGCATGCTGCAAATCAAGGTCATCAACAAAAGGAGCCTGTCTTTTGAAAACTCCCACTGCAGCCATCCAAAACGATGGGAATATCCTAAAATAATATGTGCAGTTACCACTGACAGAATCGAATACCACTGATGCTTCACCAACCACCTGATACAGAAAAATATTGCCGCAAACACAGACAATGCAGCTAACAGACCCATTATCGGCAAAATCATCATCATCCCTCCCTCTCCTCAGTTTCTACTAAAATCCATTCGTCTAAACAGAAAAAGAACCCCACTTTTTGCGGGATTCCTTGTCATCTTGCACTATGGTATAATGTATCAATCGTTATTCCAATTGATCAGACTGGATGCCATATTTATCATCCAGAGATTCTTCAATACGAAGCATAGCCTGATCATCCTGTAATAACTCATTTTTATTTTGCGTGATCAATTCCTCTAAAGAAAGCTTACGGGGTCTCATTAATCATTAGCCTCCTAAATATTTTCCTTTAGCTATTCCCAATACTATCACGTTATAATCAAAATTGTTTGAACATTATGTTAAGAAAGTATGTAAATGGAGGTACATAAGATGGAACAGCTTATCAATTCGCATGTTAAAAACATACAAATCTCCGGTATTCGCCGTTTTTACAACCTGGTAGCAGATAAAAAGGATATAATCAGCCTGACAATCGGTCAGCCAGACTTCCCCACCCCGCTTCATGTCAAAGAAGCCGGCATGGAAGCAATTCGCTCAAATCAAACGACATACACGCCAAATGCTGGACTGCTCACTTTACGCAGTGCAATCCGTGATTTTTACTTAAAATATGCTCCCGCCTACCGAGCAGAGGATGAAATCATCGTCACTGTCGGCGCATCGCAAGCAATTGATATTACACTGCGAACTATCCTGCAACCTGCCGATGAAGTGATTTTACCAGGTCCAGTTTATCCAGGCTATGAACCGCTTATTTCACTGGCAGGGGGAATTCCCGTTCTAGCAGATACTGCTTCGAATGGATTCAAACTGACAAAATCCATCTTGGAACAATATATTACGCCGAAAACAAAGTGCATCATCCTACCATACCCATCCAACCCGACCGGCGTGACACTTACATATGATGAATTGAAGGAAATTGCCGACTTTTTGGCTGAAAAGGATATTTTCATCCTCTCTGATGAGATTTACAGTGAGCTAACTTATGATGAAGGCCACGTCTCGATTGCCAGCTTCCCACAAGTAAGGGAAAAGACGATAATCATTAACGGGCTAAGTAAATCCCATTCCATGACAGGCTGGCGAATCGGCTTTACATTGGCACCTGCATGGCTGAGTGCTCACATGCTCAAAGTACATCAATATAACGCTACTTGTGCCACTTCCATTAGCCAGTTTGCTGCAATCGAAGCATTGACAAACGGACTGGAAGACCCCGTCGACATGCGCGAAGCATATCGGATAAGGAGGGATTACTGTCTGGAACGCCTCGCGAAAATGGGACTCACTGTCGAGAAACCAAATGGAGCGTTCTATATATTTCCGAAGTTCCCAATCAAGAAGATGACATCATTGGAGCTAGGTTTGGCACTGGTAGATGAAGTTGGTCTTGCAATTGTACCTGGAGATGCATTTTCTGAATATGGAGAAGGATACATGCGGATATCCTACGCATACAGTATGGAGCAGCTGGAAAAAGGAATGGAAAGACTGGAAAGCTTCCTTGATTCCCATACTTTAACATAATAAAAAGGACAGGTCGGGGCGCCTGTCCTTTTTATATCTTTCTTTTTGCTTCATATAAGTTCAACAGCTTGTCCAATTCCTGGCTCTTCGCTATCGATTCACTGCTTGTGAAACCTTTTTCAAATGCTACTTCTGCCATCTGCTCACGCAGTACTTCAATCTGCTGCGTCAGCCTATTTAAGTTGATTAGTTTATTGGAGTGCTGCAAGCAATATCTGGCGTGTTCAGGCAATATCATTTGATCACCATTATTCCTTCTATAGTTACAAATCTTTTCCATTACTTATCATGCCAAAAGATCGAAAGAAAGTAAAGTTTATCAAGCACTTTTCACACTTTTTACATACATACCTGACAGTCTTCCTCCTTCTCTCCTACCATTCGTCAATAGACGACAAAGCAATTTACTTCTATTTTCTCAGGTACAAGCAGTCAATTTGTCACAGAGCAGATCTCTTCGGTACGTAACGAAATCATATTTAAAAATGGGCAAACGACCATACGCCTTCATCCACTGTGCCATATAGTAAGGTGTAAGCTTTAGGAGGTGAAACAGAATGGGTTACGGATACGGTGGCTTCGGCGGTTTCGGCGGAGGATGCGAAGGCGGCGGCTACAACGGTGGCGGCTACGGCAACGGCTTTGCTTTGATCGTTGTACTTTTCATCTTGTTGATTATTGTTGGTGCAGCATTTTACTGCTAATACCCAATCAAAAAGACGGCATCTTAAAAGGATGCCGTCTTTGTTTATCCGATGATGATCCGTTCCTTCGGATAATGGAAGTTAGCCGCTTGTGATTTCCGATGCAGCGAATACAGGAATGTTAAGATACCGACGCGTCCCAAGAACATGAGCAGCATCAGGACAATCTTGCTGGCATCACTCAATTCAGCTGTGATCCCTAGGCTTAAGCCAACTGTACCAAACGCACTGCATACTTCGAATAACACTTCGGTGAGAGAGAAAGGTTCAATCGAAGTCAGGATGACAGCAGATATGAATACCAGAATCATTCCAAAGATCGTTACATTGATTGCTTTGAATAAATCTTCCGGGTGGATTTCCCGTCGAAGAACCGTTATTTGCTTATTCCCTCTGGCAAAGTGGTAAAGTGCAATGACAACCAATGCCAAGGTGGTGGTCCGTATACCACCTCCAGCGCTGCTTGGTGAAGCACCGACGAACATCAGCGCCGACATGAACAATTGATTTTGTTCAGTCAGGCTCGCAATATCCATTGTTGCAAGTCCCCCACTTCGGGTAGTAACTGATTGGAACAGCGAGTAAAACAGCGTCTCATGCCAAGATTTCCCGACAAAGAAATTCCTTGAGTCAAGCAGTGCAATAATGATGGTACCAGCAACAATAAGCACCAGGAAAGTGATCGTGGTCAGCTTTGTGAATAAGGAAAAGCGGATAAAGCTACGCTCTTCTTTGGATGCAAACATGTAATGCTTCACTTCAATCAGAACCGGGAAGCCGATTGCCCCAAGAATGATTAGCAGCATATGTACAAACTGTACGAAATAATCATGCTGAAAAGGGATAAGTGATTGCCCCGTTATATCGAAGCCTCCATTTGTCGTTGCGCTGATAGAGGCAAATAAGCCTTGAAAATATGCTTCACCTGCTGTAGGAAAATATTGCAAATAATAAGTGCCTAAGACAAGGAAACCGATCAATTCTATTGAGAGAACAACCACCAAAATCTGCCGTATGAGATTGACAGCTCCACGAAACGACATTTGGTTCTGATCAGCCATGATGAGACGCCGTTCCTTCAAGCCGATTTTCTTCCCGAACAACAGCCAGACGAAGGTTCCTAAGGTCATGACACCTATTCCTCCAAGCTGCATCGTGAATGCAATCAGTACGATTCCAGTAGTGTTGAAATATTCCTGAATCGGAACAGAAGCAAGTCCTGTCACGCTAATCGCACTGACAGCTGTAAAAAGTACATCCACGAAGGAGATATCCATTCCTTCTTTATGTGCCACTGGCAAAGCCAATAGACAGGTAGAGATAATAACTGCTACCAAATAAAATAAAATGATCAATCTGGTTGGCGAAATATTATTGAGCCACCGCCAACGCGGGTCATAGGTACGCATAATGGACTCCTTCATTGCTTGTTTCAAACGTAATCAATTATAACAGGAATATAGAAGAATAGCTCGCTTTTTCAGGGCTGGTCACTCAGCTGAACCGAATCTGCTAGAGAGGATTTCGTCCTCCCCTAGCCCATCCTTGCGCAATTTACTGATTGAAGTGAGCAAATCCAGCCTATCTTCCCTTGCAAGGCTGCCCTTCATGATTACATTTCCTTCTTCCTCTAGATCATTGACTTCCTGCACTTGAATAACGAACAATGCAGGACGATTCTCTGGTTTTGTGATCCTTACTTCAGCAAGCTGCACTTTGCGGTTCTCGGATAATGTCTGAACATAATCCAAATCTGTTTTGCCTAAGACAGCCTCGAGTACCCACTCATTATCTTCTTCTTTATTGATGATTAAGCCCTCTGTCAGTTTCATTTCTTTCCCTTGCGCCGATCCTTGATCTGTCGGGTACAAGGTTAGTTCCACCAGTTTGAATGTTTTCACAGCTTCCACTCCTTCTAATGTATCCAATTATATCTTTTTCTCTATCTTATCAGAACTAATCCTTTTCGTATGTATCGGAATAAGGATGTTTCCTATGGATAGCGCAGGGGTACAGAGCTAGGATAATGTCAGGAAGGATGATACGATGCGAAATATGGGCCTATCCGACAGCAGAAAGTGACACCCCGAGCATGCTCCTGTCAGTACTAATACGTAAAAAAACCGCCAGACTGGCGGTTTTCATGCTTTATATGCTTTTACATAATATACTTCCTCATTCAACTCTCCTGATGTTACTTCAAAACCTGCCTGCGTTAGTTTATCTGTAAGCAGGTCGGCACTGTGATCTTTGCTGAAACCAAGTGCAACGACAATACCTTTTTCGATGGTGACTCTGTATATTTCCTGGGCAGCTAACTCAAGATCATCTGTATTGTCCAGAACAAACGCTGCCAGTCCGCGCTGGAAGGAGGCATCCGGAAAATTCAGTCTGCCCTCTCCGCTCGGCATCCGGTCGATATTCGACAGTGCCTCTTCTTCTGCTCGAAGTGCTAACTCTTCCAATAAAGCTTCATCTTTTTCAAGAGCAGTGACACGATCCTTCGTCTTATGGGCAATCGGTATAACCAAATCACCATTGCCAGCTCCAATGACTATCACTTTTTCTCCGCCCTCTATTTCCAGCAACTCCAGCACCTGTGCTGCAGCAACTACTGTTGTCTTATTTACCATACAGCTCTCTCCTTTTGCAATCGATTAGTTCTGTATTGCCCTAACAAAACGAAGCTAAACGTATCTCCCTTAGCTTTCACGGATTCATCTTTTCTATCCTAAATCAAAAAAAGACAGCTGGTACGTTCCAGCTGTCAGATCAACTCGTATATTTATCTTTTTGTACTTTGCGATCGATGAAGAAACACAAATTGCCTTTCTTGGGAAAACGGTCGAATTCTTCATTTGCAGAAATCTACTCCAGTACGATATCCCAATAGCGCAACAAGTCATGGCAGCTTTTTAAGAAGAGTTGCCGATCACCACTGTATATTTCAGCTAAATTAGAATCAGTCGTCTTGAACGAAAATCTTGGCAGCATATTCTTCGTATGTTTATTTACATAGTTAATGACAGTCAAATAAATCTCATACTCGATACCCTTCAACCTGGCGACTTGACATAAACATTTTTTGTCTTTACATGATCAAGATCTATGATATCAGCCATATCGTTTCCTCCTAAGCAGGTTTGGAAACAACGATTTTCATACAGTTTATCATAACCTATCCTCTCTATGTCTAAAGAGCACACGAAGTTGAATATTTTCATCTATATAGAGGGATTGTTTCGTTTTTTGTCGAGCGGGTAGATAATTAATACACGCTAGAAATTAAAGGAGAGATAAATATGAAACCATATCTAAAAGAGTACACAAACGACGAAAAGCTTCAGGAAGACATTCAGCAGCTGAGTACCAAAGGGGTAAATAAAGACAATATTTATATCTTGTCACATGATGATGACAGAACAAAACGTGTCTCCAGCAAAGTGGATGCCAATACAATCGGGTTATCTGAGATGGGAGCCAAAAGTGCAGTAGGAAGCATGTTCAGTAAACCTGGTGATGAGCTTCGTACGAAATTACAGGAAATCGGCTTCTCCAAAGAAGAATCGGAGGATTTCGAAGAGGATTTGGATGAAGGGAAAATCTTCTTGATTGTAACCGAAACGGAAAATGTAGAAGGCTTGCTTATTTAAATGAAAAGGCACTGCTCCGATGAGCAGTGCCTTTACCTTATTTCTTCGGTAAAATGAATTTCGGCTGAGCCAAAACCAGAATGAGAATGACTATGATGCTGGCGATGAAACTCGGCAGCAAGTAGGAGCCATTATATATAAGTGAGTATGCCCATACCGTCTGCCCGGGAGCGGCCGCTGATCCGAAAAATACCATACCGCCTACAAAATGTGATGCGAATCGTCCGATACTTCCAATCAATGTTCCTATGATCAAAAATCCGACAAGCTTAGTTCGGTTATTCTCTTTTGCAGCTTTACGAGCTGATCCAGCTGTTACAGCTGCCAGTCCAACTAAAGTGAAGGCTAAAGGATAATCCAAGAAACCTTGGACAACATGTATTATATAAGGATTAGTGACTAATTGCAGCAACCCGACAACCAACCCTGTTGTAAGTCCGCCCTTCCAGCCCCAGCGAAACGCCATCAGAAATATCGGAACCATCTGTAAGGAGATACTGCCTCCCTGCGCCCATGCTTTAAATGAAAATAAGTCCAGTACGAATGCGAGAGCGGCGAATATCGCCACCTCCACTAAAAATAAAACCTTGCTTCTTGATTGCATATTGCTTCTCCCCTAATAAAAGAATGCAACAAAAAACAATGCCGCAGAGAATCCTTCCGATGGCCCCAATGCGCATTGTTTCCCCATCAAAGAAGCTACATCCCTACGCGAGTGCTAACTCACAGGTTCGAAGGGTCTGGATCGAATGTCCATCTCAGCCGGAATGGCTCCCCCTGCAGGCTTTTTTGTACCGATTTGTTTTCTGTTGTCCATCCATTATATAGAAAAATGACAGCGCTAGCAACAATTATTAAAATTTCCTATAGATGAAATATAATCCAAGTGCTAATTTTAGCAATTTTATTACTTTTACTTCATCTAACGAAATTGTTTGAATTCGAGAAAAAATATGACGTATAATGGACACTGTTCTTTAAAAAGGGAGGATTAAAAATGGATACACCGGCTACAATCCCACAAGGGAAGAAGCATCCAAAGGGATTGTATCTTCTCTTCTTCACGGAAATGTGGGAAAGATATAGCTATTACGGTATGCGTGCTGTCCTAATGCTTTACTTGACTGCTGCAGCGATAAGCGGCGGTTTGGGTATGGACACGCAACAAGCTGCATTAGTTTACAGCCTCTATACAGGAATTATCTACTTCACGCCTATTATCGGCGGTTACTTGACTGACAAGTTTATGGGGCTACGCACTGCTATTACAATTGGCGGTGTAACAATGGCGGTCGGAGATTTCACAATATTCCTATTCAACAACCAGTGGGGATTATACATCGGCATGCTGTTACTTATCATCGGAAACGGCTTTTTCAAACCGAATATCTCAACACATGTTGGTGAGCTGTATCACCCGATGGATAAACGTAAAGATGCCGCATTCACCATCTTCTATATGGGTATCAATATCGGAGCGTTCTTCTCTCCATTAGTTGCTGGATTCCTTGCAGAAGATTTATTCCATACAACTGATGCTGCTGGAATCGAACACTTTGGTTTCAAGTGGGCATTCTTGGCATCTTCCATCGGTATGATTATTGGTCAGTTGATCTTCAGTACGTTGGGTAAGCGCTATTTGGGTGATATCGGTACAAAACCCGCTCGAACTAATATTGCTGCGGAAGGTATCCCAACAAAAATGACTTCTGCTGACAAAAAGCGGACAGGTGCAGTACTGATACTAGCTGTATTTATCATTTTTTTCTGGGCAGGATTCGAACAAGCAGGTACTTCACTGACACTATATACAAGGGATTTCATTGATAGAAGTGTCGGCGGTTACACAATACCTGTTTCCTGGTTCCAGTCTGTCAACCCACTATTTATCGTGATCCTTGCACCTATCGTTTCTGCTATTTGGCTGAAATTAAGCAAATCAAAACGTGGAGATTTCCGGACAACAACAAAAATGTCCATGGGTATGATTCTATTAGGATTAGGATTTTTAATTTTAGTTCCAGCAGTACTTTACACAGGCAGTGATGAAGCTAATATTGTACACAGAGCTAATATTTTGTTCATCGTCTTTACTTACCTGTTCCATACATTAGGCGAACTTTGTCTGTCTCCAGTTGGACTATCAATGGTAAGCAGAGTGGCACCGGTTAAAATTGCCTCTCTTTTGATGGGTGTCTGGATGGCCGCAACTGGTATTGCCAGCCTGATAGCTGGAAAACTTGCTGGTCTAACAGCAACACTTGGTTATGTAGAGATATTCAGTATAATCGGTGCAGCAGCTATCATAGTAGGTCTGATACTGCTGACGGTTTCCAAAAAACTACAAACCATGCTGGACGCGAGAGACTAAATTTCAGAAACACAGTTCCTTTTCGGAGCTGTGTTTTTATATGTATTCCTTTTCCTTCGCTATGTAAACTGCTTGTGAACGATTCTGAGCTCCCAGTTTATCCATGAGTTCCGAGAAGTAGTTCCGGACTGTACCCGGAGATAAAAATAGTTCCCCGGCGATTTGTTTGGTAGAGTATCCTCTTTCAGCCAGATGGAGGATTTGTTTTTCACGCTTGCTTAGCGGATTATCAACCCCCTGTACAAATTGATACGTGATTTCGGGACTTATCACCGTGCGTCCAAGATACACGATATCCCTTACAGCAAGTGCCAGCTGATCACTCGGCGTATCTTTTAATAGGTATCCTTCCACTTTCATCTTCATCGCTTCTTTTACATAGGCTGCAGTTGAAAAGGTCGTCAACATCAGCACCTTTTCGGAGCGGTTATTTTGCCGCATCCAATCCACAACTTCCAAGCCGCTGGATTTCGGCATCTCGATATCCAGAATCAGCAAATCATATGTCTTTGTTTCGAGTGCTTGCAGAACTTCCTCCCCTGTTGCAGCCTGCGAGGCAACAAAGAAATCTTCCTCTAAATCAAGCATCGTAGCCATCGCACCCCGAAGCATGTTTTGATCATCCGCCAACAGCATACGAATCATACTTAGTTCCTCCTTCAGTTTGCATCGGAACATGTATTGTCAAACGTAATCCGCTATTTTGCCGTTTTTTAAAATGGACTCTCCCCTTCATCAACCTCACTCTTTTCCTGATTCCATCAACGCCATTTCCTTCTTGCCACTCCCTGCCATCGAAGCTGCCATTATCCTCCACTTCCAATTGAAGCTCGCTGTCCGATTGAATGACTCGAATCTTACAAGATGTGGCGTTGCTATGACGGATAACATTCGTCACTGCTTCTTTGACAATATAAGCAAGCAGCGTTTCCTTCGAACTGTCCCTTATCGACGGAAATTGCTGTACCAACTCAAAGTCAATACCCGCTTCCTGTAATCTATCATGAGCGGATTCCACTTCTTCCTGCAAAGAAACAAGCCGCAAATCGCTAACGATTTCACGCATTTCCTTTAGCAGTGATCTAGCTAGCAGCTGGATATCATGTAATTCCTGTTCTGCCCGTTCTGGATTCTGATATAAGAGTTTCTTCGATATATCACTTTTCACTGAAATAGTCGATAATGTCTGCCCAACTGTGTCATGTAAATCACGGGCAATTCTATCTCTTTCCCTTTCTTTGATCAGTTCTTCGACTCGGTTGTTTGCTTCGGATAATTCTTGGTTGACTGCTTCCCACTTTCGATTCCATGTCTCTTGAGCCTTCCAGGCTGCGGGTGTGATCAGACCGATCAATATACCCGGCAATAGATAACCCCAAATTATATTCGTTAAACCAAGTATATCTACAAGCAGCAAGCAAACTGCCACACTATTGATTGCCGCATACCCCAACCAGAATTTCCACGGCTTCTGCAATCCATACAGCATACTCGTTGCGTATAAAAGTAAATAAAAATAAGATGCTGATACGAAGAAAACGAGAAAAGCAATAAGCAGTGTCATGATCATGGAAGCAGCAAACGTACGTTCAGGCCTCCAATATGTTTCTCGATAGCAGATAAAAACAGCAACCAAGATCAGCAAAGTGAACAAAAAACAAAATCCTTCAATATTAAGTAAATACAAGCATGAATAATAGAAATACAGCAGCCAAAGATGCGGTATATAGCCCTCCTCTTTCGGAAATAAGCGAAATTTCTTCATCTATATACTCAACTCCTATGCCTGTACTGTAACGTCATTGCTCCTATAAAGCATAACAAAAAATAACAGACAAGGATTATTATATTAGAAATTTCAATACCCTCTCCTGCAGCGATGTTCCACGCACCCCTTGCGTATAAGTAAGATGGCAGCCACTCCCCGATCATTTGCACCCATTCAGGAAACGTCCCCAGCGGCATCCAAAGTCCTCCCAAAATCGCAAGGCCCAATACAACAATATTCGCTGTTACGGATGCTGTTTGTATTTTTTTCGATTGGGCAATCAAGATTCCGATTGTTAGAAATAGACTCGAGACAACCAACAGCCAAACACTTGTCATGATCCATTCTCCGATAGGACGGTCAAATTGTTTCCAAGTATTTATGACAAGGAAGAATACCGAGACAATTATTGAATTGAGCAAGAGCTGGGTAAGCATGCGAGCGACGAAATATTGTGATGACGTGACAGGATGTATAAAAAGATAGTCCATCCAAGTTTGTCTGCGATCATACATCATTTGCATGCCGAATCCTTGTACGGAATTCACTACTAAGCTGTAACAAGTCATAGAAATAAGAAAGAAATAATCAAAGTCTATTCCACTGATTACGACGCCTTTATTGATATACGTAAACAAGCAGTAAAAGATGAAAGGCGTCAGCAATGAAAAGAATAAAAAATATCTATCTTTTATCATTCGCTGAAGTTCCATGCCAACTGTCAGAATAATGGATTTCATAAGCCAACTCCCTTCCTTGACAATCCTTCCACATAGTTCTCAAGTGTATCTCCTTTAATTTCAAGCTGCTTTAGCTGGATGCTCTTCTGGATAAGCAGCTGCAGTTCCTGATCCGCATCATCTGTCAGTTTCCGAAATAACCCTTCATGCAGGCTGTACCCCATGGATAGCAGCAGTTCCTGATGCTTTTCATCTGTCCGAAAGCATACTGACTGCCTGAGCTGTCTGATTTCATCGATTGAACGATCCACGGTTAACACGCCGTCTTCCAGATATAACAATCGATCGGCAACCTCCTCTGCCTCAGAAAGGATATGCGTCGTAATCAATATGCTGACTCCATCAGCACGTACCGCTGCCAGTTGCTTATGAAACAGGCGCTTGGCTTCCAGATCCATTCCAGCTGTCGGTTCATCCATGAAGAGCAGCTTTGGCTTGGTCACTACAGCCAGCTGGAATAATAGACGCTTCATTTGTCCTGCACTCAAATTTTCTGCCAGCATTTTTCTTTTGTCATCCAACCCCGCATCTTTCAAAACAGTATCGACTTGAAACCGTCTGCCATGTAGGGAAAGCACATAGGAAGCAAATTGCCTGACTGTCAAATTCCCTATCATGGAAGGCGACTGTGGTAGATAACTAATTCGGGGATTATTCGTTGTCCACTGGATCCCGCCGGCATCTTGCTGCAGCATTCTTAAAATGATTTTGATTAAAGTGGATTTTCCAGCTCCATTTGTACCAAGCAAGAGGATACTTTCCCCCTCTGACATTTGGAACGTAATATCGCTAAGAACCGATTGTCCATGGAATGATTTACTGATATGATTCAGCATCAGCATATTGCCACCTCCCATTAACAAGATAACAAGTCATAACGCAGGAAGTAAGGAAGAAATGTCATGTAGAAATATGACATTTGTCATAGGAAAAGACCACTTCAGCAAGTGGTCTTTTATGCTAATCAAATTATTGAAGGATGTATGGTAAAGATGATAGTGATCCATAAGATCAACTTATCTTTTTTGACTTTCTTTAAGCAATTGTTTTTGATTTACGCATCTCCTCCTCTTTCTCTAGCAAGCTTTGAAATGCTTTAAGTGAAGCCTCTATATGTTCTTCCTTCGGTTTTGATGTTGTCAGGAACTGTGATGCATATGTAATCCACTTAAACGGCGTGACAACCATTCGGAAGTACTTGTTTTGATTCATGATTACTTCTCCGTAAAAAGGAAACCACAATATGATCTTCAGCCACGTGGCAATTGGAATGAATACCATGATCACCGTATATGTAATTAGTAAAAATATACATCCTGTCCCACACCACTCATGGATTCTCGATGTGTTTTTCCCTTCTTCTACATTAAGCGGTCTTCCCTGTAAATATAAGTTATGGACAATATGCTCTGCAGCATGGTATTTACCAGTTGGAGTTAATTTCAGCACGATAGTTACCATGATCAAACCTGTAAGCATTCCGAAAATAAATCCCGCCTCAGCGTTTCCTGATTGAGAAGTGAATAAACCCATTACTGCCTGGATACGATAATTCATTGCAATAGGTGCAACAAGGAACAGGAGACCTACCCACCATTTCATATAAAAGGCATAAATCGTGTCCGCAAAACCTCTAAGTACCGGAATTAGAAGCATGTTGTTCAACCAATTGGGTAATGAATTAAGCTTTTGAATCTCTACACTTATCTCACCAGTTTTATTTCTTTTTGCGCGGGATTGATAGTTTTTACCGTAAAATGAGACCGCATCACCATGTGCCATGCCGCCATTAACTAATAACTCATTTATTTTCATCATAATCCTCTCCTTTTTAAGATCACAGTCCTACGCTATCTCTGCATCACCACTCGTTATATCGCAACACGATATAACGAACAATGATATATTAATCCCTATCGCCACAATTTTCAACCCTTAATTTCCTTTTTGTTAGAAAAAGGTGCTGCTTCTGATATGCTATAATAATGTAGTCACTATAGAAGGTATGATAAACAGCCAATTGGAGGTAGCAGAATGAAAAAAACCTCACCAGTACAATACTTACCACTTACACATACAACTTTTTATATATTGATTTCCCTCACCACCCCTCTTCATGGGTATGGCATCATGCAAAAAGTAGAAGAGATGAGCAAAGGTGAGGTAAAGTTAGGTCCAGGAACTTTATATGGCGCATTAAGTAAATTGGAAAAACAAAAAATCATTGCTAAAACCCAAGAAGACGGTGAACGAAGAAAATGCTACATACTTACAGAGTTAGGGAAACAAGTTGTGAAGTTAGAGTGGAGTCGCCTGCAAAACTTAGTTGAAGTAAGTCGAAAAAAGGTTGAAAGCATTGAGGTGGAAGAGTAAATCTATGCACAAAGAAAAAAAAGTATTCAAGATCTTTTTGGCGTGGCAGGACAAGAGTGAAGAAATTTGGTTAAACAGGATGGCAAAAAAAGGATGGGCCTTGAAATCCTATAAATTTCTCTATACCTTTGAAAAAATCGAGCCTGCTTCGTATATATATAGACTGGATTATAAATCTACCAGCGACAATGACCTGAATGAATACAAAACGATTTTTCAGGATACTGGCTGGGAGTATGTTACGCGGTACGGAAATTGGTACTATTTCCGTACAAAAGAGTCCCAGGAGCATACCCCTGAAATTTATACCGAACGTGAATATCAAATTGAAAAATACAATAGCTTGCTGCAACATCTGCTTACAGTATTCATTACATTCATCATACTTGCAGTAAGCATGGCCTTTTTGCAAAATTCAATAGTATTGGATGTGTTTTTTACCTTATTAATCATGATCTTTATTTTATGTATTTTCAAAGTTAGACAAAAAATTTCTAAATTAAGGGATTAAATAAAACGGTATAAATCGGTTCCTCTACTTCAATGAAAGTAACAGGAACCGCTTTTGTGTCAACCTGCAAAAGCCTGTATCCCAGACAAGATTTCTATTAATACCTTATATAAAAAGATTGTAGAGAAACTGGAGTTCCTCTACAATCTGCCCACCACTGTCTATGGCTCTTTCCTATTATTCTGCAGTCAATTTCAGGAATTCTTCGATATCCTGCTTACATACCTCGATAGCTTTTAACCAAAATGCCTTATCCGTCAAATCTTCCTGCAAATGCTTCATCGCCAAATCTTCTACCGTCATTCGCCCAGTATCCTCCAGCAATGCATTGTAGAAGCGTTCAAAGTCTTCCGGATTCTCAGCAGCTTTGGCATAGATGCCCGTGCTGAACAAGTAACCGAACGTATACGGGAAATTATAGAACGGCACGTCTGTTGCATAGAAATGCAATTTGGATGCCCAGAATGTCGGATCATATTCATCAAGCTGGTCATTGTATGCTTCTTTTTGAGCTTCGACCATCAACTCACGCAATCGTGCTGCGGATACGAGTCCTTCTTTGCGCTCCTCATAAAATCTAGTCTCAAACAAGAATCGCGCATGGATATTCATGAAGAAAGCGATACTGCGCTGAATTTTTTCCTCAATCAATGCAATTTTTTCTTCCTTCGTTTCCGCTTCTTTTACCGCGGCATCCGAAACGATCAGTTCTGCCAATGTAGAAGCTGTTTCCGCTACGTTCATCGCATATTCTTGATTCAGCTGTTCCACATCGTTCATCGCATAACTATGATAAGCATGACCCAGTTCATGCGCAAGTGTCGATACATTGGAAGCTGTTCCGCTGAATGTCATGAAGATCCGGCTTTCTTTTTTGTCAGGGAAGCTCGTGCAAAAACCACCTGGACGTTTGCTATTACGGTCTTCCGCTTCGATCCAGCGCTTCACGAATGCTTGCTGTGAGAAATCAGCCATTTGGCTGCTGTAAGTGCGGAAATGCTTCACGATGAAATCAGCTGCTTCATCGTAAGTTACATGTTTCGTTGCAGAAGAAAGCGGCGCATCAATATCATACCAGCTCAATTTCTCCAGTCCCAAAATCTCAGCTTTACGCTGCAAATATTTTACGAATGCATCTTTCTCATCCGTAATGGCTCCCCACATAGCATCCAATGTTTCCTGAGACATACGGTTATAAGCAAGCGGTTCCTTCAACACATTATCCCATTTGCGGTGTTTGTATGACTGCAGACGGAAACCAGCCAAGTGGTTAAGCGTTTCAGCAAAGAAATCTTCCTTCTCTGTCCATGCTTCCTGCATTCTGGCAAACACATGCTGACGAACTTTCCGATCCGCAGCATCAAGCTTATTAGCTGCTTGGCCGACGGAATAATATTTCTCTTTTCCATCGATTTGCAACGGTACTTGAATACTGCCGACAATCGTGTCATACATGCTTCCCCAGCCATGGTAGCCATCGATAGCCAAATCATTCAGCAATACTTCCTGCTCAGGCGCAAGCTTTTCAGCTGCCTCTTTTTTGCGCTCATCAAGGATGAATGCATAATTGATCAATTCCGGCTGCTCAAGCAGCTGCTCCCATGTCTGCTGTGGTACTTGTGTAATCACTCTATCCACACCGGTAAGTGTCCCGCTATAAGCAGCCATAAGTTCATCTTTTTTCCCGGACCATTGCTTCGCTTTCTTATCCGTCACATCTTGCGCTACCAAACATTCAACGAATGCAACAACCTCAAATACATGTTTCGCAGATGATTCCCACTTTTCCAGGATGCGTACTAAGCCAGCAGTATCTTCACCTTGATCAGGTACTTGGAAAGAGTCCAGAGCCTGCTTCCATTCACTTATTGCCTGTTCTGCATTGCCTGCGTATTCTTCCAGGGCAGGAGAATTGCTTCCTCCCGGGAAAATCACATCCAAATCCCAAGTTTGTCCATATTTATTTGTCATATGTATACCTCCCTTAAACTACCTTCCTATTATACGCTTTGCTATATTGACTGAAAAGTTTTATTGTTCGATAATTTTCGGCGTAGATTGAAAAACATAGAAAGACCATAGCAAAACAGATGCTATGGTCTCTATATGCTAAACAAATTGTGTTCCATTTAAATTGCGGGTTTCTGCAGAAGCCGATGTTATGCCAGAGATTGGGGTTACCGTTACACTTACCGTATATGTCGTGGTACCAGTAGTCGGGACTACATCTACGAACGTATTCGGCACAAGGATTTGGTATGTTCCAGCAGCCTGACCTGATCGGCCAATGGTCACCTGATTTAAAGTAGCTGCCCCCCTTCTAAGTGTTGCAGTGACAGAAACTGACCAGTTGGCAGTCGCTACAATAGCAATTTGTGCAAGGAAATCCAATTTTTCATTGTTACCTGCCACCACTGTCGGAGTAATTGTATTTATTACGGTATCCGTATTGAGAGGAATGGCAAGAGTTGCAGTCACTTGGTTTGCTGCAAGCGCACTGACGGAAGGTAGTGCGCTGCCGGTAGAACCGGTAGCTCCCGTTATACCTGTGGCACCGGTAAGGCCTGTAACCCCTGTTGGACCGGTAGTTCCCGCCGGGCCGGTTGGTCCTGTTGGGCCCGTGAGACCGGCTGCTCCGGTTGGGCCTGTGATTCCCGCTGGACCAGTTGATCCTGTTGATCCGGTAAGACCGGTTGGTCCCGTTTCTCCTGTTGATCCAGTGAGACCGGTTGATCCTGTTTCTCCTGTTTCTCCGGTTGCCCCGGTGATGCCAGTTGCACCTGTTTCCCCTGTCACTCCAGTAAGGCCGGTTGATCCTGTTTCTCCTGTCGCACCAGTGAGACCGGTTGATCCTGTTTCTCCTGTCGCACCGGTAAGGCCGGTTGATCCTGTTTCTCCTGTTGCGCCAGTGAGACCCGTTCCTCCGGTTTCTCCTGCTGCTCCGGTAAGGCCGGTTGATCCTGTTTCCCCTGTCACTCCAGTAAGGCCGGTTGGTCCCGTTTCTCCTGTTGATCCAGTGAGACCGGTTGATCCTGTTTCCCCTGTCACTCCAGTAAGGCCGGTTGGTCCCGTTTCTCCTGTTGATCCAGTAAGACCGGTTGATCCTGTTTCCCCTGTTGATCCGGTAAGACCCGTGGCTCCTGTTTCCCCTGTCACTCCAGTAAGGCCGGTTGGTCCCGTTTCTCCTGTTGATCCGGTAAGGCCAGTTGATCCCGTTTCTCCTGTCGCACCAGTGAGACCGGTTGAGCCTGTTTCTCCTGTCGCACCGGTAAGGCCGGTTGATCCTGTTTCCCCTGTCACTCCAGTAAGGCCGGTTGGTCCCGTTTCTCCTGTTGCTCCGGTAAGTCCGGCTGGCCCTGTTTCTCCTGTTGCTCCGGTAAGGCCGGTTGGTCCCGTTTCTCCTGTTGCTCCAGTGAGACCGGTTGAGCCCGTTTCTCCTGTTGCTCCAGTGAGACCGGTTGAGCCCGTTTCTCCTGTTGCTCCAGTGAGACCGGTTGATCCTGTTTCTCCGGTTGCCCCGGTGATGCCAGTTGCACCTGTTTCCCCTGTTGCGCCAGTAAGGCCGGTTGAGCCTGTTTCTCCTGTCGCACCAGTGAGACCGGTTGATCCTGTTTCCCCTGTTGCTCCAGTGAGACCAGTGGATCCTGTTTCTCCTGTCACTCCAGTAAGGCCGGTTGGTCCCGTTCCTCCGGTTGCCCCGGTAAAGCCAGTTGAGCCTGTTTCTCCTGTCGCACCAGTGAGACCAGTTGAGCCTGTTTCTCCTGTCACTCCAGTAAGGCCGGTTGAGCCTGTTTCTCCTGTCGTACCAGTGAGACCAGTTGATCCTGTTTCCCCTGTCACTCCAGTAAGGCCGGTTGAGCCTGTTTCTCCTGTCACTCCAGTAAGGCCGGTTGGTCCCGTTCCTCCGGTTGCCCCGGTAAAGCCAGTTGAGCCTGTTTCTCCTGTCGCACCAGTGAGACCAGTTGATCCTGTTTCTCCTGTCGCACCGGTAAGGCCGGTTGATCCTGTTTCCCCTGTCACTCCAGTAAGGCCGGTTGGTCCCGTTTCTCCTGTTGATCCAGTAAGTCCGGCTGGCCCTGTTTCTCCTGTTGATCCGGTAAGGCCGGTTGGTCCCGTTTCTCCTGTTGATCCAGTGAGACCGGTTGATCCTGTTTCTCCTGTCGCACCAGTGAGACCAGTTGATCCTGTTTCTCCTGTTGCTCCAGTGAGACCGATTGATCCTGTTTCCCCTGTCACTCCAGTAAGGCCGGTTGGTCCCGTTCCTCCGGTTGCCCCGGTAAAGCCAGTTGATCCTGTTTCTCCTGTCGCACCGGTAAGGCCGGTTGATCCTGTTTCCCCTGTCACTCCAGTAAGGCCGGTTGGTCCCGTTTCTCCTGTTGATCCAGTAAGTCCGGCTGGCCCTGTTTCTCCTGTTGCTCCGGTAAGGCCGGTTGGTCCCGTTTCCCCTGTCACTCCAGTAAGGCCGGTTGGTCCCGTTTCTCCTGTTGATCCAGTGAGACCGGTTGATCCTGTTTCCCCTGTTGATCCGGTAAGACCGGTTGATCCTGTTTCCCCTGTCACTCCAGTAAGGCCGGTTGGTCCCGTTCCTCCGGTTGCCCCGGTAAAGCCAGTTGATCCTGTGTCTCCTGTTGCTCCGGTGAGGCCAGTTGAGCCCGTTTCTCCTGTTGCTCCAGTGAGACCGGTTGAGCCCGTTTCTCCTGTTGCTCCAGTGAGACCTGTTAATCCTATTTCTCCTGTTGCCCCGGTGAGACCCATTGGCCCCGTTTCTCCTGTCACTCCGGTAAGGCCCGTGGCTCCTGTTGCCCCGGTGATGCCAGTTGCACCTGTTTCTCCTGTCACTCCAGTAAGGCCGGTTGGTCCCGTTTCTCCTGTTGATCCGGTAAGTCCGGCTGGCCCTGTTTCTCCTGTTGCTCCAGTGAGACCGGTTGAGCCCGTTTCTCCTGTTGCTCCAGTGAGGCCGGTCGTTCCTGTTTCTCCTGTCACTCCGGTAAGGCCTGTGGCTCCCGTCGGTCCGGTCGTTCCCGTTACTCCGGTAGGTCCAGTCGGCCCGGTTGCACCGGTAGGTCCGGTCGGCCCAGTTATACCTATGTCATCTTCAATAAACGCTAAACTCACGTCATCTACCAAGATACTGCCATTTGCAGGGTTAGGCAGGGTATTAATTAATAAAAAAATTTGTGCCGTTCCTTCAGGTGCTGCGGCTGAGATTCCCGTAACATGAGTCCAGCCTTCTTGGGAAGCAACGGGAATACTGTCTGCTGGGATATTAAGCAGCAACCCACTGCCTATTGTCTGGAAATTCTCAGATAAGAAAACTATTTGCGCCTGTACTGCTGGTGCTGGCAGTTCACTTTCTCTTGCTAAGTAAAGTGACAGCGTATAGTTATAACCCGTTAGAACTGGTGATACATACTGTGCTATAAAAGCAGTTACCTGACTGCCATCCAGTCTTGCTGCATAGTTTCCGCTATGTGCAAATTGCTGGGTGATGGATGCAAAAGATGAAACCCATGGTACAAGACTTCCAGATTCAAATCCGCCATTTTCTACGATGTTCGGGCCAGGCATCGATGATTTCTGCCTCCTTCAAAAAAAATAAATTAATCCTTAGCTCACAATCTCTTTCTATAACTATTCACACGAATTATTTCCTGACTCCTTGTTTGACCTATATCCCTATAAGTCTTCCATAAATGTACAAGTCCATGTTTTTATAAAATCAAGGGCTATAAAAAAGTTTTTTGCCAGATTTTCTAACATACAACCCCAACAACAGTGTATTGGTAACGCTTACAAATAGATTGACTTATTTAAAGAATCTGAAAATTTATCCAAATAGCTGTTGACCTAGCTCTGGTTAGGCGTTATGATAACTGACAATCAATCAAATAAATGAATTTTCTAATTATTCATTCCGTTCATTTTTCGCATTCAATCACACGTAAAAAAAAAGAGAACTTTTGCAGCTGGGAGGTGTTTTGATCAAATGCGAAGTGACATGATCAAAACAGGGATTGACCGCGCTCCGCACCGCAGTTTGCTTCACGCGACCGGGGTTAAGACATCTGATTTAGGAAAACCATTCATCGGTGTATGCAATTCTTACATCGATATCATTCCAGGTCATATGCATTTAAACAAATTTGCCGAAGTAGTAAAAGATGCAATCCGCCAAGCTGGTGGAATTCCTTTCGAATTCAATACAATCGGCGTAGATGATGGCATTGCAATGGGCCATATCGGTATGCGTTACAGCTTGCCAAGCAGAGAGATTATAGCGGACAGCGCAGAGACTGTCATACAAGCTCACTGGTTCGATGGCGTCTTCTATATCCCGAATTGCGATAAGATAACACCCGGCATGCTGATGGCTTCAGCAAGAACCAATGTCCCTTCTGTCTTCGTTTCCGGGGGCCCGATGGAAGCTGGAGTAAGTCCGGATGGAAAACCATTGAACTTGGTGTCCATGTTCGAGGGCGTAGGCGCTGTTCAAAACGGTACAATGACCGAACAGGAATTAGCAACGATCGAAACACTGGCATGTCCGACATGCGGATCCTGCTCGGGTATGTTCACAGCCAATTCCATGAACAGTCTGATGGAAATGCTCGGTATGACCGTGCCGGGGAATGGAACATTACTAGCTACATCCGACGAACGGCATGAACTGATCTATGAAGCTGCCCGACATTTGATCCGACTTGTCAAAGAAGATATTCGTCCACGAGATATCATGACGAAAGAAACCTTTGATAATGCTTTTGCCTTGGATATGGCCATGGGCGGATCGACAAACACGGTCCTCCATACAATCGCTATCGCGCATGAGGCAGGCATTGAATACAATCTGGCAGATATCAATAAAATTGCCGAAAAAGTTCCATACCTATCCAAAATCAGTCCTGCATCCGATTATTCCATGCATGACGTCCATCTGGCCGGTGGTGTCAGTGCAATCATCAATGAGTTATGTAAAATCGACGGTCTTCTTCACAAAGAAAGAATTACCATCACCGGCAAGACAATTGCTGAGAATGTAGAAGACTACGAGATTCTAAATAAAGAAGTCATTCGTCCATTGGATAATCCGTATAGCCCAGTTGGCGGACTGAGTGTCCTGTACGGCAATCTGGCACCTGACGGAAGTGTGATCAAGGTCGGGGCAGTCGATCCTTCCATCAAGAAGTTTCTCGGAGAGGCAATCGTCTTTAATTCACAGGACGAGGCCCAGGAAGGAATCACCAATGGGACTGTGCAAGCCGGTCACGTCGTTGTCATACGCTACGAAGGTCCAAAAGGCGGTCCCGGGATGCCGGAGATGCTTTCCCCTACTTCCGCCATCGCCGGCCGCGGCTTAGCAAAAGAAGTCGCTTTGATCACAGACGGCCGCTTCTCCGGAGCTACTCGCGGTATCTCGGTCGGTCATATATCACCAGAAGCAGCCGAGGGCGGGCCGATCGCATTCGTCGAAAATGGTGATCCGATCCTCATCGACTTGGAAACTCGCAGCATTGAATTACTCGTCGATGAAGATGTTCTCAAGACCCGCCGGCAAAATTGGAAACAGCCGGAGCCAAAAATCAAATCGGGTTACCTTGCAAAGTACGCAAAACTCGTAACATCCGCCAATACTGGCGGTGTGATGAAAATATAAACTAAAACGAAGACGGGACCATAGTGACGGAAGCATTATATTCACAGAGAGCCAGGGGCGCTGAAAGCCTGGCAATATAATCCGTCATTCTCTTCCCTGAGCGCTTAGCTGAAACAACTAGTAGGCTTAGCCAGGTGCAGTGCACCTGTTATCAAAACGGAGCTTTCATGAAAGCTCCATGAGGCAGCTTACCGTAAGGAAGCTGTGAACTTGGGTGGTACCGAGAAAAGCAAAGTCTTTTTTCCCCATTTCTTGCAAGATTGCTTGAATGGAGAAAAAGGGCTTTTTTATATATCAAAAATTACTGGAGGGATATAACCATGAAGGTGAAGGCACAAGCAGTACAAGAAAGAAAGCCTGCTGCCAAAACTCCCAAAACAGGCGCTGACTTATTCGTAGAAGCACTGCAGGCAGCCGGAGTCGATACCATTTTCGGCTATCCGGGAGGAGCCGTACTTCCGATTTATGACGCCTTGTATCGTGCAGAACCCCGCTTCCAGCACATCCTGACCAGACATGAACAAGGAGCCATTCACGCTGCCGAAGGATATGCCCGCGTTTCCGGAAAACCTGGAGTCGTAATCGCAACTTCAGGACCTGGCGCGACGAATCTTATTACCGGAATTGCCGATGCCATGATGGATTCCCTGCCTCTTGTCGTATTCACAGGTCAAGTCGGCAGAAGCGTCATCGGTACCGATGCATTCCAGGAATCGGATGTGATTGGCATCACCACACCGATCACCAAACACAATTATCAGGTTCAAAAGCAAGAAGATATGCCCCGAATCATCAAGGAAGCATTTTATATCGCAACAACTGGAAGACCTGGACCTGTGGTGATTGATATCCCGAAAGATATTTCCGGTGAAGCTTATGAATCTTCGCTAGACGGGGGTGATGTCCACCTTCCTGGTTATCAGCCGACAACGAAGCCAAACAGCAACCAGATCAAAAAACTCACGCAAGCGATTGTAGAAGCAAAACGCCCGATCCTCTTAACAGGAGCAGGCATCCTGCATGCCAAGGCATCAGAAGAGGTTCGTGCCTTCGCAAAACGTTACCAGCTGCCCGTCACTTCCACCCTGCTTGGGCTCGGCGCTTATCCTGCCAGTGATGATCAGTTTCTTGGTATGGCAGGCATGCATGGGACCTATGCAGCCAATCGCGCCTTGTATGAATGCGATTTGCTGATCAATGTCGGTGCTCGATTCGATGACAGACTTACTGGGCATTTGGAGCATTTTGCCCCGCAAGCTACGATTGCACATATCGATATCGATCCAGCAGAAATCGGTAAAATCATTCCTACTGCCATTCCGGTTGTAGCAGATGCCAAAGCAGCGCTGCAGGCGCTTCAAGAAGCAGAAGCAGCGATACCGGACATCCAGCCGTGGCGTGATCATTTGCAGCAGTACAAACTAGAATTTCCGCTTTGGTTTAACAATCCAGTACAAGACCTCATCCCGCAATGGGTCATGCAAGCTGTGCACAAAGCAACAAACGGAAATGCCATCATCACGACCGATGTCGGGCAGCACCAAATGTGGGCAGCGCAATATTACGGTTTCGATCAGCCAGATCGGTGGGTGACCTCCGGCGGACTTGGCACAATGGGCTTCGGGTTCCCTGCTGCTATCGGAGCCCAGCTCGCAAGTCCCGACAGTACAGTCATCAGTGTAGTCGGCGATGGCGGGTTCCAGATGACGATGCAGGAACTATCCGTTCTGCAAGAGCGAAAGCTGCCGGTCAAAGTCTTGATTGTCAATAACCAAAGCCTCGGTATGGTAAGGCAATGGCAGGAATTCTTCTATCAGGAGCGGTATTCCGAATCATTGCTTGATGTCCAGCCTGATTTCATCAAATTGGCGGATAGCTACAATGTCAAAGGCGTTCGTTTGGAGACACAGGAACAGCTCGTAGCTGAGCTGCCTGCCCTGCTTCAATCGAAAGAACCAGTTGTGATCGACTGCCGTGTGCTGAGGCAGGAGAATGTGTTCCCGATGATTGCACCTGGAAAAGGACTGCATGAAATGATTGGAGTGAGTCGATGAAACGAATCATTACCGCCACCGTCCAAAATCGAAGTGGTGTGCTGAATCGGATAACCGGTCTGATGCAAAAAAGGCAATTCAATATTGACAGTATTTCGGTTGGTAAAACCGAAGTGGAACAAATCAGCCGCATGACATTCGTCGTCGAGGTCGAAGACATGCAAAAGCTGGAACAGCTCACAAAGCAGCTGCACAAGCAGATTGACGTCCTGAAGGTTGCCGATATTACCGAAAATGCTATCGTGGCGCGGGAACTGGCACTCGTAAAAGTGGTCTGCCCCCCTGCCAGCCGCAATGAGCTACAAAGCATCATCGCTCCTTTCAGGGCAAGTGCAGTCGACATCAGCAAAGACAGCATGATCGTCCAAGTAACCGGCGACACCGATAAGATCGAGGCTTTCCTCGAGCTGGTCCGACCATATGGAATCAAGGAATTGTCTAGAACTGGAGTAACAGCCTTCCTACGTGGGCATCAACCGCAAGCTGCGGACGGAAACACGTATTCACTTATAACCAATTAAAAACAGAGAGGAATGACTTATTTATGGCAAAAGTTATCTATCACAATGACATTCAAGAAGAGGTTTTGAAAGATAAAAAAATCGCAGTAATCGGTTATGGTTCTCAAGGTCATGCCCACGCACAGAACCTGAAAGAAAGCGGATTTGATGTAGTGGTAGGCGTTCGTCAAGGAAAATCATGGGATCAGGCAGTCGAGGATGGACATGATGTACGATCTGCATCCGAAGCAGCTCAAGCTGCGGATATCATCATGATGCTTGTACCCGATGAACTTCAGCCTGCTATCTATAAAGAAAGCATCGAGCAAAATCTGGAAACTGGAAATGCCTTGGTATTTGCTCATGGTTTCAACGTTCACTTCACCCAAATCACACCACCATCCAATGTGGATGTGTTCCTGGTCGCTCCGAAAGGTCCGGGACATCTTGTCCGACGCACTTATACAGAAGGAGCCGGCGTGCCTGCCCTATACGGCATCTATCAAGATGTAACCGGAACAGCCAAAGACGTAGCACTTGCTTACGCCAAAGGTATCGGTGCAGGACGTGCCGGCATCTTGGAGACGACGTTCCAGGAAGAAACCGAAACTGATTTGTTCGGGGAGCAGGCAGTACTTTGCGGCGGACTTACGAGCCTTGTCAAAGCAGGCTTTGAAACATTGACAGAAGCAGGTTATCAGCCGGAAGTCGCCTACTTCGAATGTCTCCATGAATTGAAACTGATTGTCGACCTTATGTATGAAGACGGTCTGGAAGGCATGCGATACAGCATTTCTGATACAGCGCAGTGGGGCGATTTCGTTTCCGGTCCGCGGGTAGTCAATGACGAAACCAAGGCGCGCATGAAAGAGGTATTGGAAGATATCCAGAACGGTACATTCGCCAAAGGCTGGATCTTGGAAAACCAAGCCAACCGCCCGCAATTCAATGCGATCAATACAAGAGAAGCAAATCACCAAATCGAAACAATCGGCCGCGAGCTTCGTGAATTGATGCCATTTGTCAAACAAGGGAAGAAAAAACAATCCACTGAGGAAGTGATTGTCCATGGCTCAAATAAAATTTTTTGATACAACGCTGCGGGATGGCGAACAGACACCAGGAGTAAATCTGAACAAACTGGAAAAGCTTGAGATCGCCAGGCAGCTGGAACGCCTCGGAATGGATGTATTGGAAGCGGGCTTCCCCGCTTCTTCCGAGGGGGATTTCCTCGCTGTCCGTGAGATAGCCCGCTCCATCAAGACAACAGCAGTAACGGCATTGGCCCGGGCAAAAAAAAGCGATATCGACATCGCATGGGAAGCATTGAAAGATGCGGAGCAGCCAAGAATCCACGTATTCCTGGCCACCTCCCCTATTCATATGGAATATAAGCTCAAAAAAACGCCAGAGGAAGTACTGCAAACGGCTGTCGAAATGGTCACCTATGCGAAGGAACGTTTTCCAATCGTCCAATTCTCTGCCGAAGATGCTTCCAGATCGGAACTGCCTTTCCTTGCACGTGTTGTGGAAGCAGTCATCGAAGCTGGTGCAACAGTTGTAAATCTGCCCGATACTGTCGGATATGCTACTCCAGCCGAGTACGGCAAGATGTTTGCTTATATGAAGGAACACGTTCCAAATATCAAAAAAGCGGATCTATCGGCACACTGTCACGATGATTTGGGAATGGCTGTCGCCAACAGTATCGCCGCTATCGAGAATGGTGCTACCCAAATCGAAGGAACAGTGAATGCCATAGGAGAACGTGCCGGCAATGCCGCCTTGGAGGAAATCGCAGTTGCCCTTCATATCCGAAAAGATGTGTATCAGCACTCTACCCGTCTCGTATTGAATGAAATTAAACGGACCAGCAGCTTGATCAGCAAGTTGACTGGCATGACAGTACCAGGCAATAAGGCAATTGTCGGAGACCATGCTTTTGCCCATGAATCCGGCATCCATCAAGACGGAATGCTGAAGCATGCGGAAACGTATGAAATCATCACACCGGAACTGGTTGGCATGAATGCTACCAATCTAGTACTTGGAAAACATTCCGGCCGACATGCATTCAATACGAGAGTTGCGGAACTTGGCTTTGTCCTTGAAGAGACGCAGCTACAGGAAGCTTTCGACCGCTTCAAACGTCTGACAGATAAAAAGAAAGAAGTAACGGATGAAGACCTCTTCACCATTGCGCTGGATATCCAGACAAAACATGATCCCGTGAAGACATATGAAGTAAAAGCCCTTCAAGTGACGATGGGTCCGCAAAATCTGCCAACGGCCACTATTGCCTTGCAGACACCTGAGCAAGGTATCAAGGAGACCGCTCGGACTGGACATGGAACTGTGGAAGCCATTTACAATACGTTGGCTGCCCTGATCGATGAACAAGTGACACTCACGGACTACCGTATCCATTCAGTCGGCAAAGGCGAAGATGCTCTGGCTGAAGTACATGTCCAATTGCAAGTCGACGGTGTAGCCTATACCGGCCGCGGCACAGCCAATGATGTTTTGAAGGCTTCCAGCCAAGCCTTTGTCAACGGCGTGAATCGCGCTTTACGCGCCGCAACACTGAAAAAAGTTCAAGCATTAATCTAATCTGACCTGGAGAGTGCTGACCATGCAAAAAAAGATCGTACTGCTACCGGGAGATGGAATCGGTCCTGCTGTGACAGAAGCCGCTGCTTCTGTCCTGCAGCAGGTAGCCGACATTTTCTCCCACACTTTTACCTTCCAAGAGAAACAAATCGGCGGTGCTGCCATTGATACATTCGGGGAACCATTGCCAGCAGACACACTTCAGGCTTGTAAAGAAGCGGATGCCATTTTACTCGGCGCTGTAGGAGGACCTGAGTGGGATCGACAGCCTCCTCATCTGCGGCCCGAAAAGGGACTGCTTCAGCTGCGCAAAGGATTGGGCCTCTTTGCAAATCTGAGGCCCGTCAAAACCTTCCCTTCCCTGCTGTCCAGTTCACCGCTGAAGCAGGAAATCGTTGCAGGAAGCGACTTGTTGATTGTACGAGAACTGACTGGCGGGCTATACTTCGGTACGCCAAGCGAACGACGGGATGAAGGACAAACGGTTGTCGACACCCTTCACTATGAGAGAAACGAAATTGAACGGATAGTCGAAACCGGTTTCCAGAGTGCCATGCTCCGTAACAAACGTCTAGCTTCCGTTGACAAAGCAAACGTACTTGAATCAAGCAAGCTGTGGCGGGAAATCGTCGACGAAAAGAGGAAGGATTATCCGGAGGTGGCCGTTGAGCATATGCTTGTTGACTCAACTGCCATGAAACTCATTACCAATCCGACTTACTTCGATGTCATTGTTACCGAAAACCTTTTCGGCGATATCCTGAGCGATGAAGCATCTGTACTGACTGGGTCTCTCGGCCTCCTTCCTTCGGCCAGCTTACGAGCCGATGCGCTTGGTCTTTACGAGCCAGTCCATGGCTCCGCTCCGGATATAGCCGGTAAGGATATTGCCAATCCGCTTGGCGCTATCCTCTCTGCTGTCATGCTCCTCCGCTACTCTTTCGGCATGGAGAAAGAGGCTGACGCCGTGGAAGCGGCTGTCAATGAAGTGCTGCAAAGCGGATTCGGAACACAAGATATGCAAGTGAAACCGGAATCGATCGTCGGTACAGAAAAAATGACTTCTCTTGTCATCGAGCAGCTGATGACAGCAAAAGTGAGTTCTTAAGAAAGGACCTGAGAACAATGCAGCAACCTAAGACGATTATCGAAAAGATATGGGAGAAACACACCGTTGTACAAGAGCCTAATAAGCCCGATCTCATGTATATCGACTTGCATCTTGTACATGAAGTGACCTCCCCTCAAGCTTTTGAGGGGCTGCGCCTGGCAGGTCGGAAAGTACGACAGCCAGAGCGGACATATGCTACCGTCGATCACAACGTACCAACAATTCATCGTTCGGTGATCCGCGATGAAGTTGCCCGCACACAGATGGAAACACTAAGAACCAACTGTGCGGAATTTGGCATCCGACTGGCAGATATTGACCATCCGGACCAAGGAATCGTGCATGTCATCGGCCCGCAACTTGGTCTTACACAGCCCGGCAAAACAATCGTATGCGGTGACAGCCATACTTCCACCCATGGAGCATTCGGTGCTTTGGCATTTGGTATCGGTACGAGCGAAGTAGAGCATGTGCTTGCCACCCAGACACTTTGGCAAAGTAAACCAAAGACATTGAATGTGCAAATTGACGGCACTCTTGGAACTGGTGTGACAGCCAAGGACCTGATTTTAGCCATCATCGGTAAGTTCGGCGTCAAATTCGGTACCGGCTATGTGCTCGAATATACCGGAGAAGCCATTCGAAACCTGTCCATGGAGGAACGGATGACGGTCTGTAATATGTCGATTGAAGCAGGGGCACGCGCTGGTTTGATAAGTCCGGATGAAACGACTTTCGAATACCTCCGCGGGAGAAGATATGCCCCGGAAGGTCCTGCTTTTGAAAAAGCAGTTTCAAAATGGCGGCAGCTTGCCACCGATGAAGGTGCTGCCTATGATCACACGGTACATTTGAATGCATCCGAAATCGAACCGCAAGTGACCTGGGGTACCAATCCAGGCATGTGTCTGCCGATATCTGCAAATGTCCCGGATCCGGCACTCATAGAGAATAAAGAAGAAAAAGCATCAGTTGAACAGGCGCTGGCGTATATGGGATTGGAGCCGAATCAACAGCTGACTTCCATCGAAATCCAACATGTTTTCATCGGCTCCTGTACAAATTCACGAATTACAGATTTGCGCAAGGCTGCCAGTGTCATCCAAGGGAAAAAGGTTCATCCTTCCGTTCGTGCCATGGTCGTACCAGGATCATTCACTGTTAAGATGCAAGCAGAACAAGAAGGTTTGGATAAGGTTTTCAAAGATGCAGGCTTTGAATGGCGTGATGCTGGCTGCAGTATGTGTCTGGCAATGAATGATGATGTCGTACCTGCTGGCGAACGCTGCGCTTCCACTTCGAACCGGAATTTCGAGGGTCGGCAAGGTGCCGGAGCCCGCACTCATTTGGCCAGTCCGGAAATGGCGGCCGCAGCAGCAATCGAAGGAAGGTTTGTCGATGTCCGGCAAGTCGCCGCACCAACTGTGTAAGGAGGATGGGAAATGGAACCGATCAAAACACATAACGGACTTGTCTATCCGCTTCCAAAGCGAAATGTCGACACAGACCAAATCATACCGAAACAATTCCTCAAACGGATAGAGAGATCTGGGTTTGGACAATTTCTTTTCTATAACTGGCGATTTGATGAGAAAGATCAGCCGCGCCAGGATTTCACGCTGAATCAGCCGAAATACAAAGGGGCATCCGTTTTGATTGCCGGGGACAATTTCGGCTGTGGTTCTTCTCGTGAACATGCTCCTTGGGCGCTTTTGGATTATGGTTTCAAAGTGATCATTGCACCTAGCTTTGCAGATATTTTCTACAATAATACGACAAAGAATGGCATACTAGCTATTAAACTATCCGAGGACAAAGTAGACTATCTGCTCAATCAGGCAGAGATAAATTCGTATATACTGACAATAGATCTGGAGAAACAAAAAGTGCATGATGAGCTAGGCTTTGAGGCAGATTTTGACATTCCTGCCTATCATAAGCATATGCTATTGAATGGACTGGACGAGATCGGCATTACATTGACCTATGCTGATCAGATAACACAATTTGAACAGACATATAATTAAAGGAGCGTGAAGGCATTGGGGATTGTTTAAGTCAGAAAAAAATACAAGCAGCTGCAGACTTTTTGAAGGAATTGGTACATCATACACCTATCAGGACCTCCACAACGCTTGACAGGTTGATGGACAGGAACGTATATATGAAGATGGAGAATGAGCAGAAATCAGGCGCGTTCAAGGCTCGCGGAGCGATTTTTAAAATCGGCAGTATGAGCGAAGAAGCTGCAAACCGTGGTGTCATCGCCGCTTCTGCCGGAAACCATGCGCAAGGTGTTGCCTTGGCCGCTGCCAAACGCGGCATCCAGGCGAAAATATATATGCCGCTCCATACACCGAAGCCAAAGGTGGAAGCGACAAGGAACTATGGTGCAGAAGTCGAACTGGCAGGCGAAACATTCCAAGAAGCGCTATTCGCTGCCCAGAAAGAGCAAAAGCAGACAGGGGCGACATTCATCCACCCTTTCGATGACGTGGATATCATCGCTGGGCAGGGCACGATTGCAGTAGAAATGCTGGAAGATCAGCCAAATCTTGACTGTATCATCGTTCCAATCGGTGGCGGCGGGCTTATCAGCGGTATTGCTTTTGCCGCCAAACAGATCAAACCTTCCATCCGGATCATCGGTGTACAAACGGAAGCAGCCTGCGCAACTTATCACGCATTCCACAAACATTTGATACCATGTCTCACGTGTACGACAATTGCAGAAGGCATTGCCGTCAAGGAGCCTGGCAAAGTAACGATGCCATTGATCCAGCAATACGTGGATGATGTGGTCACTGTTTCGGAGCGTGACATAGCAGCCGCTATCCTGCAGCTGCTCGAACGGCATAAGACGCTTGCAGAAGGAGCCGGCGCTGCTGCCTTTGCAGCCTTGATGCGCCATCATGAAAATATTCGTTCCAAGCATTGCGGTATCGTCATCAGCGGTGGGAACTTCGATCTTCAAAAGCTGTCTGAGCTGCATGAACTTACTATGCATCTCCCCGCCAACAGCATGGCATAAAGAAAGAGCAGGAGGCATCACGCTTCCTGCTCTATTTTTCTTTTTCCGGCTTCAGTCTGCCGGCCTGCTTCAGCTGTTCGCGAAGCAAATATTCAATCTGAGCATTCACACTGCGAAAGTCATCGTCTGCCCATTTCTGTACCATATCATAGATTTCCTGGTTGATGCGCAACGGAAAACTCTTTTTCTTCGCCATAACACCCCTGCTTTAATACAGTGATCCATTGTTCACGACGGGCTGTGTCCCGCGGTCGGAAACAATGGCCACCATCAAATTGTTCACCATCTGTGCCTTACGCTCTGAATCCAGCTCCAATTCACCTTCATTCAATGCTTCGATAGCATCCATCGACATACCGACTGCCCCTTGGACGATCATTTTGCGGGCTGCGATAATGGCAGCAGCTTGCTGGCGCTGCAGCATTGCCTGGGCAATCTCGGTAGAATAAGCGAGATGTGTGAATCGCGCTTCCATGACTTCCACTCCAGCTTCATTCAGGCGTGCTTCCAGTTCCGCTTGCAGTTTACCAGTGATCTCATCCCCATTTTCGCGCAAAGAGAAGCCCGTTTCATTGAAATTATCATAAGGATAGTTGGAAGCGATACTCCGAACAGCCGCCTCACTTTGAATGGCAACAAACTCCTCGTAATCATCCACGTTGAAGGCTGCTTTCGCAGTATCTATTACACGATACACAATCACCGCAGCGATTTCAATTGGATTACCTTCTATGTCATTTACTTTAAGTGTCTTGGAATTGAAGTTTCGGATACGCAGCGTGATCCGCTGTCTAGTTGTCAGAGGAATAGTCAAGAACAAACCATTGGCACGGATTGTACCGATATACTTACCGAAGAATGTCACGACGTAGGCTTGATTAGGAGGTACGATAACAATACCGGTTACCAGTACTACAGCGACTATAAACAACAGGATAGCTGGAACAATCGCCTCCTGCGTCAAACTAAATACACCTGCACCTGCACAAATAAGGATGATCAATACCCCAAGGAAACCATTCAAGGCAGCAGCTTGTTTTTCTTTCATACACGTCACTCCTACATTTTCATATTAAAGTGATATCACTTTAATATTATTATATATTCTGACAACATACTTTGCAACATGCAGACTAGCCTTTATACTTAAATTAAAAAGGAACGGAGATCTCATATGTTCTTTCATGTTTTCAGACCTTTTCGCCTGCTGCACCGTTACCTTGTCGATATAACATATCCCCAAGGGACTTATATTGCAAAGAGATATCTTGTCATCCGCAAACTCGGTTCCGGTAGCTATGGAACGACTTATCTCTGCGAAGATATTGTCCAACAAAAAACATGTACCGTTAAACAACTTCGACGCAGCCGGCAAAAGCGAAAGAAATATTTTCGCATGTTCGAGCAGGAATATGAATTGTTGAAAAAACTGGCTCACGCTTCCATCCCAGCTTCCACCTCCTTTTTTCACACGGATGACGGTTACTTTTTCGTCATGGATTTCGTAACAGGTGAGAACTTGGAACAGCATATATTCGATACAAAAAAACAATACAGCGAAAAAGAGGCGCTTGAGCTGACAATCGATATAGCAACTGTTGTCGCTTATCTGCACGATCGCCGCATTTACCACGGTGACATTCGAATTCCAAATGTCATGTTAGCAGATGGACATGCCTCACTTATCGATTTCGGACTAGCACAACAGTTCAGCGGTCCAAGAGGAAATGCGGAACAAAATCGTTTGGAACAGGATTTATTCGATATAGGGGATATTCTGCTTTACCTTTTATATACGACATTTGAGAAGACGAATAAAAAAGCTCTCCCATGGACGGAAGAGCTTACTTTATCAAGAGCATGCAGTCATGTTCTTGAAAGATTATTAGGCATTCAGGCTCCATTCCCTTCTGCGTCTGAAGCAATCGACGCGTTGGAAAAAGCGAAAGAAGCAGCAGATTAATTAGCTGCTGCTTCCATACCCGCGGCGCTTATAACGACTGCTTCCGCCATAACGATTACGGCCATAGCCACTGCTGCCGCTCGAACCATAACGTCTCCTGCCACGATGGCCGCTGGAATCGTATCTTCTGCCGCGGCGATGACTGCTGCCGCCGGCTGATTCTTGTATTTTACGGATGAACTTTTTGAACATAGGTTTACCTCCCTGAATAGGAACTAGTCCATTTACGAAAATGATACCATGTTAGTTTCCGAAAATAAGTTTCTTTACACATTCTTAATAATCCGTCAATGAAATAAGCCTTTCCAACTTAGCTTCGAAATCCTCCATGCGGATAAATCGACCTTCTCTAATCTGTTCTTTCCCCTCGACGAATACCAAAATGGTCGGTGCTCCAAATGCCAGGAATTTACCCGTCACTTCCTGGACCTCATCTCCATCAACATAACCGAGCTGTACAGCTGGATATTTTTGCACTATGTCCTCCATACGAGGCAGCAAAGCTTGGCACACACTGCAGCCCGGTGAAGAGATGAACAAGATAGCAAGTCCATTTTCATTGATGAATTCTTCTACTTCGTCGACACTGTGCAACTTCATTCTCAACTCACCTGCTTTTTGGTTCTTTTCTCCATCATATAGAATCATATCCCTAGTTGGCGAATGATATGATATAGTAGAGCCTGGGGATATCCAAACAAATTTTGACAAAATTCTAGATCAGCAGATTAAAGGAGAAACATATATATGCCAAAAGATGAAAGACAGGAGATGCGCCGTTCTCAAAAAAAGCGGAAGAAATCCCGCAAGAAGCGCATCATCCGGAATATATTTCTGATCGTTTTACTTTTGCTTCTCATTCCGGCAGCATATGCTGGTTATCTTTACGTAAAGGCCGGGAATCTTGCCAATGATTCCTTCGTGGATGATGGCCGAGAGAAGTCCACACTGCGCGACAGTGCCGTCGATCCTGCAGAAGACAGCGTCAGTGTGTTGTTCATCGGCTCCGATTCCAGTACCAAACGGGAACAAGATAATATTGGTAAACGATCCGATACGATGATTCTTGCTACCTTCAATAAAGATGATAAAAGCATCAAGATGCTGAGCATCCCGCGTGACACATACACTTACGTACCTTATCTGGAACGCAACACAAAAATCAACGGTTCGTACAATGGCGGTCCTACTGCCACGGCCGAAGCAGTGGAAGAACTGCTTCAGGTACCAGTTGATTATTATATCGATGTGAATTTCGAGGCTTTCATCAGTGTCGTCGAAGCCCTGGATGGTATCACAGTCGACGTGCCATATGAACTGGAAGAAATGAATTCCAAAGATGAAAAAGGCGCCATCCACCTACAGCCAGGTGTCCAAACCTTGAACGGAGAAGAAGCATTAGCCCTTGCTCGGACGCGGAAGCAAGATAGTGACTTTGCCCGTAATGATCGCCAGCAGCAGATCATCGAAGCGATGATGGATAAAGCGACGGATATGAGCTCCGTCCTTAAATATTCCAGTCTTCTGGATGCTGTCGGCAGTAACATGACGACGAATATGACTTTCGATGAAATGAAAAGCTTCATTTCCTACGGTGTAAACAATGATTTGGCAGTGGAAAGCCTGAAGCTGGAAGGGCAAGGCGGCAATGGGATTGTACCTGGTTATAATGCCTATGCTTTTCTTCCTGATCCAACGTCACTGGCTAATGCCACTCAGGAATTACGCGACCAATTAGAGCTTCCTGCTCTCGATGGTTCAACTTCAAGCACGACAACCTCACCTTAAACAGGTGGGGTTTTTTATGTTTCTTTGGGAACGATGACGCTTATCTCTTCGGGCATAACCTTGACGGCAAAAGGAAGCGGCTTTCCTTCATCTCCATCGATAATGACGACAAGCTCCGTGTCGGATGTAGCGCCGATGTCCCTTACTTAGAAATAAGAGACTTGTCCCAAGTCACCTTTAAAGATATCGGGTAACTGCCTTCGGTATGGACAACTCCTTCAATAGGAAGACATGGAATAGATAGTCATCTTCTTTCTCTGCAGTGTGGGATCGAATGTAAAATGGCGTTTTTCCTTTATCTGAAGAATAACAATGCCGCTAAAAAACCAATCAATACAAGCAGAACAATCCCTGTCACTTTCCAGCTCAAACCGCCAACCAAATCAGTGAGGTTCCCACTTTCATTCCTATTGAACGCATCGCTTAGATTGCCTGCTGGATTTTGTTTTATTTCTTCTTGTCTCAATTTTTCCCTTCGCATTTCCGGAGTTTCTTTGTCTTCACTCATAACAGCACTCCTTTTCTTTAAATAGAGCCAGCTCTCATCTTGAAAGCTGGCTTCTATCATTTAATTCAATCCTTCGATGGATATTTGTTCGATTGTTGCTGATTTTGCCCCGTCATGCATCGCAGCCTCAAAGCTGACTTGATCGCCTTCTTTCAGGAAAATGGCATATGGTGCATCGGTTGCGTTGATACTGTAGATGACATCTTGATCTGTCAGCAAGAACTGAATCGTCTTCGATCCGGCATTGTCTCCGGAAATATAAAGGCGATTCACTTCCCCGCTCACTTTGTGCACTGGAGCGTCTCCTGTCGATTCTGCAGTACTTGTATCGGTTGCGAGCTGCAGGCGATATGCTTCCAACGTACTTTTTGCATCTTCACCGAAAACGACATAATCGGAATCAGCCGCCCGTACATAAGCATACTGCTTGAAGATCCCATTGGAATCGAGCACGCTGATCACCCAGGTCGGATTGCCATCGATATTGTACAATACAGGCATTTTCCCTTCCCATTTCTTTTCAGGGTATTCTTTTTCTACTACTTCCACGGCCCCCGAAGAGTCCATGATTCCATTGTTCTTCTCCCCACCATAGAATGTCACTTCCCCGGTGCGGCCATCGACCATCGAGTAGCCAAGCGCAGAGTCGATATTCTCCTTCGGTGATTTGAAATCAGTGAAGTACTGGATGCTGCCGTCCTCAGCGAAAACAGCTGTGACACCATGCTCCGTTCCATTATCGTTCGGGATTTTCACACCGGCTTTCCCGAAATGACGATTCCAGAACCCGCCACTGTACTCTCCGTAATATGTGTTCAACTTACTAGCCATTTCTGGTGAAATCGTATTCTCGATAAAATCAGGTGCCTCATCAGCGTCATAAATAGCAGACTCTCCATTATACGGATTAACCACTACTACTTGGATATCGTCACCATTCGCTTTTTGAGTGAATAATTTCGGCTGATAAACAGTCTGGACATACCATGCCTTTCCTTCTTCATCGACCTCCAAACGCGCCTCCCCCTCCTGGATATAAGAAGGATAACGCGAATAGATGATTCGTTTCAGATCCTTATGAAAATAAGCAGATGGTACATAAGATAATTCATCTTCGACAAACTCTGGCTGTGCGCCGAGATCAGTCGCATCAATGACAAAGTAACCCTTTGTTTCGCCACCTTTTAGCCATTTGAAGAAACCATCGAATTCAACAGCCGCGATGTATTCATTGGTTCCCCCAACTGTTTGAGTCTGAAGACTACCTAGATGATAAAGCTGCGTATCCGGTACAACACTCATCTTCTTGTTCATTTTATTCCGGACTGAGCTAGGTGCAATTGCAATCGGTGTCTTATCTTCATCCAATGGTTTCGCTACTTCTTCAGTGGATTGGACGACATGGTCATACGTCGACTGGTAAACTGCGAAATTGGCAATCACACAAACAATTCCACCAATTACAAGTAATGCCACTAGTACTCCCGCAAGCGAAACGCCTATATTCCTTTTTTTCTTTGCCGTTTGATCATTTGCGAAGAGCCCAAAAGCAGCAAAGAATATTCCGATTGCGTTCAACCATAAGATATTTTGGATAATAAATGCTGGTAAAACGAAATAAATGGTGATAAGCAGTACAATATAAGCAACAATACCTGCAGCCAAGTACTGTCTCACCTTTGCCCTTCCTCCTCCAGCTGCCAAGTCAGCCAAAGCTATTAGGATAAAGCCAGCCAAGCCGGCCAATGCAATAAGAAAAATCATCCTGTTCCTCCTTTTGATGTCGTATTAGATATACGATATAGAGAAAGAAATGTTTCATCTATATAAATTTAATGCTCCCCTGACGTCAATCTGCTGATAAATACGGAACAGATGACAGCTTCCTAACATATCATGGCGATAATTATTTTTTCCAAGAACTTTCAATTATGAAAAATTAAAACTATACTATATATTAAATTGAACTTAGGAGATAAAAAAATCATGTATTTAGACTGACATAGCGATGTGAGACACAAATAAAACACCCTTATTAGGCTGCCATGCCACCAAACTCTTTTGGTGTGTGGTAGCCTAATTTTTCTT
>NZ_FMZB01000005.1 GCF_900101385.1 Terribacillus halophilus
ATCCCTCAGAGACGATGAGGTAGATAGGTTCGAGGTGGAAGCGTGGTGACACGTGCAGCTGACGAATACTAATCGATCGAGGACTTAACTAAAAACGAAAAGCGCAGGAAACCGTTTAGAAACGGAGGAATAAGTGAGAGGCCGGAAAGGGTGGTTTTACCCTTGCAGGGCTATCGCTTAGGCCATAGTTTCTGGCCTTTGGAGCTGGATCTAGCCGCAGCGCTAGTCATTAGTAAGTCAACGCCAAAGACCAAGCACTCCGGTGCTTGGCACGCATGAGATGTAAAGCATGAAAGTTTCTTATCTAGTTTTGAGGGTTTACACTTCAAACTTGTTTTTTCAGTCGAGATAAAGTATAATATATCTTGTCTTTGGAAAAGATAAGTTAGGTCTGGTGGTAATAGCGAAGAGGTCACACCTGTTCCCATGCCGAACACAGTAGTTAAGCTCTTCAGCGCCGATGGTAGTTGGGTTCACCCTGCGAGAGTAGGACGCTGCCAGGCCGAATATTTCCTTATTATTATCGCGGGGTGGAGCAGGGGTAGCTCGTCGGGCTCATAACCCGAAGGTCGCAGGTTCAAATCCTGCCCCCGCAACCAATTTAGTTCACTTACTACGTCGAATTACTTCTTAGTTAGTGAAGGATGGTAACACACAAAGTGTGCAACCAAAAATATTATGCACTAATACATAGCAGCATTGGTCCGGTAGTTCAGTTGGTTAGAATGCCTGCCTGTCACGCAGGAGGTCGCGGGTTCGAGTCCCGTCCGGACCGCCATACATAAGATCATTCAAAAGCTTTAGGATTAATCCTAAAGCTTTTTTTATATGTGTATTTCCCAGCCAATCAGTGTAATGCTTTCCGCAGCACCGGCAGCTTGGGCATTTCTTAGCAATGACTGGACGAAATGCGGCATGCTTTCGCTCTTGTTGAAAGCACGTTGCAAACTGGATGCGTTTTTATATGGAGAAACAGGGAAGCATTGCAGCCCTATTGTAGACAATAAGATGTGATTGCTCCCGGTTGCCAGAGGTATTATGCCCATGTTATAAGCAGGTACCTCCTGATCAAAGGTATTATCAGCTCCGATTCGACTGGAGCGAGACTGTTGATTCAGCTGGATGGAGCTGGAATGATCCGAAATAGATGATAAATGAAAAAGCGCATTCTCGCCGATGGAAAGCCAATATAAGTATCCTGCTTTTCGTACGGTAATCAAACAAGAGCTATTACCATTCACCTTGGCTGCCGTCGATCGGAAACGCACACTGTTGAACATACTCATAAGAAAGCTGTCGATTTTTTTGATTGCACTGGAAACATCTTCATCTAGTGTTTCGATGATTTTCCTCTGTCTAAGGATAAGGGAGTCCGCGATGAAGGCAGCACTTTCCACTGTATGCTCTGCTCCCAAGATGACTGCAAGTTCCCAGTCGGCTCCTGTAAAGATGAGGCAAGCATTCTCGTTCTTATAAGCGCCGTGCGCAATGCTTCCGCCGAAACGACCAATCCATACGTGTTGGTATTTGTGCAGATCCACTTGATCCAGATAGGATTTTATTTCACCATTCCAGCTATAGCTGTACATTTGTTCCAATGCTTCCATATGCATGCTCCTTTATTAGCTGATAGTATAATTATTCTCCAAAAATTCAGGAAAGCCTTTTTGTTTCTGGTGCTTTTGCATTTAGGTTATACTTTGCTATGATAAATAGATGAATAAAGAATGAAAGCGAGTCAGGTGATGGTAATGACCCATTTAATGAAGACGATGCATACAATAGAAGAAACCAATTCGTTTGGTAGGAAGCTTGCTGAACTGCTGCAGTCAGGAGATATCATTACGATGGAAGGCGATCTTGGTGCAGGTAAGACGACACTGACAAAAGCGATCGGTGCTGGTCTAGGTGTGAAAAGGACGATCAACAGTCCCACCTTCACCATCATTAAAGAATATGAAGGACGTCTTCCGTTATATCATATGGATGTATATCGGCTGGAGGACAGTGATGAAGATATTGGTTTCGAAGAGTATTTTTCAGGTGAAGGTGTTTCCATTGTGGAATGGGCACAATTCATAGAAGATTACTTGCCGAAGGAGCGTTTGGAGCTTACGCTTAAGCATGATGGAGAAGGAAGAACGATTATGCTCAAGCCCATCGGTGAACGTTATGAAAAGCTTTGTGAGGAGTTAATGGAATGAATATATTAACCATGGACACATCCAATCAGCTGCTGGGAGTAGCGATTGTGAAAGATGGTGTAACATTAGGTGAACATGTCATGCATGGTCACAGGGATCACTCCGTTCGTTTGCTGCCGGCAATCGAGCAATTGATGAAAGAAACAAAGACGACACCAGCCGACTTGGATCGGATTGTCGTCGGACAGGGACCTGGATCCTACACAGGCGTACGAATCAGTATGGCCACTGCCAAGACAATGGCCTGGGCTCTTGGCATCGAGGTCATTGGTGTTTCCAGTCTTGAGGGGCTTGCTCATCAAGGAGAATTATTCTCAGGGCATGTCTGTCCTTTCTTTGATGCGCGCAGGGGGCAGGTATATACAGCCCTTTACGCCAGCAATAATGCATCACTCGAGCAGGTGCAAGAAGCAGTTAATCCTCTGTTCTCGGATTGGCTTGAACAGTTGCGAACCAGAGATGAAAAAATTCTATTCCTAAGCCCGGATATCGAGATGTACCGCAGTATGATCACCGAAATGCTAGGTGAGCAAGCAGTTATTCCGGAAGGTGCTCTGCATTACGCACGTCCTTCCGTACTGGCTCAAATCGGCGCTGTGAAGAAGACGGATGATGTACATCAAATTGTACCGAATTATGTTCGTATGACGGAGGCGGAATCAAATTGGCTGAAGCAGCAGGAGCAGCACAAGTGAGTGCGCAAGTAATAGTCCGTCCGATGCGGTTAGCCGATGTGTCGGCCGTCTATGCAATCGAGAGAGCATCATTTGCCGTGCCATGGTCCATGGATATCTTTGAACGGGAGATAACCGAAAATACCTTTGCAAATTATTTTGTCATTGAAAGCGATGGTGTAATTGCTGGTTATTGCGGGATGTGGCTTGTCATCGATGAGGCACAGATCACGAATATCGCCATCCTGCCTGATTACAGGGGACAGAAACTAGGTGAGAAGCTGTTTGCACATGTCTTGGAGCAGGCAATCTTTGCGGGTGCTTACCGTTTGTCTCTGGAAGTGCGAGTATCCAATATTCCGGCACAGCACTTATATCGGAAATTCGGATTGGTGCCGGGTGGAATACGGAAAAACTATTATACAGACAATCATGAAGATGCGATTGTAATGTGGGTGAATTTATGAAAACATCAGAACTTATCTTAGCAATAGAAACAAGCTGTGATGAAACCGCAGCTGCCGTTATTGAGGGAGGCAGGGTAATCAGATCGAATGTCGTTGCTTCCCAAATCGAAAGTCATAAGCGCTTTGGCGGTGTAGTACCGGAAATTGCGTCCAGGCATCATGTGGAACAGATTACGCTTGTCATAGAAGAGGCAATTCGGCAATCTGGCATTCAAAAAGAGGATTTGGATGCCATTGCTGTAACGCAGGGACCTGGTCTTATCGGTGCATTGCTTGTCGGGGTGAATGCTGCCAAAGCGCTGGCATTTTCCCTTGGCAAGCCTTTGATCGGTGTTCATCACATTGCTGGTCACATTTATGCCAATCGCCTGGAGCAGGAGTTTGCATTTCCATTACTTGCTTTAGTCGTTTCGGGCGGCCATACAGAGCTTGTCCTCATGAAAGAGCACGGCAGTTTCGAGGTTATCGGAGAAACGCGCGATGATGCAGCTGGAGAGGCATACGATAAAGTAGCCAGGACATTGCAGCTTCCTTATCCAGGAGGTCCACGGATTGATAAGCTGGCCGCTGAAGGAGAACAGTCGATTGATTTTCCTCGGGCATGGCTGGAGCCCGGGAGCTACGACTTCAGTTTTTCGGGTTTGAAATCGGCAGTGATCAATAAGCTGCATAATGCCAAGCAAAAAGGAGAAACACTGCCGCCTGCCGATGTAGCGGCGAGCTTCCAAGCAAGCGTCGTAGATGTGCTGGTAGGCAAAACAATTCGTGCGGCAGAAGAATTCGGTGCCAAGCAAATCATCGTTGCCGGCGGTGTTGCTGCAAATAGAGGACTGCGTGCCTCACTTGAAGAAGCATTTGCGGACAAGCAAGCAGATCTGCTTATTCCGCCGTTGGCTTTATGTACAGATAATGCAGCAATGATTGGTGCTGCTGCTTCCATCCTTTATCAGCAAGAGAAATTTGCCGATATGTCAATGAATGCAAGAGCTTCTATGCCGTTATAATAAAAAGCATCGTTTTCAGCCAAGAAAACGATGCTTTTTTATTCACAATTTAGGGAGTTGATTGTGCATAACTTCTTAAAACCCACTATTAGTACCTGGTATAGAAGTGGATAAATTAGACCGAATTAGCTGTGAATATTGTGGATAATGTGCATAACATTGTGCATATCCCATTATATCAACAATGTAACCCCATTCAGTCCTGTGTATAACTTTCTTGTTCTTCACTGAGTGTTTCCCATTCTTCCATCACTTCCAGCAATATTGCTTGCAGCTGCTCATTTTTCTCGGTTATCTCTTGTGCTTTTTGATAATCCTGAAAGATTTCCGGATCTGTGAGCAATGTTTCATTGCTGTCGATTTCTGTTTCCAGCTCGGCGATCTTCTCTTCCAGTTCGGCAATGCGTCTTTCCCGTTTCCGGATTTCCCGCTTCAGTACCTTATCTTGATGATAAGTGGATTTATTCTCCTGTTTGACAGCTTTCTGCTTCGTTTGTGCAGCAAGAGCCTCCAATTCTGCAATTTCCTGCTGCTCCTGTTTCTTCTCCAGGAAATAATCATAGTTCCCCAAATAGGATGTAATTTGTCTATCGGCCATTTCAAGCACCTGTGTGGCAACTTTATTCATGAAATAACGGTCATGAGAGACAAATAGGATCGTGCCCGGATAGTCGGCCAATGCACCCTCCAATACTTCCTTACTGTCTAAGTCCAAATGGTTGGTAGGCTCATCCATGATCAAGAGATTCGATTTCTGCATCATTAGCTTGGCTAACGCAAGGCGAGCCTTTTCGCCACCGCTCAATGTGTTGACTACCTTCAGCACGTCATCGCCAGTGAACAGGAAATTGCCGAGGATCGTTCGGATATCTTTTTCATCCATTAGCGGATAATCATCCCAAAGCTCGGCAAGAACGCTTTTTGAGGAGTGCAATTCTGTCTGCTCCTGGTCGTAATAGCCGATGCTGACGCCAGTACCTAGCTCTACCTGTCCAGAATTGGCTGGCAGCTTTCCGATGATCGTCTTAAGCAATGTTGTTTTACCAGTTCCGTTTGGACCAGTGAGGGCAATACGATCCTGGCGATTCATATGGAAGCTGACATGCTCAAAGACTGGGGAGGTGCTCTCAGGATATTGATAGGACAAGTCGCTCACTTTCAATACATCATTACCACTGCGTCGATCGATATCGAATGAGAGTTTTGCAGACGATGCATCATGTAGCGGCCGATCGATCCGTTCCATCTTCTCGAGCTGTTTGCGTCTGCTTTGTGCGCGTTTTGTTGTTGTAGCACGTGCAATGTTCTTTTGAACAAATTCTTCCATCTTTTTAATTTCAGACTGCTGTTTTTCGTATTGCTTCAATTCGCGTTCAAAATTGGCAGCTTTTTGTTCCAGATAGCTGCTGTAATTTCCTTTGTAACGAACCGAATGATTATGCGCTATCTCAATGACTGTATTAACGGTTTTATCAAGAAAGTAACGGTCGTGCGATACAACTACAACAGCGCCCTGGTAGCTGCTCAAGTACCCTTCCAGCCAGTCCAGGGTTGAAATGTCCAAGTGGTTGGTCGGCTCATCCAGTATCAATACGTCAGGTTTCTGGAGGAGGAGCTTTCCTAAGGCAAGACGCGTTTTTTGTCCGCCGCTTAAGGAACCGATCGGTGTGGACAAGTCTTTGTCTCCGAATCGGAGTCCGTTCAGCACGGAACGAATATCTGCTTCATATTGATAACCTCCATTCAAACGGAAGGCTTGCTGTTTTGTATCATAATTTGTTAAAAGCTGCTGGTAAGATGCTTCGTCAGAAATAAGATCGGGATCGCCCATTTTTGCTTCCAGGCGGCGTAATTCATCCTCTTGCTGGATGAGATCGGTGAAGACAGTCTTCATTTCCTCCAAGATGCTCTTTTCCGACTCTAAGCCTGTGTGCTGTTCCAAATATCCTAGTGTGGCATCTTTTGACAGGAATACATTTCCCTCGTCATAGCTCAATTCCCCTGCAAGGATCTTCAGCAAAGTCGATTTACCCGCACCGTTGCGTCCGACGATGGCCAAACGATCCTGTGTTTGTACTTCCAGTTTTATATTTGATAAAATGACGTCTGCGCCAAATAGTTTTGTAATATTGTTCGCTTGCAATAAAATCATCTTGTTCACCTCATACTATCAGTGTATCCTATGTGACAAAACAGTAGCAAGCGCCGAATTCCCGCGCTTTTATGCTTTTATGCGGATGGACATCTTAAATGAATTTGTTAAAATGGAGATAAGGTGCCCCACCCTCATATTCTTTGTGAATCTGTACAAGACTTTCCTTCTCTTATCTGTTAGAATAAGGTGTTAACTATAATCGTACTTTGTGAAAGTATCATATCGTAACAATTCAAGGATGAAGCCGCAGGCAGCATCTGCAACTCCTTACAGATGCCGGAAGGGAACCTGTCTGCAACCCATTATTCCGTCTAGTCGGAGTAAAGCTGGCCATATTTTGAGAAAAGGTAACAGAACCATACTGTTCTAGTCCGAGAGGCCTTTTTGACCAGCTGCATGGCTGCACGAAGTTCGCTTTTGGAAACTGCAGGCTTTAGGAGGATAAATGAGCATGTATATGGATCAAAATAAAATACCAAAAGCTACGGCAAAGCGGCTGCCCCTTTATTATCGATTCCTCAACAGCCTGCATCTGCAAGGCAAAACGAGAGTATCCTCGAAGGAACTCAGTGAATCGGTGAAAGTCGACTCAGCTACCATCCGCCGTGACTTTTCTTATTTCGGAGCCCTTGGCAAAAAGGGCTACGGCTATAATGTAGAGTACTTGCTGAACTTCTTCCGGAAGACACTGGACCAAGACGAGATCACGAAAGTGGCACTTATCGGTGTCGGTAATCTTGGAACGGCATTCCTGCATTATAACTTCACGAAAAATAACAATACAAAAATCGAGATGGCATTCGATACCGACCCAGGGAAAGTGGATCATAATATCGGCGGCGTACCTGTCTACCATATCGATGATTTGGAGAAATATATCGGTAATGTAAGTGCGGCAATCCTGACGGTGCCAGCGCATGCTGCCCAAGCAATCACCGACCGTCTTGTCGAGTGTGGAATCGCTGGGATCTTGAATTTCACCCCGGCGCGTATCGCCGTACCTAGCAATATTCGGGTGCATCATATCGATTTGGCAATCGAATTGCAGTCATTAGTTTATTTTCTAAAGCATTATTAATTCCAGCACCTCTTATGCAGAGGTGTTTTTTTTCTTACATAAAGGATAAATTGGTGGAATGGACAAGTAATAACAATGCTTTTTAGCATGGCTGAATCTTGGCCAGGAAGAGACACTAGGGAATAGAGATGGAAGGGAAGTGGAGACATGGTGCAAGCGGCAATCTCTTTAAAGGAAGTTACATATGAAACGGATAAGAAACAAATCATCCAAGGTATAACAGGCATATTCAAAAAGGGGAAGATCACAGCAGTCATCGGTCCATCAGGTGCGGGGAAAACAACACTTTTTCGGCTGTGTAATGGGTTACTGTCACCAACAGGAGGAAACATCCTGATCGATGGGAAGGAAATCAAAGCGTATGATCCGGTGAGCTTGCGCCGCCATGTCGGAATCGTCCTTCAGCAGGCAATCATGCTGGAAGGTACCGTTCGGGATAATTTGCATTTGCCGCTTCAGTTAGCCGGCAAGGAGCTATCGAATGATAAAGCAGAGCAGATTATACAGTTAGTAGGTTTGGAAACAGATATATTGAACCAAAACGGCAGAGATCTATCAGGAGGACAGAAGCAAAAAGTCTCCATCGCCAGAACACAGCTGAACCAACCGGATATTCTGCTGCTGGATGAAATCACGTCATCTTTGGATCGGGTTTCCAAGCAGGATATTGAGAAGCGTATCAATCAAATCAATCGAAAGCATGGCACAACGATCATTTGGATAACACATAATTTGGAGCAAGCAAAGTCGGTTGCGGATGAGGTTTGGGTCATGATGAACGGTGAAATTGCAGAAGCCGGTCCAATTGCATTACTGAATCATACGTCGAATGATGCTGTCAGACGTTTTGTTATGGAGGAAGAATTATGAGCTTCATCGCTTTGCTGCTCACTTTGATATTTGTCCTTATCCCGCTCATCCTATCCAAGACGCTGCGGCTTGGTCTTGAAAAAGACACACTGATTGCCACCGTTCGTTCCATCATCCAGCTGTTTGCGGTCGGATATGTATTACAGTTCATCTTCGACTCAGAAAATAGCCTTTATATCATCTTGATGGTGGCACTGATGATCGGGGCAGCAACGCAAAATGCCAGAAAGAAAGGGGCATCCATCAAAGGCATCACATGGAAGCTTGTGCTTACATTCATTGTAATTGAAATACTGACACAAGGGATTTTATTGGGGCTTGAAATCACACCGCCGTCTGCACAATACATCATCCCATTGAGCGGGATGGTGATAGGAAACTCCATGGTGCTGGGTATTTTGTTCTTGAATCGATTCACAGCGGAAGTAGTAGCCAGAAGAGAGGAAATGGAGCTCATCCTTTCTTTGGGCGGCACACCGAAACAAGCTATTCAGCGATCATTGCTAGCGTCCATCAAGGCGAGCACCATCCCCACGATCGAAAGCCAAAAAACGATTGGTCTGGTCCAGCTTCCTGGTATGATGAGCGGACAAATCATTGCCGGAGCAGATCCGCTCCAGGCCGTCATGTTCCAGTTGCTCATTCTATTTCTTTTGCTGACGACTGCCATCGTGACGAGCATCATGCTTGGTTTCTTATCTTACCCAACGAAGTTTAATGAGCGAATGCAAATTATTGATTAGGGCAAGTATGATTATGTCTCGTGAATCCAGTATAAATAGTAAGTCTCTAGGGAAAAATAAGCCGACAATACTGTTGGCTTATTTTTGTGTCATTAAGAAAGCATAATAAATTCAGGTTCCCCAAATGGGTGATCAAGTCGAAGAAGAAAAAAAGGGGAGCGGTTTCTTGGCGAATTGTTCCAGGGTAAGCTCTTAACTTCATGGTTACTCAATACTATGCTATAATAGCATTATGTAACATGGATTAAGGAGAATGGCTAATGGAATGCGTAGAAGCCCTAAGAAGCGTAGAGCAAATTAATGCTATAAAAAGATATTTAAAGGAACTTTCAGAACGGGATTATCTTCTCTTTGTTTTCGGTATAAATACCGGATTGAAGCTCAAAGAGATATTGGATATTAAAGTGGAAGATGTTTTGGAAAGAGAGGGTTGCATTAAGGATTTCTTTTTGCTTCCTCATGAAGAATCTGAAAATCCCAAGGAAATTTATCTCAACCCCAAGTTAAGACAGGATCTTTTGCATTATATCCAAGGCGAGCAATTAAAAAGCAGTGATTACTTGATCAAGTCGGCCAAAACCCAAAGGCCAATTAGCCGACAACAAGCTTACCGTATCATTCATCATGCTGCCGAAGCTGTCGGAATCGAAGGGAAAATCGGGACAAATTCCTTGAGGAAAACATTTGGTTATCATGCTTTTAAACGCGGAGTGGCCATTTCATTGCTGCAGAAACATTTTAATCACGCGACACCTTCTGAAACGCTTAAATATCTTGGGATTCCTAAAGGTGAAAAATTCAGGACAGAAATTGATGTAAACCTTTGAACGGACCTGACCTTCATCCATTGTTAACAATTGTTTAAAGGAGGATTAAGAATGAATATTCGAGAAAGTGAACTCCCTGGCATCGGGTATAAGGTAGAAATTGTCACAAAAAACCAGGATAAATTGGTTATTGTCGTCCATGATGACGGCCGCAGGGAAATCTATCATTTTGATGCGGATGATCACGAAGAGGTTTTGAGCTGCGCAACCTTCAACGACTCGGAAGCCAGACAGATTGCTGGTATTTTAGGGGGTATGGTGTATAAGCCTAAAGCATTGGAAACGATAGACTTTGCCTTTGACGATATCATAATCGAGTGGTTTCAAATAGAAAGGAATGCACCAGCAGTCAATAAAAGGATCGGCGAAATTGACATTCGAAATAATTTTGGAGTAAATGTTATCGCAATCAAGAAAAAGAAATTGAACAAGTCAAATAATCCTGGTCCGGATACAGTTCTAGAAGCTGGTGACACCTTGGTTGTATCAGGGGAAAGACAGCAAATAAAGGAGTTAATAAAAAAACTACTATCAGCATGAGAAGGGAGAATAATGGATGGATCATTTAGTGTTTGAAGTCGGAACTGCGCTTGTCCTTGTAGCGCTTGGAGCTATTATTGCAAATAAACTCAAATTTTCAATCATTCCCTTCCTTATCGTACTAGGAATGGTTGTCGGCCCACATGCCCCATCAATCGGTATCATTGATTTGACCTTCATTGAGAGTAATGAGATTATCCAATTTTTAGGGAGAATCGGCGTACTGTTTTTACTTTTCTACCTAGGTCTTGAATTTTCTGTAGGAAAACTAGTTAAATCCGGACGGAACATCGTCGTCGGCGGCAGTGTCTATGTAGCCATCAACTTTGTTCTTGGTTTGCTATATGGGTTTCTTGCAGGCATGCCTTGGGCGGAGACACTTATCATCGCAGGACTTGTGAGCGTGTCTTCCAGTGCAATTGTGGCCAAGGTTCTGGTTGATTTAAGAAGAACAGCGAATCCGGAAACCGAGCTTATCCTTGGTATTATATTGTTTGACGATATTTTTCTAGCTTTATTTTTAACTACAATGTCAGGTGTCCTCCTTGCAGGATCTACTTCATTCCTCGGCATCCTCACTTCAGTACTCATTTCGATCGGCTATATGTTGCTATTTTTTATTATTGCACGAAAAGGCGCGCCATTATTGAACAAATGGTTGAATATTAAATCCGATGAGATTTTCATCATTGTCATATTTGCTATTTTATTTTTTGTAGCTGGTTTCTCCGAGACGCTTCACGTTGCAGAAGCAATAGGTGCTCTATTGTTGGGGCTGGTCTTTTCAGAAACGAAACATAGGGATCGCATTGAACATTTGGTTGTTCCATTTCGGGATTTCTTTGGAGCTATTTTCTTCTTCAGTTTTGGATTGACTATCGACCCTGCCACATTAGCAGATGCAATCTGGCTGGCATTGGGCGCAGCTTTGCTGACTGTTATTGCCAATTTTGTTGCGGGTATGATTGCCGGAAGGAATGCCGGTCTCTCCCATAAAGCCTCCAGTAGTATCGGATTGACTATCATGGCCAGAGGGGAATTCTCCATTATAGTCGCTAACCTTGGTATTACGGCAGGATTAAGTCCCATTTTAACCCCCTTTACTGCTCTCTATGTTCTTATTCTGGCTATACTGGGACCACTCATGGCGAAGGAAAGCAAGAATATTTACAAGTTTTTAAACAAAGTCTTCAAATGGAGCAAAGAAACAGAAAAAAGAAGAAGTAAAACATCGTGATGTCATGCTTTTCTTTGTAAGAACCAACAAAATTACAAGAGATACGCTCTTCGATTTCCGGAGTATTGGAAAATCCGTCCTTTAATGGCGGGTTTTTCGTATTATAAGAGAAACGATTCGAGATTGCCAGTAATGATCATTCCACCATATACGAAGCTTACCGCACCGCCTCCCTGCCAAATGCCGACTTCATATTCGTTTTCATTCCCATAAAGAATGAGCGTCTCATCAAAACTTGCATAGGAAGCTGTTTCATGCATCTCCTTGCGTTCGCATTCATTGATGCATTCCAATATATCTTCCACCTGATTTTTGTCAGTAATCGTTGCCGATGGTTCGGCTGCATCCGCGTCGTATACCTCGATCCGATTTATTTTATCTTCAATGATTGCCTCTTGATTGAAGGAAGCAAGTATCCAGACAACGACCCCGGTAATCAAAAGGAAAATAATAATGAAACAGATGGTTTTGGCTAGCATGTACAATCCTCCGATTTTTTCTCCATCATCTCATACTTTTCCAAAAGGCTATTTAATGTTATTGTTAATTTTATACAGAAAAGTTTCGGGTGACGAAGCTTTTTTGACTTTCCGTTTGGGGGAATCATTTTGGGGGAAATGGCTACTATCATGGTGGAGGAGGGCTATTATGTACCAAAAGATACTATTGGCTGTCGATGGCTCCGAGAACTCGATTCGGGCAACAGAAGAGGTAATAAAAATCTGCCAGGAGAGCAATCATCCTATACAACTGGAAGTGGTCAATGCTTTGCAAGAGGTAAGAAATAGTGAAATCGTTCTGCAGCAGGTGAAGCCTGATGATGTACGTCGTGATGGGGAGCTGCGCATCCAGCCGAATGAAGAGAAGCTCCGGAATGCGAATATCCCTTACACTCGTACGATAGAGCGGGGCGATGCCGGAAAAATGATTGCCAATAAGGCGAATAATGATGCGTTCGACTTGGTCGTCATTGGTACGCGTGGCTTGAATGGTTTCCAGAAGCTTGTGGTAGGAAGTGTAAGTACAGAAGTGATTAAGAGAGCAAATTGCCCAGTCTTGGTTGTTAAATAGAAAGCGTTACCAACTGGAGCGAAGCGTGAGAGCGGTAGGGAGCATGGATGTGCGTAAACTAGAGTCTAAATGGTTGGTCGTCGTTGCGGTCCTATTCGGGACATTCACTGTCATTTTGAATAATAGTATGCTTAATCCGGCATTACCATCACTTATTTCCACTTTCGATGCCAATGCTGTCAGTGTCGGCTGGATCCTGACGATTTTCATGGTTGCAATGGGTATGACCATGCCTGTCACAGGTTATCTGGGAGATCGGTTCGGTAAGAAGTCCATTTACCTGCTAGGTCTTGTCGTTTTCCTGGCGGGGTCTGTCTTTGGGAGTTTTTCCGTCAGTCTGCCATTCGTCATCACGGCACGCTTCATCCAAGGAATCGGCGGCGGTTTGATGATGCCCATTTCAATGGCACTTATTTTCCAAGCCTTCCCGAAGCAAGAACGCGGGCTTGCTGTTGGTGTTTATGGTGTCGCCGCGATGGTGGCACCTGCGATTGGTCCGACAATCGGCGGTGTGCTGATTGCTTATTTACCATGGCCTTTCTTGTTTGCCTTTAATCTACCGTTCGGTCTCCTTGGTTTAGTGCTTGCCAGCCGTTATCTGAAATCAACTGCAGCAGACCCACATCGCCGCTTCGACAAAGGCGGTTTTGTCTTTGTTACGTTAGGAATCGGTTTGGTTTTGTATGCGCTGGGTCGCGGGCAGACACTGGACATGCTGTTATCGGCGTCTAATCTGGCACTTATCATTGCAGGTATATTAGCATTAGCATTTTTTGTTTATTATGAACGGTGTAAGGAACAGCCACTATTGGAGTTGTCGGTATTCCGTAATCCAACCTATGCGGTTTCGATCGCGGTGACCGCGACAGCTTCCATTGGGCTATTCTCAGGGATTTTCCTGCTGCCATTATTGATTCAAAATGTTTATGGTCTTAGTGAAATCCAGACTGGCTTGCTCTTTCTCCCGGCAGCATTGCTTAGCGGCGCCATGATGTCATTGGGCGGCCGGCTTTTGGATAAGAAGGGACCGCGCTGGGTCGTCCCGCCGGGTCTTTTGATTTTGGCGCTATCGACATTCCTGATTGGGAACTTGAGTTTATCGACGCCTTTCTGGCTGATTCTTGTCATCAATATGATCAGGGGCGCAGGTTTGGGTTTAAGCAATATGCCTGCCACGACAGCAGGGATGAATGATATACCAGAGCACCTCGTCTCGCAAGGATCTGCAATGAATAATGTCCTGCGGCAAATATTTTCAGCTTTCGGAATCGTGTTTTTCAGCATCTATTTCGAGGTTCGGCGAGCACATCTGTCGGCAGCCGGTGAGACTGTCCAGCAGGCGAGTCTGCAATCGATCAATGAGGCGTTTGTCATTTCCGGTATCTTGATGTTGATCATGGTTCCGGTATCATTCATCATGCGGTACAAAACGGAGAAGCAGCAGGTTCAAAAAGCAAAAGGAGTTTCAAATGGCTGATATAAAAGTAGTTGCTCTGACAAAGGGATTGATAAAAAGGAAACACCTGGAGCACCGATAATCTCCAGGTGTTATTTTTATGTTGGAAATCCACGTATGCTCCTTCAAACACCACAAACATACAACTGATTATAATGGCAGATCCAGCAGGAGGGAATGGGAAAAGGAAAAAAATAATCCATCAAATAACGCTTAAGTTTCATTCCGATTGGGAAAGATTCTGTTGTAAGTGAATTATTTGCATAGTATTGACTCATAATTTAAACTAGAGGTAATTTTATGATAATTAATATCAGTTAATATTAGTTATCATAAATAATACTTATTGTGGGTTTGAAATGATATTTCTCAGGAAAGATAAGACTGAATTATTTTAAGGAGGTTTTTATTTTGGCAGAGAACAAAGATGTGAATTCCTCAAATGAACAAGACGTGAAACGTGAAACCCTGACAACGCGCCAAGGACACCCTGTCCTGGATAACCAAAATATCCGTACAATTGGCGATCGTGGTCCAGCAACACTTGAAAATTACCATTTCATTGAAAAAATTTCCCACTTTGATCGAGAAGAAGTACCAGAGCGTGTAGTACATGCGCGAGGAACGGGAGCATTTGGCTATTTCGAAACTTACGGAAAAGTAGGAGATGAACCGGTAGAAAAGTATACACGCGCAAAAGTATTTTCTGGTGCCGGTAAAAAAACGCCATTGATGGTTCGCTTTTCTACCGTGGCAGGGGCAAAGGATTCACCTGAAACCGATCGAGATCCACGCGGCTTTGCGGTAAAAATGTACACAGAAGATGGAAACTGGGACCTGGTTGGGAACAATCTTAAGATTTTCTTTATCCGTGATGCCATGAAGTTCCCTGATATGATTCATGCGTTTAAAGCAGATCCAGCTTCAAACGTCCCAAATCCTGCGCGGATGTTTGACTTTGTTTCCCGTTCACCTGAAGCAACACATATGATTACCTTCCTGTTCTCCCCATGGGGTATTCCAGCCACGTATCGTCATATGCAAGGTTCTGGAGTAAACACGTATAAATGGGTGAATGAAAAAGGTGAGGCTGTATTGGTTAAGTATCACTGGGAGCCGAAACAAGGTATTCGTAATTTAACAACAGATGAAGCAAGAACCATTCAAGCGAAAACCGTCGGGCATGCAACACAGGACCTGTATGAAGCAATTGAACGTGGAGAATATCCGGAATGGGAACTTTATGTGCAGATCATGGAAGACGATTATCATCAGGAATTGGATTTTGATCCGCTCGACGATACAAAACTATGGCCAGAGGATAAGTTCCCTTGGCTGCCAGTAGGGAAAATGGTTCTTGATCGCAATCCGGTTGATTACCACGCGGAAATTGAGCAAGCAGCCTTTGGTACAGGCGTTCTTGTGGATGGGATGGACTTCTCGGACGATAAAATGCTCCAAGGCCGTACCTTCTCTTATTCCGATACACAGCGCTATCGTGTAGGAGCGAATTATCTGCAATTGCCTGTTAATGCACCCAAAGCGCCTGTTCGTACAAACCAGCACCGCGGCCAAATGGACACACGTGATCCGAAAGAGTCTGGGGAAAATCCATCGATCAACTATGAACCATCCATGGTCGGGGGATATCAGGAAGAAGGTAAAGGAAGTCGTAAGCCGCATCAGCCGACGTATAATGCCGCAGCGATGTCTGCCCCAATCGATCGTCCGAACAATTATGGACAAGCTGGTCACACATACCGAAGCTTCGAAGATTGGGAGCGCGATGAATTGATCAAGAACCTTTCCGATGCGCTTGCGATATGCGATAAACGGATTCAGGATGCGATGGTTCATCACTTTACACAAGCCGACGAAGAATATGGCCGCCGTGTGAAGGAAGGCATCGAAAAAGTAATGAAGGAAATGCAAGAAGCGAAAACGGACAATCAAGTTCCAGGTCGTGAATCAGGAAAATCCAAATATGGTCAAGGCACCGGTCAAGGTACAATAGCAGCCAACGAAGCAACGGATGAAGCTGTGAAGAAAAGCCATGAAACGGATCCTTACTGATCAACAATTGGGAAGTGCTCAAAAGCCAGGACTACTGGATTTTGAGCACTTCCTTTTTTTAGCCAAAAATACCTTGGTCTCGTAGGATGGAGATAACTTCCTGGTCATAGATAAATGCTATAAGGAATGCATTGGAAAATATTATATAATTTAAATGTAGTTCACTAAATTCAAGTGAGCTATTTTTGATGGACTATGGTTCTTGTATCAATCGCGAATTCAATAGGAACGTATCAGAGAGGGTAGAGCAATGCAAAAGTTACTAACTACTATTTTAAAAACAATCATCTTTTTTATAGGATGGGCAATTTTAATTTCTTTTACGCCGGATATAGGAACAAATAATCCAGCATTCTTGAGATTGTGGTGGGAGTTTTCTCCCTTTGCTGTAGTCGTTTTATTTTCTATCTTTTTTGTTTTTATCATCGAAAAGGGAAAAATCAAGATCCCCATTATAACAAGCTTCTTTAAAAATTCGCTGATCGGCGTTGTAACAGGTGCCTTATGGTTGGGGAGTGTGGCAGCTGTCCTTATCCTTACCAAAACAATGAATATACAAGGTCACAACCAGATTGATTTTATCTGGATTTGGATTTTGGCTTCACTGTTGAATGCTGCCATGCAAGAATTATTAATGAGAGGTTATTTATATCAGTTATGGAAGCAAAAATACAATGTGGCCGCGGCGACGGTTTTAACAACTATTTTATTTACTGCCATGCACGGCGGTGCTTTTGAAGCGGGTATGATCCCTGTGTTGAATGTTGTGTCGATGAGCGTCTTTGCTACCATCCTATTAGAATATACAGGTACAATGATAGCTCCGATAATTGCCCATTTTATATGGAATGCGATAGGAGCAATTATAATGGGCAGTGTTTCATTGGCGAGTGATTATCCAAATCTCTTAAATAGTTCATTTCAAGGGATTCAAATGTTATCAGGCGGCCAATATAAAATGGAAGGCAGTATCATTGTATTAGTCGTTAATCTCATCCTGATTACCTGTTTGTTGGTAGTAAATAAAAATAAATCATATGAATCAAAGTTTATTAGAAATAATAAAAAGGAGCTTGGGTAAAAAATCAAGCTCCTTTTGGCATTTTAAGCCTTCTTACTATGCAGCATTCACTTCAGTAACTGCTCTTCGAAGAAGTCCAGCTGATAATCCAAAGTCAAAGCATCATTGAACAAGAATGCATTCGCATCTGCAGTCAGGACATGACCTTCTTTGACAGCGGGTATTTCTTTGAATAGTTCTGTGTCTTGGTAGGAATTATCCTGGTCGCTGTACTCACTTATGACAAGATAGTCACCGACATATTCAGGCAGCACTTCCGAGGAAATCATCGTATAGCCTTCCTTTTCAGTCATTTCCTTTACCTTATCAGGCATGGCAAGTCCCATCTCTTGATAAAGGATTTCCGTTCCGCGTCCCCAGCTATCGCCAAGCACACCCATTCCTTTATCGTAGCTCTCCATTACTGTGACAGTGGCATCTTCTCCGATTTTGGCTTTGATTTCATCACCTGTAGTCTTCGCACGTTCTTTGAAGTCATCGACCCATTGTTGTGCTTCATCACCTTTATTCAGCAGTTTTCCAATTTCGACGTGCTGGGTTAGGTAATCGACCTTGTTGTACGTATATGTGACAGTAGGTGCCATTTCTTTAAACTTGTCCAAATTCTTGGTTGTATCGGCTGCGATGATTAGATCTGGTTTCAGCTCAAGGATCTTTTCTACATCATCTTCCGATACCGTTTCAGCGTCCTTTAATTTATCGGAAAGTACAGGACTGCTTTTGGCCCATTCATCGACACCGACAATATTGACACCAAGTGAAAGTACATCACCAGCATAAGATGCCAAGACGACGACTCTTTGCGGATCAGATGGAACTTCAATAGGGCCGGTTTCAGATTCATATGTAAAAGTATCTTTTGTCTCTTTTTCGCTGCTGTCGGCTGTGGATTTTTCCGAAGTTCCACATGCGCTCAGTATAAGTAAAAAGAGTCCAATTAATGCGATTGCTGCTTTTTTCATTCAATTTACCTGCTTTCTTGTAATGGATGGAATTATCCTTATTTTTGATAATGATAATCAGTATCAATTAGGTAAATATTAGAATGAAATCAATGCAATGTCAATGCATTTCGAGTTTAAATGATTAATTTGTGGTGATACCTTACGCTTGTTTCATATGGGAGTTTAAATTTCAGGGAATGCAGCTATGCACGACGGAGTATTTGTTTGTCCAACACTTTATGTAAAGATTGATAGTGGGCATGTCCAGGGGGGGCAGCGTCTGTTTCCTGATACCATCTACTTGCACTTATTTTCCATATGTTAAGATAAGGAGGTTAAGGTTAATAAATTTTATAAGAGGAAAGGGCAGGAAATACTTATGCACGTGGAATTGGACACAATCTTAATTATCATTTTATTCGGATTTCTTGCTGCATTCATTGACTCTGTTGTTGGTGGGGGTGGGCTGATCACTATTCCAGCGCTCCTGTTTGCGGGTTTGAACCCGGCTGCGGCAGTGGCAACGAATAAATTGGCCGGGACGATGGGCTCTTTTACAAGCACGCTTATATTCTATCGGTCAGGCAATCTTGAGTTGAAATCGGTTATGAAATACTTTCCGCTTTCCTTCATCGGCTCTCTATTCGGTGCCTGGACCGTCCATGTCATCGATCCGGCCCTGTTCAAGCCGCTTATGCTGGTGATGCTGATTGCCGTGGCCATTTATACCATCATAAAAAAAGATTGGGGCAGCGTGTCTACCTACAAGCGGTTGACGACAAAAAGATGGCTCATTTTTGCAGCTGTGCTGGCTCTTGTCGGTTTTTATGATGGATTTCTCGGACCGGGGACAGGATCATTCCTCATGTTCGCCTTCCTATTCATCGGTTATGATTTCTTACATGCAGCCGGCAATGCTAAGCTGTTGAACTTCAGCAGCAACATCGCTGCACTTATTCTTTTCATCATTTTAGGTCAAGTACATTATAGTATCGGGCTGATCATGGGGATATCCGGAATTTTCGGTTCCATCGTCGGTTCACGTTTTGCCATCAAGCGTGGGAGTGGATATGTACGGATTCTGTTTATCGTCGTAACGACAGTGCTGATTGTGAAGAATGTATATGATTACATAAAAGACCTCATGTAAACATAAAAAAGGCCATCGTGGCCTTTTTGTTAAGTACTGGTACCAGGTCACGCTCCACCAAAACGGATCACGCTCCGATGTCCAGTACCTATACTCATAGGTTACTTGCTGAAAACGATATCAGGTCAAGTTTTTTTTGAAACCGGGAAGCGTTATACTGTTATCATGAATAAAGCTGTTGAAATAAAGGAGAGCGTATGGCGACGATCAAGGATTTAGCTAAATTGGCTGGTGTTTCGGTGACAACTGTATCCCGTGTGCTCAATGACCATCCTTATGTGAGTAAGGAGAAACGGAAACTGGTACTGGAAGCAATCGAGCAGACCAAGTATGAGAAAAATGTGAATGCGGTTCATCTGAAAACAGGTAGAACGCAGCTGGTTGGTGTTGTCCTGCCTTTTTCTGATCATCCTTATTTTGCACAGTTATTGAAAGGAATAGCAAAGCAAGCCTTTAAGCACAACTACAAGCTGGTATTGATTCAGACAGATTACCAGGAAAAAAGAGAAAAGGAAGCACTGCACATGCTGCGGCAAAAGCAAATTGATGCGCTGATCATCTGTTCGCGGAGTTGTGATTTGGATTTGATCACGTCTTACACACTGTACGGGCCGATTGTTGTATGCGAAAAAGTGCATGGAGACAAGCTTTCTTCCGCTTATATAGATCATTATCAGGCTTTTCAGAGTGCGCTTGCCTATTTATATGAGACAGGACATCAGAAAATAGGCTATTCTGTCAGCAGACTCGATGGGACGAGCAGTAAGGAGCGCGCTGCTGCTTACCGGGATTTCCTAGCCGCAAAGGAACTGCCTTGCCGATTGGATTATGTGTTTGATAAGATGTTATATTTCGAAGATGGAGAAACGATGGTGACTCAGCTCAAGCAGATGGAAGATCCGCCATCAGCGCTCATCATAACGAATGATCAAGTTGCTGCCGGTGTGATGACTTGTGCCGGCAGAGTTGGCATAAACATACCGGAAAAGCTAGCCATCATCGGGTTCGATGACCATCCGATGGCACAAATGATGGGTATTTCAAGCATGCATATACCTCTTGAAGAGATGGGGGAGCATTTATTCAAGCAGGCACTAGGGAAGGAATCAAAAGATAAAGTATTCCACGCTACACTGATAAAACGGGAGACAGTGTAAGAAAGGGATAGCAAAGGCTGCAGTTTTGGAGGAAATGATATGTTTGGGACATTATTCAACGTAGCAATGATCATCATAGGCAGTACATTGGGGACCGTATTCAAAAAGGGGATGAAGGATAAATATCAAACCATTTTGCTGCAAGCTATGGGATTGGCAGCCTTGGCATTAGGGGCCAATGCAATAGTGGAGCATTTGCCAGCTAGTAAATATTCTGTTCTTTTCATTGTCAGTTTGGCAATTGGAGCAATTATAGGAGAAAGTCTGGATTTTGATACGAGATTCAACAATCTAGTGAAGAAATTTTCCAAATCAAATTTGGCAGAGGGACTATCCACAGCCATCCTATTGTTTTGTATCGGATCTCTTTCCATATTGGGACCGGTTGAAGCAGCACTGCATAAAGATTATTCGTATTTGATGGCTAATGGCATGCTGGATTTCGTCACCTCCCTTGTTCTGGCTTCGACCTTTGGATTCGGAATAGCAATATCCGCTGGTGTTCTCTTTGTTTGGCAAGGATCGATTTATATGGTGGCAAAAGCATTGGAAAGCACAGTCAATATTGATTTGCTGAATGAAGTGAGCATCGTAGGCGGTGTGTTGATTTTGAGTTCTGGATTGAGCATCTTAGGGATCAAGAAATTCAAGACGATGAACTTTCTGCCAGCATTGCTTGTTCCGCCTGTTTTCTTTTTGATTTTGAAGTTATTCTAGATTGTTATAGATGAAGCGGAGAAGGAGGAAGCACATGGATGACCAAATAAAAGAAGCATTTCTTAGATCTAAATCCAAGGACAAGCAGGAAAGCTATGAAGCATATCTGTATATCCTTCAAGTCACAGAGAAGCAGATAGACTGGGCGTATGAGGTCTGGGACGATTTGCTGGAAAGTTTAAGCGATAAAGATAACCATCAGCGTTCCCGAGCGGCACAATACCTGGCCAACCTAGCTAAAAGCGATCCGGAAAAAAGAATGCATGCTGATCTGCCAAAGCTCTTGGAAGTGACGAAGGATAAGCAGTTTGTCACTGCCAGGCACAGTCTTCAAGCCATCTGGAAAATCGGGCTTGCCGATGGCGTTCTAAAAGAGAAAATGATGACCTATATGGCAGACCGCTTTATAAATGGTATAAATGAGAAGAATTATACATTGATCCGGTTCGATATCATTCAGAATATGAAGCATTTGTATGATCAGCTGGGTGATGAAGCTATCAAGCAAACAGCGATGGAATTGATAGATACGGTCGTGGATGATAAATATAAGAAGAAGTATAAGAGTGTATGGAGATAGCGCGATACTAACGGAAGAACATAGGACAGCAGCCATGCATGATTTTTTCGAAGGAGTGGAGAAATACGATGTATGAAACGCGACTGGCAAAGCGGGAAGAACTGCCTTTGATCGGGAACTACTGGTTTCGTATGGCGAGTGAAATGGGGGAGATAGATGATATACCTGTGCCTAGTTCACAAAGAGTCTTGGAAGTCATAGCTATATTCGAGAAGGAATTCGACGCGGGAAATATAATGTTCAAGGTTGCTACAGACGAGAAAAATGAAATAGTAGCTTGTGCTGGCGGTCTGATTCGAGAAGAATATACATTTCCATTGAGTGAGGAGAAGTCGGTCTTTGGATGGGTTATAGCAGTCTATACACTACCTGCGCATCGAAAACTTGGGTTGTCTTCTCGTTTAGTAGAGGAAGTATGTAATTGGCTAAAAGATCAAGGAGCAGTACGAGCGAGATTATGGTCCAGCTCCAGTGCGAGAGGGATGTACGAAAATCTGGGTTTCAGGAACATGGTGGATATGGAGAAGACATTAAAATAGTTTAGGTTACGAGCGATGCCGCTTAAGTTGCCGTTAATACAATAAGAACAACGCTGTCCGGGGAAGGCCATGGACAGCGTTAGCTTAAAGATAGTCTACTGTATAGTAAACCAAAACCAAACCTGCCAGACAAAGAATCCATGACAAAGTTGAGCCTGTAGATTGCTCCAGTTTCTGCAGAAGGGCACTTGCCTTTTCTTTGACAGATGCTCCTGCAAAATGAAACAGCATGTAAAGCAGTATACAAGGAAGAATCATGAGAAGATTGTATCCTCCAAGAAGGGCAAGGTTTTGTCCCCAAGTACTATCGGCTGCAGCGATAATTCCTGTAGCAGCTATATACGGGAGGGCTGTGCCGGCCTCTAGGAGAAATGTAAATACGCCTAGAAACAATGCATGGCCTCTGTGAATTGGCCCGCGATTTGCGGGAACAAGGGTGGATCTTTTTTTGGGAACATAAAAACTAATGACAAACAGTGTGATACCAATGAGAAATACAAACCAGCTGATTATCTTTATCTGCAGAAGATCGGCAACGTTATCCAATAGGAAGTCGAGCCCCAACAATAGCAATAGACCAAAGCTAAAATATAATACTGCTATAGTAGCTAGGTAGATGGACAGCTTTTCAACAATGTCCGAACGCTTTTCTGTTATCCAATAGAATGTAACGCCTAAAGCGACGGGGCTGATCATATCTAATAATGCGAGTCCGCCTACGATAAGAAGCAGTTCCATTGGCATGTTAATCCTGTTCCTTCTGCTTAGACTGCAAAAACACGACGTAGGCATCTTCCATAAAATGCAACAACTCTTGATCAATCGGGTATAGCCCCATTTTCTCCGAGTCCTCTGGTGATAGACGGATTTCCCACAGTTTATCCAAAAACACATCTTCGCCTTCAAACTGTTCCGAGCGTTTCTCATCCATCCGTCTGATGATCTGCTGCACTCGATTATCCGACAATCCCTTGTCCATATGCTGTTTGAGCTGTCCGATTAATCCAATCCACTCCAATGAATCTGAATCATGTCCTGCCATTCGCGGTACTCTATCCAATAAATGCATTTGCTGCTGATCAAACACTTTTTCCTTGTATCTGTCCTGCATCGTTTTCTCTCCGTCGGAAAGCAGCATCAGTTTCCGGATTGCTTCCAGATGGTTTTGGCCTTCCAATGCAATGCTATTCAATAATTCCTGCAGCAGTATCTCTGTCTGATGCAGATGCTGCTGTTCTTCAATCACATAAATCAGCTGTTTTTTTATGCTATCAGTCCATTCCCAATTCGCCTCTTGCAGCATGCTCTTAATGTCTCCTAAGGAGAAACCAATCTGTTTCAGGAACTGTATTTGCTGAAGTTTTTTGAGCTCGGATTCTCCATATAGACGATGCCCGCCCTCCGTTTTTGCCGCGGGTTTCAGCAGATCAAGCTGATCGTAGTGGCGGAGTGTTCGTACGGTTACGCCTGTCAGTTTCTTCACATCGTGAATATGCAGCATTCTTTTTACCCCCTTACTGTTCTTCATCATCAAATGCCTGCTTAAGAAGATAACCAATGCCCAAACCAATCAAGACACCAGGAAATGCATAATCAATAAGCAGTCCCACACCAGCTCCGACAATGACACATCCATAAATGACTGCATCTCCTCTTTTCACTATTTAACCTCCTGCCTCTTTTGTCCTCTATTTTTAGTTTACAAAATGACGTTACGTCAATTTCAAGAGGAATTTTTTAATGGAAGCTGACGCAAGGTCATTTTTTATAATGAAAAAGTAAAGGGGGAACCTTATGAGGATTAGGTACTTGATGAGCTTGATTCTTGCCATTTTCTTATGCGGTTGCCAATCTGCTCCAACAGAAGATTATCGGCAGTTACCTGTGGAGGGCGTGGAGCGAATGGACATAGATTTTGGTAGTACGTCTACAACTGTTGTTCAAACCGATACAGAGGAGATGAAAATAAACCTGCATCTGGACGATAATGGACCTGGTTTGCAGGTTGACGCTAAACAGAGGAGTATTTCTGTATCACTAGGTAGTGATATAAGAAGGCTATTTTCGCGTGACAAGCCAAGGCTTGAAATACGGCTTCCAGCATCTTATGAGGGGAGGCTGGTAATGAAAGGGTCGTCTGGGGATTTGAAAGTCGATGAACTACACACAAAAGGTTTAGAAATTGATAGCAGCAGTGGAAATCTGACGCTTACTGCTTTAACAGTTCAAGGGGGTGTTTCCATTAAAACGACAAGCGGCGCAGTCAAGCTGGGTTTGCAAACCGAGCCAAATGTATTGTTCCAGCTTTCCTCAAACAGTGGCAGAAGATCGATTGCTTATCCGCTCAAGGATAGGAATGAGACCAGAAAAGAAACGACAGGAACAAGCGGAAGTGGTGATCACCATGTCATAATTGATACGGCTTCCGGAAATATCTCAATAAAGTGAAAGTATCAAGGCTGCTTCTGTATCTTCATCCAGACGGTCCAATCCTATAACAAGGGTGAAGTAATTGGACACGGCTTAAGAAAATAAAAATGACAAAGAGCGAGGACATCATACGACGTCCTCGCTAAAAGTGATCATACAAATGGCTGAAAGGCAGATTCCACGGTATTTCGGAGGACACCCGCACTATGCTTGAACTGTTCTTTTTCCTTCTCGTTCAAAGGCAGCTCAAGAACTTGCTGTGCTCCTTTGCGGCCGACGATCGTCGGAACGCCGATATAGACATCTTTCTCCCCGTATTCGCCATCGAGATATGCCGTTACTGGCAGGATCGCCTTTTCATCCCCGAGTATCGCTTGTGTGACACGGACAAGGCTCATGGCGATACCATAGTAAGTCGCACCTTTTTTCTCGATCACTTGATACGCTGCATCTCGTACATTCACATAAATCGCATCCAAATCTTCTTCCTTATACCAGCTATCTGTCTGCATCATCGTCGTAAGCGGAACACCGCCGATTGTCGCTTGGCTCCAGACTGGCAGTTCAGTATCGCCATGCTCTCCGATCATGTGCGCCTGTACGTCATGTGGCGCAACCCCGAAGTATTCGCCAAGCATATAGCGAAGGCGGCTGGAATCCAAGGTCGTACCGCTGCCGATGACACGTTCTTTTGGAAGACCGCTGAATTTCCAGACCGCATGTGTCAAAACATCAACCGGGTTCGTTGCGATCAGGAAGATGCCATCGAAGCCGCTAGCCATGACTTCGTCTACAATGCCTTTGAAGATCTTGACGTTTTTGCTGACTAAATCAAGTCTTGTTTCGCCTGGCTTTTGATTGGCACCGGCTGTGATGCAGACGATATCGGCATCCTGACAGTCAGCGTACGTGCCATAGCTGATTTTTGTCGGACGAGGGGCGAATGCTTGACCGTGATTCAGATCCATTGCATCGCCCATCGCCTTATTTTCATTTAAATCAATAATCACCAGTTCATCCACGATATTCTGATTCAGCAGTGCGAACGCATAACTGCTTCCTACGAATCCCGCACCGACCAAAGCTACTTTATTGATTCTTTCCATGTAGATCATCACCTTTGTTAAGATTAGTAATATGTGAATAACTTCACATTCTTTATGTTTATATTGTGCATTACTTCACAAACTTTATCAAGTCTTTTGCTTTGAATAATTTGTGAACGATTGGAATATTCTTCGTTGAGGGGGTTCGCATGTTCACGATACTGTTTGCTTTCGGTATCTTTATCTTGATCGTCTTCTTCGCAGCAATACGCACAATGATAGAGAGAAGAAAGGGAGATTAACAGCTTTAGTATTTGCGAGGGAAGAACAGGTTATCCATTTGGGGTAACAAAATGTCGGGGGTGGAAATGCATGTCTGTAAGAACTGGAGAGGCTTATCTTGCTGGCATTGATGCAATGGATAATAAAGTACTTAGCGGCAAAACAATCATTAAAAAACCTCTTTCCAAGCATGCTGCATTCCGGGGAGTAATGCGCACACAAGCGGAATTGTATGATTTGCAGCATGATGCTGCATATATGGATGTACTGACCTATACCGATCGTGATTCAGGGGAGCGTTACGGGCTTTCTTTCCTGAAACCGGAAACAAGGGAGGATTTGACACGACGGAGCGGTATGATCAAATGCTGGGCGGAGCAGACACATGGGATGATCGGCCGCAGCCCGGATTATATGAATACAGTACTGATGGCGCTGGCTGCTTCTGCTGATTTATTGGAAGGGAAAGAAAATTGCTTTCCTGATCATCTGCGAAGCTATTATGAATATGTGAAGAAGCATGATCTGACAATGACACATACATTCATCGATCCACAAGTCAACAGGGGAGATTTTTATTTTGAACAAAAAGATGAGCCGATTGCAGCAAAGATCGTCGAGCGCAATGCCGAAGGGATCATTATTCATGGGGCGAAGCTGTTAGCCACTCAAGGCGGGATTACGGATGAACTCGTCGTGATGTCAGCAGCTGGCTTTGAGCAGGATAGAGGCTTTGGGTTTGCTATTCCGAGCAATGCAGATGGTCTGACCTTCGTAGCACGGGAGTCATTCGCTGGCGGGAAAGGTAAAGCTGATTACCCGCTCAGTGCTCGTTATGAAGAAATGGATACGATAGTATTGTTTGACAAAGTCCTTATTCCTTGGGAACGGATTTTCTACTATGATAATGTCGCAGTGGCAAACAGTTTTAAAAATGAGAGCAGTTTTGCTGCTTTTGGTTTACATCAGGTGCTGATCCGCCGGGTAGCAAAGCTGGATTTCACCATTGGCATAGTTCAATCGTTAATAGAGGAAATCAATATCGCAGAATACCAGCATGTACGAAAGAAGGCAGCAAAACTGGTTATCTTGTCAGAGGTTCTTCAATCGCTGCTGCAACAGGCAGAAGCAGGGGCAGCACCTGATCGGTTGGGGACATTTTGTCCGGATTTGAAACCGCTCCAGGTGGCTTCCAATATATTTGCCCGCAAATATACAGAGATTGCGCCGATGATCCAACAGCTGGGGGCAAGCGGAATGATGAGCATCCCACCGGTCCAGGCATTCAAATCAGAAAAAGGAGTGGAATTGAACCATTACCTGCAGGGGGCAACGAAACAAGGGGAGGATCGCGTCAAGCTGTTCCGTCTTGCTTGGGACTTTGCGATGTCATCCTTCGGCACAAGGGAGTCTTTATATGAATATTTCTTTTTTGGAGATCCAGTTCGGCTGATCAGCCAATTTTACGGTTCCATTGACTTCAAGCCATATAAAGAGAAGGTAGACAATTTGCTGTCATGAAAAGGCTCTTATCCTCAGGATGAGGCCTTTTTGAATTAAAGTAGATTAAGGTACATTGCCATCAGTAATACGCCAACTATCACTGTCATGGAGAGGCTGCGAGTTTTACTGCAATAAGGGTTGTCGGCAGCAGGATCAATAGTACTGGCCAGTCTAAAGAGAGTCTTGTTGGATGAAGGCATTTTCGATTACCAACGCCGTCAAAATACAGACAAGGCACAATGGATAGCCATTTCATAACACCACATCGGGCAGTCGTATGCTGCGTACCAGCATGAACGGCATGATCCTTAGGATAACCGTAACAATGGCGGAAAGAACAATGGCTGCAAACATCATACTGCCCATACTCATTTATCCAGCACTACCCCAAGTGATGCAACGATGACAGCGACATATGCAGGGAACAAGAGTGATAATCCAACCGTGGCAATAATTACGCAGATGCTCAAAATAGCGTAAAGCATCCATTTCGATGCAGGCACATGCTCGAGCTGTAAGAATAGCAGACCAAGGAACATAGCAGGCAAAGCAAAATCCAATCCCCATGTTCCAGGATCTGCAATCCACTTGCCGCATACTGCCCCGAGGATACAGGATAGGTTCCAGCAAATATATGCCGTCAGATTCAGGGCATATATCCAGTTAGCAGTTAAACTTCCTGTCTGTTTCAATTTGGTAGTGGCAACACCAAAGGATTCATCCGTCATGAATATGCCGATTTCTATATTATGCAAAAACGAATCTTTGGTAAAATGAGGTACAAGGGCAGCACTCAATAAAAAATTACGTGCTGCACAGCTATGAAAATAAAGCGGCAGACACGGTCAGCTTTTTCTTGCTTTTGTATTATCATGAACCAGAAGCGTAAGGGGGAAACATTATGATAATGGTAAGTGCATGCCTGGCAGGTAAACCTGTCCGTTATAATGGATCATCAGCGACAGATACAATGGTGGAACAGCTGATTGCGCAGGGAAGAGCAATCAGCGTATGTCCTGAATTGCTTGGCGGTTTCATGACGCCGAGGGAACCAGCTGAAATCGTCGGGGGGAATGGGTATGATGTTTTGGATGGAAAAGCAAAAGTCGTCGAGCTCTCGGGTACAGATGTTACCGATATGTACATAGAAGGTGCAGCCCACGCCTTAGCCATCGCCAAAGAGCAAAATGTGGAGTTGGTTGTATTAAAGGAAAACAGTCCGTCATGCGGCAGCTCTGTCATTTATGACGGTAGTTTTCAAGGGCAGAAGCAGATTGGTGCAGGAGTGACGACAGCTATGTTCAGGAGGGCCGGCATCCGTGTCATTTCCGAAGCAGAGCTGGAGCAGGAAATAGAAAGATGAAGAAAATTGCCATAGTCGGTTCCGGCGGATCGGGAAAGTCTACTTTGGCTAGGAAGCTCGGTCAGATTGTACATATGGAAGTATGGCATTTGGACGCGATACTTTGGAAACCGGGCTGGAGACTTACTCCGAGAAAAGAACAAGAGCAGATTCAGTCACAATTAGTGAGCAGGGATACCTGGATCATCGATGGCAACTATAATGGCACTTTGGATATACGGCTGCAGGCAGCTGATACGATCATATTTCTGGATATGCCGCGAATTCTATGTTTGTATCGTGTGTTGAAAAGAAGGATGATGTATCATAATCGTTCCCGGCCCGATATGCAGGAGGGATGCAAGGAAAAAATCGATATGGAATTCCTTAAATGGGTTTGGCAATTTCCAACGGCCAAACGCCAAAACCTGCTGGATAAGCTTGCGCAATTAGAACAGGACAAGCACATTATCATATTGAAAAGCCGTCGGGAAGTGAAGCACTTTTTAGAAAAAATGAAAGACCAGGCGTAAAGCAACCTTTACACCTGGTCTCTTTTGGTATATGTTATATGTAAAGGTACCTTTACATACGGATGGAGCAGGTTACGGATGAGAGTCATTAATCGAGTAAGAGAATTGCGGCAACAACGATCGATTACCCAAGTGAAAATGGCGGAAGATTTAGCTATTACGCGCCAGACAATCAACGCGATCGAGAAAGGAAAGTACAATCCCAGTTTGGAGCTTGCACTTCGGATGCTTGCATACTTTGATGTGCCGATGGAACAGCTCTTTTATTTGGAGGAGGAATAAAATGCGAAAGATGAAGAAGCGTTACGAATTGCTGATCTATGTTTTTATCACGCTCTGCAGTTTTGTGGGTTTAGGACTGGGAGTAGAGCTTGCTGGGGGACAGCTGCCATTGGGAAGTGATTTGCTTTTCATTATCCTGGCAGGGGTTATCGGGGGAATTGGATTTCCGATGCTGCTCAGTTGGTTCAAGCGTAAGCAACGGGAGCCTGATATGGATGAACGCACCTTCCGGATGATGAAAGATTATCTGCTGGGTGCTTTCGTAGTTGTATCGCTTTTTTCAGGGGTTCTATTACTTGTGCTTGTCGGAATCGGCTACAGTACGATTGAGCTCGGATTGATTGCGGTATATGGAGGTGCCATCGTCATCCTCATGACAGCAGGGTTATTTGTTGTGAAACGGTTCTAATCATCTTGGAAGAAAGGAAGGCAATCCATGGATTACAAAACCAATGTCATGCGCCTGCTTGACCAAAAGAAAATACCATACGAATCATACAGCTATGCGGATACCGATGCAATCAGCGGAACAGCAGTGGCTGAGGTACTGGGTGAGAATCCGGCTCAGGTGTTCAAAACACTTGTCGGTCAGTAAATCGAATCAGCACTACGTATTTATCATTCCGGTCGGGAAAGAGCTCGATTTGAAGCGAGCTGCAGCGAGTGTAGGGGAGAAATCGGTTCGGATGCTGCCGGCAAAAGAATTGCTGCCGCTTACGGGCTACGTACACGGAGGCTGTTCACCTATAGGCATGAAAAAGGTTTTCCGTACCGTTGTGGATGAAAGTGCTTCGGAATTTGAGACCATCATCTTCAGTGCTGGTAAAATCGGCTATCAGGTAGAGATTACCCTGCCTGATCTGAGCAGGATTTTGCCTCATACAGTAACTTCACTAAGCGAATAGCAAAGGTTCCGGCTTCATCAAGAGGCCGGAGCTTTTTTATTTTCCCTTTTCCTAAAACGGTGTATAGTTAGCACAAGACACTGGTATCTTTTTTACACTAAATCACCTATATGTGCCTACTTCTAAGATGCTGTCTATCATACTATGATGGAAGAAGTTATAAGGATATGGGCGAAACTGGGCCTACATAAATTCAGTGATTTTACGCACACTGATAAAAAAGGAGAAAGATGGATGACAGAAATGAAATTAGAGTCGAAAGCCGTTTCGATTTTGAAAGATAAAATTGAACTTATCCCGAGTGCAGAAGGAGCTATTTATCTTGTCGGACCAATCAAACTGCCTGTGAACCTTTACGAAGAAACGGTCACGTTCCAATGGTACTGCTGGTTGAATTGCGATGAAGTAGCCGAGGACTATGAAAAAATCATTGAAAAGCTGTCTGACATGAACCTGGCGGAAATGCAGCAATCCAGTGTATTGGTGTATGGCGATTTTGCTGAGGCTGAGGATGCATTGATCCGGATGCATTCGATTTGCCATACAGGTGATATTTTCGGCAGCAAACGCTGTGACTGCGGCTTCCAGCTAAAGCAATCCATGCAAAGGATCGTGGAGCACGGTACAGGCGCATTATTCTACTTGGCAAACCATGAAGGACGCGGAATAGGTTTGTTTAGCAAAGCAATGGCTTATATCTTACAGGAAAATGGCTACGATACGGTAGAGGCGAATGAAAGCCTCGGTTTTGTGGATGATTCCCGTGACTACAGCGATGCCATTCAAGTGCTGAAGGCGCTCCGTACGAAGCCTGTTACACTCATGACGAATAACCCTAAAAAACTTGCAGCGATGGAACAGGCAGGCATGCAGCTTTCCGGTCGATCGGCACTATGGGGCGATGTATCGGAATTCAACGAGAAATACCTTAAGACAAAAATTGTCCGATCAGGTCATCTCGGGGATGAGGAGATCTGCAGCAATGACTGATCACAACTTCTATATGGACTTGGCCTTGCAAAACGCCAAGGCGATGAAAGGGCAGACCGACCCGAATCCGCTGGTAGGCTCTGTGATAGTGAATGACAACCATATCGTCGGCATCGGCACCCATCTGAAAGCAGGCGAACCGCATGCTGAGATTCATGCGATTCGGATGGCGGGAGACAAAGCGAAGGGCGGGACGATTTATGTCACGCTCGAGCCTTGTTCCCATCATGGTCGGACCGGACCTTGTGCAGTGGCAATTAAAGAAGCTGGATTAAAAAGGGTGGTCATTGCCACGCTGGATCCGAATCCAGTGGTTGCTGGCAACGGGGTGAAAATTCTTGAAGAAGCCGGCATTGAAGTGATCATCGGTGTGCGCGGGGAGGAGTCCCGCAAGATGAACGAGGTTTTCAATAAATTCATCGTCGAGAAGAAGCCGTTTATCACGCTGAAAGCAGGCACGACATTGGATGGCAAAATAGCCACCCATACACTTGATAGTAAGTGGATCACATCTGCTGATTCCAGACAGGACGTCCATCAGCTGCGCAATGAGCATATGGCAATCCTGGTTGGTGTGAATACGGTAATAGAAGATGATCCGGAACTGACAGCCAGAATTCCGAATGGACGGAATCCAATTCGTATCATTCTGGACTCCAGTTTGCGAATACCGATGGACGCCAAGGTGATCACCGATAAACTGGCAGACACTTGGGTTTTCGCAAGTCAGCAAGCGGACGATGAAAAAGAGAAGGCGCTTTTGTCACTAGGCATAAAAGTCTTTCGGACAAGCGGATCAAGCCGCGTGGACGTGAAGGAAGTGGTCGAGATATTGGGTGAGCAGCTAGTCTCTTCCGTTTTGATTGAAGGGGGCGGAAGCATCCATGCCTCATTCTTGGAAAACCACTTGGTTGATAAAGCAGTTCTTTACTTCGCCCCGAAATTAATCGGCGGAAAGGATGCACCAACCTTCCTGGAAGGTGCCGGTTTTGCCAAAATGGCTGATGCAGTGGAATTGACTGATACCGATATCATTAAAATCGGACAAGACTTCAAGTTTATCGGCTACCCGCGCTATGATAAAGGGGAAAAGAAACAATGAAATTCGGCTTCGATATCGATGATACACTGATTAATTTGCGTGAGCATGCCTTTCACATCTATAACAAGAAGTTGAATCAAAGTCTTCCAATTGAAGCGTTTCATAAACTTGAACGTGTCGAAATCCATGAACCATTCGGGCTGACAGATGAACAAGGTTCCCAAATGTGGAATTCCACTTTGGAGGAAATCTATTATACTACGTGCCCGCCATTTCCGGATGCGATCGAGCTATTGCAGGAACTGGAGCAGAATGGTCATGAAATCTACTATATTACTTCAAGACCGAAAGAGCATGGAGAAAGAACGATGGAGTGGCTCCGCGCCCTCGGCTTTCCAATCAAGGAAAATCAGTTCTTCTACGGCATGCAAGATCAAGAAAAGGTGCATATCATCAAAAAATTGGAACTTGATTATTATTTTGACGACAAGCCAGACGTATTGAACACGCTGCTTGAAGAATCCGCAACTAAAGTGTTCGTAAAAGATCAACCGTATAATCGACTTGTCAAGCTGCCTAGAATAGTCGATTTATCGGAAATAAAGGAAATTATACACAGGAAATAAAAGATTGACGGTTCAGAATCCGTCAATCTTTTTTTGCTTTCTGCAAAACAGGAGGAAATTCCCAGTTGATGGAGAAATATAGTATATAGAAAATTTTGATAAAATGACACTGGGGGATTATGGTAAAATAAGGATACATAAGTAATGAGGGAGGAGTGACTATGGGCCTGGTTTTATCGGTGGATGATAAGACATTCTGGGAGCTGCTTCATGACTTCTATAATGTGATGAAACTGGAAAAACAAAGTGAGGCAGCCGTTCTGGCAGAGACAATTGGTACGATGAGAAATGATATTGAATCGGAGGAAGTTCTGGCTGCAGCCGATTTGCTGATTATACGCTATCACGTAATGTTGGATGAAGTGGGAACTGCGATGGAGCTTTTGAAGCAGTTCGAAGCACAGAGCCATGTTTTGTCTCGACAGAATGCATACTTTTATCATTACTTCAAAGGACAGATACTTTTCAAAAAGAAAAGATGGAAAGAAGCGATCCGCTATTATGAACATGCTGAGAATTACATCACAGATGATGATGAGAAAGCGGATTTCTACTATAAGCTGGCCAATGCATATTATCAAACCTATATTCCGGCCCTTTCAGCACTGAATACAACAAAAGCACTGGCCTTTGCAACACATCACAAACAGCAGCTGCATCTGGCCAAGTGTAAGCTGCTGCTCGGGTTGAACCACTTGGAAATCAGGAATTTCGATCAGGCAGAGAATTATTTGCATGAGGCGCTCGATTGTCAGCCTGGACCGCATGAAACGTCCCTCAACTTAACGTCCATGGTGCACCACAATCTAGGATTGCTTTGTTTTGTGCAACATTTATTCGACGAAGCAGTCAACTACTTCGAAAAAGCTGTTTATGCTGATCCTTGCACGCATTATATGAAAAGCCTTTACTATCTGTCAGAATCGCTTTTCCGCGCGAATCGCATGCAGGATGCCATGTACTACTACCAGCTGGGATTTGCCAGGAGTAAAAAAGACCAAGACATGCATTATCAATGGGCATTCGCTATGCTGCATAAGCAATTTGTCGACTGTGAAAGCTTCGAAGCAGTTTGGACACAGGGCATAGCCTATTATGAGTCAATTGGTGAGCGAGGCAGTGTACAATATTATAGCTTGCGCATGGCGGAATATTACACCCATAGAGGAGAAGACGAGAAGGCAAATCATTACTACCGAGTTGCTGTGCAATAAAGCTATTTTATCTGATAGGATATATCGCCTGTTCCCTAATAATCATGAAAACCCAGCATCTGTATATATAGTGTCAAACTAGGTACTCTACTAAAAATCTTTCAAAATTATTACTATTCTATTAAGTTTCGTATATAAATATTCCGTCTTTGGTTTTTCCTCTTATACTAGAGCTGTGGAGGTGCCGATCCACATCGGTTTACAACTTTGGCAGCGATGGGAGAGGAAAGAATGATGATCAGCAATTTACGGCAGAGCAAAGGAGCAGCAGTCGTTTTCTTCGTGATCAGATTGTATCTTGGGTACACATTCCTATCAGCGGGCTTAGGTAAGCTGATGAGCGGAAATTTTGATGCGAGTGGATTCGTTCAAGGAGCCATGGCACGCTCGGAGGCGGGTGTCATCCAGGGATGGTGGGGGGATTTCCTCGAAAATATCGTCCTACCGAATGCAGGGGTATTCAGCTTCCTTGTCATGTGGGGAGAAACACTTGTCGGATTGGCGCTGCTGCTTGGTGCTTTTACGGGATTTGCAGCTTTAATGGGGATATTGATGAATATCTCATTCCTATTGAGCGGAGCATTCACCCAGAATCTAATCATGATTATCCTGGCGATAGTGCTGCTAGTTGGCGGTGCGAATGCTGGCCGGTTTGGTATCGATAACTGGATCATGCCATCCTTGCGCAACAATGGTCACAACGGGAAAGCCAGCAACAGCAAGAGACAACTTATATGATAAAGGAACACGCGTCTAGGCGCGTGTTTTTTCATGATGTAATAATTTTTTGTTGAAATATACGGATGTGTGTAGTACAGTTAAATGAGTTTTTCAATTGCATACAAATCCTCATCATTTGATGAGGTAGAGGTTGCGGCTGTTAAAAGTACAGACTGGGAGATCGGGAGAGATCGTCGATCAGGCTGGAAAGGAATAGCCGCCGAAGCCAAATGGATTCTCCAATCCTTGTGGCTGGGCTTGTACTCGAATAGGGGCAGGACTGTCACGTCAGTAGCAAAGCTGGCGTGTTGCGCTATCTTTGTGAGAATGATGCTGTTTATAAGTAAAGGCCGTTCGGATAGAGCAAGCTATCCGGGACGGTCTTTTTTCGTATCTATAGCGCAACTGTGCAAGAACAGAGAGGGGAAAAGAAAGTGGGCAACCGAAACAACACGAAACAAACGGGCTTACGCAGGGAATTGAAAGCCCGTCACCTTGGGATGATCTCCCTTGGCGGAACAATTGGAACAGGATTATTCCTGGCCAGCGGAGGCGCTATCAGTGAGGCAGGACCAGGTGGCGCTTTACTTGCATACGCGCTGATTGGCTGCATGGTATTTTTCTTGATGACAAGCTTGGCGGAAATGGCAGCATTCATGCCGGTATCCGGAAGCTTCAGCACATATGGATCCCGTTTTGTCGATGAATCATTTGGATTCGCACTCGGCTGGAATTATTGGTTCAACTGGGCCATCACGATTGCAGCTGAGCTCGTTGCCGTAACATTGATCATGGGATTCTGGTTCCCTGATACACCATCTTGGATCTGGAGTGCCATCAGTCTTATCATCATGTTCTTATTGAATTATATTTCTGTTAAAGGCTTCGGTGAATCGGAATATTGGTTCGCGTTGATCAAAGTCGTCACTGTCATCGTCTTCATCATCGTCGGAGTATTGATGATTTTTGGTATCCTCGGTGGTGACGCGCCTGGGTTCTCTAACTTTACGGTGGAAGATGCGCCATTCAATGGCGGTTTCCTTGCCTTGCTTGGTGTGTTCATGGCAGCCGGCTTTTCCTTCCAGGGAACTGAATTGCTTGGTGCAGCTGCTGGTGAAGCGGATAATCCTAGACAATCCATTCCGAAGGCGATTCGCTCTGTCTTCTGGCGGATTCTTTTGTTTTACATCTTGGCTATCTTCGTAATCGGTATGCTCATTCCTTACACAACAGAAAGCCTGGCAAGTGATGATGTCCGACTGAGCCCGTTCACACTCGTGTTCGAAAAAGCGGGAATCGCATTTGCAGCATCGGTCATGAACGCAGTTATCCTGACTGCCGTCCTGTCTGCCGGTAACTCTGGCATGTACGCGAGCACACGGATGCTGTGGAACTTGGCGAAAGAAGGGAAAGCACCTGCATTCCTTGGTAAACTGAACAAAAACGGCGTACCAGTAAACGCGTTGATCGCTACGACGGCAGTAGGCTGTGTGGCCTTCCTGACATCCTTCTTCGGAAATGGTGTCGTGTACACTTGGCTTTTGAACGTATCCGGTATGGCAGGCTTCATCGTCTGGGTCGGTATTGCGGTCAGTCATTACCGATTCCGTAAAGCATACATCGCCCAAGGAAACGATATCAAAGACTTGCCATATACAGCTAAATTCTATCCAGTCGCACCGATACTTGCTTTTGTGCTATGTGTCATTGTCATCATCGGCCAAAGTTTCTCTGCTTTCACAGCAGATGGCGTTGATTGGGGCAGCTTGATCGCGTCCTACATCGGTATTCCGGTCTTCCTGCTTTGCTGGATTATCTTTAAAGTGAAAAAGAAAACGAAGGTGTACAAATTGGAAGAAGTCGATTTGACGACTCCTTCACATGAAACTGCACCTGAATAAGTAAAGCTGCCGAGAGGTCGGCAGCTTTTTTTATGAAGGGCTTTTGATTTGTACAATTTATGACTTATTTCCTAATCTTTTTGTATCTTTATTTTATTTACCCGTTATACTGAAACTAGAGGTGAATAAATGAAAATTGCAATTGTGACAGACAGTCTTACGAATCTGAGAGAAGAGGATTTACAGCGATATCCTTTTATATATTACGCGCATTTGAATGTCATCATAAACGACAAGTCCTATGTTGATTTAAAAGAGATTACAAATGATCAGCTGTTTCGGTTCATTGATGAGGGAGCGTCCTATTCTTCTTCCCTGCCATCTCCAGAGTCATTTGTCGTTTTATATGAAGATTTGCTGACTGAATATGATGTTATTATCAGCTTGCACTGTACAGAGAATGTAAGCGGTACCGTCAATTCGGCCCGTATTGCAAGAGATACAATCGAGGATGCTGGTAACCGGATCATCGTGATTGATACCAATACGGCTTCCATCGGTACAGAAAATATTGTCCTAAAAGTTTGTCAGCTCATGGAGCAAGGTGAAACGATCGATGAAATAATGAAAGCCATCGAATTTTACCGTTCCCATAGTCAGCTGTACCTTACGATAAATGATCTGACAACGCTGGTGCGTACTGGCAGAATTTCAAAAACTGCGTCTAGGATCGGCAACTTATTGCATATAAAACCAATTGTCGGATTGGAAAACGCGAAGCTGGAAGTTATGGGGAAGGTCCGCACGAAGAAACGTTTGCTAAAATGGATGCTGGAAAAATTAAAAAGCGATATTGAACAGTCTGGAAAACAGATTGTCCGAATCACACATGTGAATTCCATTGACCTTGCCACTGAGCTAAAGGATGCAATGAAAACATATGGTAATAAAGCAGAAGTATTCATCAGCAATGAAATAAGTTCCGTCATGGCCATCCACTTTGGACGAGGCGGTGTTGGTGCCAGTTGGATGCCAGCTGAATATTCGATCTAGAAATCATCAACACAGTTAATTAAGTAGATAAAAACCTCGGCAACAGTTTAGCTGTCCGAGGTTTGTTTTGCTTAGTCGTTTATTTTTTGAAACATGATGATTGTGAGTCTAAAACTACTTCTTTTCCGTACTTTTAAACAAGACAAATCCAATCTTTGTGAATAGATACAGTGTGAATATGATTATTAAAGTCCGGGCCATTACATATCCATCACTGAAACTAAATTCTTCCGAGATTAATAGATTGCTGTTAAAGCACAGCCAAAGCGCAAATAAAAGGGGGATTGCAATAAATAAGACAGCGATGGTGCGTTTTGCTTCCCAACTCATTCAGATCATCCTTTTCAAATATAATTGAAAATTTGTTACTATCGATGTGGATATAGTATTATACCATAAAATACCATATGAAGATGCACCTGAAAAAAGTAAACAATCATGCAATGAGATAGATATCAACAAAGATATTCGCATGGAGAAAAAATAATCTAGGGGGAAATATGAGTAAACCGGCGTTTGTTGTAACCCTTGTGATTGGACCTGATTGCGATACGGAGTCTTTAGCTATGAGATTAGCTCTGGAGTACTTTGGAGCCAGGGTTTATGTACACTATGTAGGAAGGCCAAATGATCTTGTCGAAGTGTTGTCTGGTGAGGATAGGGCTTCGGATACGAATTATCTCATACTTAATTTTCATGGAGAAGAGGGGAAATTTTGTATTCCTGAATTAGATAATTCGTTCTATGAAGTTAATGAACCAAAAGGAAGATTCTTTGACGATGAACATGTCCGTAAATACGCAGTTGTCGAAGGGTTAAATGTGATTGGATGTGGTTGTACTCTGGGAAAGGATTCTTTAGCCAAAGCTTTTCTAAAGAAAGGATGTAAAGCGTATATCGCCCCTGATGATTACATAGATGGAAATGCAAATTTGATGTTCGTGTTAACGTTCTTTTATGAGCTTATAAGTAACAGGAGAAGCCAAGAAGATGCATTCCAAATTGCAAGATCCATTGATTCTGAAACTAAAATGTATAATAAATATACTAACTGAAAAGAAAAGCCGAAATATGAGAAGTTTAAGGTTATTTCCTAAGATATCTGTAACGATTGTAGTACATTCAGTTAGAATTTACATCCATCATTAATTTAGAGTATATAAGGGGAACTTTAAGAAAATAACATCGCAAAATGGAGTAGGGTCCATTTTTGCATCCTTATTCCGAGTAATCAGATAAGATATATTGACAATCTTTGAACAGAATGATAAACTTACTGAAAATTATATATGTTTCTTATCCAGAGAGGTGGAGGGATATGGCCCTGCGAAGCCTCAGCAGCAGATCTGACTACAGACACTGTGCTAATTCCATCGGTTCATAACCGGCAGATAAGATGAATAGAGGAAGCCTCTCGACGCATCTTTGTCCGAGAGGCTTTTGTATTTGTCCCGCTGCCCATTAGAAAGGGGAAGGCAACATGTTTGAATTGATTCGGGAATTGTCAAAGTACAAAGGGTACAATCAGTCATTTGTTTCACAAATCGTCGATAAGATCACGCCGTTTGCGGATGAGATGCACTTTGACAGCCGGGGGAATCTTATTGTCCGTAAACATGGAGAAAAGTATACGCCGAAAATCACCTTGCTGGCAGAGGTGAAAGAAGAGATTTATGTAGTGACGTCCATTACAGAATCAGGAGCACTTGTAGCAGACGCGAATTATTTCACATTGACGTATGTCCAAGGTCAAGCAGTCCAAGTGGAGACAAAGAATGGGCTGCTGGGCGGTGTGGTTACGGCAGGTGAAGCAGAGCAGCACGCCGCTGTCATCGATATCGGAGCCAACTCGGCGAATGATGCACGTGAAATGGGTGTGGAACCAGGCGACCACGTGACTTTATTCGATGACTTCTTGTATCTGGGTGATGAAGTGAGCGGCCGGGTGGTCGGGAAAGGGCTGGATAATAAGATCGCTCCGGCGATTGCCATTAAGCTTTTGCAGCAATGGGACACATCGGAAGGGGAAATCACCATCATCTTCTTTCCGTTCCATAACAAAAAATATCTTTCCAATCAGCTCGAGGGGGAAGCAGCCTTTTATATCGGGTCCGTGCCCCGGCAAAGAATCGCTCAACAAAGCCGGGGAGCCATCGAATTAGGCAGCGGTGTTGCAATCAAAGTGGCAGATAAAACGATACCAATCAATCAAACGCTGAAAAATCAGCTGGTCGATTTGGCTATTGCGCATGATATCCCGTTTCAGTTGGAATTCTTGTTTCGACATCGCTATAAGAAACTGTCCACTAAAATTCCGGTAAGCATCCTGAACATCCCGATCGAACATCTGGACAAGACAACACAGGTAGTCTCAGTGAAGGATTTGGAGGATACGCATCAGCTGATCCAGACGTATCTCTGGCGGAGCAGGGAATTGCAATTTTAAGCAAGAAAACACCTAGAACAGCATGAGCTATTCTAGGTGTTTTCTCATTCATTTCACTAATTCAAGGGACTTCTCGATTCTTTCTTTATCATGTTCCAATTGTTTGTCTACATCATGCGCATAGTACATCTCATTTTTTATCATGTAATCTGCGATTTTAGCATGGTTATCAATTGCTTGATCCAATTGTTTCTTCAACACTTCACGTACTTCCGAGGATGCAGTCTCTGTCAGTGCAACCGCATAGGTTCGGACCGTGGCTTTAGCTGAAACCAATAGTTCAGTCGCAATCAACTCATCACGCGTTTTTCCTGCTGTCTTCAATTTTTCCGTGATACTCATTCCAATCACCTCCCCTTTAGTTAGATAGGACTTCCTGCAGTTCCTTGATTGCTTTTTCGGAACTCGTTACATCATTATCCAGAATCATTCTCAAGGTGTCGTCTTCGGCGAGGGATTGTAATGCATAGGATTTCACCAGGCAGCTTTGCTTTAAAGTAAGTACTTCGTGTACTTCCAATGTTTCATGTAGTGCCAATTTCTTCTTAGCCATGTTAATCCTCCTCATGGGTTATCGTACACGGTTTAGATAACCTGATAGGACAGATACTAAACATCTTTTGGTTGGAAAAAGGCACCATTTTATAAAGGGGTGGTGTATACTGCAGTTAGTTATCAATAGGAGGCGGATAGTATGAAACAGAAAAAACGAGCATATCAGTCGCAAAGTCGGAGTGTCTTAGCAATCAGCTAAAGGAGAGACGTTTTTGAAGCAAGCATTACTGATTATTGACGCACAACAGGCACTGATTGACGGTGGATCGGGAGAAAGACCTGTATATCGCAAAGAGAACCTGATTGAGCAAATCAATCTCGTAATCGCCAAAGCGCAAATGGCAGAAGCTGCTATCCTATTCGTCCGTGATACAGACGTCGCGGGAGGACAAGGAGAGGGTTTCCAGATACATGCAGGGATTCAAGTACCGGAAGAAGCACCTGTATTTGATAAGCAGGCGACAAATGCTTTTTATGGCACAGGTTTGCTTGAGTATGTGAAAGGAGAAGGGTTCTCCCATCTTGTCATCATGGGCTGCGAAACACAGCATTGTATCGACACTGCAGTCCGTACCGCCACCGTGCAAGGTATGGATGTAACGCTAGTGGCAGATGGTCATTCGACATCAGGCTCTGATGTTCTGACTGCAGAGCAGATCATCCAGCACCATAATCAGATTTTGCATGGACATTATAATGTGGATCATTTCTCTGTCGTACGGCAGGCAGAAGAAGATTTGTTTGCACCGATTCATGATTCGTATCGTTAAGCTAAAAAGATAGCTAGGATTTTTTGATACCCCAAGCCCGTAACAGGAGGGCTTGGGGTATTTTAATGTGATTAGGTAAGGATCGCCAATGGAGCTCTATCTAATATATTCTGAATAATCAAAATTTAACGTTATATAACCTTACAACTTTCATGCATCACACTAAACGTTTCGCCATAATAAACACATATTCCATCTCAAATACATCTTTTCAGGAGGTTTTCTTTTGGGGTTTGAGTCTTTATTAACAAAGGTCAGCGAGTATTTATGGAGTGTGCCGATGTTGATCTTCATAGCTGTTGTTGCTGGTGTTTATACGATTGCTTCCGGGTTGCTGCAGGTCAGATATTTGAAGGACATGATTGTGCATACGTTCACTGGGAAAAGTTCCGAATCTGGTGTTTCACCCTTTCAATCGCTTGTTATCGCACTTTCTGGCAGAGTCGGCACAGGGAATATAGCTGGTGTTGCGACAGCCATCGCAGCAGGTGGTCCAGGAGCTGTATTCTGGATGTGGTTCATTGCTTTTTTTGGTTCTGCGGCTGCTTTTGCAGAGTCTACGCTCGCCCAGATTTATAAAAAGAAAGTGGATGGAGAGTATCGTGGCGGACCAGCTTATTATGCGGAGAAAGGGCTCGGATGGAAATGGTACGGCTATATTTTCGCGGTGGTGGCAGCTGTATCCACCTGTCTATTGACTCCAGGTGTACAGGCGAATGCAATCGCTGAAAGCATGAATAATGCTTTCGGTATTGGACCAATGATTACAGGAATTGCCTTGGTTGCAATTACAGGATACGTCATCTTCGGCGGTGTTCGCAGAATTGCCTTCCTGGCATCTTATGTTGTTCCGATCATGGCATTATTTTATTTAATTGCTGCTGCTATTGTCATCTTCGCGAATATTGAACAGGTTCCAAGTACGTTTACGCTTATTTTCAGCAGTGCATTCGGTGTTGATTCTGCGTTTGGCGGTATGATCGGTGCTGCCATAAGCTGGGGGGTAAAGCGCGGCTTGTATTCCAATGAAGCAGGCCAGGGGACAGGAGCACAGGCAGCGGCAGCGGCAGAAGTATCCCATCCGGTAAAGCAGGGCTTGGTCCAAACCTTCTCCGTCTATATCGATACACTGCTTATCTGTACTGCGACAGCACTGATGATCTTGATGACCGGCAATTACAGTGTCACAGATCCAGATGGAGGCTATATCGTCGACTATACGGATGGAATGGAAGCAGGTGCAGGATATACACAGGCGGCTGTAGATGAGGTACTTGGCGGATTCGGATCGCCATTTGTAGCAATTTCTTTGTTTTTATTTGCTTTTACCACTTTGGTTGCTTACTTTTATATTGCGGAAACGAATCTATTTTATATTGTCAGAGGAGAATCCAGGAAAATTTTCTCCAATATCTTGAAAGTGCTATTCCTGGCGGCGATATTCTTCGGTACTATCCGCTCGGCAACATTGGCTTGGACATTGGCGGATATAGGACTTGGATTGATGGTCTGGGTAAACTTAATCGCTGTCATCCTGCTGTATAAACCGACGATGGCAGCGCTCAAGGACTACAAGGTGCAAAGGAAACAGGGACTTGATCCCATATTCCGCCCTTCGCAGGTCAACATCAAGAACGCCGATTATTGGGTGGAACGCGAAGAGGAAGATGAAAAGAAGAGAAAGACAATATAATGGCAAAAGGTAACGGTATCAAACTACTGGTAAAGAGGACCCCAATCCCAGGTCGGGTATGACGGAGCAGGTGATGATTCGTGCGCAATGGATTCCAGACGCAGCTGCCGCACCAGATATAGCATTTAGACCTTCTGCCGTTGAAAATGATCCGGGTATCTTTCGGTTCCAGTGATGAGAGTACGGTGCGATTGTCAGTTGTCCATCAGTACCAGAAACCATTGCCGGCCACTTAAACAAAAAAGAGTAGGGAGAATCAGGTTCTCTCCACTCCTCATTTTTGCCTTTGTTTACGAATGAGCTAGAGTTATCCCTAGCACAGGCCTTCAATTTTGTGTACGTTTCTCCTTAACAAACCGATCATACAAATCCTTTTCGCCCTGACCATCCATGTACTGCTCGTACATGGCTATCTTTTTGTTCATAAGATCCAGATTGTGCTGATACTCTGCCATCTTAGCTTCTACATTTTCTTTATGTCGGATCAAAATAGCTACTAATTCCTCGTAGTTGTCGCTGTCTGATTCGCGCAGATCTTTGTACTTTTTCAGATCCTCCAGCGACATACCCGTTCCTTTCATATGCACGATGAATTCGGCCCATAGCCGATCATCTTCGGAGTAGACGCGGACATTGCTGACATTCCGTTTTGGCACAAGCAAGCCTTCTTTTTCATAGAAACGCAAGGTATGCTCGCTTAAATCCGTGAGCTTCGCCAATTCACCGATACGATATGTCATCGTTCATTCTCCTTATTCGCTGGTGCTTTCACAGCTTGCTGTACCACGCATCGTCAACGGGTTCCAGCCACTCTGTTTGACCAGGGGAAATAGCTAAGTGTACAAACCAGCTATCCATCGTTGCACCATGCCAATGTTTCACATTCGCTGGTATATTCACCACATCACCTTTCTTGAGCAGCTGGGCAGCTTTTCCTTCTTCTTGATACCAGCCTTCACCACCGGTAACAAGAAGAACCTGACCGATTTGGTGGGAGTGCCAGTTGTTGCGTGATCCAGGTGCAAAAGTGACATTACCGATTGGGGCATCGATCGGTTCTTTATCCATATAAATCATGTTTAAGTATGCATCCCCAATGAAATTCTCTTCCACTTTGTTTCCTAATTCGAAGATAGTGCTGTTGCTTAGATCTTCTTTAGTCATATGTTCACCCTTCTTTCTTATCTTCATCAAAGATTTTCTTGGCGAGGTTAAACGCTGACCAAGCTTTCGGCCATCCGGCATAAAAAGCTAGATGCGTAATCACTTCCGCAACCTCTTCTTTTGTTAAGCCATTTGCTTTTGCTCTTTGGAGATGAGGGGTCAGCTGTTCCATATTTCCGCCTGCAAGCAGGGCAGAAACAGTAATCAAACTGCGATCGCGCGGTGATAATTCCTGTTTCCTCGACCAGACTTCACCAAAAAGAACATCATCATTCAGTTCGGCGAATTTCGGAGCAAAATCCCCTAACAAATCCCGTCCAGCTGTTTGTTTATCTGCCATTTCCATTGCTCCTTTCTGCGATTCAATTAAGCATCTTCTTTTTTACGCTACACCTTAGAGCCGACTCTAGGTCAAGGAGTTTTACCAGCACATTATTTCCCCCGTTGAAACTGCATTTTGTGCGCTGTCACAAAACTGTAAAAGAGTTATTGCTAATTTGTGAAAACGTTCACAAAATGAAGCGCAATCTTCTCTTTTCGCTTATACTACAAGTGTAGAAGGAAAAGCGCTAATCCCTCTCAATCTTATATGTGAAACGTTTAACAAACTATTCTCATGGATGGAGTGTGGAAGAAAATGATCATACAGTGGATTCGAAACAGTAAAACTGCGGCTGGGCTTTGGACAATTATCCGGATTTATCTTGGGTATGCGTGGCTTACTGGCGGACTCGGTAAACTGACCGGCGGTGGATTTGATGCTAGCGGCTTCCTGCAAGGAGCAGTGGCACAAGCAGGCGGGGAGCATCCGGCGGTACAAGGCTGGTGGGCGGTCTTCCTGGAACAAATAGCTTTGCCGAATGCCGGACTGTTCAGCTTCCTTGTCATGTGGGGAGAGATTCTTGTCGGAATTGCACTCATTCTCGGAGTCTTTACCAACTTCGCCGCACTCATGGGCATTACGATGAATTTTGCATTCCTCTTCAGTGGCACTGTCAGCACAAATGCACAGATGGTCTTGCTTACGATCTTCTTACTAGTCGCTGGAGCCAATGCCGGACGCTATGGACTCGACCGCTGGGTGCTGCCATATTTAAGAAATCACTATCCAAAACATACACCGAGAACACCGACGAAGCCGGTTGCTTCATAAAAAAAATTATGACCTACTGCCATCAAGCAGTAGGTTTTTTGCTGAATAATGGAACTTCATACGTTGTTTTTCGTACAATTTGTATACTTTCCTTTATGAGGAAAAGAATGGAGGATATAAGATGGTCTTACTTTTAGATGTATTCAATCTTATGCTGCTGTCTTCTTTGACAGGTACTTATGAAGAAGACGATATCCAGCACAATATCGAACAGCTGCGAAAAACAGAATGGTTCCAGCAATATCTGAAACAGCAGCCATACCGTGATTTGCTCATCTATGATAAGGATGTCCGAAAAGTGATAGTGAAGCTGAATGATAAAAAGCTTGCCAAGAATCCTCAACGACCAGCTTATCAGCGTATCGTCACAAAAGCATTGCAACGGAAAATCATCGTTTCTTAAGAAAGCAGGTACTTATGACAAATCTACAGGTGACAGGCATAGCATCATGTGGCAACTCTCCCAAAAGGGAGCTTATCCGTCAGCTGACGATTGCTGCATTCCAACAACAGTACCAACAGTTAGAGAATCAACTTGCACCTGATTGCAAATTGGAAATAGCCGGGAAGGGAGCATATATTGGAAGTGCCACCATCTTGCCAGTGCTTTCTTCTTTAGAGGGTGTCACAGCAGTACATATTGCCAATGCTTTCACCCACGGTAAGCAAGGAGCAGTGAATGGCTTTTTCAAGATGGATACACAGTCGTATGCATTCGCACTGATTTTTACTTTTGCAAGTGCAGGAAAGAATGCGAAGGTGCAGTCCGTTTCTTGCTATGTGACAAAAACGAGGAACCAATCGTAGAGGCTGGTTCCTCGCTTTATTTGGTACCTAAGCTATCGGGTGTTGAAAGTACTGTAATACATTGGTTCTCATACAAAGGAGTTTTATATGTTTGGCTTACTTGACTTGATTCTTACTTACATCGAAATTATTTTGTACCTTGTCGCCCTCCCCGCCATTTACTACGTGATAAAATTATTGCGCCAAATCGAGGAGAATACGAGGAATAAATAGTACATACCAACCTATTGCACACCAGCAATAGGTTTCTTTTATAACGTCAACTGTTGCAGTCATGCCCTTTCTTGGATATTCTGGGAGTGGAGGTGATACCTGATGGCAATTGAGACGAATGCTCATGCGTCAGAATTTGTAACAGCTCATGCAAAGCCTATTGGGAAAGGCGATACTTTGTGTGAGGAGACTGTCTACTAATCGCCAATGTATCCTTTTCTGTCCGGGCTTTGCACTTATCTAAGCATGAAAAGAAGATAAGGGAGCGAACAGGAAATGGATAAACAAAAAAACAATGAACAAGCATTTATACGGAATGACCAATATAATTTCATCGCAAAACAGGTGTCTCATATCATCAATGCCCATGCCACGGTGAACCATGCAGATACACTGGATGGAGTGAAGCTCCATGCCTTCTCGAAAGTGGAGGAGATGCTTCCAGAAATGACGGAAGCACAAGAAACGCTTTTGAACCGTCTGCTGGAGATAGAGGAGGAAATGGAAGCACAAGCCTTTCTATCAGAGCTGAAGCAGTATGTCATCCCCTTCCGGAAAGTGTCGAAAAAAACGGTGGAGAAGCTATTCCCGAAAGCGAAGAAGCTGCAGATGCCGGATTTGGATGCGCTGGATTTCCAAAGGCTGTCGTACATCGGCTGGTTCGACACTCGGGCGCATAAGCAGCACTTGATCGTCGAATATCAAGGCAAGCTGAAAGGCATTTCTGGCGTCTTCGATAACAGCAGCACACAAGGCATTTGTTCTTTGTGTAACAGCCTTGGTGATGTCGGTTTGTTCGTCACACGGGTCAAGAGCGGGAAAGAGACCTATGTGAATAGGGGAAACTATATATGCAAGGACAGCCAAAGCTGTAATGAACAACTGTTGGATCTAGGGAAAGTAGAGACATTCCTGAATCATCTGTTTCAGTAACGGACAAAGAGCAGACAACTTTAGTCTGCTCTTTGTTTATGTGCATTGATTTCCACTTGTGAAAAGATGAAATGCGTTACAGTCGTTGCGAAAGACGCAATCGAATCAATAAACTCTTCTACTTGGGCAAAACTCCCAAACCGCATCTTCATCATGAAACAGGCATTGCCTGCAATCCGATAACAGAAATCGACATTATCCAAAGTGGCGATATGGGCTTTGAACGCTTTGTAATTGCCATTCTTCATCGTCGCTTCCATGATGCACTGAACAGGCAGACCCAGCTTTTCATAATCGATTTCCAACGTATACTTTTTGATCACCCCGAATGCTTCCATCTGCCGCACGCGTTCCGTGACTGATGGGGAAGACAGATTCACCCGCCTGCTGAGTTCACTCATCGACAGCCGGCTATTCGCCTTCAACTCAGCCAAAATTCTCCTATCGGTATCGTCTATTTTCATTTTTAAGACATCCTCGCTAAAGTAGTTAAAAAGCATAAGTTTTAATCGCCAAACTCCTTTAAATCTATATGTAATCAAGCAAGATGATTATTTATATTAAATATAGCCAAGGAGGAGACAACATGACAAGAATAAGTAAATCAAAATTTGGGAAAACAAGCTTTCAAAAATTATTAGGCCATAATCTCAGTATCATGACAGCATGGTCGGAGCTATCCGACATTCTAGAGAAGAACGTCAGGCTATCAGCAAGCTTGAAGGAACAAGTAAGGCGCACACTTGCTCAATCCAACGAATGCGCCTACTGCAAAGCCAAAGGCAAGCCGGATGAAGCTATCTTTGATGAGAAGACATCTGTTGCTGTCGGGTTCGCGACCGTCTTCCAACACCACGCCAAAGGCAATCTTCCGGATTCGGCTTTTGACATACTGGAGGAATATTTCTCGGAAGCAGAAATCAGTGAATTATGTGCTTTTATTTGCTTTACAACGGCGCAGCAGTATTTTGGGGCGATGATGAAGCTGGAGGCTGACGAGGAGATAGATGCAGAAAGTCATGCTTAATTATCGTCATCTTGCTATAATCTAATTGTTAAAACCTGTCATTTCAAAAGGGGAGGCAATCATGATCCATATAGCATTGGCAAAACCAGAACATGTTGCAGGAATAGCCGAAGTCTGCACGGATGGCTATTGGGCCACGTACAGGGAAACACACTCCGAGACATACATCCAGGGGATAATCGAAGAATTTTATAATCACGACCGAATTCGAAAAGAAGTAACCGAGACGAGCAGACATTGGGGAGGATACTTTGTTGCGCTGGAAGAAGGGAAAGTGATTGGTGCGATAGGCGGCGGGATGATCGATGAAGGCGTCGGGGAAGTTTTCGTGCTGTATCTGAATCAGGATCGACGCAATGAAGGGATAGGCACGAAATTATTAGATGCTCTCACCAAACAGCAAAAGGAGCAGTTTGCCGCTTTTGAACAATGGGTATCTGTGGCAAAGGGAAATCAAAAAGGCATTCCTTTTTATGAAGCAAAAGGGTTCACCGCCCAGCATGAACAAGCTGGCTATCATGAAGTGGATGGAGAACGGTACACATCTGTGAGATATAAACGGCATATATAAGTGAAAGACCAGCCTAAAGCGGCTGGTTTTCTCATTTTTGATTCATTTTCTTAATCTTGTAATGAAGTTTGATATAGCGAATAGCTGTGTAAATATCAAACGTGGCGAAGATGGCGCAGAAGATGCTTAAAAATGTCCAATCTCCTGCTTTTCTTACATCTGTTACAGCCCAGAATACGAACATGCATCCGATGAACAGATACAAAACCGCAAGGGACAATGGCGAGCGTATCATGAATAGTTATCCTCCAAAGATGATCGTTTGCATGTTTTCCAATTGTTTCTGCATTTTTTCAAATTCTTCAAGTCTTTCCGGTGTGAAGTAAAGCTGCATGATGACGACCAGCAGATTCATTAAACCGTGCGTGATGATCGGGACGATGATCCGTTTCGTCTTCACATAAAGCGCAGCGAAAATGACACCCATGACAAAGTACTGCAAAAGATGCAGGAAATCTCCATGCACTGCACCAAATACAAGTGCCGATATGAGTACAGCTATGAAGAAGTTCGTCCGCTTATAGATTTCCCCGAAAAGGATTTTACGGAAGATGATTTCTTCCAATATTGGAGCAAATACAACTACAATCAATGCAAATGCAGGAACCGTCCGAACAGCTTCCATAATAGTAGACGTATTTTCGGACCCTTGTCTGATATTCAATACATACATTTCGATCAATCCGGCAATCACTTGTCCGAAATATGCAGCAAAGAATCCGATGATGATCCAGACAACCGTCATGCCAGGACTAGCGGCATTGCGCATAGCAGGTGTGCGCATATCTTGACGCAGCAGGAAGAACGTAATGATGACAGCGAGCAGGAAGGTGATCAAACTCCATCCGTAGGAAAAAATGGTCAGATCCCATCCTTGCTCCCTCATCCAAGGTACAAATGGAAGCAGCACAAATGACGAGAGCTGCATCACAATATATGTCAATATGACGTACCAATAGCGTGCTGGCAATGTAACGACTCCTTCCGCCTTACTTATGTAGTTGGCATCTTAGGTATTTTAACATAAGAACAGGGTGAGTATGTAGCGCTGTGCATTGTAATTACCCTGTTAAATCACTTAAGGATTGGCAGGAGAAATGGAGAATTCGTCGAACAACTATCTGAGTGTCTTACTTGCAATCCGTTTTCGTTTTGATTATTATAATAACTGTGTTAGCACTCAACTAACTCGAGTGCTAAAAATTAAATTATCGATTATATTAAGGAGGGTTTCTCACATGTTGAAGCCACTAGGCGATCGTGTCGTAATTGAACTTGTAGAGCAGGAGGAGAAAACAGCAAGCGGAATCGTGCTTCCTGAATCTGCCAAGGAAAAACCGCAAGAAGGTAAAGTTGTTGCCGTCGGTAGCGGTCGTGTAACCGATAATGGACAAAGAGTTACACCAGAAGTAGAAGAAGGCAACTTTATCATCTTCTCTAAATACTCTGGTACAGAATTGAAATACGAAGGAAAAGATTACTTAATTCTTCGCGAAAGCGACATCCTTGCAGTATTAGGATAATCCGAAGAACAGATTCATATACCATAGAAGATATATTTAGGAGGTTTTATTAATGGCTAAAGACATTAAGTTCTCTGAAGACGCTCGCCGCGCGATGCTTCGCGGTGTGGACACACTTGCAGATGCAGTGAAAGTAACACTCGGACCAAAAGGACGCAACGTCGTATTAGATAAGAAATTCGGTTCTCCACTGATCACAAATGACGGTGTGACAATCGCCAAAGAAATCGAATTGGAAGATGCATTCGAAAACATGGGTGCGCAGCTTGTATCCGAAGTTGCTTCCAAAACAAACGAAATCGCTGGTGACGGTACAACTACAGCGACTGTCCTTGCACAAGCAATGATCCGTGAAGGTTTGAAAAACGTCGCTTCTGGTGCGAACCCAGTAGGCGTACGCCGCGGTATCGAAAAAGCGGTTGAAGTAGCTGTTTCCCAGCTTAAAGAAATCTCCAAACCAATCGAAGGCAAAGAGTCCATCGCACAAGTAGCGGCAATCTCTGCAGCTGACGAAGAAGTTGGTAAACTAATCGCAGAAGCAATGGAGCGCGTTGGTAACGACGGCGTTATCACAATCGAAGAATCCCGCGGCTTCAACACGGAGCTTGAAGTAGTAGAGGGTATGCAATTCGATCGTGGCTATGCTTCCCCGTACATGGTTTCTGACCAAGATAAAATGGAAGCAGTCCTTGACGATCCATACATCCTAATCACAGATAAGAAAATCGCAAGCATTCAGGAAGTACTTCCTGTACTTGAACAAGTTGTACAGCAAGGCAAACCGCTATTGATGATCGCAGAAGACGTAGAAGGCGAAGCACTTGCAACACTTGTTGTGAACAAACTGCGCGGTACATTCAATGCTGTTGCTGTTAAAGCACCAGGCTTCGGTGACCGTCGTAAAGCAATGCTAGAAGATATCGCGACACTAACTGGTGGTGAAGTGATCACAGAAGACCTAGGTCTTGATCTGAAGAACACACAAATCACACAGCTTGGCCGCGCTTCTAAAGTTGTTGTAACGAAAGAAAACACAACTATCGTCGAAGGTAACGGCAACCCAGAAAACATTTCTTCCCGCGTCGCACAAATTCGTGCACAAGTAGAAGAAACTACTTCTGAATTCGACAAAGAAAAACTACAAGAGCGCCTAGCGAAACTTTCCGGCGGCGTTGCAGTAATCAAAGTCGGTGCTGCTACTGAAACAGAATTGAAAGAACGCAAACTACGCATCGAAGACGCCCTTAACTCTACTCGCGCAGCAGTAGAAGAAGGTATCGTAGCCGGTGGTGGTACAGCGCTAGTCAACATCTACAACAACGTTGCAGGTCTTGAACTAACTGGCGATGAAGAAACAGGTGCGAAAATCGTCCTTCGTGCAATCGAAGAACCGGTACGTCAAATCGCGCACAACGCAGGCCTTGAAGGCTCCGTTATCATCGAACGTCTTAAAAAAGAAGACGTCGGCGTAGGCTTCAACGCAGCAACAGGCGAATGGGTAAACATGCTCGAAACAGGCATCGTCGACCCAACAAAAGTAACACGCTCCGCACTTCAAAACGCAGCATCCGTTGCAGCTATGTTCCTAACTACTGAAGCAGTAGTAGCTGACAAGCCAGAAGAAAACGCTGGCGGCGCCGGCATGCCTGACATGGGCGGCATGGGTGGAATGGGCGGTATGATGTAATCTAAAGACATAGAATATAACGTTAAAAGCATTATATTTCGACTGTTCTATAGATAGCTTTTAAAGAAGGCTACTTCCATATTATAAAGGAGGTAGTCTTTTTTGTGATATCAGATTATATACGTAAGTGTTTTGAACCCACAATTTAATAGAGTACTGTCGATAAGTATTAAGATTTACAAGATAGTGTGGTGATTCTGCTATTGAAGTTATGTGTATCCATAACCCTTTCTAGTTAAGTTCATCTGTGGATTTATCTAATCAATACTATAGAAATACTGTTCTCGTAAAGCTATACGATTATGAAATTCTCAAATGATGTTTTCTAGAGATATATTGTACTTTATTTAAAGTGCCTTTGTATGAAAGGTGTTCTGTGTAAATAGAGATTAAATACGAAAGAGTCTAGCCAAGCTAACTCAAATATATAATTAAATAGAATTATTTTAGTATGGATTTACAATATCATACAATTTGTTAATATAGAGATAATGTAGAAAATATGGAATGAGTAAAGAATGTATAGCACTCCTTCACTTATAAAGTTTCAAGTCTAGTAATCAAGAAGAATCACCTAATAAAATAGAATATTATGGAAATTTATCTTTTGGAATAGAAATTATACCTGTTCATTATTATTTAAGATAAGACAAACCATAGGAAAATTATTATGCGCGCCTATTATGTGACAAATGGATTTTTAAAGGTGGTATTGTTTATTTCTGAGTTTTTTACTTAGAAAATGAAGATTACGAAATGATTGGATCTGCTTGTGCAATGGCCTCACATCGCCGTTTGAAAGAAGACGAGAAATTAGGAAAATAGATTTTAATTATCATCCTTTAGAGGAAGCATCAAGCATGTTAGACCGTAGTAAAACATTAATGCTTTAACTAAGGATGAAATAGTTAAGTTAAGTCTAGTATGAGATGAGCAAAGAGGAGATGGAAAACAATTGACTCAAATTAATAATAACTTAAAAGATTTGATCCGAAGAGGCGATGCAACTTCCTCTTGGAGCGGTTTTACATATCAAGGAAATATAACAATCTACTCAGCATTATGCTTACTAAATAAGATTGGTAATAATGTTGAGGAAATAAAAAAATATGAAATAGAGATCGAAAAGAACGAAGATTTTGCAATATTATATGAGGGAGAATTAAAATCACTACACCAAGTAAAATCACTTCAGAATAAGGAGAAAATTTCAGGTTATACCGAAGCTATACTTCAGCTTTTTGCAAAAGCAATAGAGTTTCCTAGTGTTATTGAGATTTCATTACATACAGCGTGTGAAATTGAATCCTTTATAAAAGAAGATCTGATTAGTAATCTGAAAAATTATAACCCTTCAAGTCTCAGTGAAAATAAAAGGCAACTTTACAGGAGTACACAAGAAAAGTTATTAGATCAGCAAATATTTGATGAGAAATTCATTATCTTTAAAAGGAATTATGATATAAGCGGCTATATTCCTGCAATAAAATCAATTCCACTTGAAGATGTTAAAGAAAATATTGAACAAGAACTGGAAAAATTTTATACTAACCACCATGAAAATTATACATATAAAACAAGCGAGCAGTATTCATTTGCATATTTAAACCTTTTAAAAAGATTAAACAAAAAAATTTCAAGAATCCACGATGGATCAGATACGAATTATTGTTTAAGACTAATTGATGTTTATGATGTAATTTACGATGAACATGTATTTGGATGTACTGCTGAAACATTAGGGAATTTCTTACTAAAAGAACTATATTCTCTTTTTGAACAATATTGTGAGGATAGCACATTAGGTAATGATAGATTGGAGACTGTTAGAAATATATGGTCCAAGCAATGGGAACTATTAGAGAAGCTGCCTGATGATGATTTTATTTTATTATGTCGTAGGTTATCTCCAGAGATAAAGAACATATCTACAAAATCTCTGGATTTAAACACATATAGAAAGCTTTTAAATGAGGCGGGTGTTCGTAGGATGTTATTCTATTGTTTATTTGATTTGACCCACAAAATGGTACATGGGGAGACTATTAAAAATATTTTTACTGTTAAAGACAATGATGATTATTTATTAACTCTTATTGACCGCAATAATCCTGATATGGTTGGAAGGGACATCATAAAAAATTTAAAAGATGATAAAAGTCTTTTTGATTTACTATTCGATAATAAATTTTACTTAACTGAACACTTAGATGGAGTTTACGGTGGAAAGCGTTCAGAAGGTCTAATGGAATCTGAGGTTAAGATAACAGGAAATCGAAAAAAAGAAAAAATCACACTACCAAAACAAATCCATTTTGTTAGCAAAACTACAATTTCTGGGAGGACAATAAATGATTGAAATAATAAAAGAACTATTTTGGGAAGCAAGTTATATAGTAGAGGAAATACAACCCGAATTCAAATCTGATATCGAGCATTTGTCTTTTATTGCAAAGATTACAAAAGAAAATAAATTTGACTTCTTCTTAGTAATTGATTTAAAAGAGGTTAATATTGATGAATCAAATCTGCATGATATTATAGATGATTATTTTGAATATATTGTTGATAAAAATGAAGAACAGGGAATTGATAAAAATCTATCATTACTCATCCTCCTTCAAAAAGACACTGTTAAAATAGATCGAGATTTGACTTCATTTGTATATGATTTAGAAGAAGATCCTTACGATTTTAAAAAATATGTTTTGTCTTACACAAAAGAACAATTTTCACTGGTGGAACAACAATTTAAAAATGAAAATAGCATTACAAGTGTATTTCAACGAATAATACAAAATAAGAATATGTTTTCAGAATTTAAGAATACAACTAATAAAGAATCACAATTAATTTATGATTTAATTTCAAAATGTTTTATTAAACTTCACTTCTTAAGCTTACAAATAGATACTATAAACCTTTCCAATTTAGAAAGTGAAATTAGAGAAGAATTGACACAATATCAATTAGATTTAAGAGAAAAAATTATATCCATTGAATCAAAAGAGGAAATTAATCTTGAATTGGTACTCGAAAAGCTTGGGGTGGTAGAAGAAGATGAGTAACAAATTATACATCAATAGACTTTATATTGAAAATTTTAAAACTATCGATAAAGCAGTAATTTCTTTTGAAGATCAAGATATTACAGTATTAGATGGTCCAAATGGATTCGGTAAAACAACCATCTTTGACAGTATTGAACTTGTTTTAACTGGACAAATAAAACGAATTCAAAATTTCAAAGTAGCTGTTACAGCAAGAGGCTATAGGGATTATTTATTTGCGAAGAATCAAAATAAACCTGTTGTAGTTAAAATTGAACTAAAGTCTATTGGAGAGGATAGTAGTAAAAAAAGGGTTTTTGCCAGAAGAATTGATCCAACTAAACTTAGATCAACAGGAAAAAAACCTTTTGAATTTAATTATGAGCTTCATGAATTAAACACAATTGATGATGAAATGACGGTTGAAACAGTTACTAATGAACAAGAACTTGAAAAGTTCTTTAAAGTGAATGATTTTATTGACAGATATAGTTTGTATCATTATGTTGAGCAAGAGGATTCAAGCCATTTATTTAAAAAAAATGAAAAAGAAAGAATTGAAGTTATTAGTAAACTTTTCAACATACAAAAAGAGAATGAGCAAAAGGAAAAACTGGACACTACTAGAAGAGTTCTTAGAAGAAAGTTAAGGGATATCAATAAAGATATTGAAAAATATAAAGGATTTGTAACCGAGAAAGATTCAGATGCTGATCGAACGTTTACTCAGGTGGAATACATAAAGTTGTTGCCTGCTACTAGCAAGAAGCCATGGGACAGTGAAAAACTCAATAATTTAGATAAAGTTAAAAAAGATACATATATATCTGAGTTAAACCAAATTATAAAATTTAAGAAGTACTTTGAAGATTATATTAAACAGAAGAAAAATAATAATATATCACAAGTTATAGCAAATAAAGGAAGATTATCTGCACTAATTGTACTTGGTTTTTATAACGAAGAGTTTGAGACCTTTAAGAAAGAGTATGAAACAAACAACAATTTGAAAAGATACTTAAAGGTACTTGAAGAAAGAAGTATCCTAACTAGTTATATCAACTGGGATATCATTTTTGAAACTTTAAAACTTAAGACTGATAAACAATTATTGATAGATAGAATCGACCATATTAAATCTTTGAATAAAACTACTAACAACTTGTCAAATACTGTGAGACAACTCTTGGAAGCGCGCGAGAGTTTGAAAAATCAGTTCAACAATCTTATTAGTTCTAAATCTGGCTCTAGTAATGATCAAAACTGTCCATATTGCGGGCAAGATTGGAAATCCTTTAAAGAACTAGAGGAACAAATGGAACAAAAAACAATTGAGATACAACAAAATTTAGATCAAAATTCTAATAAAGTCGTTGAAGAAATTAACAATCTGTATAGCGCAATAATCAAAGATATTATAAACCAATTAGATAGTTATCTTTCAGATGATTCTAGAATAAAAGATGACTTCTTTCTTCAATTGCAAGAATATAAAAATCTGGGTATAGATGTTAATAAAGCAAAATTGTTCTTAGATAATATTGGGATTATCTCTGAGGAATATTATAATAAGGAGAAAAAAATTGTCAGCGATTTGGAAGAAAGAACTAATAGCTTTGTATCGGACTTAGAATCCCGAATGCAGAATACAGAAGAATTTACAAGAGATAATTTCAAATTATTACAAGAAATTTTTATAAATACTTTCAATTCCGATTTTAAATTGGTTGAAAAAATAAGAGTTGAAGATATAGAACTCAAAAAGCTTTATATAGAGAATGCTTTCTATGATCAGTCAAACTGGTTTTTCAAGGAATTGCAAAAACTAACTATACAACGAAAAAAATTAGATTCAATTTGCATTAATCTAGACGGTATAATTGAGATTTATACTAAAAAAATTAACCAGTATAGAGGGACAATGATTAATGATTTAGAAATCCCGTTCTTTATATACAGCGGGAAAATTATACAGAACCACCAGCGAGGCATTGGGGTATTTATAAAACAGGAGACAAACAATAGAGACGAAGAACCTGAAGTGAAGGCTATCAATTTTGTGCCACCTGAAGAAACTGACCATGATATAGTTCATTCCTTTAGTTCAGGTCAACTGTCCGCCACTGTGCTTTCTTTTACTTTAGCTCTAAATAAAGTATATAATCAAAGTGGGTTAAACACGATACTAATAGACGATCCGGCTCAGACGATGGATGAGATAAATATGGCATCTCTTGTAGAGTTACTTCGAAATGATTTTTACGATAAACAAATAATTCTATCAACTCATGAGGATAAAATTTCCTTATACATGAGATACAAATTTTCTAAATTTGGTCTTAGAGCTGCTAATATAAACGTAAAACAGGAACTATATGAATATTAATTAAAAAGGCATGAAGGCTAGAAAAGAGTACTTTTTTACTTAAATAAGTTGGTAAGCTTACGGAGGATCCATAATGCAGTATTCACTCTTTTTTAAGATAAATATTAATTCACTAAGGACACCCGTGCGTCAGCACAGGTGTCTTGTTATATGTATTAGAAAACCCCTGGCTATGCCGGGGGTTCCAGAAAGCTTCTAGCGTGGTAATAAAAAACCCTCACTTCATGGTAGGGTAAAGTTGGTTTCCCGACCACTTTATCTCGCCATAGAAGGAAGAGTGCCCTATGAAGGACATGAACAGTTTAGCACATACAACATGGAATTGTAAGTATCACGTAGTATTTGCGCCAAAGTACAGAAGGCAGGTTATTTACGGAAAATACAAAAAGAGTATCGGACAAATTATTAGGGATTTATGTGAACGGAAAGGTGTGATTATCCATGAAGCAAATGCTTGTCCGGATCACATTCATATGTTGATAAGTATCCCGCCGAAATTAAGTGTGTCACAATTTATGGGATACTTAAAAGGGAAAAGTAGTTTAATGATATTCGATCGTCATGCCAATTTAAAATATAGATATGGAAATCGAAAATTTTGGTGCCGAGGATTCTATGTTGATACAGTCGGGAGAAATAAGAAACAAATACAAGAATATATTAGGAATCAGCTAAAAGAGGACTATATGGGCGATCAATTGACATTATTCGAAGAGTACGATCCATTTACAGGAGAAAAAAATCGGAAGAAATAAAGAAATCCTTTAGAATTGGTGAGTAGATGTGGTGCAAGAGGGAACCCATTCAGCGGGCCTTTGAGGCCTAGGCCGGTAACAAAGGCTTTCAGCCGCAGAACAAACCACCAGTTCACACTGGTGGTTTTGATTCATGGTATTGCTTTTTTATTCATGACTTAGTCTTTTTTATATTGGTATTATTATTCGTAATTTGCTGTTAACCTGATTTTACATTATCTGCATCCACATCTTGGTTAGATGGCACAGTCCGGAATCTGAATTTTCTATAGATAACTGATAATTTTATTTATTGTTGAGTTTTTATTGTTTTGAGATAATTGAAAGTAGCTTTCCAATTCTCGGAGTTGCTCTAACTCCATTCTTATCGATAAAGCATTTAACTAAATTAGATTTTACAGTACCAAATTACTATCCGAAATTTAACTACCTCAAAGTGTTTTCATCAATGTAATTCATTAGGACACACCACACTGCTGAAACGCAAGCATCATCTTTCTCTTTACAACTCACTACCAACAAACAAGGGAGAGAAAAAGATGACACTCAAAATTGGAATGATTGGAACAGGCTGGTTTAGCCGCAAGCATGCGAACATTCTATCAAAGATGGATGGGGTTCAGATCCAGGCTATTTGCGGAACAAGTAAAGAGAAAGCAGCAGATATGGCGTCCGATTATGAGGGTGCGAATGGGTATGATCAGTATGTGGAAATGCTGGACGCTGAGGAGCTTGATGCGGTTTATATCGTTACGCCGCCAATGGTTCGGGGAGAGATTGAATTAGAGCTTATTGGGCGCGGTATTCCTTTCCTCATCGAAAAGCCACTGGGGACAGAGGACAAGATCCCAGCTAAGGTGTTAGAGCGTATGAATGAAAGTTCTATGATTACGTCTGTTGGGTATCATTTTCGATACAGTGATTCGGTTCAGTATCTAAAAGAAAAGTTAAATGGCCAAACGCTTGGCGTGGTATTAGGTAAATGGATGGGCGAGATGCCCATGGTGGGCTGCTGGAGAGATCAAGAGAAATCTGGCGGTCAGTTTATCGAACAAACAACGCATATTGTAGATTTACTAAGATACGTCTGCGGTGAGGTTGAAGAAGTTTTTGCGATGTATGGCAATCAAGTACAGCATAACAAGTACGATAATGTGCCGGACATTGGTACGGTAAGTTTACGGCTTCAAAATGGCGTGATAGCTAACCTGTCGAATACGTGTATCCTTCCTAGAGGCATGGGAGATATTGGACTCAAGTTATACACAGATAAAGGAATGCTAGATTGGCAGGGCGATAAACTAGAAATCGACCTTGAGGGTATAAAGACAACATATAAGGATACGGACAATCCATACGTTCGGGAAAATGAGGCATTTATTCATGCCGTTCGTACTGGCGACACCTCTCAAATCCGCTCTGAGTATAGTGATGCATATCTAACACATGAGGTGACGTATGCTGCTTTAGAGTCTGCAAGGAGTGGTGTACCTGTTAAGCTTAAAAAATAAAGGTAATGAAAGAAGGAGCGCTGATTTGAATCAGGGCTCCTTTTTTAAGTTTGCCTGCTTAAATTCGGTTTCCCGTTTGTTGTTTGCTTCTCTATTTCAGCTTCTTTTTCGATTTTGGCAATTTGCGAGCGACTTAAGTTTTCCGAATATCCATCATAAACGCTGATATGTGTGCCCAAGTGGGGTGATGCGATCCTTTGTTGATTATACGAAAATAGTTTTAAATTGTTGCTAAATAAGTCCATTATACTTCTATTTATCAATTTTCATTACTTTTAACCCTCGACTAAAGAAGGGTTTTTCTTTACGTTATAGTAAACTAATGGGAATCACTGGATATATTTTATATAATTTTTTTAGGATATAAGCGCTAACTGTATATTGGGGGTAGGACTACTTGAGATTAAATTTTGTAATCGTACTTATCTTAACAACATTGATGATAGGAGGTTGTAGTATGGGTGAGAACAAAAAATCCACATCGCCATCTGAAATGGAACCAAAAGAACTTCCTGATGTTCCTGCACTCCAGGATGAATTCACTCGTGACTTTATACAATCTGAGGAGCCGGTTAAGGAAGGGTATTATCCATTTAAATCAGGAACTAATAATTTCACGATGGATTTCCCAGAAGATATGATCATTATAGAAAGAGGCTATAGCAAGGGTCAGAATGATGGGAGTGAAATGATGGAGATTTCATTCTTACCGGAAGATATTGAAGTGAGAGACGTGTTGCCAACCATTATGGTACATTATTATGGCTTTATGAGTAGTGAAGAAAGCAGCAAGGAAAGTATGTCTAGTAGAAGAAAAGAGGAACTCCAATTTAAATCCTTGGGTTCTGACAATGAAGGAAAACAGTATGCGGAATATGCAGATTTCACAGTAGGGCCTTACCCGGGTATGGCCGCTTTAATTTGGAATGACAATAACCAGCAGATTCAAATATCCGCCTCCGTTGTTTGTAAGGAAGGATTAAGTGAAGAAGATTGCGAGAGGTTGGCTAAGCCTGAGAAAGAAAAGTTACTTGAGATATTCCGTTCCATTAAGCTAACAGCGCAAGAGGACGAGTGAGAATAATGGCCTTAGAAAAAATAACTTCTACAGATGTTTGGATGAGATTAGTTAATACAGAGTATGATGATTTATCTCCTGCTAATTTAGAAGAAAAGTTCAAGTATATCTACCTTGAAGAAACAGGAGAGGTCTTTGAGGGTGAGTTAAAGATGTTCCACTCCTCCGAGGCAAAATCGGTTGATCCTGAATTGACAGGCTATGACGGAACTGCGCTACTGATTTCTGAAGGGGAAGAAGAGGAACTCTTTGTTATTAATCAAGGAACTCAATCAGATACTATGATTGATTGGGCATACAATGTAAAGGGAGCGTACTTGGGGCAAACAGTAGACCAGGCGCAAGCAGCTAGGGATTTTACAAATGAAGCGAAAAGTCATTTTGCTATTGATGAAGAGGTAAAAGTAAATTCCCTAGGTCACTCTCTGGGAAATCAAAACGGAACAGTAACCGGTATATCTGATGGAACTTATGATAGTATGTATGGTCTTAATGGATTGCAGGTCTCTCCATATTCTCAGTATAAGTACGACTTTCTGTTTGCTGATGAAGTACGAAAAGAGTTTGGATTAGTTAATGAAGATGGTATATACAACATCCCTAAAGAGGACTTGGTTGATTTTACTCAAGAGTACTTTAAAGATTCAGGAGTTAAGATACATCAAGTCATTTCAACCGACGATCCCCTTTACGGAATCACCGAGAGAATTGGTTTAGCCCCGATGGGGAAAATCGAGTATATCGATACCAACCCGGAATTAGCAGGTATTAAGACAGTCATAGATGATATACCGGAAGATGTCTTGCAAGAATTTGTTGATTTGGGCATTTTGTATGCGAAGGCTGATGCAGATGGTGGTATTGGTGAAGTGTTGGAGCAAACCCTCGGAGTGAATTATGAGTACATTAAAGATCTGAATTCCTTGGAAAGTCTGGGTAATTGGTATCTCTTCGATCAAGAAGAGTTAGATGACACATTAAAGGCGGTTGATGAAAGTCTACCGCCTTTAATAGATAAATTAAATATTATTACCGATAATTCAGAGGCTATTTTTGGAAGGTTATACGAAGAGGGATATATAACAGAAAAACAGAAAACTATTATGATTGATGAAATAGCTAAATTAGCTAAAGAGCTCGAAACTGTACAAAATGCAATCTCTCAGAATGTTGAAGCAGATGAAAGCGGTGGATTCTTCGATAAGATAAAAGCTGATGGTGACTTAATAATGGACATCGTCAAGGTGTGGATAGCCTTTAATGAAGCGATGAAAAATATTAAGGATAGTGGGATCATGGAGAGTTTAGGTAGCATCGTTGATAGCCACAGCATTAATGAGTTGTTAAACGCTAAAGCTGGTGGGAATAAAAGCTATATAGGTAAAGATATGGTCCTTACATCTAATCGAGGTGGCGGAACACCAATCAAAGTAAATATGTCCGCTGCTTTAAGGCTTTATAGAGAAGGCACTACATCGTTAGAGGATAAAACCCGATATCTTACTGATTTAGAAAAAGCAGTACACGCAGAAGTCGCTTTGACTTATTTGGAAAGGCGTTCAAAAATAATGAGTGAGATTGGTCATATAGAGGCAAATCCTAAGAGTTATGCAGTTCTTCTGGAAGAGCATAAATACCCCACATATAAAGTTGAATCAGCAAGAGTCAATGAAATTATTAATCCTTTGACTAACGCTGATCTAGAAGAAGTAATGATTGAAATGAGGAAGTCTGTTGATTCTGGTTACATTTATCTCAACACATATAAAGAGGCTATAACGAAGCTTTTCAAAGAAGAAGAAGACCTCTTAAAACTATTTGATCTAGTTAGGGAGATGTAAGATGACTGAAAAGGTGACTGAAATTAAAAGCAAAGTATGGAAGCATCTATTGCCGGCGGAAGATTTTAATCATCTACGTAGCTCATTAAAGAAAGTTGCTGAGCCAATTTGGGAAGAAGACGAGAAGTTCTATAAATTAGTGAACCAAGTTATCGTCGGTGAAGACCAAAAGGGTAAGATAATGGAAGCGATGAAGGAAGAAACAGATAGGCGCAAAAATCTGGATGCTGAACTTACAGCAGATACAACAAAGAGAATTAATCAGATAGTATATAATCTCAATGATCAAGTATATGAACTTTACTTCCAACAAATATTTGTTACTTATAGTAATAAAGAATTCTTAGAAAGAACCTCGCTATTGAGATAACACTACAAAACGTGTCCCAAGACGCAATAAAATACCTACTTGCATAGATTGATAGAAAGAACGTTCTCTCTGTCGGTGGTCATGGAACAATAAGAGACACCTGTGCTAACGCACAGGTGTCTTAGTTTTACTCATTGATTTGTGTCTTCTTCTTCGAAACGTAGTGCAGATTCATTAACCGTAATTTGTTGCTGGTCTGATATTGCGTTATCTTCAACCGTTCCTTTATTTGGCTTAGAGGTACTGATGTTTTCCAAAAACCCTTCCAAATCAAACCCCGTCATCTGACCAAGACTCTCTTGCAGGTTTGCCATCGTATTTGTCACAGTATTAGGCAAGGAGTTAATCCCACCACCTGATCCATTATCCAAAATACGAATAGACTCGACATTACTGAATGATTCACTGATTGCTCTTGCATAATCCGGCATGATATCGATGAGTTTCTCACGTAGGATGACGTCTTGGTGCTTCGCCATTGCTTGAGCGCGTTTTTCGATCGCTTCGACCTCTGCGATGCTCTTTTGTTTGATGACCTCGGCTTCCGCTTCTCCTTCGACTCTTCTTGCTTCGGCACGGGCTTGTGCTTCTCTTGTTTTGGTGAGGTATTCTGCTTCGGCCTTTTGTTTTTGCACTTCTACTTGCTGCTGTTCCAATTTGACGTCATTTTCACGTTCTTTCTGGCGCAGTCTTAATTCACTTTCTTGTTCCTGTTCTTTGATTTCTAGTCGCTGCTTTTCGATACCTAGGCGCTTTTCTTCTTTTTCCAGTTCGTATGCAGCTTCGGCAATGGCTCTTTCACGTTCTGTTTCCGCTTTAATTTGGGCATCTTTGATGTCTTTTGTTTTACGAACTTCTGCGATGTTCATTTCACGCTGGTATTTCTCACGGGATACTTCTTCGTTTACTTCTGCTTGTTTGAGTTCGGTTTCCCGTTTGTTGTTCGCTTCGGCTATTTCAGCTTCTTTTTCGATTTCGGCGATCTGTGGACGACCCAAGTTTTCCAAGTATCCGTCATCATCGCTGATGTCTGTAAGTCCAAGTGATGTAATGCGGAAGCCCATGTCATTTAATTCTTTTTGTGCAATTTTACGCACATCTTCATTGAAACGTTCCCGGTCACCGTTGATTTGCTCAACGGTCATACTTGATAAAATTGCGCGCAGACTGGAATTTAATACTTCGCCAATTTCCTGCTCGATTTCTTCCTGCACTTTCCCTAAGAACTGCTCGGCATATCGTACGATACCTTCGAGCGTGTCTGCTACTTTGACTGTTGCGACAGCTTCTCCGTATACACCAACATGCTGTGCTGTATATACTTTTGGTGTTTTGATTTGTAATTGGAATGATTTCAAGGAAACTTTTGTACCGGTTTGGAACATTCTTAGCCTGTGACCGCCGCCACGGATTACTTTCATATAGCGTCCTTGGTCATCTTTATAGATATTTGTTTCTTTTTCTTCATCCCCGAGTTTCGGTCCGGTAACGATGAGTGCTTCGTTGGAGGGCACGGTACGGAATCTGATTTTCATGTAAATGAACCATGCAATTCCTGCGATAGCTGCCAGTACAACAAGTACAATGGTTATGGATACAATTGCCATTCCTTCTAACATATATACATTACCCCTTTATTTGTATTTATATATATACGTGCTACATTGCTTCTTAGTTTCATTACTTGAAGAGGATCAATTGACAAGTAAGCATGTTAAATGCAATAACTAAAACTATAGATAGGGGGAGTTACATATGAATCCACGTGATTTAAGAGAAAAGATCAGAACTGGTGAATTTAATACCCATACATCTGGAGTAGGCAGTAATTATGTTCAAGCAAACTTAGCAATCGTACCAAAAGAATATGCTTTTGATTTTTTGTTATTTGCTAATCGAAATCCGAAGTCTTGTCCAATTATTGATGTATTGGAACCAGGAGTGGTTGAATCTGCTCTCGCTGCTGGCTCGGATATTCGAAGTGATATTCCACTTTACTTTGTATATGAGAACGGAAAAATATCGGAGAAACGTCATGAACTTAAGGAAATCTGGCGGGATGACTTTGTATCGTTCTTAATCGGCTGCAGCTTTACCTTCGAAAGTGCATTACTAAAGGAAGGCGTTCCTTTAAAACATATTGAGCAGAACAAAAATGTTGCGATGTACATAACGAACCGGCAAACGAAGCAAGCTGGTGAATTTAGTGGACCTGTCGTAGTTTCCATGAGACCCATTAAAAATGAGCTAGTTCAAAAGGCAATTGATATCACTGCACAGTTTCCAAACATGCATGGATCTCCAATTCATGTAGGAGATCCGAAAGAAATAGGTATTGATGATATCAGTAAGCCTGATTTTGGCGAATTCACGGAGTATGGAGAAGAAGAGACACCTGTTTTTTGGGAATGTGGCGTAACACCTCAATCGGCAGCGATCCATTCACAGATTCCATTAGTGATTACGCATGCGCCGGGGCATATGTTTGTGACGGATGTGACGAATGAGGAGTTTTTGCGTAATAGATCTTGACGTCACAACAAATTTTACTCCTTTTAAATCACATTAAAGCAGTAGTCAATACGCTGCAGAGTAAGTTGGTTTGTAATAGATAGAATAGATAAAGGGGATAGCTATTTGCTACCCCCTTTATCTATTGGGTAAGTTATATTATCAAAAGTTATTAATGCTGATTAGAACTGTTCCAGAACTACCTTCCCAACTGTACGTCCTGACTCAAGAATTGCATGTGCTTTACGAAGATTCCCTGCATTTATCGGTGTCAGTTTTTCTGTAACAGTTGTCAGGATTATCCCGGAATCTACGAGGCGAGCTACTTCATTCAGAAGGTAATGCTGTTCGATCATATCGTCCGTTTCATAGCTGGATCGGGTGAACATGAATTCCCATACAAATGTTGCACTTTTATTTTTCAATAAAGTTAAATTTAATTCTTCATCGGTTTCCACAATCGAACATATCTTTCCTTGAGGTGCAATTGCTTCAGCCATGCTGCTCCAATGTTTTTCGGTACTGTTTAAACAAAGTATATATTCTACATTTGTCATCCCTATATTCACTAGCTGTGGAGTGAAAGCATTATAGTGATTGATGACATGATCAGCACCTAGTTTTTTGACCCATTCAGTAGACTCTGGTCGGGAGGCAGTTGCAATGACCTCAAGGCCGGCATGTTTGGCTAGTTGTATGGCAATGGATCCGACTCCGCCGGCAGCACCGATGATCAGGATTCTTTTATTTATATTTTTGGAAGGATCTGTGTTTACGCCTAAGCGGTCAAATAATCCTTCCCATGCTGTTATTGCGGTTAATGGCAATGCTGCTGCATGGGCAAAATCCAGATTTGCTGGCTTCTTCCCAACGATTCTTTCATCCACTAGATGAAATTCACTATTGCCCCCGGGACGTTTTATGCTCCCAGCATAGAAGACTTCATCACCTGGTTTGAATAAGGAGCATTCTGGGCCGACTTCTTCTACTACACCTGCTACATCCCAGCCAAGCACCTTTAGCTGCTTTTCAACTGTAGCCTTCGGAGAGCGGAGTTTCGTATCAACTGGATTCACAGAAATAGCTTTTACTTTGATCAATAAATCCCTGTTTACAGGGGTAGGCTTATCAATTTCCGCTTCTATCAGACTTTCCGGATCATCTAGTGGTAAGTATTTATAAAGACCTATAGCTTTCATTTTTTCTTGACTCATTATCGTCACTCCTGACTGATTGTTTTCTTCTTGCTCAGTCAGTATAATTTATTGATTTGCCAAGCGTAAGTACGCACATTTATGTTGGATAGTATAAATTTTTATACTATTGAAGGGTAAAAAAACTGCCAGCTATGCTGACAGTTAAATGCTTCACACAGATTGTTTATACGTTTCTCCCCAATTCTTCATTAAAGAAATGATAGGAATCAATGTTTTGCCGAAATCGGTTAATGAGTATTCCACTTTTGGAGGTACTTGCTTATATACTTCCCGATGAACCACGCCATCTTCCTCCAGTTCCCGAAGCTGAAGCGTCAGCATGCGCTGTGTGACGCCCGGACATATTCTTCGGAATTCATTGAAGCGCTTCGGTCCCTCAATTAAATGATATAGCAGTACACCTTTCCATTTCCCGCCGATCACATCAAGTGTATATTCTACTGGACAAGCCTCATCATTCGGACAATAACCATAACCGCTATTTCTATCTCTCATGTCAAAATGCCCCTTACATTGTATGATTTTTTTTCCTATTCGAATTATAAGCGAAAGATTAGAATTAAACATTATATAAAACCTGTCCTGAAACTTGGACTAACAGAGAATTTCTTGTACAGAGATTAGATAAGATACTAATATCGCTTAATTTCTTAAACAATGGCATAATTAAATCACCAATTTAAGTAAGGATGACAAAATGAGACAGTTAGTAGAAATAAAAGTAAAACCGAAATCGGTTAAAGATATGAAGAATGGCTATCCGCTGCTCACAAAAGAAGCAATCGATACTGCAGGAATGACAATGGCTGAAGGAAGCATCTTGCGCTTGGTTGATTCCAACCGCAAGTATATTGGAACAGCATATTACGGTTTACAAAATAAAGGTATAGGTTGGGTTTTAACACGCAAAGAACAGGAAAAAATCGATACGAAATTTTTCGTTAAGAAAATTAGTGAAGCTGTTGCAAAACGTAAGAATTTATATGAAACCGAAGATACCACTGCTTTCCGTGTATTTAATGGGGAAGGAGACGGTATCGGCGGATTGATCATTGATTTCTATGATGGCTTTTATATGGTGAGCTGGTATAGTGAAGGTATTTATTCTTTCCGTGATGATATATATCAAGCTTTGAGTAAAGTGGTAACAGTTCGTGGTCTATATGAGAAATTACGCTTTAATACGAACGGACAATACGTGGAACAAGATGATTATGTGTCAGGTGAAAAGGGAGAATTTCCTTTGATCGTTTTGGAAAACGGGATGAAATATGCAGTAGATTTAAATGATGGTGCCATGACGGGGATATTCCTGGATCAACGTGAGGTACGAAAAGCATTACGTGACCATTACGCAAAAGGAAAAACGGTTTTAAATACCTTCTCTTATACAGGTGCATTCTCTGTAGCGGCAGTTCTTGGCGGTGCGATAAAGACAACTAGTGTGGATGTGGCAAAACGAAGCCTGCCTAAGACTATTGAGCAATTTGCGGTTAACGAAATTGATTATGAAGCGCAGGATATTAAGGTGATGGATGTCTTTGATTACTTTCGATATGCGGCCCGTCATGAATTGAAATTTGACGTTGTCGTTCTGGATCCGCCAAGCTTTGCGCGGACAAAGAAAATAACATTCAGTACTGCGAAGGATTATCCGAAGCTGCTAAAAGACACCTTGAAAATTACAAATCAAGGTGGAATTATTATTGCGTCCACAAATAACGCAAGCTTCAATATGAAGAAGTTTAAATCATTTATCGATAAAGCATTTACGGAATCTAACACACGTTACAAGATTCTAGAAGAACACCAACTGCCGGAAGATTTTACAGTACCGCACAATTATCCGGAATTTAATTATCTAAAAGTCGTATTTATAAAGGTAATGAGTTAAGTATATATTCAAATGAAAAACAACTAACACCATCAGGAGTTAAAGAAGGTTAAAGTTGAAATGAACCTAAATTCTTTCGCACTCCAAGCGAAGCCCCCTAGCAGCTAGGTTCTTAACTACTGAAGCAAGTAGTTGACAAGCCAAGAGAAAACGTCGGCGACAACATGCCTGATATGGGGGCAATGTGTGATGTAATAAGCAGTTTAATCCCTATGTAAGGTGAAAGTGAAACGTTATAAAAGGAAGCTTTCCATGAGTTGAGTGAACTTGTGGAAGGCTTCTTTTTGTAATTCCCCAATGTGATTCCACGTACTCATTAGTTCACCAATAAATTCTTTGTGATTGTCAGTTGCAGTTATAGCAATCGTTCTCCTTATGCTTTTTACCCTTCTAATTTTTTCAATATCCTTCAATAGTCAACTTACAAAAATAAGGCTGGGGGCGTAGTAATTAATCAGCCTCCATCAGGTTCTTCAAATAAATACCATTTCGTATGATTATATTAGTACAATTGATAATCATTCAGGTCACGTTCACTTAGAAGTAGCTGGAAATTATCATCTGAAGAAATGACAAAAAGTGATGGAGACAAGGATAGATTAGAAAAAAAGTATCGTTGCTGGAAGGGGTAAAATCATGTTTTTGAAAATGGTAAAGAATGACTTCATCAGAAACAAAATCGTAACGATGACAGTATTTCTATTCATCACAATGGCCGTTATTTTGGCTGCCAGTGCCATTCATAACATTGCCAATCTGATTCAGGGTATATCAAGCTTTCAGGTAAGTGCAGTGCCAGCTGATATGACGGTGATGCATGCCGGGGAATATGACCAAGCGGAGATTGACCAATTTACAGAACAATACCGTGACCATATAGCGATGCAGGAAACGATGGTTCTGCAGAATATTGATGGAAGTAATATTCACTTTGGTCAAAATCAAACGATGGCTGGGACGATACAGGATATTTCATTTGTGGTCCAGAATAAGCATTTTGATTTTATAGTGGATCTGGATAATGAAAAGCTGGACGTGAAGGAAGGTTTCGTAGCTGTTCCCATCTATTTCATGGAACAACATGATTTAGAAATTGGGGATACGATTACGGTGAAAAGCGGCTGGTATGAGAAGGCGTTTGTCATTTCTGATTATGCAAGGGATTTTGAGATGAACTCTCCCCTTACTTCTTCGAAAAGGTTTGTGATAAATCAGGATGACTATAATGAAATGCTAAAAATGCAGGCTGGGGAACTGGAATATCTGATCGAATTCAAGCTGAATGAAACCGGAGATCCTGCTGCTGTTCAGACTGCCTACAATGAAGCAGGTCTTCCGGCAAACGGTCCTATATTGGAAGGTAAGATATTTGCGATTTTTAATAGCATGTCGGATATGATAGTTGCGCTCGTCATTATATTTATAAGCATTCTGCTTCTTGTGATTGCTTCACTCTGTATCAGACTTACATTCCTGGCAACGATTGATGAAGATATCAGGGAAATCGGTGTTATGAAAGCAATGGGGATATCCAAAAAAGATATAAAAAAGGTCTATCTTAACAAATACAGCGTCATCTCAGCAGCTGCCGGTATTATCGGTTATCTTATGTCCTTTGCAGTGGTAAATCTGTTAAACAGTAATATGAGACTTTATATAGCTTCCGATTTATCAGGAAGCTTAAAATATATTCTATCCCTTATAGCTCCATTACTTGTGTATTTCATGATTGTGATGTACTGCAAGCAAGTATTGAAGAGAATCGATAAGATTTCTGCGGTGGAAGCTTTACGTTCAGATATCATGGAGGGTGGAAAGAACCGAAGATACAGTTTCCCGCTGCTACAAAACAAATTTTTCAGCACGAATATGTACATGGGGCTGCGGGATGTAGGCAAACGATTCAAGTTATACAGGCTGCTGCTTGTTATTTTTATCGTATGTACGTTCATTGTCATACTTCCTGTAAATATGTATAACACCATGAATTCACCTGAATTTTCCTCCTATATGGGGATAGGAAAACAGGATATGAGAATCGATCTTCGAAGGACAGATTCCATTACAGAAGATTTCAACAAGCTGCAGGAAGAACTGCAGAATGATTCGGATATTGAAAAGTATGCACCCTACATCACAAGTTCCTACAAGGTCAAAAACGCAGAAGGTACCTGGGACAATATGAATATTGAAATAGGAGATTTTTCCGTGTTTCCGTTGAAATTTCTGGAAGGCAGAGCGCCGGAGGGAGAAGGAGAGATCTCGTTATCACTAGCCCATGCTGCAAAAGATGGATTAAACAAGAAAGTAGGAGATGAAGTAACCGTCAGGGCTGGCGGGGAAGAACAGACGTTAACAGTTACAGGTATTTATCAGGATATTACAAATGGAGGAAAAACAGCAAAGGCGCATACGAGTCTTGGGGTAAATGAAGAGGCCGTTCTTTGGTATATCGTGAGTTTGGATTTGGCTGAAGGCGTTGATGTAAGGGGGAAAATGGATTATTACCAGAATGCTTACAGCACGGCGCAGGTAAATGATATCAAAGAATATACGCAGCAGACGCTTGGTAATATCATCGATCAGATGGGGACAGTCGTGATAGGCGGAATCGCCATCGCGATCATCATCGCTGTATTAATCACTGCATTATTCCTTCGAATGTTGTTATCAAAGGATATGTCCCAGATTGCCATCATGCGGAGTATAGGATTAACTTCAAAGCAAATTAGTCATCAATATATGGCAGGCAATTTGATGGTGCTGCTATTGGGGATCATACTTGGAGTTCTGGCTGCGAATTTCCTAGGAGAAATTCTTGTAAGCATGGCCATGTCCTCTATGGGAGCGGCAAAAATTAAATTTGTTCATATTATCTGGCAGACTTGGCTGCTTTGTCCGTTAGCACTGATGATAGCCGTTGGATTGACGATATTTATGTCCTGTAGGGTAGCAGTAAAAGATGATTTATCTGTCGTTTTAAGAAGCTGATATTACGAAAAGGATAGGAGGAATATAGGTGACTAATATTATAGAAGCAAAAAGTATGACCAAAAAAGTAGCATTAGGAAAAGAGAATGAGCTTCCTATTTTAAGAGATGTAAATTTAGAAGTAAAAGAAGGTGAATTCGTATCGGTCATGGGACCATCCGGAAGCGGGAAATCAACACTGCTATATAATATAAGTGGTATGGATCGAATGACATCTGGGAGTGTAAAGTTTAAAGGCCGGGAAATCGGCAGTCTAAAAGAAGAAGAATTGGCAAAGGTTCGACTGAAAACGATGGGCTTTATCTTTCAGGATATTAATCTATTGAAGAATCTGTCGTTGATTGACAATATTATGTTTCCTGCACTTGTACCAACAGATGCGGATAAACATGCAGTGAACCAAAGAGCAAAAAAGCTGATGAAAATGACAGGAATTGAAAAGCTTGCCAATCACAATATCACACAAGGATCTGGTGGGCAGCTACAGAGGGTGGGCATCTGCAGAGCATTGATAAATGATCCGGATATCCTATTTGGAGATGAACCGACCGGAGCATTAGACTCCCAATCGACAGAAGAAATTATGTCAATTCTTGCACAGATTAATAAAAACGGGACAACGGTAATGCTCGTTACACATGATGTAAAGGTGGCAGCAAAAACGGAAAGAATACTGTTTATGGTAGATGGAGACATTGTTTCACAGAAGAAGATAGGTAAATTTGATGCACAGCAAGGCGATAGGAAGGAAAGAGAAGAGAGCATTATGAAATGGTTAATGGAGAATGGGTTTTGATTTATAATTTGTCGTTGGGGTTTGCATAAAGTTCATATGAGAAATTTATTAGGTGAGTTCTAAGGGAATAGTTCTTAAGAATATTTGTAAGGAAAGACATGCGAACATTTTGCTTTAGCAATAGGTATAGATCAAATCGTCCTTAAGGGCGGTTTTTTATTTTGTGATGGATGGCAGAACTACCAATCCATGCACCAAGAATTTGTTCATTTAAGTGAGGCCCTTGAGACAACGTGCATATATCAAATGAAAATTTTAAAAATTAGAGGTTAGGAGGTTAACAATTGTTAGAATTCTCATGTTAACAACTTTAATTGTAGGAGGATGTAGGGTAATCAACGGAAATGGTTCCAATCAATATATTGATTATTGCATCCATATAGTTGAACGAAAATAAAAGTGGGTGATTACGACGTTTATAAGATAGTGTCCAATAGACCAGTTTTATTGTCATACCTTACAAAAAAATAATACTGAATCAGGTCCTTTTAACCTTGGACAAAAGGAGTGTTTTAAAGATTTCTACATCAAATATCTGGGAATGTATGGGGATGTTTTATATAATTTTAATGGCTGCAGCAATACCCATTTTGGAGGTTATGCTACGTGAGAATTAGAATTGTAATTGCCCTCATATTAACCACTTTAATTATGGGAGGATGCGGCGTGTCAGATGACGATGGTTCTAATCAAAGTTCGGGAAATGGAAACCAAAATGAAGTTGAATCCAAGCCGGATGTGGCAGCATTCAATGATCAATTTACCGAGAATTTTTTAATATCCACCGAACCCGTTAGAGAAGGATATTACCCGTTCAAGTCGGAAATCGGCACAATAACGATGGACTTTCCTGAAAATATGGTTGTGGGTGAAAAAAGCCATCAAATTGCAGACGGAAATCGTGGTGAAATGTTTGAGATATCTAGCGCTGATATGAATAGTAAAGTATTTACGAACCACTTATTTAAATACTTCAATTTTACGCGAGAGATAAAATATACGAAAGAAAGTATGGCAGGGAGCACAGGGGAAGAGCTCGATTTTAAGACAATGGATACGGGAATTAGCAATCAATACACTGAAATAGCGGAATATCAGGATGGTGCAGATGAATTCTTAGCTACATTAGTTTGGAACGATAATCATCAAGAAATACAAGTTTTCACAAATATGACTTGTAGAGATGACCTTAATGAGGATGAATGTAAGAAAGAACAAGAAAAAGCGAAACAAAGTGCTTTAGAGATTTTAAAGACAATAAAGATCTTGCCTGAAGAGGAGTGAACTATGTGTCATTAGATCAGATTACTTCCTCTAATATATGGATGAGACTTGTTGACGCCGAGTATGAAAATATGGATGAGCAAGAGTTTAGTGATAGATTTAAAACTATTTATCTAGAAGAAACTGGAGAGCTGTTTGAAGGGGAAATTAAGATGTATCACTCTTCTGATTCCGAAAAAATAAAAGGGATAAATTCCAGCTACGATGGCACAGCTTTTACAGTTTCTTACAGCGAAGAAAAAAATCTATATCTTATATCGCAAGGTACCCAGGGTGGATCAGACTGGTTATACAATGTAGAAGGCCCTTTTGCGAACGAGAAGTTTGATCAGGCTGAAGCTGCTAGGACCTTTGTTATTGAGGCGAAAGATCATTTCGATTTTAATCCCGATGAAGGTGAAGTCATTTCTTTCAATCACTCTTTAGGCCTCCATAATAGTTCTATGACTGGTTTGTCAGAAGAAGCTTTTGATGAAGTCTACGGAGTAAATGGTCTAACCTTTTCACCTTACGAGATAATCAGCTTCGATGCTAAATTTTATAATGCAGTAAGAAAGGAGTTTGATATCAAAAGAATTGAGGAAATTGATAAAATTCCTCTTGCTGACTTGAAAGGGTTTACAAAGGACTACTATAGTGATGCTCAGGTTACTATTTCTAATACTGTATCTGAAGATGACCCGCTGTATCTAATAAGTGAGAAATTTGGTTTTGTCCCATTTGATAACACAACAATGGTAGATACAAACCCAGAGGTATCCGGGCTTAAAGAATTGATAGATAATATACCAGATTCTAAGGTCAATGATTTGAGAAATCTTGCAGCTGCTTTCTCAAGAGGAAATCAAAAAGGTGGTTTCAATCAGGGATTAAATGAAGCTCTTGGTGTCAATATAACTAACCTGAAATCCTATAATGCTGTAGGAGTTGGAGCTTGGTACATTAATTATCCCGACGAAGTAGATGAAACAATGGAAGGGTTACAAGACAATTTGCCTGTTGTATTAGAAAATATACGTTTAATCGAAGAGAATTCCGAGGAGATATTTAATAGCTTATATGAATATGGGTATATATCTAAGGAACAAAAGGATGTAATGATAAAAGAGTTGACCAACTTAGAAAAAGAATTAACTCGATTAAATGATGCGGTGGATTTTAATGTGGATATGCATAATGAAGATGGTTGGTTCGATAAGATTCGCAGAGGGATAGGAGATACTGGATTAGCAGCTGTTGCCGCAATTCTATATTATAAGATCCCTAATATCCTGGACAGAATAAAGGAAAGCGGCACCCTAGAAAGTTTAGAAGGCATTGTGGAAAGTCACAGCATCACCGAAATGCTTAATGCACTAGCAGAAGGAAATAGGAGTTATGTCGGGAAAGACCTTGTTTTCACATCAGATACTGGAGGCGGGGATCCGATAAAAGTGAATATGTCTGCTGCTCTGAGGTTGTATACACAAGGTGTAACTTCTTTAGAGGTCAAGCAAACTCTTATTACCGAATTAGAGACGCTTGTAAGAGATGAAATAGAGTTCGCTTATAAAGATCAAAGATGGAAAGTTATGCATGAAATCTATAATGTAGAATCCAGTCCCAGTAGCTACGCATATGAGCTTGGACAATACAGATTCCCTTCTTATAAAATTAGCTCCGTGAATGTACTACACGAAATTCTCCCCTTAGAGCAAGCGGATCTTGATGAAGAGATAGCCGATATGAAACATTCCGTAGATACTGGTTTTAATTATATAGAAAATTATCGAAAAGCAATTGAAGATTTATTCAAAGAGGACGAAGAAGTATCAACACTGTTTGATTTGTCGAGGAGGATATGAATGTCTGAATTCTCTATTCAAGAATCTATCGTTTTGATCCCCGAGGAAGATTTTAGCTACAAGAAAGCAGTATTAAAAAGTAAAGTGGAAGATATTCTTGATGAAGATCAAGTCTTTTATAAGCTTGCCAATAACATTCTCGTTGGAGAAGATCAAAAAGGAAAAGTGATTGATACGATGAAAGATGTAACCAATAAAAGAAGCAGCAGAGATACCGGAATCAACGGAAGAGCGTTAGAGAAGATACCTACTATTGTACGAAATTTTAGCGATCAAGTTGCTAATATGAAAACGCAAAAAGCCACCATTACATTTAAAGAAATAGCATCCTTATATGATTAGATATAAACCCTATCGCAATAAGCATACTGGTTGCCTTGAAATCTTATCTTTATTGATTTAAATGCAAAAAAATGGAATACGGGTCCGGAATAGTGATTGTTAACGTAAGCTTCTATGGGGTAACAAGCGAATTGGTAACACATTTGAAACAAGTAACATCGCTAATGTAACCCGATCCGTATCCCGACACACAGTAATTCTTTAATTCCTTTTAGATTAATATGCGCGGTATATATCAACAAATAAAGGCAATTCAAATTAGTCAAAAAGCATAAACAGATTAAACTGTGGTTAGCTCCATTCCAGGTTTATGATTTATAATAATGTCGATTAGCGTCAATAATGATCGTTCGCATTAACAGCCTGTTTACAATGAATTGACCTTTCCTTAACAGGCTTCTGGTATCTTACTTATGTACCTTAATTTCTTAAAAGGGAGAGGTTTCCATGCTTAAAAAATGGATGGTGGCATTGGGTATGGTATCAGTTCTGACGTTGGCGGCATGTAATAATGATGATGAGGATCCAGCTGATGATGATCAAATCGAAGAACAGGAATCCGACGATACAGAGGAAGATAAAGAGCAGTCTGAATAACATATAGAAGCTTGAAAAGGCGTTCCGCTGTGGAATGCCTTTTAGTTTTATACGAAACTAACTTCAACTTGTTTCGTACAGAGAGCAGAACATATTTTAAGAAGGAGTGATTTTATCATTTGTCCAAAATGTAAAAATCGGATGATCACATGTTATACCGATGAAGGTTTGGCTGGAATAGTCGTTAAGAATCCGGAGGGAAAAGGGTTGTTCTCCAATAAGAAAACTACGCGTGTAAATCCTGTAGTTTGCAGCGATTGTGGTTATACAGAATGGTATGCTGATGACCCTGAGAGATTAAGGTGAGCATGTAACGAACTGCTGACAGGAGGGCAATAGCTTGCGCTTTTCCAATAGGAAGCAAATAAAAATGGGGTTTCAGTTGTTCTTCCTCAGTTGGGTTATGTTTATTTTAATTATACGAGCAAGCATACCTGATGGAGTCATTTCTACCGTGATTTCATACTTTTCCTCTACATAATTCCCCTATTATGATTTAAATCTATATTCCTAAAATCAGCAAACCATATATTATGAACGAGAATCTTTACCCCTTTCTGCCAGCAATTCTACAGGTGGGAGGTAAACAAAGACTCCCAGTCATTTGATGTTAAGTTTTAATCAGGCGGCATATATTAACATGAAAAAAACTTCAGACCTTTATGCAATCCAGTCTGAAGCTTTTTATTACACCATCAAGTATGCACCGCAGTGTCCCCAATAAGTCCATATAGATCATCTATTACATAATCCGGCTCTATTTTCGTTGTCTCCATATCTTGGAGGCTGGATGAGCCGGTCAATACGAGACAAGTGCTGATATTATTATTTTTCCCCATCACAATATCAGTATCAAGCCGATCGCCAATGATCAAGCATCTGTCTTTTGGAACATTCAAGTGTTCCATTACCTTTTGGATGTAATAGGCTGATGGCTTGCCGATGATGTCATCGATTTTGTGTCCAGCTGCGACTTCAATTGCTTTGGCAATTGCCAGTGTGTCGGCGATAAATCCTCCAGGAACTGGGCAGGCTGGATCGGGGTTGGTTGCGATAAGTTTGGCACCATTGCGTACGGCTGTCATCGCGGTATTCAATTTGTCGTATGTAAAGGCTCGGTCCAATCCAACCAGTACATGTGTGGCTTTCAACGGATCTCCGGTAATTCGCAAAGGGTAAGCTGCGAACTCTTTGGCAATGGCTGCTTCTCCCACAATGAAAACAGAAGCGTCAGGATGATCATCCATAAAGTAACTAGTAGCCAAGAAGGATGAGGTTATGACTTCTTCCAGTTTTGTTGGCAATCCAAGGTCGCATAGCAGTTGTTGGCATTCTTCTCTTGTTCGTGTTGGTCCATTTGTAATGTAAAGTATGCTTTTGTCATGCTTTCTTAATAGATCGATTGTATTTTTTACGCCGGGAAGAAGTTGATTCCCGACGTAAATGGTTCCATCCAAGTCAAAGCAATAGGCGTCAAAGTCGTCGATGTTTAGTTTATTTGAGCTCAAGATTCGCTTTTATTCTGCTTTGCAGCAGGTCTTTTCCTTCTTGAAGTTTTTCTAATGGTGTGTTTGGTGCATATTCCAGGATCAATTCAGCATGTGGTGCATCTTCACGGATGGCTGTGAAGATGGGGTCCCATTCGATTGTACCGTCGCCAATGACCAGATGTGTATCACCTTTTCCATCGTTATCGTGAAGATGCAATGCAAGCAAACGGTCTTTCGTTTCGTTTATCAATCGCGGGATATCCCAATTGTTTAAATGGGCGTGTCCCGTATCGATAAGGAATCCTGCTGTTTCATCGATATCAGCGAGGAATTTTGTGAATTCTTCTTGTGTGAAAAGGGAGCTGCCGTTATAGCCGACGTTCTCGATTGCCAGCTTTACATGTAATGGTTTGGCAATTCGGCAAAGCTCGCTGATGTATTCCTTGGCCCGCAACTGTGCTATTTGTTTATCAAACACAGGTGAGAAGCAGAATCCGGGATGGATGACGACGTGTGTTGCCTGGATGGAGCCAGCGAATTCGATCGCTTTTTTGTATTCAGTGAAAGCGACTTCCCGTGTTGCATAATTCTCACTTGTCAGGTTGATATCCCAGGCTGGTGGATGAATGGTATAACCGACAGGAATGGAGAGCAGTTTTTGTGCAAGTTCCTGGAACAAGTTTTCCATTGCGTTCCACTCTGGTCCGTCCATGAGTAATTCAATTTTGTCTGCGCCATATTCAATCAGTGTATCGATATTGTGCAATAGATTGTTGGATAATAGAGCCAGATCAGAATAGCAAATAGTTTTTTTCATCGTACATCACTCTCCATAAAAGTTTTTCGGATAACCGATGGAATTGGTTGTTTCTTTATCAAATAGGTGGATCTTATCCATCCGTATTTCTATATGGACTGTTTCATTCGGCAGCCAGTTTTTCGTCTCACTCATGGCGATCCATTCTTGGCCTTCCACATCGAGATAAACACCATAGCTGCTGCCGTGGTTCTCCACTTGTTTGACCTGACCTGTGATGCTGTTATCGAGTGGTATCTTACTTAAGTGAATATGCTCAGGTCTGGTGCCGAATGCCAGTTCAGTTGCTCCGGTTTCCTGAATGAAACGACTCCATTCTGGGCTCAACTGCAGCGCTTGCTTGTTAAATAGGAGCTTGTCCTGCTGAAAGTCTGCATCGACTACGTTCATCGGCGGGGAACCAATGAACTTGGCAGTGAAGATATTAGCAGGGCGATGGTATACGTTATCCGGCGTATCGACCATTTGGAGCTTCCCTTGATACATCAGGGCGATCCGGTCGCCGACTGTCATGGCCTCTGTTTGGTCATGGGTCACATATACAAGTGTTTGCTTGAAGGTTTCATGAATCTTGACTAATTCTTTCCGGGCAGACACACGTAATTGGGCATCCAAGTTTGATAGAGGTTCATCCAGCAAGAAGCAATCGCCTTGTTTCACAACTGCTCTGGCGAGGGCAACCCGTTGCCGCTGCCCACCGGACAAATCCTTTGGCAAACGATCTTTGTATTGTTTCAATTGCAGCATCTCCAGGGCGGCATCTGTGCGATGCTTGATTTCATCTGCAGACATCTTTTTCACTTTCAATCCATACGTAATGTTATCAATCACTTTCATATGCGGATATAAGGCGTAATTTTGAAACACCATGGCCACATTTCTTTTTCCGCTGGGCACGTCATTCACTTTCTGCTTATCCATATAAATAGATCCGGATGTAACGTCTTCTAACCCTGCAATCATGCGCAATGTGGTGGATTTACCACACCCAGACGGACCAAGCAGGATTAATCGTTCTCCTTCCTTGATGGTTAAGTTCAAATCTTTCACAACCTCTGTTTTGCCATATGATTTAGATACATGTTCAAATCGGATTTCCTTCATGATATCCCGCCCTTTACTTAATTCCTGATGAAGTAAACGTTCCAATGATGTAACGCTGGAACAGCAAATATAATGTCAATGGTATGATCATCGTAATGACAGCAACGGCCATGGCAACCGTGAAGTTGGTGCCGCCCTCAGAGCTGATATACATTTGCAGGGCCAATGGCAATGTATAATTATCGACCGTCTTCAAGATGAGTACCGGCCAGACATATTCATTCCACGACAGAATGAAGAACCAAATTCCAGTCGACGTGACCGCTGGCTTCACTAATGGAAGCACGATGTCTTTCATGATGCGCGCATGTCCCAGATTATCCAGTCTGGCTACTTCGATGAGTGAAACAGGGATTGTTTTCATCGATTGACGAAGCAGGAAGATCCCGACTGCATCAGCCAGCTGCGGCAAAATGACACCCCATACACTATCAGCCAGTCCAAGGTCGGAGATGACCAAATAATTCGGGATCATGGTGACGGAAAAGGGGATGAAGATTGTACTGATCAATACAAAGTACAGAATGTTCTTGCCTTTGAAATGGAAAAAGACGAATGCATATGCTGCCAGGAACGAGGTGAAAACTTTAAATAACGTAACGGTGGCTGCAATGATAAACGTATTAAAAGTAATCTTGACGACATCCAGACTTTCAAAGAAAGTTTGATAGTTTTCCAGTGTGGGGCTGATAGGGATGAAATTTAGTACATTGTTATATGCATCTTGTAATGGTTTGAAAGACGTTCCAATCGCAAAGATGATCGGAAAAATCAGGATGATGATCAGCCCGATGAATAATATATGCCAAGGTATCGATGCAAAGCGGTTAGTTTTCATAATGGATACCTCTTTCGACAAACTTGAATTCCAAAATAAGCAGAATGATGAAGATCAGCATCGTCAGAATCGACAAGGCAGCGGAATGTCCTGTCCGGTACAAAACGAAGGCCTCATGATAGGCCTGGTAAATCGCGTTGGAGCTGGCATAGTTCGGTCCGCCTTGGGTGATGACCTTGATCGGTGTGAAAACATACTGCAGTCCTTGGACGATGGTGATGATCAAGACATAAATGCCTGTAGCACTGCTCATTGGCAGTATGATATGGATGAATATCTTCCATAAAGGCACATTATCCAATCTGGCTGCTTCGATCACTTCCCTCGGGACACCATTGATGGAGGCATAGAGCACGATGAAGTTATAGCCGAAAACTTTCCAAGAAGTAATTACACTCAAGACGACAATCACCCAGCCATCCATCTTGCTCCAAATCGGCATCTCGATTCCAAACCAGCCCAGAATGATGGCGGCAGGTCCGGAGACGGGATTAAGCAGCCAGGTAAACAAGATTGAACCGACAACCAGTGAAATAACAGACGGTAAAAAAAGCGCTCCTTTATAGAAATTCTTGAATCGTTTCAATACGACATCGAGGACGAAGGCGAATATATAAGGAACAAAAAGATTGATCAATAATAATAAAACGATATAAAAAATCGTATTGCCAAACACTTTATATGTAATTGGATCTGACAGGATATCCTTATAGTTGGCAAACCCGACAAACTCCTTCGTCGGTTTCACCATATTCCAATCAAAAAAACTCAGATAGATAGTGTAGATGAAAGGCCAAAACATGAATAGTACAAAGACAATCAGAGAAGGGACCAGTAAGCAATATGCTTTCCAATGGTCTTTCGTTAAGGTGATTTTCAACAATTCCACATCCCGCATGTTTGTTTTCTTAAAGCCTCTTATAAAAGGGAGCAGTCATTCCGTAACGAACCTGAGCAGGGGGATACTCTGGTAAGTTAGGGAGATGCTGCTCCCTAAAAGAAGAGACAGCATGGCATTATTTTTTCAGCAGTGTGTTGATTTCTTCTTCAGTAGAGGTCAGCCCCTCTTTTACATCCACTTTACCGCCGAGGATTTCATCACGGATATCAAGCATTTTCTGCTCAGCTTCCAAGCCTGCATCTCCAGGGAAGGAAGTCCAAGGCACGACGCCATCCATTTGATCGATAGCTGCTTGCATCATTTCATTTTCTGCTAAGAAGTCTTTCAGACCATCTTCAGCTTCTGCTACATCCTTACGTGGCGGGACATAACCAGTACCTTCCGTCCACTTTGCCATGGATTCCACGCTGTACAAGTATTTCATGAATTCCCATGCCGCTTTTTGCTGGTCCTCTTCCTGAGCGGTGATGGCTAACATGGCACCGCCGGCCGGCAGACGTTTCTCTTTTCCTTCCCAAGCTGGGGAAGTAACAGCAGCAGCGTTGAATTGAACGTTTTCCTGTATTTGTGAGCGACGGGCAATCGTTGTATAAGCCATGGCAACATTTCCATCGATAAAGCTCTGAACACCTTGATCCCAAGGAACATGAAGTGCCGTTTCATCCTCCACAACCATATCTGTCAGCAATTGATACGCTTCGATGCCGTCTTTGGAAGCAAATGAAGCTTGTCCATCCGTCAGCATGCGGGCACCGTTACTTTCCAATAGCGCCTGCGTAGCCCAGTTATCAGCAGGTTCCTGCATATAGAACCCGTATTTACCGGTTTTCTCCTTGATCACTTTGGAGAATTCCCGCACTTCTTCCCATGTCTTCGGACCGTTTTCATTGAGTCCTGCTTCTTTCAGCATATCTTTGTTAATGTACAGAACGGGTGTGCTTAGGGAGTAAGGAATCCCCACTTGTGAACCATCTGAATTTTTGGCCAAGTCCATGACGTTTGGAAGGAAGTTATCTTTCAAGAATGATTCATCGTCCGAAAAATGTTGATCAATGACTTCCTGAGGTTCTACATAGCTGAAGTTATTGGAAAAATAATCTAGGAAGGACCAGCCAACCTGTACTACAGCTGGTGATTTACCAGAAGCCGCTTCTGCTTGCAGGTTTTGCATCAGTCCTTTGTACATGTCAGGGTTATATTTGGCGACGACTTCCACAGAATCGCTTTGTTCATTGAAGCTATTCACGAGCTCTTCTACTGTTTTTCCGCCTTGTGTTTCTGCATTGACATGCCAGTATTCAATGACTGTCTTTCCATCTTTGCCATTGGCAGCGCTACTCGAGTTTCCGCAAGCTACCAATAACAAGATGATGGTGAGAACACTGCACATTTTTACGAATAATTTCATGGTTTCTAAGATCTCCTTTTCGTAATGGTTTGTAAGTCAGGACTTCTATGCAGTATAAGGAACAGAGTTGTTCTTCTTCACCTCCTGAAATTAACGGCAGAAAGCGAAAAGAGACCTCAAATACAATGTATAGGTTGCTATACATCAAATTTGAGGTCTCTCTGTTCGCACCGTTTCTATTCACTTTATACTTATACAATAATGTCCAAGTGTTAGATTAGTATGAATGTAGTGTAAATCTTTCATTTACAAACTATTCAGGTCAATTTTCCACATATCCGGATTGGACGTGGTTACGGCAAGTGCACCATGTTTTAATGCATCCTGCGCATGATCGATAGAATTGAGCAGGCCGCCTGTAATGGTTGGCACCGGAGAAACTGCTGATATCTTTTGGAGAAAGTCGGGTGCCCGGCATGGCATAATTTCAATGATATCAGCTTGGATGCGACTAACGTCTTTGAGCAGATTCGTATAAACTTCCGTATCAATTAAAAAGATTCTCTGAACTACGACGAGTCCGCTGGCTTTTGCTTTTTTGATAACACCATTTCGTGTCGTCACAATCGCATGCGGCTGCACATTCCGTTTGACAAATTCTATCCCGTCCCGGTCCATTTCCAGCCCGCCGATTTTCTCCACATGCAAAATGACAGGCAGACCATGTGATTGGATGAATTCGACATACTTTCGCACGGTCAGGATGGTACCTGTCATCAATAAGACAGCGCTGATGTTATCTTTATACTTAATTGCTTTTTCTAGATGCTTCGGCTCTTTTACAGAGGCAACCATTTTGTGAGAAGTGAGTCTTTCTTGCAGGGTAGCGCGTGCGTGATTGTAGTTCATATGTAGTCCCTCTCCGATAGCGTGTATTTATCGATAGTTTATAGTTTTTTTGGATGATTTAAAAGAGAGGGATGTATTCCGTGTAAGCTCGACTGTCATTTATAAACTTTTACACAAAACAATTACCCAATACGGAGTAGCCTGTGCAGGAATACTTTTCGTAGTTGGTCCATACACCACAATCAAATCGCGATTCGCTAGATTTCCTGTAAAAGCTTGCCCGTTCGTCAGTACTAATGGTGTATATGGCGAAATATTCAGCTGTAATTGTCCATCACTGCTCACCAGCTGATTATCAAAAAAACTGACTTTTACATTCTGATTCTGGTTTTCCTTCACCATAACAAGTGCTGGAAACTGTGGAGGGTAAATTAGAATCGCAGGAGCATCTCCATCATAATAGCCAGTCACACGATCGCCTACGGATATCATGCTATGATCAACGAAATAAGTCGTAGGGGATACAACAAAGTTCACGATCGATCCAGTTTCATTTTCGACAGTGAAGAATTTATAGCAGCCGTCGGCTCGGCCATTCCCCATAAAATCATTAATCATCGTTACGGTTCCTTGGAAAGAATAAAAATTGGTCATATGTTTACCTCCATTGCTTTCCATGTACGATATGTAGGTCATTGCCTAAAGGACTGGGCGAATGCCTAGAAAAATTGAGCAATTAATACTTTCTATATTTAAATTCTCCGTGGTTAACCGATATAAGAGGAGTAGTTCTTTGGTATCTAGTAAAGTGGACCTGCGATCGTGTCGAAGAGTACTCATGGGCGACTGATTATACCTATTAAATGGATTAGAAGTGATAATTAGACAAAGGTATATAGGTAATTTATAATGCATAAGGGTATGCGAGGGTATGTTTGCGTGTATTTAGTACTATAATCTTAGAATCTAACAGGCAAACTTATCAAAAGATAGGGACGCAAAGCTACGAGTCTATATCCATATGGATGATGACAGTCGGGTTGCCAAGTATTATATGCTCATTGGCTATCCTTGTTGGTAAGGATAGCCTTTTTTTCACACTCAAGTTTTAGTTACTAGGTAGAACAGACTTTAGTAAAGGGAGTTAACAAGATGATAGTCGTAGATAAAAAGAAATACAAGATGGAGATTGAGGAAAGTTCCAAAGAAGTACGTGTACAAGTGCATGGATTGATGAGGGAAGAAGATGCCGAAGGATATATGGTTGATTTACAGGAGACGATCGGTAAAGTCTCTAAAAAAGATTATACGTTTGTCGTCGATGGGACGCATCAAACGCCAGTACCATCCAAAGTTGTATCGCAGTTAGAGCAAACAATGCAATTTTACTCCACTTTAGGGTTTAAGGATACCATTGTAATAAAACCATCTTCTAAAATTGCGCAAGTGCAAATCAGAAATGCGCTTGAAAGGATTGAATTCACAGGAAAAATGATAGATAGAGTAGACCAATCTAGGTAGTGTTCGGCCTGTAAAATTTGTTGTTGAAAGGGAGAATATATCATGCAAGCAACACAAGAATTATATACATATGAAATTTTAACGAATGACCAAACGGAGCTGATCCAGAAAGCCGCTGAATGTCTTGCCCGTACGTTTATTGGAGTAGATGTGGAAGGGAAATGGGTGCAAGAACCGATGGTTGGACAGTTGAATATTGAGTATGAAGATTTTTATGCTTTTACGAAAGATTATTTGGATTCAACTGTAGATCAAGGATATTGCGCAGTCGCTTTAGACTCTGATAATCATGTTGTGGGTGTGCTTGCGGGTGACACCAATGCACCGGAAATTATTGGTGAAGATGTATTCGAAGGTTCTTTCTATGATATGAACGTCATCCTTCATGTACTGGAGGACGTAGACAAACGATTCATCGAAGACTACCAAAAACGCAGCGGCAAAGATATTGCCGATGGAGATCTGTTACACCTGTTCATGCTGGGTGTGATAGCTGAACAGGATCGTCATGAAGTAATTATGCAATTAGGAAATAAATTGATTACAAAAGCAGCATCGCAGGGGCTGAAGGCAATAGTGGGTGAAGCGACTAATCCGAAATCGATTCGTGTGATGGAAAAGTACCACAACATGAAAAAATATAAAGATTTCGAAGGTAACCATATTGTTCATAAGTATGAAGATAACGACAAACTGCAGGGCATCCCTGTAGATGTAGCAGATGGGACATATATCATAATAAGGGAACTTTAAAATAAATTATCCTGATTCAATCGTCAGGAGGCAGGAGTTTAATTTAGCATGGAAATTTACTTGATAGGTATAATAGTCATTCTATTGATAGCACTAGTTTACTTTGCTTACCAATATGTTGCATTGAAACGTCATACACAATTTGATAGAGAATTATTAGCTGATATGAAAGAGATATCTGCAGTGAACAGTTCAGATAGTGATGAGGAGAGAATCATGAATCGCGGCGGGGAGAATTTCAGCCGAATAAAACAGAAGTTAGAATCATTTACAAAAGATATTCATGATAAAGGGGAAAATCTTGCTGAAACTGGTGAATATGCAGCTGAGCAAGCTGATATTGTCCGAGCTGCAATTGACGAGGTAGGCAGAGGATTACAAAAACAACTAGCAGCCACGGAAGAAAGTGCTGCGTCCATGGAAGAAATGACACAGTCGATAGAAAACTTATCAACTAGATCCAATCAGATTTCAGAGCAATCGATTACTACGCTTGAACTGACACAAGAAGGAAATGAGAAACTAAAACATTCCTTGGAAAAAATGAATCAATTCAATCAAACGGTGAATACAACCTCAGAAGCTATCAACAAACTCGGAGAGAAATCTCATGAGATCGGCAGTATTGTTAAAGTGATTTCAGAGATTTCTGAGCAAATTAATTTGCTGGCATTGAATGCAGCCATAGAAGCTGCTCGCGCCGGAGAACATGGAAAAGGATTTGCCGTTGTAGCAGATGAAGTACGAAAATTGGCAGAACAGACTCGTCAATCATCTTCAGAAGTATCCAATATCGTAAAAAATATACAAGAAGAAACAGAAACAGTTGTTCAGTCGATGAATCATGGAACAGAAGAATTTAAAGATACGAATGCCAACATTGTAGAGGTCGGCAATATGTTTGAAGAGATTTTAGCCACGACAAAAATCATTGCTGAAAATAACGAAAACTCTTCTGCAAGTACGGAAGAATTGTCCGCCGCTTCTCAGCAAATCATGGCAACAATCGTTGAAATCGCTGCTATCTCTCGCGAATCTGTGGAAATGTTTGAAGAACTCATTGAGATTAATGATGATGAGCTTTATACCATTCAAAAGCTTGTTGATGAAGCAAAGAACCTTGTGAACCATCAAAATAGAGTAGGCACACTATCAGAAGAGAATGAAGATGTTAAAACAGATGAAGTGAAAGCGAGTTAAAGGAAAAGGTAACTATCCTGCCGATCCAAAGCCAGAATTTTGTATCGGACGAACGCAGATGTGAACCTTCTTGAAAACAGATTCAAACACTAATCTGTTTTTCAAGAAGGTTTTTTAAAACAGAATACACCCACAGTTGTCCTTGGATAAAAAGATGTACAGAATCTTCTTGGCAAGGCGGCTTTACTAATAATCGAGGAGATAAAACAATGAGAGAAATCCAAAAGCTATTTCCCAGTATGGACGGAAATGATGACCAAAGAGCAGAGTTACTGTCCTATTTGAATGTAATATTAACAAAAATAGATGAGTTAAAGGATCCTGACAAACTATCGCTTGGTGAAATGCCTGATTACACAGAGGATTACTATAATCGTGTGATTGAGGAAGCAGCTGTTCCAACACAAGGAATGCCCATGAAAGAGGTAATCCAGAAACTTCTAGAATTAGTAGAAGGACACAGGTATGTCAACCGAAATTATGTAGCCAATGCAGCTCCGCTTCCAAATATATCCAGTATCATCGGGAATTTTGTAGCTGTACTGGTCAATGGAAACAATCTGTGGGATGTGGAGGGGCCGGCAGCGGCTGCCGCGGAAGTCAAAATAACGAGTATGTTATCCAAGCTAGTTGGATACGACGAGAATATCAGTGCAGGATATACAACTTGGGGAGGACAAGGTGCTGTTTTTAACTCTTTACGTCTTGCCATAGCTCGATACGCCCCAGACTCCAATCAAAATGGTATACCTCAAAATCTCTATTGCTTTTGTTCAGAGTTATCTCACTACAGCTTGTATAAGTCAGTAGAGGCAACGGGAATAGGTGTAGAAAATATGATACGTGTAAAAGCTAATGCCGATCATTCCATGAACTTAGCCGACCTGAAAGAAAAAATGGTAAATGTCATCTCTAATGGTGGTGTTCCACTTTACGTTCTTGCCACAATGGGAACAACGGACACTTTCGGGATTGATGATATTGCAGGCATCAAGCAGCTAGCGGAAGACTTGGAGCGTACATATGGCGTTGAGCCAATCTATATACATGCAGACACTGCTATGGGAGGCATGTATAGTTTCTTTAATGATTACGACTTCGGAAGTAATCCACTGCAATTTGAAGACAATGTAAATGAGGTATTGAAATCCTATCAACAGAAGTTTAAGCATATAAAACTTGCGGATAGTATGGTTTTTGATTTTCATAAACTTGGACAAACCCCGTATATCACGAGTTTATTTTTGATAAAAAACAGGGAGTATCTTAAATATGTTGATTTAGATGCAGCTGAAACCCCATATGTTGGCAATCGAGGCTACGGCAGTTATCACACGGGCTACACGCTGGAGTGCTCGCGAATGGGAAGTGCATTGGCAATATATGCTTCATTATCAGCCTTGGGGATGGAAGGCTATCAAAAGCTTTTAGCCAATTATATACGTGTCAATATTGCTTTCCGTAAGAAACTGCTGCAAGAAATTCCAAATGTGGCAATAACAAATGACATCTCCCCAGTTACAACATTCCGCTTCTATCCGGAGCGAAGTAAATGGGATGATGAAATAAACGGACTTTTACCTATTGAAGAGATGCTGGAAATTAATCAATTCAACGATGCATTTGCAGAGGTCATCGGTGCGGAACGTGATACAATTTTCTTTGGAAACACGAAAAAGCAATGTCTCGTTCGAGCGGCAAATTCAAACAAGAGGATATCCTTGTATGCCCATAAGTTCTTTACAATTTCTCCATATTCTACAATGGAGGAAGTCGATAGGTATGTTGGATTTTTGAAAGAACATGTAGAGCTTTTTCAAAGATCGAGCATTAAAGCTTAGAAGAGATTAGCTGCTTGTAAGCAACTGTATTCAATAAAATAAAACTAACATGAACGAATACCCCAAGATTGGTATGAATGCCGATCCTGGGGTATTTATTCACTTAAAGAGAGGAGGATGATGAGAGTAACATCCATGGACAGTATCCAAATGGAGTTTATGGTGATACTATTAGAGTTTGTATACTTCTTCATGCTGGGAGCGATATAATGATCCCCTAGTACATATTGGGGGTTAATTTATAGTGATTTTTTTGATGAATTATTGCATCTTACTTAGGAAGGATATTTTATGTGAACAGATCTAATACCAATACGCATAAACGTTATTATACATTGTTATTGATACTAGCAATTCTATTCATTGCTGCTACTTTACGTTCACCGCTCACTTCGGTTGGGCCGCTGATACCTTTCTTTAGAGAGGAATTGGACGTTTCCAACTCGATGATTGGTCTGGTGAATACTTTGCCGTTGCTTGCATTCGGTGTTTTTTCTTCGCTGGTGCCTAAAATATCGAGCAAATTCGGCATCGAGTTAACGCTGTTAGCTGCTATGTGTATGCTGACTGTTGGCATTTTTATTCGGGCTCTGGCCGGTCTTCCGCTGTTGTTATTTGGCACGCTTTTGCTTGGAATGGCGATTGCGTTTGGTAATGTGTTGATGCCAGGTTTGATCAAGTCCAGTTTCCCGTATCAAATCGGGCTCATGACCGGCATATATTCTGTATCCATGAATATTTTCGGTGCACTTGCTTCGGGCATTTCCGTTCCGATAGCATCCATCCCGATGCTGGGATGGCGAAATGCGATGCAAATATGGAGTGTCCTCTCGTTAATCGCATTCATTATATTATTGCTTCGGCTGCCTGCAACACGTTCATCGGAAAAGAAAGTGTTTGTGAAGGTAGAGAACAAGCCATCTAGAGGAATATTTAAGTCGAAAATTGCATGGGCAGTGACACTATTCATGGGGCTGCAATCTTTCATACCGTATAGCTTGTTTACATGGCTGCCGGATATATTAATGTCCAAAGGATTCGACGAAAGTGAAGCAGGCTGGCTCATTGCCATTTATCAGCTAGGGTTGATTCCGACTACATTCATCGCACCTATCATTGCCGGCAGAATGCAAAGCCAGCGATTGATTGGCTGTATTGCGGGTCTTTTATTCTTCTTTGGTTTAGTAGGGGTGATGTTTATTTCCTCTCATCTTATCATCGCACCGCTTATACTGACGGGAGTTGGTGCAGGAACAGCATTCAGCTTAGCCATGATGTTCTTTGTGCTGCGGACCAATTCAATTGCGGAATCTTCCCAGCTATCAAGTATGGCGCAATCCGTTGGCTATTTGGTTGCGGCCTTGGGACCACTTCTGCTTGGTACTATCGCGGAAAAGACGAATGGTTGGATGGTACCGCTCATTATCCTGATGATCGCCGCCTTATGTATCGCCTTTTTGGGTACCATTGCAGGTAAGGATCAAAAGATCGCTTTCGATACAAAAGAAGTTAAAAGCAAATAAGCAGAAAAAGAGGTCAGAGAAAATTCGTCTGATAATATCCCCTCTAGGTAGACTGATAAAAAAGGGAACGTGCTATCATGTTCTTATCAGTTTTACTTAGAGGGAGTTTTCTATAGTAAAGAAAGGGCAGCACTTAAAGCAAGTTAACCTTGCTGGGAGAGAAGTATGGGTGCTTCATAATAGCTGTTACTTTTTAGAAGCACCCATCAGACTATTAAATCATGCAGTTAATCAGCATCCGCAATCATCAGGCAAAGCCTTTTCCTCCGTTAAAGTAGAGACAGGGAAGTCCAGTTCCTTCCATGCGGTAATGCCGCCAGTCAGCTCTTTTACTTTAAAGCCATTCTCCAGTAAAACCTTCGCGGCTTTAGCAGCCGTGTTGCACCAGACATCCCAGCAATAAAGGATGATTTCCTTGTCTTTAGGTATTTCACTCAGACGATCGGCTAGTTCTTGCTGCGGTATAATTGCTGCACCATGAATGGTTACATTCCTTACATGTGCAGGACCATTTCGGACATCGATTAACATGTATTTGTTGGGATCAGCTTTGCTTGCTTTCATATAATCCATTGGGCTAATGGTTGCTTCCAGACGTGCGTTAAAGTAATCGAGTGCGTTCATATATATCCGCTCCTTTATAATGTCTTCCATACTTTGATGAGAAAGTCTTTTAATGATTGTCTTTCTTGCGCATCAAGTGGAGATAGGACTTCTGCTTCAACTTCTGTTAGGTTATCCCAGCGGGAAGTCAGGACTTCTTTGCCTTTTTCGATAATAAGCAGGCTATAAGATCTTCGGTCAGTCGGATTTTTGGTCCGCTCGACAAATTCAAGCTTCTCCAAGTGATCGATATGACTGACCATCGTTGTGCGGTCGATTTGCAGATTGTCTGAAATATCCTTTTGGGAGCAATAGGGATTTTCTTCGATATATAAGAGAACGCCGTATTGCCGGGCATTGATTTGAAAGGGAACAAGGCCATCAGCAAATTTCTCTTCCATCTGCTGCAGCACTTTTCCAAGCAGGAAACCATAGGATTGATTCCATTTATTCATATTCTCACCTCCGAAATTAATCAGTGTATTATATAATCAGTATAACTGATTATTTTCGAAAAGCAAGCAACATCTAAAAAAAGAGCGCTGAGAGAATTCTCTGCGCTCTTAGGCTGTCTTTATTTCATATACCGATACTCCATCAAATTCTTGAGTATATTAATCTCCTGACATAATACTTCTCCAACATTTGTTTCAAGAACTTTCTTGCGCTCAAGCTCTTTATCGACCAATCTCTTCACGGATAACACATCCGTCCCATCGTGCAGCACTTCATCTTTGGAATTGAAATGTTTATGGGCAACGAGTTTCATGCCGTAGGAATTATATAATAATGTGTATCCGGCGATGCCTGTTTTCGATTGATAGGCTTTGGAGAAGCCGCCATCGATGACGATGATTTTGCCGCCTGCTTTGATCGGGTTTTCGCCTTCGATTTCTTTGACTGGTGTATGACCATTGATGATGTGCCCGTGTTCTGGGTCTAAATCGAATTCTGTCAGGATTTTTTCACAGGTTTCTTCATTTTCCCGCAGGTGGTAATAATGATTCTTTATTTCTTTGTGCGTCACTTTTTCCTTGATGAAATAACGTTCAAAGGTCGTCATGGCCCTTTTGCCGAATAGGGAAGAATATTCGCCTGTCCATAGGTACCAGACCATATCTGTCGCCAAGTCATCTGTTTCTTCCGGATGGGCGAATGACTGGCGGAGGAATTGTTCGAATTTATCAAGCAGCTCGCGACCTGCGTAAGACTTGCCTTCGATTTCCATTTTCTCCATATTGCCTTCTTCATCAATCGGAATGCATCCATGAATCAAAAGATTGCCGTTATAACGCAAATACAGGCTGCCCTTGCGCATGAGGAAATTCATATGCCTGGCCAGTTTTTCCGAATGCTGGACAGAGAACAATAGCTTATCGATCACTTGCTGTTCTTCTTCCAAAAGCATATCGGGCTGTTTTGGATTGATAGTAGCGAAACATGTATTTTCCAGTGGGTACGTACTGCCGTTCAGCGTTATTTCATTTGAGTCAAAATCGATTTTTTCAAGCAGCAGTCTTTCTTCCATATTGAAACTCGGTCGTCTTTTGATGATCGGACTTTCCAATTTGAATTGAATCATTGCGATTGCTTGGTGCATTTTGGTGATTTGGACTAATTCATGCTCGGATGTCTTCTTATCTGCATGTGTTTTGGGACGGAAAGCTGGGTTATCGTCATAATATTTCTCTGCCAAATTCATCAGCGGACGAAGGTTGATGCCATACACATCCTCGATAATGTCCAAATTATCATAACGTGCACAAATGCGCAGGATATTCGCCAGACAAACCTTCGAACCTGCAAAAGCACCGATCCAGAGGACATCATGATTGCCCCATTGGATATCGACGGAATGATAATTGATGAGTTCTTCCATGATTTTATCTGGTTCAGGTCCCCGATCATAGATATCGCCAACAACATGCAGATGGTCCACTACCAATTGGTGTGTACTGTAGGCAAGCCCGGTAATAAGCTTATCGGCTTGTCCGAGCGAGATGATTTGTTCAATGATCTCGTGATAATATTGCTCCTTATTGCCGGATTCTTCTGTTTTATATAAAAGCTCTTCAATGATATAGGCAAACTGACTAGGCAATGCCTTACGCAGCTTGGAGCGCGTATATTTAGAAGATGCATAGGAGATGAGCTTGATCATCCGTTTGATGGTCTTTTTATACCACTCGTGTAAATCTTCTTCCTGGTGAAAATCATTTTTGATGATCTGCAGTTTTTCTTCCGGATAATAAACCAAAGCAGCCAGTTCATCGATTTCTTTTTCAAAGATGACGCCGCTGAAGATATCCCTGATTTTTTCTTTCACCCTGCCGGAGCCATTGCGCAGCACATGCTGGAATGCTTGATATTCACCGTGCAAATCACTGACAAAATGCTCGGTCCCTTTGGGAAGGTTAAGAATAGCTTTCAAATTGATGATTTCTGTGACGACTTTTTCTTCCGTGTCATATTTCTGAGCTAGTAAGTCTAAGTATTTGGTGTTCAAGATTATGTAGCTCCTTTCAGAATTACTAACTTTTACATAATTTTACTGATTCTATTATAAGATAAAACGACGATGATTGGGTGTTTTTGTTGAAGCCTATCATAATTTTGAAGACTACTATTATAGTATCGTAATTTTCCCTTAATGAATATGGAATGAAACATGGTGATATCAGACATGGGCGACATTGGCTGTACGATGTAAAAAACGTCTGAATGCTTGATGTGTCTGGTTTGTATTAAGATGGGAGCGGTTTGCTTAATCTGAGGTAAATGGCTTCTTTTTAGCAGGCACATAATGTATACGAAAAATGCTAGTTAGTATAGAATAGGACAGTTAGTATTTTTTTGTAGAAAGGATGGAAATATGTTAAAAGCATACACTTGGCTAACCTTTTGTGTAATGGTCTGGGGCAGCAATTTTGTATTCGGAAAGATTTTAGTCCGAGACTTTTCCCCAACATTGTTAACCATGCTGAGACTTTTATTTATTGTAATATTTTTAGTTGGATTATTCTTATATAAAAAACAGTTTAAACGAGTTGAAAAATCGGATTTACTCGCTATTATTTTCTTGGGGGTTATTGGTATTTTCATAAACCAATGGTCTTTTTTTGTAGGATTGCAAACAGCTGATCCAACAACATCTGCGCTAATTTTAGCTACCACGCCTATTTTAACTAGCATATTGGCTGCCATCTTTTTAAAAGAAAAATTAACAATTCATATGTTGATGGGGTCCATCGTGGCAATCATCGGTATTTACTTTGTTGTAACAAAAGGAAATTTATCCTCTTTGCATATTGATAAAGGTCTATTATGGATTGTTTTAACGATGATGACATTCGCCATTATGATTATCATGACGAGGCTTCTTTCCAATAGAATCGATCCACTTACCATCACTTTATATTCAAATGTTGTTGGCCTCATTGTGTCGGTTCCTTTTGCTTTTTTACTAGACAAACCATTACGAATCAGCACTGAGATTTCGGATTGGTCTTTTTTGATTGGAACTGCCGTTGTTGTACATGGGATAGCCACACTTATCTGGAATAACAACATTAGACATGTGGATGCTTCAAAAGCTTCCATATTATCCAATTTAGAACCTTTTGTAGCTATGATTGTGGGATTGATATTACTTTCCAAACCTATAACCGGTGCAGAGATTCTAGGTTCACTATTTATAGTGGGAGGGGTAGTGCTATCTACGTATCAACGAAAAAAGTTAAAAAGCGCTGACTAAATTTCTTTCTTCCATACCCTACATTCCGGTTTAATTAATGGGATTCTTTTGCAGTCCATTCCGGTTTTAAGCTAATGGAGAGAAGAAAAGGGAAATGTGCTGCCGGGATGGAGGCAGTCAGTATAGATGAGTAAGCGGGGCTGCTTCCAAGAGGAGGTAGTCTTTTTTCGAAAAAAATACTACGCATTAGCAGAGGCGGTATTGCTTATGATAAACTTATGAAGTAAAAAATTTAGAATGAGGTATATTTATGGGCAAAAAACGCAACCGTAGTAAGTTATTCATTTTATTACGAGGATTAGCCGTCATCCTCGGGGGATTCATCGCAGCATATGGCCTGGAAACCGTCTTGATCCCCAACAACGTATCTGACGGAGGCGTCACTGGTATCAGTATCGTCATTTCACAATTAACCGGACTACCATTAGGCGCACTTATCGCTATTATCAACCTTCCATTCGTATGGTTAGGTTATAAACAGATAGGAAAAAGCTTTGCAATTTACTCTGTTATCGGAATCGCGTCATTATCGATCGGAACTGCTGTAATGCACCACATTCCAGCTATCATTGAAGGTGATACACTGCTTGTTACTGTTGTCGGCGGTATCATCCTAGGTTTCGGTATGGGTCTTGCATTACGTAATGGCGGAGCTGTGGACGGAATCGATATGCTGGCCGTTCTGTTATCCCGTAAATTACCGTTTGGAACAAGTGATTTGATCCTATTCCTTAATATGTTTGTCTTCATCTTCGTATCCACTGTATTCGGTCTGACAGGAGCTATCCTCTCAGCAATCGCCTACTTTATCGCATCCAAAGTCATCCACATTGTTGAAGAAGGTCTAAGCGGTTCAAAAACCTTCAAAATCATTACCACCGATCCTGTATTGATGGTAGAAACCATCCGCGATCGCTTGGGAAGAAGTGCTACCTATAAGGAAGCATATGGTGGATATACACATGATAAATTTGTAGAAATCACATGTGTCATCAACCGTCTGGAAGAAAGCAAACTGAAGGAAATCATCAAGGATATTGATGAAGGAGCTTTTGTTACGATTTATGATGTAGCAGAAGTCAAGGGCGGGAACTTTAGGAAGAATGATATTCACTAAGTACTAGACAAACCAAATCAAATAAGTATCATTCTTGAAAAAAGCGTCATCTCTTCGCAATAGAGGTGACGCTTTTTTCTATATTTAGAAGCTGTATATTTGAAGAAGTTTTAGCATAGAAGTGGTGAAGATTGTATCGTTAGCAGCTATCGCTACAAGGGGAATAAGCCTCTGTCCATGAATAGATCTCATAAAACTATTCTTAAAAATGGGAACTTTTATGTTGCCACTTCGTAGTTCTTCTTATAAACAACGTAAAGCGTTTATCAGGAAGATAGTAGTGTTCATGATTGGCATCACATTAATATGTCACTGCAGACTATTCTGCATAGGAGGTAGATACTAAGTATATCTGGCTTTAGCGGATTGATAGTGTACAGCATGGCCTTGTTAATCCTCTTACGAAGCTGCATTAATTGTTATCGGTTTCTGATTTTCTAAAGAGCGAATAAAGTAATATTTCTAAAATCTATTAATTTAGAAGGAAAAATGAAAGAGGTTATATAAATGAACATAGAAATGGATTTCTTTTGGATTGGTGTTGGTCTGGCAGCGTTTGGCTACTTCATCGGTAATGGATTGAAGAATTTCAAGAATCCAGAAGCTAAGTTTCTGTTTGACGATGAATATCCTACTTTGATCAAAGAGAAGGATTTGCATACATATCTTAATTTGAGTAGAGATGAGGTGGCAGATCTACTGAGAAAGCATCCGGATGCTCCTAAAATGGAGTTGGATGGTACGACATATTACCCTTACCGCCAATTCATGAAGTGGGTGACGTCAAATGAGATTTACCATAATAGAAGGGAATGATCAATCGTGCAAATGACGTTAAGAGCCATTGATGCGGATAATTGGCATGCTTGTGTCAAGCTGACAGTAACAGAGGAACAAAAAGAGAATGTAGCTGAAAACGCTGTGTCGCTTGCACAGGCAGCTTATGAGAAGCAGTGGTATCCGCATGGTATATATGTGGAGGATACGATAGTCGGTTTTCTGATGTTTGGCACAGATCAGGAAACGAAGCGAGTGGAAGTGTGCCGTTTCATGATTGACAAGCAGCACCAAGGGAAGGGGTATGGAAAGGCGGCGCTTATGAAGCTATTCGATCTGATTAAAATCAGGTACGGAGCTATTTCTTTTTATACAAGCATTGTTCCAAAGAATCATATTGCAAGGAAGCTTTATGAAAGTGCAGGATTCAGCATGACAGGGGAAGTCATGTGGGAAGAGCTAGTGATGATGAAACAGATAGTGTAATTTTCTCTTATAGAAATAATATTTGTTGGCTTTAAACACAATTCTGTGTAGAGAATTGTGTTTTTTTGTATTCTCATGTGATTTCATAACAATTCCATTTAGGCTTTTGCATCAATTTAACATTAATACTGGACACCGTTTAAAAATGGAGTTATGATGTTTTCAACACCACTTGTAATACAAGTATACAAGTATATGAGTTTACAAGAGGATATCTTAGGAACAGGAGTGTGGCATATGCAGCAAACGAGTGTGGAACAGTTGAAACAACATGCGATTGAATTACGCAAGACAGCAGTCACGATGGTGTATGAAGCACAGTCTGGGCACCCGGGAGGTTCCTTGTCGGCTGCGGATGTTATATCTGCTTTATATTTCAGAGAAATGAATGTAGATCCGGCCAATCCGAAATGGGAAGATCGGGATCGTTTCGTTTTATCGAAAGGGCATGTAGCACCAATACAATATGCCGCTTTGGCATTAAGAGGCTTTGTTTCAAATGAAAGCGTATACACTTTGCGCCAGTATGGATCACCTTTCCAAGGGCATCCGGATATGAAGAAATGTCCAGGAATTGATATATCAACAGGATCTCTAGGCCAAGGTCTATCTTGTGCTGTCGGCATGGCAATTGCAGGGCAGCGTGATGAAAAGGACTATCGCGTATTTGCAATGGTAGGCGATGGGGAGTGCCAGGAAGGGCAGATCTGGGAAGCAATTCAAGCAGCAGTCAAATATAAGCTCGATAATCTGATAGTATTCGTGGATAACAACCGACTGCAGATAGATGGTTTCTGTGAGGACGTTATGCCGCTGCTCGATCTGGAAAAGAAATTTGATGCATTCGGTTTTGATACAACTCGCATTGATGGACACAGCATGGAGCATATCGTCGAGACATTGGATACCTTTGCGAAGCAGAAGAACGGGAAGCCGAAGTGCATTGTCTGCGATACCGTGAAAGGAAAAGGTGTTTCTTATATGGAGGACCAAGCTGCATGGCACGGTACAGCACCGAACAAAGAAGAATTCGAGTTGGCAATCAAGGAACTAGAAGGAGGCTTGCCGGTATGAGTGTGACAAAAAAAGCCGTCGAGAAAAAAGCGACAAGAGCTGCATTTGGAGACGAGATTGTCCGTTTGGGTGAGTCAAATAAAGATATTTACGTTGTGGATATTGATATCGGGAAATCCTGCAAAACGGATAAATTCATCGAAAAATTCCCAATGCAACATATCAATGTTGGGATCGCAGAACAGAATGGAGCAGGTATCGCGGCAGGACTTGCGACAACAGGGAAGATTCCTTTCATCAGTACGTATGCGGTGTTCGGATCCCTTCGTATGGCAGAGCAAATTCGTCAGGAAGTCTGCTATCCGAACTTGAATGTGAAGATTGCTTGCTCCCACGGCGGGCTGACACCAGGAAATGACGGCGGAAGTCACCAGGCGATTGAAGACATGGGCGTGATGCGATCATTCCCGAATATGACAGTCATTATGGGAGCGGATTATCATTCTACTCGCAAATTGATTGCCGAAGCAGCTGCCATGTACGGTCCGGTTTACCTGCGGTTCACGCGTGATGCGGTACCAATGATTTATGACGAGAATGAGACATTTGAAATCGGCAAAGCAAAGCAGCTCCGTGACGGAGAGGATATTGCCATCATTGCAAACGGCGATACCGTACGTCTAGCAATCGAAGCTGCTGAACAGCTCGAGCAAAATGGTGTTTCCGTCAAGCTGCTGGATATGCATACGATCAAACCGCTTGATGTAGAAGCAGTCAAAGATTGTTTGGATATCGGCAGCATCATTACTGTTGAAGATCACAACATTCTTAATGGTCTTGGCAGCGCAGTAGCAGAAGTTATAGCTGAAGCAGGGAAAGGTCAGCTGGCTCGAATCGGTGTACAGGACAGATTTGGTGAATCTGCACCTTATGAAAAGCTACTCGAAATCAACGGCATTACCGTAGAAAACATTATTGCAAAAGCGAATCAATTACTTACAAACTAATAGCATAGGAGTCTGGAGAACATGTTCAAATTGGATGAGCGAGTCGCAATCGTTACAGGTAGTGGATCTGCAAAAGGAATCGGCCGAACTATCGCACTGACATTGGCAGAGCAAGGTGCGAAAGTGGTCATTGCCGATATGAATAAGGAAGGTATCGAAGAGACTGTAGCTGTCATAACAGAAGCCGGCGGGACAGCTCTTGGAGTGGAAGTCAATGTAACAGATAAAGCTTCTGTCGATGCAATGGTAGAGAAGACGCTGGAAGCATTCGGGCGTATTGATATCCTTGTCAACAATGCCGGCATCTCGCAAAAAGTGACTGTAGAGGAAATGACGCTCACAGACATCACAAAGGTTTTCAACGTCAATATGTTCGGGCTGTTTCTTTGCACGCAAGCGGTATTGGAACCAATGCGTAAGCAGAAATTCGGCCGCATCGTCAGTTTGTCTTCTGTTTCAGCGAAGCGCGGCGGCGGTGTGTTTGGAGGGGCGCATTACTCGGCATCTAAAGCAGCTGTACTTGGATTCTCCAAGAACCTTGCACGGGAAGTGGGATTGGATGGCATCACTGTTAACTGTGTTGCGCCGGGATTAGTGAATACGGATATTTGGAAGTCGCTGCCGCAGGAAGATGCATTGCAAGTCATCTCTGGTATTCCGCTTGGCAGACCAGGGGAGACGAAGGAAATTGCTTCTGCTGTTGCATTTCTTGCATCAGAAGAATCCTCCTATATTACTGGGGAAGAGATTGATATCAATGGTGGCTCGCACATGGACTAAAGAACTGGGGCGGGCCACCTAGCCCCGTCCTGCATCAGAAATGATTGGAGGAATAATCTTGGAGCAGCACATGCTGGAGAAATCGACTACCCGGAAAGTGACATTACGTCTGATACCGTTTCTGTTTCTCTGTTTCTTCATCTCGATCCTGGATCGTGTGAATATAAGTTTTGCCGCTTTACAAATGAATGAAGATCTTGGCTTCTCGAATGCTATATTTGGTCTCGGAGCGGGTATATTCTTCTTAGGTTACTTCTTATTGGAGGTGCCTGGAAGTGCAATCATGACCAGAATCGGGGCACGGCGCTGGATCAGCCGAATCATGGTTTCGTGGGCAATCATTGCTATCCTAATGGCATTCGTAACCGAACCATGGCAGTTCTATACGGCGCGGTTCCTATTAGGGGTAGCAGAAGCAAGCTTCTATCCATGTATGGTCTATTATTTGAGTGGATTCTTCCAATCGAAGCACCATGCCAAGGCCATTGCGGCCTTCATGCTGGCCATACCAGGAGCCAATGCGGTCGGGGCACCGTTATCCACGTTCCTGATGCAGATTGAATGGTTAAACCTCGCTGGTTGGCAGTGGTTGTTTATTTTGGAAGCGGTTCCAGCACTGATCCTTGGTATCATCTGTTTCTTCTATTTGGATGATCGTCTGGAGGATGTGAAATGGCTGAAGGAGGAAGAGAAGAACTGGCTTTTGGAAGTGACCCAAAAAGAAAAGGAGGCAAAGCAGCAAGTAAAACATTACACGTTTGCCCAGGCACTTAAGGATCGGGACGTCCTGATTCTGTCAGCAGGATATTTCTGCTGGATGTTTGGCTATTATGGCATCAATATGTTCCTGCCAACCGTGACAGAGTCGATGTCCGAGTCATTGTCCATCACCACACAGGGGCTCGGCTGGCTGCTTGGATTGATGTATGCCATTGCGATGGTAGCGATGATCCTGGTAGGAAACCATTCGGATAAAAAGAATGAAAGACGCTGGCATGTGGCAGCTTGCTTGACGACTAGTGCCGTAGCGATGATTGCAAGCAGTTATGTAGCGGAAACGAATATTGTCTTGTCCTTTGTGTTGCTGACCATCGCACTGTGCGGGGCTTTCGGAGCCTACTCCCCGTTTTGGGCGATTCCGCCATCCTTCCTGACAGAATCTGCAGCCGCAGGAGCGATTGCTTTGATCAATAGCATCGGGAACCTTGGCGGATTCTTTGGACCATATGCGGTCGGGTATATCCGGGATGCGACCGGTTCTTTCACAATGAGTATGATTTTCCTTGGTGTAAGCATGATTCTAAGCTCGCTAATCATAATATTCCTAGTGAAGCAATCCGGTAAAGCAGTGTCCCGGATTGCTGAAAAGAAACTCGGTAAATCAAGTTAGTGCATGACAATTAAATCAATCGGAGGCGAAGAAAATGGAAGAGAAATTTAATTCGAAGCAAACGATTATTTGTCAGGATTGCGAAGATGTGATTGATGTGACAGTCAGCCCGGAAGGCGGCCGTGTCCTATACGGGGTCTGCCTGGAATGCCGAGATGAGAGCATAGCAGCGGAATAATGGGAAAGGAGTCAGCAAATGCTGGCTCCTTTATACTTTCCAATAACGTTCGTACAGATTATCCATGTGAAGCTTCATCAAGGACTCTGCTTTTTCCGCGTCACGATCTTCAATCGCTTCGATTAAATTTTTATGCTCATGGAAATTCACTCCGCGGAAGTCAGGCCTCGTTACCGTCCGATCCCTGATGAAGGTCCACATCTGCTGCTGTTTCATGGCATTGCTGATTGCAGCCATGAATTGGATGAACAAGTCGTTATGGGAAGCTTTCGCGATACCGTTATGCAGTTTTTCATCCGTTTCCGGTACGTATACCCCTTCATTCGTTTCCATCTCCATTTGCTGGATTGTCTCATTCAGCTCTGCCAAATCTTCCTTCGTCGCACGCATGGCAGCAAAGCGCACGATGAGCGGTTCAATGTTCATCCTGGCTTCTACAATATCCTCTGGAGAGACACTTTTAAGGAAGGCAGGAGACAGAACTTCATCGGCAGGCAAGGATTTAATGTAGACGCCCTCCCCTTGTCTGGAGTATGTGAATCCGTTCATTTCCAATGCACTTAATGCTTGGCGAACCGGCGCACGGCTAACGCCGAATTGTTCACATAGTTCGCGTTCCGAGGGAAGCTTATCACCTATTTTAAAAGCACCGGATTTCATTTGCTCGACGATTTGTTCGTAAATTTGTATGTATAGCCGTTTATTTGTTACTGGATTAAAGTTCATGATGATCACCTCAGTATAGGAGTTCCTTTTTAAATTATACTGGTTTGTCTTGGTTACAGCAAAAAGCTGAAAGGATCTGAGGAAAGTTACTTATAATTGAACTGAATCAGGAAGCAGCAAGCTCTGATCGTTTATTTTGGCTGTTTTCTATATCAGATTGTGGCGATGAGAGGCGATTCCATTATAGGTGATTGGGGAATAATGTTCTGGATGATACTTTGACAGGTACTATAGTAGCGTTGACTTTGGTAAAATATGGACTTTTGTTATATATGGGCTTATGTGAACCTCTGATATAATGGTAGGACAATAGCATAGGTGACTCAAGGGTGGTTTGCGCATTACTCTTTCCTTTATGGAGGGTGGTGTAGCGGATGACGGTGGCAGAGGCGTTGACGTTGATGATCGGTTTTGGAACGTTGATTGTTGCGATCTTGTCGGAAAAGAACCAGAAAAAGTAACCACCCTTGAGTCGGCAGCTCGAGAAGGGTGGTTCAGGTTACCTCTTTTTCGCGCAGATCCCCTAGGGAATCGTGCTATTTCTGGACAGACCGATTGGTGTTGGCAGCACCGGGCGGTCTTTTTCTGTGCACAAATATTATAGTAGCGCAATTGGAAGGGATTGTCATGTGACTATTGGAGCAAAAGCTGGTCACTAATCCATTTCCATAATCTTTCTTTGTTAAACAGGATTCCAATGTTCTGCTGTTATTTCTTTAGGCAGTTGACTCATTTAAAGGGATCTATTTGTAATGCTAGCCCAAATTTTGCTCGCCATCAGGCCTATTTCAATGAAGAACCAGCTAGTAATACGAATGGATGGTTCGACCATGCGGAAATTAAACTAATTAATGCAGGAAAGTAATTGAAATCATGATAAACAACTGGTACTGTGAAAGTATTAACGGTACCGAAAGGAGAAATTATGCGGGAAAGAATCTTGGAAGCAACTATTCAATTATTAAAGACAAGAGGTCTGTCATTTACAGTTTCAGAGTTGACCCAAAGTTTAGGCACGAGTAAACGAACCATCTATCAATATTACGACTCAAAAGCTGGCTTAATCGAAGAGATTGTCAACCAGTTGATGCAGCAAATAAAACAAATGGAAAAAGCAATCATAATGGACAATACATTACAAGTAGGCGAAAAACTGCGCCAGCTGCTGGTCTTGCTGCCAACAAGCTATGGTCTTCTGGACATGCGCTTGTTACATGATTTAAAACGAAATTATTATGAACAGTGGCTAATACTGGATAAATTCATAAAAGAGGAATGGGGAGCTGTCAGTGATATAATTGATGAAGGTGTGAAGGAAGGGAAGCTCCGCCCGGTTCAAACAGAGATCCTGATTGATGTATACATAGGTGCTATAAATGGGATATATGCGAAGAATGAAATACAGACGGGCCAGATGAGTATTCAGGAGAATTTGAATGAAATAGTGGATATCCTCCTTTTTGGTGTCTTATCCGAAGCAGGCAAAAAGGATATCGAACAATGAAGTATATGAGGCCGTTCTTCCTTGTAACCGATATTGGATTCATCGTTTATTGGATTGTGACGTATTTACATGTCATACCGAAAAGCTGGGCATTTAAGGATTACGATGACCCAATGACGATTGCCTGGAACTGGTCGTTCCTGCCACTTGATATCCTCATTTCTATTACTGGACTGTACAGCTTATATTTGTATAGGAAAAATGCAGGACAATGGAGAATGGTGGCACTCATATCATTGGTGCTTACCTTTTGTTCTGGGCTACAAGCTATTGCATACTGGTCTTTTATCAGAGACTTTGACCCTGCATGGTGGATTATGAATCTGTATTTATTGATTTATCCACTAATTTTTATTTATATGTTGGTGAAAGAATCGGGAAAAGAGGTATCAGCATGACGACATAGGATTTTGCGAGACATAACTCGTTTATCTAAATATAAAAATATTCAAAAAGTATTGACTTTATTTTTTACATAATTTATATTTCAACTAACAATTAAATTAACTTATCAAGAGAGGTGGAGGGACTGGCCCAATGATACCTCGGCAGCAGACTTTTATAAAGCACTGTGCCAAATCCAGCAAGCGTATGCTTGGAAGATAAGGGGAGTATGATAAATGACCGGTTTCTAAACCTCTTCTTATTTAAGGAGAGGTTTTTTTATGTAGCTAAGTTCTTATCATATCGCGTTACCTCTTGGGACTGTCAAAAAGCGTTAGATTTTCGAATGGACCTTTTGAATAAAAATGGAGAGGAAGATTAAAATGGGAACAATTACTGCAAATGAATCAACAAAGTATTTGAAAATTGCATCTATACTTGCTCAAGAATTCGCAAAGGACGCAGCAGAACGTGACAAGGCTGGCGGTACAGCTAAGAAACAACGAGATGCTTTAAGAGAAAGTGGACTATTGAACCTTCTTATTCCTAAAGAATATGGCGGTGAAGGGCAGCCTTGGTCACTTGTTCTTAGAATTGTTCGGGAATTGGCAAAAGCTGATGCAGCTCTTGGTCATCTATATGGTTACCATGCCTTTCAAACTGTTTTGCCGCATATCGCTGGTACAACGAAACAAAAGGAGTATTTTTATACGCAATCAGCAAAAAACAACTGGTTCTGGGGAAACTCGTCCAATCCAATCGAACCTAGTTTGATTGGAAAAAGTCATGGTGACGGTTTTATTGTAAATGGACATAATACGTTTAGCACAGGTGCTAAGGATTCAGATTGTTTGGCTATCACATGGTATGACAATCCAGAAAAAACAACTTTCTATCTTGGTATTATCCCGACTTCCAGGGATGGAATCACCATTAATGATGATTGGGATGGAATGGGGCAAAGGCAAACGGACAGCGGATCGGTTACGTTTGAAAATGTTGTGGTGGAAGCGGATGAAGTGATTGATTTTACGGAATCCAAAGGAACCCCTTTAGCTACTTTTGATGCTATCTTATCGCAAATTGTTTTGGCGAACGTTTTTGTTGGTTCTGCTGAGGGAGCATTGGAAGAAGCGAGGAGATACACGATTGAAAAATCACGGCCTTGGTATCTTACAGACTATGAAAAAGCAATTGATGATCCATTTGTGCAGCGTAGTTACGGGGACTTTTGGATTGATATTCAGGCAGCCGTTCAGTTAGTGGAAAAAGCCGGTAGAAAGGTAGATGAGGCTTGGGGGCAAGATCGTTCACTTACAGAGGAGGAACGAGGGGAAACCGCTCTTTTAACGGGAGCGGCAAATGCCTTTGGCACCAAGGTTGCCTTGAATGTAACGAGCAATATCTTTCAGGTGATGGGTGCCCGTTCAGCTACGAGGAAAAATAACTTTGACCGATTTTGGAGAAATGTCCGCACCCATTCCCTTCATAATCCGATCGAATATAAACGGAAAAATATTGGCCATTGGGTGTTGACTGGGGAGTATCCGAATCCTACTGTATATTCATAAAAGTACCAGGTGGAGGATATCACCGATGTCCGATTCGCTGCCGGAAGCTTGTCCAAGTACAGGACTCACTCGGGGTGCGGCAGCCTTATGTCGGTTCGGTGCACTACGGCAATAGTCCGAATACGTTTGATTCATCTTGGTTGCATATCAGTCAGGTACTATAGTAACACTCATTATGGTAAAAAATGGACTTTTGTTATATATGGGCTTTTTTCGACCTCTGATATAATGATAGGACAATAGCATAGGTGACTCAAGGGTGGTTGGCGCATTACTCTTTCCTTTATGGAGGGTGGTGTAGCGGATGACGGTGGCAGAGGCGTTGAAGCTGATGATCGGATTTGGAACGTTGATTGTTGCGATCTTGTCGGAAAACAACCGGAAAAAATAACCACCCTTGAGTCGGCAGCTCGAGAAGGGTGGTTAGGTTATCTCTTTTTCGCGCAAATCCCCTAGGGAATCATGCTATTTCTGGACAGACCGATTGGTGTTGGCAGCACCGGGCGGTCTTTTTCTGTGCACAAGTATTATAGTAGCTCAGATGGAAGGTATTGTCATGTGACAATGGGAGGAGTTCTGGTGGAATTTCAATCATTCGTCCATCTTTATGAGCAAGTGGTTGTACTTCGTTTGATCCTCCGTTGTTTCATTCCAGCTTTCTGCGTATATTTTTAAAACTTTTCCGCCAGTGATTTCCAGGATGGCTTTCATATTTTCCGCTTCATTCGTCAGCAGGACATAGGAAATTGGAAGTCCTTGATAAGGCTGTATCTCTTTTGTTATAGTTGCGCCTTTCAAAGCATCCACAAGGGGATCTGCTCCATTCTCTTGGAGTCGGGCAGCCAGATCTTCCCCGATGACTCCGCCAGCGTCGGTTCCATTCACCAATTCCAAGAATTGTTCTGCTGTATCCATACTACCCTGAGTAGTTGTTTCCAATCGTTCTGCTTGTTGTTCTTCCTTCATTTCAGCATGATGCTCCGTTATGGATGCTTGTAGTTCGTGATCAACTGGTACAGCATTCATCTTGGTTTCCCACATGGGATAAAATTTAACGATGATATAAGCAGCCATTATGGCCCCGATCAAAAGGGAAGCAGGCAGGCGGCGATATTCCTTGATCTCTTTATAAGGTACTGGCTGAGTTGATGCGGGTACATGTGCGGCATGTTCTTTTTCTTGTGCACGACGGTTTTTGACTGCCGTAATATCTGCTTCCTGCCACATGCTTTGCAATTGCTTTTCCAACTCTTCCTCGGATAAAGTTTTTGCTTTCTGCTGGCTAGCCCTCGGTTGGATCGTTGCTTGCAGTTCGCTGATTGCTTCCTGTTGATTCTGGACTGCCTTATCCATCATTCGGTTCTCTTCTGTAGCGGTAATCCCACTCTTCAAAACTTCTGACTTAGCAAGCTTGCGACCAATAAACAATGAAATAGTCCATACGCCAATAATCCCAAGAGCATAGGGCCCAAACAAAAGAAACAAAATGATGCTCTCCAGAAGCATGACGAAATAACGATAGTATTTGAGTTGTATTTTCTTTCCGAACAATGTCTGCAGCCAGCCAGCCGGAACAATGAACAGGATGTCTGCAATATGGAACATTGTTCGTGTGAATGGATTCCTTGTCTGAATAATATTAAAATAAGACTCTCGAACCTCCGGCTGTGCCGGAGCAAGCCGAATAGCATGTTCAATCAGCTGGAGTGCTTTTTTATATTTTTTGCGGCTGTAGGCAATATCAGCAAAAAACTTCAGGTTAAGCCAGTCTTCAGGATCCGCTTGCAAGGAGAGCCGTTCATATTTCTCTGCTTCTTTTTCTCGGTTCAGGTTATTAAGCAGGATGCTCAACTCAGCTGAAAAATCTGCTTCTTGCGGGGCTAGGCGAATTGCTTCTTTATAAGAAGTGATGGCCTCTTCTGTGTCAATGTGTATAAATATTGATGCACGCTCGTAGTGCAGGAAAGGATTATCAGGATAAAGCTGCAAAGATGAGTCGATAACTTCCTTTAAACGTTCTGTAACAAGGTTTGCAATACGATGATATGAAATATACGTATCAATTACTTCGAGATTGGTAGGAGCCAAGCTGAATGCATGATTCCAGCACTCGATTGCTTTTTCATTTTGTGAGCTATATAAATAATAGATACCTAAGATGAAATGACCCCGGGGAGAAGCTGGGTCCTCCTGAAGAACTTGTTCTGCATACTCTTTAACAGTGTGGGCCCCATATTTATTATTATCATTATAAAACTTGATGGCCTCTTCTTTACTGGGTACTAATTGTGACATGGACATCCTGCCTTAATTCACATCGTGCTTGTAGATATAATCAAGCACATCTTTATATTCTTGATTGGCGTCACTGAATTTCGCATAGCTTTTGGCGGTGTGGAACCATTCCAACGTTGTCGGCTTTCGTCTTTCGAGTGCGTACAGTAAATCTTCATTTGTCATCGGCTGAACGGTCCCAGTTTCATAGGATCTTGTAATCGCGGAATCAATGGCATCCTTGACGAGATATTCCAGATCTGCTCCCGAAAAATGTTCGGTATATTTCGCTGCCAGCTCAAGCTGAAGATCCTCTGTTGGTTTCCCTTTCGTCTTCAATTTCAGAATCGCTTCTCTTTCTTCCTGTGCTGGAGGTGGAAGAAAGACAAGGGAATCGAAACGGCCAGGGCGACGCAACGCGGGATCCAGATACCAAGGCGTGTTGGTTGCTCCGATGATATAAACTCCTTCATTTTTGGATGCCGATCCATCCATCTCCACTAATAGCTGGTTCACCAGTGTCCGGGTATGGTGAGAGATGTGCTGGCGATTTCCGCCAAGTGCGTCCAGTTCATCGATGAATAGTACACAAGGTGCCTGTCTTCTTGCATCCTCAAACAGCTCGTGCAGGTTTTGTTCGGATTCGCCTAACCACTTGGAAAGGATTGCTTGGATATCAAGATGGAAAAAGCGGGCATTGATCTCGCCAGCCACCGTTCTTGCCAAAAAAGTTTTCCCACAGCCTGGAGGTCCATAGAATAGAAGGCTTCCGCCAATTTTCTTCCCAAATGCTTCAAATATTTCAGGTGACTGAATTGGCACGATAAAGTCTGTTCTGATTTTCTTCTTTACATCCTCCAAGCCGCCAACGTCATCAAAAGTTTCCAAACGCTTCTCTATTTCCACCATCTTATTTTTTTCGTTATCATACATGATGGTTTTTGTTCTGCCAGGTTTCATCTCGTGTTCCATACGGGTCCTCCTCTGTAATGCTAGACATATTTTATCGGAATGTGGGTGTTTTTTCCATGCTCAGCTCGGTAGCAAAAGAGAATTGATACTTCAGTCACGGGAAAGTCCTGGCGTGCCTGTGAATATTGAAATAGATAATAAACAACAGATAGTTTAAAAGTATTATTTATTTAAGAGAAGGATGAATTACTTGCAGATGAATAAAAAAGCAAAAATTCAATCGCATGTTAAGAAATGCAATCTCCATCAGCAGTCATCTATGTGTTAATGGATAGGCTATGGATGTTACAGTTACGTATAAATTGATATAAGAAGATATAGCTGACAATCAAAGAATCAAAGAAAAAGTGCTGTATTTAGTCAGCCCCGTAATGCCTTAAGCTATCCAGAACGAAGAGTGAGGCAGGAAGATTAATAAGAAAGTGGAATATTAAACGAAGAGCCTCGAATCCTTTTTGTAAAAAAGGATTCGAGGCTCTGGAAAGGTGATGACCGATGTCTGTGTTTACCTATGTAGGTCTTGTAGTAGGGATAGGGTTCATATTGAAATTGGGAGTTCTTCGGAAAAGAAATCGTCAGTTGAAAGACAGAGAGCGATTATCCTACCACAGCATCCAGATAAAAATCGCTTGGATGACAGGCAGCAGCTTATTTCTTTTTGTAGTACTGGCAAAGGTTTTGGGATGGATTCGATTAAATGATATTCTGCATGTGCTCCTTGCTTATTTGTTTTTATTTATCGGAGAGTTGATCTATCATTACGTTTATTTTTACAGGATGAAAAAAGCAATACAACCTGACTTTTAGAGTTGGACGAAGGAGCTGAAGTATTTGTTTTTAAAAAGAGTGAAGCTGCTGCGGGACAGCAGCTATCATCAAGATACATATCCTTACTCTATCCCGGCAATCCAGCAACTCGACGAACTGGAATTGGCAAAGCCAGTAACTTTCTTTGTTGGTGAAAATGGGAGTGGGAAGTCAACATTGATGGAAGCAATCGCCGATATATGCGGATTCCATACAGCTGGGGGAGGACGAAATAATACATATGAAGTAGAGGCATCCGAAGCAGCGCTTGCAGATAATATCCGATTATCTTGGCTGCCGAAAGTGACGAATGGCTTTTTTCTGCGTGCTGAATCATTCTATCATTTTGCTTCCCATATTGATGAAATTGGATCGTACCATGCCTATGGTGGTAAATCGTTGCATCACCAATCCCATGGTGAAGCTTTTCTTTCTTTGTTTCAGAACCGTTTTGGCAAGCGTGCCATCTATCTGCTTGATGAGCCGGAGGCAGCATTGTCTCCACAGCGGCAGCTGACGTTTCTGCGCATTCTCCGCGATTTGGAAAAAACCAAGCAAGTGCAATTCATCATCGCGACGCACTCGCCGATCCTCCTGGGATATCCAGGAGCGGACATTCTGCATTTCAGTGAGGAAGGAATACAATCGGTAGGTTACGAAGAGACGGAGCATTATCAGATTACGAAAGGATTCCTGCATAATCGAGAAGGGTATTTGAAGCATTTGTTTACGGAAGAATAGCTTTATTTTTGATAGCTTATCTTTTTCAATAGACCTTTCTTCAACAAGGAAGGTCATTTTTGTGTTTAAGATCGTGTTCTTTTCTGTAACTAATTCCTGTAAAATGAAAAGAAAAATATGGAATATAGGGGATGAGCTATATGACAGTCATGTTCAAAGAAATGAATACGGAAGAAGTGCAGCATTATATTGAATTTGAAATTCTTAACTATGCAGAAAATGTATCTGCTAATCTAGGTATCCCGAAAGCAGCAGCCCTTAAGGATGCGGAGATCCAGCTTAACAATTCATTGTCAGAAGAGAACAGAAAAAAAGATCAATTCATTGGGCATATATTTTGTGAAGATAAGAAAGAGAATGTCGGCATTATCTGGTATAACATCCAGGCAGAACGAGACAGGGCGTTTATCTACCATATTTATATACATGAAGCATTCCGAAAAATGGGCTATGCCAGTGCAGCACTGACACATTTAGAAAAAGTGGCAAAGCGTAAAGGCATCGGCAATCTCGCATTGAATGTATTTGTGGCTAACACAGCTGCACAGCACTTATATAAACGACTGGGATATGAGACAGCATCGATGGTGAAGACGAAGAAACTGTAAGGAGGCACATTATGCAAATCCGTATTTGTAAGGAAGAGGACCTGCAATCATGCAGTGATACCTTTGCTAAGGTTTTTAATGAAGCACCGTGGAATGAAGCTTGGACAGCAAAATCCGCATTATCTTACTTGCTGGATTTCTACCAAACACCAGGGTTTACAGGTATTGTTGCAGTAGAAGCTGAAGAGGTCATCGGCTTTATCTTTGGAACGAAAAGGAAATGGTGGTCAGGAGAAGAATTCTTTATCAATGAGATGTGTGTACGATCCGATCAACAGAATAAGGGCATCGGGAAGGCTCTGATGGACTATTTGCTGAAAACAGCAGATACAAAGACGATAACATTGTTGACGGACCGAGGATTACCAGCCGAAACATTTTATAAACGAAACGGATTCCAGGAAATAGAAAGAATCATGTTTCTTAGTCGGGAAGTCTAAAAAAACAAAAAAGCAGGTGCCATGATGAAAAAAACAGTCCTTATGTTACTGATCGACGAGTACGCAGATTGGGAAGCAAGCTATATAGCTGCAGAACTGCAAGCACCACATTCAGACTATCAGGTGAAGACCGTCACGCTGGATGGACAACCAGTTTCATCTATCGGCGGATTTAGAGTTCACCCAGATTATAGTTTGGCAGATACAGAGACGATCGACTTTCACATGCTCATCCTGCCTGGCGGCAACACATGGAGACAGCCTGAAACCGTGCCGGTAAAAGAGCTGGTAGCACATTGTGCTGCAAGTAATATACCGGTTGCTGCTATTTGCGATGCTACAGTCTTCCTTGGAAGATATGGTTTCTTGGAAGGAGTGAAGCATACAAGCAACAGCTTGGAATACCTACAAGCAGGTGCTCTTGATTACAAGGGCGAGCAATACTATATCAAGTCGCAATCTGTAAGGGAGGAAAATCTGGTTACAGCTAATGGGACCGCACCTTTAGAATTCGCCAAGGACATATTGAATTTACTTAGAGTTAGGGAAGAAGAGAAAATTGATCAGTGGTATCGATTCTTTAAAGAAGGTTCTGTTGCTTTTTCAAAGTAAACGTTTATTTAAGTAGATTAACATAAAAAGGGACCTTCTTTTATAGGGCATCTGTATGAGATCATCTTTTAGGAAGGGGTGATACAAATTGCTGTCAAAGAGACAGATTGGCATTCTTAAATTGTTAGAACTTGGCGACAGATATACGGGTGAACAGATCGCTGGCATGCTAGGCGTAACAGCAAGAACGGTAAGGACCGATATGCGTGTATTATCTAATACATTGCCAACATTTGGAGCGTTCATCGATTCTAAAAGAGGGAAGGGGTATAGATTGATTCTGCAAGATTCGGAAGCATATAACCACATGAAAATGCAGACGCAGGAGATGGAGGATCAATCGGACCGTGTCACCAAATTAGCCCTTCTGTTGTTACAAAGAAAGACCTATCTCAAATTAGAGGATGCTGCAGAAACACTGTATGTCAGCGAATCTACCATTAAGAATGATTTGAAAGTGTTAAAAAAGGATTTGGAACGAAGGGGCCTTACTGTTATCACGAAGCCAAGATACGGGATACGTGTCATTGGTTCTGAACGACAGCTACGAAACGTGTATCGTACATTTCTTGAAGCAGATACGACGATACCAGGGCTTAAGGGGCAATTGTATCAGCAGCTCCGGCATTTGGTTGTTTCTGTACTCCAAGAAGAAGATACGCTGGTAACGGAGATAGGCGTTGATAATCTAGTTATTCATATCTGGATAGCGAGTGAACGGATGGACGCAGGTTTAGTGGCGGATATATCAAAATCAGACAAAGAGCATCTTTCCAGGTTGAAGGAATATCAAGTTGCACAGAAGCTGGCCAAAAGCGTTGGGAATGTACTGGGAGTAGAACTGCCAACAGACGAAGTCGTATACATGACGATGCATTTACTGGGAGCTAAATCAGTCTCTTACGAAGACAAAGGAATGAAGGATTTTACGAAGGTAGTGAATTCCCGCATCATTGAAATTTCAGCATCATTGCTTCGGGTGGCAGATGAACATATGCAGCTCTCACTTGCTAATGATAATGAACTTCTCAGTGGTATTGCTCTGCACCTAAAACCAGCATTAAACCGTTTTAAATACGGACTGACGATACGGAATCCGATGCTCTCTGAGATTAAACAAGCATATCCGAAAGCTTTCGATGCCAGCGTATTGATGGGGAAAAAACTTCAGGAGCTGACGGATGTGTCAATTAATGAGGATGAACTTGGCTACTTGGCTTTGCATGTCGGAGCTGCGATGGAGAGACAGGAAAGTCAGCGGGTGAAAAAACGAGCTTTGGTCGTATGTGCAACAGGAATCGCCAGTTCGCAGCTGCTGTATTATAAGCTGCAAGCCCGATTTAGCGGCAGGATGGAAATTGCAGGCACGTGCAGCGCTGCGGATTTACAAAGACGGTCACTTGAAGATATTGATCTCATTATCACTACGGTACCGCTGCCGGAGACACTGTCTAAACCAATTATCAATGTTCATACGCTGCTTCGGGATTCTGATGTAGGTCATATTGAACGGATCATTGCAGATAGATTGCAAACCTTGTCTGCCTATATCCCGGCAGATCATATCTTTTTGCAGCTATCCTATACAAAGCGTGATGATGTATTACAATTTTTGGTTGCGCAAATGGAAAAACGCTTTATTGTTCCATCTAATCTGCTGGCGCTTATAAAGGAAAGAGAAGAGATGGCCCCTACATTTCAGGAAAACTTCGTTGCAGTCCCGCATCCTATTTACCCGGTAATGGATGAACCGGTTGTGCTCTGCTGCACGTTACAGCGGCCAATTGATTGGGGAGGCCATGAGGTACAAATCATATTCCTTTTTTGTGTGCCAAAACAATATAACGAGGGTTTGCAACAGCTTTACGAGAGCATGGTGGTTTTTATCGAGGATAGGCAGAAAGTGAAACAGCTCATACAAGCACAGGATTTAGCAGCATGCCTCCCCCTGTTAAGCTGATAGTTTTCCTATGAAAGAGGAAAAACAATGTATGTAAATGTAAGCGCTTTTATAATAGACTCTGGTATAAGCGAAGGGGGAGAGTCAGATGGGCAAGAAAATGGATAAATTCACAGGTGCCTTAGAAGGCGTAGCTTATACCATATCCAATCAGAAACATATAAAAGCAATCAAGCAATCATTCGTGACCCTGATGCCGGTAATCATTGTCGGAGCGTTTGCTGTTCTAGTCGAGAATATGATCCTGGACCCAGAAACTGGTTTAGCTGCATTCCGTATGTTTTCATTCTTAGCTGAATTACAAGGGATCATGAGCGCGATAAATTATGCGACGCTAAACTTCATTACCATTGCAGCAGTGGTTTTGATCGGGATAGAGCTTGGCAGAATCAATGGTCTCAAATCATTATTCCCTGGTTTAATGGCCTTGATGTCGTATATCTCCGTCATACCAACAACGGTATTTTTGGAGGTCGATGGTTCTTTTCAGGAAGTGGTTAATGTATTAGCTAGGGAGTTCTCAGATCCAAAAAGTCTGTTCCTAGGCATGTTCATCGCTCTCATATCTGTAGAGCTGTTCACCTGGTTTTCCAAGATGGATAAACTCACCATAAAAATGCCTGACAGCGTTCCATCCAATGTAACGACATCATTTGCTTCATTATTTCCATCGATTATTACAGTGACGATCATAGCCAGCTTTGGCTTTGCATTTCATCGTTTAACAGGAATCTATTTGCATGAAGCAGTGTATAACTTAATTCAGCGTCCTTTGGAGTCGGCTATCCAAGGATTGCCAGGAATCTTATTACTAATGTTCGTTGCTCAATTCTTCTGGGTGATAGGAATCCATGGCAACCAGATGATCAAGCCAATCCGGGAGCCGCTTTTACTAGGATCTATTACTGTCAATATGAACGCTTATGCTGCTGGTGAGGAGATCCCGAATATCATTACGATGCCTTTTTGGGATGTTTACATGAACATCGGAGGCTCCGGTGTCACGATTGGACTTCTTGCTGCGATATTCATTGCAGGAAAAAAACAAGAGATGCGCAGCATTGCAAAATTGTCGGCAGGACCGGGTATCTTCAATATTAATGAGCCCGTCATTTTCGGCGTACCGGTCATGCTGAACCCGATTCTGGCAATTCCATTCATTATTACCCCGCTTATCACGGGAACAATTGGGTATATCGCAACGGTTATTGGATTTGCGGATAAAGCTGTTGTCATGGTTCCGTGGACCACACCGCCAATCATCAATGCATGGTTATCTACAGGCGGTAGCTGGGGGGCAGTTGTCACCCAATTGATTTGTATTGGGGCATCTATTTTGATTTATCTGCCTTTCATTTTCATTGCGAACCGCACACGCAGACTAGACGAAGGTTCCAATGATGAAAGCAGCACGAAGATAGTGTAGTGAATTATTCCGATTTCACTCATCAGACAGCTTACAGTATGGAAAGGGAGAGGTAATATATGACACAGCAGATTCGTATACCAGACCGCTTCATACTGGGTGCAGCAGCATCAGCCTGGCAGACAGAAGGCTGGAGCGGAAAGAAAGAAGGCCAGGATAGCTACTTGGATGTATGGTACAAACAAAATCGGCATGTATGGCATAACGGCTATGGTCCTGCTGTGGCGACAGATTTCTATCATCGTTATCAGGAAGATATCGGGTACATGAAGGATATCGGCCTGACGCATTATCGCACTTCTATCAATTGGTCTCGTTTTCTTATCGATTATGAGGAAGGTATCGTTGATGAGACATATGCGGCTTATATGGAAAGCATGATTGATGAACTTCTAAGCCAAGGAATCAAACCGATGATTTGCTTGGAGCATTATGAAGTGCCCGCTTACTTGCTGGAGAAATATGATGGATGGAGCTCCCGTGATGTGGTGAATTTGTTTGTACTATACGCACAGCGCGCACTGGAACGCTTTGGAGAGAAGGTGGATTTGTGGTTCACCTTCAACGAACCAATCGTCCCCCAAACACGGATTTACTTGGATGCCATCCGTTACCCGTATGAACAAAATACCAAGAAGTGGATGCAATGGAATTACCACAAATCCTTAGCTACAGCAAAGGTTGTTGCATTATTCCGTTCTTTGCCGATTAATAAACGAGATAACAGTAGAATCGGTATCATTTTGAATCCAGAAGTAACCTATCCGAGAAGTTCTGCACCACATGATAAACAAGCAGCAGAAATATATGATCTCTTTTATAATCGTGTATTCTTGGATCCTAGTATAAGAGGGACGTATCCAGAAGAATTAGTTCGCCTGCTGAAAAAACATAACATCATGTTTGAGGCAGCAGATGCAGATTTAGCTGTGATAAAGGAGCATACGGTGGATATAGTCGGATTGAATTTGTACTATCCGCATCGTGTGAAGGCACCAGCCTATCAATGGCATACGGACACTCCGTTTCACCCTGCTTTTTACTATGATAAATTCGATCTGCCTGGTCGCAAAATGAATCCTTATCGAGGGTGGGAAATCTATCCGTCAATCATTTACGATATGGGGATGCGGATGAAAGAGGAGTATGGGAATATGCCATGGTTTGTAGCTGAAAGCGGTATGGGTGTAGAGAATGAGCAGCGCTTCCGAGGAGGCGACGGCAGAATAGAGGATGACTATCGGATTGCTTTCATCAGAGAGCATTTGGCAGAGACGCTTCGTGTAACCCAAGAGGGATCAAATTGCCTGGGGTATATGCTCTGGGCATTTACAGACAATGTATCGCCGATGAATGCGTTCAAAAACCGATATGGGTTAGTTGAAATTGATTTGGAGAAAGACCGGAACCGCCGGCTAAAGAAATCAGCATACTGGTATCAGCAAGTCATTCAGTCGAAGTTGCTGAACATAACGGAAGAGGAATACAAATAAGGGGAGGAAACAGCATGAAGCGAATTCTATTAGCCTGCTCAGCAGGCATGTCAACATCAATGGTTGTATCCAAGATGAAAAAAGCAGCTGAGACTTTAGGAGAAGAATATTACATCTATGCTATTCCAGAAGGAGCAATAGAGGAAGAATTGCAAGCCCATCATGATGAAGTAGTCGTCATTATGTTAGGCCCTCAGGTACGATTTGCAAGACGAGCAACAGAAAAGCGAGCAGCGCCATATGGAATTCCAGTTGATGTGATGGATGTAAGGTTATATGGCACTGCGGATGGAGAGAAGTTATTGCAAAAAGCACTGCAGCTAGCAAAACAGCGACAATAGGGAGGTGCTCTGGTGAAAGAGACATTAGAAGAAATGCAGCGGGCAGCCTTTCAGATCATCGCGTATGCAGGGGAAGCGCGCAGTCATTACGTGGAGGCCATGCGATTGGCAAGAGGAAGAGATTTTGAGGGTGCAAAATCTGCAATGGCATCAGGAGATAAAGCATACAACCAAATTCATAAAGTGCATGTTTCCTTTGTTCAGAGAGAAGCAACAGGAGAAATGCTGCCGTTTTCGCTGCTTCTTGCACATGCAGAGGATCAGATGCTATCGAGTGAAACGATTAAGATAATGGCGGGGGAGTTTTTGGCATTGTGTACAGAACTGCTTCCGACTTCAAAATAGGCTGACGGGATTAAGATGAGGAGATAAGTTGCTAAGTTAATACAGGCTCAAGCATTTGCTTGAGTCTATTTGCATACTATAAGAATTAGCTAACTGAGTTTTCAGAATTATAATGCTATAATAGAAGTGAATGAATTCTACTATCAGGAGGAATTCCAATTTGCTAACGAGTCAAAATGTCTATGAGCGTATATCGGAGATCCTGAAAGGCAAAAGAAACGAGCTGACTGCTGTCAGCGATCGAATATGGGATTTTGCAGAGACGAGATATGAAGAAGTCCAATCTGCTGAAATACTAGCGGCGACTTTGGAAGAAGAAGGCTTTGATGTGCAGCGCAATGCCGGTGAAATGGAAACTGCATTTGTTGCTAGCTTCGGCAGCGGGAAGCCGGTTATAGCATTTCTAGGCGAGTTCGATGCATTATCTGGTTTGAGCCAGCAGGCAGACAGCGCAACAAAGGTTCCGATAGTAGAAGGTGGCAACGGACATGGATGTGGACATAACCTGCTCGGAACTGGTGCAATGGCAGCAGCGATGGCAGTGAAGCAGCTTATGGAAGAAAACAAACTGGAAGGAACAGTGCGTTATTATGGATGCCCCGCTGAAGAAGGCGGAGGCGGTAAGGCCTTCATGGCTCGAGCTGGACTCTTCAGCGATGTGGATGTTGCACTGACCTGGCATCCTTGGGATGAAAATCAGGTCTATCATGCAAGAATGCTTGCGACTTGCCAAGTGTATTTCCGTTTTACCGGTACAAGCAGTCATGCGGCATTCAGTCCGCATCTGGGCAGAAGTGCATTGGATGCTGTCGAATTGATGAACATCGGATCTAATTTCCTGCGGGAGCATATCATCCCGGAAGGTCAGCTGCATTATGCGATAACCGACGCTGGCGGAATGAGCCCCAATGTCGTTCAGCCAAATGCAGAGGTTCTTTATAAGATACGTGCTCCGAAAATAAGTGAGGTCGCAGCAATCCTGGAGCGGGTTAAAGATGTTGCCAGGGGAGCGGCCTTGATGACAGGAACCGAAATGGAGATCCAATTCGATGCGTCATCAGCGGACTTGATTCCAAATGCCACGTTAGGCAAGCTGATGCATAAGCATATGGAAGCGACCGAAGCACCTAGCTATACAGAAGAAGAATATGCATTTGCCCAAGAGGTGCAGCAAACATTCAGTGCAGAAGAAAAAGCAGCGATACAGAAAAATGAGGATAAGATACTGTCGCGAGGCATTTTGGATTTTCCATCAGAACCAGGTTTCTTCAGAGGATCCACGGATGTAGGCGATGTCAGCTGGCTTGTCCCTACTGGGCAAATTTATGTCACCACCTGCGCATTTGCGACACCATTCCATAGCTGGCAGCTTGTTACCCAAGGTAAGTCATCCATTGCCCATAAAGGCATGCTGTTCACAGGAAAAGTACTGGCCGCATCCGCTCTGGAATTGTTGCAAAAGCCCGATCTGCTAGAAGGAATAAAAGCAGAACATCTGGCCAATCTGGATGGAGAAACGTATCAATCGTTGATTCCGACCAATACGAAACCCGCACCGATTAAAAGAAAAAAATAAAGACAAGCAGACATTTCCTCGGAAGTGTCTGCTTTTTTGTGCCAGTTAATCAACTTGTACGTTTATGTTTGAAAAAAGAGATTGATTGTACGTACAAATTGATGTAAAATCACAATAAGTAATCAAATATACGTACAAGAAGAGGTGAGCCTGATGCTGGAAGAATTAAAAGAACAGGTGCTGCAAGCGAATTTGGATCTCCCTAAACATAAGCTGGTTACTTTTACGTGGGGAAATGTAAGCGGTATCAACAGGGATGCCGGCTTGGTGGTGATCAAACCTAGCGGAGTGGTGTATGAGAAGCTGACGGTAAAGGACATGGTGGTTGTCAACTTGGAGGGCGAAGTGGTCGAAGGAGATTTGAAGCCATCATCAGACACAGCGACGCATTTGGTGCTGTATAAGCATTTTGAAGATATTGGCGGGATTGTCCATACGCATTCTACATGGGCGACATCTTTTGCGCAATCCGGCAAAGGAGTAGCTGCGTTGGGAACAACTCATGCGGACTACTTTTATGGAACGATTCCCTGCACCCGGCCTATGACCGGACAAGAGATCCAGAAGGACTATGAGCTTGAGACCGGCAACGTGATTGTGGAGACTTTCCGGACAAAGGGGATTGATCCGAATCAAGTGCCTAGTGTCCTCGTGCATAAGCATGCACCTTTCAATTGGGGCAAGACACCAGCCGAAGCGGTACATAACGCTGTTGTGCTGGAAGAAGTAGCAAAGATGGCACATCTCTCATACCAGCTGGATCAGCATGTAGAGGATATGGACCAGCAGCTGCTGGATAAGCATTATTTGCGAAAACACGGGGCTGACGCATACTACGGCCAGACGACTTAGGAGGAGGATTCCATGGGGAAGGATAAATTTACGATTGGAATTGATTATGGGACACAGTCTGGCAGAGCGGTGCTCGTCCGGCTGCAAGATGGAATGGAAATGGCGGAGCATGTGACCGAATACCAACATGGTGTCATGGATGTGAAACTGCCACATCTGGATAAAGCTTTAGGCTATGAATGGGCGCTGCAGCATCCGATGGATTATCTGGATGTTTTGCGGCAGTCTGTTCCCGCAGTCATGCAGACTGCCGGGGTGGATCCGACAGATGTAATCGGACTCGGTATCGACTTCACTGCTTGTACGATTTTGCCAGTGGATGAAAATCTGGAACCATTATGCTTTGATCCGGCATTCCGTGATAATCCGCACAGCTGGGTGAAGCTTTGGAAACATCATGCTGCACAGGAAGAAGCAAACAAACTGAATGAACTTGCCGGGGAACGGGGAGAGGCTTTCCTTGCTCGCTATGGCGGAAAAATTTCCTCAGAGTGGATGATTCCGAAAATATGGCAGATCGTTGATGAAGCTCCGGAGATCTATAAAGCGGCCGATCAGTTTATCGAGGCTACCGACTGGGTCATTTCCCAGCTGACAGGAGAGCTGAAAAGAAATAGCTGTACGGCAGGATATAAAGCGATTTGGCATAAGCGGGATGGCTATCCGTCCGCTGACTTCTTCGGTAGTTTGCACCCTGCGATGCGGGATCTGGCAGATACAAAATTGCGTGGAGATGTTTATCCACTCGGGACGAAGGCTGGTGAACTGCAGGCTGAATTTGCAGCTGCCATGAATCTGTCTCCAGGTATGGCAATTGCAGTCGGAAATGTCGACGCCCATGCAGCCGTACCGGCGATGGGGGTAGTGACACCTGGAAAAATGGTGATGGCAATGGGGACGTCCATCTGTCATATGCTGCTTGGGACAGAAGAGCGGACAGTCGAGGGAATGTGCGGAGTGGTCGAGGATGGCATTATCGAAGGCTACTATGGCTATGAAGCAGGTCAGTCTGCTGTTGGTGATATTTTTGGCTGGTTCGTGGAGGAGCAGGTCCCTGCTTATGTTCATCGTCAGGCAGAAGCTGCCGGGAAAAATGTCCATCAGTGGCTGGAGGAACGTGCTCATGCTTATCGTCCGGGAGAGACTGGGTTATTGGCGCTTGATTGGATGAACGGCAATCGTTCGGTACTGGTTGATACGGAATTGAGCGGAATGGTGCTTGGGCTGACGCTGGCGACCAAGCCGGAGGAAGTGTATCGTGCCTTGCTGGAAGCAACAGCATTTGGCACTCGTAAAATTGTCGACGCTTTCCATCAAAACGGAGTTGCGGTTGAGGAGCTTTATGCATGTGGTGGTCTGCCGCAGAAGAATAAACTGCTCATGCAGATTTTTGCAGATGTAACGAACCGGCCAATCTATATTGCGGATTCGATACAAACACCAGCTGTCGGTGCTGCGATGTTCGGTGCCGTGGCTGCTGGTGCAGAGGTCGGGGGATATGACAGCATCCTGGATGCTGCGGAAAATATGGCTCGGGTAAAGGAAGAAGTCATTCAGCCGATACCGGAGAATGTCGAGATCTACGAATTGCTTTATCAGGAGTACAACAAACTGCACGACTATTTCGGCCGGGGAGATAACGACGTAATGAAACGGCTGAAAGCAATCCGCTCGCAATCTGAAAGGAAATTGACACTACAGTAATAAGGGGGAGCTAGCATGCTGCAAGTAAAGCCATATGTGTTTTGGTTCGTGACAGGAAGTCAGCACTTATACGGGGAAGAAACGCTTAATCAAGTCCAAGGAAATTCAGAGGATCTCATTAACAAGCTGAATGCGCAAGGTACACTGCCGTTTCCGATCACTTTCAAGGAAGTGCTTACCAATGCAGCCGATATCCATCGGGTTAGTTTGGAGGCGAATGCCGACCCGGAATGTGCCGGTTTGATCACTTGGATGCACACATTCTCGCCTGCAAAAATGTGGATAGGCGGACTGAAGGCATTGCAGAAACCGCTTTTGCATTTGCATACGCAGTACAATCGGGATGTGCCATGGGATTCCATTGATATGGATTTCATGAACCTCAACCAATCTGCCCATGGCGATCGGGAATATGGTTTTATGGGAACGAGACTAAATAAAGCCAGGAAAGTGATTGTCGGGTATTGGGGCAACAGGCAAGTGCAAAAGCGTATTGCGGACTGGATGACGACTGCTGTTGGTTTCAATGAAAGCCAGCAGATCAAGGTAGCGCGTTTTGGGGATAATATGCGAACTGTAGCGGTTACAGATGGTGACAAGGTAGAAGCCCAAATAAAGTTCGGCTGGACTGTCGATTATTACGGCATTGGAGATCTGGTCGCCGAGATGAAGGAAGTTTCCGACGCAGATGTAGAGGACACCGTAACAGCATACAAAGAAGTATACGACCTGCCAACAGATGAGGATCAGCTTGCTTCCATCCAGGAACAAGCCCGAATCGAAGTAGCATTGAAACGTTTCTTGGATCGTGGCGGCTATCAGGCATTCAGCACGAACTTCGAGGACTTGCATGGCATGAAACAGTTGCCGGGTCTTGCTGTCCAGCACTTGATGGCGCAGGGCTATGGTTTTGCCGGAGAAGGGGACTGGCGAACTGCGGCACTTGTACGTTTGCTGAAAGCAATGGCGAACAATGAGAAGACGTCCTTCATGGAGGATTACACATATCATTTGGAAGAAGGCAACGAATTGATATTGGGATCCCACATGCTGGAGGTTTGCCCGACTGTGGCGGCCAACCGCCCGTCCATCCAGGTGCATCCGCTTGGTATCGGCGGTAAGGAGGATCCGGCGCGAATTGTATTCGATGGCATTGCTGGTGAGGCAATCAATGTTTCCATCATCGAGCTTGGCGGCCGCTTCCGCATGGTCGTCAATAAAGTAGATGCAGTGGAAGCGGAAAAAGACACACCGAATTTACCGGTCGCCAAAGTGCTATGGAAGCCGCAGCCATCCTTGAGTGAAGCGACAGAAGCCTGGATCTATGCCGGCGGGGCTCACCATACCGCCCTTACATTTGCGCTCACAGCAGAGCAGCTCGAAGACTTTGCTGAAATGATCGGGATTGAATGCGTGACAATCGATAATGATACAAACTTGAAGCAATTCCGGAAAGAACTGCAGTGGAACCAAGTAGTGTGGAAGTAAAAATTGGCTATTTGCTCATTTTACTCGCTGTAAATTGGGAACACTCCATCGAAGAACAATCATAATCCTCAATGAACATATTGAAGGCTTGCCGTACCCACTGTAAGGGTAAAGCAAGCCTTTTAGGTTATTGCAGATTATGCATGTTTCCTGTTTAGCAAAAGGAATAGAGCGTAGTTTAAAATGCCACCTAGGACACCAACGGATAGAATACCCCATATTGTAATGCCTCTATACATTTGGTTTCCATTATGTACAATAACCGCCAAAGGAATCTCGAATATGCGTAAATCAAGTGCCATATCCACATCGAGCAAGTCAAACATAACTGGTAAAGCAGTGATCACTCCCACAATATAGAGCGTGAAGCAGCTTCTCTTTGAGGAGGATATGGTGGTTGCCTCGAGCAAACCTATCAGCATCGATGCTTTACCGGAGCTGCCAATGATCAGCTATAAGACGGATACTAAACTGAAGAATATGATAGATAAATGGTGGTATGAGCATTTCACTGCAGCCCCTCAGGTCATAATGGAAGTCGATCGTGCAGACACTTGTCTGGACATGATTTCAAATAACTTAGGTTTCTCGATTCTTCCAGGTTTAGTGGTGCGAAATCATAGTGAAGTTTATAAGCTTCCGATACAAGATAAAGAGGGCAATAAAATCACCAGGAACTCGTGGATGTTTTCCAAATTGGAGAGACATGAACAATTCTTTGCTTTACGTCAATTCACTGATTATGTAGAAAGCTATATGCAAGATAAAAAAGTTTGAAGATGCGCTTTTTGGCGCATCTTTTTTGTGAATCAGTTTAAATTACAATGCTTACCTATATTATCGAAAGAAGGTTCAAAAAAGGGTGCAAGAACATGTCCCATTTGAACCACACTATTTTCGGTTCACTTTCGATTATATAGTAACTAAAAGGATGTACATCTAGTATTTCAATATATCCAGCAATTCTTCCAACTTAGTGATTTCATAATCCGGTGTAAGCGGCAGATGGTTCGGAAGTCTGCTAGGGTTGAACCAGCATGTGTCCATACCTGCCATATTTCCGCCTTGGATATCGGCTACCAAGGAATCCCCGATGATCAACGAACGACCCGGTTCGATTCCGGGAACGCGTTCAAACACGTAATCAAAGAACCCAGACATTGGTTTTTGGAAGCCGGTATCTTCTGAAACGAATACGGATTGGAAGTAAGGAAACAATCCAGTAGCTTTCAGCCGTCGAAATTGTGTCTCTGAAACGCCGTTTGTCACAATATACAATGGATAGTGGTTGGACAGTTTATCCAATACCTCAGCCGCACCAGCTATCATATGTCTTCCCTGTGCCAAAAGTTCCCGATAGGCAGTGTCCAGATCAGCTCCTTCCACTTGGCGGCCATACAGCGCAGAAAACTCTGTAAATCTGGAACGGACGACAGTATCGCGGTCGATTTCCCCTTTTTCAAAAGAATGCCACAGCCGCTGATTGATGGTGCGGTAAGCAGTCATGGCAGCTTCATCTATTGGCAAGCCGTGCTGCTGGAACAAAAGCGGAAGAGCTTCTTGTTCAGTTTTGGTAAAGTCCAGGATGGTGTTGTCTACGTCGAAAAATAAAGCATCGTATTTTTTTATCATGTTGTCTTCCTCCAGGTGTATTTTGCCGGTTCATTTCTAGGTTGTGCGAACAGGGTTGTATGTACGGACTAATGGTTTCCGTTCTGATCGTACCATATCTGTAACAGCAAAAAAATGCATGAGTGGATTTGTACGGCTGGCTAATATAATATCGAGCAAGATAGTGCGTCACTCCCATAACTTGTGATATGCTAACTTATACGAACATGTCAAGGAAGCTGGTGTTAGTTATGCAGACAAAATATGGGATTGTAAAGCAAGCAATCAAGTCTAAAATCCTCGATGGTACGTATGAGCCGCATGCAAAAATCCCGTCCGAAAGTGAAATGATGAAGCAATTCGAGGTAAGCCGTCATACAGTCCGGCTGGCGATTGGGGAACTGGTTACAGAAGGATGGCTGTATCGCGAACAAGGAGCGGGTACATTCTGTGCCGATCGGTCAAAACAGCAGCTGCAGCATAATGGGATGCCCAATAAGAATATCGCCATTGTGACGACTTATATCTCCGACTATATTTTTCCGTCGATCATTCGCGGTGCTGAAGCTTATTTGAGTGATCATGGCTATAATGTCAGTCTGTTCAATACGAATAATGATCATGAGAAAGAACGGGAGTATTTGGAGCGAATCATAACTACTGGTTTTGATGGTGCTATCATCGAGCCGACCAAAAGTGCATCTGCAAATCCCAATATCAACTACTACTTGAATCTCGAACGTTTGCAAATCCCGTATATCATGATCAATGCGTACTACGATGCACTGGAGCCGTTTCGGGTGCTGGTAGATGATGAACAAGGTGCTTTTCTTCAGACAGAGCATCTAATCAAGCAAGGCCATCGGGATATCATCGGTTTTTTCAAAACGGATGACATGCAAGGGACGCTGCGGATGAAAGGTTATTTGAAGGCTCATCGCGAATACAAGGTACCAATCACACCAAATCATATTGTAACCTACAGCACGGAAGAGAAGCATGAGAAGCCTGTAAAAGAGCTTGAAGCCTTATTGAATCAATCAGACGCAAAGCCAACTGGATTGGTATGCTATAACGATGAACTGGCGATTAAGCTAATCAATGTACTCCGGGAACGTAATATCAAGATTCCACAGGATATGTCCATCGTCGGCTTTGATGATTCCTTCCTGACCGAATTATCTGAAGTAAAGCTGACTTCTGTCGCACATCCAAAAGCAGAGCTTGGCCGGGCAGCCGGAAAACTGATCCTGGATTTAATTGAGAACGGGCAAGGTAAAGGTTATGAGGCCGCCATCGATAGTGTTGTATTTCCGATAAAACTTGTAACAAGACAGTCGACGCAAGCTATAGGAGAAGAGACATTAGAAAAAACAAAGTAAGCAGATGGAGCTGATGACGTCAGCTCCATTTTTGTAACTTATTAAACAAGTTTTAGTTATGTTTTCTCTGTTTTAAACCTTGTTCGTATAAGTTATTAAGTTAATGTAATGAAACTTATTGACTGATTAGTGGAGCGGTGATACGATGTACATAACACACACCGTATAGGCCGACATAAAAATGTATGCGCTATCATCCAGACCGATCTCCAGTTGGCTGAACGGAAAGGGAGGTATGACCTCTTTAGTAAACGCTTTCAAAGTTTAAAAAATGAGGGGGAGCTTTGATGAAGAAAATCTTGAAGACGCTCATGATCGGTTTGATGATCATCGTGTTGGTAGCTTGCAGCAAAGGCGGCAGTAGCGGAGGAAGCGAAGCGGATGAAACAGAAGTGGTCGGTGGAGATCTTGAGAACGCAACTGAATTGACTTATTGGACATTTGTCGGTCAGCATATGGATTTATTCAAAGATGCAGCAGAACGCTGGAATGAAGAATACCCTGATCGACCGATTAAGCTTGTTGCAGAAACCTATCCATTTGATCAAATGCATAATAATCTATTGTTGAGTTTGCAGTCTGGTAAAGGTGCACCAGACATTGCAGATATCGAACTGAGCAAATTCCCTAACTATCTGCAGGGTGAGCCTCAATTGGAACCAATGAATGAATATGTTGAGCCGGTATTGGCTGATTCCGTTCAGGCGAGGTTCGAGCTCTATGCCAAGGATGGAGACTACTATGGCATTCCTACGCATGTAGGTGCAACTGTCATGTATTATAATACCGAAATCATGGAACAGGCGGGTGTCGATATCGATTCCATCGAAACATGGGATGATTTCGTGGAAGCCGGTAAACAAGTGACGGAGAAAACGGATGCAGTGATGTGGAATGTTGGTACAGCTGACTTCCTTATGGATTTATGGCCGATGGTTTCCCAGCAGGATTCCGACTTCTTTGATGCAGAAGGAAATTTGACATTGGATAACGAAACAAATGTAAAAACACTCCAATTCTTGTACGATGCTATTTATACCGAAAAAATTGCTGAACTGACCCCTGGTGGCAATAACCAATCAGAAGATTTCTATAAATATTACACAGAAGGCAAATCTGCTGCCATCTTGGCTCCGCTATGGTATATGGGGCGTTTCCTTGACAATATGCCTGAAATGGAAGGCAAGATAGCTATCAAGCCGCTTCCGGCATGGGAAGAAGGCGGTAAGCGCTCCGCTGGTATGGGTGGAACAGGTACAGTCGTAACCAACCAGGCGGAAGATAAGGATTTGGCGAAGGAATTCCTTGCTTATGCAAAGCTTTCGGAAGAGGGCAGCATTAATCTATGGAAGATTCTCGGGTTCGACCCGCCTCGCTGGGATGTATGGGAAAGCGAAGCAGTCAAGGAAGATAACAAATACTATCAATTCTTCGGCGACGGCATATTCGATATGCTATTGGATGTGAAGGATGAAATCAACACACTCAATATTACAGAGAATACACCGGATGTCTCGACCGAATATAACACGATCATAGCAGATTCGGTATTGAGACAGAAAGACAAATCACCTGAGGAAGCAATGAAAGAAGCTGCCGATAAGATTGAAAGCACAATGAAGCAATAGGTTGGATAAAGTATGGGAGCAGCGGATCAACCGCTGCTCCTTTTTTAAAATTTCCTTTTATCGCAAAAAAACGCTTGTTTTTATAAAGATATCTGACTATACTAAACATATAAACTTATACGTACATATTTTGGATGTTTGAAACACCACTCTAAATATGTTCGTACATGATGCGATGCAGGTCGCCTTCTTTTTTCTTTCGTTTTGTAAGCGTTATCAATAAAAAGGAGTTGGGATACATGGCAGATAAATTGCAAGCAACAATGGTACTGGACAAAAACTATCAAATCAGCGAAGTGGATAGGCGGATTTATGGTTCGTTTATTGAACATTTAGGAAGGGCTGTTTATGGCGGTATCTATGAACCAGGTCATCCAGAAGCGGATGAGCAAGGTTTTCGGAAGGATGTCATCGAATTGGTAAAAGAGCTGCAGGTACCAATCGTGCGTTATCCTGGCGGTAATATGGTTTCAGCTTATAACTGGGAAGATGGTGTCGGACCGAAGGAGAAGCGTCCAAAACGGTTGGAACTTGCTTGGCGTACGATCGAGCCCAATGAAATCGGGACAAACGAATTCGCCGATTGGGCCAAAAAAGTGCAGGCAGATGTCATGATGGCAGTGAATCTTGGTACAAGAGGAATCGATGCTGCTCGTAATCTGGTTGAATATACCAATCATCCGAGCGGAACGTACTGGAGTGATTTGCGCAGGGAGCATGGTTATGAACAGCCGCATAGCATTAAGACCTGGTGCTTGGGTAACGAAATGGATGGACCATGGCAGGTAGGGCAAAAGACAGCAGCTGAATACGGCAAAATCGCCAAAGAGACAGGGAAAGCGATGAAGCTTGTCGATCCGAGCATTGAACTGGTGGCCTGCGGCAGCTCAAATACAGATATGCCGACTTTCCCGGAGTATGAAGCAACGACATTGGATATTGCCTATGACGAAGTGGACTATATCTCGCTCCACCAATATTACGGCAACAGCTCCAATGATCCGGCTAACTACTTGGCGAAGAACATGGATATGGATCATTTTATCAAGACCGTAACTTCTACCTGTGATTACATCAAAGCCAAGCATCGCAGCAAGAAAACAATCAATTTGAGCTTTGACGAATGGAACGTCTGGTACCACTCCAGAGAGCAGGATGAAAAACTGGATCCATGGACAGTCGCACCTCCGCAGCTGGAAGATGTCTATAACTTCGAAGATGCCCTGCTAGTCGGAAGCATGCTTATCACCTTGCTCCGTCATGCTGATCGTGTGAAGATGGCCTGCATGGCGCAGCTAGTGAACGTCATTGCACCGATCATGACGGAAAACAACGGGCAATCTTGGAAACAGACAATCTATTATCCTTATCTGCATGCCTCCGTCTATGGCCGGGGTATCAGCCTTCAGCCAATCCTTTCTTCTCCGAAGTATGACAGCAAGGACTTCACGGATGTGCCTTACATCGACAGTGCTGCTGTTTATAACGAGCAGGAACAAATGCTTACAGTTTTCCTGGTGAATAAGCATCTGGAAGAAGCAATTCCGCTGGAAGTGGATGTCCGGAGCTTTGAAGGTTATGAACTACAAGAGCATATCGTGCTTGAGCATCATGATTTGAAAGCTGTCAATACGAAGGATACGGCACGTGTCACGCCGCATAACAATGGGGAATCCAGCTTGGAAGACGGCAGGCTGAAGATACATCTGAATAAAACTTCCTGGAATGTTATCCGGCTGCGTAAAGCTAAATAAAACTAGTCTCGAGGGGGGATTTGATGAATACAGCTACACCAGTGACACCGGTGAGAGCACGAAAGAAACAAAACAAACTCGTCCGGTTCCTGAACTCAAAGAAAGTTGTGCCTTTCGTTTTCATATCGCCATTTGTCCTTTCGCTGCTCCTTTTCACCGTATACCCCGCTATCCAGGGTGTGATCATGAGTTTCCAGAGTGTGCTTCCGGGACAGGTGGAATTCATTGGGATGAGCAACTATGAACGTGTGTTCAACCCAACATTCTATAGGGCAGTTTCCAATACGACTGCTTATGTGGTTCTTACTGTATTGATACTGACGATCGTTCCGATGGTGCTTGCGGTGATCCTGAATTCGAAACATGTGAGATTTCGGACACTTTTCCGTGCATCACTCTTTATCCCGGCGCTTACATCCACAATTGTCGGCGGTATGATTTTCCGTTTCATGTTCAGTGAGCAACAAGGGGCAGTGGCCAACCAGCTCATTGGATTGTTCGGTTCTGAACCGCTTAAATGGATGTTTACTCCATGGGCGGCTATTGGACTGATGGTTTTGCTTGCTTGCTGGCGTTGGATCGGCGTAAATATTCTGTACTTCCTGGCAGCTTTGCAGAATGTACCGGATGAGATGTACGAAGCAGCCGAAATCGATGGTGCCACGAGATGGCAGCGCTTCCGTTTCATCACGATGCCGATGCTGAAACCAATCATCATTTTCGTCAGTACGATTACGATAATCAATGGCTTTCGTATGTTTGAAGAAAGCTATGTGTTCTGGGCTGTCGGGTCTCCGGGTAACATCGGTTTGTCGATTGCAGCTTATATTTACCAGCAAGGTATCCAGCAGAACGATATGGGCTTCGGTGCTGCTCTTGGCGTCGTATTGATGCTCATCATCTTCGTCATCAGCATTATCTATTTGATTGCCACTGGTACATTCAAGAAGGGGGATAGGTGATGAAAAAGTCCAACAACAGACTCATTGGAGTCATTGCAACTGTGGTCATGGCCCTTGTCAGCTTGATAGCGCTTTTCCCGATCATAAGCATGGTGCTTTCTTCGTTTATTCCTTCCTCCTCTCTGATGAGGAATGGTATATCATTCAGCTTCCCTTGGGATGAATTGACGTTAAGCAACTATACGTACATTTTCACGCAATCTCCAGAGTATTGGACATGGTACGGAAACAGTATTTGGATTTCAGCTTTGATGATTGTCTTGTCCTTGTTCTTTTCTTCCATGGTCGGATATGCGCTGGCGATGTATGACTTCAAAGGAAGTAACATCTTCTTCGTGGCGGTTGTGTTCATCTTGATGGTGCCATTCGAAATTCTGATGCTGCCATTATTCCGCCTTATGATGGATATGATGCTCATCGATACGTATCTTGGTGTCATTTTGCCAGGTGTCGTTGCCCCGGTGGCAGTGTTCTTCTTCCGGCAATATGCACTGGGTCTGCCGAAGGAATTAATGGATGCAGCACGAATCGATGGATCGACCGAATATGGCATCTTCTTTAAAATCATGCTGCCGCTGATGGGACCATCATTAGCAGCGATGGCGATTTTGCAAGGGTTGGGCAGCTGGAATAACTTCCTGTGGCCGCTGCTCGTACTGCGATCGAACGATATGTTCACCCTGCCACTCGGATTGGCCACGCTTTTGACGCCGTACGGAAATAACTACGACATTTTGATTGCGGGGTCGGTCATGACGATCATTCCGATTGTCATCCTATTCGTTTTCTTCCAGCGTTATTTCATTTCAGGATTGACTGTCGGTGGTGTCAAAGGCTGAGTCTTGCATTTGATAGAAAGGGGTTAGGAACATGTTGAATAAAGCGATGAAAAATCTCGATAAGTCTCTTTTGTGGATCACCCGTTTTGCCTACTTGAATGCACTATTCCTGTTATACAGCCTCTTAGGCCTGGTTGTTGCCGGAGCAGCTCCGGCAACGGTGGCTGCTTTACAAGTGTCCCGCCGGCTTTTGAATGGAGAGGAAGTGAAGATGCACCGTACGTTCCGTCAAGCGTACAAACAGGAATTCTGGTCAGCGAACAAGCTTGGGTGGCTGCTTTTGGGAGCGGGTCTCATCCTGTATACCAACTATTTGCTTATCAAGCAAGCAGATGGGCAGTTGTTCTTCTTGGTTCCTTTCCTTTTCTATGTGCTCATTTTCTGCTTTCTGACAGTCGTATTTTGGAGTTTTCCACTGCTGGCGCATTATAAAGCAAGTACATTTCAGGTTGTCAGGAATGCATTCATCATTGGACTGACAAGATTCCATATGACACTGTCAATCGCAGTACTCTTGTTTGCGCTTTTGTACCATAGTATCGGCTTGCCGGTGCTGCTTGTGTTTTTCTGTTTCAGCGTCAGTGCGTTCGGCTGGATGTGGCTGAGCATGAAGGTGTTCAGCACAATGAAGCAGGAGGAACAGTTAGCTAGTTAGTAAATTTCTGATAGATTGGAGCGAAAAGCATGTCGACAAAATTGATCATTCAGGCAGACGTCACAGAAGGAAAAATCAATAAAAATATATATGGTCATTTCGCTGAGCATCTTGGCAGGGGGATTTATGAAGGTATTTGGGTTGGGGAGGATTCCTCGATTCCAAATACAAAAGGTATTCGCAACGATGTACTCGAAGCTCTTCAAAAGCTGAACATCCCTGTTTTGCGCTGGCCGGGCGGCTGTTTTGCCGATGAATATCATTGGAAGGATGGCATCGGCCCCCGTGAGGAACGCAAGCGGATGGTGAATACCCATTGGGGAGGAGTCGTGGAGAATAATCACTTTGGCACACATGAATTCTTCACGCTTTGCGAGCTGCTTGGAGCTGAGCCGTATATTTGTGGAAATGTCGGCAGCGGGACTGTTCAGGAGATGTCTGAATGGGTTGAGTACATGACATTCGACGGTGAATCGCCAATGACGGCTTGGCGTCAGGAGAATGGAAGAGAAGAGCCATGGAAGCTGAAGTACTTCGGTGTCGGCAATGAAAACTGGGGCTGCGGCGGAAATATGCGCCCGGAATACTATGCAGATCTGTACAGGCGCTATCAGACATATGTACGTAATTATGGCGATAATAAGTTGTATAAGATTGCCGGCGGTGCCAATATCGATGATTATAAGTGGACGGATACGCTGATGAAGGAAGCGGCTGCATTGATGGATGGATTGAGCCTGCATTATTATACGATCCCGGGTGATTTCTGGCTTGGTAAAGGCTCTGCTACCGATTTTAACGAAGATGAATGGCATTTGACATTGAAGCGGGCGCTTTTCATAGAGGAGCTGATTGAAAAGCACGGTACCATCATGGATAAATACGATCCCGAAAAACGCGTCGGATTGATCATTGATGAGTGGGGGACGTGGTTCGACGTTGAACCAGGAACCAACCCAGGCTTCCTGTACCAGCAGAATACAATCCGTGATGCACTTGTTGCCGGTGCTTCACTTAATATTTTCAACAACCATAGCGATCGCGTCAAAATGGCCAATATTGCCCAGACAGTCAACGTTCTGCAAGCGATGATCCTGACTGAGGGGCAGGACATGATCAAGACACCGACTTACCATGTGTTTGATTTGTACCAGGTGCATCAGGATGCAGAACGTCTTTCCTCCCATCTCGTATCGGAAGAGATTAAGCATGGGGAGCTGGTATACCCTGCTGTCAGTACTTCTGTATCGAGAGGGCAAGATGGCAAGATTCATATCAGTTTTTGTAATCTGGATCACGCAAATGAGGTGGAAGTGAATACCGAGATTCGCGGTGCAGCATTGGGTTCAGTGAGCGGCAAGATCCTTACGGCTGACAAGAAAGATGCCCGAAACACGTTTGAACAGCCTGAGGACGTGAAAGTGGTGCCTTTCACTACTTTCACTGAGCAGGAAGGCGGATTGAGCGTCACTTTGCCGCCGATGAGCGTGACAGTTTTGACCATCGAGGAGGGTGCTTGATGCAGTTATCAGCGGATATGCTTGCATTGGCAGAGGAATTCGGGATAAGTCAAGACGCGTTTCCGCAGCTTGAAGTGGAATCTGGTGCACTGGCAGCCATCAGTACTTATATGGAAGGGAAAAGTTGGAGTCGGGCTGTTCTCATTGTGGATGCAAAGACGAAAGCTGCAGCAGGTGATCAGCTGGCAGCGCTGCTCCAGGCAGAAAGCATACATGTTCATGTCATCGAACTTCTCGCAAATCATCATGGTCAAGTGAATGCCGACGAAGCGTCACTTGTGCAAGTGCTCGTTGAAACGCCGATTGATACAGATGTCCTGCTGGCGGTTGGGGCCGGGACGATACATGACATCACTCGCTTTTGCAGTCAGAAGCTTTCCATTCCATTCGTCGCTGTTCCGACAGCGGCATCCGTCGACGGCTTCACTTCAAAAGGAGCACCTTTGATTTTGCGGGGAGTGAAGCAGACGATCCAGACAGCAGCCCCAGTGGCAGTGTTTGCAGATTTGGATGTATTGTGTGCAGCACCTCGGCCCCTTACTGCGGCTGGCTTTGGGGATATCTTGGGGAAATTCACATCACTGCTTGACTGGGAAATATCCGCAAAAGTCGGAGGAGAACCGTATAATGCGCTGGCAGCCAAGATGACCCGGCATTCACTTGATACTTGCGTCGATCATATTGAGGAAATAGCCAAAGCAGATGAAGCAGGCATACGGATCTTGATGGAGGCTTTGATCGAGTCTGGCATCGTCATGCAAATACTTGACTTTTCCCGTCCGGCTTCGGGAGCAGAGCATCATTTGTCCCATTATTGGGAAATGCATTTGCTTGAGACAGATAAACGTCAGCTTTTGCATGGAGCCAAAGTCGGTGTGGCTTGTGCAATCATTGCAGAATTGTACCAGAGCTGGGCAGAGCAGTTCGAGAGCTCGGAAGCACACGGGACATATGCTGCCAATTTACAGGAGCATTGGGAAGAAATCCGTCTCAAGATTGCCGCACTGCCGACACCTGAAGCGCTGCGATATTATTTGTACCAGGTAGGAGCACCTGCTTCAGCCGAGGAAATCGGAATCCAGCCAGAGCTCGTTCAGGACAGCTTGAATGAAGCATATCATTTGCGGACTCGCTGTACGGGCTTATTTCTTATCAACCAATTTAAGAACAAAACGATCAGCTATCCGTTGCAGGATCGGATCGGAAGCAGATGACTTGCCGGACTTGTCTGCAAAAGAAAAACTATACAGCGGAGGAAGCCTCTGAACTTGTGCTGGATCAATTAGCATTGGAACCAGTGCTGGCTGAAGAAGATACTGTGACATCTCGTTTGACGATCTGTTCAGAGTGTCCATCACTGACGGCTGATCATACATGTATGCACTGTGGGTGTTTTGTCCTTTTCCGAGCCTCCCTTCCAAATAAACGCTGCCCAGCTCCTGACGGGGATCGTTGGCAGCAGGTATAATCGAAGAAAGGAGGCGAAGGAATGACTTATTATCAAGCATTGGATAGCATTCTATTTGATTTGGACGGTACTGTATGGAAAGATTTTACATTGATTAATGGAGCCGCTGAGACGATTCACACCCTGCAGGAAGCAGGTAAAAGAGTGATCGGGCTTAGCAATCGAGGTACCCATTCACGCCAGCAGATAGCTGCTTATTTTCAGGAACAGGGTATCAGGTGGGAGAAGGAGGATATCATTCTATCCTCTTTTCTTGCAGCCGATTATTTACAGACACACTACCCGAAGCTGCCGGTTTGGGTACTCGGCGAAGAGGGGCTGCGGGAAGAATTGGCAGAGGCGGGTCTGACGCTTGCGGCAAAACCTGAGGAAGCTGATTGGCTGGTCATATCCTTGCATACTGGTGTGACGTATCATGATTTGAATCAAGCTTTCCGCGCTGTCATGCACGGTGCCAGAATTCTTGCTACCAATCAGGATCCTGTTTTTCCGGGGAAAGACGGTTTGCAGCTGGATGTAGGCGGCTTGATTGGTGCCATCGAAGCGTCAACAGGCAAGAAGACGGATATCATTGTCGGTAAACCATCACATTTCATGTATCAGAAGGTCATGCAGCAAGCAGCCAGCGACCCAGAAAAAACGATGATAGTCGGGGACAGCCTGACTTCTGATATTGCCATGGGCGCCATGTTTGGTTTGAAAACAGCACTGGTGCTGACAGGAAATACAACAAAGGAGCAGGCGGACATATCGAGTATCAAACCAGACTTGGTCCTGCCTTCCATAAAGGAGCTTCCATTCGTTTACTAATTTGGAGGGAATATGATGAAAACGATGAATGTCGAACGTGTCGAAGTTCATGCAAAGCAAGGAGAGATTGTCAAGCTTCCGGAGACGGTAACGGTTTATATCAATGAGGATGTGGAAGCAGACTATCGGGTGTCGTGGACAGATATGCCGGATACGAGTAAGCCAGGAACCTACGAAATACAAGGCGAGTTTGAAATGGGAGAGTTTCCAGAGCCGTTCATCGAACAGCGTGCGGATCCCTATATTCTGAAAGCAGAAGATGGATTCTATTATTTCACTGGCTCTTTTCCTCAGTATGACAGAATCGTTCTGCGTCGCTCCAAGACGCTTGCAGGGCTGCGCGAGGCAGAGGAACATACAATTTGGAGGGCGCATGCTTCCGGTATATTGTCGGAGCATATTTGGGCGCCCGAGCTGCATCATATCGATGGAAAATGGTACATACATTTTGCTGCGGGAGATAAAGAAGATGTCTGGGCAATCCGTCCATATGTACTGGAGTGCACAGGAGATCCGCTGTTTGATGAATGGACGGAAAAAGGAGCGATCAATACCGATTTCCAAAGCTTTTCATTGGATGCAACAACATTCGAACATCAAGGCAAGCGATTTCTGGTCTGGGCCCAGAAAACAGAGCATGACACGATTTCCAATCTTTATATCGCGGAAATGGAGACTCCTTGGAGATTGAAAGGCGAGCAAGTACTGATTGCAAAGCCTGAGCATGATTGGGAAAGAGCAGGCTTTGACGTTAATGAAGGCCCGGCTTTCCTGCATCGTCACGGGAAAGTATTCCTGACTTTCTCTGCGAGCGCAACGGATGACCGCTACGCGATGGGGCTGTTACATGCAGATGAAAATGCGGATCTGCTTGATCCGGCCTCTTGGACGAAACTACCCGACCCTGTACTGACGAGTTCAGAAAATAACGGGCTTTACGGACCGGGCCATAACAGCTTTACCGTGACGGAAGAAGGCTTCGATTTGCTTGTTTATCACGCCAGATCATATAAAGAGATAGAAGGAAATCCGTTATATGATCACAATCGCCATGCTCGCATCCAGCGTTTCTTTTGGAAGGATGGAATACCGTATTTCGGTGAACCAGGGTTTAAGTTCGAGACAATAAGCAAGCCAAAAGCAGTTATTATAATTGAATAAGTGAAAGCCCTTATATGCTCCTCGTATAAGGGCTTTTTTGTACTTTTTGTGAATAAATAAAACTCTTATTGACTTTCGACAGAAAGAACAATAGAATGATAAGTGCTCTAACAAAAGTACTCTAATTTGAGTACTAAAAATAAAGTAATTTATCATTTTATTTAAGGAAGGATGCAAAAATGAAATTTAGTCAGTTTTTGAAAAATAAAGGTGCTATTGCAGCTATTTTCATGGGGATTTTATATGCGGTCTTCATGCTTGGGATTTTCCTGCCTGGTTATTCAGCAATTCCTGGTAATGTCGATCAATTAAAGGTTGCGATCGTCAATGACGATGCTGGAGAAGTCGGTGCAACCATCGCAGACCAGCTATCTGAAAAGCTGCCTTTCAAAGATATTGAAACAGATTTGACGAATAAGGATGCTTTAAAGGATTTAGAGAAAAATGACTTAGCATTGGTCGTTCACATTCCTGAGAATTTCTCGGAAAATGTACAAAGCGGAGAAGCATCCTCCAGTATCGACTTTACGATCAATGAAGCAGGAGCAACTACCGTTTCTTCCACGATGAGCTCGGTCGTAGGTCAGATCAATGATCAATTGAGTACCCAGTTCTCCAAGCAGACTGCTGCGGGCGTGTTGATGAACTTCAATGTACCGGAGGATCAAGCTGATGCTTTGAGTGATAAGATTGAAACGGCGTATCAAGGAAACATCGTCACTATCAATGAAATGCCAGATGGTATGAATAACAACATGCTGCCTATGTTCCTGACAATGGCTGGTTATGTTGGTGCAATGATTGGTGCAATGCAATTAGTAGGTGCATTTAAAGAGAGTAAAGGAAAAGCAAGCAGAGCGCGTCTATTCCTGTATGTTCAACTGACTGCATTGATCATTGCGGTACTTGGCGGATTAGTAGCGACAGGAATCGTTTACTTGGTGAATGATCCAGGCGGCGATGTATACTTCGGTATGCTGGGTCAGCAAATCTTGAACTATATGGTGTGCTTCAACTTCACAGCCATTTTCATCTTCTTGCTTGGTCAGGGCGGTATGCTGCTTAACTTGCCAGTCTTGTTGATGCAAACATTGGCAAATGGTGCTACGATGTCACGTGAGATGATGTATGCGCCATATGAATGGATGAGTCATATTTCACCGATGTACTATTCTGTGCAAGCCTACTTTGCCAACCTGTTCGGAAGCACAAGTCCAAGTCCGTTCATTTGGTCAATGGCTACAGTTGGAGCAGCAGCCATGCTGATTAACATCATCATTGTCGCTTTCCTTCATAAGCCGAAAGCTGAAGAAGCTGGAAATGTAAGAGAGGAAGCTATTAAAGTGACAGTCTAAATTTGGTATAATAAGATCATTCTGCTTGAGGGAGCAAAGGGAATGTCCATTCAAATTTTCATACTCAGCAAATTGATGGAGGATAATACGTATCCTTATGAATTAAAAAAGCAGTTATCAGAGCCAATCCCATTGGATAAGCTTGGCGGATTGACAGAAAGCAAACTGTACTATCACTTTGATTCGTTAGCAAAGCAAGGATTGATCGAGGCAGTTGAAATCATCAAAGAAGAACATCGTCCCGATAAGCAAGTATTCCAGATTACAGCCAAGGGCCGTGAAGAACTGCCGAAAAAAATCTATAAAGTCATGAAAAACGCGGATAAGATAAGTGATATGATCGTTTGCCTGGCTAACATCAAATATGTCGAGCGCAGCAAAGTTGTCAGTATCCTGGAAGATAAGTTAGAAAAGATTACAGATCGCTGGGAGCAAGTCAAAGCATTCGATAAACTTGTCCAAAGGGATGCAGATAAAGAACAGTTCATTGACTTTATCAGCAGCTATGTGACGACCAGAAATGAACATACCATTCAATGGCTGGAAGAGTTAATCAAGCGAGTGAAACAAGGAGATTTTTAATATCGTTATTTGACATACACTGCAAGAGCTTATGGCTTTTGCGGTGTTTTTTATTTTCGAGGAGTCTCTGTGTTCAGCCTGGGCTAAAACTACATTAATCAAAAACCGAACATTAACGAAATATTTTTGGTTGATACTACTTTATAGTTCGGTTTTTACCTAATGAATTACGTATTTTCTATTGACTCTCTTCAATAATAATAGTTAAATTAGTCTTAATTATTAAAATTTTTATCGAATGGAGGCGGATTTTTCTGTTGCGTACACATTACGAGCAAATCAAGAAATTGGGGGAGTCCATTTACGCCAATCCCGAATTGGGTTATAAAGAGAAACGCACAAAACAGATTGTTATTGACTATCTGAATGACTGCAATCCGGAATGTACCATTCAGGAATTCAGTACTACCGGACTGCGGACAACGCTAGGTGAAGGAAAAAAACTGCATATGGCGTTTGTGGCCGAATTGGATGCCGTCTTTGCGCCGACACACTTCCGAGCGGATCCGGATACCGGTGCTGCGCATAACTGCGGGCATTACACTCAAGTTGCCATAGCACTTGCGCTTTATCGGCAGCTAGTCGAAACGGAAGTATATGAACAGTTCGATTACACCATCAGTTTCATTTTCGTTCCTGCCGAAGAGTATCTGGATCTTACCTTTCGTGATGAACTGATAGAGAAGGGGGTCATCACGCATTACGGCGGAAAACCGGAAGCGATGAAGCTGGGCATTTTCGATGATATCGACTTAAGCATCTGTGTACATGCCATAGGCGGGGAATTTACGAAAAGGACAATCGAGATTGACTGTGATTTAGCAGGTTTTTTATATAAGCGATACACTTTTAAAGGTAAATCGACACATGCTGGATTCGATCCTTTTTCATCCGTTAATGCCTACAATATGTCCACGCTGTTCCACACGGCGATCAGTCTAGGTCGGCAGCAGCTCGACGAAAAAGAAAAGGTGCGGCTTAATCCGATTGTGATGCAGTCAGATATGTCAACGAATGTCATACCGAATCGTATAAAGGTAGGAACCGATCTGCGTACACTGTCGATACCCTATATGCAAGCTGTCGCAAAACGTTTGGATGCGGCTGCGCAAGGCTGTGCGATGGCGCTGCAGGGTGAGGTGGATATCGATACACAAATGGGATATCTGCCGTTTCAGCAGGAACGTTATTTATCCACCTTCGTAAAAGCCGCTTATGAAGAGAATGAGCAAATCGAGGCGATTCTCGAGGACAACAGCATCAGTGCTGCTGGCGATATCGGGGATCTATCTTTCATGATGCCATGTATCCAGATCGGCTACAGCGGTTTTACCGGTACGATTCATGGAGATGATTTCATCGACATAGATCCGGAATATATCTATGATATCTTTCCAGGATTCCTATTCCAAGTGCTGGATAAAATGAATGGCAAGATTGACAAAACCAAGCTGTATAAAAGGTCTTATGAGCAGTATGCAAAGCTGATCCAAGACATCTTGGAAGAGAAGGAGGAACATGGGATTGAAGCGTAATTATGTTATTTTACTTATCTTTGCACTTATCGTCATTACCGCAGCAGAAATGATCGGGACACAATCCCTGTCATTTGGTACTTTCTCCATTTCTTTGATGCCGCTTGCTTTTGCAATTTTGATAACGATGGTTCTCGGCTTGCCGATCTTTCGCAAAGGATTTCTCCAAAGAATATACAGCAAGGCGAACGTACAATTCTCCAGCAAGTATCTTATTTTCATCATGCTGCCGCTGATGGCAAGGTATGGGGCAGATGTCGCTCCGCAGTTAAGGGAAATCCTAAACGTCGGCTGGGTATTCATCGCCCAAGAACTCGGCAATCTCGGAACGGTGTTATTAGGTTTGCCTGTGGCGCTGCTTATAGGGTTGCGCCGTGAAGCAATCGGGGCGACGCTCGGTCTTGGACGTGAAGGAGAGCTTGCTTACATATCGGAAAAATACACACTTGAATCAAAAGAAGGACAGGGAGTGCTGTCTCTTTATATTATCGGAACACTTTTTGGAACTATTTTCTTCAGTCTGATTGCACCAATCATGCTTGATATCGGCTTCCGCGTCGAAGCGTTGGCGATGGCATCCGGAGTAGGTTCTGCTAGTATGATGACGGCTTCATCCGCCACACTGATCGAGCGCGTCCCTGAAATGGAAAGCACCATTATTGGATATGCTGCTGCGAGTCAATTACTTACAAGCTTCCTGGGCACATTCACGATGGTGTTCCTAGCTGTACCGCTGCAGCGTTTTCTTTATAATAAGCTGACAAAAAAGAAAAAACAGCAGGAGGTGCCAGCCGATGTCCATGCAGCTGAATAAATACGTAAAATACGGACTTATCATTTTGCTTAGTACAGCCCTGATCCTCTTCACCCAGCAAGTCAAGCTGCTGAAGAATCCGGACTCCACACCAGTCGAATGGATGACGATCATGGGCTTATTGACATTATGGTTATTTTCGATGATTGGTGTACTGCTGTCTGATTTAATGAAAAAAGCACCGGTAAAGTTTCTGAAAGAATTCCCGATGCTTGGCTGGGTCGCAGTCACTTCCCTCATTTTCTGTATGTGTTTCGATTTCTTCGTTGAGGCAATCGGCTATGTTGACTTTCTCTCCATTACGACTCCTATTCTGACTTTTGCTGGAATCTCAGTGGTGGATCGTTTAGTCGATTTGCGCAAGACCTCTTGGAAGGTCGGTATTGTAGCTGTGTTTGTCTTTACGGGGACATATGTCGGAAGTGCGCTGTTATCAGAATTAGGACTGTTTTTGGCAGGCAAATGAGCTGGAGGGTATCCTCCAGCTTTTTTACATTGACGGCTTTGGGCTATTGGTTAAGAAAAAGGGAGAGTGGGAAGGGGAAGAGGTAATGTATATCTGCCAGGGTTGCTGCTGGCTTTCGACAAGTCAGTCTTTGTGCAAGTATTACAAGCTTGATGAGCACGAGTGATCCAGAATCGATACAGGCTTCAGGGTTAAAAAGAAACGGTTTATTTGAGATTAATGTGAAGTATGCACTACTTAATGTATTTGCTATTATAAACTTAACTCCATATCAATTTTGGACCCAATCAACACTAAAAGGGATGCTGACCATACCTGGTCTGATGTGGTTTAAAATGCAAGGAATAAATCTTAGCTTATTGCGAGAAGGATATAATAGATGATAGACAAAGCTAAAAGTGAGTTGATTATGATGGATACCCAAGTAACTGCAAAAATGAAAATATATGATTCGGCAAGTGAGGTATTTGATACTATTGTTGATCCTGAAAGAATCGGGAACTTTTGGTTCTCCTCGAGTTCCGAGAGATGGAAGCAAGGAATAACCATTATATTGAAGTATGATGAATACAATGCTGAAGCTGCAATTCATGTATTGGAAGTTGTGGAAAATGAAAAAATTGTATTTTCATGGGGAGAAGAATCGCAGGAGAAAACGACTGTCACCATTACACTGAAGGAAGAAGATGAGAAAAGTACAATCATCGAAGTGAAAGAATCAGGCTTTAAGGAAGAGGATCCTGATTTAGTAAGCAAGATGCTGGGGCAAAAAGAAGGCTGGGTATACACATTAACATGTTTGAAGGCCTATTTAGAAAATGGCATCAGCAGCCTGAGGGCCTCCTTGATTCATTAAACATAAATCGTAAGGCTGTCGGGAAGGATCATGACAGCCTTTATTTGTTTATATACGAGTCTCCTTAAGCTATTGTTTTTTCTATTAACAAATTTCAGCCGCTAAGTGAACCGCCCAGGCGGACATGACTGCGATTCGTCGAATAAGATTGCCACTTGCTTTCGTTTCCATGATTCCATCGTCGTATCCAATTGCTGTGTTTGACGTCCTAGCACGATTTAGGCTTATCTTTAGTAATCAATCGTATTGGTCTACTGCTAGTTTCAGAATTACAGGCATTCCATCCAATGATAGCTCTCCCATATTGTTTCACCAGCGGGAATTCTAGATTTTGGGAATTGAATTCCTTTGCTGTTTCCATGTTCTTTACTTGATAGACGTGACACATAGTTTAAGATTCACCAGTTTCCTTCGATCACTCGCTTTCCAATTATTGTTTTAGTTGATAGAATATTCTATATAAAATGACAAGAATTCTGGGGGTATTTCATGTTCCAATATAGAAATGATGTCAGGAAAATTCTTATTCCGTATTTGCAGAATCTAACGCCGCAGCAATGGAATGCAGATGCTTACCATAATACGATTTCCTGGGTAATAGAGCATATGGCGCAGACAGAGGATTATTGGATATTTCAGATCGGTCTGGGGGAAGGAAGCAGAATATCGGGAGATGATCAGCATCCTTTGGAACAGTACCTTCTAATTAGAGAACAAACCGATCAAGTATTATATTCCTTGCCGGCAAAGGACTGGGACAGGCTGATTGATGTGCCTGATTTTTCAGATGGTTGGCAGCCTCCGTCCGATCCTACCATGAGCTGGCTGTTCCATCATGTTTATTCACATGAAGCGTACCATACTGGTCAGATTGGAGTAATTGCCAGTTTGAATGGATTTGATGGACCTTTATTTTAGATTAGAAAAAATACGGGGTGTGATATACATGTTCAATACCGAATTGTTCGTGCAAAAGTTAGCTCTATCCGTGGTTTTCTACCGGTGTCTGTTAGGGAAGGGATGCGCCGAGCATAACGAGAAAAGGGCTCTTTTTAAGGCCGAGGGGGGAGGTTCCTTATTGTTGACAGACGAAACCGTACTGAATGATAATCACTATTTTGCCACAATGGCTGAATCCAAGAAGGGCAAAGGTGTGGAACTGATTCTTCCAGTCGTTGACGTAGAGAGGGTATATAACAAATTTAACAGCATTTACCCTAATCATATAGAATCGGAAATCAGTGCCCGGTCATGGGGAAAACTTGATTTTCGCGTAGTCGATCCCGATGGCTATTATGTGCGGGTAACGTCATGAATGCTGCTTTTGAATAGTTTATAGAAGATGAGGAAGAGTGAAAAGCACACCGATGATAGTGTGCTATTCGTGCTTTATCGTACTAGTTTGTTGTTTTACGAAAGTAAGTCAGGAAGCAAATTATTCCGCTACACACCATCAATACGGCAAGTGACAGTGTCAGGAAAGCTATATCGGGAGCGAAAGCGGAGATGCTTCTCCATGGTGATTGTGTCAGATAGATCAAGATTGGTATGATAATGCCCCCTAGTACTACGGAAAGTGTGCCTATTATAAGTAATCTCTTCTTCCTTTTGATTTTTCTTCTTTTTATTATCAAAAAAGTAGTCCATAGAAAAAGTGCCGTCAACAACAAGCACAAAATAAGTTGAGAGGTTGGATAGTAGCTAGGGATGTTTCCAGGTTTATGGTCGTGCATAATATCAATGATACCTTGCTTAAGCAGAGGCAGGGAAGTTTCTTCGAAGATGTGATTTTTATTCGTTAAAATGATAGCTCCCCAATCTTCCTCTGGAATATAGAATAATTCAGCATGAGCATCTGGAGTGGATCCAGAGTGCCAGATAATATCTTGTCCGGAATGCAGCTTGGTATGCCGAAGTCCAAAACCGTAATAGACATCAGATTTTCTTTCATAGAGTTTTTCGGTGTATCTATTTAAAATAGAGGCACTTACATCTTCGTTGTGCCTGCCCAAGAGCAGTAAGATGAATTGTGTCATATCCTCTGCGCTTGAAGTAATCGTGCTGTATGGTGTGCCGCTATTGTCGTATGCCACCTTGCTTTTAACCGGATAACCGAACCAGGATTGGTAGCCAGAGCGATAACCTGTACGATTGGCTGCATCCTCATCAGCTGCAGTATGTGTCATTCCAAGTGGTGAAAAGATATGTTGCTGCATATAGTCAGCAAACTTTTGTTTTGTTACCTCTTCGATGATGGCTCCAAGAATCAAATAATTTGCAGCACTATATTGATGAACGGAACCTGGTTCTTGTGTAAGTGATATGCCGGACAGTCTCTGGGCAATTTTCTTTAATTCAATTTGTTCGGCGTTTCCTATATCGGAAATCTTTAATCCGTCATAGCTGCTGATGCCGCTTGTATGCGTCAGCAAATGACGTATCGTGATGTGGTTTTCTGCGCCATGTAAGTGCAGGGAAGGCAGAAAATCACTTATATGATGATCAAGAGAAAGTTGTCCCTCATCGATTAGCTTGGCGATTGCCAGACCAGTAAAGGATTTACTGATGGAACCTATTGTAAAAGGAGTTTGGGAGGTGACGCGCTGCTCATCTTCCCCTGTAACACCCCAATTATACGTATATACTGTCTCGCCTTTGCTCACGATGGAAATGGATGCACCGGGTATTTTTTCTTGTTCCAGATACCTCTCCAAATAGTCTGTCAATTCTTTGCTTGTTTCTGCTCGAACGGTGTACGGATAGAGTATGAAGCAGACAATGAGAATGACGCCAAGGCAAGTAAGCTTCATTGATTAAGACCTTTTCATTCTTCTAAAAGCGTAAAAGCTTATGAAAGATGTGATGATTGCTGCTGAGAGCAAACTAATCATGATTAGCGTGGTATTCCACCATAAATTATCTGAGATGTTGTAAAGGATATTGTAGTTGAAGTCAGTGTTTTCATATGCGGGACTGAATGATGGAGTGAGAAACATGGATAAAATGAGTTGGGATAAAAGGTACGTCATTATAAAAGATGAAAACCCCAAAAATATATGCTTCTTTGAAAAGAAGCTTTTTTGTTTGGTGGAACGGTGTGTTTGATTAATTTCTAGATATTCTTTTACGAATTCCTCGGGTGTTTCCAAGTCTTCAAAAGGATCGATGCCATGCAGTCTGGACTCCTCCATATGCTCTAATAATTGTTGTTCGATGATATGGATTTGTTCCTGTGCTGCTCTTCTATTGTGTAACGCTTGTAAGACGTTCTCCAAATACTCCTTTTCTTTCCGGTTAAGTTTTACGTCCATTACAATTCCCCCTCATTAATCGTGAGTAAAGCCTTGATATTGCTCTGCAGTTCTATCCAATCTCCGATGATTTTTTCTAAATGTTTTTCGCCGTGTTGATTGATGGTGTAGTAGATACGTGCTTTACCGCTATCGGTAATTTCACTGCTGACATCCACCCATTGCTGCTCCTTTAATTTTGTCAAGATAGGGTAAATGCTGCTGACTCCTTTCAGTTTTAAATTGTACTTCTCCAGTTCTTTCATGATTTCGTATCCATAGCTTTTTTGCTTTTTCAGAATTGACAATACACACATTTCCAGGTGACCTTTGAGCAAGCTAGTTTTGTTCATAGTATAAGGATAATTCAATTATATAATTGAATCAAGTATATAATTGAATTATTTATATAGTCGTGTATTTCCGCTTGCTTAATGGGGAGATTCAGTTTAAATTTAGTTCATTAATTGATAAAAATGGAGAAAAAACATGGAACTGATACGTTTTCAAGAAACACACACTGGTTTAATCAATACATACACGTTATCTGAAGAACAGCTGCGTTTTACCGGACACCCTGCCTACAGTGTTCCGTTATGCAGGGAGGAACCGAATCGTCATGCCGTTTTGGGGATGGATGATAACCGTCTTGTGACTTATTTCGTTTTGCATGAACAAGAGGGGGTGCATCCTTTTTCGGATAATCCTAATGCCATACTGTTACGTACTCTCTCCACGGACCACCAAAATCTGGGGAAAGGATACGGGAAAGCCGCGCTGCAGCAGCTTCCGGATTTTGTGCAGATGCAATTCCCACATGTAAATGAGATCGTGCTTGCAGTGAATGAGACTAATGAATTTGCTCGCAAGCTGTATGAGAAATGTGGCTACCAGGATACTGGCAGGCGGGTAATGGGTTCGAAAGGCATTCTGATCGTCATGAGCTATGCGCTAGAGATGAAAGGTTAAACTGATATTAAACACTTTCTCCTGGGCTGCAACTAAAGATAAAGATGGTGATATGCATATCATCATCTTTTTATTTTTAGGAACATGCCAAAGTCATTGTGTTTGACAAAAATACAACTAGTAACTATATTGATTACAAGTAGTGGCAATAATCACATGAAAATGGAGGATATGCATATGAAAATGCTAGTAACTGGCGCCACTGGTAAGCTGGGCAGCAAAGTTGTGAAGAAACTGCTGGCAACAGTTCCTGTTGAGAACATCGCAGTGAGTGTCCGCAACCCAGAAAAAGCTGAGTATCTTCGTGCCCAGGGAGTGGAGATCCGCCGAGGGGATTTCGATGAGCCTGCTTCACTGGATGAAGCTTTTGCCGGGATTGACCGACTATTGCTCATATCTGCAGATGGAGACAACGAAACAAGGATCCGTCAGCACACACAAGCAGTGGCAGCAGCTGTAAAGGCGAATGTGAGATTCATTGCCTATACAAGCCTGGTGAATGCACAAGAGAGTGATTTATTCTTGGCTCCGACGCATAAGGCAACAGAGCAAGCAATCATGGATACTGGTATTCCTTACGCATTCCTGCGCAATAACTGGTATTTTGAAAACGAAGCGGCAAGTATTCAAGGTGTGCTTGCTGGTGCACCATGGGTAACGTCTGCTGGAGACGGGAAAGTCGGCTGGGCTTTGCAGCAGGACTATGCAGAAGCAGCAGCAGCCGTACTGTCAGGAGAAGGGCATGAAAATAAAATGTATGAGCTGTCCGGACCACTCCTTAGCCAGGAGGAAATCGCCGCTGAAGTAGGAAAAGCACTTGGCAAAGATGTTCAAGTACAGCAAGTTGATGACCAAGCTTATGCAGGAATCATGAAAGAAGCAGGTGTACCTGATTTCCTTCTGCCGATGCTAGTCGATATCCAAAAAGGAATCCGCGATGGTGCCCTTGAAGTAGCGAGCGATGATTTTGAAAGATTGCTCGGCAGACCAGTGACGCCGCTACGAGAAGAAATCAATCAATTGAAAACTGTTTATGGATAAGTGTGACCAGCCTACAAGTGCTGGTTTTTTTGATTTCAAGCATACATGTTTTAAGTTTGAAGGGAGATGTTAAAAGAAACAAAGGTTGTGGAGGTTATTTAGAATTGGATTGGAACGTTATTTGGAAATCTGTCCTTATTATTATCGTTGGTATATTGCTGATCAGGTTTTCGGGGAGAAGGTCCATTTCTCAGATGACCATTTCCCAAACCGTCATCATGATATCGATTGGTACATTACTGATCCAGCCAGTCAGCGGGAAAAATCTTTGGGGGACATTTGGGATTGCTGCAATTTTAATTATTACATTGCAGCTCATTGAATATATCCAATTAAAATGGGATAAGGCAGAATCTTTTTTTACTGGAAGAGCAAAAGTCATTATTGAAAATGGGCAATTAGACGTACAAACGCTTAAAAAATTGAAGTTATCCGTGGATAAGCTGGAAATGCGTCTCCGACAGCAAGGGATTTCTACCATTCAAGATGTCAAGTGGGCCACTGTTGAGCCTAGCGGTCAGCTGGGTTATCTTTTGAAAGACAATAGACAACCAGCAACCAAGGGAGAAGTAGCCGAACTAAAAGAGATGATCGAAGGAATCTTAAAAATAAATCAAAGCGATCCCAACCCTCTGCCGGCACAATCAACAGAATCCAATCTGTTTTCAGAAATTAAGGGCAAACATCAGCCTGAACATTCTCAACAGCTGGACTGATGTTTTAAGAGGGGCATGTTTAAGCGAGCACATTTTATTAATGGAAAGCATGTCTGAGTCTGTTAGCTTCGTTACCGGAAAACAATCCTAACCATCCAGCAATCGTAATTTGACCTGTGCCTCCTTGCACCCAAAGCGTTGCCAGAGAAAATCCAAAATAAAAAGTGCAATCAGGGCAGTACCTATAATGAACAGAGGTATATCCATTGTCGTCACCTCCTTTCTTTTTACCTGATGACAGATGCTGTTAAACATCTACATAAACTCAGTCAAATTGGTAATTCTAACAGTGTGCAAGGGAAAGGCGGCACGAGTATGAACTTGTTTAGGAGGATGACGATGGGAATATTGAGCGGAAACCCGCAGGATGAGCCGTTGCATTATGGCGAGGTATATGGTTTATGGACGTTTGTTCTGACAGGCAATAAGATGATTGCGGATCATCAGATGCTATTGAATCACGTTGGTGATGATGATTTGAAGAAATTGATTGGGGAAGCAATCGATGGTGCACAAGCAGAAGTCAAGCAGATTTCTGAAATACTGAGGGCAAATGGCGTTGCGTTACCTCCGGCGGCACCGGAGCCGCCGAAAGTGGAACTTGAATCGATCCCGGTCGGCGCACGCTTCATTGACCCGGATGTGGCAGCTACTGCATCGGCCGCTATAGCTGCCGGACTTGTCAGCTGCAGTACGATGATGGGGCAGTCCATCAGGGAAGATGTAGGGATGATGTTCGGGCAGTTCCATACAAATAAAGCAATGCTTGGTGCAAAATTCCTGAAGCTATTGAAGGAAAAGGGCTGGTTGATCCCGCCGCCACTGCATCAGGATAAAAAGGACTAAAGCGAAAGCAGCCAGAATCGGCTGCTTTTTTTGCTGTCATTCCCAATAGTATCATAAAAGATACTATGCCACTTTTAAGTGCGTACTTGCTGCTTTATATAAAAAAAATAATAATAGAGGTTAGGGGATTTAGGGGGAATACGAATCCTGAATGGGGAATAACGGAGGTTTTACAGAATGAACGTATTAGTAGTCAAAGCAAATAACCGCCCGGCTTCCGAGGCGATTTCCAGTAAAATGTATGAAACTTTCATGCAGGAAATTGAAGGTGCAGAAAATCTTTCTGTCACTACTTATGATGTATTCGCAGAGGATACACCATATTTCGGCCAAGAGTTGTTCGATGCTTTCGGTAAAGTACAAAGCGGTGCGGAATTGAACGATACAGAGCAGCGTCTATTGGCAGCTAAACAAAAAGCGATGGATCTTCTAACTGCAACGGATGTTGTTGTATTTGCGTTCCCACTTTGGAACTTGACGATTCCTGCTAAATTGCAGACATTCATCGATTACGTTTATGCTGCTGGTTTCGCATTCAAATATGATGCAGAAGGCAACATGATCCAATTGATGACTGATAAGAAAGCAATCTTCCTGAATGCACGCGGAGGCGTATACTCTGCACCTGAAGCTGCACCGATGGATATGTCCCTGAACTACATGCGTAATGTATTCGGCGGTATCTTCGGAATGGAAATCATTGACGAAGTGATCATCGAAGGACATAACGCTTCTCCGAGCGAAGCAGCTTCTATTGTTGAAGCTGGTCTTGCACAAGTGAAAGAAGCAGCAGCACGTTTGAAAAACCAAGCATAATGAAAAAAGATGAACTGGCGACAGTTCATCTTTTTTATTTTGCTTCTGCTTGATCATCATTCTGCTTTGATTGTTTATGAATCGTATGCTTGGCTCCCCATTCATGCATCGCATGCAGAATCGGTTCGAGGCTTCGTCCGTAGTCTGTGATGGAATATTCGACTTTTGGAGGAACTTGCGCGTAGACCTTGCGTTCGATGATATCTTCTTCTTCCAATTCACGCAGCTGGTTTGTCAGCATCTTCTGGGTGATACCGGGCAAACTACGTTTCAATTCGTTAAAGCGCTGCGTGCCATTTTTAAGCAGATGCAGCAGGATGACTGGTTTCCACTTCCCAACGAGGATTCCAAGCGCATCTGTCACCTTACACATTTCTGGTTCAATTTCTGCAGGTAAATCTTTCATTATCATATCCCCCAATCCACAGTATCTTTTTCTATACTATACCACTTTCAAGTGCGTACTTTCCAACAAGTGAGCTTTGGTGGATAATGGTTTTACGATAATGAATAGGGAGATAAGGTTATGGAAAAATATCGCATCGATCCAAGTAAAGGTATGGAATTCGGAATATATACATTGGGGGACCATTTGGCAGATCCGCGAACTGGGGAACGTATTTCTGCCAAGGATAGAATCCAGCAAATCGTACGTCTGGCACAGCTGGCAGATCAGGCGGGAATAGATTTCTTCAGCGTAGGTGAGAGCCATCAGCCTTATTTTGCATCTCAGGCTCATGCCATCATATTGGCAGCGATTGCGCAGGCAACAAAAAAAATCAAAATCGGGAGTTCTTCAACTATCATCAGTACTTCGGATCCTGTTCGGGTGTATGAAAATTTTGCAACGATTGATTTAATATCGAACGGACGGGCGGAGTTGATTGCAGGCCGTGCATCCCGGGTCGGGCTGTTTGAACTGTTAGGCTATGACCTGCATGATTATGAGGCTCTATTTGAAGAAAAGTTCGATTTGCTTCTTCAAATAAACGAGGAAGAAATCGTAAATTGGAGTGGTGAATTCCGTAGACCCCTGCGAAACGCAGAGGTACTGCCGCGACCAGTCAACGGCTCTCTGCCAATTTGGCGCGCTGTTGGAGGAACGCCAGCCAGTGCCATAAAAGCAGGCTATGCCGGAGTCCCGATGACAGTGGCGATGCTTGGCGGACCAGCTAGCGTATTCAAGCAAACAATCGATGCCTACCGGGAAGCATTGACAGCGCGTGGATTTGATTCAGCCCAGCTGCCGGTGGCAACGACAGGATTCTTCTATGCTGCCGAAACGACACAGGAAGCACTGCGCGATTATTATCCGCACATCAATGAAGGTATGAAAAAGACAAATGGACAAGGATTCCCAAAACAGCTATTCGCCCAAGGAGCAGATCATCGCAGTATCATCAATGTCGGCAGCCCGCAGCAGATCATCGAGAAAATACTATATCAGCATGAGCAATTTGGGCATCAGCGTTACTTGGCTCAGCTTGATTTCGGCGGAGTACCTTTTGAGAAGATGGAGCGTAATATCGAATTTATCGGTTCGGAAATTCTTCCGGCAATCAAGAAATATACGAAACAGGGAGGTGCATCGGAATGAAAATTGTAGGCATTTCAGGCTCAATTGTCGGGTCAAAGACGAAAACGGCATTGTCTTTGCTGTGGGAGGAAATGGTCAAGGCCTATCCGGATGCGGAACATGTTTTATTGGATTTGGCTGAATATGAGGTTCAGTTCAGTGATGGGAGAAACTACTTGGATTATCCAGGTGACACAGGATATGTGACCGAGCAGATCATGCAAGCGGACATCCTATTTATCGGTACGCCGATTTTCCAAGCATCCATCCCGGGCACACTGAAAAATGTCTTCGATCTCCTGCCGACACAAGCATTACGTGATAAGGTTGCAGGCATTATTGTCACTGCTGGATCAGCAAAGCATTTCCTTGTAGCAGAGCAGCAGCTGAAACCGATTCTTTCCTATATGAAAGCACATCTTGTACCGACTTATGTATTTGTGGAAGAAAAAGATTTTATGAATGGAAAAATCATCAATGATGATGTTCATTTAAGATTGCAACGCTTAATAGAAGATGCTTTTGACTTAGCTGAAGCCCAAGCTGGCATTCGAGCCAAAAAAGAAGCAGCGTATGATTTCTAATAAGAAGAGATAAACACTTCCGAAATGATAAAACCGTATGAAATTTGATTGAAGGATCTTAATTTCATACGGTTTTTTTAATGGATCATCTACTAGCAGCTTCGGCGTATACATCGATGACTGTGCCGTCTTCATATACACGGAAAATGTCAACAGAGCCGGTTCCCCCATTTTCCATAGCGGAGCGGGATTTTATAGTTACATAATAGTAAGTGCCGTATTCGTCTTGTTCCGCATCCCCGCCCGTAGAACCCAAAAGGAAATCATCATCGTAGTAATCTTACCAGATTAAATAGCTTCATCGGCACTTTCGACGAGCTTGGTATCCATTGTTTCCTGTGAGGCATTTCTTGCACGTTGATCGATAATTGTACCGTCTTCATAAACAAGGTAAGTATCTGCCGTGCCAAATCCACCGTTCTCCACCCATGATGTTACTTTTTTGACTAGCGTATAGTAAGCGCCATATCCATCTATCTCGCGATTTCCACTCATCGGATCAACGATGAGTCAGCTGTCATCCGTGGTGTCGAATCGTTGCTTAAGCAGGGCAACAGCTTCTTCAGAGTTGCTGACAATCTTGGTGTTATCTTGGCTGGTTTTTGTTTCAGTTGTTTCAATTTGACTACTGGTATCGGGCTGACTGGGTATATCTGTGTCAGCATCACTTTGCTGCGTTTCAGGTACTGTTTTAGCGGTTGTCTCTGTTTCAGATACTGTCTTCTTCCCTGCTTCTGTGGACGAAGGGGCATCTTTATGATTTGTTTGAATTTCTTTGGTATGTACTTTCGTTTCGTATGTATGCGCCTGTTCTGCCTCATCTGCATTACTGCAGCCAGCTGCCATTAGCAGAAGTAATAGGGGCAGTACCAAAAAGCCTTTTTTTGGTTTATTCAATCTTAGATCATTCCAATTGGTTATTGTTGATCACTCATTGCGCTTCTTTAACGAGAAGGCTGAACAGGGGAAGGGGGAGAAAAAAAGCTGCACATAAGGTGTGAGAGAAATTTCCAGTAAATAATGGACGCACCGCCGGGATCACCTTTCTTGAAAGTATGCATGGATATACTTTTCACTTTTAGGAACACACAGCATCTTCCTTCCGGTATAAACTTGTTTTACTAATATTGTAAGGGGTTTAATGACTGGTTTACAGGGGGAGAATTTGTAGCTCCATGATGAAATGTGTCGAAGTATAGGGAATAGTTTTAGAAAACACTGGTAGACAAAAAAGGAATATACTGCCTATAATTTAATTGACCACTGGTCAAATAAGGAGATTGAAATGGCTGACTTAACAAAAGAGAAAATTATACAGCAGGCCAGGATGCTATTCATCGAACTAGGATATGAAAAGGTATCCATGCGGGGTATTGCCAAGGATTTAGGATGCAGCCATGGTGCATTATATTATCACTTCAAAAATAAAACTGCTCTTTTCTCTAGAGTGCTGGACTTTTATTTTCAAGAACTGAATAGTATTATCGATACAATCATGGAGCAAACAGAAAACGATAGAGTACAGGAATTATTCTTGGGATTCATCCGGTTCGGACTCGACCATCCGCATCAATATGAGCTGATGTTTATGCTGAAAAGTGAAGAAATGGATAGCTTGATGCAGCGAGCGGCAACAGAAAGCTTTGAACGATTTGAAGCTGCTGTGAAAGAAGCGGGCAACATTAATCCGCAGAATGGAGAAATTTACTCGATCTTTCTTGCGCTTCATGGGTTTGTATCTCTCCATCTACATCGAGCTGAGAATTTTGAGGCTGTAGCGAAAGCAGCTAAAAGATATGTCACTTTTTTAAGAAAGACCATTTGAATGGTCTTTTAATACAAATTAATTGACCACTGGTCAAAAAAAGAGGGGCAAATCAGATGATTATGAAAAGAGTTCGAATGGGGATTGTGATGCTGCTGGCTATCGGGGTAGCAGGTTATGCAATTGTTCAATATGGTGTCATCGGATTGGATAAGGCTGGGTTCATTATGCAGAAAGTAAACATTGGAGATGTTTTATCGAGTATGTGGAAGTGGATGCTTGGTGTCCACATTATCACCAGTATTTTCGCACTCGTCCTTGGCCCTTTTTTGCTTATGGAAAAAATCAGACAGAAGAATAAAGTGCTCCACAAGCGCTTGGGCTATATCTACACGGCTGGAGTAATCGGAGGAGGATTGTCTGGTCTGTATCTGGCTTATTATGCCACCGGAGGAGTGATTGCGCAAACGGGATTTGGGTTGCTTGCCATCCTATGGCTTACTACGGTATTTCTTGCCGTCAAGGCTGCTGTCCAACGGAAAATAGCCCAACATCGGCGCTGGACGATGATCAATTACAGCCTGACATTCGCAGCTGTGACCTTGCGGATGTGGCTGGGGATATTCATGCTTGTTTTTGGTGTTTCCCTTTACGAAGTCTATTATGCGTATATCGCTTGGATATGCTGGGTTCCGAACTTACTCTTTATCGCTTTCTATCTGAAACGCAATACCAATTATGTGTACTAATCCTTTGATTTCGATTTTTTACCGGGTACTAAATAAGCGCCTGTTCCAAGGAGGAGAGCGCCAACCAAAGCAATACTGACTCCGATGAACGTATTTGCCAGGGACAGGAAAATACCGCCGATTAAGATGAAGATTCCAACAAGATGCAAGAATATATACGTTTCCATCATAATCTCCTTTATAGCAAAGTTTTCCTGCCTCAAGCGTACAAAATAGTGTGACAATTAGCAAATAAGCGTTTAATTTATCCAGCCAAGGGAAATGCATGTAGGAGATGAATTTAGAAGGAGGCACTATTCGTGCAGGGAAAGTTTGATGTAGAGTTTACGTTTATTGGCGGAGAGAAATACACATTCACTGACTATCAGTCAGGGTCCTATGTCCATGTAGTGAATGAAATAAAAGCCAGCGAGAACGGCTGGTTCGGTGTAGCTGGTGAAGTGGTGAATCTGGCAAACGTGACATCTGCGAAAGTGATCGAGAAAAATTAATGAAATAGTAAAAGGGCACCTATCAAACTGATGGGTGTCCTTCTTTTCTTACATGGGCAAGAAGCCTTTGCTTATCATAATTTTTATACTAAACGGAATTTCCCTGGAAATAAACATGGCGATATACTATAATCATATAAATCAGATAATTCAAATAAAAGGAGAAGCAAACATGACGGAACAGACCAAACAGACCAAACAGACCAAACAGACCAAACAGGTCAGTAATGAAGCGTTGGCCACGCAACTGCTTGCCGTGCATGAAAGCAGGAATCCGATAGATTTTATCAGTCAGCGGTATGAGCTCACCGCAAAGCAAGCTTATGAAGTGCAAGAGGTTTATGCTGACGCAAGGGCAAAACAGACTGGCAAAGAAAAAAAGGGACACAAAATCAGTATGACCAGCCCAGCCACGCAGGCGCTATTCGGAGCGAAGGAGCCCGCTTATGGCACCTTATTCGAAGATACAATCCATACAGGTGATACAGAACTAGAGCTTGCTTCCATGATGTCACCTTTACTCGAACCGGAGATCGTTTTTGTCCTGAAAGAGGATTTGAGTGTCGGGGCAGAAGAGGGGGAAATTTTGGAGAAGAGTGTTTTGTCTGCAGGCATAGAGGTGCCTGACTCCCGCTTCGCAGATTGGTTCCCAAAGTTTCAGCTGATGGATCTGATTTGTGATAATGGTGTAACAGGAAAAGTGGTTGTTTCCGATAAAGGAAGAGACGACTTGACACTAGCGGAAGTGGAGCAAATCAAACTGACGCTGGTGCATGACGGCAAGGAAGTTGGTACAGGGTTTGCTACGGAAGTAATGGGAAATCCGGTCACATCGGTTGCTTGGCTGACACGGAAATTAGCTGATGAGAATAAATACCTGAAAAAGGGTATGATAATCAGCTCTGGGACATTCCTTTCGCCCATTCCATTAGGAAAAGGGATATTTGAAGCCGATTTCAGTCAGTTGGGGAAAGTGAAGCTTCAAGTATTTTAATTTGTAAGAAATGTTGACAAACTATTCGGCTGCGCTTATAGTTAGGATTAATTCGAAATTGATCGAAATATTTTAACAAAAGCAACGAACGGGAGTAGTAGAAATACTGGCATGGCCATAGAGAGCTGCGGGTTGGTGAAACGCAGACCATGCTCTTTTTCGAACTCACCCTGGAGCAGCAGAACTGATAGATATTTTCTTTAGGTTTTGACGAGTGACCTTCGTTACAAGGTGAAGAGCGGGTTTTTAGTAAACCAATAAGAGTGGTACCGCGGAAAGCAAAAAAGCCTTCCGTCTCTTTTCCATCCTAGGGTGGAGAATGAGACGGAAGGCTTTTTTCTTTTGGGAAATGCTAGAGAACAAACAGGAGGTAACAATCATGAAGAAAGAGCAACATGGATTAAAACGCACCATGACAGCGCGCCATATCATGATGATGGCATTGGGCGGTGCAATCGGCGCCGGTTTATTCAAAGGATCGAGCTCGGCTGTCGATCTGGCTGGGCCTGCCGTCATTTTCGCATACCTGATCGGAGGCATCATCCTTTTATTCGTCATGCAAGGTCTTGCTGAGATGGCAGTCCAGAATAAGGAAGCAAGGACATTCCGTGATTTGGTCCAGGCAAGCATCGGAAAGTTTCCGGCATTCTTCCTTGATTGGATTTACTGGAAGATGTGGGTGTTGAATATTGCTGCAGAAGCTGTCGTGGCGGCTATCTTCTTGCAATATTGGCTTCCTGATTATCCGGTATGGCTGCTGACGCTGATTGTTGCAGTACTTGTTACAGCAGTCAATTTATTCTCGGTAAAAGCGTTCGCTGAGACGGAATACTGGTTGGCGTTGATCAAGATAAGTGTCATCATTCTATTCATTCTGGCTGGTATCGTCCTGCTGTTACTCTCATTTGGTGACCACACAGCTCCTGGATTCGATAATTTGACAGCACATGGCGGCTTTTTCCCGAATGGTGCTGGGGGATTGGTCACAGCTATGCTAGTTGTCATCTATTCCTACGGAGGAACAGAAATCATCGGCGTGACGTTGGCTGAGACAAAAAATCCGGAAAAAGTCGTGCCAAAAGCAGTGCGCAGCACGCTGACTAGAATCATCGCTTTCTATCTGTTTCCGTTTTTCATCATTGTAAGTCTCATTCCGTGGAATGAAGTGAACAGTTCGGCAGTGAGTCCTTTCGTGCTGGTCTTCCAGCTTATCGGAATCCCGGGTGCCGATCATGTCATGAATGCTGTCATTTTACTCGCAATCATCTCATCCATGAATTCAGGACTTTATGGCTCATCACGAGTTCTTTATACACAGGCAATGGATGGGAGAATATCGAAACGGTTCGCTTGGCTGTCAAAACGGCAGGTACCGGTCGTGGCAATTCTTGTCTGTACATCATTTTTATATGTCGGAGTGCTGATTTCGCTATTCATAGGAAGTAAGACATTTGATTATTTGATGGGATCGCTTGGCTACACGGTTCTGTTCATCTGGCTGATCATTGCTTTTGCCCACCTAAAGTCGCGAAAAGTACAGCCTGATAAAACAACATATCATGTCAAAGCATTTCCGGTAACGACGTGGCTGGCAATTATAGCATTACTGCTTATCTTGATAGGAGTGCTATGGACTACTTCACTTGTCATTACTTCTGTAACGCTAGTTATCTACCTGGTGATCATCGGAGCATACTTTATAAAGAAGCAAAAAAATAGGCTATAATCCTTCCATGTAACGTTTAAGTTTTAGAAAAATATGATTATTGCACCCTTCTACCTGTTCGGATACTATATACTAGTATACTTATTTTGAGTCAAGGCTTTACTATACATGTTTGCATGCTCGAAATGAAGGAAGAGGGGAGCATACATATGGCTGAAGAAAAGTTAGCCAGAGGATTGAAAAACAGGCACGTCCAATTGATTGCGATTGGCGGAGCTATCGGTACGGGATTATTCCTTGGTGCCGGCAAATCAATCCATTTAACTGGACCATCCATTCTATTTGCGTATTTAATCACTGGTATTTTCTGTTTTCTTATTATGCGAGCGTTGGGAGAAATCTTGCTGAGCAACCTCGGTTACGGATCTTTTGTGGATTTTGTCGGCGATTACTTCGGTGATCGGGCCGCCTTTGTCACGGGCTGGACGTATTGGTTCTGCTGGATCTCCATTGCCATGGCCGATTTGACGGCAGTCGGGATTTACACGCAATTTTGGTTCCCGGATGTACCGCAATGGATGCCTGGACTCGTTGCACTTGTCATCCTGCTGATAATGAATCTAGCTACTGTAAAACTATTCGGTGAAATGGAATTTTGGTTTGCTTTGATCAAGATCATCGCTATTTTGGCTTTGATTGTGGTTGGCGTCTTCATGATCATCCGCGGATTCTCAACGGATGCTGGTCCATCCAGTTTCGCAAACCTTTGGAATCACGATGGTTTCTTCCCGAACGGAATCCATGGTTTTATTTTATCATTCCAGATGGTTGTGTTTGCTTTCGTCGGGATTGAGCTGGTCGGTCTGACAGCCGGGGAAACGGAAAATCCGGAAAAAGTCATTCCGAAAGCAATCAACAATATCCCAATTCGGATTCTTGTATTCTACATTGGTGCGCTTATCGTTATCATGAGTATCTATCCATGGGATGCAATCAATCCGGCCGAAAGTCCATTCGTCCAAGTTTTCACAGCAGTCGGCATCGTAGCTGCTGCGGGAATCGTCAATTTTGTCGTATTGACATCAGCTGCATCAGCTTGTAACAGTGCGGTCTTCAGTACAAGCCGAATGGTTTATTCCTTGGCTAAGGAGGATCACGCACCGCAGCCTTTCAAAAAGCTGAATTTCCGCAAAGTACCGAGGAACGCATTGTTCTTCTCCATCATCGTCATCCTGATTGCGGTCATTCTCAACTATGTGATGCCTGAAGGTGTCTTCACCTTGATTACGAGCATCTCGACAGTCTGCTTTATTTTCATCTGGGGAATTACGGTACTAGCCCACTTGAAATATCGCAAGATGCGTCCGGAGCTCGCAAAAAACAGTAAGTTCAAAATGCCGTTTGCACCAATCTCGAATTATATGATTTTGGCATTCCTGGCATTTGTCATTGTTGTGTTAGCATTGGCTGAAGATACTCGTGTATCCTTGTTTGTTACACCTGTCTGGTTCATCATCTTGCTGATCGTATATCAGGTACGAGTGAAAACGAAAGATAGTAAGAACAGTAATTGATTGGAGAAGCCCTCTTTTGGAGGGCTTTTTTTATGGGAAAAATATGGCCATGAATGCTTTGTTGGTTTGATATGGAGAGATCATATTCAAGCCGACTAGGCAGAAGGAAATATATACGTAGCATACATATGAATTTAAGCGCTTGCATTTTTGCAAGTTCAAGTTGCAAAAACATACACTAAACTTCCGGAATTCCACCACATATAATGAAACCATGAAAGGGGTTACATTCTATGAAAGAAAGGACGCAACGATTACTTACTAGATTTTCTTCAGTTAATTCCTTTTTGACATGCAAGGATTTAAGTACAGAGTTTTCTATTAGTGAACGTACTGTAAGAAACGAATTAACCTTAATCAACAGTTTTTTGGCTGAAAATAATTACCCGACGATAAAAACAGCAAGAGGAAAGGGGTTGAAATTAAATCTCTCTGCCAAGGAACGTGAAGATTTACTTGTAAAAATTGAAGATGATAGAACGGTCGATTATTACCGTCCTAATGAACGTTTTCTGGCGCTGCTTTTGGACATTGTAAATCCATTGCATACTACCATCCTTTATGAAATGGAAGAAAAGCTGCAGGTTTCAAAAAGCACATTGGATGAAGATATGAGGAAGCTTCGATTGTTCTTGAAAAATCATGGGATTTCTGTAGTGAGTTTGCCGAAGCAGGGTGTCGTGTTGCAAGGGGATGAACGCTCGATAAGGTCGATGTTATACAGCGTAATTACAAGCATGACAGATATCGATGCATTGCTGAGCTCTAAACTGGCAGAAGTTACAGTATCAACTATTGATCAATTAGTACTGAATTATTTAGATCAACAAGCTATCCGCATCATCACAGAACACTACGATGAGGTTCTAGTAAAGTCCAAGATTGAAATTAATTACATGTACCGAAATCAAGTCTTGCTGTATTTAGGAATTTGGCGGCGCCGCATGGAAGAACGAAACACCATAAGTGGATCAGCTAAAGTAAAAAATGAGAGACAGGAAGGACCTATCAGGGATTTCATTCATTCACTTTGCAGAGATTTTGATCTGGACCCTCCGTTGGTCGAGATGGATTATATTACACTCGCCATAGAATCATTTAATCCAAAAGATATGAACAACTCCATCGATTGGATCACTGCACAACTGTTAGCCATTCAATTGATCGAGCATGTAGAGAAAGTAACCGGTATCCCTTTTTCAAAGCGAGAAGAAGAATTGTATGAGGGGTTGTATAAGCATATCACAGGATTATTGAGCCGAGCCAAAAACGACATTCAAGCATCCAATCCTTTGAAAGATACGATTAAAGAATCTTATTTCGAAATATATGAGGCAGTAACGCGCTTTAAAAAGCAAATCGAGGAACACACCAAGAAACCATTATCAGAAGATGAGATAGGATTTTTAACTGTTTACTTTTCAACTTCTGCTAGCTGGATGAAACAGGAGACACGAGCAGTATATCAGGCAGTTGTGCTCTGCAGTCATGGGCTTTCAACGGGAAGACTATTGGCTGCCAATCTGAAAGAGCACTTCAATATAGATATTGTTGCTGTATTGAGTTCCCATGAAGTAAGTTTCATTGACAAGCTCGATGTGGATTTGGTTTTTACTACCATTCCGATTGAATATCAGAGAAGACCGTTATTGATACTCAATCCGATTCTGCGAGAAAGCGATAAAAAAGAAATAGAAGCCTTCTTAATCAAAAATAAAGATAAACGAAGGATAATCTCCAATAATTTAGATGCCACAGAACTGATGCAGGATATCTTAACGTTAATTATTGATAGCGGCGGCAGCATAACAAAAGAAAGTTATCAGAAAGTAGAAGAAACATTTAAGAATCACCATTTAAAAATTAACACGAGGGAGATACAGCCAATGCTACAGGATATCCTGAAGAGCTCCAATATTTTATTGAATCAAGAATGCAAGGATTGGAAAGAAGCAATTACGAAGGCTGCCAATCTTTTGGTGAAAGAAAAAGCAATTGAAGAAAGTTATATAACTGCCATGATTAAATCCGTGGAAGAATATGGACCTTATATAGTCGTTGGTAAGCATTTAGCTTTAGCACATGCAAGGCCCGAAGATGGAGTGAATAAATTGGGTGTCAGCGTTATGACTTTAAAGGACCCAGTCTATTTTGGCAATCCGGATAATGATCCGGTACGACTTGTTTTTTGTTTGGCTGCCGTAGATTCTTATTCACATTTAAATGTAATGCGTAATTTGATTGATTTGATAAATGATGAAGCGAAAATTAAGAGATTAATAGCAGTACAAGATACAGATATGTTTAACGATGTGCTTTATGGGAGCCAAAAAACCTACTAAAAGTGGAGGAGATTATATGAAAAAGTTAAATATTTTATTTGTTTGCGGGGCAGGCTTGGGAAGCAGCTTTGCATGTCAAATGGCGGCAGAAGATGTGTTGATTAAATTAGGCATCGAAGCCAAATTGGATCATGGTGATATATCCTCTGCAGCATCAGCAAAGCCAGACATTATTATTACAGCACAAAACTTTCAATCACAATTCGAGAAATTCGCTATTGATCCTAACCAAACAAGCATTGTTTATTTAAGAAACATTGTATCCAAACAAGAAATTGAAGAAAAAATCACTCCGGTACTAAAGGAAAAAGGAGTCTTGGTTTAAGTATAAAACAGGCAGAGCGAGGGAGGAAGGCAGCGAATGGGTGTTATAAATTTTATTATCGAAAACATTTTGACACAGGCATCCGTCACGATTGCATTGATTGCTATGCTAGGTTTGATTTTGCAAAAAAAATCTGCTGGTCAAGTGATATCTGGCTCTTTAAAAACAATGCTGGGTTTCATGGTATTGGCTGCCGGTTCCAGCATTATTGTAGGGAGTCTAACATATTTCGGAAAAATATTTGCAGAAGGATTCCAAATGCAGGGCATTGTCCCTTCGATTGAAGCCATTAATGGCCAAGCTATGAATGAATTAGGCTTAGGGCGGGATATTGCATTAACTTTTCTAGCCATCTTCATCTTTAACATCATCATTGCCCGATTTACAAGGTGGAAATATATTTTTTTAACAGGTCAAGCGATCCTCTGGATGGCTACCATGACAACGGTGTTTGGATACTTTGCTGGATTGCGCGGGATTGCTTTGATCTTGGTTGGAGGTTTTATTGGTGGTGTATTTGCGGTTGCCATGCCAGCAATTGCACAGCCATTCGTTCGGAAAATCACCGGATCGGATGAAATCGCCCTGGGACATTTTTGTACGGTTGGCTATGTGTTCGAAGCGGGCGTAGCAAAAGTATTCGGGGACAAAGGCGAGAAGAAAAAATCGGTAGAAGATTTGAAGCTTCCAGCCCAGCTAGAGTTTTTGCAGGATACCTATCTCTCCGTAATGGTAGTGATGGTTCCGCTCTATATTATTACAGCAGCATTTGCTGGAGCAGAATTTTCTTCCACATTAGCAGGAGATACACACTATCTGATGTTTGCCTTTCTTCAAGCCATTCAGTTTGTGGTAGGAGTATACGTCCTGTTAGCAGGTGTTCGCCTGCTGCTGGGGGAAATTGTTCCTGCATTCCGCGGTATTGCAATGCGGCTTGTTCCAAATGCCAAGCCGGCCTTGGATTGTCCCGTACTGTTCCCATACAGCCCTAATGCTGTCATCGTTGGATTTATCACTACGACAATCGGCTGTGTTATCGCCATGTTCGTATTGCCAGTATTCGGATTAGCTATGATCCTGCCAGGGATGCTGACAGCCTTTTTTGCAGGCGGAACTGCCGGAATATTCGGAAATCAGGTTGGCGGTCGCCGAGGAGCGGTTATTGGCGGAGTGGCACACGGATTCTTCATCACGCTTTTGCCGGCCCTGCTAGTGACGATATTCAATTCCATGGGGTTTGTTAATGCAACTGCGACGGATGTCGATACAGTAGCCGCAGCATTGCTATATGCATGGCTCATTGGTCCACTTCTAAAAGCTTTTTAGCATAAAAGGAGGCAGATATGATGTTTGGTTTTGGCAGGAAAAAGGACAAAAAAACAAAAAAGGATGCCCAGCAGGAAGAGACGGCCGTTTTGACTCCGGAAGACAAAGAACAAATACAGCTCTCAATCTCTTTAAAAGAACAAGAATTCGAGCAGGCTGCTGAAGAAAAACACGCAAAAATACTTGAAGAGATCGGCATGGCTTATGTGGAACTCGGTGATGATGATCGTGCAATTGATTTTCTTGAAAAAAGTATACAGATAGAAAAATCAGTAGGCGATGGGTATAAAAATTTATTGCGATTATATAACAAAAAACGAGCAGAAGCAGCAAAAGCAAATGACGATAAAACGCTTCAAATCTATCTAAATAAAATGGATCAGTTGATGCAAGTTTCCAAAGATGTTACACGAGGTGTTCGCTAAATAGTATGAAGGGAGCGGAGGTTGAGCATGTATTCTACATTAAAAGAAGTGACGAGCCGAGCGGAGGAACTAAACTACACAGTGGGTGCATTCAATGCACATAATCTAGAAATGCTGCCTGATATGATACGTGCGGCAAAGGAGCAAGGCTCACCGATTATCATTCAAACTAGTATAGATACAGCAAAATACATCGGACACGAAAATTTCGTTGCGGTATGCAAGTCGATGGCGTCAAAGGAAATGGTGGATGTGGTATTGCACTTGGATCACGCTAGGAATTTTGATGATATTAAAGAGGCTATCGATAAAGGATATACATCCGTTATGTTTGATGGCTCTCATTTACCGCTTAAAGAGAACATTATGAAAACACGAGCAGTAGTTGAATACGCACATAAACATGGTGTTTCCGTTGAAGGAGAGCTTGGTACCATCGGCGGTACAGAAGAGGGAATCCACGTCGGAGAAGATGATAAGGTATATACGGATCCAAAAAACGCAGTGGAATTTGTCAAGGCGACTAAAGTTGACGCATTAGCCGTTGCCATTGGAACAAATCATGGCCAATATAAATCCAAGACAAACGTAAATTTGCCACTTTTGAAAGAAATAAATGCAGCAGTGGATGTACCACTGGTGATTCATGGCGGAACAGGTGTGAATGAACATGATATCCCCGAACTAATCAATAATGGCATTCGAAAATTTAATGTAGGAACAGAGCTTCTGGTGGCATGGACGAGAAAAGCTAAAGAAACATTTGGAGAAACAAAAGAGACAAAATCGCTGCGACATAATGTCATTCCCTGTAATCAGGCAGTCAAAGAAATAGTCAAACATAAAATCAGTATTTTTATGAATGTGGAGGATCGTACGCTTGTCTTGAAATAAGTCAACAAGAAGCAGATGCCCAACCAGTGAAGAGATGGAAGGTGATTAGATGAATAACGTCCTTATATTACTAGCTGGCTTTCCGGGAACAGGTAAAACTTATTTATGCAACATGATCGATGAAAGTCTAGGACCGTACGCATTGATATCGCCTGATAAGTTAAAAGAATGCTATTTTGATATATATGGTTATCAAAACCTGAATGAAAAAAAGAGACTAGAAAACAGAGCGTGGAAGAAATACTACGAAGTGCTGGAAGGTCAAATGCATGCGAGAAAAAATATTATATCTGACTACCCATTCAGCAATAAACAGTACCCTCATCTTCAGCGACTAACAGAAAAGTATCAATATAAAGTCATCACCATTCGTTTGACAGCTGATTTGAATGTTTTGTATGAACGTCAAAGACAGAGGGATTTAGATGATTCCAGACACTTAAGTCACATTGTAACATCCTATCGCTTGGGTGATCGGCTGGAGAACAGAGTTGAAGCGGATAATTTACTCACTTATGAGGAATTTATTGTGCGTTGTACCACAAGAGGTTATGATGCATTTCAAATGGGAAGGCTAATCGAGGCAGATGTAACAGATTTCTCAAAGGTTAACTATTCGGAGCTTATTGATAATGTCGTGCACATATCGGAAAGTCAGCGTATAAATTAGCTGTTGTGATCCCCACCCATGTATCCTAATTTGGTTACTCAGGTGGGGATTTTTTTATGGGTATGGTCACCAGTTCAATGTTTAAGTGATGGTCCTAATGTAGATGAAGATATCAAGCCATTTATAGAGTGAGAAGGTATTATTTTAGCAGTCATCTAATAAATGCACTTTTACAGTCTTTTAAAGCATCCTCTATCCTTGCCTTTTGAGCAGGTTGGATGTCGTAATCATCCAGTTCATTGATTGGAACCCAAGCAATATGGAAAGATTCATCACTTTTGCGCAGTTCTCCTGCGACAGCTTCTCCCGCGAAACAAATGGAAAACTGCTGTCTTACTTCGCCATCATCATAAGCGATGATATGGTTGGGATCACTATATACACCTGTTATGCGATCAATGTTACATTCCAGTCCTGTCTCTTCCTTCACTTCTCTTTTTATTGCCTCCAATATAGATTCTCCTATATCCATATTACCGCCAGGCAAGGACCATTTCCCATTATCGCTTCGCTGTTGAAGCAGGATATGCTGATCATTTTGTATCACTGCAGAAACAGCTGGTATGATTTTTTGGGCTTGCGGTGCATCCTTCACGTGATAATAATCAATTCTGTTCATATTTTAGCCTCCTCTATTTTTTTCAGAAAAATGTTTGACAACGCTTTCAATAGATAATACAATAACAAGCAAGAAGTAACAAATGATATTAATTGTAACATATGTTACATAATTTGAACTTATAATAAATAGTGTAACAGATGTTAATTCATTTTTTACTTAGATATGAAAACGCATTCAACAGGAGGAATGGAATATGTCCATTTATCGAGAACTACAAGAAAGAGACAAACAAATGCAGCCAATCAAAGTAGGTGTCATCGGAGCTGGACAAATGGGTTTCGGACTTATCTCTCAAATTTCGAGAATTCCTGGGATGGTTGTCGGTGGAATTTGTGATGTGAATATTTCCAATGCGGAGAAAGCTAGAGATTTCTATCGATCTCAGGAGAACAGAAAGGTAGAGACAGTGGTCTCTTCTGATTACCGGGCAGTTATCCAGTCCAATACGGTAGAGGTCGTGGTAGACGCTACAGGTGTACCGGAGGTCGGAGCTAATATTGCCTTGGAAGCACTTCGTTCCAGAAAGCACTTGGTTCTGTTGAACGTGGAAGTTGATATTACAATCGGTTCTTATATGCACAGCATGTTCAATAGTGCAGGATTGGTTTACTCTGGTTCGGCTGGAGATGAGCCAGCTGCAATCGTGGAACTATATGAATTTGCGAAAACGATGGGGCTTGAGGTCGTCGTAGCGGGTAAGGGTAAAAACAATGCGCTTAAGCCGACTGCAAACCCGGATACTTGCGCAGAAGAAGCAAGACAGAAAAACATGAGTGCACACATGCTGGCAGCATTCCAAGATGGAACAAAAACCATGGCTGAGATGAACTTACTAAGCAATGCGATCGGCCTTGTGCCGGATAAAGTCGGCATGCACGGGGTGGATGCCGGTCTTGATGATGTCGCAAAGAAATTGGATTTGAAAGAAAATGGCGGGGTTCTGGATTCCCTTGGAGTTGTCGAATATGTAAACGGTATAGCGCCAGGCGTATTCGTAATCGTGAAGAGTGAATTAGAACCAGTGGATGAGGAATTGCGCTATCTGCTGAAAGTGGATGCCAATCATGGCCCGCATTACACGCTATATCGTCCTTATCACCTTGCAAGTCTTGAGACACCGATCACCATTGCCAAAGCAGTGCTGCATCACGATACTTCCATTCATCCGCTTGGTGCACCGGTTTCTGAAACGGTTGCTGTTGCAAAACGTACGATCCAGCCAGGTGAGCGACTTGACGGTATTGGCGGCTATAGTGTCCGGGGTATGCTGGAAACACATCAAGACATGAAGGTAAATGGCCATATTCCAATCGGGCTGATCAGCGGGAATGTCGTAGCTAAGCGTTCCATCGAAGAAGGCCAGTTCCTGACCATGGACGATGTAGAACTGGATACATCTACTACTGTCTGGAAGCTTCGTGCGCTTCAAGATCACTTATTCGCTGAATGATGGGGAGGATGACAAGATGAAGCTAGTATTGATTGCCTGCTGTTTGCTGATCATCCAATCTGCTTTGACTGCAATACAAGTTCACTATTATCAAAAATCAATGAAAAAATTAGTGGGGAAATATAAAGGAGAAAAGGGCTTTCATCTTTTCTCCGGACAATCCCGCCGCCGTGTCGGTCCAGGATCGATTGTCCTGCTCGTTGTAGATGAATCCTATATGATCCGGGAATGCCAGGTGATGCGGGGCATCAGCATTCTTTCAACATTCAAAGAGATGAAGGAATATGAAGGCAAGCATCTGGGTGAACTGTTGGACGAGCTGCATAGTCCAGTAAAACAAAAGAAGCTGCCAGCACTGCAAACAGCTTTGCAGACTGCTGGTGAACAAGCTTTGATGTCCATCTCGAAGACGAAAAGAATGGCATCTATCTCATAACAGGGAGTGAAAGACATGGAATGGATTCAGTGGTTCGGTGAGCATTTCATCGGTATGTTCAATGCTGGAGGCGAGCAATTCATGAGCCTCATCACCGGTATAGTGCCGACGCTGGTAGTATTGCTGACCTTTACTTATGCACTAATCAAATTCATTGGTGAAGATCGTGTGACAAAGGCGATTCGTTTCACCTCCAAATATGCTTTGCTGCGTTATACAGTCATGCCGATATTATCCATTTTGCTGCTTACAAATCCAATGGCATATACATTCGGCCGCTTTGTTGAAGAGCGTCAGAAACCTGCCTTCTTCGATTCGCTCGTTTCATTTTTGCATCCGGTGACGGCATTGTTTCCATATGCAAATGCCGGAGAGCTATTTGTCTACTTGGGTATTGCCAACGGCTTGACACAAGCTGGCTACTCAACATCCGAACTGGCAGTTCGTTTCTTCTTGGTCGGTATTGTCGTCATGCTGATCAGAGGAATGCTGACGGAACAAATCACGAAATTCCTGATGAGAAGAATGTAATATGGGAGGGAAGCAGCATGGGATATAAAGCGGTATTTGTCAGCAAAGGCTCTGGCGGATGGGGAACAGGACTCCGGATTGAACCAAAAGGCAAGAAAACGAAAGTAATCTCGATTACAGGAGGGGGCATTCACCCTGTCGCTGAACGTATAGCGGAATTGACTGGGGCCCAAGCAGTGGATGGCTTCAAGAACTCGGTACCAGAGGACGAGATGATGTGTGTGGTCATCGATTGCGGCGGCACAGCTAGAATCGGGCTTTATCCGATGAAACGCATTCCGACTGTTGATATTCTTGGTTCCTCACCATCAGGCCCGTTAGCGAAACATATCAAAGAAGATATCTTCGTATCAGGTGTTACACCAAAAGAAGTAGCCCTTGCAGAAGATGAAGGGAAAGAGCAGGCTTCGGCCGCTGCAGAAGAAGAAGTAAGATTCAATACTGCTGATAAGAAAGAGTTCAAGGAAGAGTATGAGAAAGTGAAGGAAGAGCATCGTTCCACTGATGATAACTGGCTGATGCGCTTTTCAAAAGGCATCGGGAAAGTGACAGGAGTCTTCTACCAAGCGGGACGGGATTCCATTGAAATGCTGCTTAAAAATATCATTCCATTCATGGCGTTTGTGAGCATGCTGATCGGAATCATCAATTACACAGGAATCGGGGACTTGATTGCCAACACGATGTCACCGCTTGCCAGTTCGATTTGGGGACTTATCGTCATCGTCGTTATCTGTACGCTGCCGTTCTTGTCACCTGTGCTTGGACCAGGTGCTGTCATTGCCCAGGTAATAGGGGTATTGATCGGAAGCCAGATTGCACTGGGCAATATTCCGCCGCAATTTGCATTGCCGGCTTTGTTCGCAATAAACGGGCAAGTCGGGGCAGATTTCGTACCAGTTGGGTTGTCTTTAGGTGAAGCGAAGCCAGAAACAGTCCAGTATGGTGTTCCAGCAGTCTTGTACAGCAGGTTGATCACCGGAGTCCTGGCAGTTGTCATTGCTTACTTTGCCAGCTTTGGCATGTATTAAGGAGGAGAAACTATGTATCAAACAATTGTGAAAGAAATCGGACCGATGGCGCAAGCTTTTGAAGCAGATAAAATCGTTATTCTATTTGGGATGCAAGCTCCTGCAGAATTGAAGGAAATCTCTTTTCTGCATCAAGTCGAACAAGGAGCAGAAGGCAATGCAATCAAAGAAGGCGGTGCCTTGATCATAGATGGACAAGAGTTCCAGATCGACAAGGTAGGTTCGGCTGCGAATGAAAATCTACAGACATTGGGACATATCTCGATTTATTTCACGGAACCAGAAGGAGAAGTGCTGCCGGGGGCTGTATTTGCAAGTCCGCATACTTACCCTATCATTCAGGAAGGTAGCAAAATTACATTTAAATAGTACAATGGTAGATGGCATATTTTATGTTAAACCACAGAATAGGGTGGTAGGATGGCACTTTTGGGAGATAGAAGACTTTTGGTGAAAATCGCCCACATGTACTATGAAGAAGGCGCTACACAATCGGAAATCGCAAAGGCAATCGGAGTCAGCAGATCGCTTATTTCCAAGTACTTGACAAAAGCCAGGGAAGCGGGAGTTGTGGAGATCATCATTCATGAGCAAGATGATCATCCGTATACAGGGCTCGAGTCGAAAGTGGAAAAACGTTATGGATTGCGGGAAGTCATTTGTGTAGAAGCGAATGAAACGGATGATTCCAAAACCCGATTGGGAGCAGCAGCCAGTAATTATCTACTCCGCATGATTCGAAATGGACAGACAATCGGAATCAGCTCCGGTACGACATTGTACGAAGTTGCCACAGCAATGGCATCCAGTCAGTATTTTCCCGAACTTCAATTCATTCCTCTTGTAGGGGGAATGGGTGATGAACGGGTCGATATCCACGCGAATCAAATCGTAGCAAAACTAGCTGAAGTGCTGAAGGCAAAGTGTAAACTGCTACACGCACCTGTATTGGTTGATTCCAAGGAAGCAAGAGAGATTATTGTCAATCAATCGTCTATTAAAAGCATCTTTGAAGCAGGAGCAAGAGCTGATATCGCAATGGTTGGAATCGGTGGGACACCAGAGCATTCGACGATGGTAAAATCTTATTTACAACAAACGAATGGCGTCATCGAGTACGAAAATGTCGTAGGCGATATATGCTACAATTTCATCACAGAAGATGGCCGCGCTGCAGATAATGATTGGAATGACAGAGTGATTTCGATGGATTTGGAGCATGTGAAGCAAATCCCTCTTGTCATCGGTGTGGCAAGCGGCCGGGAGAAAATCAAAGCAATCAAAGCTGCTTTGGCTGCGAATTTGATCCATGTTCTCATTACCGATGATGTGACAGCTCGTATGCTCTTAGAAGCTTGATAGCTTTAAATTCTAAGAAGTGTGATATAACTAAATCAAATAAGCTGCATGAAATCCAATTTGAAAATCTTGATTTTATGCAGTTTATTTGTCATTAGTGGAACCAAGTATAAATAATTACTGATTATTTATTTTTCCTTGCATTTATTTCGCGGAACACATATAATGCAAGTACTTACTTACATTTGAGGGATGAAGAAATGGGCAAGAATGCAACAAAACAGAAGATCATTGAAGCAACGACAGCATTATTCGCTTCCAAAGGATTTGCTGGTACGACAACAAAGGAGATTGCTAAAGTAGCAGGTGTCAATGAAGTAACGCTATTCCGTCATTTTGGCAGTAAGAATGGTGTATTCGAGGCAATTATAGAATCCCTTGCTTTTGATACTGTGTTCGATGAATCGTTCTATCGGCATATAAAGTGGGATTTGGAGCAAGATATACGACTTTTTGGTCAAACATTCCAGGACAAACTGCTAGAGTATCGTTCCTTGATTTTTATAGCTATGAGAGAAGCAGACTTGAATCCGGAGATGAAGGAACTTATTTCCACCTTTCCGAAATCCGTAAAACAAGTCATGTTGAAATATCTGAAGGAGATGCATGAAAAAGAACAAATAATTTCGACTGACTTGGAGATACAGGCAATGAATTTCGTTTGGATGCATTTTGGTTATTTTCTTTCAAGAGTTCGTTTCGAGGGAAAAATGATTTCTGCTGGTCATGACGATTTTTTGGATGAGAGTACCAGATTAATTGCTAGGGGATTAAGAGCCTAGCAATTCTTTTTCCTCATAAATGCAAGTAAGTACATGCATACATAAATGAATTTAGAGAGGTGACAGTGATTATGAAAGGGTATCTAAAAGAAAAAGCAACATGGGTAGGGATTGCAACAGCATTAGCATTTTTGTTGATTTTCCTATGTGTCTGGCTGACAGCCTATCACGATGTTGAAGATAGAATAGGGAATTTAAGGATAGGGATTGTTGTGCAGGATGAGCAGTTCGAAACAGGCCACGTAGAGAAGTTAAAAGAAGCGATACCATTCCGGGTTGAGCAACTGACAGAAGTAGATGAAGCAAAAAAGGAATTAGAGGGTCATAACCTTGACATGGTCATGATCATACCAAGACATTTTGTCCAGGACAGTATGGCTGAGGGTGCGGAAGTAAGATATATCATCAATCAAGCTGCACCATCTATGACCAAACAAGCGATGGAAAGTGCAGCCAATAATATAACGGATAAGATGGATGAACAATTGCTTTCACAAAGGAATGCTGGCTCCAATCCAGAAGAGATAGAAACATTGAGTACGAAAGGTGAATCAATACATGCAGTACAACCCGTCATTGAGAAGATGCATGAAACGAAAGCTTTTGCTGCGTCAATGATTCCCCTGCTCATAATTTTGGCATCCTATGTCGGCTCGATGCTTTTAAGCTTGAACTTATATAGTTCTGCGTCAAAACTAAGAGAACATTATCCGGCGTGGCGGATTTTCTTGTCTCGCTTTATTCTGCAAGCATTACTATCGATTGTTTTAGCACTCGTAACTATATACTCGATAAGTGGTTTCGGCTTCGTAATCCATGGTAGTTTGTTTCTTGCGATAATTTTTCAAGGGCTTGTTTACTTTACATTCATGAATATTTCAATGATGTTTCTAGTGCTATTCGGACCAGCTGGGATGATTTTTAACATTCTTGTATTATCCGTACAGCTTGTGACAGCTGGTATAATTGTTCCTCGCGAGTTATTGTCCGATTTTTATAAGGAGTTAGGTAGTTATCTACCAGCAACATATGGAACAGAAGGATATTTTTCAATTATTTATGGAGGACTTGGTCTTCAGCGAGAAATCAATATGTTATTGCTTATTCTATCTGTGACACTGTTGATTATGATTTTAAAGCTAGGCGTAGAAATAATCAGGAAACCTAAGAAGGCTTGAATCAATAACCGCTTTCCCCCCTCCTGGTGAAGGCGGCAGTATCGTCAACATTTCCTCTGTGAGCGGCTTTCGTCCGCAGCCGAATAACATGGCGTTGTTGGTATGACGAAAGTTGCTACGCTTGAAAATGGTCCGATGAATATCCGGGCGAACACAGTTGCTCCCGGGGCAATCGATACACCGATGCTCAGAGGTTCCCTGGAAGAAACAGGGCAGACAGAAGAGGAATTTGCACCGATGCTGAGCCTTTTAGGCAGATTCTGTCAGCCGGAAGAGATTGCTCAGGCAAGTCTATGGTTAGCTTCCGATCAATCTTCTTATGTAACTGGCACGACAATTCATGCTGATGCAGGATATACAAGCAGATAACAAGACGAGCATCCATTTTTCACGTGGATGCTTTTTTATTTCGTAACCTTTCTTCTTCCTATAGCTTTAAAGTAGTAAGATAATAGAATAGGTGAACAGAGGGGACGACTTATATGGGGGAACTGCTGAGAAGGCGGCGTTTTGGATTACTAGGTCAGATTGTCTTATTGGTGACAATAGTGCTTGTGATCAGTCTATTATTTGTAAGCGCTCTATTCATGAGGAAGGTGGATGAGATAGTCGAAGAGGATGCTGGAAACACTGCAATGGCTGTCGCTAAACTTGCTGCTAAGGATGAAACGATTCTTGAGCACCTGGAGGAGAGGGATAATGACGATGCCATCCAGCAGGAATCTTTGAAAATCCAGCAAAATAGCGGTGCAGACTATGTTGTCATCGCTGATACGAATGGAATACGTATTTCTCATTCAGACCCAGAGAGAATTGGCAAACCGACAAAGACGAGCAATGAGCCTGTATTAGAAGAAGGAAAGGAAGTCATATACGAAGGTTATGGTATTTCCGGCTATGCGGTAAAAGCGAAATCACCGATAAGAAATGAATCTGGTGATATCATTGGTGTAGCATCAGTCGGATTTCTGAAACAAAACCTAAATGATCAGATACTTTCGTATTTAAAGGAGGTAATTATCTGGTTTCTGCTCATCTTCATTGTTGGTCTAGTTGGTGCTTATCTTGTGGCCAAACGTGTGAAAAAACTGATTTATGGATTAGAGCCTGAGGAGATTTCTTTCTTATTCAAAGAGAAGGAGACGACGCTGGCATCGATCAAAGATGCTACTATCGCCATTGATCGCAAAGGCCATATTACTTCTATCAATCGTAGGGCTCATGAGATATTTAAGCGAAAATCGGTGCTGGAAGATGCAATCGATCAGACGAATCTGCAATCTCTTTATCAAGGAGTTTTGGCAGACGGTCAAGGAAGGTATAACAAGTATACTTTCGTTGCTGGCGATATTTATATAGTGGATGCTTCTCCGATAAAAGAGGCTGAGGAAACATTAGGTGTAGTGTTTACATTGCGTCCCGAAACTGAAGTGATTGATGTTTCAGAGACAATCGCAAAAATGAAGCAGCAAGCTGATCAGATGCGTGCTTCCAATCATGAATTCATGAATAAGCTAAATACATTGTACGGTTTAATTCGCCTGCGGGAATATGACAAGGCACTTGTACTCATCTCAAAGGAGGTAGAGGAACAGCAGAGTGTCGTCAATTTGCTGATGACAAGCATAAAGGAACCGATGATTGCAGCCTGCTTATTAGGAAAATTCAACCGTGCCAAAGAGCTTAAAGTGTCATTAACAATTGATGAAAGCAGCAGCATGAACATTGATCTGCGACCGGAAGCAACGGAGAAAATCGTGACTATCATCGGAAACTTACTAGAGAATGCCATGGAGGCCGCATCCAAGCACCAGGGTACCGAAGGAAAGGTTTTTGTGTCTTTTACAGATTTGGGACAAGAAGTGATAGTTGATATTGAGGACAATGGCAAGCAGCTTTCCGAAAAGGAAAAACAGGCAGTATTGGTCGATGGATTTTCAACCAAAAAGGAAGCTGGCGATGGGCATGGAATTGGCCTGACTATTGTACAGGTAGCACTGGAGAAACTGAATGGAGCTTTGTATTATGGAGACAGTGAAGCAGGAGGAACACTCGCAACGATTGTTCTCCCGAAAGGAAGCGTGGAAAATGGATCGGATGAACGTTCTGATAGTAGAAGATAATGTGGAAGCATCAATGATATTTCAGAATTACTTGAATGAGATGGAAGGATATCGACTGATTGGTGTGGCTGAAAATGGCGAGCAGGCGAAAAGTCTGCTTCAGGCACTGAAGCCGGACTTGGTGCTGCTCGATGTCTATCTTCCTGATATGAGTGGTATTGATATCCTTTGGTTCATCCGCCAGAATTTCCGCAGAACAGATGTCATTTTGCTGACAGCAGCGAATGATACGGAGACAGTAGGTGAGGCCATGCGTGGAGGTGTGTACAGTTATTTGATCAAACCGGTAGATGGTGATCGCTTCCAACGTGTGCTCCAGGAATATAGCATACATAAAAGAGAACTTGAATCTGGCAATAAAATCGGTCAGCAGCAAGTTGACGCATTTTTTCATCCCAACATACATACAGCTGAAGCAGTAGAACAGGAGATTTACCCAAAAGGAGTCGACCGTCACACCTTGGAGACGGTACGACAAGTAATGAAGGAGCAGCAGAACAGCGAAAAGGCAGAGGAAGTAGCAGTGAAAGTAGGAGTAAGTCATTCTACTGTCCGCCGTTACTTGGAATATATGGTGTCGAGAAAAGAAGCAGAGATCGAAGTCACCTATGGAACAATCGGAAGGCCTGTTCGGAAGTATAAATACAGAGATGAAAGTTCGATCTAATATACGTGAAAAAAATGAAAAAAATGCACTTAATGTAAGTAAACTGTGCATTTTGTGAACGTAATGTTACACTTCTTTCAAATGAAAGCGCTAACAGTGGCGCTGTTTGAAGGAGGACTTTCTTTTGTTATCTTTATTGGGCTTCTCCATGGTTGCTGTATTTATGTATTTAATTATGTCCAAAAAACTATCGCCGCTTGTGGCGTTGACGCTTATTCCAATTCTCTTTGGTATAATTGGCGGCTTCACTTCTTCTCTCGGTCCGATGATGCTGGAGGGTGTAGAAGGAATTGCGGCCACGGCTATCATGATTCTTTTTGCTATCCTTTATTTCGGGGTCATGATTGATGCGGGGCTGTTTGATCCCCTGATCAATTTCATTCTGAAGGTGGTAAAAGGAGATCCGCTCAAAATTGTTGTTGGTACGTCAATTCTTTCTATGATGGTAGCACTTGATGGAGATGGCACAACAACGTATATGATCACAGTTTCAGCGTTATTGCCGCTTTATAAACGGCTAGGTATGAATCGCTTGATTTTAGCAACTGTAGCTATGCTTTCCATGGGTGTCATGAACATTACACCTTGGGGAGGAGCTTCGGCCATGGCGATGGCGGCATTGAATCTGGAAGCATCAGAGCTTTTCATTCCGATCATTCCGGTTATGGGAGTGGGTTTGGTTTATGCAATCACAGTAGCATTCATCCTTGGTAAGAGAGAAAGAAAACGTCTAGGTGTTGTGCAGCTGGATAATCAAACGCAAAGAGAAATCAGTGCCGCAGAAGAGATACCAGCTTACCGCCGACCGAAGCTTGTTTGGGTGAACCTCTTGCTTACGATAGCATTGCTCGTCTGCCTTATCCTTGACTTCATCTCGTTGACCATTTTATTCATGGTTGCTTTCGCTGTAGCACTTATGATCAACTATCCGCGTATGGCGGATCAGCAGGAGCGAATGGCAGCGCACGCTAAAAATGGTTTAGCTGTGACAACCATCGTTATCGCCGCAGGTATTTTCACTGGTATCATGTCCGGCACCGAAATGATCGATGCGATGGCGAATACACTTGTATCCATCATCCCGGAATTCATGTCTCCTTACCTCGCTGTCATTGTGGCCATCATCAGTGCACCGTTTACTTTCTTTATGTCCAATAATGCATTTTATTTGGGCGTGCTACCGATTCTCGCCGAAGCCGCTCAGGCTTATGGTGTCAGCAAAGTGGAAATCGGGCGGGCAGCATTGCTGGGACAGCCGGTGCACGTACTGAGTCCGCTAGTAGCCGCAGCCCACCTTTTGATCGGTATGGTAGGTATCCAATTCGGGGAATTGCAGCGTTATGCCATGCTTTGGGCATTCGGCTCGACAATTGTAATGACGGTTGCTGCGCTGTTATTTGGAGTTATCAGTATCGGATAATATGTTGAGCATGATAGTTGAATAAAATTAAATTCATCTGGTAGTCTTGAATCAGAGACGAAAGAGGAGGGACTATATATGAGCAAAAAAATCGCAGTTTTAGTTACAGATGAATTTGAAGATATCGAATATACAAGTCCGGTAAAAGCATACGAAGAAGCTGGCCACAGTGTTGTGACAGTCGAGTTCGAAGCTGGTAAAGAAGTTAACGGCAAGCACGGGGAGAAAGTGAAAATCGACAAAGCGATTTCCGATGTGGATGCAAGTGAATTCGATGCATTATTGATTCCTGGAGGATTTTCTCCTGACTTGCTTCGTGGAGATGACCGTCCTGGTGAATTCGCGAAAGCTTTCGTGGAAAATGAAAAACCTGTATTCGCCATCTGCCACGGCCCGCAAGTACTGATTGATACTGACTTGCTGAAAGGCAAGGATATCACGGGCTATCGCAGTGTCCGCAAAGACTTGATCAATGCTGGTGCAAACTACAAAGATGAAGAAGTAGTCGTCAGCCACAACATCGTAACAAGCAGAACTCCTGATGATTTGGAAGCATTCAACCGCGAATCATTGAATCTGTTGAAATAAGGGAAAAGCGCTGGATCAAAGGATCCAGCGCTTTTCTTTATTTTTCACCTACGACAGAGAAACGTTCATTCGTATGGGCTGGTTTTTCGATTTCGTCCAGCACAGCTATCGCATAGTCGGCGTAGCTGATGTAGCTTTCACCTTGCTTATTGAGGATCATGACATCGCCGCCTTTCTGATAGCTGCCAGTCCGTTTTCCATCCGCGTCGAAGACACCTGCAGGACTGATGAATGTCCATTGAATGCCTTCACTGCTTTCAAGTTCCTTCAGATTCTCTCCCATATTGGTAGCTGTCGGTAAAAAGGCATCCGGGAAGTCAGGAGTTTCGAATACGCGCGTTGTCTTCTGTTCATCTACGAAGAGACTTCCAGCTCCGCCGACAACGACAAGGCGAGTGGAGGGCGCATCTTTCAATGCTTGAATCAAAATGCGCCCAGCTTCGATATGCTGTTCTTCCTCACCGGCTGGAGCGTTAAAAGCATTGACGATTGCGTCAAAGTCTTGGATATCCTCGGCATTGATGTCAAAGATGTCCTTTTGAATCACTTGGACATTGTCTTGTTCTACTTTCGCAGGGTTACGGACAATGGCTGTCACCTCGTGGCCGCGATTTTCCGCTTCCTTTGCAATGAGACGGCCTGCTTTACCTGTTGCAGCAATAATCCCGATTTTCATAGTCATTCTCCTTTATATCTGTAACTGTTTTATTTACATGTAATATAATAAGTTACAGGTGGGGTTCTGTCAACACATTCCTTTTACCTGATGGTTTTTGCGTTATACTATAGATAGGAATTCATTAGAAAGTGAGCTGGAAGTTATGTCGATAAGCAGCCGTTTTGCGGTTGGTATTCATATACTGACACTTTTGGAAGTGAACAAGGACGAGGTGAATTCGTCTGAATTCATCGCCGCCAGTGTCAATACAAACCCCGTAGTAATCAGAAAAATCATGGGGATGCTGAAGAAAGCAGGACTGGTAAAAGTCAGACCTGGGGTGGCAGGAGCGGAACTGGCAGACAAGCTGGACGAAATTACACTGCTTGATGTTTATAAAGCCGTGGATGCAGTTCCGGAAAATGAATTATTCAGTGTCCATGGCAGTCCAAATCCACAATGTTCCGTTGGACGGAATATTCAATCAGCGGTACTTCCGATTTTCGCAGGAGCACAGTCGGCCATGGAAAAAGCATTGGCACATGTAACAATCCAAGATATTGTACGAAGCATCACAGAACAAGAAAATAAGAATTAACAAAAAGCGCACTGCCTTGGCAGTGCGCTTGGTTGTATTATTCAGCTTTTGAAAGATCAGCTGCAGGACCGAAGAATTCAAAGTGAATTTGTTCCTTGCTGAAGCCAGCGTGGTATAGCGTGGTAATGACGAATTCCATGAACCCGGCAGGACCACAGACATATACATCGCTAGTAGAGTTCACATTCTCCTTCAGGACAGTTTCATCAATGCGGTTACCTTCATAATAAGTTTGGTATGTTAATTTAGGCATTCTTTCCTGGAAGCTATGGATCTGCTCAGTGAAGGCAGCATAAGCAGGAGTGCGTGCTGCTTGAAGGAAGACGACTTCCCGATTTGGATCCTTCTCTGCCAATGTTTCGAGCATACTCATGATTGGTGTGATACCTACACCGCCGGCAATGAATGTGATGGCATTATCGGGATCTCCCTCGAGCGTGAAATCACCAGCCGGAGCACTTACCTCTAGTTTGTCTCCTTCTTTTACTTGTTCATGTAAGTATACAGAGACTTTTCCATCCGGATCATTATCATTTTCTTTTTTGACCGAAATGCGGAACATATCTGGTGACGGTGTTTTGGATAGGCTGTACTGACGGATCATCATATATTTTTCGCCAGGGATGGATACCCTGACAGAAATATACTGACCTGGTTGGAAATCAGGTACATGCTCCCCATCAGCGGGCTTCAAGTAGAAGGAAGTGATGACATCACTTTCTGGTACTTTATTTGCGACAGTGAAGTCTTTGAAGAATGCCCAGCCGCCTTCTTTCTTCTCATTTTCTTCATACATATTCGCTTCCACACCGATGAAAGCGTCCGCGATGACGCCATATGCTTCTTCCCATGCTTTTAAAATCTCGGGTGTTGCAGCATCTCCCAGAACCATCTTGATTGCCTTGAGCAAGTATTCGCCTACGACTGGATAATGCTCCGGTTTTACACCGAGGCTGACATGTTTGTGCGCAATCTGTACGACAGTCGGCAGGATGGCTTCCAGCTTATCGATATGTACTGCGGCTGCATAGACAGCATTGGCAAGCGCAGTCTGCTGTTTGCCTCTTGCTTGGTTGGCATGGTTGAAAATATTCAACAGCTCAGGATGGGCTTTGAACAATTCCTCATAAAAGACAGTAGTGATTTGAGTCCCGTGTTCTTCTAAAACTGGTACAGTGCTTTTAATAACGTTAATGGTTTCTTGTGATAGCATTATGGATTCCTTCTTTCTTTGATCTCTCTCTATCATAGAACTAACGATGGATAAAAGATATATTTTAAATACCACTTTAACAAAAGTGTCACATTCTCTATTTGCCCAATCATTTCGTGAGTTATGCTATAATCCTTTGGAAGAGGAGGATACAAAACAAATGCGATTGACGATGTATACCGATTTTTCCCTGCGAATCCTTCTTTATCTGGGGACAAAAGAAAAAGACAAATTGTCGACGATCCAGGAAATCGCGACAGCTTATCATATATCCAAAAATCATCTGATGAAAGTAGCGCATGAACTGCGCCAGGCTGGCTATATAGAAGCTGTCAGGGGCAGATCAGGCGGCATCAGACTGGCACTCGATCCGGAGGACATCAATATCGGGGCCGTCGTTCGGCGGATGGAGGATGATTTTCATCTGGTAGAGTGCTTCAACCGGGAAAATAATACTTGTCCGATTGCGTCCGTCTGTGGATTAAAAGGAATCCTAGGAAAAGCGCTGCATGCGTATTTGCAGGTGTTGGATGCGTATACCCTGCAGGATCTATTGGGGAATCAGGCAGATTTAAGGATGCTGCTTCGGTAAATAGGAAAGCTGCCAAGTTTTTGGCAGCTTTTTTGATTAGTTTTTGTTCTCTTTATGGATCTTTATGGCTTCTTTAAGATAAAGCTGATCTTTCTCGGAAAAAGGAGTGATGATCGGAGGTGCAGTTTGTGGCAGTGGAATGGTCGTTCTATCTCCAGCAGTCCGATCCATCAAAGCCAATAGCTGATTGACAAGTTGCTGTACTTCTGGCGCCCTTGGAGAGATATTCATCCGAATCACTTTTTTCAGATTGGATAAGAGGATGCTCCATTCTTTTTCCAACGTTTCATCGCTATCTGCTCCTGCCTGAATCTGCTCTCCTTGCTGCCATTCCTTGATGGATTCTTTGGCAGTTATGTAATGAAGCATGGAACAAAAAATATCTATATCAACTTCATGATCTGCTTCCGTAATGCGTAGCATATGGTCGACATCGGCTATCATATCCTCGATGGTCTGTTTTTTGGCAGTCAGCATTTTACGTTGGAATTGTAACGATCGATGAACTTCATGTCCCATCAAGTGGCCGGATGTCAGAATGTCTTTGATTTCTTTTAAAGAGAGCCCAATGCCCTTCATGGATTGAATGGCATATAGTCGATTCAAATCTGCATCAGAATATAAGCGATGACCGCCTTCTGTATGGGTTGTTGGCTTTAAGAGATCGATTTGATCATAATAGCGAAGCGTGCGGATACTGACTTGTCCTTTGGTTACCATTTCGCCGATAGTATATGTTGCTCCATCTGTCATCAAAAACTGCCCTCCTTGAAAAATGAGATGCCGTGCTGAACTAACAAGCCGGTACCAATACCCCAAATACCGATGCTCACAAGCTGCCAAAAGTAAATGCTTCGTATACTTGCTCCTAGAAGTACAGCAGCAGCCGCGCTGATATGATTTGCCCCTAATATAGGTCCCATCAAAGCTAAGGCGGGTACCCCGTAACGCGTGCCGAGAACTTTTGCCTTATTCATCCTAATGGATGAATAGTTGTCCTTTTTAGTGCTTTTCATCCATTTTACAGCAAGAACCACCGATAGGAAATTAGCGGTGAGACCGATCAGGCAGCAGACTGGAAACGGCAGACCTAGCATGATCCCTAAAGGGACTGTTATATGGGCTTCCACGAAAGGCACAGCACTTAGTAGAATCAACGATAAATAAAGAAAGAACAGCGGGAGTGATGATAAGTAATCGAGTACATCAGATAACATATGTCGTATCTCCTTTGACTTTGAAAAATCGAATCACAGGATAGGAGAAAGGTCTATCTATCAGTGTACAATACGCAGCCCATATGATGAGTATGGTCTCCAATCCGATTAACAGCATGGATGCCACACCAGCGGGCGGGTAGTGTATGGAAGTAATTCGGAGTAATAGAAAGACTGGGAAAAAAGTGAAATGTAAATTCAACCCTTCCTTTGCGTGCTGACTGAAATAGCTGCTTCGTTTTCGGACAAGGAGCAACACAATAAGTGGCAGGAAGAAAGTCAGGATCAAGGATAACAGATGCATCATACTTGCAGGGATTTTTTGTTTCAATGGCATATCAGGTCCTCCTAATGGTTGTTGATAAATACACCATAAGGGGTGACGCGACTGGAGGTTCAAGTAGTATTTTTATATTAATTTCAAATAAGAACAGCCTCTCCTGTCGAAAGAGAGGCTGTTCTTATTTGAAACGATAATATAGATACCCATCCGTAAAGTAATTTGAATCCGAGTTTTCTTGAGCGTGCGCTGGACTTTGGCTGCAATCATCCGGCGGTCCAATGATGATAGTCTGATTGTTAAGCGGGCGCAGTGCATCCTGCAGCTTTGCTTTATCCAGGCAATATGTTTTGGCCAGCACTTCTGCCGGTGTCTTTGCAAAAATATCCGACCCGAAAATATATTCTGGATACGGTGCATCGAAAATGGCTAGCAGATGAGTTTGATCCTCCCTAGCCGTTTCCCAATGCCACCATCCTTGGGGGACATTTGCAACTTGACCACGTGTGATGTGGATGTGCTCAACTTGATTCGTAAACGGATTGATCAAGGAAACACTTGCAGAGCCGCTGATGCAATAGACAAGTTCCGCTGCATTCTGGTGATAATGCGGTTCGACTGTCTTGTCCTTACTCAAATAGATATCAAGAAGCGACACATCACCAAGTGTATTCAATACATCCCGGCCGAGCCGGTTGATATAATTTTGGCTATTTCGCGTGAATAAACGGTTTTTATTCAAATCGCTAAAATACTGGACATCTCCTTTTGTATAGTCCATGTACGCATTGTCTCTCCCCATACATTCCCCTCTTTTCGGTTAAAATGACTCGAAGATAGCTTATGCTGAAATTGGAATTTTTGATTTTACAGAAAAAGGTTCCTTTCTTATATAAAAGGATGTACGCTGATGGAGGCTGTGTGCGGACACACAGAAAACATATTCTTACTGTACAGTATTACGTACAAATAGCTGTATGACATAAAGGAGATCGACATGAGGAGACGAGGCATCACCTTAAAGCTGTTCACTGTAACAGCTTTGATTTTTGTAGCATTTTACGCCATGATCATGACTTTTCAGCTCGTGTTCTTTGATAGCTTTTACCAGCATTATAAGACGAAAGAAGCTACCAAACAATTGGCTTCATTGGCCCATGCATATGAAACCAATCCCTGGAACGCAGAACAGCTGACAAAGCAGACACTTTCTTATATGAGGGAATCAAAAAGTCCCCTGACGATTGTCGATGCAGAAGGATATCAGCTGGTGCAAGATCCGTTTCACATCATGCTGGAAACTGAAGATGGACAGGTGCTTGAGGTGGCGCTTTCCTTATTCGTGACTGATTATGGTGACGACTTGAAGACGCTTAACATAAAAAAAGGAGATACATTGATGATTGGCGGGGAGAACGATTTGTCGGTTTCTTCGGTCGTATATCCGTCTGTCATCACCAAGGGAGAGCAAAGTGTAGGCGAACACCTGGAAGAGAATGAAGTGACATTCGAAGGTAAGGTGAAAAGCGTTTCGCTGCCCCAGGCAGGTATGTCGAATAGAGGCTTGGGCCTCCTTTATGATGCGCTGCTTGAGTGGTTCCCGCTAGATGAAGGCCTGCTTAAAAAGCTCCAAAATGGTGAGAGCCTGCAGCTGGACTGGATGGAGTCATGGAGTGGAAAGCATAATCTGGTCCTGATTGAGCCAGTAAAAAAAGATGGAGAAATGCAGTACATGTTCTCGGTGACATCCTTACAGGAAACCAAAGATACAAATGAAGCGCTGCGCGTTTTTTATCTATACATGGGCATCGCCGGCTTTGTCCTCATTCTGTTGCTTTCCTTGATTTATTCCCGTCTTGTGAGCAGTCCGTTGATCAAGCTGAATGAGATGGCGAAAAAAATGGTACATCTGGATTTCTCATCGGTGAAGCCGATCAAGCAAAACGATGAACTTGGGAGCCTCTCCAATAACATGCTCATCATGGCCCAGAATTTGGATCACGCATTGGAGGATTTGAAGCAAGCCAATGACAAGCTGAAGCAGGATATGGAAAAACGCAAGCAAATGGAGAAAGCGCAGAGGGAGTTTTTTGAAAATGCCTCCCATGAGCTTAAGACTCCGCTCAGCATCATCAAAAGTTTTGCCGAAGGGCTGCAAGATGGCATCAGTCCTGATAAACAGGATCACTATATGGAGGTCATCATCGAGGAATCTGACAAGATGGAAGTCCTGATCGGGGATATGCTTGATTTGGCAAAGCTTGAAAATGGTGCTATCAAACTGAGAAAAACATCGTTCCTGCTTAGCGAAATGGCAGAAGATTTATCGGATAAACTGTTTTGCATGGCAAAAGAGAAGCATGTTTCGATTGAAGTGATGCCACGGAACGAACTGCCGATTGTGGCAGATTATGAATGGATGGAGCGAGTGATTCGGAATCTGCTAGTCAATGCTGTCCGTCACAGCGACCCAGAATCTGTGATCACCATCCGTATCGAATCGGATTTGGAAGAGGAATGCAGTGTATTCATGGTCGAGAACAAAGGACAGCAGATATCAGAGGAGCAGCTTGTGAATATCTGGACTCGTTTTTATCGAACCGAGTCTTCCCGAAGCAGGATGACCGGCGGTACAGGTCTGGGATTGGCAATCGTACAGCAAATTCTGGAATTGCACGGATTCAGCTATGGTGTGGAAAATATGCCAGAAGGTGTACGTTTCTTTGCTCGCTTTGATAAATGATGGGGAAAATTACTTATTAGGACACATGAAGGACATATGAAATTGTTAATTTATGCATATAAGGTGGAAGGAAGGGTTCGTGATGGGGAAAAAAGTGCTGCTTGTCGAGGATGAATTACGTATCCGGGAAGTAGTGGCGGATTATTTCAAAAAGGATGGCTGGGAAGTGTACGAAACGGATAATGGCAGCAGTGCCATTACCTGGTTTGATGCCGTTTACCCTGATTTGGTCATTCTGGATATCATGATGCCGCAGATGGATGGATTTGCCGTCACCAAGCAAGTCCGCAACAGATCCGGCGTCCCGATCATCCTGTTGACCGCCAAATCCAGTGACGATGATAAAATTCATGGATTTGAGCTTGGGGCAGACGATTATGTAACCAAACCATTCAGTCCGAAAGTACTGGTTGCACGTGCCAACTCTTTGATGAAACGGGCTACAGAACAGTACTTGCCTAATGGTCATATGATCCGTTTCGGTCAAGCTGTAGTCAATACAAAATCACGTAACCTGGAACTAGATAATCAGCAAGTCGAGTTGACGCCGAAGGAATATGATCTTTTGCTGCTGCTGCTCCAGCATAAAAATAACGTTCTTTCACGTGAAACAATTTTGAATCATGTGTGGGGAATGGACTTTGAAGGCGATAATCGAGTCGTGGATACGCATATTAAGAAGCTGCGTGCCAAACTTGGCTGTGAATCGAATCGTATCCGGACCGTCATCGGTACCGGGTATAAATTTGAATAGAAAGCAGAGGGAAATATGAATAAGATTAAGCAACTGTATACACATGCAGGTGTTCGTTTTGTTGCGCAAACTTGTTTCTATTTGGCAATCCTGATCACCTTGTTTATGTTGTATGGCTTCCATACAGCCAATACAGGTAATTACATATATAACGATTTTTAATTGGAGAAGATAATACGATGAAACTATTGACAACCATTGCCCAGCATGCGGCAGTGACCCCGGAGAAGATTGCATTTCGCAATGGGGATGAAAGAATCAGCTATGGAATGCTCTGGGACAGATCCAGCAGATTGGCAGGCCTTATTCGTAATAGCTGTCAGTTGAAACGTCAAACGCCGATTGTTGTTTACGGCCATATGGGGACGGATATGCCGGTATCTTTCCTTGCCTGTGTGAAAGCTGGCTATCCATATATACCGGTCGATACATCCATTCCGATGGAACGGGTGCGTCTTATCGTGGAAAAATCAGGAGCCGGCTTGGTCATTGATACGACGAATACGGTACTTGAATTAGACAATGTTGCAGTCTTACATACAACTGCTTTACAGCTTGATCAGGAAGAAGCGATAGGACAAGATTTGTGGGTTGGGGAAGAAGATGTGTTCTACATCATTTATACATCCGGAAGTACTGGGAATCCGAAAGGCGTACAAGTAACGGCGGAAAATCTGCAATCCTTTACCGATTGGATGACTGGGGACTTTTCATTAGGACAGGGCAAAGTGTTCTTGAATCAGGCGCCTTTTTCATTCGATTTGTCCGTAATGGATTTTTATCCGGCATTACAAAGCGGCGGCACTGTCCATGCTTTGGATAAGGAAGTGATCAATAAGCCGAAGCTGCTTTTTGAGAACCTGGTCCATTCTGACATACAGGTTTGGACCTCGACGCCATCTTTTGTTCAGATGTGCTTTCCGAATCCAGATTTCAATGCGGCAATGCTTCCAGAGCTTGAAACTTTTCTTTTCTGTGGTGAAGTGCTGCCACTGGCGGTGGCCAGGGAGTTGAAGGAGCGATTCCCGAAAGCAACCATTTTCAATACATATGGACCAACAGAAGCAACAGTTGCAGTTACCAGCATGGAAGTTACGGAGGAATTGCTGATAAAGGATGAGGCATTGCCGGTTGGATACCCAAAGCCGGATATGCGTATCTTTGTTGTGGACGAAACGGGTAGCCCGCTGCCAGATGGCGAAAAAGGGGAGCTTATCATTGCAGGACCTAGTGTGACAAAAGGGTATTTAGGAGAGGTGCTTTTAACAGAAAAGGCATATGGCATCATGGAGGGCATGCAGGCTTACCGGACTGGCGATGCCGGTGTGCTAAAAGATGGTTTGGTGTACTGCCAAGGAAGATTGGATTATCAAATCAAACTTCATGGTTACCGGATGGAGCTGGAGGATATTGAATTCCATCTCCATCAATCCGAGTATATCGAGTCTGCCATCATCATTCCCTTTGCACCGAATGAGGAAATCGAATATTTGATTGCAGCGGTCGTTCCTAAGGAACATGACTTTGAAAAAGAGTATCAGCTGACGGCAGCTATTCGTAAGGATCTCGCTTTGCGTCTGCCAGCCTATATGATTCCGCGTAAGTTCACCTATCATGAAGCGATACCGATGACGATGAATGGCAAAGCGGATCGGAAGAAAATGAAAGAAGAGGTATTCGCATGACCCCGTATAGTTCGTTCCTTTTCTTCATTATCCTGGGCATCTTGCTGCTGCCAACGATGATTCTTGGTACGATGGGCAAACCTTTGCGTTATTATAATGTGTTTGTCTCCATTGTCGTATTGGCGATGATCTTTTCTGGCGGAGGTGAAGGGTTTTATTCACTCGTCATCTTTACCATCCTGCAGCTTGTGCTCATCAAAGGTTACATAAGCTATCGGCAAACGAAAAATAGCAGTCTTGTTTTCTATTTGATGAGTTTGTTATCGATTTTGCCTTTGATCTTATCGAAGATCCTGCCGTTTTTGGCAGTGGATAACTGGGCAAGCTTCCTTGGAATCTCTTATCTGACATTCCGTGCTGTCCAGATCATCATCGAAACAAGGGATGGTTTGATCAAACAGCAGCTGTCGATTTATCAGCTGGTCAATTTCATGTTGTTCTACCCGACGATTTCATCCGGCCCGATTGATCGGTTCCGCCGCTTTCAAAAGGATGAAGAGAAAAGATGGACACCAGATGAATATAAGGAACTGCTTTATAAAGGAATCAATAAGATATTTCTAGGTTTCCTGTACAAGTTCATCATTGGCTACGCTATCAATTCTTATTTCATCATGAACCTCGATTATATCGCGGATGGTCGGGTCAGCTATCATTTGCTGTATATGTACAGCTACAGTTTGTATCTATTCTTCGACTTTGCCGGATATACATTGTTTGCCGTCGGGGTGAGCTATATCATGGGCATAAGATCGCCAGAAAACTTCAACAAGCCGTTTATCAGCAGGAATATTAAAGATTTCTGGAATCGCTGGCATATGTCGCTGTCATTCTGGTTCCGTGATTATGTATTCATGCGTTTCGTCTTCCTGATGAAGAAGAAAAAGTGGATACAGAATAAAATGCTTGTTTCGAATCTGGGATATATCCTGCTATTCCTATTAATGGGAGTATGGCATGGATTAGCAATCCAATATATTGTCTACGGTGCGTATCATGCATTGATGATGACAGCCTTCAATTTCTTTGAGAATTGGAACAAAAAACATAAACGCTGGCCGACAGGAAAATTCATGACGGTTGTATCGATTGTCATCACTTTCCATGTCGTCTGTTTCGGATTCTATCTGTTTTCCGGAAGACCATTTCAATAAAAGGGGATTATATTAATGGATTTCAAAGAGAAAGTACTACAAGTTATTGCGGAAGTTTGTGAAGATGATGTCGTGAAGGAGGAGCATGATCTCGATATTTTCGAGGCTGGCTTGCTGGATTCTTTTGCGACGGTCGAACTGCTTGTTCAATTTGAAGAGCAGCTTGGCATCAATGTACCGATTACGGAATTCGACCGGGATACATGGAACACACCAAATGCGATTACCGATCGATTGAATGAGCTGAAATAATGAAGAAGAAGTTTCTATTCGGACCGATCATCCTTGCATTGGTCCTGTTCGCCGGCTTTGTCTTCGTACCGGCTTCCTGGCTGGCAAAACTAGTGCCAGCCGATCGTTTGGAGCAATCGGCCATCAGTCTTGAGCCAAGTATGTTCCAAGGTACCTATTTACAGGGAGAAATGCTGGATGATCCGGATTATGTACCGATTTACGGATCTTCGGAGCTGTCCCGCTGGGATCCTTTCCATCCATCTAATTATTTTGAAGTGAACGGCGCGGATTATACACCATATTTGATCGGAAAAGGCGGTACCACATCGATCATTCATGATTTGAATTTCGCAACACAAGCCGATAAGCTGAAGGGAAAACAGATGGTCATCATTGTATCACCGCAATGGTTCGTCAAGCGAGGCACAGATGAACAGCATTTTGCACCGAATTATTCTGCTTTGCAGGCATATCAGCTGCCATTCAATGAAGAGATAGATGAACAGGTAAAACGAAAATTGATGCAGAGGCTGATGACATACGATGCGGTGAAGAATGACATAATGCTTTATCAGCTGTATGATGCTTACTTGGATGATAAGAAGATGAAGTTTAACATGTTAACCGCGCCAGCTAAAGCTTATATATCAATGCTTGAAAAGAAGGATTTGTATTTCACACTTGTCAATGACAAGCCAACGAATCGCCATCAGTCCGATAAAGTGAAGGACAAGACATGGGAGGATCTGCAAGCACAAGCAGATGCCTATGGCGAAAAGCGGACAAAGAACTCGAAATTCCATATTGCCACGAATGTTTATAAACATAAAAAGAATTACATCAAAGAGATGGAAGGAAAGAACAAAGGACATTCCTATGCGGAATCTCCTGAATACGACGACTTCCAGTTGATGCTGGATATCCTGAAAAAAGCCGATGCTAAGCCATTGTTTGTCATCATTCCTGTAAATGGGGAGTACTACGATTATACTGGCTTTGCGAAACAAGGAAGAGAAGACTATTATAATCGAATCAAAAAACAAATCGATGATAACGGCTTTACCTATGCTGATTATTCCGACCATGAATATGATCCGTATTTCATGCGTGACACCATTCATATCGGCTGGAAGGGCTGGGTCCATCTGGATGAGGATATGGAAAAATTCCTTCAATAAATTTAGACGATTCACCACGACGGTGAATCGTCTTTTTTTGTTTTCGAACTAGAATCCTCTTTATCTGGTTAGACTATGGGAAAAGAGTCTTAGGAGAGATGAGGATTGAAGAAAACGATATACATCTTAAGCTTAATATTCATTTGTTTCATGCTGGTCTCCTTTGTGATAGAACTGAGAAATGGAGATACGAATTCTTGGACCAAAGGTGGCGGCAGGGTAATCATGAGTGCATTGCCGCTAGGTCTGCTATTCTTCCAGCGGACACCATTCCGCATCCCGCATATTCTCGGCTATTATGGTTTGCTTGTCTGCACGTTCATACTGGGAGCCATATTCCACTTTTATGATAAATACAAATGGTGGGACGTGACGCTGCATGTAGTCGGGAGCATGTATATCGCTTGGCTAGCGTTGGCCATTTATCGCTATAAGGTGCTAAGACCAGCGGATATCTATATTTCTCGCTGGATCATATTCCTATTTGTATGCGGTATGGCAACGATCGGCAGTGCAATCTGGGAAAGTATCGAATTCATTGGTGATATGACGGTGACAAGCGTCATGCAGCGGAGTGGTAATACCGACACGATGACGGATTTGATCGCGGGTTTGCTTGGGGGAGTTATTTTGGGTATCTATGCATTGTTCCGGAATAAGCCGCTTGAGGGGAAAAAGATGCGAGGCTAAGAGAGAGCTGCAAAAAAATGCAGCTTTCTTTTTTTATGGAATGATGTATCAGACAGACTGCAATATGTTCTTGTTTATCTGGCGAAGGGGCTAGTGTGGATGACGGCTCTTATAAAACGATGAATAATTATTTGTTTTGGTGTATTATTAATGCTGTCATAAGATCAACAATCAGCAGGGGATGGATCCAACAATGCCTACATACAAAATCATTCAAGACAAACAAGATTTCGAAAAAGCGAAAGCAATGCGTGTGGCAATTTTCGTGGAAGAGCAAGGTGTGCCTTTGGAAGATGAATTCGATCAGTTCGATGTGCTGGGTGGTGCTTGTCAGCATATTCTCGTTTATCATGAAGGGGAAGCTGTCGGCACAGGCAGGCTGCGGTTCATCGGGAATTTCGGAAAGATGGAGCGGATATGTATAACTAAGGGATACCGCAAGTTTGGGCTGGGCAGGGTCATTATTGCAAGTCTGGAGGAAGTCGCACGCCAAGCTGGTAAGACAGCTTTCAAATTGCATGCGCAAGTGCAAGCGAGCGGATTTTACAGGAAACTGGGATATACAGAAGCTTCCGAAATCTTTGATGAGGATGGTATTCCTCATATCATCATGGAAAAGAAGGAAAGTGTGACAGTAGGAATATAGTGGTTTAAAATCGCCAGGTTTCAAAGCCGGGCGATTTTTTAAATTTCTTGTTGAAACGCTTACATTCATCTGTCGCTTTGTTAGAATGAACATATAATGATTGCGCTGCATCAGGGGCGCCAAACGAACCTGGAAAGGGGCAGTTGGGATGAGGACTACAGATGCACAGGAATTGATGCAATTGACAAAAAATTATGGGGCAAATAATTATCATCCGCTTCCGATCGTCATAGCGAAAGCTGAGGGAGTGTGGGTAGAGGATACCGAAGGAAAGCGGTACATGGATATGCTCAGTGCTTATTCGGCTGTGAATCAAGGACATCGGCATCCGAAAATCATCAATGCGCTTATCGAACAGGCCCAGAAAGTTACGCTCACCTCCCGTGCTTTTCATAACGATCAGCTAGGCTTATGGTATGAAAAAGTCGCTGCTTTAACCGGCAAGGAGATGATTCTTCCGATGAATACCGGTGCTGAAGCGGTGGAGACGGCTTTTAAAGCAGCCAGGCGCTGGGGATACGACGTGAAAGGGATTATTGATGACCAAGCAGAGATCATTGTATGCAGCGGAAACTTCCATGGCAGGACAATGACTGCTGTCTCGCTTTCGTCGGAAGCGGAATATCGCCGCGGATTCGGTCCGATGCTGCCAGGTATCAAGATTATTCCTTATGGTGATTTGGAGGCTCTGAAAACCGCAATTACACCGAGTACGGCTGCCTTTCTATTGGAACCGATCCAAGGGGAAGCTGGTATCATCATCCCGCCAGAAGGATATCTGAAAGCAGCTGCTGAATTATGTAAGCAAGAGAATGTCCTATTCATTGCGGATGAAATACAAGTCGGATTAGGGCGTACGGGTAAGCCATTCGCTTGTGACTGGGAAGGTGTAACGCCGGATCTTTATATTTTAGGCAAGGCATTAGGCGGCGGAGTTTTCCCGATTTCTTGTGTTGCAGGCGATAGGGAAATATTGAGCGTTTTCAATCCTGGTTCACATGGCTCCACATTCGGTGGGAATCCATTGGCGTGTGCTGTCTCGATTGCAGCGCTGGAAGTGTTGGAGGAAGAGGATCTAGCGGGAAGGTCCCTTCGTCTTGGAACACATTTATTGAAAGAATTGCAAAAGCTGACCTCCCCTACAATCAAGGAAATCAGGGGAAAGGGGCTGTTTGTCGGCATTGAATTGAACAAAGCTGCAAGGCCATATTGTGAAAAGCTCAAGGAATTGGGCGTGCTTTGCAAAGAAACACACGACACTGTCATCCGGATCGCTCCGCCTTTGATCATCACAGAAGAAGAACTGGAATGGGCATTCGACAAGCTGAAGCAAGTATTACAGTGAAATGAAAAGGAGAGAAAACGAGATGAAGCTAGGTACAAGTGGATTGGAAACAGCTCCTATTGCCCTCGGCTGCATGAGGATGAACGATTTGAACAAGCAGGAAGCTGTCAAAGTCATCGATACAAGCGTTGAAGCTGGCATCAACTTCTTTGATCATGCGGATATATATGGAGCGGGAACATCCGAGGAAGTTTTCGCTGAAGCGTTAAAAGAGAGTACGATGAGGCGGGAAGATATCATTCTTCAATCCAAATGCGGCATTCGCCATGGTTTTTTCGATTTTTCAAAGAAACATATCGTGTCCAGTGTCGAGGGGATACTAAAAAGACTGCAGACTGATTATCTGGATATCCTGCTTTTGCATCGGCCGGATGCGCTGATGGAGCCGGAGGAAGTAGCAGAAGCATTTCGCGAGCTGAAAGAAAGCGGAAAGGTAAGAAACTTCGGCGTCAGCAACCATCACCCTAATCAAATCGAGCTCTTGAAGCAATATGTAAAAGAAGATTTGATCATCAACCAGCTGCAATTCAGTCTGATGCATACGCCACTGATTGATGCTGGATTGAATGTGAATATGCAGAACAGGGAGTCCATTGTACGAGACAGCGGTTTGCTGCCGTATAGTCAGCTGCACAATATGACGGTCCAGGCATGGTCACCTTTCCAATTCGGTATGATGGAAGGAGTATTTATCGATCATCCTGATTTCCCAGAAGTCAATGCGGCTTTGCAGGAATTGGCCGAACGTTATAATGTGAGCAAATCCGCACTTGCGATTGCCTGGATCCTGCGCCATCCTGCCAATATCCAAGCTATCGTCGGTTCCATGAATCCTGAACGGATCCAGTCTATCTGTAAGGCACAAGATATTAAATTGACCAGGGAAGAGTGGTATAGATTATACCGGGCAGCTGGCAACAATATACCTTGATTTCATAAATTTTAGGAAGCGAATTTGTCAAACAGACAATTCGCTTTTTCTATGGAAACAACGAGTAAGATGCGGTTGACATATGACACTGTGTCACATATAATCTATTTATCATGAATGTGACACAGTGTCATATGTTTAGGCAGGAGTGAAGTTATGCCAAAGCAAACCTTTCTTTCTTTGTCCGAGGATAAAAGGAATACATTGATTCAAGCCGCCAAGAAAGAGTTTTCGAGGGTTCCGCTGCATGAGGCGTCCATCGCCAACATCATTAAGGACGCCAGCATTCCAAGGGGCAGCTTTTATCAGTATTTCGAGGACAAAGAGGATTTATACTATTATCTGCTGAATCAGCTCGCGCAGGAGAATAATAAGAAGCTGATAGCCATTCTTCAAGAGAAGGAAGGGAACTTATTTGAATCCTTGGTGGAGCAGTTCCGACATATGATTTCCCTGCGTCATCATGAGGAGCATAAAGATTTCTTCAGATATGCTTTTCTGAATATGAACCATAGGAAAGAAAATACTATGGCTAATAACATATATAAGGAGAGCCTGAAAAACGAGCGTTCCCAAACACTTAAATTGATTGATACTTCTTATCTGAATATCGAAGATAAGCAGGAACTGTCGCATGTTATCAGGATTGTCGGAGCAATCACATTTCATAATCTTGTCCAGGTATTCGTTCACGATCTCACGGATGAAGAAGCCATCTCCAATTATGAAACACAGATTAATTTGGTGAAAAAAGGACTGCAGAAAGAAGGGGTCGACTGATGTACAAATCTGTAATCAAAAAAAGTGATGATTTCATGAAGAAGCTGGTAGAAGCATTGCAAAAGCAAGGAATCAACGCAACTCTGTGTAAACGGCCGCTTCTACAGCATTAAAATTGAATAAAGGGAGATAGAAATTTGAACACGGAAGCAACACAACCTAGAAAAACGCCATATTTGATGTTGGCTATTTTATTTGTCGGAGCATTTGTCTCCTTTTTGAATAACTCGTTGCTGAATGTCGCCTTGCCATCTATCATGGTTGACTTGAAAATCGATGATTATTCAACTGTTCAATGGCTTGCAACAGGCTATATGCTTGTCAGCGGGGTACTGATTCCAGCCTCCGCCTTTTTAGTTACACGGTTTTCAAACCGCATGCTGTTCATCACAGCGATGATCATCTTTACCCTAGGTACTGCTTTGGCAGCTTTTGCTCCGAATTTTGGTCTATTGCTGACTGGTCGCATGGTCCAAGCGGCAGGTTCATCTGTGATGGGACCTTTGCTGATGAACATCATGCTCGTTAGTTTCCCGCGTGAAAAACGTGGTACAGCCATGGGAATCTTCGGGTTGGTAATGATTACGGCACCAGCTATCGGTCCTACATTATCCGGTTACATTGTAGAGTACTATGATTGGCGTTTATTGTTTGAAATGATCCTTCCATTGGCAGTGATCAGTGTGTTGCTGGCTGTCTGGAAGCTTAAGAATGTCATGCAGCAAAATACGGAAGCAACACTTGATTATCTATCCGTTGTACTATCGTCCATCGGATTCGGTGGATTGCTTTATGGATTCAGTTCTGCGAGTTCCGATGGTTGGACAGATTCAATCGTATTGACTACCCTGATTGCCGGAACGATTGCTTTGATTATCTTTGTCGTCCGTCAGTTACGCATGGAGAAACCACTATTGGACTTGCGTGTGTATAAGTATCCAATGTTCGCGCTCGCTTCCATCATCTCCATCGTAAACGCTGTGGCGATGTTCTCAGGTATGATTCTGACACCAGCTTATGTTCAGAATGTACGCGGGATTTCCCCGTTGGATTCCGGCTTGATGATGCTACCAGGTGCCATCATCATGGGTGTCATGTCACCTATCACTGGGCGGCTTTTTGATAAGTTCGGTCCGCGCGTTCTGGCGGCAGTTGGTTTGACGATCACAGCAGTTTCAACTTACATGCTCGCTCATCTGCAGCTGGATTCCAGTTATGCATATATCATTTTCATCTATACATTACGGATGTTCGGTATGTCCATGGTCATGATGCCGATCATGACAAACGGTCTGAACCAATTGCCTACTGTTTTGAACCCGCATGGTACGGCGGTGAATAATACGGCTCAGCAAGTATCTGGTTCCATTGGTACAGCCGTTCTCGTTACAATCATGAACTCTTCCACTAAAAATGAAGCGGAAAGCTTGATGGCAGGAGTGGATCCAACGACATTGACAGAGGCAGCAACTGCGCTGATGACGCAGAAGGCGCTGCTGACCGGGATCCAAACCTCCTTCTATGTAGCTTTGGGAATCAATATTGTAGCGTTGATACTCGCATTGTTTGTGAAACGAGTGGACACAAGCAGTGATGCAGTTAGTAAAATTGAAAAGCAGGATATTGGTCAGGTAAATCCTGAGCCTGCAAAATAAGAGGATGGATCCGGTCTGACCGGGTCCATTCTTTTTTGTGGATATAATCTATTCGATTCCGTGAAAAACCATTAGAAAAGTGCAGCAGCAGATCATCAGTGTCCAGTTGCCAGTGGAAGATGGTGCAAAACCGGTACTGTTGTTGAAAACCACCCTTCTTCATTCTTCTTATGAAAATTTTACCAAAAATTATGTTGATTGCATTTTAGGTGTAGTGTACTATTTCATTAGTACAATTTTTGGAACCTATTGTTATTTGGTTTCGTAAAAGAAGAAGAGAAAGGGGAGAAAACAGATGCAAGCACAAGTAAAAGGACCTCAACATAAATTGCCGAAAGAATCATTGCGTGTTCAAGTGATAGGTGATGTTATTTTTGATGTGGTGGTGCTTTTGATTTTTGCTGTTTTATTTGGCCTGGATTTGTATTTTGACTGGCCATCTTGGATCGGGTTCGTTCTCTTGGTCTTGCTTATCATTTCCATTCCATTTGGGTTCATTGGTTATTTCGCAACTGTTATCAACCATCGTAACTGGCGCTATGACATGGATGAGGAATATGTTCAGCTGAAGCAGGGAGCATGGTTCCAGAAGGATCAACTGATTCCTGTGACGAAGATCCAATCGGTAGAAACGAAACAGGGGCCGCTATTGAGAAAATATAAACTCCGCGAAGTCGAGATTGAGACAATGGCAGGCGATTACAGCATCCCGGGTTTGCCTGAGAAAGATGCTTATGCATTAAGGAATGAAATCGCGGCATATGCCAAGGCAAAGGAAGAGGATGACTGATGGAGACAAGACGTTATCATCCGGCTATTATGCTGTTTGGCATTGCAAAAGCAATCAGGAATTGGATTGTGCCGCTCATAATCGTCACTATCTTCAACAATGCTGATAATTGGTGGGGAACATATGCTAAATACATCGTTCTGGCTATCATGCTGTTATCCATTGTGAGTGATATTCTAACGTGGTTTACAGAAAAATACGCAGCTGATGAGCATGCATTTCATTTATACAGGGGCATTTTCTCAAAAACAAGCCGCACTGTTCCTTTCGAGAAAATTCAAAATATAACGAAACATACGAATCTCCTGCATCGGCTACTTGGACTGACTGCAATAAAATTTGAGACGGGATCAAAGGAAAAAGCTGTGGAATTTAAGGTGCTCACGAAAGAGGAGGCCTCCCGGCTGGAACAGCTGACCATAACAGACAGTCCGGAACAAGCTGACATAGGGCAGCGTGCTACGAGCGAGGAAGATGATTTGATACGGGATGATACTGTATCAGAACAGACTGTCTCTATTGCGCAGGAACGAACTGTTCATTTCAAGCCGACAAAGAAGGAATTGATCAAGGCGTCATTTACTTCCTTGAGCTTTTTGCTCGTTCCGCCACTTTTGGTGTCTTTTGTACTGAAATTTGATATTTTCTTTGATTGGAGCGATGTGCGTCAGTATTTGCCATTATTGAAAATCTGGTGGATTTCGACGCTTGGTCTAATCGGAATCATTGTAGTGTCCCTTTTGTTCGGGATGTGGCGTGTATTGCTAAAGTACAGCAACTATGAGCTGGCTTCAGATGAAGCGAATATTTACATCCAGACAGGGTTGGTGAGCGAATCGTTCTTTTCGATTCGTAAGGACCGTGTGCAAGGTATTGAGATTAGCCAGCCGATTTTGCACCGTCTGCTCGGGTTGGCAAAGGTGAAGCTGATCAGTACAGGTTCACTGGATATTAGCGAGGATACAGAAGAGATCAATTCACTTTATCCATATTTTACACTGAAACAGGCACAGCAACTGATTGCTGCAATACTACCCGAGTATGAAGTGGAGTTCTCCATGCATAAATTGCAGCAGAAAGTATTGTTTTACCGTCTGCTTCAGCCGAGTTTCATCTGGCTGGCGGTGACCATCACTATGTACTTTTGGCGCCCGGAAGTGTTTGGTTATCAGATATCGTGGTGGATGGTGTCCATCATTGCATTGATCCTGATCGAAGGCTATCGCTATTTGAATTTTAAACATTCCGGATACTTGGTCAGCGAGAGATTTTTACAGATGAAGACAGGAGCTTTTACAACAACACTTTTTGTGACAAAAAGAAATAAGATGATTGAGATTTCCAAGACGCAAAATCCGCTACAGCGATGGCTAGGGTTGGCAACAATCGAATCCATCAACCGGGCAAAACCGGTGCTGCATAATGAAATGAAAGATGTCCCGGCCAGGGAAGCAGAGCGTTTTTATATATGGTTTCACCAGCGGGCAAACGATGTCCGAAGGCAATAGAGAAAAGACAGCTCACATAGAGCTGTCTTTTTCTTTCAATACCCTTCGCGGGGAATTTCCCTTCCTTCATCGTTCTTCAAGGACCCATCCTTTTCCACATTATCTATCTTTCCATCTACAGTACCCTCTGTATACGTATCCGTTACTTGCTCATGAGTAATCGAGATTCCCTTATCGACTGGATTTGATGACTTATAATCTTGTGCATCATACATCTTTTCAGCTACTTCATTTGCAGCTTTTTGCTTTGATTTATCCAACTTGTATTCCTCCTTCCAGTTATGCATTAGTTTCCCGAAATCGAAGAAAAATATGTTTGGCCTTTTGAATGGTTATCATTCTTGTTTATATCATGCAAAGTCCCTGTCTGATAGCAGGTATGTTTATTTTCGGATTTTTATGGGAAACCTTGAAGTAAGCGAACGTATAGTGCAGAAATTTGACAAAATAAAACCCTTTACTGTGTAAACGCTTTCATTATAGAATGTATATAAGAAAAAGGAAAGCTGTTCTGCATCCTCATGAAAGAAGGAGTGGACAAGGAATGAAGAAAAATGAAAACAATTTTTTCGTAGGGTTACTATATGGTACAGGTTTAAGTATACCGCTTTGGGTGACATTCTTTGCAGTTGTGAAAGGGATTTCCGAGGCAATAGCTTAACAATAAAGAAGCGTCGGCTATGGCCGGCGCTTTTTTTCGTATATACTAGTAGAAAAAGGACGTTTTAACATGCAGGACTTCGAATCTGTCTTTAAATTGATGGAGTGTTCATTCCCTCCAGAGGAGCATCGTGGATTCACGGAGCAAAAAGAACTTTTGAATAGGGAAGATTATCATATCCATACGTATGAAAAAGACGGTAGACTGGCAGCGTTTTGTGCAATCTATTCACTGCCGGAATTTTCATTCATCGAACATATTGCGGTTGACGAAGCCTTTCAGGGGCGAGGCATGGGCAGTAAAATCATGCGAGAAATCATGACCATTTCAGATAAGCCGATCATACTTGAGGTGGAGCCTCCAGCCGGATCCGAGGTTGCTGCACGTCGCGTGAGCTTTTATGAGAGGCTTGGTTTTCACCTGCACGACTATCCATATGAACAGCCGCCCCTGAGACCGGGAGCGGCACCCCTTGCTTTACAGCTTATGAGCTACCCGCGAGCCTATGATGCCAACGTGTTCGATAGGGTCAAACAGACGATTCTACAGCATGTTTATGGTAAACGCCATGTATCCCGTTAACGATAATCATGCTTGTCTCTCCGATAAGCGCGGAAAGCGGTTCGCAGGGCTGCATAGCTTCCGATGGCTGCATAGCCATAAAAATACCCCATGAAGATTGCTGCAATAAGATTGTGGGGATGGCTGAAAAAAATGGACAGGATCAATCCGCTCAGTAATGCAATCGTAGGTGTATACTTGCCGGGCAGCGGCAGGAGATGCTTCACGATTTGGGTAAAAATAAGAACGATGGGCACACCAAGCACGGCATCCCAGAAGTTCGTCATGATCATAGGAAATTCCAACGTCCTTACCTCCTTTGTATAACGTATGCTGGGCTGTCCAAACTTATTAAGGTTGGAGGGCATTTTCCTTATAAGCAGAAATACCGTTTAGGAAGCGGATAGGCTGGGGAAACAGATTATTAAGAAAACTAGCAATATAGCAGATGTGAATCTTTACGATTGACGTGCATATATAGGATGGTGTATAGTGTACGTACACTAGATATTGTGTTACGGAGGCCGGTAATATGCAAAGATACTTATTCGAATACAAAATCCTGCCAACTGGTGAAACAAGTGAATTCAGCTATGTTGCTGCTTCTGAGGAAGAAGCACGCCAGTCCATCCAGGAACGTGTGGCAGATTTGGAATTCGTGGAACCAGAAGAAGTCGAAATCGGCAGCTTGCTTCGTACATTGGATGCGAGCAAACGCTATTACGAATGTGAAGGCTGTACCTGATAAAAAGCGACCCGGGGCTTATGCTCCTGGGTCGCTTTTTTTCTATAACTTGAATACAGCAATCGATTCATTCAGCTGACGGCTTATATGTGTCAGTTCTTCTGCAGATGTTGCGATATTGGCAACCGCTTGAATTTGATCGGCGATCGAGGCTGCAATCTCTTCGACACTAGCTGCTGTTTCTTCTGACACACTGGATGCGTTCTGAATGCTATCTGTAATATCATTCGTCTGTGCAGTGACCTGCTTTATTTCCTCGATTAATCTGCTGCCAGCGTTTTTCGTAGCTTCGGCAGCTGCTTCGATAGCTGCGAACTCAGCGGCTGTGGCAACGACGGAGTGGTTCAGCTGTTCTGCCTGCCGTTTATTTGATTCAATACGAACGACATTCTCTGCAGCTTCTTTTGTGATGGAGCTGATCATCTGCTGAATTTCCTTGGTGGCAGCATTGGACTGATCAGCTAGCTTCCGAACCTCGCTCGCAACAACGGCAAAGCCTTTGCCGTGTTCTCCAGCTCGTGCTGCCTCAATGCTCGCATTGAGAGCAAGCAAGTTCGTCTCTTCGGTAATATTCTCGATGACATCCGTAATATGGACGATTTGCTGCAAGTTCTTATCCAGTTCCTTCATTCCAACTGATATAGCATCTACCGATTCCATCGCGGCATTATTAGCCGAGGTCAAGTCATGCATCATATCGCTGCCTTTTGTTGTGGCATCACTTGTTTGAAGTGCGGCTTGAGCGATTGCATCACTTTGTACGGTCATTGTCCTGATGGAATCGTTGAATTTACTCAAATGATATGTCGTCGTTTCCAAATCGGACGCTTGAGAGCCTGCACCTGTGGCAATGTCATCCACCGCCACACCGACCTGCTCACTGCTTGCGGATGTTTCTTCACTTACCGCAGAAAGCTCGGATGCCGCATCGGAAACTTTATCGCTGGATTGGATGATGCTTTCAACCAAATGCCGTAACTCTTCAGACATCTTTGTGAAAGCTTTGCTCAGGATACCTATCTCATCTTTTGTTTCTTTTAAATCTTGTTCTCTAAAATCACCGCTAGCAAGCTGCGCTGCAGCATCTGTCACTGCTTTTAACTGTTGCAGCTTCGGACGGATCAAGAAATAGAAGAGAATAAGGGTAAGTAATGTAATACCTGCTGTTATACCGATTATAATCCATTTTACTTTTATCAAATCACCATAGAACAAATCAGTGTACACAGTAATGCCGACAGTCCAATTCCAGGGCTGGAAGTAGTTCACATAAGCCATCTTCTCCCTGACTTCGCCCGTTTTTTCATCGGTATCATCGTAGCTCATAAAGCTCTCATTATCATCCATTGATTGTGCTAATACTATCAAGTTTTCCCGATTTTTCTTTACGCTGTCCTCTCCTGGCGGGGAACCAATCTCCTCGGATGGGTGGAGCACCATATTCGCTTGGTCGTCATAAGCGATGATATAGCCGGCGCCATTTTTATAATTGAAATTTGATTCCGATAAATCATAGGCGCCGTCCACAATTGGACCGTTCAAAATAGTACGGGCTTCTTCCTGTGCTTCTTCCAAAGTCATTTCCCCATTTTCCACACGCTCATTCAACAGCATAAGGACGCTCGTTGCACTGTTTGCCATGTGTTGCAGGTCCATCTTACCAGCATTGATCAGTTCATTTTTAGCTGTCAGATAGCTGATGGTTCCGACAACTGTACCACAGATGATCGTGATCGTTGCAACTATGATCATTAACCTTACTGCTAAACTATTTCTCTTTTTCATAGCAATCCCCCTCTGAACATAGATCTGTTCACCTATATAATCGGTGTTTGAAAACGTTTGTGAAGTGAAAAAGAAGAAGGATATAAAATTTTTGTATATTTTAATCAGGGAGGTAGAGAGAAGATGACAGCTATTACACATATCGGCATGACAGTTTCCAATTTGGATGCTGCAATCAATTGGTATAAGGAAGCACTAGGCTTCCGAATAATTGCCGGCCCCTTTGATGTGAAAACAGAGGAAGGCGATATGACACGCGATTTGCAAGGTAATCAAGTGAAGCATATCCGGAATGTCCATATGAGTGCGGCAAATCAAGTTGGTATTGAATTATTTGAGTTCATCGTTCCGGAAACCAAGGGAGAGACTGTAAAGAAACCGTGGGAACCAGGAGTATTCCACTTATGTGTTGTGGCAGAAGACGGTGATGTGCATGGACTGGCGAAAAAAATCGAAAAAACTGGCGGGAAAATCATCAGCCAAATATGGACGCTGGATGAAGAAAAAGCATATTTCCTTGTCTATTGTCAGGATCCGTTTGGAAACATCTTGGAAGTTTATTCACATAGTACAGAACAGATATATGCGAATCGTTAAGTCTTCCTTGGCAGTTTTGTAATGGGAAGAAGGTTATGCGGCAATGCCCATGTCTGGAAAAACAAGTCTGTTCGCTAGAACGTCTGCACTCTTTACTGGTTTGGGTCTATCTGACACTCATGCATGTCCCCTATAATTGTGACAACATCTGATTATTGTCAGCAAAGGAGGACATGCATGCATAAGAAACGACATTTATTGATAGGAGTCTTGCTCTTTTTCGGCGTATTCATCCTGCTCTATCCTTCGACTGGTTTTGCTCAAAGCGGAACTGTAAATGTCGATACCACCTTGAATGTTCGTGCTGAGCCGTCAACCTCGTCTGCCGTCATCGGCAGTCTTTATCCAGGTGATACTGTTGATCTGGAGGAGGTTGCAGGCAGCTGGGGCAAAATTACATATAAAGGACAGACAGGATATGTAAGCATGACTTACATACAAACCGAAACGGGCGCCCTGGAAGGAAAGACAATTGCGATTGATGCCGGGCATGGCGGCAAGGACAGCGGAGCCGTGGCAAATGGAGTGCTTGAGAAGAATGTTGTTTTGCCTATCGCGCAAAAAACAGAAGCAAAGCTCCAGGCACAAGGCGCTGATGTGATCATGACAAGATCCGCCGATACCTTCATTGAGCTTGAGGATCGTGCTGCCAAGGCGAATGCAGCTGGAGCCGATGTATTCGTCAGTATCCACGCGAATGCTTCCTCGGACACATCCGCAAACGGTACGGAGGTGTACTATTATCCTGGATCATCCAGCGGTCAATCACTGGCTTCCAGTGTTCAAGATAGTCTTGTGAACCAGCTTGGGTCACGTGATCGAGGCATCAAGAGTGCAGATTTCAATGTACTTCGAAACACAAGCATGCCAGCGGTGCTTGCAGAAATCGGATTTGTCACGAATGCTGCTGAAGCAAAGAAGCTGAATTCGAGTGCATATCAAGACAAAGCGGCAACGGGACTTGTGCAAGGAGTAAAAGAATATACGGAATAATGTATTCCTTTACTCCCGAGGTGAGGCAATGAGGCAGTGAATCTAGTATTTGCTGCCTTTTTGTTTCTAAAAACTTGTTCAAGTGGAGAGGGGAAAGGGCAGTATTCTCAAAGATTAGCGGAATTGTTAATTAAATGTTAAGACTATTAGACTATTAATTAGCAACATATTCATCTATAATGGATGCGAATCTACAAAATTCTACAAAAAACGGAAGGGGAATCGTATGCTAGAAAAACATCTGACGCATCGCTCACTGTTGGTCTTCCTTATTGCACTTATAGCAGTTGTTGCATTTTTACCAGCAACGAGCTATGCGGAAAGCGGAACAATCGATGTATCGACATCTCTCAATGTAAGGGCAGAGCCTGCCGATGATGCAGAAGTAATCGGCAAACTCCAAGGCGGGCAAGCTGTGGAAATCAAGAAAGTAAGTCATGACTGGGGTAAAATAGATTATTATGGGCAAGAAGGATACATAAGTATGGTATTTGTCAGCGGCATCCCAGATACAGGAGCAGCAGAAGCTGACGTGGAACAGATTGCCCAGCCTGCCGATACAACAGAAGGCTATGTCCAGGTCGCGACCTCGTTAAATGTGCGCTCGACTCCAGATATGTCAGCTGATGTGGTTGACAGTCTTTATAACGGCGATGCAGTGTCCATTCTTTCGATTGAAAACAACTGGGCGCGGATAGAACATAATGGCATAATTGGTTATGTGAGCATGGATTATATTACGACAACCGAGAGTCAAGCATCTTATAGTCTTTCACCGTTAAAGGGGAAAACAATTGTGATCGATGCAGGTCATGGCGGGAAGGATAGCGGAGCGATTGGAGATTACTTCTATGAAAAATCAGTCGTCCTATCCATTGCATTGAAAGCACAAGCACAGCTTGAGAACTTGGGAGCGAATGTGATCATGACACGTGATGATGACACATTCGTTGCGCTGGAAACTAGGGCGGCTATGTCAAATGCGGCGAATGCTTCCATGTTCGTCAGTATCCACCTGAATGCTACTTCGGAAGAATTCGTCAACGGAACGGAAGTATACTATTATCCTGATGGCGATACGAGTGTCAAGCTTGCTTCGACTGTACAAGAGAACCTGTCATCCCAGCTAGGGTCGGTAGACCGGGGAACGCAGGCTGCTGACTTCAGTGTCCTGCGCAACACCAATTCACCGGCAGTACTAGCCGAGATAGGTTATATCACCAATTCTGCTGAAGCAGCCAACTTGGCGACTGACAGTTATCAGGAACAAGCTGCCTCAGGAATCGTCAAAGGTCTTGAGAAATACTATCAATAACACAATATGAAACGATGCGGAAGTTCACCGCATCGTTTTTTTATTTTGTCCATTCGACATCTGCTACGTAATAGGAAGCATCGTCCATCAGCTCTTTGTACATTTCGATATAGATCTGATTGATCTCCTGACCATTTTTATCGATGATGTTGCGCCAATCCTGTCGAATCAGCCCTTTATTGGCAGAAGAGGTCTTCTTGGAATAGAGTCGATGTGCATCCGGGATCATTTCCTTCACATAATCGGAAATGCTCCGCTCCAGCATATGCCGGACAACTGCTTCCTTACCTGCAGTATATGCGTATCGAAATTGCATCTTGGTGTTCGTCCTCCTACTATCACGCTATCGATTAGAACGTTTGTTCTCATTTATTATAAAGGAATAAAGGCGGGTTGACTAGTGTGAATCGGCAAAATAAACCTCGCTTATTTGTGACAATTTATTGAACAGTAGAATCAGAAAATCAACAAAAATGAAAGCGCAGCCTTTTCATCAATATTGGGTATGTAGTAAAATCAGTTTGTAAGGAAAGTAAAGAAAGTAAGGAAAACTTGAAAGAAGGGCGAAATCATGGAATTAGCAAAGCTTAGTTCAAAAGGGCAGATCACCGTTCCGAAACATATTCGGGATGTACTGGACGTCAAGGAAGGGGAGCATGTCGCATTCGTCGAGGAAGGCGGAATCGTGTTCATGGCGAAGGCGGATCTTGATTCGATCCATGATCTGCAGGAAATACTAAGTGATAGTAAGTTCAAAGAAGTCGTCCGGAAAGCAAAACAATTGAAATAGGAGGCATCACTATGAATATCCGAGAATCAGATCTACCGGGAATCGGCAGAAAGTTCGAACTTATGACGGAAAATGATGATAAAGTTGTCGTAATCATCCACGATGATGGTCGTCGGGAAGTTTATCATTACGATGATGAGGATTTGGATGAGAGCATCTCTGGTGTCACATTCACCGATTCCGAGGCAAGACAGCTCGCTTCCATTATCGGCGGAATGACGTATAAGCCAAAAGCAGTGGAAACAATCGAAGTCGCTTTCGATGACCTTGTGATTGAATGGTATAAGCTTGGCCCGAGTGCGCCGATTATCGGAAAGAGCATTGGCGAAATCGGTATCCGTCAGAACTATAATATCAACATCATCGGGATCATTCGTAAAGATCATTCCAAACAGTTGAATCCTGGTGTCGATTCGATATTCAAAAGTGGTGACACAATCGTCATTTCCGGTGAGCGTGCAGATATAAAACGCGCCAACAGTGAATTATTTTTGAAAGAAAGGGGATAGGGTATGGACCATTTAGTTTTTGAAGTAGGGACTGCGCTTGTCCTGATTGCAATCGCAGCCATTCTTGCCAACAAGTTAAACTTCTCCATCATCCCGTTTCTCATTATCATCGGGATGTTGGTCGGACCGCATGCACCTAGTTTTGGCATCATTAATCTCCAGTTTGTCCACAGTGAAGATATCATTGCCTTCCTGGGACGGATTGGTGTCTTGTTCCTGCTGTTTTATCTGGGTCTCGAATTCTCCATCGGGAAACTCATTAAATCAGGTAAGAACATTGTTGTAGGCGGCAGTATCTATATCGGAATCAACTTTGGACTCGGCTTCCTGTATCCGTTTGTACTAGGTTTTCCGATCAAGGAAACATTGATCATTGCCGGTATCATTACAATCAGTTCCAGTGCGATTGTTGCTAAGGTCCTCGTCGACCTGCGTCGTACCGGTAATACAGAAACAGAACTGATTCTAGGTATCATTATGTTTGAGGACATTTTCCTCGCAGTTTATCTATCCACTGTATCAGGTTTGGTTTTGGGAGATGCCAATTCCTTTGGCGGAATGATCCTTTCCATTCTGATTGCATTAGGTTATATGCTGTTGTTCTTCGTCATCGCACGGAAAGCAGCACCTCTTTTAAGCAAGCTTCTGCGTATCTCCTCTAATGAGATATTTATCATCGTCATTTTCGCATCATTATTCTTTATTGCCGGTTTCTCGGAAACCATTCACGTTGCCGAAGCAATCGGTGCCCTCTTATTAGGACTAGTATTCTCTGAGACCGATCAAGGCGAACGCATCGAGCATATGGTCGTGCCATTCCGCGATTTCTTCGGAGCCATTTTCTTCTTCAGCTTCGGGCTGAGCATCGATCCGACGACACTCGGTGATGCCGTATGGCTTGCACTTGGAGCAGTTGCCATCACGATCATCGGTAACTTCGTCTCTGGTATGATTGCAGGCCGGCGGGCAGGTCTGTCGCATAAAGCATCGACAAACATCGGTCTGACAATCGTCTCCCGGGGAGAGTTCTCCATCATCATGGCCAACCTGGGAATGGCTGGGGGACTGATGGGCGTGCTGCAGCCGTTCTCGGCCTTGTACGTGCTCATCCTTGCCATCCTTGGACCATTGATGACCAAGGAATCCAAACATATCTTCCATTTCCTCAATAAGATATTCAAATGGCAGGAAGTCAAGCCGAAAAAAGTCCGTCAATCCTGACTATCAAGGAAGGTGCACAAATCGTGTACCTTCCTTTTGTCATGCCAATAAATTTACAAGTAAATAGCTTGCGACATGACCTGTGTGGCAGGTAACATAAAAGGAACACTTGTCCAAAATTTTCTGTCGAATCCATTTTGAAGGGAATGCTTGTATGACAAAACTATCAATCTATCATCCTGCGGTATCGCGGATCATAGAGAATATCAATAAAGTGATCATCGGCAAAGAAGAGCCGGTAGTACTTAGCTTGACAGCACTGCTGGCAGGGGGGCATGTCCTATTGGAGGATGTTCCCGGTGTCGGGAAGACGATGCTAGTCCGTTCCCTAGCCCGTTCTGTCGATTGTGATTTCAAGCGTATCCAGTTCACTCCAGATCTCTTGCCGTCGGATGTGACGGGTGTTTCGATATATAATCCGAAAACGCTTGAATTCGAATTCCGTCCTGGGCCGATTTTAGGGAATATCGTACTTGCCGATGAGATCAATCGGACATCTCCGAAGACGCAGTCTGCAATGCTTGAGGCAATGGAGGAGAAGAATATCACAGTGGAAGGTAATGCTCTGCCGCTGGCTGATCCGTTCTTTGTCATGGCGACCCAGAATCCAGTCGACTATGAAGGTACTTATCCGCTGCCGGAAGCCCAATTGGATCGCTTCCTCCTAAAAATCCGGATGGGCTATCCGAATGCCCAAGAAGAAATGCAGATGCTGGATGCAGTCACAGCCAAGCACCCAATCGGCAGTGTTGAACCTGTCATGACAAAATCAGACTTATTAAGCATGCAAGAAGCGGTGGCAAATGTATATGTCGATCCGCAAATACAGCAGTATATTGTGGATTTAGCGCAAATATCGCGCAAACATCCTGATGTTTATTTAGGACTGAGTCCCCGCGGTTCCATCGCCATGATGCGGGCTGCCAAGGCGTATGCATTCATCCATGGCCGCGATTATTGCATACCGGATGATGTGCAGATATTGGCGCCATTTGTGCTAGGACATCGGATTCTGTTGCGTTCAGAGGCACGTTATGATGGTTTGACGCCAGAACGGCTTGTCCAGCGGCTGCTCGAAACAGTGGAGGTACCAGTAGAGAAGGAATCTGTACATGAAAGATAAGCTGCGCTTTGCTTTCAAGCTTGTGAGCATTTTTTTGCTGGCTATCATCCTGTTTTGCTACAGCATGTTTCAAGGTGGTTTTGTCAGTTGGTTCTTGTTTTACGCTTATGTACCAATTTTGTTCTATGTGCTGCTTGTATTGGCATATCCCCTTGGCAAGTGGAAAGTGGAAAGAACACTCTCGAAGTCATCTATCAAAAGCGGCGGAGAAGTGACTGTCGATATCACGCTGACCCGGGGTTTTCCGTTTCCGCTAGTGTATTTGCAGATGGAAGATTTATTTGATAAGACGTTGTTGAAAATGAGCAGATCGGACGGAACATTCCAGCCTGCCGAGTCGAGACGAATAAAGCAGCGTATCCTGTTTCCTTGGTTCCGCAGGCATCTGCATATCCAATATGTTCTGGACAGGCTACCTCGCGGAGAGCACAGCTTCTATCAAATTCGCCTTCGTACTGGCGATCCATTCCAGCTCGTTGAAAAAGAAGCGGTGTTCGATAACAGGCAGCAGCTGCATGTCTATCCAGCTGAAAGGGAGATAATGGTCGGCAATCCGAATAGTGTGTTTGAAGAAGGGGCTGCGATTGCTTATGCTCCGCGATCGAAGCAGACTAGTGTCGTTTCTGGAATCCGTGAGTACACGCCGGGTGATCGATTCAGCTGGATTGACTGGAAAGCATCAGCAAGAAAGCAGGGTATGATGACGAAGGAATTCGAGCAGGAAAAAAGTGCGGATGTGCTTGTTGTATTGGACAGAAGAGTGGCTCAGCTGGCAGATGATCTGTTTGAATATGCAATTATCATTGCCTTTTCTGTCTATCGGAAGCTGAAAAAGAGAAATGAGCAAGTCGGCTTCATGAGTCTCGGCCAAACCGCCAAATGGCTGCCTGCATCAATGGGCAGTGCCCAGCTTCTGCGGGTCCAGCAGTATTTGACTACCGTACGTCAAGAGGTGGACCCGCCGCGTCTTGAAGCATTGGCAGCGGAGCTGTCCCGGCAGCCGAAGGGGGCGACTGTGTATTATGTGACAACCGGCTTGGATGGCGGGGATCTGTCATTGATGCGCAAGTTAAGACAAAACGGCTATGTATTGACTGTGTTATACATCTGCCATGATGCGGAACTTGGTACAAAGGAGAAGAACCTTTTGCAAGGAGTCCGCCAGCTTGGGCATCAGCTGGATATCTACCCGATACAAAAGACTGCCCGAACGGAGGTGCAGCGAAATGCGTAAGAAAGACCAGCAAATGCTGTGGGTCCGCTATGTGATATATGTCTGTGGGTTCCTTTTGTTTTGGGAATGGCTTCGGCCGCTGGATCAGATCAGCGATACAGGCAATTTACCGATTTTCGTAATTTTCACTGCGGTCTGTTTCCTGCTGTCAGCTATCCGAATGCGCTGGTGGCTCAGTTTCGTGCTGAAGCTTGTCGCGTTGATGATCGTGCTGCAAATATTCCTGATGGAAGAAAACCTGGTATCGGGAGGGTTGCTGTCATTCATCCAGACAGAACTGCCAGCAAATCTGCAATTGTTGTTTACTGGCGAATTTGTATCGCTCACTCCATTTTTCAGGACATTGCTGTTTTTGATCCTGCTCTGGCTGATGAGCTATCTGCTTTATTACTGGTTCATTATCGCCAACCGTATTTTCTTTTTCATCATCATGACATTCCTATACATCGGGATACTGGATACATTCACACCGTATGATGGCAGCGGAGCTGTCGTCCGTGTCTTTCTGGTCAGCTTTTTTGCGCTAGGTATCTCTGCTTTTGCAAGACTTTATCAAGGCGGGGAAAAGAGGCTGTTTCCAAAGCAAATACTGCTGTGGACCGTCCCGCTCCTGGTCATTCTTGCTGTATCAGCTGCAGTCGGGTATGCAGCGCCGAAACTGCCGCCGCAATGGGCGGATCCAGTCCCATTCATCCAGACAATGACAAACAGCAATAATGAAGATGAAGGGGAAGGCGGCATCCAAAAAGTCGGATATGGAGAAGATGATTCCCAACTGGGCGGACCTTTTATGCAGGATAACACACTTGCTTTTTGGACATCGACAGAAGCAAGCGGTTACTGGCGAGTCGATAGTAAAGATGTGTATACAGGCAAGGGCTGGGAGCGATCAAGAGAAACAGCACCGCAAAGTTTTCAGAGCGGAGAGCCGGTCGGTATCGAACTTTATAACGAGGATGTGGCGACAGAGGCTCGGGAAGCCATCGTTTATCCAAGTCAAAACCAAGTGCTGGACAGGCTAGTATATCCTTATGGCGTACAGACATTCTTCAGCGAACCGGTAACTGCTGCGGTTGATGCCGATTTCGGTGTCGTGGAGACGTTCAATCGGGCGCAATATCCGGATGAAAACTATACAATAGCTTTTGAGGAACCGCAGTATAACATCGAAGATTTGCGCAATGATTCCGGGATGATTGATGATAATACCCATTACCGCTATACGCAGTTGCCTGACAATCTGCCGGATCGTGTACGTGATTTGGCAGAGGATATCACTGCTTCTGCCGATACACGGTATGATAAAGCAAAAGCCGTCGAACAATATTTCAACCAAAATGGTTTCCAATACCGGACGCAGGATATCCCTGTCCCGGAATCAGAGCAGGATTATGTCGACCAGTTCCTGTTCGAAAGCAAGATCGGATATTGCGATAACTTCTCTTCTTCCATGGTCGTTCTCCTGCGGGCTGCGGATATACCGGCGCGCTGGGTAAAAGGCTTCACAGAAGGTCAGGCGGCAACCAATCCGAATTTTGCCACACCTGATGGCATGACGTCCTATATGGTTACGAATGCCAATGCCCATTCATGGGTGGAAGTGTACTTCCCGGATACAGGCTGGGTCCCATTTGAGCCCACACAAGGTTTCACCAACCCTGCTGATTTCGTTAGTGAGGAAGATACCGAAAGTGAGACTCCGGAAACAGAAACAGAAACTCCTCCTGAACAGGAGGAGCCGGAGCAAGCGCCAGAACAGCCAGAGGAACAAGAAGAAGCGCCGGTACAGGAAAACCAGCCGGCTGCTGCCTCGAGTGTTCATCCACTGTATTGGATCATCCCGTCTGCTTTGCTGCTGCTGCTGCTGGCAATTATCCTGTATCTGACTCGATACAGATGGCTGACAGCTTATTATGTGCGGAAATATCGACAGGAGCAGTCTGAGGAAACGTATGGAAAGGCTTATCATTATTTGCTGCGTCTTTTGGCGCATAAAGGTTTCAAGCGTCATTCGAGCCAGACGCTCAGGGAATATGCCCAGCTTATCGACGAGGAGTTCGGCAATAAGTATATGTCCGAGCTGACCGCCGAATACGAACGAATATTATATCGCAACGAAAAAAGTGCTCCTGCATGGATAAATGCCGTCGAATTGTGGGAAAATTTAATTAAACAAGCGGCATCTTGACCCATTTTAGGCACATTGATAGAATAAGAGGCAATAAGCACCTTCAGAAAGAGGCGGCGACAGCTGCCGATATCCAATGAAGGCTTGAGCCGACTACGTTACTTTGCTGGATTCCGCCTTGAACACGGCGCGGATTCAGCTTCTGTTTTTTCATGACGTGATAAAGGTAAAATGTGGTGCCTGCACCCGACCTGCTTATATCTAGAGAACAAAGAAGGAGTGGACAGACTTTGGATATCGATACAGATATGATATTGGTACTGGACTTTGGCAGCCAGTACAATCAATTGATCACAAGGAGGATCCGGGAGTTCGGTGTATACAGCGAATTGCATTCCCACAAGCTAACAGCAGATGAGATCCGTAAGATGAACCCGAAAGGCATCATCCTTTCCGGCGGACCACACAGTGTGTATGACGAAAACAGCTTCCGCTGTGATGAAGAAATCTTCGAACTTGGCATCCCGGTATTGGGCATCTGTTACGGTATGCAGCTGATGACACAGCATTTTGGCGGAAATGTACAGCGTGCTGACAGCCGCGAATACGGCCGTGCGGAAATCACGCTGACAAACCCTTCTGTCGTGTATAAGGACTCACCGGAAAAACAGCTTGTTTGGATGAGTCATGGCGATAAAGTATTGGACCCAGCACCAGGCTTCAGCGTAGATGCAACAAGCCCGTCCACCCCGGTTGCGGCAATCAGCAATAAAGAGCGCAATCTTTACGGTGTGCAGTACCATCCTGAAGTACGTCATTCGGAGTACGGAAACCATTTGCTCAAGCAGTTCGTTTTTGACGTCTGCCATGCAAAAGCGGAATGGACGATGGAAAACTTCATCGAGATGGAGACGGAAAAAATCCGTCAGCAAGTCGGTGACCGCAATGTACTCTGCGCATTGAGCGGCGGAGTGGACTCCTCTGTAGTTGCAGCCCTTATCCACAAAGCAATCGGCGATCAGCTGACTTGTATTTTTGTCGATCACGGTTTGTTACGTAAAAATGAAGGTGCAATGGTCGAGAAAACATTCCGTGATCAATTCAAGATCAACCTAGTTGCAGTACATGCACAAGATCGTTTCTTGGGCAAGCTGAAAGGTGTGTCAGACCCGGAAGAAAAACGGAAAATCATCGGTAATGAATTCATTTATGTATTCGATGATGAAGCATCCAAGCTTGAGAACATGGACTTCCTTGCACAAGGTACACTGTATACGGACATCGTAGAGAGTGGTACGGAAACGGCTCAAACGATCAAATCCCACCACAATGTTGGCGGACTGCCGGAAGATATGCAGTTTGAATTGATCGAGCCTTTAAAGACATTGTTCAAAGATGAAGTCCGTGAACTGGGAACAGAGCTTGGTTTGCCGGATGCAATCGTACACCGTCAGCCATTCCCAGGTCCAGGTCTGGCAATCCGTGTCATCGGTGAGATTACGGAAGAGAAACTTGAGATTGTCCGTGAATCTGATGCGATCTTGCAAGAGGAAATCGTAAAAGCAGGTCTTGATCGTGACATTTGGCAGTACTTCACCGTGCTTCCAGGCTTCAAGAGTGTCGGCGTAATGGGCGATGCGCGTACGTATGACTACACACTGGGCATTCGTGCGGTAACAAGCATCGACGGCATGACATCCGACTGGGCACGTATCCCGTGGGATGTACTGGAGCGTATTTCAGTACGTTTCGTCAACGAAGTGAATCATGTAAACCGCGTCGTGTATGACGTGACAAGTAAGCCACCAGCAACGATTGAGTGGGAATAAGAAGCTAACTTGATTTGAAGAGAGAACGCCTATTTAACAGTGTTTATCTTAATCTTAAATTGACAAATTGGTATAAAATAATATAGTTCCCTGCCAAAATCCCTGCCAAAAATAAAATTTGGTAGGGATTATTATTATTATTATTTGAAAATTACATGAATTGTGTTTTTAAACATCTCTATTGGAAGGGACACACATTCTGCCTACGCTGGTATAGATTAACGTCAAAAAACCTGAACTTACGCGTATCTTTGTTTCAAGATTCACGTCAATAGTTCGGGTTTTCATTTAGCTAAAACACTTTTGTTTCAGCCTCTCTATTATTTTAAACTTTTAAAAATTTAAAGAAAAAAATTAAAAAATATTGTAACGAATCAACACATTCTTGGATAAATAGATGAGTAAACTTTTTAGACGCTTGCTCAATATATGAAAAGGAGGTAAATGGTGAGCACAGAAGATGTCTATCAAGAATATGCGGACTTTGTCTTTAAATACTTATTAACTCTAACCAATAATGATTATCAATCTGCAGAAGAAATGACACAAGAGACATTTTATCAGGCGATTAAGTCCATCGAAAACTTTCACGATAACGGAAAAGCGAAATTTTCTACATGGCTCTGTTCGATTGCGAAAAATGTGTGGCTACAGGAACTGAATCGTGAAAAGAAAAGACATCAATTGGCGGAATCATTAAGTGATGAAAAAGCGCTATATTATGATTTGGAAGAAGATTACTTTAGAAATGAAGATAAAATACATTTTTTCAAACAAACACACCAGCTTAGTGAGAAAAAGCGGGAAGTTATTTATCTTAGGCTATTAGGAGATTTATCTTTTAAAGAAATCGGCTCTATTTTAGGAGAATCAGAGAATTGGGCGAGAGTAACATTTTACCGGGCAAAACAACTAATAAGAAAGGGTGACAAAGCAGGTGAATCATAATGTTTTTAGAGATTTAGTTCCAAACTATCTCGAAAATTTAACGAGTGAAGACACGAATAGACAAATGGAACAACATATGGAGCAATGTGAGGACTGCCAGGAGTATGTCAATGAAATGCGAGAAGACTTATTCATTGAACGTATAAATGAACGAAAAGAAGAGAAGAAAAAAATCGACTATTTAAAAAAGGTGCGCTCCAAAAGCCAAAAAAAGATTTTTATGATTATAGGGACACTGTTATCTTTTTTTCTTGTCTTATCTATTAGCTATTATTTTCTCTTTGTCCATATGTGGATAGCGGATGAAAATAATGTGCAGACAACTATTCATCAGCAAGATAATATTGTCACAGTCACTTTTCAATCAAAAAAAGATAATCGATATCTTTTAGCTAAGAAAGAATATGGGGATCAAGAGTATGGGAATCAGATTATCGTATACGAAAGTTGGAACATTCTTACAGATACAAAATTGAATCAGTTTTCAGAATTAGCTATTTCCCTCCAAGATGGAACTGACATCACATATACATTTTTGGATGAAAACACCTTATTACTGCCTAATGGAGAGGAAAAAAAACTGACAGATAAAGACAAATTGCAGATTATATATAAAAACAGTACGGAAGAAATTTTATTAAAGGATTTATACAAAAATGTAGAGATTAATTAGAGGAGGTTGGTTTATATGACTTTAGAAATTAATAATAATTTGAAAACATACTAGTATTAAATGATATTACCGTTGTATTTGAATCGGTGTTTATGGTTTGCTTGGTGCAAACCCAAACGGATCAGGTAAAACGACGTTAATGCGTATTATTTGTGGCTTAATTAAGGCAAATGAGGGGGCAGTTATTTATAACGGTGAAGATACGAATGAAAAATCTGATTCATTTCGAACTATATTAGGGTTCTTACCTCAAGATACTATTGAGTGGGAATAAGAAGCTAAAATAATTTATACTAAAATACAGAGTTCTTTTTAAAGGAGAATCTATAAAATAGGCTTGTTTCTTATGGAGGTGGGAGTGTAAGTGCCAAAGCTTTATGCAATGAGTGACATTCATGGATGTTACGAAGCAATGATGGATACATTGCGTTTAGTTGATTTGGATACCAGTGAGGAAAATAAATTGATACTTTTGGGAGATTACGTTGATGGCGGTGCAGACAGCTGCCGGGTGCTTTACCATATCAAACATTTGGAGGAACAGTATCCAAAACAAGTGATCACATTATTGGGTAACCATGAAAAAATGTTCATTGACTGGTATACAACACTAGACGATAAGTCAAGATGGCTTACACACGATTTTAACTTACTTACGATCAAAAGTTTCTTTTCCGGAGAACGGTTTGAAATGATGGAAAAACAGCCAGTGATGACAAAAGGCTCTTACTATGAAATAAGTCATTATATCGTGCGAATGATGAAAGAGAAACATGAAGGGTTATTGAATTGGCTTTCTGAAAAAAATACACGGCTTCCGTATTACGAAACAGAAAATCAAATATATGTTCATGCTGGTATCTGTGAAGAAGATGGAGAGCATTGGAAGCATGCAACGAAGACGAATGATTTCTTTTGGAAATATCCTGCCGAAACAGGTATTTTCATGAAAGATATCATTGCGGGTCATGTATCTACTGCAGAGGTTGCGGATGATAAAAGTTATCTGGGAAGAGCTTTTTGGGATAAAACGAGTCATTTTTATATAGATGGGGAAACCGTGAAAAGTAACATCATTCCATTATTAAGGTATGATGTTTGTAAAAAGTCATACTCCAGCTATGAAAAGGAAAAAAATGGTTATTGGTTGGAGTACCCGATCGTGAAGAGATGATTCATATTAGCATCTAATTAAAATTGCTTGCTATTCAGTTTATATCGATTTCTTGAATCCAAGGGAATACATATTGAAATATCTCAATATATCCAGAGGCCATGCTATCAACCAGATAGCATGGCCTCTTTTTGTACAACCAGATTGAGTTTTTCGGGTTGCTTGGCCTCAATGAGCTGATGGATGGATAGCAATTCATACAAGTAAATACTTTCAATCGGAAAGTAGCCATCTTCCGTATTTTTCGGCATGTCAATGCTCCAGAACAGCTGGAACAATTCCCGAAACGGCCTTTCGTCTGTTGGACTGTCATGATTCATCCAATGGTCCAGATTCACTTGGACAGCTTCCGCAGCTTCGATGAAGCGATGACGCTGTGTCGCATTCCAATGCAGCGGTTTGCCGCTCCGGCCAGCATGGATCAAATTCCAAAGATGATAATGGATGAGCTTCAACTTTTCGGTTAGAGCTGATTCTTTATCCAACAGCGCTTTTGCTTTTGAATTCGGGAAATGATAACGCATTTCCAGCTGCTGCTGCTGTATGTACTGCTCCAGCAATAATCGTTCTTTGGTCAGTTGGTGAAAGGATCCTGTCAAACTTTGAACCGGCTGATCTCCTTCAGCTTGCTTGATTCTGAAGTCTACAAATGTTTGTAACAGCTGATTTGTATGTGCAATGACCAACTCCAGCTGATTGCGAGATTTCTTCAGATAATCAGGAGGCAAGATGAGCATGTTCACGATCGTGGAAATGATGATTCCGATAATGCTCCCGCCGAGACGGGCCCAAAAGTCCGCCCAAAGACTCGTGTGCTCCACGTCGATCATGGCCACTGCTGTAATCGTCGCGACAATCAATCCAGCATGCAGCTTCAGTTTATAGCAGACTAAAATTGTCAAAAAAGCCGCTGCCGTGTAGGTCAGCGGGGAAGCACCGAATAAGAAGATCGAAAGGACAGCGAAACCTGCTCCGACCATACTGGCGGGCAGTCGTATCAAACCTTTTTGGATGGAGGCATGTATCGTCGGTTCGATTGTGACGATGGCGGCAATGACCGCAAATGCTGGTGTTATGTTAACTAGTTCACAAACTAGTGCGGTAAAAAATACAGCAATCCCTGTTTTCAGGACACGGCTGCCGATAAAAGACTTCTTCACTTATGTCAACACCTTTGATGTAGCATGTTTACATTATAAAGTGGATAAAGCAGGTAATCAATGGTTGAATCTGGAATAGCCTAGTTCCAGATTCATGATTCCCCCCAAGGATTGTATAACCGCTGCAGGTTCCGGGCAAAAGAAGAAAACACTTGGACCGGAATTACAGGGGGTAGCCATGATGATCAATTTGATGAAACAGCATAAAGTCGAATTTAAGCGGATTTACGGTGCTTCTAGTACGATCGCCAATGATGTCCGATTTGATTCGCGTCATGTGAAAAAGAATGACGTATTTGTTTGTATAAAGGGAGAAAATCATGATGGGCATACCTTTATTGAGGATGCCATTGCAAAAGGTGCTTCCATCATCGTCGGCACAGATGAAGATTTGCTGAAATCTTTTTATAGCGAATATGAGGATCGTACCTTCCTTATCGTGGAGGATGCCCGACTGGCAATGGCGCAGATGGCAGTGCTGTTATCAGGGGAAGTTTGGAAAAAAATTGTGACCATTGCTGTGACCGGCACCAATGGGAAGACGACCGTGGCTGCGTATGTCCGTTCGCTGCTGAATCAGCTTCAGTTGCGGACCGCTTCGATTGGCACATGCGGTATCATCACATCCAAAGAAAAACTGGACTTCCACAAAAGCACTCCTACTACGCCGGAATCCGCAGATTTGCATATGCTGTTCAAACAACTGGAAGCAGAAGGTGAGAAAGCAGTTGTCATGGAGGCGACATCGATTGCGCTGGAACAAAAACGTACGGCAGCGATGACATTCGATGTTGCTATTCATACTAATTTATCGCCGGAGCATCTGGAATATCATAAAACGATGGATAATTACAAGCACGCGAAATTGAAACTTTTCAAGCAAGCAATTTGTGCAATCGTGAATGTCGATGACGAAGGGATGTCCCGTGCTATCCTTGATATGTATAAGGGGAAGATAGTGACATATAGCCTCAAGGAGCAGAGCGGTGCCGATTTAATCGCATTGAATCGGCAGACGGACATGCATGGTACGCGATTCGATCTTCATGCTGAGGGGGAGCTTTACGCCGTTCAGGCACCGATTTTTGGTGACTATAATGTGGCTAATCTGCTTGCTGCAATCGGAACAGCAATGCATCTCGAATTTGATTTGAAAGCGATTGTGGATGTTTTGAGTGCAATGGAGAGTCCTGAAGGGCGTTTTGAAGTGATGGAACAGTATGGCAATCGGAAAATCATTCTTGATTATGCCCATACACCGGCCGCATTGGATCAGCTGTTGGTCGCTGTGAACGCGATTCCGTATCGGCGTTTAATCGTGATGATCTTGGGAGTTGGTATCCGTGATTTCGGGAAGATGCCCCAAATGGCACAGACGATCGAGGGGCGGGCAGATGAGATTGTCGTGTCCGTAGATCATCCCGGGTTTAATGAGCCCAAAGCCATCATTGATGCGGTCTGTAAAGGTTTTTCTGATAGCGTCCAGAATGTGTCAACAGCCCAGACGAGAACAGAAGGTATCCGACTAGCGCTCGATCTCAGTCAAGAAGGTGATATTGTCCTGCTCACCGGCGGACAGATCAATGGCGCCCAGATTGTCAGAGGAGAGGCAGTACTGCATTCCGATCATGCTGTCATTCAATCCTATTTCGAAGAACAACATGCAAAAAAGATACGGTCCACCATCAGTTGAATAAAATGGAAACGATTACTAATACTATTATTGGGTCTATTTACCGAAAAAACATTGACGAAGCAGGTAAGATGCTTTTATAGTGAAAGAGTACTGATACTATATATTTTCGTCTTCGTATAATTTTGGGAATATGGCCCATAAGTTTCTACCAGGTTACCGTCATTAACCTGACTACGCTGACATTTCATTCTGAGTTACATACGCAGATGTGGTGTAGATAGGAACGCTTCTTGCTTTTAAAGCAGAAGTGTTTTTTATTTGAAAGCTTATCCTGCCCAATCGAAGCAACAGGAGGAGTAACAAGTTATGAAACGTTTTTTCCGTTTTGACGAATTGAACACATCTTACCGCACCGAGATAATTGCCGGTATCACGACATTCTTGTCGATGGCATACATCCTGTTCGTCAATCCGAATGTGCTGACTTTGCAAGGTGTGCCTGACAGCGCAATAAATGGCGGCCGTATGGACGCCGGTGCAATCTTTACTGCTACAGCAATCGCATCTGCAATTGGTACCCTGATCATGGGTGTTTTCGCTAAATTGCCGATAGCGCTTGCTCCTGGTATGGGATTGAATGCATTCTTTGCTTTCACCGTTGTCCTGACTTACGGAATTCCATGGCAAACTGCATTGGCAGGCGTGTTTGCTTCTGGTGTGATTTTCATGATTCTTTCTCTTTCTGGTTTACGTGAACTTTTGATCAACGCAATTCCGCCGACTTTGAAGCTGGCAGTCGGTGCAGGTATTGGACTTTTCATTGCTTTCATCGGTTTGAAGAACGCCAATCTCATTGTTATGAGTGAGGATACAGTCGTGGCTTTAGGAAATATCCACAGCGGTCCGGCACTGTTAGCTATCTTTGGTATCTTTGTTACAGCAATTCTCTTGGTTATTGGATTCCGCGCAGCGATCTTCATTGGGATGATCATTACGGCAGCTGCAGGTATGATTGTCGGTTTGATCGATCCGCCCACTGCAATTGGTGACGTTGTCGGAAGTGTACCAAGTCTTGCTCCTACGTTTGGCGCAGCATTTGCACATTTTGGTGATATCTTCACTATTCAAATGCTGACTGTCATCTTGACTTTCCTATTCGTCGATTTCTTTGACACAGCTGGAACATTGGTTGCTGTTGCTACGAAAGCCGGTTTGATGAAAGACGGCAAGCTTCCGAATCCAGGTCAGGCTTTGCTTGCGGATTCTGGTGCTACTGTGGCAGGCGCAGTGCTTGGTACTTCCAATACGACTGCATATGTCGAATCAACAACTGGTGTAGGCGCAGGCGGCAGATCAGGCTTTACAGCAGTCGTCACTGCGATTTGTTTCCTTTTGGCATTATTCTTCAGCCCGCTGTTATCAGTCATAACCAATGAAGTAACAGCACCAGCTTTGATTGTGGTTGGTGTACTGATGGCCACTTCCTTGAAGGAAATCGAATGGGATAAAACGGAGCTTGCTGTACCAGCTTTCTTCACGATTCTCATGATGCCGCTGACAGGAAGCATTGCTACAGGTATTGCGGTTGGATTCATCTTCTACCCGCTTACCTTGCTTGTTAAAGGACGCGTGAAGGACATTCACCCTGTCATGTGGTTCTTGTTCGTCATCTTCCTGTTATACTTCATCTATTTGGCATAAACGAAGGCCGCTCCGATTGGGGCGGCTTTTTTATGGGCGAAAAATGACAGTTTTATGGTCGGATTTTACCTTTGTGCGTTGATTGCGGCGGTGGCGGGTATAATTGTATTATACTTACGAGAGATTATGATCGTCTGTCAGTGGGCGAGGAGGAGGAATTTACATGAGTAATCGTTCAGTGAAGCTGGCTTGGTTCAGCTTGCTGGCTTATATCGCAGCAATCGCCGTCAATTATCTGTCCAATGCCTTGCCTCTTGGAGGGAAGACTATGCAGCAATTATCCGACCAGCTTGGCGTATTGTTCCAGCCAGCAGGATATGCGTTCAGTATTTGGGGAGTCATCTATTTATTCGTTCTGATATGGGTAATCCGATTATTTTTGCGGTCTACACGTGAATTGGAATGGTACGCAAAGGCTGCAGGAGCATTCATTGCCAGCTGCATTTTTAATATTGCCTGGCTATTCAGCTTCCATTATGAGTTATTCAGCATCTCTATCATCCCGATGGTGGCGCTGCTCATCTCCTTGATCATCTTGTACCAAACCGTCTCGACCTCATCAGATCGTCGGAAATTTGATTTGTTTCCGTTCTCTATCTATATTGGCTGGGTATCCGTCGCTACTATTTTGAATGTCGGTATTTTATTTGTGTCGCTTGGTGTAGATAATATAGAAGGATGGCTTTTGTCAGGGGAAGTGTGGACCATCATCCTGCTGATTGTCGGAACAATCCTGGCAATTGGCTTTATGCATATATTCCGTGATAGCATTTACTCGCTGGTATTCGTTTGGGCGTATTTTGCAATCGCTGCTGCCAGGGCAGAGGATTTCCCGGCAATAACAGCAGTAGCCAGTATTATGGCGGTGATCATCCTGATTGCGATACCGATTCATTTATTCCGGAGAAAAAAACGTAAGCAGTATGGTTATTGATGCAGCGAAAACAGCAATTTTAAAGTATTAAGGAGGAAGTGAGTTGCTGGAAATACCGATCGTCATGTTACTGATCATATTTGTCGTCAACATTGTTTATGTGAGCCTTAATACCTTGCGAGTCATCCTGACATTAAAAGGGAGACGCTATATAGCAGCATCCGTCAGTGTTTTCGAGGTTTCGATCTATACGATTGGTCTGGGGTTGGTGTTGGACAACTTGGACCAAATTCAGAACCTGATCGCTTATGCAATTGGCTTTGGAATCGGGGTCATCCTCGGTTCAAAGATAGAGGAAAAGCTGGCACTTGGCTATATCACCGTCAATGTCATCTCTTCTGATCCAAGTATTGAATTTACGAGAAAACTTCGCGAAAAAGGTTATGGTGTCACGAGCTGGTTTGCCTATGGGATGGATGGGGACCGCCTTGCGATGCAGATTCTGACACCGCGTAAATATGAATTGAAGCTATATGAAGATATAAAGGAAATCGATCCGAAAGCCTTTATCATTGCCTATGAGCCGCGGCAAATTTTCGGCGGTTTCTGGGTGAAAAGTGTAAAAAGGGAGCGTATCCGCAATGCCAAAAGAAAAGAAGCCGACCAAGAAACGTTTTGAACTCGGGGAGAACGAGACCATCGATGCTTTACTTGCTCGTATCAAAGCAGAGGGCTATATGCCAGTGCGAAAAGTAGAAGAACCCATCTTCCGGGAAATGAACGAGAATGGGGATAAGAAGGTGGAACCGGTAGGAAAGAAAGTCAGTTTTGATACAAAACTGTTAAAAACCGAACATTGAATATAACAAAATAATCATTGTTCGATTTTTTCATTGACGATGTGTATCAGAATTGTTATCATAAACATGCATGAAAGACACGGCTAGTTTTGACAACATAGCACATAGCTGTGCTTATAGATCGTACCTCATATATTTCCGGAAATACGGTCCGGAAGTCTCTACCTGCTACCGTAAATGGCGGACTATGAGGGAAGATGGACTGCATGATCATGAGCCTACGATATCCGTATGCCTATTCGTCTTCTCTCAGTTAGCGGGAGGGCGAATAGGCTTTTTTTACGGCAAAAAAGAGGAAAGAGGGATAAGATGGCGGAGATTGGTATCATCATGGGCAGCATCTCTGATTGGGAGACGATGGAGCATGCATGCAAGCTATTGGAAGAGCTGGACATCCCTTATGAAAAAGAAGTGATTTCAGCCCACCGGACACCGGAGGATATGTTTGAATATGCGTCGAGTGCAAGGGATAGAGGATTGAAGGTGATCATTGCCGGAGCGGGCGGTGCAGCACATCTGCCTGGAATGGTTGCGAGCAAGACGACCTTGCCGGTGATCGGCGTCCCGGTCCAGACGAAGGCACTGGACGGGATGGATTCTTTATTATCAATCGTTCAAATGCCAGGTGGTGTTCCGGTAGCTACGGTGGCAATCGGGAAAGCAGGAGCTAAAAATGCCGGTATCTTGGCAGTGCAAATCCTCGGCATCCACGATAGCTTGATCGCTGGGCGGCTGAAAGCTTATCAGCAAGGGATGAAAGAACAAGTAGCAGAAATGAGGAATCAGCTTGCGACCAAATAATATCATCACCATCGGCATCCTTGGCGGCGGGCAGCTTGGCCGCATGATGGCAACAGCAGCCAAGCATATGGGATACCGCATCATCGTCCTTGATCCAACGCCTGATTGTCCTGCTGCACAAGTGGCGGACTTGCATATCGAAGCGGCCTATGATGATATGGACGCTATCCGAAAACTAGAGAGCTTAAGTGATGTCGTCACTTATGAATTCGAAAATGTCGATTTGAATGCAGCGAAATTGCTGGAGGAAAAAGGGAAACTTCCACAGGGCTCCCTTCTATTGGAAATCAGCCGGGATCGAGCGAATGAAAAGAATCTCATGAGAGAGCTGGATCTGCCAGTAGCGCCGTTTGCGATTGTGACAGACGAGAAGGAATTGCTGACAGGAGTTAGAGAAATCGGTTTTCCAGCGGTCGTAAAAACTTGCCGCGGCGGATACGATGGCAAAGGTCAGCTAAAACTGGAATCTAAGGATGATTTGCAAGAAGCTGCTGCCTTTGTCGGCCAAAATGGACGCTGCATTGTAGAATCATGGCTAACATTCGATAAGGAGATATCGATAGTGCTGACAAGAGGACAGGATGGAGAAATCACGTATTTTCCGGCAGCAGAAAATGAACACCGAGATCACATCCTTTATCGGACTATCGCACCTGCCGGCATCACGAACGAAGTAGCCGAGCAAGCGCGTCATGCTGCTGGCAAGCTGGCAAAAGCAGCTGGAGTTGTCGGTACCTTTACCGTCGAGATGTTCGTCTCAGGCAATGAGCTTTATATGAATGAAGTGGCACCGCGACCGCATAATTCCGGTCATTATACAATTGAAGCTTGTACGGTTTCGCAATTCGAGCAGCATATCCGCGCCATCTGCGCACTGCCGCTTTTGCCGGTCCATTTTATCGGGGCCGCCGTTATGATAAATTTATTAGGAGAAGAGCTGGACCAGTATTGGCAGCAGCCTGACAGACCACTCGCCCACATCCATGATTACGGCAAGCAAGAAGCTAAGCCAAAACGGAAAATGGGGCATTTCACAATGGTTGGAACGTCACGTGAGACTTTACTGGATACAACCGATGCTTTTACACGATCACTAGGAGGAAACAAAGCATGATTGAACGTTATACAAGAGAAGAGATGGGTAACATCTGGACGGATGAAAACAAATACAAGGCGTGGCTTGAGGTTGAGATCTTAGCATGCGAAGCGTGGAGTGACCTAGGCATCATCCCGGAAGCCGATGTAAAAGCATTGCGCGAAAATGCATCCTTTGATATCAATCGTATTTTGGAAATCGAGCAGGAAACACGTCATGATGTGGTTGCCTTCACTCGCGCTGTTTCCGAAACATTGGGCGAAGAGCGGAAATGGGTGCATTACGGACTGACATCCACAGATGTAGTCGATACTGCTTTATCTTATCTTTTGCTGCAGGCAAACCAAATCATCCGTAAAGGCATCGTCAACTTCATCGAGATCTTGGAAGCGAAAGCGAAGGAACATAAGCACACTGTCATGATGGGGCGCACACATGGCGTGCACGCTGAGCCAACTACTTTCGGTTTGAAAATGGCGTTATGGTATGAAGAAATGAAACGTAATCTGGAGCGTTTTGACGCTGCTGCTGACACGATTCAATACGGCAAGCTTTCCGGTGCGGTCGGTACATATGCAAATATCGATCCGTATGTAGAGAAATACGTTACGAAGAAACTTGGTTTGAAGCCGGCACCAGTATCCACGCAAACATTGCAGCGTGACCGCCACGCACAATACATGGGCACGTTGGCATTGATCGCAACTAGCATCGAGAAGTTCGCAACGGAAATCCGCGGTCTTCAGAAAACGGAAACGCGTGAAGTGGAAGAGTTCTTCGCAAAAGGTCAAAAAGGTTCTTCTGCAATGCCGCATAAACGTAACCCGATCGGATCTGAAAACATGGTCGGCATGTCCCGTCTGATCCGCGGTCACATGGTCACAGCTTACGAGAACGTTGCCCTTTGGCATGAACGCGATATCTCCCATTCATCTGCAGAGCGCGTCATCTTACCGGATGCGACAATCGCACTGGACTATATGCTGAGCCGATTCTCTAACATCGTGAAGAATTTGACAGTATTCCCTGAGAACATGAAGCGCAATATCGACCGCACATACGGCGTCATTTTCTCCCAGCGTGTATTGCTTGCGCTGATCGATAAAGGCATGAGCCGTGAGCAAGCATACGATATCGTGCAGCCGAAAGCGATGGAAGCGTGGGAAACAGAAACACAATTCAAACAGCTTATTGAAGCAGAAACATCAATCTCGGCCTTCCTGAGCCAGGAAGAAATCGATGACTGCTTCGACTATACGTACCACTTGAAAAATGTAGACCAGATTTTCCATAAGATCGGACTAGAATAATATACTGACAAACGGGGTGGAGAACGTGAGAGGAAAATTGCTGTACGAAGGAAAAGCCAAGCAAGTGTTTCAATCAGCCGAAAATGAGCAAGAGCTCGTGCTGTCTTATAAAAATGATGCCACAGCATTCAATGGGAAGAAAAAAGCAAGCTTTGAAGGTAAAGGCCGCTACAACAACCTTATCTCGACCCATATTTTCGAATACCTGCAGGAGCAGGGCATCTCGTCGCACTTCATCAAGCCGCTCAGCGAAACAGAGCAGCTTGTGAAGAAGACGACGATCGTACCGCTTGAAGTGGTCGTTCGGAATGTTGCAGCAGGAAGCATTACGAGAAGACTTGGTATTCCGGAAAAGACCGTTTTCCAACCCGTTTTAACAGAACTTTACTATAAAGATGACAGCTTGGATGATCCGATCATTAATGATGCCCATGCATTATTGCTGACGGATGTGAATGAAGAAGAGCTTGCCTTTATTAAGCAAGCTGCATTGGAAGTCAACCAGCATCTGCAGACGTTCTTTGACAGAGTAGGTCTGCAGCTGGTCGATTTTAAACTGGAATTCGGCCGTGACCAAGACGGCTCCATTCTTCTCTCTGATGAAATTTCTCCGGATACATGCCGGCTTTGGGACAAAGAGAATGGCGGCAAGATGGACAAGGATGTATTCCGTGAAGACCTTGGTAGCTTGATCGACGTATATGATGCAATCTTAAATCGACTGGAGGCAGCAAAATGAAAAAGGTAAAAATCTTTATCACGCTGAAAGAAGGGGTTTTAGACCCACAAGGTAAGGCTGTACAGGAAGCATTGCAGGCGAATGGATTCCCGGATGTAGCAGACACACGTGTCGGGAAGTACATCGAAATGACACTGCCGGATGATGCTGATGTAGCACTGGAAGTACAGCGTATGTGTGATAAGCTGCTTGCCAACCCTGTCATGGAAGAATACAGCTATACAGTCGAGGAGGGTGTACGCTCGTGAGATTTGCTGTCATTGTTTTTCCAGGCTCCAACTGTGACCGCGATATGTACCATGCAGTCAAGGACGGTTTAGGTGAAGAAGCGGATCTAGTATGGTATGAAAATGCGAATCTGGCAGACTATGATGCTATCTTGCTTCCGGGCGGATTCAGCTACGGTGATTATCTTCGCTCCGGTGCAATCGCATCTGTATCGGATGTCCTGAACCAAATCAAGCAAAAGGCAGAAGCCGGCACACCTGTCCTTGGTGTGTGTAATGGCTTCCAGATTCTTTTGGAAACAGGCTTGCTGCCGGGTGCAATGCTGCGAAATGAAAAGCTGAAGTTCATGTGCCATTATGAAACACTGGTGGTGGAAAGAGACGACACGATTTTCACAAGCGGCTATGAAAAAGGCCAGCAAATTCAAATTCCGATCGCTCATGGTGAGGGAAATTATTATTGCGACGATAGAACGCTGGAAGAGCTCAAGAAAAATAATCAGATTGTTTTTACTTACAAGAACAATCCGAATGGTTCCCGGGATGATATTGCCGGAATCGTCAATGAGACTGGTAATGTGCTAGGTATGATGCCGCATCCAGAGCGAGCTGTCGAGGATCTGCTCGGTTCAAGCGATGGGCTGGCGATGTTCCAATCCGTACTACAACACTGGAGGGAAATGTATGTTACAACAAGCTGAAATCAGTCCGGAAAAAATAGAACAAGATCGTTTGTATCGGGATATGGGTTTGACAGATGAGGAATTTCAATCCGTCAAGAATATCCTTGGCAGACAGCCGAATTTCACGGAAACAGGCATTTTCTCCGTTATGTGGTCCGAACATTGCAGCTACAAAACATCCAAGCCATTATTGCGTAAATTCCCGACAGAAGGACCGCATGTCCTGCAAGGACCTGGTGAAGGCGCGGGCATCGTTGATATCGGGGATGACAAAGCGGTTGTATTCAAAATCGAGAGTCATAATCACCCATCTGCTGTCGAGCCTTACCAAGGTGCAGCTACAGGTGTCGGCGGTATCATTCGTGACGTATTCTCTATGGGCGCGCGGCCAATCGCGCTTTTAAACAGCTTGCGTTTCGGTAACCTGACGACACCACGTGTGAAATATTTGCTGGAGGAAGTTGTCCACGGTATTGCTGGTTATGGAAATTGTGTCGGTGTACCGACTGTTGGCGGTGAGATCCAGTTCGATGCAAGCTACGAAGGCAACCCGCTTGTCAATGCGATGTGTGTCGGTTTGATCGACCAAAAGGATATCCAAAAAGGGATTGCAGCTGGTGTCGGTAATACAGTTATCTACGCAGGTGCTCCAACTGGCCGCGATGGTATCCATGGTGCAACGTTTGCATCAGAAGACTTGAGCGAAGAATCTGAATCGAAGCGTCCTTCTGTTCAGGTTGGTGATCCATTCATGGAAAAACTTTTGATCGAAGCATGCTTGGAAGTGATTCAGCACGAAGCACTTGTTGGTATTCAAGATATGGGCGCAGCTGGTTTGACATCAAGTGCAAGTGAAATGGCCAGCAAAGCTGGTATGGGCATGGAAATGAATCTTGATCTTGTACCGCAGCGCGAACAGCATATGACCCCATATGAACTGATGCTGTCTGAATCCCAGGAGCGTATGCTGCTTGTCGTGAAGAAGGGCGAGGAGCAGGGAATTATCGAAGTATTCGAAAAATACGGACTTCAAGCTGTTGCTGTAGGTACTGTAACGGATGACAAACAGTTCCGTCTTTTGCATCATGGTGAAGTTGCAGCAGAAATTCCTGTTGACAGCCTGGCTGAAGATGCACCGGTTTATTATAAAGAATCAAAGGTGCCTGACTATTACACAGAGTTCCAGACTATCGAGTATAAGCCAGCTGTCATGAATCATGCAGCGACGCTGAAGCAGCTTTTGCAGCAGCCGACGATTGCCAGCAAGGAATGGGTGTATGATCAATATGATAGCATGGTTGGAGCCAGTACAGTCGTCGCACCTGGAAGTGATGCGGCTATCGTGCGTGTACGTGGAACTGAGAAAGCAATTGCGATGACGACAGATTGCAACTCCCGCTATATTTACTTGGATCCAGAAACTGGCGGCAAGATTGCTGTCGCAGAAGCAGCGCGTAATATCATCAGCTCTGGTGCGAAGCCACTTGCGTTGACAGACGGCTTGAACTTCGGAAACCCAGATAAACCGGAGAACTTCTGGCAGATGGAAAAAAGCGTCGATGGTATGGCCGCCGCATGTCTAGCTTTGGAAACTCCAGTTATCAGTGGTAACGTATCGCTTTACAATGAATCCAACCAGCAAGCGATTTTCCCGACACCGATTGTCGGAATGGTCGGTTTGGTTGAGAACCTGGCACATGTAACGACAAGCCAATTCAAGCAAGCTGGTGATGCTATTTATCTATTAGGCGAAACGAAGGCTGAATTCGGTGGAAGCGAATTGCAAAATGTGCTGGAAGGTCGTTACTTTGGCAAAGCACCTGCAATTGATCTTGATGTGGAAGCAAGCAATCAGCAAGCAGTACTAGCTGGCATCCAGCAAGGATTCATAGCATCTGCACATGATCTTGCAGAAGGCGGTCTTGCTGTTGCTTTGGCAGAAAGCTTGTTCGGCACAGAGCTTGGCGCTAAGGTAACAATCGACGGCGACGTAACAGCGGCGCTTTTCAGTGAATCACAGTCCCGCTTTCTTTTAACAGTTGCTCCAGAAAACCAGGTAGCTTTCGAAAAGGCAGTCCCGGAGGCAAAGCAAATCGGATCAGTGACGCAAGACGCGGAGCTTGTAATAGAGCAAGACGGACAGTCTATCATCTCAGAAGCAGTACCAACACTCGAAGCACTTTGGAAAGGAGCTATCCCATGCTTGCTGAAATCAAAGGCTTGAATGAGGAATGCGGCGTCTTTGCGATTTGGGGACATGAGAAAGCAGCAGAAGTGACGTACTACGGCCTTCACGCCCTGCAGCACCGCGGGCAAGAGGGCGCTGGTATCGTCACGACTGACCGGGAAAGCCTCCATTTGCACAAAGGCATCGGGCTGATCAACGAAGTGTTTTCCGAAGGACAGTTCAACAAGCTAAACGGCAATGCGGCAATCGGCCATGTCAGATATGCAACGGCTGGGGGCGGTGGTTATGAGAATGTACAGCCTTTGCTGTTCCGTTCCCAAAAAGACAGCTTGGCCATCGCGCATAATGGAAACCTCGTCAACGCATACGGATTGAAACAGCAGCTGGAAGCACAAGGCAGCATTTTGCAGACTTCCTCTGATACAGAGGTGATCGCCCACTTGATCAAACGCAGCGGCCAAATAGAATTGGAAGATGCGATCAAATCGGCGCTCAGCATGGTCAAAGGTGCTTACAGCCTGACGATCCTTACTGAAACACAGCTATTCGTTGCTGTTGATCCAAAGGGGTTGCGTCCATTGTCGCTCGGACGCCTTGGTGATGCATGGGTCGTTTCCTCTGAAACATGCGCTTTCGATGTGACAGGTGCAGAATACGTTCGTGAAGTGGAGCCTGGTGAATTAATCACGATCAGCGATGCTGGACTTCATACACAACGTTTTTCTTCCACGCTTGAAAGATCGCTTTGTTCGATGGAATATGTGTACTTCTCCCGTCCGGATTCTAATTTGAACGGCCAGAACGTCCATGCTTCCCGTAAAAGAATGGGAAAAGTGCTCGCACAGGAAGCGCCAATTGAAGCGGATGTTGTAACAGGTGTACCGGATTCAAGTATTTCAGCCGCTATCGGATTTTCCGAAGCCTCTGGCATTCCATATGAGCTTGGTTTGATCAAGAACCGTTATGTCGGCCGTACATTTATCCAGCCTTCCCAGGAGCTTCGTGAACAAGGCGTGAAGATGAAGTTGTCGGCCGTACGCGGGATTGTCGAAGGCAAACGCGTTGTCATGGTCGATGACTCCATCGTACGCGGGACGACGAGCAAACGGATTGTCCGGATGCTGAAGGAAGCTGGTGCAACGGAAGTGCATGTGCGTATCGCTTCTCCACCGATCCAAAATCCATGCTTCTACGGTATTGATACGTCGACAACATCTGAGTTGATTGCTGCCAACCACAGCATTGAGGAAATGCGTGAGCTGATTGAAGCAGATTCCCTGTCTTTCTTGACTGTCGAAGGTTTGGAAGATTGCATCGTCGGAGACAACGACACGATGACACATGGTATTTGCAAAGCATGCTTTACAGGAAACTATCCAACTGAAATCTATCCGGATACAGTACTTCCGGCGTACAAATGTTAGGAGGGCAAGCATGAGTGAACTTTACAAACAAGCTGGCGTGGATGTCGAAGCAGGCTATCGCGCAGTAGATTTGATGAAAAAACATATCAACCGTACGAACCGACCAGAAGTGATCGGCGGTGTGGGCGCGTTTGCCGGACTTTTCGATCTATCGTCCTTTTCTTACAAAGAGCCAGTGCTTGTTTCTGGAACGGATGGAGTAGGTACGAAACTGAAGCTTGCTTTTGATATGGATCAGCATGACACGGTCGGAATCGATCTTGTTGCCATGTGTGTAAATGATATCATCGCCCAAGGGGCACAAGCACTATTTTTCCTTGATTATATTGCTTGCGGCAAAAACGGACCGGAAAAAATCGAGCAGATCGTCAAAGGTATCGCGGATGGCTGTGTCGAAGCAGGTGCTGCTTTGATCGGCGGCGAGACTGCTGAAATGCCGGGTATGTACGGAGCGGATGAATATGACTTGGCGGGCTTTGTCGTCGGTATCGGGGAAAAAGCGAAGCTGATCAGCGGAGCCGATGTCAAAGCAGGAGATGCGATTATCGGAATCGCTTCAAGCGGTCTGCATTCGAATGGTTTTTCCTTAGTTCGCAGGTTGATTGACCAGCACGACCTCAGCCTGAATGAAGTGTATGCACCATTTGATCGTCCTTTGGGGGAAATCCTGCTTGAGCCGACCAAAATTTATGCTAAAGCAGTGCGTGCTATCCAAGAGAAAATCTACATCCATGGTATCTCCCATATTACCGGCGGCGGCTTCCATGAGAACCTGCCACGCGCAGTGCCTGAGCATCTAGGCATGCGGATCCAGACTGACAGCTGGGAATTGCCGGCTGTGTACGAATTCCTGATGGAAAAAGCACAGCTTGTTTTCGAGGATATGCTTGGTGTATTCAATACTGGTATCGGCATGGCGCTGATCGTTTCCCGAGATGATGCGGAACAGACGATTTCCATTCTTCAGGAAGTCGGGGAAAGTGCTTGGATCATCGGTGAAGTGACTGATAAATCTGGCGTGGAGTTTTCGGCATGATTCCGGCTGCCGTATTTGCTTCGGGCAGTGGCAGCAACGCAGAAGCAATCGTGGAGGAATCACATCTACCTTGCACGATTGAATTGCTCGTTTGTGATAAACCGGCAGCACCTGTTATTTCAAGGGCAAAACATTGGAATATAGAAGTTTTTGTCTGTGATCCAAAGACCTTTCCGAATAAACAAGCCTATGAGCAAGCTATTCTCACAAAGCTCAGAGAAAAGCAGATCGAGTGGATCTTTCTGGCAGGGTATATGCGTTTGATCGGACCGACACTGCTGGAAGCTTATCCGGAAAGGATACTGAACATCCATCCTTCTTTATTACCGGCTTTTGCCGGCAAGGATGCCATCGGACAAGCTTTGACAGCAGGTGTGAAAGTAAGTGGCGTGACCATCCATTTTGTTGACGCGGGGATGGATACCGGCAGCATCATCGCCCAGGAAGCAGTTCGGGTATTGGAAACAGATACTAATCAGACATTACATCAACGAATTCAAGCCATTGAGCATCGGCTTTATCCAGAAACAATTCGATACATACTTACAGAACGAGAAAGGAATGACTCAAATGCCACGAGCGTTGATCAGCGTATCAGATAAAACAGGAATCATCCCATTCGCCAAAGGTTTGGCTGCATTGGATTATGAAATCATCTCTACCGGAGGCACCCTGAAACAACTGCAGGAAGCAGGTATTCCGGCTGTGGCCGTGTCTGAGGTCACAAAATTCGATGAAATCATGGACGGACGTGTCAAAACACTGCACCCTGCCATCCACGGCGGCCTATTGGCTCGACGCGATGATGAAAGCCACATGCAGCAGCTGAAAGAACGCGATATCACACCAATCGATTTGGTGGCGGTGAATCTATATCCTTTCAAAAATACAATCGAAAAAACAGGCGTAACAGAAGCTGATGCGATCGAAAATATCGACATCGGCGGCCCGACCATGCTGCGTTCGGCTGCAAAGAACTTCGCTGGCGTAACGGTCCTTGTCGACCCGGATGATTATGATACGACATTGTCCGCTTTACAGCAGGGTGAACTTTCCTATGAAGCGAAACGTCGTCTGGCAGGAAAAGTATTCCGTCATACAGCAAACTATGATGCGATGATTGCGGCTTATTTCGCTGAATTAAATGAAGAGCAGGATACGGAAACAATGACGCTCACATATGAAAAAGTTCAATCTTTACGTTATGGAGAGAATCCGCATCAGAAAGCGGCATTCTACAAGGATGCAATCGTCAAAGGCGCTTCCATCGCAAATGCGAAGCAGCTGCATGGCAAAGAGCTTTCTTATAATAATATCCAGGATGCTAATGCTGCATTGGAGATCGTCATGGAATTCCAGGAGCCTGCTGCGGTAGCGGTCAAGCATATGAACCCTTGCGGCGTTGGCATTGGCGAAACTATCTCAAGTGCTTTCCATAAGGCATTCGAAGCAGACCCTACATCCATTTTCGGCGGCATTGTAGCTCTGAACCGTGAAGTAGACAGAGATACGGCATTGCAGCTGAAAGAAATTTTCTTGGAAATCGTCATCGCACCGGGCTTCACAGAAGAAGCAATGGCATTATTGACGGAGAAGAAAAATATCCGCCTATTGGAACTTGCAGCAGACAAGATTCAGCAGCCGAAAAAAGTCGTCAGCGTAAGCGGCGGATTGCTTGTGCAGGATTATGACATAGGCACTGTAACAGAAGCGGATTTGACCGTTGCGACAGACCGCAAGCCGACGGAAGAAGAGTTGAAGAACTTGTTGTTTGCCTGGAAAGTAGTGAAGCATGTGAAATCCAATGCAATCGTAGTTGCAAAAGATGACCAGACCATCGGTGTCGGTGCTGGTCAGATGAACAGGGTCGGAGCAGCAAAAATTGCCTTGGAACAAGCTGGTGAGAACGCAGCGGGAGCAGTGCTCGCATCGGATGCTTTCTTCCCGATGCCGGATACAGTCGAAGCAGCAGTTAAAGCGGGTGTGACGGCTATCATCCAGCCAGGCGGATCTAAGCGGGACGAAGATTCTGTAGCTGTATGCAATGCGCACAACATCGCCATGGTATACACGGATATGCGCCATTTCAAGCACTAATTGTCAGGGGGAGACATTGTGAAAGTTCTTGTGATAGGAAGCGGCGGGCGAGAGCATAGTATCGTCGCAAAGCTAGCTTCGAGTACCGAGGTAACAGCATTGTACGCAGCGCCAGGTAATGGCGGTATAGCCGATCTGGCACTTTGTGTACCGATTGATGTAACAGCTGTGGAGGATCTTGTCCATTTTGCGAAGGAAGAACAGATCGACTGGACGTTTGTCGGACCTGAGATTCCTTTGCTGGCAGGTGTCGTCAATGCATTCCAGCAGGAAGGATTGAATGTTTTCGGTCCGACAAAGGAAGCAGCTTTGATCGAAGGAAGCAAGGATTATGCCAAGCAGTTCATGCGCACACATGGTATACCGACTGCTGCAAGTGAAACTTTTTCCGATGCAGCGAAAGCCAAAGCTTATATTGTGGAAAAAGGTGGGCCAATCGTTGTCAAAGCGGATGGGCTTGCTGCTGGTAAAGGCGTTGTCGTTGCTCAGACAGTTGCAGAAGCACATGAAGCGATAGAAAGTATGCTGGTCGATAACCAGTTCGGCCAAGCGGGCAGCCTTGTTATTATCGAGGATTTCCTGGAAGGAAAGGAATTCTCCCTAATGGCTTTCGTTGATGGGGGAAATGTCTATCCGCTAGTGCCTGCTCGTGATCATAAGCGCGTTTACGATAATGACCAAGGCCCTAATACAGGCGGTATGGGTGCATATGCACCCATACCAGATCTACAGCAGCCAGTGATTGATGAAGCGATCGAACGTATTCTAAAGCCTGCTGCAGCTGGACTTGTTAATGAAGGCCGTTCTTTTACTGGTGTTTTGTACGCCGGTCTTATCGAAACAACCGACGGTCCAAAAGTAATCGAATTCAACGCCCGCTTTGGTGATCCTGAAACACAAGTCATCCTGCCGCTGTTGGAGAATGATTTACTGCAAGTGATGCAGGATGTTACCGCAGGCAACGATCCAAAGCTGAAGTGGAAAGATGCTTTTGCGACCGGGACGGTCATTGCTGCAAGCGGCTATCCTGGAAGCTATGACAAGCAGCTTCCACTCCCAGACTTATCACAGCTGCCGCATGATGTTTACTGCATTCACGCCGGGACAGAAAAAAAAGCAGACGGATATGTTTCCAACGGTGGGCGTATTCTGTTCATTGGTTCTGTACATCATAATCGAGCGGACGCGGTGGAAAGTGTCAAAAAAGGACTCAAGTTATTCAAAAATAATCCGGACTTCCATTATCGGACTGATATCGGGTTCGGGAAATAAAAGCGGAAGAAGAACTGGAATAAGGCCAGTTCTTCTTTTTTATTCCTCTTGTGATCCTTGTTTCTGGCGAAATTGGTTAATCAATGTCATGCTCGGGCAATATCGGACAATACCCTCAGCAATCTTGATTGCACCTGCCAATAACGCCAAATGGGCAATGAACTGCTTTGGTTTTGTGACGAGTGTAGCTGTTGCATACCCGACCATGCTGATGCCGGCAGCAATCCGAATCATCGCTTGGATCAGCCCCATATTTGGTTTCATTTTTGGCACCCCTTTCCTTTTGTCAGCTTAGTTTTTCCTGTTATAACAGGGGTTTATGCTAGTATAAAAATTCCAATGCGCGTCGTATTACGCAAAAGCCCTAAGATGATGTATGATAAAAGATAAGGTAAGAAGCACATCCGTGCGTATGGGAGGGAAGCTGCATGCAGCTTGACAAGCTCCGTGGTGAGCATTTAGATGAATTATTCAAAGCAATCCTTTCGTTGAAGGATATCGAGGAATGCTATCGTTTCTTCGATGATATTGCGACAATCAGCGAAATACAATCGCTTACACAGCGTCTTCAAGTAGCGAAGATGCTCCGTGATGGGGCTACATATCATAGCATCGTCCAGGAAACGAGTGCGTCCACCACAACGATTTCCCGGGTGAAACGCTGCCTCAATTATGGAAACGATGGCTATAACACGGTACTTGAACGTTTGGAAGAAAAAACAGAAGAATAAGGGAGCTGACATTGGATGGTGCGCTTTGGTGTGATCGGTACGAATTGGATAACGGAATCCTTTTTGAAAGCTGGAAAGAAAGTAAAGGACTTTGAACTGACAACCGTTTATTCTCGGAAAGCTGAGACGGCGGAGGAATTCGCCAAGAAGCACGGAGCGGTACATACGTTCACCGATATTGAACAAATGGCAGCAAGCGGTGATATTGATGCAGTTTATATCGCGAGTCCGAATGCCTTGCACGCGGGACAAGCGAAGATTTTCATGCAGCATGGCGTACATGTGTTATGTGAAAAGCCGCTGGCGTCCAATACAGCGGAAGTAAAAGATTTGATTGAAACAGCAAAGCATCATGATGTATTGCTGATGGAAGCCTTGAGATCGACATTGTTGCCGAATTTCCATGCGGTAAAAGAGCATTTGGACGAAATCGGAACGGTCCGGCGTTACGTGGCTCAGCTTTGCCAATATTCATCGCGTTATGATGCTTACCGGCAAGGCAACATCCTGAATGCCTTCAATCCGGAGCTCAGCAATGGGGCAACGATGGATATCGGTATTTATTGCATATATCCGCTAGTTGCTTTGTTTGGCAAACCAAAAGAGATAAAAGCAAGCGGAACTTTGCTGGAGTCAGGCGTCGACGGACAAGCTACTATCATACTGACATATGAAGAAATGGAAGCAATCGTCTACTATTCCAAAATCACCAGCTCGACGCTGCCTTCTGAAATACAAGGAGAAGATGCGACGATTCGCATCGACCATATCGGGCATTTTGAAGATGTCAAAATCCAGTACCATGACAGTACAGAGAAAACGATCAGCGGCCCGCAGGATAATGAGCATCCCATGTTCTATGAAGTAGAGGAATTTGTGAGCTTGATCCAATCGGGTAAACGGGAATCGGCTATCAATACGCATGAATTGGCGCTCAGTGTAGCGGAAATCATGGAAAAAGCAAGAATTCAGTTCGGCTTGATTTTCCCAGCTGACCGTATTCAATGATATGTAAAGCCTGGCATTCGATTGCCGGGCTTTCTTCGTTCGTAAAGTCTTCGTATTTTCCTCCCTGTTACCACTGAATTATCCAGTCGATTTTTGCTATAATGAACGTTATGGAAGCAAGTAATGGAGGATACGTACGTGTATAACATGAAAGAGTGGCAACATATATTCAAGCTCGACCCAGCAAAGGAAATCGGCGATGAAGAGCTGGAAAAGATTTGCGAATCCGGTACGGATGCCATCATCGTCGGCGGTACAGACGGTGTGACATTGGATGGTGTCCTTGATCTGCTGGCGCGAATACGCCGTCACACAGTTCCAGTCATTTTGGAAATCAGCACGATGGATTCGATCACTCCTGGTTTCGATTTTTATTATGTACCGATGGTGATGAACAGCAAGGACAAGCAATGGATCATGGGACTGCATCATGAAGCTGTCAAGGCCTATCGGGATATGATGCATTGGGACGAAATCATGATGGAGGGCTATTGCGTCATCAATCCTGAAGCGAAGGTTTTCACCCATACCCAATGTGAACTGCCGTCTGAAGACGATATTATCGCTTATGCCTATATGGCGGAGCATATGTACAAGCTCCCGATATTTTATTTGGAAAACAGCGGGGCATATGCAGATCCGGAACTTGTCGGCAAGGTGAAAAAGCAACTATCAAACACATTGCTATTTTATGGAGGCGGCATTGCTTCACCAGAGCAAGCATCCCAGATGAAGCAGTATGCTGACGTGATTATTGTCGGAAACAGCGTATATGATAATATAAAGGCTGCCCTGAAGACAGTGGAAGCAGTAAAAGGAAAGAAATGAAGGCGGTGCAAACATGAGCCGATTGGCGAATGATTTAATAAAGGCTTTGAATAAAGAACAGGCAGAAGCGGTGCAGCACACGGAAGGACCGCTCCTCATCATGGCAGGTGCAGGAAGCGGTAAGACGCGCGTGCTGACAAACAGGATTGCCTATTTACTAGGGGAGAAGGAAGTTTCGCCACGCAGCATCCTGGCGATCACATTCACGAATAAAGCTGCTCGTGAAATGCGGGAGCGTGTGCACAAACTAGTCGGGGAAGAAGGGTCCCAAATCTGGGTTTCCACTTTCCACTCCATGTGTGTGCGCATTTTACGGCGTGATATAGACAGAATAGGATATAATAGCAATTTTTCCATACTCGATACGAGCGATCAGCTATCTGTTATCAAACAAGCATTGAAACGGCTTAATCTGGATCCGAAACAGTATGATCCGCGCGCGATGCTCGGTGCTATCAGCTCGGCGAAAAACGAGCTGATCACACCAGAACAGTACAGCAAGGAAGCTGGCAGTGTGTATGAACGGAAAGTGGCCGAGGTATTCGATTTGTATCAGAAAACATTACGCCGCAATCAATCACTGGATTTCGATGACTTGATCATGCAGACGATCCAGCTGTTCGACCGTGTGCCGGAAGTGCTGCAATATTACCAGCGCCGATTTCAGTACATCCACGTGGATGAGTATCAGGATACGAACCACGCCCAATATCGTTTGGTGAACCAACTGGCATCCCGTTACAAAAACCTTTGTGTTGTTGGAGACTCCGATCAGTCCATCTACCGCTGGCGCGGAGCGGACATCACAAATATCCTGTCTTTTGAAAAGGACTATCCAAATGCGAAGGTCGTCATGCTTGAGCAGAACTATCGCTCGACAAAGACAATTCTGGATGCAGCTAACAAAGTAATTGGCAACAATACAGGACGTAAACCGAAGAATCTTTGGACAGATAATATCGATGGCTCGAAGCTTCGATATTACGAAGCAGCTACTGAGCGGGATGAGGCGCTATATGTAACAGAGAAAATCGAAGAAATGGTCATGATGGAGAAAAAACGGCATTATCGTGATATTGCGATCCTTTACCGGACAAATGCACAGTCCCGTTCCATCGAGGAAACGTTTGTAAAAGCAGGCGTGCCTTATCAGATGATCGGCGGCACGAAGTTCTATGATCGCAAGGAAATCAAGGACATGCTCGCATACTTGCGTCTGATAGCGAATCCGGATGATGACATCAGCTTCGAGCGGGTCGTCAACGAACCGAAGCGAGGCATCGGGAAGACGTCCATCGAAAAACTGCAAGCTTATGCAAATGAGCACGAGATTTCCTTGTTTGATACGCTTAAGGAAGTTGATTTCACTGGCGTAAGTGCGAAAGCTGCCAACGCTTTGAGTGAATTCGGAAAAATGATCAGCAACTGGAGCAAGCAGGTGGAATTCCTGACTGCAACGGACATGGTCGAGCAGGTACTGGAAGGTTCGGGCTATGAAGAAATGCTAAAAGCAGAACGAAGCATTGAATCACAAAGCCGTCTGGAGAACTTGGAAGAGTTCAAGACAGTAACGAAGAATTTTGAGCAGACGAGTGAAGACAAGTCCCTGCTTGCATTCTTGACGGATCTTGCACTGATTGCGGATATCGACTCCATGGACGATGACCCGTCCAGTGACGACAAAGTCATCCTTATGACACTGCATGGTGCCAAAGGACTCGAGTTTCCGGTTGTATTCCTGATCGGGATGGAAGAGAATGTGTTCCCGCACAGCCGTTCCCAGATGGATGAAACGGAGATGGAGGAAGAACGCCGTCTTGCGTATGTCGGCATCACCCGTGCAGAAGAGGAGCTATTCCTTACCAATGCCAAGATGCGGACATTGTTCGGCCGGACGAATATGAACCCGGTCAGCCGCTTTATTGGTGAAATCCCGAATGAGCTGCTGGAAGGCATGCAGGAAACCAAACAGAATCCATTCGGACTCCAAAGCCGTCGCCAATCGCCAAAACCACAGGAGCAAAAACGTGTGGTCCGCAAGCCGAAGCCTAAATCAGGAGCTGACGCGCTTGGATGGGGCCCTGGAGACAAGGCTGTCCATAAAAAATGGGGCGAAGGAACAGTAGTGAAGGTCAATGGAGAAGGAGAAGCGATGGAGCTTGATATCGCCTTCCCTGCACCAGTGGGCATCAAAAGGCTGCTTGCTTCATTCGCACCGATCACAAAAGCTTAACCGAGGTGGCAAGCATGAACAAAGAAGAAGCAATCCAAGAGCTTGCGGATTTACGCAAAAAGCTCAATCAATATAATTATGATTATCACGTACTCGATAATCCGCAGGTGTCCGATTATGAATACGATCAAACACTGAAGCGCCTGCTGGACATCGAAGCGGAATTCCCAGACCTGATCACAAGTGATTCACCGTCCCAGCGTGTCGGCGGCACGCCACTTGAAGCATTCAACAAGGTAGAGCATCGCGTACCGATGCTTTCCCTTGGCAATGCCTTCAACGAAGAGGATTTGCGAAGCTTTGACAAGCGGGTCCAAAATGGATTGGAAACAGATGATTACTCATATATTTGTGAACTGAAGATTGATGGCCTGGCGGTTTCACTACGTTATGAAAATGGAGCGTTCGTCCAAGGAGCGACACGTGGTGATGGTACAACAGGGGAAGACATTACCCAAAATCTACGGACAATCCGCAGCATCCCGCTTCGAATTGATTTAGCAGAAGCGATCGAGGTGCGCGGGGAGGCATATATGCCGCAGAAATCTTTTGCAGCACTTAACGCGCAAAAGGAAGAAAACGGCGAAGCCCCTTTTGCCAATCCTCGTAATGCAGCAGCAGGGTCATTGCGTCAGCTTGATCCGAAGATTGCTGCCAGTCGCAATCTGGACATCTTCTTATATGGTTCTGGCCAATGGGAAACGAGTAATTTGGATTCCCATAGCGGATTGCTCGATTACTTGGAGCAGTTGGGTTTCAAGACGAATAAGGAACGCCGCCGCTGCCGGACAATCGAGGAAGTGCTGGCATATGTCGAGGAATGGAGTGCCAAACGCCGGGAACTGAATTATGAAATCGACGGCATCGTCATCAAGGTGGACAAGCGGGAGCAGCAGGATGAACTTGGCTTTACTGCCCGTACACCGCGTTGGGCGATTGCGTACAAATTCCCGGCTGAGGAAGTGACGACGAAGCTTTATGATATCGAGCTGAATGTCGGACGTACTGGTGTCATCACGCCGACAGCACTGCTGGAGCCAGTCCGGGTGGCCGGCACAACAGTACAGCGGGCTACTTTGCATAATGAAGACCTGATCCGTGAAAAGGATATTCGGATCGGGGATACAGTTGTCATCAAAAAGGCTGGTGACATTATCCCGGAAGTCGTCCGTGTTGTGACGGATGCACGTACCGGAGGAGAGCAGGAATTCCATATGCCGGAGCACTGTCCGGAATGCGGCAGTGAAACGGTCCGCCTGGAAGAAGAAGTAGCGCTTCGCTGTATTAATCCGAATTGCCCGGCACAGCTTGTCGAAGGATTGATTCACTTTGTTTCCCGGAATGCCATGAACATTGATGGACTCGGGGAGAAGGTCATCATCCAGCTGTACCGCGCTGAACTGGTGCATACGATTGATGATCTGTATAAACTGGATCGTGATGCTTTACTGAATCTTGAACGAATGGGCGAGAAATCGGTAGATAACTTGCTGAAATCAATCGAAGCGTCCAAGGAAAATTCACTGGAGCGTTTGCTGTTCGGTTTGGGCATCCGTTTTGTCGGTGCCAAGGCGGCGAAAACATTGGCGCAAGCCTTTGAAACGATAGATAAATTGCAGCAGGCATCCGTGGAGGAGCTGGTCGCGATTGATGAAATCGGGGAAAAAATGGCCGACTCCATTTATCAGCATTTCCAAGAAGATAAAGTAACTCAGCTAATTGAAGAGCTGAAAGCTGTGGGCGTCAATATGACGTATAAAGGCATCAAGCCGCAGGAAGTAACAAGTGACAGCATTTTCAGCGGCAAAACCATCGTTTTGACCGGGAAAATGGAGGCTCTCACACGGCCGCAGGCAAAAGAGAAAATCGAAGCACTCGGCGGTATGGTCACAGGAAGTGTCAGCAAAAAAACAGATTTATTGATTGCCGGTGAGGATGCTGGTTCGAAATATGAAAAAGCAGAAAAGCTTGGCATTGAAATATGGGATGAAGCCCGTTTGATCGAAGCGTTACAGGAATAGAGAGGAGAAACACATGAAGAAATTAGCAGGTGTTCTGTCTATAGGAGCACTCGTATTGCTGGCAAGCTGCGGACCGTCTGGCGGTGGGGAAGAAGAAGTGAAGCAGGAAACGGCAGATGGCGGGGAAAAAACATCCGTCGTTTCCAGCTACAATTTCTCTGACGAAGAATACAAAGTATTGCTGCCTTATGAGAGCGGTAAATCAAAAGGTGTCGTCAACTATGAGACTAGTGCAGCTCGCGGCGTAATCATCAACCAGATTGCCAACCGTTTGGATATTGACGAAGTCGAAGAAGGGCTTCGCAACCATTCAAAGGATGTATTCAGTCCGGAAGATTATTACTTCCGTGAAGGACAAATGCTCGATAGTGATACGCTTTACAGCTGGATCGGACGATATGCCAAAGCCCAGGACTTGGGTAAGGCTGCAACAGCGGAAGCGAAAAAAGCGGAAAAAGCCAAAGAGCTTGGACTGAATCCGGAATTGAATGAGGAAAAAGCATCGGAAAAAGATTTCCGAGATAATCCGAAGTATCTATCCCATATCCTGGAGCAGGATTATATGGTCGAGGATGATAACGGGGACATCAAGCTGGGCGGAGTCTCCATTGCTCTTGCGATGAAATCGGAGTACCAGTTCACGACAGGCGGAAAAGGCCCATATCGCGAGGAAATTCCAGAGGATGAGATGCTTGCGCAGGCGAATGAAATGGCCAAGAAGATTGTCGAAAGAATGCGGGGAATGGACGGTTTGACTGAAGTTCCGATTCATATCGCCGTTTACCAGGAAGCTAAGAAAGAATCTGTCGTACCAGGTAACTTCGTTTCGGAGACAACAGTGGAAAAAGGCAGCAGTTCAGTCGGGGACTGGGATAAGATCGATGAAAAGAACGTTTTATTCCCTTCCGATACAGCAGCAGAAGATCACCCGGATGAAAGCCAATATATTTCCGCTTTCGAAACGAAGGTGTCAAGCTTCTTCCCGAATTACACAGGTATGATCGGAAGAGGATTCTATGAGAATGACGAGCTGAAAAAACTGACAATTGAAATCCCGATCCAGTTTGAAGGGAACGCTGAAGTGGTTGCGTTCACGCAATATGCTTACAGTCAAATCATGGACATCTTCCCGAACTACTACGACCTGGAAATCAACATCACCTCCAATGACAAGACAGAAGCAATCATTACGAGGGAGCAAGACGCAAAAGAACCCGAAGTCTACATCCTTAATTAAAGCAGCCATACAAAAAAAGACAGAAATTCACATTTCAAGACAAGACTAGGAAAGTATCGGCGGGAAATAGGTACAGAAGCATACTCTTTAATCCCTACTTTCCCAATATACTTAATGCCGGGATGTGTTAGAATAAAAGCAGGAACACATCCTGGCAATGGTCTTGGGCACAAGCTCTTACGCAGAAAGAAATAAACATGTTTCGAGGTGTAGCCCAAATGGAAATCGGCCCTTTAATTAAACTACATAGAATCAAGCAGAATATGACGCAAGAAGACCTGGCAGCGGGCATTGTTTCAGAATCCTATCTATCCAAAATCGAAAACCAGAAAACTGACGCCAGTCCGGAAGTCATCGCATTATTATGCGAAAGGCTCGATATTCAGCTCAATGCAGAAAACGAGGATATGATCAAGGAGAAGGCAGAAGAATGGTACGGCATGTTGTATGAAGTGCACAATGCCGACGAAAGAAGACAACGATTCGAGGAACTCCAAACACTGTTCAAAGCGAATAATTCTGATCATGAGATGTTGTTCGAAATTCAGAAGATAAGGTTTTTTTTGGTAGAAGGCAGAGTAAAGGAAGCGAGAGAACAGATTGAGCGTTTAGAACAAGTTCAGAACTCCTTTGATGGTTTACAATCATTTTATTGGAACAAGTTTGTTGGTAATTATTATCACATGGAACTCTCTGAATTTACTAAAGCGCTTAGATTTTACAAAGAAGCTGAGTCTACCATGGATAAATTAGATCTTCTAGATGATGAGAAGGCAGATCTCTTATATGTAATAAGTATTTTACACAGTAAGTTGGTTAATGATCTGAGTGCTTTAGAATACGCGAACAAGGCATTATCTATTTTTAGGAATAGTTATAAGTTTGTCCGTTGTGCTCAATGTCATATCATCTTAGGTATAGCGTACAGAAGATTGCACATGCTTGAGGAGGCAATCAAGCAATATAACCTTGCAAAACATCTAGGTGAAATTACTGACAATAACGATGTAATTCAACTAACAAATCATAACTTGGGTTACTTGCATTCCCGGGCAGGTAATTCTATTGAAGCAATTGCATTCTATAAGTCTGCTTTTAATCTTAGGAATGTGCCATTAAACTACAAATTAACCACCGTAACTTCTCTAATACGTGAGTATATCCTTTTAAAGGAGTACGCTGAAGCGCAAAACTATATAGTTCAAGCTGAACAGATCATGAATGAGAACTTAATAGGAAGTAAATTGGTTAAATTGGAGATAAAAGTTTTTAAAACGATTTTAAACCAAGATTACGTTCAATACGAAGATTTAGTTACAAATCACTTGATTCCTTTTTTGCTGGAGCAAGAAGATAAAGTGTATACAATAATTTATTCTAATATGATTGCAGCACATTATGAGGATATAAAGAAGTACAAAAATGCTGCTTATTACTATAAATTAGCAAGTAAGTCTTATGAAGACTTACTCAAAATATAAGGAGGATAAAAATGAAAAAAGTTATAATTGCTATTGCTGCTGTTGTTACACTTGGTGCGGGGCTTCTGTTGTCCTCTTCTAATGAGATTAATACAGCTGATAACCAACCAAGTGCATATACAATCATAAACCTACCTTTCTAAAATGTAGCTGCTGCTACATTTTTTCTTTTTCCAAGAAGGAGATTCCATTCTTTCGCCGAATATATACACCATGTACTATTTCCCTTAAGTAAGACCCTCAATCGCCGGCTTTATCTTCAGATAAGGCGGGCTTTTTCTTTTTATCGTGCTTGGCTTTGTTTGGCGGTCAAAAGGTGCTAAAATAGTTATATGTTATAGTCTGGTTGCTTTACGGCAGCTCCTTTTGCTATGATCATTTTTATATACATGTAAGGTGAATTCCGGAGGTGACAGTATGTCAGAGATTACGAAAGAACAGGTGTTGCATGTAGCGCATTTGGCGCGTCTTGCGATCACTGATGAAGAAGCGGAAAAGATGACGAAGGAACTTGATGCGATTATTGGGTATGCCGAGCTTTTGAATGAGCTTGATACGGATAATGTTGAGCCTACGACACACGTGCTTGATTTGAAGAATGTAATGCGTGAGGATGAACCGCGTAAGTGGATCGACCGGGAGGATGCATTGAAAAATGCACCGGATCAGAAAAATGGCCAGTTCCGTGTGCCGTCGATTTTGGACTGAGGAGGAAGATTATGTCTTTGTTTGATTATACATTGAAAGAACTGCAGGAAAAGCTACATAACAAAGAGATCACGGTAACGGATCTTGTGGATGCTTCCTATGCACGTATCAAGGAAGTGGACGATGAAGTGAAAGCTTTCTTGACGCTTGATGAAGAAAATGCACGTGCAGCTGCAAAAGAATTGGACGAGCAGGGCGGCGACAACCCGCTATTCGGTATTCCTATCGGTATCAAGGATAATATCGTAACAAAAGGTCTTCGTACAACTTGTGCGAGTAAGTTCCTAGATAACTTCACAGACCCGCTTTACGATGCAACAGTTGTATCCAAGCTGAAGGATAAGAAAACTGTCACAATCGGTAAATTGAATATGGATGAATTTGCGATGGGTTCTTCTAATGAGAACTCCGCTTACTTCACGACACGCAACCCTTGGAACACAGATTATGTTCCAGGCGGATCCAGTGGTGCGTCTGCAGCTGCTGTAGCTGCAGGGGAAGTCTTTTTCTCCTTGGGTTCCGATACAGGTGGTTCCATTCGTGAACCAGCAGCATTCTGCGGCGTTGTCGGATTGAAGCCTACATACGGTCTTGTTTCCCGTTTTGGTCTTGTTGCATTTGCATCTTCCCTTGACCAAATTGGTCCGATGACTCGTACGGTGGAAGATAACGCGCACTTGCTGCAAGCAATTGTAGGTCATGATGAAATGGATTCTACAAGTGCAGACGTGGAAATCCCGAACTACACAGAAGCTTTGAAACAAGATGTCAAAGGTTTGCGCATTGCCGTACCTTCCGAGTATCTTGGCGAAGGTGTTTCTGATGAAGTGCGTGAATCCATCAAAGCTGCATTGAAAGTATATGAAGATCTTGGCGCAACTTGGGAAGAAGTTTCCCTGCCGCATTCCCGTTATGCAGTAGCAGCTTACTACTTGCTATCTTCTTCGGAAGCATCTGCTAACTTAGCGCGTTTTGACGGCGTCCGTTATGGTGTTCGCTCTACGCAAGCGGAAAACATGATCGATGTATTCAAATATTCCCGCCGCGATGGTTTCGGCGAAGAAGTAAAACGCCGCATCATGCTTGGTACATTCGCGCTTAGCTCCGGCTATTATGATGCTTACTACAAAAAAGCTCAAAAAGCACGTACACTTATCAAAAACGACTTTGACAAAGTATTCGAAGACTATGATGTCATCGTTGGACCGACAACTCCGACTCCAGCTTTCAAAGTTGGCGAAAAAGTTGAGGATCCATTGACAATGTACGCAACTGATATCCTGACGATCCCTGTAAACCTTGCAGGCGTACCAGGAATCTCCCTGCCTTGCGGATTCTCAAGTGAAGGTCTTCCGATCGGTTTGCAGATCATCGGAAAGCACTTTGATGAGGCGACGATCTACCGCGCTGCTCATGCATTCGAGCAAGCGACAGATCACCACAAACAGAAACCGGCATTGGGAGGCGTAAAAGGATGAATTTTGAAACTATCATCGGACTCGAAGTACACGTGGAGCTGAAAACGAAATCCAAGATTTTTAGCCCGAGCCCAAATGCATTCGGTGCCGCACCAAATGAAAACACCAACCCAATCGACCTTGGGTACCCAGGTGTGCTTCCTGTTCTGAATAAAGAAGCAGTGAACTTTGCAATGAAAGCTGCGATGGCGCTTAACTGTGAAATCGCAACGCATACAAAATTCGACCGGAAGAACTACTTCTATCCGGATAACCCGAAAGCTTACCAGATCTCCCAATTCGATCAGCCGATCGGTGAGAATGGCTGGATTGAAATTGAAGTGGACGGTTATACAAAGAAAATCGGTATCACACGTATCCATATGGAAGAGGATGCTGGTAAATTGTCTCACACAGGCGACGGCTACTCCCTTGTCGACTACAACCGTCAAGGAACACCATTGATCGAAATCGTGTCTGAGCCAGATCTTCGTACACCGGCAGAAGCTTATGCTTACCTGGAGAAGCTACGTAACATCATCCAGTACACCGGTGTATCTGATGTGAAGATGGAAGAAGGCTCCCTGCGCTGTGACGCCAACATTTCCCTTCGTCCAATCGGACAAGAGAAATTTGGTACAAAAGCTGAGCTGAAGAACTTGAACAGCTTTGCCTTCGTTCAAAAAGGCTTGGAATTCGAAGAAAAACGCCAGCAGAAGGTCTTGCTTGCCGGAGGAGAGATTCTGCAAGAAACACGTCGTTATGATGAGTCTACCAAAGAGACAATCCTAATGCGTGTCAAAGAGGGATCTGACGATTACCGTTACTTCCCAGAGCCGGATCTTGTACCACTATACATCGACGATGCTTGGAAAGAACGCATCCGCGCATCAATCCCTGAGCTTCCGGATGCTCGTAAAGCACGCTACGTGAACGAGCTTGGCTTGCCGGCATACGACGCAATGGTGTTGACACTAAGCGTGGAAATGTCCGATTTCTTCGAGGCAACTTTGAAAGCTGGTGCGGATGCCAAAGCAGCTTCCAACTGGCTGATGGGTGAGGTTTCTGCTTACTTGAACAAGCAGCAGAAAGATCTTGCTGATATCGCTTTGACACCTGAGGGACTGGCGAAAATGATCACATTGATCGAAGACGGCACACTTTCCTCCAAGATGGCGAAGAAAGTATTCGCTGAGCTTGTCGAGAACGGTGGCGATCCGGAGCAAATCGTCAAAGATAAAGGCCTTGTCCAAATCTCCGATGAAGGCCAGCTGACTGAAATTATCTCGAGCATCCTTGATCAGAATGAACAATCTGTCGTGGACTTTAAGAACGGGAAAGACCGTGCACTCGGCTTCCTGGTCGGCCAAGTCATGAAACAGACGAAAGGTCAAGCCAACCCGCCGATGGTCAACAAAATCCTGATTGCGGAAATGAATAAACGGTAACTGCAAAAGTTCCTGCCTGATGGCAGGTTCTTTTTTATACATTGAAGTTTTTGATACCGCCTCCTAATTGATGATATGTTTGGTAGACTATTAAAAAAGGGGGACGGGCAAATGGAAATTCAGGCATTCCAGGAATGGGTGAAGGACTATTATGAAAAGAGAGGCTGGTCACAGCTGGATAGTTTTATTCGGATTGGCTTTCTTGCTGAAGAGACAGGAGAGGTAGCACGTGCCATACGAGCGATGGAAATTGGCAGGAATCGGCCGGATGAGACAGAGGTTTCTTACGCGGAGAAGAAGCAGGAATTGACAGAGGAACTTGGCGATGTACTCGGTAATATCATTGTTTTGGCTAACACCTATGATATTGCATTGGAGGATGTATTCCATGCACATCAACAGAAATTAGAGAAGAGATATGAAGCATAACGATAATCTGCCTAATCGTCATTTAAGGAAAGACGGCTTACTTAGAAATAAGGGATATGAGAATGAAGAATAAACTATTGCAGTGGTGGATTAGCATTCCGAGATATATTCGTGTTGGCTCCTTAGGTTTGCTTACTATATTCCTTCTTACCGCTGCTTTTATAAAAGGGTTGCAGGTTTTATTACATACAAGTGAGCTAGATTACAAACAAGTAATCATCGGTTTGATTTTTGCAATTGCTCTCACAGCTGGTTTCCGATTGAAAAAGAAGTAAGGGTATAAAACCAATTCAGTCAAATTAGCAGATGATTGCTAGTTACTGCGGAGAAGAAAGACAGTCCAAATATTGGCGGCGTTCAGAAAAGAGGTGAAATTATGCCATACTGCAGAATTGGAGACACAGAAATCTATTATGAAGAAGCGGGAGAAGGAACACCTATCATCATGATCCACGGCTATTCACCTGATCATCGCTTGATGAGCGGCTGTATGGAACCTATTTTCAAAAATAAAAAAGGGTGGCGCCGGATTTATCTGGATTTGCCGGGAATGGGAAAGACGAAACACTATCAACAGATAAGCAGTTCGGATGAGATGTTGGAAATGGTAGCTAACTTCATCCATACCATCATACCGCATCAAGTATATGCCGTTGCAGGCGAATCATATGGGGGCTATTTGACAAGAGGGCTGCTGGAACGGGAGCCTGAGAAAATACTCGGAGCTGCGTTAATTTGTCCGGTCATTAAACCAAACTTTAGCGAGAGGGACGTGGAGGAGCACATTGTGCGGCAGGAAGATAATGAACTCAAAGCCCGTCTTACTGCCGAGGAATGGGATGACTTCCGCTCAAATAACGTGATCCTCAACTCTTATACATGGGAACGATATAACAAGGAAATAGTGGGCGGCTGTGCAGTTAGTGATGCGGAGTTTCTGGATAAAGTAAAGCAGCGATACGCATTTTCATTCGATATAGACAAGTCTATTTTCCGTTCCCCTGCTGTTTTCCTGATGGGTAGACAAGATGATGTGGTTGGATATAAAGATGCATTGGACATCATGGAGTTATTCCCTGAAGGCTCCTTTGCTGTTCTTGATACAGCCGGACATAATTTACAGATTGAACAGCCGGCAATCTTTCAAGCTTCCATTACTGATTGGTTGAATCGAATGGAACACCAAGGGAAGTAAAGCATGAGCAGCAGTCTTTTGGGGCTTGGCAAAAAGAACAGGGAATTTCCTGAATCCGGATTAAAACAGGCTTGATTTTCCTATACTGATAGGAGATAAGCTTCCTGGAGCGGGCAAAGACCTTTTCAAAATAGGAAAAAAAAGCTATGATAAGACTTGGACAATGTGAACGTAAGGTTTGGTAGGAGGCAATACAGATGAAACGCGCACGGATCATTTATAATCCCACTTCAGGTAAAGAAGCGTTCAGGCGGGAACTCCCGGATGTATTAGAAATCTTTGAAAAGGCAGGCTATGAAACTTCGGCGCATGCGACCACATGTGAAGGAGATGCAACGGCAGCGGCACGCTTGGCGGTAGAGCGGGGCTATGATCTAGTCGTTGCATGCGGCGGGGATGGTACTGTCAACGAAGTCGTCTCAGGATTGGCTGAACAGCCAAACCGGCCGAAGCTCGGCATCATTCCGGTCGGTACGACGAATGATTTGGCTCGTGCACTATTCATTCCGCGCAATATCAAGCGTGCAGCGGAGATTATCGTAGAAGGCAGGACGCGCAAGCTCGATATCGGGAAGGTCAATGACCATTACTTCATGAATATCGCTGGCGGCGGGAAGCTGACGGAGCTTACATATGATGTACCAAGCAAAACGAAGACGATGCTCGGTCAGATGGCTTATTATTTGAAAGGCATCGAAATGCTGCCATCGCTTCGTCCTATCAAGGTCGAGATCGAGTATGACGGCAAATGGTTCGAGGATGAGATCATGTTATTCCTCGTATCCAACACGAACTCTGTCGGCGGTTTCGAAAAGCTGGCACCAGATGCACTTGTTAATGACGGCTTGTTTGATTTAGTCATCTTAAGAAAAACCAATATAGCGGAATTCATCCGCATCGCATCCTTGGCAATTCGAGGAGCACACTTGGACCATGATCTTATCTTCTATACAAGAGCGAATCGGATCAAGGTAAAGCCTGCTGATAAAATGCAGCTGAACATAGACGGTGAATACGGCGGACTGCTACCAGGCGAATTCGTCAATCTGCATCAGCATATTGAATACTATGTCACAGAGGAATTCATCCAGAAACAAGATAGCTTAGTTGACTAAGCTGTCTTGTTTCTTTTTTCGACATATTTCCCGGGCAATAGACCCGGATTTCTGATTTCCGCCACAATGTGTTACAATCTTGAAAGCAAAAACAAAAAGGACGATGAAAATGGCAAAATTAGCGCCACCAGTTGAAAAGAATCAAACAATCGAGCTGACTTTCGAAGACCTGACTCATGATGGGGATGGTGTCGGAAAAGTCGACGGCTATCCATTGTTTGTACCATATGCACTGCCAGGTGAGACAGCGCAAGTAAAAGTAATCAAGACGAAGAAGAACTTCGGCTTCGGAAAGCTTCTTGAAGTTACCAAACCGAGCCCAGCCCGTGTGGAACCGCCATGTGATGTTTATATCCAGTGCGGCGGCTGCCAGCTTCAGCATATGAGCTATCAGCTGCAGCTGGAGATGAAGCAGAAGCAAGTCCAGAATGCCATGAAGAAAATCGGCCATCTGGAGCATGTACCAGTCCATCCAGCACTGGGAATGGACGACCCTTGGCGTTACCGGAACAAAATCCAGATTCCGACTGCAGAACGGAACGGTGAGATGATCACTGGCTTCTATCGCAAACGCAGCCATGATATTATCGAAAACATGGAAACATGCGTCATCCAGGACGAAGTGAACGACCGGATGGTAGAGGCCGTTCGCCGAATCGCCAGCCGTCTTGGCATCCCAGCTTATAATGAAGAAACCCATCGCGGTGTCCTTCGCCACATCATGGTCCGAACTGGTCAGCAGACCAACGAAACCATGATTGTACTCGTCACTCGTACGAATGAACTGCCTTACGCGAAGGAGCTCGTTGCTGAGCTGCATGAGACATACCCGCAAATCAAATCGATTGTGCAGAACATCAACAAAGAACGCACAAACGTGATCCTTGGCCGCAAGACAAAGCTTCTATGGGGCGAAGAATACATTTACGATACAATCGGAGATATCAAATTTGCTATCTCGGCCCAATCCTTCTACCAAGTCAATCCGGCTCAAACGAAGGTATTGTATGATCAGGCATTGAAATATGCGAACTTAAGCGGCAATGAAACTGTCATCGACGCTTACTCTGGAATTGGAACAATCTCGCTATTCCTTGCGCAAAAAGCGAAGAAAGTCTACGGTGTCGAAATCGTACCGCAAGCAGTTTCCGATGCTAAAATGAATGCCAAGCTAAACTACATGGACAACGCCGAATTCTACGTTGGCAAAGCCGAAGAAGTCATGCCATGGTGGAAAGCCCAAGGCCTTAACCCAGACGTCATCGTCGTCGACCCACCACGCAAAGGCTGTGACGAAAATCTGCTTCAAGCCATGATCGACATGAAGCCAAAACGCATTGTGTACGTCAGCTGTAACCCAAGCACGCTTGCTCGCGATCTTCGCTTCCTGGAAGATGGCGGATTTGAGACAAAGCAAGTGCAGCCAGTTGATATGTTCCCTCAGACGGGTCATATTGAGTGTGTGGCGGAGATTGAGTTGAAGGTGTCTAACTAAAATAAACATTTCCCAGTAAAAATAAACTTTTCCTAATAAGACCCCGATTTCGGTAAAATAAACAATTCCGATTTCCGGGTCTTTTTTCTATTATCCCTTGCCCTTACTGACTTTTCTCGATATTCTCTTCCTTCTATTATTGGAGATCTTTATTTTAACTGAGGAAAAAAGGTGAAAAACAGGGTGGAAAACGTCCAATTTTGAACAGAAAAAGTGTGAAAATGGGGGTTCGGTAGGAAATCTTTATTTTAACTCTAATGGTGAAATGCGGGGTGGAGGGGTATTGTTCATTTGCTGATTAAGAGCATATATTAATTAAATTTATGGTATCATGGATACGAATATCCATGATATTTCCTTTTTTAGGGAGAATAAGTCTACTTAAATGGGTTGAAGCCCAGCTTTCAATTGAAAGTTGATTTTCTTATTTCACTCAAGGATGTGAAAATTTTGAAAACATTAAATCCATTCCTTTCAGTATTGTCTCCTTTTCTGACCTTAATAGGTGCTATAGTATTAAATTATTTTGCTACTTATGTGCCACAGGGTACTGACAATGTACCTTTAATTATGAATGCAATAATAGTATTCTGTCTTATAAATCCAGTAATCGGATTGGCATTTTCTTTTTTTATTAGTAAGAAAAAAGTTAAACGTTCTCTTATAGTAATTAACTCGGTTGTTACTGTATTGGTTGTCCCATATATGATATTTATAGCTGTATTTAGATTTGGGTTTGTATCATTTGTATAAATGATACAATCTCAAAATTACTTTTATTATAAGTTTTAAAATAAGCAGTTGGAGACAATGAAAACTCATTATTCAGCAAATGACGAGTAAAAGGTAATCATTAATACCCATGTTGTTGAAAAGGACCATGTACTGGACCCAAATCCTGAAGAAGAAAATCCTTTAAATTATGACGGAAATTATACGGAAAGGTAGCTTCTTTCCAGGTACATTCTTCAGGTATCTTTGAACAGTGAAGAGTGATCGAAAGGATAGGATTATGTATACCATAGGAAGGTTTTCTAAAATATGCAATATACCTGTTAAAACATTGCGGTATTATGATGATATTGACTTACTAAAACCCTCATATATAGACTATGAAACTAATTACCGCTATTATGATTATGACAAAATTGAAGCGATTAAAATAATAATCTTATTAAAGAATTTTCATATTCCATTAGCGGATATTAAGGAAATTATTGAGAGTGCGGACCATATACAGTGGAATAGTATAATTGGACAAAAAATTACTGAACTTGAAAAGCAAAAACAAAAAATCACTAAAGAAATAGAAGAAATGGAACAATTGAAAATAAAAATGGCAACTGGAGTTCCAATCACTCGAGGTCCGACTTTGTCTGATTGTTATTTTGAAAATAGAGAGGGTATATTGGTATATGCTCTTCGTAAAAAAGTTCAGGTCAAATTTATAGATACACTCGTGAAAGATTTATTCGACCAAGTTTATGCTTATAATCTCGTAGTTAATGGAAAACTTATGGCTATTTTCCATGATAGGGATTTGAAGGCGGATGTTGAATTGCTTATACTAGTAAAAAAATCGAATGATATAGTTGGCTGCAAAATATTAGCCAAAGGGAAATACGCTTGCATTACTGTTAAAGGTCCTTACACAGACTTAAAATCTGGATATGAAGTGCTGGAAAAGTGGGTAGCTGAAAATGGTCTAATTCAAAGAGGTAAAATGATGGAAGTATATGAAAATGGTCTTGTACCTATCAATTTGGATTTACGAAAATTACGGCCAAATTTAACCACGCATCCATCAGATTTTGTCACCAAAGTATGTGTGCCGATTTATTAATAAAGCTCTAATAGTTATAAAAACCGGGTAAACTCTCCATCTGCTGGAGGGTTTATTATTTTATTATAGATTTTGTTTAACGAGGAGGAAATGGATATGTATCATCCGAGATTAAAAGGGGATTCGTATGAGGCAGGTAAGCACTACGCGGAAATTCTTTATAAGAATGGATTCCGTTTTCCACATGTATCAAAAGAAAAATTAAACTATGGTAAATCTTGTATTCCGATATTAACAGAGTTTGATGCAGGTATTGTAAGGGAGATTCAAGGTTTTGCTGATGGATGTCATAGTTCTTTTGAAGAAGTAAGTTCGTTTCTATTAAGTATAGGGGTATTTGAGCAATCCGGACAATGCAGTATTTTTGCAGCATTTAATGGCAGTGAAGTCATTATTGGACGGAATTACGATATGCTCTATAGTCTGAAAAATATTACAGAGTCGTCCTTAGTTTGTTTTGAAGGTAAAAATAAATATCTAGGTCACTCCGATTGTTTTATTGGAAAAGTGGATGGCATTAACGAGCACGGTCTATTTGTAGGTATTACAGCAGTACCTCATGAAGGATTGAAACCAGGTTTAAACTTTTATTTTGCATGTAAACATATTTTAGAAAATTGTAGGAATGTTGGAGAAGGACTTGAAGTATTGAAAAGATTTCCGAGTTCGGTTGCGAATAATTATTTATTAGCTGATCCATCAGGAAGTATGGCGGTGGTAGAAGTGACACCAAATACCTATAAAGTTCGTCTGCCCGATAACAATTATATTCATTGTACGAATCATCATCTGGGGGCATCTGTTGTGGAAAACTGGAATTGGAGCAAATCCAAAGATCGTTTTGAAACGTTGGATAGAGTTATTGCTGAAAATGTTAATAAAATGAACCAATCAATTGGTCAATCTATCATGTCGGAAACGAAGGGACATGTCTGTTTAAAATTAAGAGAACATCAATTTGGAACACTTTTTTCGGTAGTAGCAAACTTAAATACATTAGAAATAACAAGAGCTGAAGGACAGCCGAATAAAGCAAAATATATATCAGATAGGAGATTGATAGATGCAATTATAAAAGAAAGGAAACAAGGTATTGATCAATAGAGTGACAGGGAGGATTTTGAAAATGAAATCAGTGCCTATTAAGCTAAGGCAATCAGTATATCCGTAATGGGTATATTGATTGCTTTTGTAAATGATTAAACAGTTAATAACCAAATTATGGGCTGTACGCTAATATTATGAAAAGTGGAGCGGAATGCATAAATATTTGGAGATTATTTCCGTCGCTTTGTTTTTATTAAGCATTTTTATAGTGTTTGTAAATACAGGTAACACACCAGCCTATATCCCACTATTTTTCTTTCTGTTATGCGTATCACTTACCATAATAACAGCAATATTTAGCCCTAAAAAATGGAGAATAGCCTTGCTTAGTGTGTACGGAATGATAAGTTGGGTATTTATAGTGATGGTATTTCTTATCTTTTGATTTTCGCTTAAGAAAGTATTAAATATGGGCAACATTAAAAACTTGGAAAGCTCTTTAAAATGGGGTTCCCAAGTTTTTAATATATTCAGATCAGTATTGTATATATTTCGATACAAGGCCTTGTTCCCCGTACTTCGTTCAATTTTCCGACTGGAGGCGTATGTACCTCATTGTGTAATTTGTGTTTTATTTTCCTTGTACGTAATTTTGTCGACTCTCAAGATAGCCACAATCAAGCTCGTTACCTCATCATCTCTCGCTGTGTCTTTCTTTTCGCTTCATCATAAAATGTACTTTTCCGGCTAATAGCATTTTCATTGAACTATCCTCATACCTATAAAGGCATATTTGCTCAAGACTAAAGGATTGTTTTTATGAAATCATTATACAGCTACTGGGAATGATTGGATGAATTTTGTATAATTTTTTATGGGCTACAGCAATAATCCAAACCTTATGGAGGTAACGCTGCGTGAAATTTAAATTTGCGATCTTTCTGATACTAACAACATTGATTATAGGAGGATGCAGTATGAGTAATGGAAAAGAGTCTCTCTCACCTTCTGAGATGGATCCAAAAGACTTGCCGGATGTACCGGCATTTCAAGATGAATATACAAGAGCATATATGCAATCTACTGAACAAGTTAAAGACGGTTACTACCCTTTGATTTCAAAGACAAATGGATTCACTCTTCATTTCCCTGAAGATATGGTTATTGATGATACGAGTAACGCACAACCAGATAATCATTATGAATCTCTTATATTCCATTATGAAAATAATGATATAGCAGTAATGGATGAATACATTATTCATTACCTTAGCCCTGTATCTGACATTGAATGGAGTAAAGACTATATGAATAGAAGAGCTGGAGAGGAACTGAATTTCAAAAAATTAGAAGCGGTTTATGAGAATCAATACATTGAAATAGCGGAAATAAAACCAAATGACTCCACATTGACACTAGCAGCGCTTATTTGGAATGATAATGAGCAGCAAACGCAAATATTTACAGATATTATTTGCAGAAAAGATATCGACAAAGATAAATGTACTTCTTTGCAAGATGAAGAACAGGAAAAAGTAATAGAAGTATTTAAATCAATAAAATTAATAAATAATTAAGTCATGTGAATCGGTGAATCTTAGCGCATATCAGCGCAATACCATAATTTGTAGAAATCTACTACACAAATAGTAGGTTTATTTTACTTCAAAACAATCCAAACCATTAGTCACCTTCGTAAGTTACAATATTGCTCCTGAAAATAGAAGTGAGACCATTGTAATTCAATATCTTGGTGAATCGATTAAAGATAGAACAGCATTTATTAATATGCGAATTAATTATTACAGTTCTTATTTAAGCATAGCAAGGAACAGATGGTGAAGAGTTCAGATAGGGTGATGGAATTTAGCGAAATTGAATCTTTTCACGAGAACCAGCTTTTGGAGATAGCGGAGTATGGTGACGAAGCGCTTCTAGTTTTAGCGCCGATCATTTGGTCAGATGATGGAAATCCATACAACGGTTAACTGTAAAGAAAACGTAGAAGAGGATATATGCATACAATCAAAAGAAGAGCAAAAACAAAAAACAATCGTAATGCAGAAATCAATTCTGTTAACGTGATACTTCTCGATAAATCCGGTGTTGCTGAAAAAAAGTATGTAGGAGGGAGATTTGTATGATTTTTAAAATAGTATCGGCTTATTTGTAGTAAAAGGATGGATGGAATTCTACGCCTAAAGAAGTGTTTTTGGAAAATTAATCTAAACAACTGGGATTTAATAACTCACTTTTGTATACTTTTAGGGACTATAGCTATCCATTATTGGAGGTAAAGCTAGATGAGACTGAAAATGGTAATCGTACTAATCTTAATGACATTAATTGTAGGAGGGTGCGGAATGAATAACGAAAGTAATCCGGTGTCTCCATCTGAAATGAATGCAAATGAACTGCCAGATGTGCCGGCGTTTAAGGATGAATTTACTCGTGACTTTTTGCAGTCCGCAGAACCGGTCAAAGATGAATTTTATCCATTTGTATCAGGTTCAGGCAGTTTTACTATGAATTTTCCTCAAGACATGAAGGTAAATAAAAGGAGTTATGAAATAGGCTCTGAGAATGAAAGTGAGTTTATTAACATTTCGCACACTGATGAACAGAAAGATGGCTTTATCAATCAGAAAATCAGCTATATAAGTTTTATGTCCAATCCTGAAAATGGAAGAGAGCGTATGAGAAGCAGTTCTAAAAGAGAATTGGACTTCAAAGAGATAGAAACCGAGCATACGGGCCAAAAGTTGGAGATATCTGAATATGAAAGCGATCCTTTTAGTGTAGTAGCTGCATTTATATGGAACGACAATAATCAAGGTATAACCATATTCAGCCATATTGATTGTAAAGAGGACTTAACTAAGGAACAATGCTCAACAGCAAAGTCTTCTGAAAAAGAAACAATCATGGAAATGCTGAAATCAATAGAATTCACAGGGAAAGAAAGTGAGTGATTGTATTGAGTATGGAACTTTTAGAGTCTCCAGAAATTAAAGCGCGATTGATTGATATTGAATACGGAGATTTGAAGCCACAGGAATTAGAAAATAGACTAAAACAATTGTATTTAGAGGAAACTGGAGAGCTGTTTGAAGGTGAAATAGATATTTTTCATTCCTCAGAAACAAAAAATGAGACTATAACTAGTTCCAATTATGATGGGACAGCTATTCATATTAGTAATGACGGTCATGAGGAAATGTATGTTATCTCTCAGGGTACTCAAGGTGGAGATGATTGGCTGTATAACCTCAAATCAATGCTGGCAGGTCAAACAGCTCAGCAGGCTGAAGCAACAAATGAATTTGTAATGGAGGCAAAACAGCATTTAGAAGTAGATGAAGATACAAAAACATACGGATTATCACATTCGTTGGGTCATAACAACAATACGGTATCTTACCTTGCTTTCGGAACATTTGATGAAGTGTTTAGTATTAATGGAGCACAGCCTAATTATTACGAGCTATTTAAAGTAGATATCCCTTTTTATGAGGCTGTTAGAAAAGAATTTGCTATAAGAGAAGATATGGATGTTTATGATATTGAACCGCAGAAGTTAAATGACTTCGCAATGCAATACTATCAAGATAAATCAGATAACATCCACCAAATCATCTCAAAAGACGATCCGCTTTACGCAGCAAGCGCGGTTCGCGGCTTCTTTACATTAGGCAATGTGACGATGATGGATACCAATCCTGATACACCAGGTCTTCGTGAATTGATGGAAGATATCCCCGATGATGTAGTAAAGAATTTTCAGGATCTGGCAATTGATTTTGCTATAGGGTCTGAGAAGGGTGGTACAAACGGTGGGGTTGAAGCATTAATAGGAGTGGATTTAAAGGAATTCGAGGGTATCGACGGTTTCTGGAGCGGGGCAGGCTTTTATTTCACTCATTCATCAGAAATAGATACTATGATTAGATCCTTAGAAGAAAAGGTCCCTACCCTTTTGGATAAGTTAACGCCCATAACAGAAAATTCGGAGGAAATCTTCGACAGCTTATATGAAGCAGAATATATCACGAAAGAACAGAAAGATGTCATGATAGAGGAGATAGCCATAATCGAACAAGAACTGCATGAAATAAACGAGACTATCGGAAGAAATGTAAATATCCGTGATTCAGGAAACCCCAACGCTATATTCGGCGGAGACATAGGGGCTGGATTAAGAATTTATTTTGATCATGTGAAAGCTATCATGGAGAGTGTTGATCGAATAAAAGAAAGCGGTATTCTGGACAATCTGAGTGCCATTACAGACAGCCACAGCATCTCTGAATTGCTTTCTGTCATGTCAGAAGGCAAGAAAGGCTACTTAGGCACCGATATGGTGTACACTGCAACAAAAGGCGATGGCGACCCTATCAAAGTTAATATCTCCGCGGCACTCCGCATGTACCGAGAAACTCTCCCCATCCTAGAAGAAAAGGAAACAAAGATCCGAAATTTTGAACAGTCAATAAAAGAAGAATTAGATGACTCTTACAAGGATGAAAAACGAAAAGTTCAGGACGAGATCGATCGTATGGAATCCAGCCCTGGTAGTTACCGAGATTTACTAGCCAAGCATGGACACTTACCCGCATTCAATAAAGAGATGAAATCCATCAAAGTACATGAAGTCTTCTACCCATTGGAGAATAATGATTTTGATGAAGAAATCCATGAACTGAAGAAATCTGTTGAAAGCGGCAAGCTATATATTGAAAAGTACCGTAAGGCCATCGAGGATTTATTTGATGAAGAAGATAACGTATCCAAACTGTTTGATTTCTCAAGGAGGTTCTAAATGGGACAGCAAAGGACTTTCCAAGCTACGGAACAGCTAATACATAATAGGGACCATTCCGATAAGAAGAAGGTTTTGAAGACTCCTATTGATGGGATTAGGGAAAATGACAAGGATTTCTATTCTTATGTAAATAAAATAATCATTAGTGAAGATCAAAAAGGAAAAATCATTGATGCAATGAAGAAAGAAACGAAAGACCGAATGAAACATGATGAGGTAATCTGTGAGAATATTACAAAGAAAGTAAATAAAGCAGTGAATACATTCAATGAGCAAGTGACAGAAATGAAGGAGCAGCGAATATCGGTTACCTATGAAGATCACAATATGGAATGAAGAAGGGACTAGCCATGTATACTAGTTCCTTCTTGTTGTTTTGATATTTACAAATCAAACACATCTCCATCACCGTTGAGACCACGATACACAAATTCTTCTCACTTAATGTGATCTGCTTTGTTAGTAATGAATTTATGCTAAGGGATCTGCAAAATGTTATTGATTTTTTAAACTCATTGACAGTGGATATAATCGAGATAAATTTCTAGGAGGAATACCAAAATGCTAAACGACGTCAAAAATAATTTGATTGTATCTTGTCAAGCTTTACCGGAAGAACCATTGCACAGCTCATTTATCATGTCCAAGATGGCATTGGCTGCAAAGCAAGGAGGAGCAAAAGGTATACGTGCAAATTCTAAAGAAGACATTATTGAAATAAAAAAAGAAGTGAACTTGCCAGTCGTTGGAATAATTAAGCGTGATTATGAAGGTTCATCGGTATATATCACACCAACTTATCAAGAAATAGATGAGCTGCTGGAAAGCGGTTGTGAGATGATTGCCATGGATGCCACAGAAAGAAGAAGGCCTGAAAATATCGAGCTAATTAAATTAGTCAAGTACGTTCGAGAAAAAGACCCAACCATACAATTGATGGCCGATATTGCTACCCTTGAGGACGCTATACAAGCTAATCAGCTTGGTTTTGATTGTGTTTCGACGACATTGTATGGCTATACAGAGGACACAAGTAACAAAAAGCTTTACGATAATGATTTCGAATTTTTAAAAAGAATTATCGAAAATGTCAGTATTCCTGTAATAGCTGAAGGGAATATACTGACCCCAGAAATGGCCAAACGGTGCTTATATATTGGTGCATATGCTGTGGTGGTTGGCGGTGCGATAACAAGACCGCAGCAGATAACCGAACGATTCAGTGAAGAGATACAACTAGGTTAGTAGATTTGTAAGTAGATGTTCTATATTTTTGAATGGATAAATGCAGGGTAGATTCACCAGGATTCTGCCCTGTTTTTTACTTCATCATCCGTAGTCAGGAATAATGCAATATAAATGAATTTGATTTATATGGTAAAATATTCAAAGAGTATTAGATATAAAAAATAATACAGTTATTTAAGAGAGAAAAATAAGGAAGAAAGGGAGTATTGTATTGATGAATAGTAAGAGAAAACTGTTAATAGGAATGTGTACAACTGGATTACTTCTATTGGCTGCTTGCGGAAACGCCTCTGACGAATCGACTGCTGCTTCTGATAACGATGTTCAAGATAAGAATATAACCCAAAATAAAAATGCTGATTCTACAAATGCGGATTCATCAGAAAATGATTTACGTGCTGACACCGATGAAAAAGGTGATAGCAACACAAACACCGACACGGAAGATAAAGGAAATAACGACACATATACCGATGCAAATAATACAAGTAGTAACGATGCAAATGAGAAAGTAAATAATGACTCTAATAGCGATAAGAAAGAAGACGATGCTTCAACTGGTAGTACAGCAAGTCTGAAGGAAGAATATCTCGATAAATTAAATGCAGCTAGTACGGAAACGGAAGAATCAAGGAACAACCCAGCTGATTCCTCTACATATGCTATGAAGAATGTTGAAGGAAATAATTATACCGTTTGGGATGGATTGTTGAATGAAATTTATCAAGTCTTAGAGAATCAGCTTACTGCAGAGGATATGGAGCACTTAAGACAAGAACAGCAAAAATGGATAGATTATCGTGATAATAGTGCAAAAGAGGCGTCACTAAAGTATGAAGGCGGTACAATGGAAAACTTGGAATATACGAGTGTGCTGGTGAATCTCACCGAAGATAGGTGCTTTGAATTAGTTGAAAACTATATGAAATAATGTTTTTTTAAGGTGAGGGAGTAATCGTGGAAATTAAATGAAAGGATGATTCGTTGAAGTACCTTTCTAAGGGAAACTGGTCATACTATATTGCCGTTTTGACAGTGGTTTTAACGGTTTTGATAAGGTATATATTTGAAATATATATCGATGATCTTCATCCTGTAGTTATTGTCATGATTGCTTTAGTTCTTATAACGCTTCCAATCTTCGGGATAATCTATGCGTTTTATATAAAGCGTATGTGGTTAAGGATAGTAATGTTAGCTATGCATCTCTTGATTGGATGTTTTGCAATACGGTTGAGTTTTTTGGGTATTTACTTTCTACTTTTAGTTTATTTATGGATAATGTTTTGAGTATATCTTACATCTTTTAATATGGACCTAATAAACAGTGTGATGGAATACTTTTCAATGCACTGTTTATTTGATGATAATAAAAATGGAATGTTCATAATTTACTGTCGTTTGATAAAGCGTGTTCAAGCATGCTATAAGTGTAAAAGAGAGTTATATGATAAGATTTTAAATTGGTATAGATAATGAAAGGAATTTTTTATATGATAGATAATTTCTGGCGTGATTTACCACGACCGTTTTTTGTGCTGGCGCCAATGGAAGATGTGACGGATGTTGTGTTTCGTCATGTGGTAAGTGAAGCGGGCAGACCTGATGTGTTTTTTACCGAGTTTACAAACTCGGAGAGCTATTGCCATCCAGATGGGAAGGATAGCGTTCGCGGCCGTTTGACGTTCACAGAAGATGAACAGCCAATGGTGGCCCATATATGGGGAGACAAGCCTGAAAACTTCCGTCAAATGAGTATTGGGATGGCGGAACAAGGATTTAAGGGTGTGGATATCAATATGGGCTGTCCTGTACCGAATGTAGCTGGCAATGGAAAGGGAAGCGGTCTTATCTGCCGTCCCGAGGTTGCTGCAGAATTGATCCAAGCTGCAAAAGCAGGGGGATTGCCTGTTAGCGTGAAGACAAGACTTGGTTACACGGACATAGATGAATGGCGCGATTGGCTGACACATGTATTGAAGCAGGATATTGCCAATCTTTCCATCCACCTGCGTACCAGAGCGGAAATGAGCAAGGTGGATGCGCATTGGGAACTGATTCCGGAAATCAAGAAACTTCGTGATGAGATAGCACCGGATACGCTTCTAACGATAAATGGGGATATCCCCGATCGTGAAACTGGCTTGAAGCTTGCTGAACAATATGGTGTGGATGGGATTATGATCGGGCGCGGTATTTTTACCAATCCATTTGCTTTTGAAAAGGAACCGACAGAGCATACTAGTAAGGAACTGCTTGATCTTTTAAGGCTGCATTTGGATCTGCATGATCAATATTCCAAAACAGAAGCCCGTGCGTACAAACCTCTTCCACGCTTCTTTAAAATTTATCTCCGTGGATTCCGAGGGGCAAGTGATTTAAGAAATCAATGCATGAACACAAAATCAACAGATGAAGTGCGTGCACTACTCGATGACTTTGAGAAGAAGTATCTTGCTGGAGCAGCGGAATAGAGGTTTTCCAATTCACTTAAGACGGATTGCAAAATTGAACCGATAAAAGAAAGAAGCCTGGAACACTTACGTTTCAGGCCTTTTCGTATTAGATGATATCCAATACGAAAGTGATGGTTGAAGAACGGAATGGAGGTAGCGTAAAGTGATTTCTGCCGGAGTAAACTACAAATAAGCAAGATAGTTGCTCCTTGTGTCCTATGTTAACATTTCCTTCCTTCATTCATATACTACATCCAGGTTACAATACGTAAAGGATGGGATAATCATGCTCTTTGTGGGGCTGATCCTCTTGGTCATTGCTGTAAGCTTGGACAGTTTTGGTGTAGGGGTTACTTATGGTATGAGGCGGATTCGCATTCCTTTTTTACCGCTATTAATCATCATGTTATGTTCTGGACTTATGGTTTTGATTTCCATGACCATTGGGAGTTTATTAAGTTCTTTTATTTCGATCGATTTTGCAGAAATAATCGGAAGCCTCATTTTAGTTTCAATCGGGTTATTCAGTCTGTTTCATGTTCTCCGATCTAATAATAATGGTTCCGTTGAAGAAAACGTAATAACACATAATAAACAAGAAGAAAAAGAATGGAAGATTGAAATAAAGAAATTAGGTTTGTTCATAACGATACTTAAGAAACCACAACGGGCGGACTTGGACCGCTCAGGTACAATTTCGGCAAAAGAAGCCCTGTTACTAGGTTTTGCCCTTGCTTTGGATGCATTTGGCGCTGGAATAGGAGCAGCTATGCTCGGTGGGTATTCACCATTTGTAACTGCAACGTTGGTCGCAATAATGAGCGGACTTTTTATTTTTTTGGGTATTAAATCGGGTTATATCTTAGCAAAAATAAAATGGATGCATCGATTGGCATTTTTACCACCATGCCTATTGATAGCCCTTGGGCTATTCAAGATTCTATAAGGAATGAAATACATGGATTCATTGCTCAAGAATCCCATGTGTGACTGAGCGTAAAATGTTAAATGATGATCAAGAGAAAGTTCTCGCGAATAGGGTGCCTTTTTCCCCATCAGCTTTTAAGTATCGCCACCTCCATCAAAGAAGGCACCCTGCAGAGAATTACGCTATTATGAGGTTCAAATCCATCTATTATGATCTGTCCCTTGCTTCAAATTCAACACTCCTTAAGGCATTCCATTTTGCTGGTTCTGCTTGAAAAACTGTGTGTCATAATCCGTGTTATCAAAATATCATTTAACTACGTACCTCAATTTTTGTTATTAACTAGTCTCTCCTAATGGCAAATTATGGTGTTATAATGGTAAACGAGCGACGTATAGGGAAGTACGATTAGTTGCTTAAATAAACGAGGGAAACATTGTCATATTATAGTACAGCATCAATGGTAATTATTTATGTAATGGGGATGTCCTTACTCCTCATGGATGCATTGCCCTTCCAGCCCCTGGGTGGATGATTGTATTTCCGCTTATAGGGTTAATATATGCATTTTCATAAAAGGATTGTGGCTGAGAGTAGCTATGATGATCCTAAATGTTGTAATAGGGTTCATCACTGTTCCTTTGGGTACAATGGCAATCCTATTTAACTTCTTTACAGGTTTTGATTAACTGAGATTATTTATTGTATGTTGTATCTTGTTCGCGAAGGTACAGTAAATATTGTAACGTGATCAGTTATCCGATCTCTTATCCTTAATCCTTTCAATCAGCAACACGGATGCAATGATTATAACCAAAATGTCCACCAAACCGAACGAATTGAAAAATGCGTCACCAAATGTTTGACCATTACTTAGTCTATAAATAAACGAACCTAATGAGAATAGTGCAAAATAAACAAACATGTAAGACAATCGTCCAGATGCCAACCAGACTATGACCCCTAGAATGATTACACCCAAGATAAGCCATCCACTGGCAGTCATGAAATCACCTCTCTTTTATTTACCCATATATATTTTCCACTAAAAACATCGGAGTAGTCAAAAAACGATGCTTTTACGTCGTTGTTGTGACAGCCATTGTAATAGATTTATTGAATTATTGGAAGATAATGAGGATAGAGATGAACTTAAAATCTTGCAGACGTGGATCAGCGTATTTCCAATAAGCATCCTCTGAAAATAAGAAATGGAAAAAATCGCGGCACTTGTTTCCCTTCCTTTATTTACTCACTTTAATTGTGTCACCTTATATAACATCCAAACAATACAGCAAGAATATGCCCGATGCTAAACTTGTACTTAAGATGGTAGGTGTTTTATAAATGCTGATTCTCATATGTGGTATTGGTCACTTAATGGGTAGTCTCATGCTTAAGTTGTCTGATCCAGGGAGCATCAACAGGATGGCAGGCTACAGAACGAAACGATCCATGAAAAATGAAGCTTTATGGAATTTCGGGCAATCATACGCTGCGAAGTTGCTTGTGTTGGTGGGGGTAGTGAACATTATCATTGGAGGGATGGTGTTAGTATTTTTCCCCTACGACAATGAGTTATATATATTTGTTGAATTGGTATGGGTCATTTTTTCATTGATATTCGTGTATTGTTTGACTGAATGGAAATTAAAGCGGTTAGATGAAAAATGACAAACCCAAGTGATTCGTTCTTTGAAGCTCTCTACGCTATCTTTAAGCAATGGACGTAGAGTGGCCCTTGCTCCAGGGATGTATATAGTTCTTTACATAATGAACAAATAGTTGAATCGAAAAAGTTTGCCCGACGTAGGAATAATATACCTTAACCGATGGCCTGGAGGTGTACAATTGATAAAAAGTAAAAAAATGTTATGGACGTCACTTGTTCTTTTCATTGTTACTACAGCAATGACCATTCCTTTTCCGCATAAAAATCCTTTGGGTGAGACGGTTGTAGCGATGTTTCAATTCCCGATTCGAACTGTTCATGGATTGCATTATATGGGAATCACTGCATTAATCTTATTTATTGCAAGTTTATTTTTCTTGACAAGATCATTGGAAAAGTATCATGTGCGAGCAGTTTTGCTTGCGATAGTTATCGCAGTTTTCCTCCCTTCCATGATTGTGGAATTTTATCAAAAGACGCTGGCAACGGGAGTTGACGCTGTTTATTATGATGAAGAATGGAGTAATTGTGATTTCGAAATGGTTGACGGTTCAACATTGAGCGGAGAATGTGAACTTCCTTTTGAAAATTATAGTAGTGATGATGTGGAATTTTCCGTTGAGTTTTATGAGAAATACGATTTCGAAGATGATACACCGATGGTTTCGCTCCTAAATGATAAAGCGCCTCATAAGGTCAGCTTGATGGGGAAAGAGAGAAAACTGGTAAAAATAAAAACTAGAATCGATGTTTCCGAGATGGAGAACCACATAGAAGGTGGAAGTGCATCAGGTGTAAATATCATTATTAAGTCGGGTGAGAAGATGAGGAAGTTATGAAATGACTCGAGTATTATATGGAGGTTTAATGGATGTTAAAAGCACTTCATATTAGTTTAGCGCTTATTGTGGTCTGTCTTTCTGTTTATGGTTTCATGACGGGCAATCAAGAGATTTCTTATTATATGTTGTTATTTATGGGATTGATGTGTCTAGTGATGGGGATTTCTCAATATAAAGAGAAACGTAAATCTATGGCTGTCATTCTGTTTGTTACTTCGTTTTTTGTCCTATTCGTTTCTATATATACTGCTTAAATTTTCCGAAGAAATGATGCTTTTAATCGATGAAAAAGCAGTACTGCAGGAGTATAAGCAGTTAAAACAATAAAATTTGCGTGTGATGCCCTGCATAGAAAGACTTCTGACTTTCTAAATAGTGAATTGGAGGTATTCAAGTTGAGGACTCTAAAGAAAGGCGATAAGATTGGTGTCTTTTCTCCTTCTTCACCAGCTTCCGTTTCGGCGGAGCAACGATATAAGCGAGGGAAATCATTTCTTGAACAAAAAGGGTTTCAGATTGTGGAAGGGTGTCTGACGGGGAAAAGTGAGATTTATCGGTCGGGCAGTCCCAAGGAAAGAGCGCAAGAATTGAATCAATTACTCCGGGATCCCTCCATAACGATGATCATGGCAATGATTGGCGGTACGAATTCAAATAGTATGCTTCCTTACATTGATTATGAAGCATTTAAGAATGACCCAAAATTAGTAGTGGGATACTCGGATGCAACAGCAGTTTTGATGGCCTTATATACCAAAACGAATATACCTACTTACTATGGACCAGCCCTAGTTGCTTCTTTTGGGGAATTTGAGCCTTTAGTGAATGATACATATGCTTATTTTGAGAAGTATTTTTGTGAACAACCTGTAACACCATATGTAATCCCAATGCCAAGCTATTGGTCGGATGAAGTGGTAAATTGGCTGGAGTACAGTAAAGAAAAGACTTTATATGATAATAAGTGGATCGGTGTAAATGAAGGGATGGCTGAAGGACGTTTGGTCGGTGGAAATAATAATGCGATGTATGGATTCATTGGCACACCGTATTTTCCACAGTTTGAACAGGGAGACATTTTATTGATTGAAGATACTGCAAAAAATGCTGCGGTAGTGGAGAAGAATATAGCAATGCTTAAGCTTCATGGCGTTTTTGACAAGGTCTCCGGAATCATTCTAGGAAAGCATGAGCAGTATGATGATCTGGGAACGGGCAAACAATCTTTAGATATATTGCTGGAACAATTGGATGGTAAGCAAATCCCGATTTTAGCCGAATTCGACTGTTGTCATACGCATCCGATGATTCCTTTGGCGATTGGGAAAAAAGTACGCATTGATACAAAGAGAAAGGAAGTTACTTGTTTGGAAAAATGGCTGTAAGGTAAAAGGCTGCTTTTAGTTTCTTTTAAAATTTATTCTGTTGTCTTACAAAGCGATTCTCTGCTTGCAGCTTCTCCAAGCAGGATTTATCATCCCTCACTAGCACTATATTTGTTCCAGCTGTGACAGGAATTTTTTATTGATGAAGGAATAAGCATACAAAATGGATTTTAAATTAGTCATAGAGAACAGGTTAACGGAATTTTTGTGTAAAACTTAGTTTGCTGCTTATTTTATTATATATTTATCCCATTTCGTATCTATATTTTGTTGTTATGTTTAGTGAAGAAACATAACAACAAAATATGCGGAGGTACAGATATGGACAATTGGATGACGATAAGATTTTATGTTTTGGCTTCAAGTTTTCTGTTTTTAACAGGATGTGCTACTGATTTAACCACAGATGCCGAAGCCGATATATCCAATGCTTCTGAAACTGCTGAAGTCTCAGAAATAGGGAATGGGCAAGGAGGACCTGAAGGGGAAGGTATGCAAATGCAATCCGAACCAAAGGATTCTATTATAGATATCGTAGAAGAATCGGCAGAAAATAATGCCACGGAGAGTAAGAGTAAGGCGGAGCTTGCTGCTGCCTTTTTAGATACGCTGTCAGATGACGAGAAGGAACAAGTGAGCTATGATTTCACGGAAGAAAATGCAGCACACTGGACTAATTTGCCTGCTAACTCACAAAATCGCAATGGGGTTGCTTTAGGTGATTTGTCGGAGGAGAGTGTGGGAGCTGCTTTAGCGCTTGCCAAAGCTTCCTTAAGTGAGCAGGGCTACGAGACGATGATCAACATCATACGTGCAGATGAGTTTTTGACAACGGATACAGGACGGACGGAATGGGGTTCAGGATTATACTATATCGCAATTTTAGGCGAGCCATCCGATAAAGATACCTGGATGTTACAAATCAGCGGACACCACTTGGCTGAAAATATTGTGTTCCATGGGGAAGAGGTCAGTGCAACACCGCAATTCACAGGGACAGAGCCACGAACCTTTGAGTTGAATGGAACATTGTACGCTCCAATCGAAACCCGAAGAAAAGGGATGTATTCCATCATTGAATCACTTGATGAAGAACAACTTGCTGAAGCAGAAATTGATCAAACATTCAGTGATGTTGTTGTAGGAGCGGACAGCGATGGCGAGTTCCCGGAAGAAAGCGAAGGAATTCTTTATACAGACCTTAACGAAGAGCAGCAGGAACTGGTGAAGACAGCTATTAAAGCTTGGGTAGGAGATGCGGATGAGGATACAGCCCAGGAATTATTGGAAGTATACTTATCTGACGATGCGCTTGCCACAACATATATTGGCTGGTCCGGATCAACTGATTATAATGACATTGGTTCTTATGTAAGGATCGATGGACCTCGCCTATGGCTTGAAATTGCTTCTCAACAAGGGGTAGGCTACAATAGTGATGATAATGCTGAAGCACATTTCCATACGGTGTGGCGTGACAAATTAGCTGATTATGGCGGAGCGTTTTCGGAATAACAGTTTGAATAAGCATTTTAAAAGCGTTAGTCCTGATTTTCAGGTCTAACGCTTTTCTGAATTAATTTCTTTCATCTTCAAACAACTTTTTCTTATCCCATTTCCCCCACTTATAATAGGAAAAAGAAAAGGCGCTGCTGAGGATAAAACTGATGCCCATGCCTAAAGCAATGCCATTTTGTCCGATAAGAGAAGAACAAATATATGTCAGTGGATATCGCAGCAGCCAAAAAGATAGGATGTTTAGAATCAGTACTTGATACATGGCGCCTGAGCTTCGGACAATCCCATTTAAAATAAAGTTAAGCCCGATGAATGGATAGAAGAAGGCAATAATCATCAAATAGTCAGTACCGAATGAAACAGCTTCTTTTTCCTCGATAAACAAGCTGGTCAGGGGTTTTGCAAGAATAAAGACAAGGACGGCAATCACAAGCATTATTGCAAAGTTGTACAAAGCTCCGTACTTGGCGATTTCTTTTACCCGGTCCCAGCGGCCGATACCGATATTTTGTCCTGCCATACTATTGACGGCAGTACCCAGTGCCATGGCAGGCAAGGTGATCAGGCTGTCGATTCTCTGGGAAGCACCGAATCCTGCGACGGCCGCTCCGCCGAAGGAATTGACGACGCTCATGATTGCTGTCACGCCAGCGTATATGACCATCATTTGCAACCCGGACGGAATGCCAAGCTTCAAAATAAGCCATACTTGCTCTTTCGTAGGCAAGAAGGGCACTGACAATGGAGCAAGCTTATGACGGAGTGTGTACCAAATACCCAAAAGGAAAGCGACAGCTTGCGATAAAACAGTGGCATACGCTGCTCCTTGGATGCCCCACCCAAAGCCTGAAATGAATAATGGATCCAGGATCGTATTCAACATAACGGCGATAAAAACAAACCTCAACGGTGTTTTACTATCTCCCAAAGCCCTTAATACTGTGCCGATAAAGTTGTATCCCATCAAAAATAAAATTCCAAGGAAGTTGACCTGCAAATAAACCTTTGCCTCATCGATCATAGCGGCAGGCGTATTGAGCATGACGACAATTTGACGGGAGAAGAGCAGACCGATGATACCGACAACTATAGATAAAGAACCAAGTACGACAACAAAGGCGTTTAAGTAGTCCCTTAACCCTTTTTCGTCACCTCTTCCTCTTTGCTGGGACAAAACGGTCAAGGTGGTATTATTGATTCCGATGATGAATGCCAATATCGTTAATAAAACGGTGGAGGAGACGGTTACCGCGCCAAGTGCATTCGAGCCGAGAAGATTCCCGACCCATAAACTGTCGATGAATTGATAAGAAACTTGCAGCAAGTTCGTAAGCATGATAGGACCGGCAAATGTGATGAGCTGCTGCATGATCCGGCCCTTTGTGAAATCCTGTTGCACCAAGGTGATTGACACTCCCTATCTATATATGATGCTCAAGTGAGCATCATACTGTTCCTTATGCATCCTTATGGAATACATATCATCCAATCAGAAGATGAACACTATGTTAGGTTATAACATAGAAAAGAAAACCGCACAAATAGGAGCTTAACGCTATTATTGCGGTTTCTTAATGAGATTTATTTATTTGTTTTGAAGAGGATGCTGTTGTGGTAATTTTTTTATGTTCTCAATTGTCAATATAAGCTAGACAAAACAGCATCATCCAGGTGACTCAAAAATACTTCCAATGGTGTTTGATAGTTCAACGACTTTCTCGGAA